>CAVOXZ010000001.1:0-173203 GCA_963700555.1 uncultured Chloroflexia bacterium
GGACGCCGACGGCCATGTTGCCGCCGATATCATGAACGCGATGCCCCCGAACATCTCGCGCTCGGTCAGGGCCGGATGATCGCCGATGCGGGATCGGATGCGCGCCGCGAGCGACCGGTCATAGGCCATGCCCGAACGATACGACGACGTTGGCGGCGATGCCCAGGGGACCGGTTTGCGATCAGGCTCGCTGGCCTGCGACGAGCTCGGCGACGATCCGGTCGAACGCGGTTGACGCCCAGCGACAGGTGGCCCTCACCCTCCAGCAGCCGGGCGGTCGCCCCGGGCACATGGTCGGCGAGCCAGCGCCCATGGGCAAACGGGACCATGGCGTCCTCGGTGCCCTGCCAGACGGCGACCGGGACCCGGATGGCGCCCAGCTCGAAGCCCCAGTCGCGGACAAACGCCAGGTCATCGTCGAACCAGCCCCAGATCCCGGTCCGGACGGCATCGCGGAACAGCGCCGCACTGTGCTCCGCGAAGTCGCCGTGCAGGGCGGCCCGATCAACGGGACTGACAGCAGCTCGCCGAGCATCTCGGCGACCTGGTCCGCGCTCACGTCACGGAGCCCCGCCCCGAAGGCTTCGAGGAAGACCTGCAGCGCCGCCGGGTCGGAGGCCGCAGCCCCGAACTCCTCGTGGTTCTCGGGCGCCATCCCATCGAGCCAGTCAAGGTCGTCCGCGTCGTATGGCGCCACACTGGCCATCGTGGCGACCCCGGCAACCAGGTCGGGAAGCAGCGCGGCACACGCGAGCGCGTGCGGCCCGCCGCCCGACCAGCCGATGACGAACAGCCGCTCGAGCCCGATCTCGGCGGCCAGCGCCCGGATGTCCGGCGCCACGTCCGCCACCGACCGACCCGGCAGGCGCGTGGAGTCCGCGTATCCCGGGCGCCCGAAGGTCACGAAATCGGAGGCCGTGCGCCGCAGCCGCAGCAACCTCCCTCGGGGATGCGACCACGCCCGTCGGGGAACCGTTGATGAGCAGGAGCGCTGATCCCGAGTCGGGGCCTGTGACGATGGCGTCGAGGTCGCGGCCGTCGGGGAGCCGCACGAGGCGGTGCGGGAAGTCCATGCCCGGGAGGGTACAGGGTTGCCTGGCGGTCGAGCCGGTGCTTCGCCAGCCGGCTCAACGGTCCGGCCCGCGCGACGTTCGTGCCGCTGGGCGGTGCGATGGTCCGCTGAGAGAGCTCGTCACCCGACGAATGTGCCGCTGGACGAGGTGTTCGTTCGCCGGAGCGGACCGTTGGTTCGGTGGGCGGCGCGGCCGGGAGCCCGGGGCGCGGACCGGCCCGCCTACCCTGGCTTCCGGACCCGGGCGTTCGGACGGCCGCCGGCGCTCAGCGCCAGGGCGATCACGATCTCGTCCGGCCGCGGCGCGTCAGGGAGGCTGACCTCGACCGCGTCCATGTCGTCGAAGACCCAGCGGTCGTCCTTGTTGCCGATCGGCATGGTGATGGCCGCCCCGGCGCCGGCGACCTTCTTGGTGCCGGGGATGATGTCGGCTCCCCCACCGATGGCGGCTCGCACCGGGGCGCCGAAGCGTGGATGGAGCACCGCTGCGGTGTGCTCGCGGTCGCCGTCGATGCCGACGATGGCGCCCTTCCCGTAGCCGCGCACGTCGGCTGCGGACAGCCCGGCCGATGCGAGGACCGCGAGGGCCCGCTCGGTGAGCAGGGCCGCGGCCTCGCGCCCGAGCGCCTCCAGCTCGGCGAGGTCCTCGACGCGGCCGCGGCCCGCGAGCGGGTTGTGCACCGCGAGCGCCGCGGTGGCCACCGTGGTCGGCGGGTCCACCGTCGCCCCGGCCTCGATCAGCGTCTGCTGAACGGATGCCACGATCACGCGCACTCGGTCCACGGGTCAGCTCCTTCGCCATTCGACGCCGGCTCCTCGTTGCGGTCGACCCGGCGTCCACATCGTGGGATCATCTGGCCCCGTACGCAAACCGTCCGAATACGACCCGAGCGGAGGAGAAGCGTCTTGACCCAGACCCGTTCCGAGATGGTGGCCCTCAATGCCGACGTGGTCGGGTACAGCCGGCTCATCGCCGACGACCTCGAGGGCGTCACGGCAACCATCGACGAGTACCGCGATCTCGTTGCCCGAACGGTGATTGCGAACCACGGGACGCTGGTCAACTTCGTCGGCGACAACTTCATGGCGGTCTTTGCGGGAGCGATGGACGCGATGCGGGCCGCGATCGCGATCACCACGGAGGTCGAGGCCGCGAATGCCGGCCGCGCCGGCGCGCGAGCGATCCGGTTCCGGATGGGCCTTGACCAGGGCGTGATCGCCGTCTCGACCGGGGACCACTTCGGCGACGCCCTCAATATCGCCGCCCGGATCCAGGCCCTTGCGCAGCCTGGCGGGATCAGCGTCTCCGGGCGCGTCTATCAGGCCCTGGACGAGCCGGCGCTCCGCTTCCGACCGATCGGCCGACGCCAGTTGAAGGGCATTCCCGGGGATGTCGACATCTACGAGTTCGCCGACCTGCCCAGCGACGAGTCGGCGCCGTCGGCGTCGCGGCCACTCGCGCTCGAGTCCCCGACCGTTGCGGTCCTCCCGTTCCATGCCGACCTCGCCGATGCGGCCCTGCGCACAGCGGCGAACCTGATCCGGACCGACATGGTCCACCGCCTCACCCGTATCCCCGGGCTCCAGGTGATCGACGCCAGGACCGAGCCCGGCACCGGAGCGGCACCGCCGTCTGCCCGCTACCTGATCGAGACCGGGATCCTGAAGCTGGGCGACCAGGTCCGGGTCCACGCAACCGTGATGGATGTCACCACCATGAACGTGGTGAAGTCGCACAAGTGGACCGCCAGCGCCGCCGACCTGTTCGGCCTGTCGGACGCGATCGCCGACGAGGTGGGCCGCTCAGTGGAGGTCGACCTGATCGTCGGCGAGCCGGCCGGCCTGTACGCCGACCTCGACGACCCCGTGGCCATCGAACAGGTCTACCTCGGCTGGTATCACCTCAACACGGGCATGCCGGAGGGCTGGGCTCGAGCGCTCGAGCTGTTCGGGGAGGTCGCGCGCACTCACCCCGACAAGCCCTACGGGCACGTCCTGTCGGCGTTCGCCAATTGGATGGGCGCCAGCAATGGGTGGGCCGCTGACCCGGCCGCGACCTTCCAGCTGGCCCGCCAGCTCGCCCAGGTCGGGCTCGCATGCGGCGATCCCACGGGCATGGCGAGGACCGTCGAAGCCGCGATCCTGGTGTCCGAGGGCCACCCCGACGAGGCGCTGGAGGCGATCGAGGCCGTGGAGATCGTGCGCCCCACCTGCGATATCACGTTCGGCCTCGAGGGCAGCGTCCGGCGCTATCTCGGAGAGTTCGACAAGGCCGTCGATCTGACCGACAAGGCGATGCGCCTGACCGGCGTCAACAAGCCGTGGTATCCCACCGTCAAGGCCTGCTCGCTGTTGATGGGCGGGCGAGACGAGCAGGCGGCGGCCGTCGCGGAGATGGTCCTCGAGCACCAGCCGCACAACCTCGAGGCCCTGCTCGTGCTCGCGGCGGCCCAGGTTGAGCTGGGACTGGACCGACGGGCACGAGCGACGGCTGCCCTGATCAAGGAGCGACACCCGTCGGTCGACGTGGCCGCGTGGCTCGACGGAAGCCCCTATCAGGCCCGCGGGCCGGTCGAGCGGTGGAAGGGAGATCTCCGATCAGTCGGAGCGATCGCGACCGCGCCCGAGGGATCGCCACCGGCGACGGACTGACCCGCGCGAGGTCACCATGGGTGGTGCGCATCGAGCGCCAGCCGGCTTGCGGGGCGCCGCGGGCCGACATACCCTCGGTCGCAAGCGATCGTGAGAGCGCTTCCACACCCATACCGAGCAAGGAGTCGAGCCAGGTGGACGGACGCACGAGCTCGCTCCCCGACCTGTCCTGGTGACCGGCGCGGGCGGGCTCCTCGGACGCGCGGTGGTCAGCCACCTGCGCGGCCTCGGCGTAGGGGTCACGGCGATGCTCCACCGGGTCTCGGACATCGAGGCCGACCGCGTCGTCGTGGGCGACATGACCGACGCCGGGTTCGTTCGCGACGCCGTCGACGGGATCGGACGCCGTGATCCACTGCGCCGCCCTGAAGGCTCCGATGCTCGGCACGGCCGAGGCCGTGTTCGGGGGCAACGCGGTGGGCACGTTCACGGTCCTCGAGCAGGCCGGCCAGGCCGGGGTCCGGCGCGCCGTCATCTCGAGCAGCTATTCGATCCTCGGTCTCACCTTCGCGCCGACGATGCACCATCCCGCCTATCTGCCGATCGATGAGCAGGTGCCGCTCCAGGTCGAGGATCCGTACGCCCACTCCAAGCAGGTCGACGAGCTGACGGCAGCGCTCATGTGGAAGCGGCACGGGATGACCGTGGTGGCGCTTCGCCTGCCGTTCCTCGGGCGGGATCACCGACACGATCCGGACGCGGGCGGAGCGGATCGCGCTGGACCCGGGATTCGGCACCGCGGCCAGGGAGTTCTGGACGTACCTCGAGACCCGGGACGCCGCACGAGCCTGCGTGCTCGGACTGACCGAGCCGCCTCCCGGCTGCCACGTGATCTCGGTTGCCGCCCCCAACACGCTGGCGCCCTACCCGACGGAGCAGCTGCTCGCGGCCTATCACGCGGACGTGCCCCGCCGGGCCGCGTTCCCGGGTCGAACAGCCCCGTTCGACCTGACCCGTGCCGAGGAGCTGCTGCGGTTCCACGCCGAGATCCTCTGGGAGACCGAGGAGCAGTCATTCGACCCGGCCCGCGTCAAGGTGGCCGCCGGTGCTTGACGCGACTCCGCGCGGGGGCCATCTGCTCGAGTTCCGGCCGCGGGCCGAGGTCGGCCTCGACGCGCTCGCGCTGGGCGAGGTGATGCTGCGCCTCGATCCCGGCGAGCTGCGCATCCGCACGACGCGGTCGTTCGCCGTGTGGGCGGGAGGCGGCGAGTACAACGTGGTGCGAGGGCTGCGCCGGACCTTCGGGCTGCGAACGGGCGTGGTGACCGCGCTCGTGGACAACGAGGTGGGCCGGCTGGTCGAGGATTTCATCCTGCAGGGCGGCGTGGACACATCGTCGCTCCGCTGGCTGCCGTTCGATGGCGTCGGCCGCAGCGCGCGCAACGGCCTGAACTTCACGGAGCGAGGCTTCGGGATCCGCGGAGGGCTGGGCGTCTCCGACCGCGGGCACACCGCGGCCAGCCAGCTCAAGCCCGGCGATGTCGACTGGGAGTCGATCTTCGGAGGGACCGGCGTGCGCTGGTTCCACACGGGCGGCATCTTCGCGGGCCTGTCGGAGACGACGCCGGCGGTCATCGAGGAGGCCGTCGCAGCAGCACGGCGCCATGGCACGGTCGTGTCCTACGACCTCAACTACCGGCCGAGCCTCTGGGAGGCCTACGGTGGACAGGCCCGGGCACAAGCCGTCAACCGCCGGCTGGCCGGTCTCGTGGACGTGCTCATCGGGAACGAGGAGGACTTCACCGCGTGCCTGGGCATCGAGGTCCCTGGCGTCGGCCATGACCTTGCGGCGCTCACACCCGAGGGCTACGAGGCCATGCTTGCCGAGGTAGGCCGCCAGTTTCCCAACGTGCGCGTCGCCGCGGCAACCCTTCGCACCGTCCGGTCGGCATCGGTCAACGGATGGGGTGCCGTCGCGTGGGCCGACGGCCGGACCTACCGAGCGGCAGACCGACCAGACCTCGAGATCCTCGACCGGGTCGGCGGCGGCGACAGCTTCGTGGCCGGTCTCGCGTACGGACTCCTGGAGAAGGGCGACCTGGCCACCGCGATCGAGTACGGCGCCGCCCATGGAGCGCTTGCGATGACCACTCCCGGTGACACCTCGATGGCGACCCTGGCCGAGGTCGAGCGGCTGGTCCGGGGCGCCGGTGCCCGGATCCGGCGGTAGGGCACGATGCCGCGAGCGCTCGACGCCACTCTGCTGGTCGACGCCCGGGCGGCGCTGGGCGAGGGACCGCTGTGGGATGCCCGCGAGGGATGCCTGGTCTGGGTCGACATCCTCGCGGGGGTCGTGTTCCTGACCGAGGCGTCCGGCGAGCCGCGCGCGTCGTTTCCGATCGGCCACGCGGTTGGTTCCGCGATGCCGGCCGACGGCGGTGGGTGGCTGCTCGCGGATGCGATGGGGTTCGGGCGCCTCACGCCGGGCGGAGGGGTGACGCGACTGCTGGACCTGCTCGCGGACCGACCCGATCTGCGGTTCAACGACGCCAAGTGCGATCCGGCCGGACGAGCGTGGGCGGGGACGCTGGCCGCCGACATGGAACCCGGAACCGGAACGCTGTACCGGCTCGACCCGGGCCCCGTCGCCACCCCGGTCCTCCAGGGCCTGACCGTGAGCAACGGGCTCGGCTGGAGCCCCGACGGCCGCACGATGTGGTTCGCGGACTCGGCCGATCGCCGCATCCACGGGTTCGAGTTCGAGCTGCAGCCTGGTCGCCCGGGGCCGGATCGCCACGGGTTCGACCTCGGCCTGGCGACCGGCAAGGCGGATGGCCTGTGCGTCGACGATGCCGGGGGCGTCTGGGTCGCCATCTGGGATGGAGCGTCCGTGCGCCGGTACACGCCGGACGGACGGCTGGACACGATCGTCCATGTCCCCGCGAGCCGGGTCACCAGCTGCGCGTTCGGGGGGATCGGCGGGTCGACGTTGTTCATCACCACCTCGCGAGCCGGCCTGGACGAGGACGCCCTGCGGGAGCAACCGCTCGCGGGCGGGCTGTTCGTGGTGGAACCGGGTGTGACGGGACCGCCGGCCACACCGTGGAAGCAGGAAGGGCAGGATTGATGTCTGAACGCCGTGATCCGGGCCCGGCGCCGGCGAGCGCCCGGCCCTGGGAGCCCAGCGCGAGCCTGCCACCGGTGACCATCACCGACGTGAAGGCGATCTGCACCGCCCCGGACGGGATCCGGCTCGTGGTGGTGAAGGTCGAGACCAGCGACGCCGGGCTGTGGGGGGTGGGCTGCGCGACGTTCACCCAGCGTCCGCTGGCCGTGGTGACCGCGATCGAGCAGTACCTCAAGCCGTTCCTGGTCGGTCGGGACCCGGATGACATCGAGGACATCTGGCAGGCGTCGTTCGTCAGCTCCTACTGGCGCGGCGGGCCGGTGCTCAACAACGCGATGTCGGGCGTCGACGAGGCCCTGTGGGACATCAAGGGCAAGCGGGCCGGGATGCCGGTCTACCAGCTGCTCGGCGGCCGCGTCCGGCGTGCAGCCGATGTCTACGTCCATGCCCACGGCCGGGACGTGGACGAGCTCGAGGACCGGATCCGTGAGTTCACCGAGCTCGGCTTCCGCCACGTGCGATGCCAGGTGGACGTCCCCGGCTTGGCGACCTACGGCCGGGGGAGCACCGGGCCGGAGGGAGCGGGGCACTCGACGCCCGGACGCCTGGAGCCGCGGCAGGACTCGTGGGAGCCCGCGCCGTACTGCCGTCTCGTCCCCCGCATGTTCGAGGCGATCCGTGCTCGCCTCGGCGACGAGATCGAGCTGCTCCACGACGTCCACGAGCGCATCCCGCCGATCCTCGCCATCCAGCTCGCCAAGGACCTGGAGCCGTACCACCTGTTCTTCCTGGAGGACGTGTTCGCGCCCGAGGACCAGGACTACTTCCGCCTCCTGCGGCCCCAGACGAGCACGCCCCTCGCCATGGGCGAGCTGCACGTCAGCCAGGCCGAGTACGTGCCGCTCGTCAGGGACCGCCTGATCGACTTCGTGCGGGTCCACCTCTCCGACATCGGGGGGATCACCCCGGCTCGCAAGCTCGCGGCGTTCGCCGAGCTGTTCGGGGTGCGGACGGCCTGGCACGGACCGGGCGATGTCTCGCCCGTCGGGCACGCCGCGAACCTGCACCTCGACATCGCCTCGAGCAACTTCGGGATCCAGGAGGCGTACCTGTTCCCCGAGCGGACCCGGGAGGTCTTCCCCGGCTGTCCCGAGATCCGCGATGGGGCGATGTGGACGAACGACCGTCCAGGACTGGGCATCGACATCGACGAGGCGCAAGCCGCGAGGTACCCGTTCCCGGATCACGCCTACAACGGCGCGTGGCCCGAGATCCGGCGAGCCGACGGAGCCGTGATCCGGCCCTGACGGCCGGCCGGCGTCCGTCCCGGCGTCGAAACGAGAAATCGGGGCGTCCCCGCACCGGATTCCCTTCCAACGGTCGGAAATCGCGTGATACTTGGTACATCTGGCCGCAAGATGCAGTACTTCAGGCGCGGCTCGGCGCCCAATCGACGAGCGAGGCCTCACGTGAACTTTCGCAAGCTGAAGAAGTCACAACGCCAGGCGCTCAAGGCGCTCGAGGCCGCCGACGCCGCGGCTGCCGCGGCTGCCGCCGCCAGCCGCTCGCTGGAGCAGGCGGAGCCTGACGCCGTCACCCTGGCCGGGGCGCCGGGCGTCCCCGCTGCCATCGGCGACGAGCTCCCCGATGACACGTTCGCTGCTGAGCGCGAGGCCGAGCTCGAGGAGCTGTACGAGGCTGCCGCGGAGCGGGCCGGGGCGCTCGAGTCGCTGTACGAGGCGGCCGCGGAGCGGGCCGAGCTCGCCGAGACTCGCGAGCAGGAAGCCACGGCGCGGGAGGCGACCCTCGAGGCGCGCGAGCAGGCGGTCGCGGAGCGAGTCGAGATCGCCGAGCTGATGCACCGGGCCGCCGTCGAGCGCGTGGCCGCGCTGGAGGCGCGGGAGCAGGCGGTCGCCGAGCGAGCCGAGATCGCGGCGGCCAGGGAGCAGGCGGCTGCAGAGCGGGTCGCCGCCGTGGAGGCCCGGGAGCGGGCGCTCGCCGAACGGGACTCCATCGCCAATGCCCGCGACCGGGCGGCGGCGGAGCGCGATTCGATCGCCAATGCTCGCGACCGGGCCGCCGCCGAGCGGGACTCGATCACCGTCTCGCGCCCCGCCTCGGCCCAGGGTGACCCGCCGGCGGACGACAACGACGCCGAGCTCGAGAAGGCGCGCCTCGAGGCCGAGCTCCAGCGCGCCCACCTCGATTCCCTCACCGGGGCGTTCCGCCGCGAGGTCGGCCGCCTCGCCCTGCGGAACGAGATCGAGCGGGCCAAGCGCGCCGACGGCAAGTTCGTCATCGCCTTTGTCGACGTGGACGGGCTCAAGGGCGTCAACGACCGCGATGGGCACGCCGCCGGGGACCGCGTGCTGCGGATGCTGGGCGCCACGATGCGCGCCAACCTGCGCTCGTACGACCCGATCGTGCGCTTCGGCGGCGACGAGTTCGTGTGCGGGATCGCATCGGTCGATCCCGACGAGGTGAAGCACCGCATCGGCGTCATCGACCAGTCCCTCCGGCACGCGACCGGCGTGGGGATCACGGCCGGCCTCGCAGCGCTCACGTCCAACGAGTCGCTCGACGAGCTCACCGAGCGAGCGGACGCCGCCCTGATCGAGGCGAAGCGCAACCGGGACGACTGACCAGCCACTCGTCAACCGGCCTCCAACCGGCTACGCTGCGCCCCGATGGAGGGCATCGCGGCCCGTCCCGCGCGACAACCGGCGATCGCGGCGCTCGTGGCCGCCGCGATCGTGGCCGCCGTGCTCGCGGCGGCGTGCAGCACCCCGGTCACGCCGACCTCGGCCGCCGTCCCGGCAACCCCTCCCACGTCGGCCTCGCCCACCGCCGTCGCGACCGTCGCGCCACCCACGCAGGCGCCGGTCGCCACGACCCCGGCGACCCCGCCCGCACCCCGGACGCCGGTCCCGCACCGGATCGCCGTGCGCGTCGTGGACGGCGAGGGCGAGCTCTACGACCGCACGACCGGCCAGCGATTCGTGCCGCGCGGGACGAACTACATCCGCCTCGCCGGCGCGCACACGACGCTCAACGTGGGTCGCTATGACCCGGCCCGGACGGACGCCGCGCTGGCCGACATGAGCCGCCGCGGCTACGACACCGTCCGGGTCTTCCTGGGCACGGGCAGCGGCGGGCTCCCCGGGCCGGGCAGCTCGCTCAACGCCGCCTTCCTGGACAACGCAGTCGACCTCCTGCGGCTCGCGGAGGCGCACGGCATGCTGGTGATCTACACGCTCGACTGGCTGCCCGAATCGCCGGGCTGGTCGTTCGAGACCGACCCGGGCATCGAGAACGTCAACAGCCTCTACCTGTCGACGGGCGGCCTCGAGGCAGGAGCCCGCTTCTTCCGCGAGCTGGCCCAGGGCTTCGTCGATCGGGAGGCGCCGCTCGGCGCGCTCCTCGCCTACGAGCTCCGCAACGAGCTCTACTTCACCGAGCTCGCTCCGCCCTTCTCGCTGGACTCGGGGTCGGTGCGGACCGCAAACGGCAGGACCTACGACGTGTCGACCGCGGCAGCGAAGCGGAGGCTCCTCGAGGACGGCCTTGTCTACTGGATCGATCGGATGCGCGATGCGATCGTCGGCGTCGACCCGACCGCGCTGGTCACGATCGGCTTCTTCCAGCCCAAGGGCCCCAACGATTCCCGGGCGGGAGACGACCGGCTGATCGAAACCCGACAGGCGATCCTCCACTCCACCGCCGACTTCATCGACCTGCACGGCTACCCGGGCGGCGACCTGACCCTGCCCCAGATCGTCGAGAACTTCGGGCTGCCGCGGAAGACGGCCAAGCCGGTGATCCTGGGCGAGTTCGGGGTGGAGCGGCCCAGCACCCCGGCCCTCGACGACGCCGTCCGGACGGCGGTCACCTGGCAGATGGACTCCTGCCGGTTCGGCTTCGATGGCTGGCTCAGCTGGACCTGGGACTCCACGGAACAGCCGGAGTTCTGGAATGCGGTCGAGGGCGACGGTGCCATCGCCGACGCGCTCTCCCCCGCGGTGAGACCAAACCCGTGCACGGTCGGCGCCCTGGACCTGGCGACGAACGTCGCCCTCGGGCAGCCGGCCCGCGCCTCGCTCACGCTCCCCGGCTATGGCCCCGGGAGCGCGGTCGACGGCAACCCGGGCAGCTACTGGAACGCCGGGAGCGACCCGCCGCAGTGGATCGAGATCGACCTTGGGCAGAGGCACCGGATCGCCGAAGTGCGGCTCTCCTCGGCAATGTCGCCCGGCGGTCGCATGGATGTGCGTGTCTACGGAGGCCAGACCCGGGGCGGCACCCGGACGCTGCTCCACCGGTTCACCCGGGACCTCGACAACGAGGGGGTCCTGGCCTTCCGGCCGGCACGACCATGGACGGCGATCCGATACCTGCGCGTCGAGCTCGTGAGCGGGCCATCGTGGGTGGCGTGGCGGGAGGTCACGATCCTCGATCGCTGACCAGGACGCATACTCGGCCCATGCAGATCCTCGTCGTGGGCGCGAGCGGCTACATCGGAGGCCGGCTCGTCCCCCTGCTCCAGTCCCGTGGCCACGAGCTCGTCCTCATGAGCCGCGACGCCCGACCCCTTGCGGACCGATACCCCGGCACGACGGTCGTCGCTGCCGACCTCCTCGACGCGGCGACGCTGCCGCCGGCCCTCGACGGGATCGAGGTCGCCTACTACCTGGCCCATTCGATGGGCGGGGGTGAGCGCGGGTTCGCGGAGCGGGACATCCAGGCGGCCCGCAACTTCGCCCTGGCGGCCGGGCGCGCCGGCGTCACCCGGATCGTCTACTTGGGCGGCCTGGGGGACGACGATGCGGACCTCTCGCATCACCTCTCGAGCCGCCACGAGACCGGGGCGGAGCTTGCGGCGCACGGCGTGCCGGTCACCGAGTTCCGCGCCGCGGTGATCATCGGGTCTGGCAGCGCCTCGTTCGAGATCCTGCGGCACCTGACCGAGCGGCTGCCGATCATGATCACGCCCCGCTGGGTGGGCACCCGCTGCCAGCCGATCGGCGTGCGCGACGTGCTCGACTACCTGGCGGGTGCGCTGGAGCATCCCGAGGTGACCGGCATCGTCGAGATCGGTGGTCCGGATGTCCTCTCGTACGGGGACATGATGCGGGCATACGCCGCGCAGCGTGGCCTGCGCCGCCTGATGATCCCGGTGCCGGTCCTCACCCCGCGCCTCTCCTCGTACTGGGTGAACCTCGTGTCACCGGTCCCGGCAACGATCGCGCGACCGCTCATCGAGGGCCTCCGAAACGAGGTCGTCGTCCGCGAGCCGGGGCCGGCGGCGGCATTCGACGTCCACCCGCTTCCGTATGCCGAGGCGCTCCAGCGGGCGATCGCCCGGACCGACCGGCACGACCTGGAGACGACCTGGTTCGACGCGCTCGCGAAGCCCGGGCGGGAGAACCTCTCATCGCTGACGTCCCTCGAGGGCATGATCGTCGAGCGCCGACAACGCGCCATCGCGGCAACCCCGGAGCAGGTGTTCGCCGAGCTCGAGCGCATCGGCGGGGAGGGCGGCTGGCCGTACGCCAACATCCTGTGGCGGATCCGGGGGCTGATGGACCGTGCGGTCGGCGGCGTGGGCATGCGCCTCGGGCGTCGCGATCCCACTCGCCTGCGGGTGGGCGACGCGCTCGACTTCTGGCGAGTGGAGGAGATCCGCCGGCCGGAGATGCTCCGGCTCCGAGCCGAGATGAAGGTGCCCGGGCGGGCCTGGCTCCAGTACGAGGTGCTCGCGGTCGAGGGTGGCTGCCGGGTCATCCAGACCGCGTTCTTCGAGCCGAAGGGTCTGCCCGGGCTCGCCTACTGGTACGCCCTGTATCCCATCCACGGGCTGATCTTCCGCGGCACGGTGCGCGTGCTCGCCGAGCGGGCGCAGCGGCGCGCCGCCAAGGCGACGCAAGCCGCCTGATCCGGGGGCTACGCGGCGATCGGCTCCGCCCTGCGGGCGTGCTCGGCCAGCTCCGCCGCAAGCCCGGCGATCTCGTGCCGGACACCGGGGTCGATCAGGACGAGCTCGTCATCGAACGCCTGCGGTGCGACCGGCACCGAGACCGTCCGGTCCAGCACCTGCGATCGGGTCCGTCGCAGCGTGCGCACCACCGACTCGATCCCGCCCGCCGCCCCGCCTGCGCCGGGCGAGGCACCCATGACCGCCACCGGCTTGCCGGCCAGGAGACGGTCGGGGCCGCGCGAGGCCCAGTCCAGCGCGTTCTTCAGGACGCCGCTCGTCGAGCCGTTGTACTCGGGGGTGACGACGAGCAGCGCATCCGCACCTGCGACCGCGGCGCGAAGCCGCTCGACCGCCTCTGGGTTTCCCGCTGCCTCGATATCCGCGTCGTAGAACGGCAGTGCGGCAAGCCCATCGTGGATCACGACGGAGACGCCCGTCGGGGCGAGCTCCACGGCTGCTCGCGCCAGCGCCCGGTTGTACGAGTCCTTGCGAAGGCTGCCAGCGAGGGTGAGGATCGTGATGGCATCGGTCATGTCGGTTCGGCTTCCTGGTTGGGCGATTCCTGGTTCGGCAACGTTGGTGCTGCAACTCCTGTTCGCGTGGCCGGCCGCAGCGGATGCACCGGTGCCGCGCGCAGGGCCATCCCTCCAACGGCTGCCAACGAACAGGGGGTGACTGGCACCGACCCGCCCCGGGTACGCCAGGAACACCCTCGAGGCACGTCATGCAACCGACCATCCACTCCCGCAGCGAGTCGTCGCGCGCACGCTTTGACCGGCTCGATCGCCGGGTGACGGGCGCCCTCGCCGCGTCCGCCGTCCCCGTCCTCCGGCTGTCGCTGGGCGTGGTCTTCCTGTGGTTCGGGGTGCTCAAGTTCTTCCCCGGCCTTAGTCCCGCCCAGGACCTTGCCGCGCGGACGATCAGCGAGCTGACGCTTGGTGTCGTGACGCCGAACGTCGCGGTGCCGCTGCTGGCGGGATGGGAGAGTCTGATCGGGCTGGGCCTGCTGACCGGGCGCTACCTGCGGGCAACGCTCCTCCTCCTCGCCCTCCAGATGGCCGGCACCCTGACGCCCCTGCTCCTGTTCCCGGGCGAGACGTTCACCGCCTTCCCGTATGCACCCACCCTCGAGGGGCAGTACATCATCAAGAACGTGGTGCTGATCGCGGCCGCCATGGTCGTGGGTGCCACGGTCCGCGGCGGACAGCTCCTGGCGGAGCCGTCCCGGGAGGTCTCCGCCCAGGCCGGGACCGGGCCGTTCACCACCGGCGCGACCGGCCCAGCGGGCCCGTTGACCCGCGCGCCCAGGGAGGGCTCGTCGTGACCCTCGACGGACCGGCGGCTGCGCCCGTCGCCCTCGTGACCGGCGCGACCGGTGCGGTGGGATCCGCAACCGCACGACGGCTGGTCGCCTCCGGATGGCGGGTCGGGCTCGTCGCGCGTGACCGAGAGCGCGTGGACGCGCTGGCAGCCGAGCTCGGCCCGGATGCCTCCGGCTTCGTCGCGGAGGCCACCGTGTCGGCGACGGTCGAGGCGGCGTTCCGCGAGGCCGGCGAGGTCCTGGGCCCGCCCCAGGCGCTCGTCCACGCCGTCGGCTCAACCCTGCTCAAGCCCGCCCATGCCCTCTCCGATGGCGAGCTCGGCGACGTCCTTGCGGTCAACCTCCTGTCCGCTGTCTATGCCCTGCGGAGCTTCGTGCGCGCAGCGCCGAGGCACAGCCCGGCCTCCGTCGTGCTGTTCTCGTCGGCTGCCACCCGGATCGGGCTCATCAACCACGAAGCGATCGCGGCCGCGAAGGGCGGGATCGACGGCCTGGTCACCGCGGCTGCAGCCACCTACGCGACCCGCCGGATCCGGGTGAACGCGATCGCGCCGGGTCTCGTTCGGTCCCAGCTGACCCGGCGACTGGCGGAGAACGAGGCGACGCTGCGGGCGTCGGAAGCCATGCACCCGCTTGGCCGGATCGGCGAACCGGACGACATCGCGGCGCTCGCGGCGTTTCTCGTCTCATCCGAGGCGGCCTGGATCACGGGCCAGGTGATTGCCGTCGATGGCGGGCTCTCGGGCGTCAAGCTGGCGCCAGCCCGCTAGATGTCCCAGCTTCGCCGGATGCGGCCACCGGGTTCGTCTGACACAATCGTTGGTGTGAAGCCTGCCCCCAAGCCGGCGGACGAGGCGAGCAGGCTCGCTGAGCTCCGCGCGCTTGCCCTCCTGGACACCGGCCCCGAGGAGCGCTTCGACCGGGTCACACGCCTGGCGCAGCGGCTGTTCGACGTCCCGATCGCCCTCGTCAGCTTGGTCGATGCGGATCGCCAGTGGTTCAAGTCCCACCCGAACCTCGAGATGACCGAGACGCCCCGCGAGGTCGCGTTCTGCGGCTGGGCGATCCTTGACAACGAGGTGATGCAGGTCCCCGACGCGACGGCGGACCCGAGGTTCGAAGGCAACCCGCTCGTCGTCGACGACCCGGGGATCCGGTTCTATGCCGGCGTCCCGATCAGCGGACCCGCGGGCTCGAGGCTGGGCACGCTGTGCCTCATCGACCGGAAGCCCCGCCGGCTGTCCGAGGCGGACCAGGCCTCGCTCCGGGACCTGGCCGAGATGATCGAGAACGAGATCGCGTCCACGATCCTCGCGACCGAGGATCCGCTCACGGGGCTATCGAACCGACGCGGCTTCGAGGAGGTCGGAGCGAAGCTGCTCGACGTGTGTGCGCGACGGGCCCTGGCGGCCACGCTCGTGTTCCTCGATCTCGACGGGCTCAAGCGGATCAATGACAAACACGGGCATCCCGCAGGCGATGAAGCCCTGCGCGAGTTCGCGCGCATCCTCCCGACGGCCTTCCGAGGCTCCGACCTGGCTGCCCGGCTGGGGGGTGACGAGTTTGCCATCCTGATGGCAGGAACACGAGAGGCGCAGCCGGCGATCGATCGGCTTCGGGAGCTGCTGGCCGCGCGGAATGCAGCGCCCGATGCCGGGTACCTGCTCGCGGCCAGCCTTGGCAGCGCCGTGTTCCAGCCGGACTCGGGCGAATCGCTCGACGCCCTGGTCCGGCGAGCCGATGCCGCGATGTATGCCGACAAGCGGCGGCGAGGATCTCGCGGAAGCACCCGACCCTAGGGCAGCGTCAGGAGCTGGTCCAGGAACGCCCGCGCGGACGACGTGTCCAGCCGGTAGTCCGTGTTGACGGCACGGCACACGGCGTCGCCGGTGATCGTGATCCCGGCCACGATGTCCGTCCCTCCCAGGAAGTTCGGCCCGCCTGAGTCGCCGTAGCAGGTACCGCCGTCGCCACGCGCCGGGTTCATCGAGATCCGGAGCAGCGTCTTCGTGGTGCTGTTGAGCCCGCCGGTCGCCACGCCGCGCACGTCGTCGTACAGGTAGGCATGGCCCCCAGGCCCCGCAGCGCCCACGATAGCCCCCGACGCCCCGGGAGGTTGTCGCATGGCGGGAGACGTACTCGAGACCGTACGGTCCGAGCCAATGGCCCTTGCCCCGGGCCGCGACTCCGGGCAAGGTTCCCTCGACGACCGCACGGGTCGAGCCGCGGCCGGGCTGAACGAGGAGGCGTGCAAGGATGACGACGGCAGAGCGTCCAGACAGCACCACGGAGCCTGTGCTCGCGCGGCTCACCGTCGGCGAGCAGGAGCTGGAGCTCCCGGTCGAGGTCTCGACCGAGGGCCAGTCGGCGATCAACATCGCGCCGCTGCTCAAGGATGCCGGGTTCGTGACGCTCGACTACGGGTATGCGAACACCGCACCCACGCGCAGCGCGATCACCTTCCTCGACGGCGACAAGGGCATCCTGCGCTACCGCGGCTACCCCATCGAGCAGCTGGCCGATCAGACGACCTTCCTCGAGACCGCGTACCTGCTGATCAACGGCGAGCTGCCTGACGCGTCCCAGCTGGATGCCTGGACGAGCGAGATCCGGATCCACACCCTGATCCGCGAGGAGTTCCGGCAGTTCTTCAACGCGTTCCCGATGGATGCCCACCCGATGGCGATCCTGGGCTCGGCCGTGAGCGCCCTGTCCACGTTCTACCAGGGCTCCGGCGACGTGCTCGACGATCGGGACGTGGAGCTGTCCACCGTGCGCCTGATCGCCAAGCTGCCCACGATCGCCGCGGCCGCGTACAAGAAGTCGATCGGGCAGCCATTCGTGTACCCGGACAACTCGCTCGAGTACGAGGCCAACTTCCTGCGGATGATGTTCGCGGTCCCGTCGGAGCCGTTCGTGGCCGATGCGGAGGCGTTCAAGGCTCTCCGGGTCCTGCTGATCCTCCACGCGGACCACGAGCAGAACTGCTCGACGTCGACGGTGCGCATGGTGGGCTCGAGCCACGCGAACCTCTACGCGTCGGTCGCGGCCGGGATCTCGGCCCTCTGGGGTCCGCTCCACGGCGGCGCCAACCAGGAGGTCCTCGAGATGCTCGAGGCCATCGCGGCCGACGGCGGCGATGTGGCCAAGGCCGTGCTGCGGGCCAAGGACAAGGAGGACCCGTTCCGGCTCATGGGCTTCGGGCACCGGGTCTACAAGAACTACGACCCGCGGGCGCAGATCATCAAGGCCGCCGCCCAGCCGCTCCTCGACCGGATGCACGGGGATGACCACCTGCTCCGGATCGCGCTCGAGCTGGAGGACGTGGCGCTCAGCGACCCGTACTTCGTCGACCACAAGCTCTACCCGAACGTGGACTTCTACAGCGGCCTGATCTACCGGGCGCTCGGGTTCCCGTCCCAGATGTTCACGGTGCTGTTCGCGATCGGGCGCCTGCCCGGCTGGATCGCCCAGTGGCGCGAGATGATGCACGACCCGGAGGCGCGGATCGGGCGTCCACGCCAGCTGTACATCGGCGAGCCCACACGGGACTTCGTGAAGCTCAAGGATCGCTGACCCGCGGGCCGGCCATGTCGCCCCGCCCGGGGTCCGCCGCATGCGGTAGGGTTCGGTCCTGATGCGCCCCGCCCTTCGCGTCCTGTCGGACGACCTCATCGGCCAGATCCTCGCCGAGGCCAAGCGCGTGCTGGCCGAGACGGGGATGGAGATCCGCAGCCCCGAGATGCGGCGGCGGCTGGTCGCGGCCGGCCTGCCGGCGAACGCGGCCGGTGACCGGATCCTGTTCCCGCGCGACGTCGTGGAGGCCGCCATCGCCAGCGCGCCGTCCTCCTTCACGCTCTACGACCGCGACGGCAACCCGCACGCGGACCTCGGCGGCGACCGCGTCCACTTCGTCCCGGGCTCGTCCGGCCTCAAGTGGCTCGACCACCGGACGGGTGAGCTGCGCCTCGCGAACTCGACCGACTTCGTGGAGTACGTCCGCCTGGGCGACGGGCTGGACCACATCGCCTACCTCGCCACGGCATTCTCGACCAACGACGACATCGAGCCCCAGGTGTCGGATGCATGGCGCCTGTCCATGGTGCTCGCCAATTCGAAGAAGCCGATCGTGTCGGGCGCGTTCACCGAGCACGGCGTGCCCCGGATGGTGGAGCTGATGCAGCTCTTCCGGGCGGACCGTGCCGACCTGGTGGCGCGCCCGATGTCGATCTTCACGATCACCGCGACCGGCAACTTTCGCTACTCCGAGGATTCCTGCCAGAACCTGATCGACTGCGTCGAGGCCGGGATCCCCGTCGAGATCGTGCCGGTCACGCTGATGGGCCTGGTCGCGCCGGTCACGACGGTGGGCGCGACGGTGTTCCACACGATCGACGTCCTGGCCGGGATCACGATGGCCCAGGTCATCCGGCCGGGGGCGCCGGTCCTGTTCGGCGGCGCGCCGGCCACGTTCCACATGAAGGTCGCCTCCTCGCCGATGGCGGCGATCGAGGCGGTCCAGCTCGACGCCGCGTACACCGCCGTCGCGAAGGCGCTGGAGCTCCCCTGCCAGTCCTACATGGCGCTCTCGGACGGGCCCATCCTCGACGCCCAGGCCGGCGCCGAGACGTTCGGCAGCGCGCTGATCGCCGCGCTCGCCGGCGTCAACAGCGTCAGCGGTCCGGGGATGCTCGACTTCCTGCTGGTGTTCTCGCTGCCGAAGCTGGTGTTCGACGACGAGATGTGCGGGCAGGCGCTCCGGTTCGTGCGCGAGATCCGGGTCATGGACGACCTGCCGGTCCAGCCGCTCGTCGACAAGGTGATGACGGACCAGCACCTGATCATGGCCGACCACACGTCCGCCCACTGGCCCACCGAGCTGCACCTGCCGTCGCCGGTGATCGATGCGCGACAACCGGGAGGGCTGGCTCCGGGGCGGCGGCAAGGACACCTACAGCGGGCGTGCGACGAGGTGGACCGGAGGCTCGCCGCTTACCAGCCGATCGAGACGGACCCGGCCGTGGACGCCGAGATGCGCCGGATCATCATGTCCGGGCTCGTGGACCAGCGTGAACTGCCGTCGCTGCCGCCGGCACCGGAGCCCCTCTCGGCCGAGGCCGCAGCCGCGGGCCTGCCGACCGAGGGCGCGGGCCGCGGGCGGCGGGTCAACGCGCGGCGCCAGCGGACCTGACCGGCCCGATGCCGTCGGTGGAGGCGCCGACGGGGCTTCAGGCGCGACGGCGACCAGCGATCATCCCGCGCAGGTGGAGCGCGGCCCCGAGCACCACGAGCGACGTCGCCCAGATCGGGATCGTCCGCGCGAGCGCGTCGGGCAGGAAGATGTCGGACACGCCGCCGCGGCTCGCCCCGTAGCGCTCGGCGAGCGGGGTCAGGGGACAGACGCCGCTGTTCGCCAGGAACACGCCCAATTCGATGGCGACGAGGGAGGCTGCGACGGCCACGCTCCGGTCCCGCCGGCCCGTGATCCCCGTGGCGACCAGCCACAGGATCGACGACAGCATGACCAGGAAGATCGCCGAGTGGAAGGCCTTGACGGCGAACAGGATGCGTCGCGCGTCTGCGTCGGCGGTCATCGCTCCTCCGGTCGGGGACGGTGGGCTAGAAGCTGGCACTGCCGGGCGTCCGTGGGAACGGGATCACGTCGCGGATGTTGGCCATGCCCGTGGCGTAGGCGAGCGCCCGGTCAAACCCGAGCCCGAAGCCCGCATGCGGCACCGTGCCGTACCGGCGCAGGTCCCGGAACCACCAGTAGACCTGTGGGTCGAGCCCGGTCTCCCGGATCCGGGCGTCGAGCACGTCGAGGCGCTCCTCGCGCTGGGAGCCGCCCACGATCTCACCGATCCCCGGGGCCAGGACGTCCATCGCAGCCACCGTGCGCTCGTCGTCGTTGAGGCGCATGTAGAAGGCCTTGATCTCCTTCGGGTAGTTGATGACCACGACCGGCTTCTTCGCGTACTCCTCGCACAGGTAGCGCTCGTGCTCGGCCTGGAGGGCGACGCCCCAGCTCACCGGGAACTCCCAGTTGCGCTTCGCCCGCTCGAGGACCGCGATCGCCTCGGTGTAGTCCATGCGCACGAACTCGCTGGCGACGAGACCCTCGAGGCGCGTGATCGCCTCCTTGTCGATGCGCTCCGCGAAGAACGCCATGTCGTCCGGGCGGCGATCGAGCAGGGCTCGGAAGCTGGCTTTGAGCAGCGCCTCGGCGACGTCCGCGTTGTCGTGGATGTCCGCGAACGCGATCTCCGGCTCGACCATCCAGAACTCGGACAGGTGGCGGCTGGTGTTGGAGTTCTCGGCGCGGAACGTGGGCCCGAAGGTGTAGACGCGGCCCAGGGCGAGGCAGTACGCCTCCACGTTGAGCTGGCCCGACACGGTGAGGAAGGCCGGCTTGCCGAAGAAGTCGGTCGAGTAGTCGATGCCCCCGACCGGGTCGCGCGGGAGGTTTGCCAGGTCCAGCGTGGACACGCGGAACAGCTCGCCCGCGCCCTCCGCGTCGCTGGCGGTGATGATCGGGGTGTGGATCCAGGCGTAGCCGTTGGTGTCGAACCACTCGTGGATCGCCATCGCGAGGGTGTGGCGGACGCGGGCCATGGCGCCGAAGGTGTTGGTGCGCGGGCGCAGGTGGGCGACCTCGCGCAGGTACTCGAACGAGTGCTGCTTGGGCTGGATCGGGTAGGTGTCGGGGTCGTCCACCCAGCCCACGACGGTCACGGCATCCGCCTGGAGCTCGACGGACTGGCCCCTGCCCTGGGACTCGGCGAGGGTCCCCGTCACGGTCACCGCGCAGCCCGCCGTGAGGTGGAGGACCTCCGACTCGTAGTTGGCCAGGGTGTTGGGGGCCACCGCCTGGAACGTCGGGAAGCAGGAGCCGTCGTGGACGGCGAGGAAGGACAGGCCCGCCTTGGAGTCCCGTCGGGTCCGGATCCAGCCCTGGACCGTGGCGCGCTCGCCGACCGCGGGGCGACCCGCGAGGATGTCCACGACTCGATCGGCGTTCGACATGCAGGTGCTCCTTCGGCGAGCCGCGGCGGGCGGGCTGGTGCGCGGCTCGGCTGTTGCCCTTCAGGATGCGGCATCCGGGCCGGTCGCGGCTGGTCGGTGACCCCTGCGTCCGGGCCCCCGATGCCGCCGGGCACGCCCGCTTGCACCAGATACCGGCGCGTACGGCTATTGCCACCAGCCACGGCCACGCGCGCTTGACGGCACGGGCTCTCCTGCCCGATCGTAGCGAGACGAAGGGGAGTATCCCGCCCGAGGTCGTGGCGTCACCCCGGTCACCTGTCGTGACCCGCTGCGACCGGCCGTCCCAACGGTGGGGAGAGACCTTCGGCATTGACTGCCGGAGGTTGCCCCGTGCCCACGGAACTCGTCCCCTGGGTCATCCTGTTCGCCATCGTGGGCGGGATGCTCGTCCTCGACCTGCTCGTCCTCAACCGGGACGCGAAGCCTGTGCCGTTCCGGCGGGCCGCCGCGTGGAGCGTGGTCTGGATCTCGCTGGCCCTCGGGTTCGGGGTCTTCATCGCTGCCGTGCGGGGCGGGGATGCGGCCGGCGAGTACCTGGCCGGCTACCTGATCGAGCTCTCGCTGTCCGTCGACAACGTCTTCGTGTTCGCGCTCATCTTCGCGGCGTTCGCAGTGCCGGCCGCGTACCAGCACCGGCTGCTGTTCTGGGGGATCCTCGGGGCGGTCGTGTTCCGGGCCCTGTTCATCGCTGCCGGCGTCGCCGTGCTCGAGGCGGCGCACTGGCTGATCTACGGCCTGGGCGTGCTGCTGATCGTGACCGGGATCCGCCTGCTCCGGTCTCGCGGGCACGCGGTCGACCCCGAGCGGAACCCGGTCCTGCGCCTGTTCCGCCGCCTGGTGCCCATGACCGACGGCTACCACGGCGCGGCCTTCACCGTGCGCGAGGGTGGCCGGCGGGTGGCCACCCCGCTGCTGGCGGTCCTGGTCACGATCGAGACGACCGACGTGATGTTCGCCCTCGACTCCATCCCGGCCGTGTTCGCGGTCACCACGGACCCGTTCATCGTCTACAGCTCCAACCTGTTCGCCATCCTCGGCCTGCGCGCCCTGTACTTCGTCCTCGCCGGGCTGCTCGACCGCTTCATCTACCTCAAGGTGGGCCTCGCCGCCCTGCTCTCGTTCGCCGGCGTCAAGATCCTGGCGAGCTCCGTGGTGGACATCCCGATCGCGCTGTCCCTGGCGATCATCGTCGGCATCCTCGCGACGGCGATCGTCGCCTCGTTGATCGCCACCCATCCGGACCGCCGGTCGCTGGTGGCGCCGACCCTGCGGATCGCGGGCGGCACGGCGATGGGGATGGGCATGGTCGGCGTGATCGCCATCGTGGCGGGAGCCCGCGACGCCGGGCTGCTGTGGCTGCTGGCCGACCTGCTGGTGCTGGGCGTCTCGGTGGCGGCGGTGGCCGGCGGCCTGGCCGTCCTCCGCGAGGCGCGCGCGCGGTCTCCGCTGGTGCGGACGTGGGTGGCCGCGGGGACGGCGGCGCTGCTCGGGGCGATCCTGCTCGTCGGCCTGGACTGAGGTCCGATCCGCCTCGGGAGGGTCGGCCCACCGATTGCTACCCTGATCGCGGGTGACGCCTGGCGTGCGTTTCGCCGCCGTCGCGCGTGATTGGGGTGTGGTCATCGCCGTGTCCGCCAGGGTGAGTGCCGAGGAGCGGTACGCGACCGCCTACGAGGCGCTGTGGTCCGACGTGTTCCGGTTCGCCCTCTCCTGGACCAACGACTGGGCCGCGGCCGAGGACCTCGCGCAGGAGGCGTTCGCCCGCCTGTGGCGCGAGCGCGATCGGCTGGACTGGGCCGACAGCGTGCTCCCGTGGCTGATCGTGACGACACGACGGCTGGCCCAGGACCGGTTCCGACGGCTGCGGCGGCGGTTGACCGCCGGGGCCGTGGCGCGCCCCGCGACCCTCGACGCCGCCGTGACCGACCGCTGGCTGGACCTCCGCGACTCGATGGCCGGGCTGCTGCCGCTGGAGCGGGCCTCGCTGGTGATGACCGCGGTGGACGGCCGGACCTACGAGGAGGCCGCTGAGCTCATGGGCACCACGCCGGGCGCCCTCCGGGCGGCGGCCAGCCGCGCACGACGCAAGCTGGAGGACGCGCGATGAAGCGCTCCGACGAGGACATCGACACCCTGCTCCGCGACTGGGGTCGCGTGGCGTCCACGGCCCGGCCCCCCGCCGCCGGCGCGCGCCGCTCGGTCCGCGCCACGGCCGCGTTGCCGATGTCGCTGGTGCTGGTGGCTGCGGTCGCCGTCGTGGCGGTCGCGATCGTGGGCCGGGAGGGGACGGGACCGGCGACGCCGGGCTCGGCCGCACCATCCCCGACGACATCGGCCGGCGCCGCCGTGGACGCCTTCCCGGGCCCGGTCACCGGCATCAACGAGGATGGGCGGTTCCGGATCATCCTCACAGCGGATCGATCGACGTATGCCGAGGGCGACGCGATCACCGCGGTGGCGACCGTGGAGTTCCTCGGTCCGGAGTCGACGACCGATGTCGAGCACGCCTCGAGCCCCGTCGTGTTCAGCGTGTTCGAGATCGGCGGCAAGCGACACGTCGACGGTGGGGTGCGCCTCCTGCGGACGTCGACGCCGTTCGAGCGCGGCGAGATCGTGCGCTACCCGTGGTCGAAGTCGGGAGGCACGGTTGGCGATGCGGTCAACGACGCCTTCGTCGAGCAGTACCTCGAGGGCGCCAACGACGAGCTCCGGCTGCCGGCCGGCACCTGGGAGCTCACCGTCGTCTTCGCGACCGGCCTGAGCGCATCGGTCCGCGTGACCGTCATGCCCGCGACGGCAGCCGACCCGGGCGCTGCCCCCGTCGAGGCCCGCGATGCCGACGCGCGATTCAGCCTGCTGCTGCGGGCGGACCGGACGACCTACCGCGAGGGCGAGGCGATCGTGGCCGATGCGGTCGTGGAGTTCCTGGGTCCGGACGACTTCATCGAGGCGCGGTCCGGCTCGGCTCCCGTGATCTTCTCCGTCCAGGAGGTCGGCGGTGACCGTTCGACGGGCGTCATTCCGTCGAGGCTGATGTGTCAGACGACAAGCTACGAGCGCGGCTCGCCCCGGACCCAGCCGTGGGTCAAGGCAGGCTTCTACTCGAACGACAATCCGACGCCCAACGACGCGTTCATCAAGGCTTATCTCGACATCGGCCCCGACGGGAGCCCGAGCCAGGATCTGCGGCTGCCGACCGGGACCTGGACGCTCACGGCGCGGCTGGGCATCGCCGTCGGTCCGAGCTCCACGCCGGACATGTGCGGCGGCGAGCCTCACGACCTCACCACCTCGGTGACGATCCGGGTGCTCCCCGGAGTGGCCACGGCGGCGACGCCCCCCGCGCCGACCGAGGCCCCCCACGCTGTCTCCCATGCCCCGGCGACGCCGGCCGCAACTCCTGGACCGGCCGGGCCCCTCGACCTGGGATCGATCGTCCGCTGCGGACGGATCAACCCGGCCGACTGCGAAGGGGCGATCGCGCTCGTGCGCCAGCGCGTTCCCGATGCCTATGAGGAGGCCGTGCTCATCGTCGTCGACGACACCTGCCGGCCCGACGTGCTCTGCGACCGCCAGTATGCCTTCGATGTCGTGGTGGTCCTGGTCTCGGAGGGCGGGGCATGGGGCAACGGCAGCGCCTCGGCGGTCCGCGGGCAGCGCGGCCCGGAGGAGGTCGCGATCGGCGAGGGCTACGTGACGTCGTGGATCCTGGACCTCGTCAAGCAGGGCCTCGACGCCGGCAACGGTGCCGTCCGGATCCCGACCAGCGGACCACAATGGATCGGGGGGCCGGGAGCAACGGCCCAGGCGTGCCCGGCGGCGCTCCTCGAGGGCCGGCTCGTCGCGGATCCCGCCCTCGGGCTCGCGGTCATGGCCCCGGACGGGACGGTCGTCCCGACCCTGTGGCCGTTCGGCTACGAGGGCCGGATCGAGCCGGAGGGCGTCGCGCTCGTCGATCTCGCCGGGACGGTGGTCGCCCATAGTGGCGAGGTCGTTCGTCTCGGTGGGAGCATGGCGGGATTCGACCCACCGGGGATGTGGGTCACCTGCGGCGGCCTCTGAGGGCCGGTCACGCCATAGATCCGGCGGTTGCCCGGGCAGCCCAGGCGGGCGGGCGCGGGGGCTCACGCGCGGGAAGGCGGCACCTTCTCGAGGATGAGCGCCTTCATCGGGCAGCAGTCGACCGCGCGCTGGGCATCGTGCATGAGCTCGCCCGGCACGGGGCTGCCGGCGAGGATCGGGTAGCGCCACTCGTCGACGTCGATCAGCTCCGGCAGCATGTCCGCGCAGGTGCCGTAGCCGTCGCACTTGATCCAGTCGACGCGGAGGCGGCGCTCGGTCCTGGCCGGCAGGGGAACGCGCAGGCGGCGCTCGGTCCCGGCCATCAGCGGAACGCTCCGGCGTGGACCGAGCAGCGCCCGGTTCGGGCATGGAACGCCAGCTCGTCGCGGAACGTGTGCATGGCGCTGGCCATCATCTGCAGGGCGCCGTCCGGGTGGTGGCACGCCCCGCGGCCGGGGATCTGGCCGGTCCACCGCCGCAGGTTCGCCAGGTCCGTCTCTCCACCCGCCCCGTGGGCCAGTCGGCGAACAGCATCCGCCACGGCCGCGAGCCCGTACACGCACGGCCCGCACTGGCCGGCACTCTCGCGGGCCATGAAGCCCATGATCTCGGCCGTCGCGGCCACCCCGCACGTGCTCCGCCCCAGCGCACCGATGATCCCGGCCCCGAACGTGAGTCCGATCTCGCGCATCGCGGCGGGGTCCAGCGCCAGGTCCCAGACCTCGTCGATGTCTGCCCACGTCCCGAAATAGCCGCCGAGGATCACCGCCGAGAGGTCGTCGCGCCGTCCGCCGGCGTCCTTGATCACCTCGCCCAGCGGCGTGCCCAGCTCGATCTCGCGCACGCCCTGCTCGAGCCTCGGACCGGTGACGGTGACCAGGGCCGTTCCCTTGGTGGCGAGGTGCCCGGCGGACCGGTACCAGTCCTCACCAAACCGGGCGATGAGGGCGGCCATGGCCAGGCTCTCGACGTTCTGGACGATGGTCGGGTGGCCGTCGATCCCCTTCTCCGACATCCGGGGCGGCGTCGTGGTGGGTCGCGCGTCGGCGGCGTTGACATAGTGGACGGCAGCGGAGGCCTCGCCCGCGACATAGCCGATAGGGGCCTTGACCAGCCGCATGCGCCGGCGGATGGTCGCCCGCCGCTCGGCCATGGCCCGGCTCATCGCCTCGACGGACGCCTCGTGCTCCTCGCCGATGTAGATCACGATCTCGTCCGCGCCCACCGCCTCGGCCGCGAGGACGGCACCATCGAGGACGAGATGCGGCCGGTGCTCCATCAGCGTCCGGTCCTTGTGGCTGGGCGGCTCGCCCTCGGCGCCGTTCGCCAGCAGCACTGCGCGGCCGTGCGGCCTGGACGCCATGGCCCGCCACTTGCGGCCGACCGGGAACCCGGCCCCGCCGCGGCCCAGCAGGCCGCTGGCCTCGAGCGTGGCGATGACGTCGCCGTTCGCGTACGCGGCCGGCAGCGGTCCGAGCCGGGCCCGGTGGTCGTCGAAGGACTCCGGGCGACCAGCCAGCGGCGGCCCGGCGAGGAGACGGTTCTCGATGGCGGTGGCGATCAACGGGGCTCCGTGAGTGTCGTGGGTCATCCCTTGGGTGACGTCACTCTGAGGTGCCCGCGGATCATGAGGTTTCAGTCGGGGATGAGAAACCCCACATTCGGACCCCGTACCGTCGTCAGCCGGCGATCTCCTCCCGGAGCTGGCCGAGCGCCCAGACGAGATCGTCGCGCTCGATGACGATCGGGGGCGCGAGGCGGATCGTGGAGCCATGGGTGTCCTTGGCCAGCACACCCCGGCGCAGCAGTCCCTCGCACAGGTCACGTCCGGTCCGCCCGACGAGGTCGATGCCGGCCCACAGGCCGCGCACGCGAACCGCGCTCACCTTGTCGGCCGGCAGGGTCGCCAGCTCCTTGGCGAGGATCCCGCCCAGCTCTGCGGCCCGCGCCTGGGGCTCGCCGGTCGCGAGCATCCGCACGACCTCGATGCCCACCGCGCAGGCGAGCGGATTGCCGCCGAAGGTGGAGCCATGCTCCCCCGGGTGGATGACGTCCATCACGTCCGCGCGGGCGACGACGGCCGAGACCGGGAGGATCCCGCCCCCGAGCGCCTTGCCCAGGATGTACACGTCCGGGACCACGTCCTCGTGATCGCAGGCGAATGTCCGGCCGGTCCGGCCGAGACCCGACTGGATCTCGTCCGCCAGCATCAGGACATGGCGCTCGGTGCACAGGCGCCGGACCTCGCGCAGGAACCCGTCGGGCGGGATGACCACGCCACCCTCGCCCTGGATCGGCTCGAGCAGGACAGCCACCGTGTCGTCATCGATCGCCGCCGCGAGTGCCGCCGCATCGCCGTAGTCCACCCGGACGAAGCCCGGCGTGAACGGCCCGAACCCGGCGCGCGCGGCGGGGTCATCGCTGAACCCGACGATCGTCGTCGTGCGGCCGTGGAAGTTGCCGCCCATCACGATGATGCGAGCCCGGCCATCGGCAACGCCCTTGCGCTCGAGGCCCCACTTGCGGGCGAGCTTGATCGCGGTCTCGACGGCTTCGGCGCCCGTGTTCATGGGCAGGACGGCATCCATCCCGCAAAGCTCCGCGAGCTCTCGGGCGAAGACGCCCAGGAGATCGTTGTGGAACGCGCGGCTGGTCAGGGTGAGCCGGCCAAGCTGGCGCTCCGCCGCGGCGACCAGCCTCGGGTTGGAGTGCCCGAAGTTGAGCGCGGAGTAGCCGGCAAGCAGGTCCAGGTATCGGTGTCCGTCCACGTCCTCGACCCAGGCGCCATCGCCACGGGCAAGCACGACCGGCAGGGGGTGGTAGTTGTGGGCGGTGTGGGCCTCGATCTCCGCGATCGCCTGGATCGCGAGCGGGCTGGCCGGATCACGGTCGGCGGCGGGTGCCGCGTCGATCGTCATGGTTGGGTCCTCGAGGGCGCGGCGCCGGACGCGAGTCGTGGGCGGGCCGCGCGAGGGCGCGGAGATGACGGCGACGATGGTCGCACGATCTCGACCATTCTTGTGCGCCCGGCGCCGCAGTCGAAGGGCCGGACGGCATGCGCCGCGGGGCCGGGCAGCGTTTCGCGGTGCCCGGGTTACCGTTGGTGCGACGGGCGGGCGCGGCGGCATCCATCGGTGGGTCGCCCCCGAACAGGATGCGGGGGGTGAATGCCAGGAGCGATGCGGATGCGCGACAAGGACCGGCTCCATGACGGCCCACGCATCGGGGACGTCGAGCGCGACGGCCCCATCTTCGCCGTGTCGCCCGTGCCGAGCCGGGCGCGCGTCCCGCGTGCCGCGCTGCTCGCCATCACCATCGGGGTCATGGCGTTCGTGGCCGGGATCGGCGTCGCGTCGACCGGCCCGACGCCGGCGGGCACCTTCGATGTCGCCCCGCGGGGCGCCGAAGGGGCCTCACCGACCGGCGACTCGCCGGCCCGCCCCGCCGTGGTGGCCAGCGGATCGGTGGCGGATGGGCTGCCCGCCTCGGACCCGGGCGCGCCGGGGATCAGCACCCGCGAGTCGCTCCCGCGGGGCGGCGACGACCGCGAGCGCGCGCCCGGCTCCAGCGCGTTCCTCGGCATGTTCGACCCCGCGGGGCTGATCCGGTCTGTCGATGGCGGTGGCGAGCGCTGCCGGATCGGCGAGGCGCTCGAGAAGCAGGTGCCGAGGACCCGCCGCGACGGCCCGCGGCTCACGTTCCAGCGGACCTGGATGGCGTGGTGCCCGATCGAGGCCGAGGCGCGACAGGCGTTCATGCTCGGCGTGTTCGACCGGCTGGTCGACGCGGTCCCGGCCGACACATTCGGCTTCAGCGCCACCCTGGCAGGCGCGGCCGACGCACTCCTTCCCTATCGCGAGGCTCCGCTCGCCGGGACCGTCGCCGTGACCGCGGGCGCCGCCGGTCGCGGCCTGGCGATCGCCGTGGTCGCGTCCGAGTGGCGGACGGACTCGACGCCGTAGGTGGGGGGCGCCGGGTCGTCCGTCGACGGCCATGCCGGGGCGCCGGGCGCCCGAACCAGCGCGTCATGGAGCGTTCTGGGCGCCCCGCGCCCGGAGCATCGCGCGCCTGGCTGGCTCCGCGCAACGAATGCCTCGCCAGCCGCCCGGATGATCGCGCGGTGCGACCGTTCGAGCGCCGGGAGCCCGATGGCCTGCGGTGTGGCCGTGCGGCACGCGTTGCGGCCCGGGAGCCGGCCCGCTGCGCCTCGGCCCGGGAGCCCGAACGAGGCGTCAGACCGTGACGTGCTCCAGGAGCTTCGCCAGGTAGCGCGACTTGAGCTGCCGGTTGGCCAGCACCTGCTTCGTCGGCGGCAGGCGGAGGATCACGCCCAGGATCCCGGCCATCGCCCGGTGCGATAGCAGCGCCTGGTTATCGAAGATGCAGTCCTGGAGCTTCCCGCGCTCGATGGCCATCATCACCGTCCGGTGGAGGGTGTCGACCGGGGTCACGACCCGCTCGGGTCGGGGCTCCAGCCACAGCGCCCGCGGCGCACAGACGCGCGTGCACACGCCGCAGCCCAGGCAGATCTCCGCGGCCAGCTGGGCACGACGCTTGCGGGGCTTCGCAGGGTCGTTTGCGGACACCATGGCCATCGCCTCGACCGGGCACGCGTCCACGCACTTCGCGCAGCCGTTGCAGGTCGCGTCGTCCACGTGCGGCAGGTAGTTCGTCGTGTGGACCGGGTTCATGGCCCCGAACCGGCGCTGGGCGATCATCGCCTCGCAACAGCACCCGCAGCAGTTGCAGATGAAGGCCACGTCGCGCTGGACGTTCTCGCCGAACTGGACCAGGCGGCTGTCCCAGGCCTGGGCGAGGAGATCCATGCCCTCGGCATGATCCACTCGCCGCGCGAACCCGTGGCGTATCAGCGCGTCCGCGGTGCCACCGAAGGTCATGCAGATGTTCCGCGGCGCGGCGCACGCCTTGCCCACGTGCTCGGCCTTGTGGCGGCAGTAGCAGACGCCGACGCCCATGTGCTGCGCGGTCCCGATGACCTCGCTGGCCCGCTCGTAGTCCAGGACCTGGAGGCGGGCGTCCTTCGTGTCGCCCACCCCGGGCCGCGGCCGGGCCTCCGCCAGGGCCGGCTCGTTGACGAACGTCCGCCCCAGCTGTGTCTCGCCGTTGGTGAACAGGGCGACGATGAACTCGTCCTCCACGGTGATGTACTGGTGGAAGAGCTCGGCAAGGAGATGCTGGTCGATGTCGTCGCGGACCCGCATCATCGAGAACTCGAAGAACCCGGCCATCGGCGGCGGCAGCATGTAGAGCGTCCCGTTGGGACCCTCCATGTCCAGCAGGATGGCGCGTGACGCGAGGCCCTCGAGGACGCGCGCTGCCTCCGCCTCACGCACCCCCCAGATCCGTGCCGCTCGCCGGGCGGTCACCGGCCGGACCGGCAGCTGGGCGACCAGGCCGGCCTCCTTCTCGCTGAACAGCAGCGCCAGGATCCGGAACAGCAGGTCGCTGGGCGGTGCGCCCTGCGGCATCCGGTTGAGCCGTTCCACCAGCGCCGCGTAGGCGCCGCGGGCAGTTGCGTGGGCCATGGGAACCCTCCCAGCGGTTGAGGTGCTGCCCGGATGGTCCAACGGTGGACGGGGCCCCGGCTAGGGTGATTCCGGCGTGGACAGGATGGGCCGTCCGTCACGCGTCGTGGCATGCTGGAGCGGTGGAGCCCGTCGCCAACTCGATTCCCACTCCGGAGCCGCCGGTCAACGACCGGTCGCGCCCCGTTCGCGCCGTGCTGGCGGTGGTCGGCACGATCTCGCTGGCGATCGGGGTGTTGGGGATCGTGGTCCCCGTGCTCCCGACGACCCCGTTCCTGCTGCTCGCAGCTGCGTGCTATGCGCGAGCCTCGGCGCGGATGTACGGGTGGCTGCTGGGGCAGCCGGCCCTTGGGCCGATCATCACGCGCTGGCGGCAGACCGGGTCGATGGCGCCGGGCGTGAAGGCACGGGCGATCGTGATCGTCGTGGTGACGTTCACGGCCTCGGTCCTGCTCGTTGACTCGCTGGCCGTCCGCGCGATCCTCGTGATCACCGGGGTTGTCGTGACCGGGTTCCTGGGCCGGATTCCCACCAGCGCGTAGGGATCCATCCGGGCACAGCCGGCCAGTCCCGGGTATCCTCCCTGCTCCCGGACCACCCAGGCCCCGAGATCCGCGATCCCCACCCGAGGCCCGTGTCGTGCCCGATACCTTCCCCGAGATCCCGCTCCCCGCCACGCTGGCTGCCCTGCTGGACGAGGCGGTCGCGGCCGCCGGCGAGGCACCGTTCCTGGGCGTGCGCACGTCGAGCACCCGGGAGATCTCCATGACCATGGCGGAGTTCGGGGCGGCCGCTGCCAACGCGGCGGCGCGACTCGCGGCCGCCGTCGCGCCCACGGCCCGCATCCTGGTCCAGGGGGCGCCCGGACCCGGGTTCGCGGCCGCGCTGTTCGCCGCCGGTCGGGCGAATGTCGTCCTGGTGCCACTCGACGTCCGGATGACCGCGGACACCATCGACCGCATCGCCGGGCTCACGGAGCCGTCGGCGATCCTCCTGGGCAGCGGCAGCACCGTGGAGCCGATGACGATCCCCCGGCTCGCCTCCCTGCCCGTCATCGACCTCGACGAGCTGACGGAGCCGCCGCCCCCGGAAGCTGTCGCCGCCCTGGCCGCACGCGAGCCCGCCGACCCGGGCGAGCCCATCGAGATCCTGTGCACGTCGGGGTCCACCGGGAACCCCAAGGGCGTGACCGTGACCCAGTCGATGCTCCTGGCGTCCACGGTGCGCTGCCTGCGGACGATCCCGCGGGGTGGCAACCGGTTCGTCTCGATCCTGCCCCTCTCGCACATCATGGAGCAGGTCGCCGGGCTCATCTACGCGGTGGCCGCCCGGGCCGAGACCGAGTACATCACTACCCTGCGGCCCGACGTCATCGCGGCCTCGATCAAGGGCCACCGGGCCACCGCGCTGGTGGTGGTGCCCCAGGTCCTGGAGCTGCTGTTCTCCGCCATCCGCCGCGAGGCCGACCGCTCCGGCAAGGGCGCGACGTTCAGGCGTGCGATGCGGATCGCCCCGCACCTGCCCGTCAGCCTGCGCCGGCGCCTGTTCCGCAAGGTCCACGAGGCGATGGGCGGCGAGCTGCGGATGGTCCTGTGCTCGGCCGCTCACCTGTCGCCGGCCTTGCAGCGGAACTGGGAGGCGCTGGGCGTCCAGGTGGTCCAGGGATACGGGTCCACCGAGGCCGGGTTGGTCGCGACCAACTTCCATCGCCAGACCCCGCCGGACCGCGTGGGCTGGTGGCTGCCGCCGATGGAGCTCCGGGTGGAGCCCGATGGCGAGGTGGTGGTGCGGGGGCCATCGGTGTTCGCCGGCTACTGGGAGGACGCGGAGGCCACGGCTGCGGCGTTCACGGCCGACGGCTGGTACCGGACCGGCGACTACGGGGAGATCGACGCGACCGGGTCGCTCCGGCTGATCGGCCGCACCCGATCGCTGATCCCGCTGGCCAACGGGATGAATGTCCACCCGGAGGATGTCGAGGCGGCGCTCGTCGCGGCCGGCCTCGTGGAACCCGTCGTGTACGACGGCGGCGATGGGCGGATCTGCGCCGCCTATCGCGAGGGCGCGGCCTTCGGCGACCCGGTGCCGGATGAGACGGCCGCGGTGCTTCGCGCCGTCAAGGAGGCGAACGCCCGCCTGGCGCCACACCAGCGCGTGATCGCGCACGCCGCCTTCCCCGAAGCGGACTTCCCGCGAACGCACACCCGCAAGGTGCAGCGAAGCGTCGTGGCGGCCACGATGCGGGCGGAGCGAGCCGCCGCCTGAGCCGGCTGCCGCCGATAGACTGGCGGCAACGGACGGAGGTGGCATGGGCATCGAGTACACGCGGGACGGCGCGATCGCGACGTTCACGCTGGCCAACGGCACGGTCAACCCGATCACCCCGGCGATGCACCGCCAGATGCACGCGGCGATGCTCGACTTCCTCGCCGACCCGGATCTCCGGGTCGGGATCCTCACCGGCGCGGGTGAGCGCGCATTCTCGGCGGGTGACGACATCAAGTCCGAGTCCCCGACCTCGGGCGACGCCGTCACCGACCTGCTGGGCGCCATGGGACCCGGCCCGGTGACTCCCGACGAGGCGGACCCGGCCGGCTGGGACGCGGCCGATGCCGTCCTGCGGATGGAGCGGACGAAGCCGGTGATCGGCGCCGTGCGGGGCTGGTGCCTGGGCCGGGGCCTGTTCTATCTGCTGCGCCTGACGGACATCCGCATCGCGACACCCGATGCCCGGTTCGGCCTGCCCGAGATCGCGTACGGGATGGGCGGCATCGGCGGCACGATGCGCCTGGGTCGCTACCTGCCGCCGACCACTGCCTGGGAGCTGGCGCTCACCGGCGAGCCGATCGACGCCGCCGAGGCGCTCCGGATCCACCTCCTCAACCGGGTCGTCGAGCCGGACGAGCTGCTGCCTGAGGCGCGCCGCCTCGCCGGGTTGATCGCGCGTCATCCGCCGCTCGCGGTCCGCACCGAGATGGAGGCGCTGCGCCGCTCCGAGGAGCTGGACGCGGACGATGCCTACGCGCTCGGCATGGCGCTCTACCGGGCCCAGCGCCTGGCCATCGGCGAGCCGGACGTGCAGGACGCGTTCCTGTACAAGCGATGAGCGGACCCGACCCGACCCAGGGCCGCGCCGACGCCGCGAAGGCCCGGGCCCGGGAGCTGTTCCTGGACGACGCCAACACCCACGGCTGCGCGGAGACGACGCTGCGGGTGCTCGCCGAGGCCTACGGGCTGCCGGGTGCGGCCGACACCTCGGCAGCGATGGCCCTCAATGGCGGGATCGCCTACTCGGGGGCGACGTGCGGCGCGGTCACCGGGGCGGCGATCGCGATCGGCCGGCTCACGGCCAGTCGCGTCGCCGACCACGACGAGGCGAAGCGCGCCGCGCGGGCGCGGACGGCAGATCTGATCGCCGCGTTCGAGGCCGAGTTCGGGGCCACCACCTGCCGCGCGCTCACCGGCGTGGACCTGCGCACGGACGAAGGACACCGGGCGTTCATCGACAGCGGGGCCTGGCGCGACGGCTGCATGCGCCAGATCGAGATGGCCGTGGCCAGGCTGGCCACGGTGGCGGACGAGGGCCCGGAGGCCGCCGGCTGACGGACGGCCCGCCTGGCTAGCGGGCCTGGTCGATGGCCTCCAGCACCGCCGCCGCATCGAGAGCGCCGGTGAACCGGGCGACCTCCGCGCCCCCCGCGGAGACGAGGACCGCCGGGCCGGACGTCAATCCGAGCGCCTGGCCCGACGCCGTCTCATCGCCCACGGCCCGGGCCACCGCGTCATCCGAGAGGCAGGCGTCGAGGGCGCGGATGTCCAGCCCGAGCTGGGTCCCGAGGCTGAGCAGGTTGTCAGGGGTGAAGATCCCGGCATCCGGCCCCTGGGACGGACCGGACAGGAAGTCGCTCACGAGCCACCCCCGCCCATCCTGCGCGTCGACACACCGCACGAAGGTCGCCGCGACAATCGATTCCTCGCCCAGCAGGGCCAGGTCGTGGAGGACGACCCGGGCCGTCCCATCGGTGACGCGGGCCTGCAGGCCGGCGCCGAGCTGCCCGGTGACCGTGGCGCTGTCGGACGACTGGTAGTCGAGCCAGAGGTCGATGGTCACCGGGGCCGAGGCGGGACCGGCCACGCGCCCCGCGGCACCGGCGTCCGCCCATGGATCGTCGATGGGGGCCTGCGTGGGCAGCGGTTCGGGGCTGGCGCCGGCGACGGCCGCGGCGATCGCCGCCTCCATCTCGCCGGGTCCCGGCACGCCCACGAACCGCGTCCCGTTCACGTCGATGCTGGGCGTGGACTGGACCGCCGTGCGGGTTGCCTCGGAGATGTCCTCGAGGACGTCCAGCCGCAGCTCGCGGTCGTCGAAGCAGGCTTCGATCGTGGTCGGGTCGAGCCCGACCGTGGCCCAGATGGCCGCCAGGCGGTCGCGGGCGAACGCCCCCTTGTTCTCGCCGGCCTGCGCGGCGTACACCGCGTCGTGCATGGGCCAGTACCTGCCCTCGCGCCCGGCGCACCGGACCGCGATCGCGGCGTCGAACGACTCGGGTCCGATGAACGCGAAGTCCCGGTGGACGAGGGCGACCGTTCCATCCGCGATCAGCGGGAACAGGTCCGGCATCCGCTGCTGGGCGAAGATCGCGCAGGCCGGGCACTGGTAGTCGGCCCAGTACTCGATGACGACCGCGGCGTCGGCTCGACCGAGGCGGCTCCCCTCGGAGGGCAGCCCGGCGGTCGGGTCGTCGAGGGCGGGTGGCGTCGGAACGGGGAGCGAGGGGTCGATCGACGCGCCGGCCGTCGGTGAGGTGCCGAGGCCCGTGATGGGTTGGCTTCCCTGTCCCGGCCCCTGCGAGAGCAGGATCGCGCCGCCGACGACGAGCGCCGCGACGAGCCCGAGCGTCCCCAGGAGCGCGATCCGGTTCTGCGTCGTGACCCCGGCATCGGGCGGAGCCCCGGCCGGCTCGACGGGCAGTCGGCTGGGGACCGTGTCATCGGTCACGGGCACGGGAGCCACGGGCTCCGGGATGCCCTCATCGGGCGAGGCGGGCAGGCGGGGATCGTCGTTCACGCAGATCATGGTGACGGATCACGCCGAATGCGGCAAAGACGCGGCCTTCCTGCTCGGGATCCCGAGCGTGGCGATCCCGTTCCGGTACCAGTGTCGCCACCGGGCCGCAACATCCGGCAGTCGGCTCGCTCCGGTACCATCGGCGCCGTCCACACGATTCTGCCCATATGGACGGTGATGCCCATGAAGGTCGGCGTCGCCAGGGAGACCGCGGCTGGAGAGCGCCGTGTTGCCCTGGTGCCCGAGGCGCTCGGCAAGCTGCAGGCGGCCGGGCTCGAGATCCTCGTCGAGGCCGGCGCAGGTGCCGGTGCCCTGATCCCGGACCAGGCGTATACGGACGCCGGGGCCACGGTCGTGAGCACTGCCGACCTGTACGCGGGCGCCGAGGTGATCCTGCGCGTCCAGAAGCCGTCGGCAGAGGAGGCAGGGTTCCTGCACAGCGGCCAGGCGGTGATCGGCCTGCTGCAGCCGCTGCTCGATCCGGCGCTCATGGCGACGCTGGGCTCCGCCGGCGTCACGGTGGTCAGCCTCGACGCCATCCCGCGCACGCTGTCGCGCGCCCAGACGATGGATGCCCTCTCCAGCCAGGCGAACACGGGCGGCTACAAGGCCGTCCTGATCGCGGCCAACACGTTCGGGCGCTACTTCCCGCTCCTGACCACGGCCGCCGGCACCGCGAAACCCGCCAACGTCCTGATCCTCGGGATCGGCGTCGCCGGGCTCCAGGCCATCGGCACCGCGCGACGGCTCGGCGCCGTCGTGGCCGCGTACGACGTCCGCCCGGAGACGGCCGAGCAGGCCGAATCGCTGGGTGCCAAGTTCGTCAAGCTCAAGACCGCCATCGACGCGACCGGCGCCGGGGGCTATGCCCGGGAGCTGACCGCCGAGGAGCGGGCCGCCCAGCAGGCGGAGCTCAACGAGGTCATCGCCGGCCAGGACGTGGTCATCACCACCGCCCAGGTCCCGGGCCGCAAGCCCCCGGTCCTGGTCACCGCGGATGCCGTCAGGGCGATGCGACCGGGCTCGGTCATCGTGGACATGGCCGCGAGCGCCCTGGGCGGCAACTGCGAGCTGAGCCAGGCCGGCCAGACGACCATCACCGAGAACGGCGTCACCATCCTCGCGCCGGAGAACCTGCCGGCGTCGATGCCGGTGTCGGCCAGCCAGTTCTACGCTCGCAACATCTCGATGCTGCTCCTGCACGTGGTCAAGGACGGCGCCCTCCAGCTCGACTTCGAGGAGGAGGTCACGAAGGCCACGGTGATCGCGCACGGCGGCGCGGTGGTGTCCGAGCCCGTGAAGCGGCTGCTGGACCCGGCCGGAGGCAACGCATGAACGGTGACACCGTCACGACCAGCATGCCCATCGACCTCGCGTTCACGATCTTCGTGCTCGCGATCCTGGTCGGCTTCGCGGTCATCTCCAAGGTCCCGGCCACCCTCCACACCCCGCTGATGTCGGGCGCCAACTCCATCCACGGCATCGTCCTGGTGGGCGCCATGATCATCGCGATCGGGGCGGACAGCCCTCTCTCCTACCTCGTGTCGTTCGCGGCCGTCGCGTTCGCCACGCTCAACGTGGTCGGCGGCTACGTGGTCACGGACCGCATGCTCCAGATGTTCAGGCGCAAGCCCGCGGCGCCCAAGGCCGAGAAGGCGGAGGACTGACCGTGGACCTCACGCCGCTCGACGCCGTCGTCCGGCTCGCCTGGCTGGCGGCCGCGGTCGCCTTCGTCATCGGCCTGAGCCGGATGAGCTCGCCCGCAACGGCGCGCAACGGCAACCTGGTCTCGGCGGGCGGCATGGCCGTCGCGGTCGTGGCCACGGCCGTCTGGCTCCTCCTCCGGCCCTCGACCGAGCCGTTCAACGCGACCGGCTGGATCATCATCCTGGCCGGCATCGGGGTGGGCGGCGGCTACGGCCTCTACTCCGCCCGGACCGTGAAGATGACCGCGATGCCCCAGCTGGTGTCGCTGTTCAACGCAGTGGGCGGCGGCGCCGCCGCGCTGATCGCCATCGACGAGTACCTGCGCCACGCGGGCAACGTCCCCGGGCTCCAGGAGAACGTCGCCACCGTCCTCGACATCATCATCGGCTCGATCACGTTCACGGGCTCGCTCATCGCATCCGGCAAGCTGATGGGCCTGCGGATCACCCCGTCCCGGCCGGTGATGATCCCCGGCGGCCGCGTCATCACGGCGCTGATCGCCCTGGTCGCCGTGGCGGGCTCGATCTACCTGTTCACCGGCAACTACAGCCTGGCCGTGATGGGCGCGATCCTCGCCGCCTCCCTGGTCTTCGGGATCACGATGACGCTGCCGATCGGCGGCGCCGACATGCCGGTCGTGATCAGCCTGCTCAACTCGTTCACCGGCACCGCGGTCGCGATGGCCGGCTTCGTCCTGAACAACCCCGTCCTGATCATCGCCGGTGCCCTCGTCGGCGCGTCCGGCGCCATCCTGACCAAGCTCATGGCCGACGCGATGAACCGCTCGGTCATGAACATCATGCTGGGCGGGTTCGGCGGCGGGGACAGCGCGGCCGACGCCGTGGCGGGCCCTGGCGGGTCGGTCCGCGAGGTCTCCATGGACGACGCCGCGATCCAGCTCGCCTACGCGAGCTCGGTCATCGTGGTCCCGGGCTACGGGCTCGCGGTCGCCCAGGCGCAGCACGGCGTGCGAGAGCTTGCCGAGCTGCTCGAGAGCCGCGGGGTCAGCGTCAGCTACGCGATCCACCCGGTGGCCGGCCGGATGCCGGGGCACATGAACGTGCTCCTCGCGGAGGCCAATGTCCCCTATCCCCAGCTCAAGGAGATGGAGGACATCAACCCCGAGTTCGACCGGTGCGACGTGGCCCTGGTGATCGGCGCCAATGACGTCACCAACCCGGCGGCCCGCCGCCCGGGCTCGCCGGTGTCGGGGATGCCGATCCTGGACGTGGACCACGCAAAGAACATCATCGTGATGAAGCGCTCGATGGGTCGCGGCTACGCGGGCATCGACAACGAGCTGTATGCGAACCCCAAGACGGGGATGCTGTTCGCGGACGCGAAGCAGGGGCTCTCGGAGCTGGTCTTCGCGGTCAAGGCGCTGTAGCAACCGGAACGCCGACCTCGCCGGGGCTACCCTGTGGGCATGCCCCGCAAGCCCGGCCGGACCGTCGCCCCGCCGCCCCCGGCATGGCCCAGGCCCGCCAAGATCGCCTTCATCGGATCCCACGGGATCCGCAAGACCAGCGCCCTGCTCGCGTTCGCCGCCGAGGTGCAGCGCGCGGGACGCAGCGTGGAGCTCGGGCGCGAGGTGGTGCGCGACAACCCGCTTGGCATCAACGAGGGAGCCAGCGGCGAGGCGCAGCTGTGGGTCCTCGTCAGCCAGGTCCGCCAGGAGCTGGAGCTCGCGCACAAGGCGGACGTCCTGGCCACGGATCGCGGCGTGATGGACAACTACGCCTACTACCTGCGGGCGTGCGGCGGCCAGGACGCGTTCGACGTGGGGCCCCTGTTCCGGCGCTGGTCGCGGACCTACGACCTGGTCGTGCGCCTCCTTCCGGACGTCGCCCTCCAACCCGACGGCGTCCGGTCCACCAGCGATGCCTTCCGCGACGAGATCGAGTCGATCCTGGACCGGACGCTGCCGGACCTCGTGCCGGCCGACCGGACCGTCGTGCTGCGGGCGTCCGAGGTCACGAGCCGGTTCGACTGGTTCTCCGTCCTCGAGCGCCTGGCCGTGGTGGTTGGAGCCACCGTGGTCCCACCCGACCTCTGGCGCTGACCCCAGCCGCTACCAGGACTCGTCGGGGTGCTGTCGGCGCGTGACCAGCAGCGCGCATTCCGCGATGGCTCCGCCTTCCGCGTCCAGCGCGATCCGCAGGGTCGCCGCTCCCCCGCGCTCGGCAAGCAGCGCCCAGGTCGTGGAGGAATGGCCGTCACCGTCATCGGCTGGCCGATGCGCAGGCCACCGAACCGGGCCCAGCCCGCGGTCAGCGCTCGCTCGACCGCCGCCGGGTCGAGCGAATTCGCGTGCGCCAGGCCGACCGGCCAGCGCGGCAGCCGGCCCGCATCGGTGTCGGTGGCGCACCCCTCGAGCAGCCGGCCCGCGGCGGCCACCAGGGCGGGCGACGGATCCCCGATGGCGGCGATCTTGAGAGTCTGGATGCGCGGCTCCGGCTCCGGCGTGGCGAGCAGCAGGACGCTGAGCCAGCCGTGGAGCCCGCGGAGCCACCACTCCACCTGGCCCCGGACACGCACCCGCTCCGGGCGGTCCGGGTCCCGGCGGAAGGGCCCACCGATCGTATCGACCGCCGCCTGGATCGCGGCCCGTCGCAGGTCACGCGGCTCGTCGAGGTCCATGTTGATCGCGAACACCGCGTCGGCGCCGGCCTCGTCCCACTCGTCGATGAGCGCCTCGGCCGCCCGGCGGAGCCGCTCCGTGGCCGGCGCCGGGGCGGGCCGGCGGCGCGGTGCGTGCCCGTCGCGCACGAGCCCGGTGAGCAGCTCTGCGACGACCGGCATGGGACCCGCGTAGCGCAGGTTCGCGAGCACCACCATGCCCAGGCCGCTCGCCGGATGCCAGGCCATCTCGGAGCCGTAGCCGGGATAGCCACCGGAGTGGGTCACGAACGTGCCGAGGTCCGGGTGGCTGGTCACGAACAGCCCGAACCCGTACCCGCCGGCCACGAGGTCGGGCACGGCGTCCGGCGCATGCGCGGGGAGCGCCACGCCGAAGCCCCGCTGGACCTGCTGCATCTCGCGCCGCGTCGCCCGGCGAACCGGATGCCAGTCGTCCGCGTCCGACCGGGCCGGGAATGCGTCCAGGAAGCCCGCCACCCACCGGGACAGGTCCCGCACGGTCGAATAGAGCCCGCCCATCGACGCGAACGCGCCGTAGGGATCGTCGCCCTCGCGCACGAACGCGTCGTCCCGCCGCACGTAGCCCCGGGCGAGGTGCGCGAGGGGCACGTCCTCCTCCCGAAAGCCCGAGGACGCCATGCCCAGCGGGACGAGGAGCCGCTTCGTGACCTGGTCCCGGTACTCGGCTCCGCCGGCGTTGGTGGCAACCCGGCCCAGGATTTCGAACCCCAGGTTCGAGTACTCGAACACCGTTCCCGGGGGCCAGGCGAACCCGGGCCCGGCCGCGAGCAGGCGGGCAAACGCGTCGAGCGGGAGCCCCTGCTGGCGATCGCCCCATGGATCGTCCGTGGCCAAACCCGCCGACATCGTGAGCAGCTGGCGGATCGTGACCGGGCGGGCGTCCGCGTTGGGCGGCGCCCAGCCGGCCAGCTCCGGGACGTGCTGCGCCACGGGGTCGTCGAGGTCCAGCCGCCCCTCGTCGCGCAGCCCGAGGATCAGCGCCGCCGTGAACGACTTGGTCATCGAGGCGATGCGGAACACGGTGTCGGCGTCCGGGGTGCGCGGCTCGCCGACGAGCGCTTCGCCGAGGCCTCCGGTGTGCACCAGCTCGCCGTCGCGGATGACGCCCCAGGCGACACCCGGCACCCGCCGCTCATCGCGGAAGCGGGCAAAGCGGCCGTCGATGGCGCGGAACGCCTCCTCGATCGTGGGCATCGGCCAATGATGCCGGGCGACGCACGAACCGTGTGTCGCCAACGCGACTCCACGCGGTCGACCTGCGATCATCAGGAAGTGCCCTCCCCCATCTACCTCCTCGTCGGCAGCACATCGGCGGGCAAGAGCACTGCGGCCCGCGCCCTGGCCACATCGTTCGAGCGCGGGGTCCACATCCCGGTCGACGACCTGCGCCACATGGTCGTGGCCGGTGCCGCGTGGCCGGGACCCGATTGGAGCGAGGCGCTCGTCCGCCAGGTTGCCCTCGCTCGCTCCGCCGCGGTCCGGATGGCGCTCGACTACGCCGCCGCCGGCTTCGCGGTGGTGATCGACGACTTCTTCGACCCGCTGGGACTCAGGGAGTACCGGGAGCTGGTCGCGCGGCCCGAGGCGCTCGGCGTCGTCCTGTACCCGCCCGAAGCCGAGGTGCGCAGTCGCAATGCGTCGCGGCCCGGCCCTCCCGACCCGACGGCCGCGATGGCAATCGGCCACGCCTACGGATTCATGCCCCGGATGATCGATGGGCTCGCCGCGGACGGTTGGCTGATCCTGGACACCACCGCCCTCGACGTGGCCGCAACCGTGACGGCCATCCGCGCCGCCGCCGGCCTGCGATGACGCCGCCCGGCGACCCGCTCGCGACCCCGTACCTGGATCCGGCCCACGTCGCGCGGGTCGTGGCCGAGCCCGACCCCCTGGCGCGGAACGCCGCGATCACTCGCGGGTATCACGCCCTGTCCGAGGCCATGGCCGCCCTGCTTGGCCGGGACCACGCGAACTGGCTGACGTTCGGCCAGTGGGCGAGCGCCGAGGCGCGGGAATCCATCGACGGCACGGGGGTCCCGCCGCTCGCCCGGCCGTTCTTCGGCGAGGAGATCGCGCAGGCCGTGGCTGCCGGGAATGCCGCGATCTTCGGCGACGTGGCCCTGCCGTTCATCCGCTTCGTGACCCTGTTCGCCGGGTGCCGGACCGCGCGCGGCAGCGTGGCCGACTCCCGCACGGCGCTCCTCGCCGATCCACAGATCGCCGCCAGCGAGGACCTGGTGCGGGCCTTCGGTGCCTACGCGGATGCCCTCGAGCTGGTGCTGGACGGCGACCCGGCGCCCCGCCGGCGCGCCGCGCGGATGCTGGTCGCCAACGTGTCCGTGGGTGCCCACGAGCAGCGCGTGGCGGACCCCTTCGTGCGGGCGGCGATCCCCGGCCGCTGGATCTCCGCGATCGTGGCCACCAGCCACATGGGCCTCCGGCTGCCCCAGGGCATGCTGGCGCTCCAGCGGGATGTCCCGCCACCCGCCTACCTCGGGGGCGCGATGTTCCCGCCGGACCTCGTCCTCCTCGACGACACCGAGGCGGTGGCCCTTGCGCGGCGGTTCGGCCAGGACCTCGGGTCCGCGGTCAACAGCGACGCCCCCGACTGGGAGTCCTACGCGGAGCGGATGGGCTTCATCTTCACCCTGCTCCGCGCCAACCAGTGCGACCCGGAGCTGTTCGCGCTGCCGCCGGGCACGCCGGTTCCCGATCTCTGACCCGGCATGCTCAACGGGGGCCCCAGGTCGGCTGGTGGCATCCTCGGCATCCAGCGGCGCTTGACCCGAGCTCACAGTGCCTCCATGCCTGAGGAGAGGGCCGTCGAGATGCGCCGCCCGATGCCGCGCCGGGCAACCGGACTGATCCTGGCGGTCGCGCTGCTGGCCGCATCCGTGCCGCGCCGGCGCCCGACGTCACGGCGCCCGACGCCACGGCCCCGCCCTCGGACCGGCCGCGCCATCGACCGCGCCATCGACCGCGCCCATCGCCAGCCCCCGGCCGCCCGTCGCGCATCGGATCCAGGTCCGTGCCGTGGGTGGAACCGGCGAGTTCTTCGACGAGCGCACGGGCGACCGCTTCGTGCCACGCGGGATGAACTACAACCGGTTCCTCCCGCGAGCGTGACGGGACCGATCTACGACAGCATCCTCTCCACTCGGGTCTACGACCCCGCGGTCGTCGATGCCGACTTCCGGGCCATGGCCGCCCTCGGCTTCAACGTCGTGAGGATCATGCTCGAGACCTGCGGGGTCTACGCCGACGGCTGCATCACCGGAGCGGATCGCCGGATCAACCCTGCCTACATGGACAACGTCGTCGACTTCCTCGAGCGGGCGAAGGCCCACGGGCTGTACGTGATGGTCGCCTCCAACACCCTGCCCGACGACAGCTACTGGCTGCACGAGACCGCGCGCCTGACCGATGCGACGTTCGACTCGGCGAACAACGAGTTCCTCAACCCAGCGGCGGTCCCGCTGTATGTGGACTACTGGCGGTCGGTCGTCCAGGCCCTCATCGATCGCGCGGCACCCTTTGACGCGATCTGGGGCTACGAGCTGCGCCAGGAGCACCACTTCCACATCAACTACGCGCCGCTCAGCCTCTCGGCGGGACTGGTGACGGCGGCGAACGGACGCACGTACGACATGGCGCTCCAGGCGGACAAGGACCGGATGGTCGATGAGGGCCTCGTGTACTGGGCCGACCTGCTCCGCGCGGAGATCCGGGCGCTCGATCCGACGGCGCTCGTGACGGTCGGCTTCTTCACGCCGAACGCCCCGCACCAGGTCAACGGACCCGACGAGACCCGACTGGTGCGGACGGCCTACTTCATGCGCAACGCGGCCGTGGACTTCATCGACCTCCATCACTACCCCGGCAACGGGGTCGACGATGACCACATCTGGGAGAACTTCGGGATCGACGGCGTGACCGAGAAGCCGATCGTTCTCGGTGAGTTCGGTGGGATCCGCACCTGGTGGTCGGACGCAGCCAGCGCGGCCGCCGCAGTCATGCGCCTCGAGGTCGACTCGTGCCGCGTCGGGTTCGACGGCTGGCTGGTGTGGGCCTGGCGCGGCGACAGCTCGGTGGACCTGTGGTGGGCGAGCGAGGGCGACGGCGAGATTGCCACGGTCACCGCGCCATCGAATCGGCCCGATCCGTGTGAATACGGCGACTTCGCGTTCATCCGCTACAACGCCGCCCTGGACGCTACCGCGCGAGCGTCGAGCTCCGAGCCGTCCAACCCGGCGTCGTTCATCAACGACCAGACGTCCGCGCACTGGAACGCCGCTGAGCGAGCGCCGCAGTGGGTGGAGCTCGCCTTGGCGCGGCCCACCGACGTCGAGCAGTTCCGGCTGGTGATCGCGCAGAGCCCCGCCGGGCGGAGCGTCCATGAGGTCTGGGTGCGCCGCGCGGGCGGGGCCCTGGAGCGGCTCCACGTCTTCGACGGCATCACGAGCGAGGGGCAGGTTCTCGTGTTCACGCCGGAGTCGGTCCTGCCCGAGGTCGACCTCGTGCGGATCGTCACCACCCGCATCGGCGACCTCGCTCCGGCGTGGCACGAGATCGAGATCCTGACGGCCGGGCCGCCGGGTTGACATCAGGTCATCGTCGTCCGGCGGACGACCTGCGGGCGGCCGATCTCGTCCGTCTCGCTCGGGCGACTACTCGCCTGCCAGCGCGATCCGAATCCGCTTGTTGATTCTGCCCTTGCTCTCGTATCCCTGAACCCGAATGTCCCCGACTTCCCGCGTATTGCTGACGTGAGTGCCCCCGTCAGCTTGCAGGTCGAGCCCGACGATTTCTACGGTTCTGATGCGGTCGATATTTGCGGGCAGGAGGTTGACCTTCGTCCGGATCAGATCCGGAATCGCGAATGCCTGCGCACGCGGCAGGACGTCCACGCGCACCTCCCGCGCGAGCCGGAGCTCCTCGTTGACCCTGGCCTCGATCTGGCCGACGAGATCCCCGGACATCGTCTCGAACTCGAAGTCCATGCGCCCGGACCCGGGCTCCATGTTGCCGCCCGTGACCAGGGCGCCGTAGTCGCGCCAGACGACCCCGCATAGCGCGTGGAGCGCCGTATGGGTCCGCATCAGGGCCAGCCGGCGCGCCCAGTCGAGGTCGATCCGCACGCGCTCGCCCGGCGCCGGCAGCTCGCCGTCGTCGGGCGGCTCGAGCTCGTGGACGATCTCCCCTCCCAGCCGGCGGGCGACCCGCACGGTCCAGCTCCGCCCGTCGGCCGTCCGGAGGATCAGCCCCCGGTCGCCCGGCTGGCCACCGCCACCCGGGTAGCACGGGGTCGCCTCGAGCACCACCAGCGGCGCGCCGTCGGACGAGGCCAGCTCCAGGACTCGCGACTCCAGCGAGCGCGCGTAGGCGTCCCGGTAGCAGACCTCGTCGACGCGGGTCACAAGGCGCCTATGCGGCCGACAGGTCGGACGCCCGCAGCCGCATGGCGGCGATCGCCAGCAGGACCAGCAGCGCCACGCCCATCGACGGGGCGCCGATCTGCTTGAGGATCGCCGTCTCGGTGGCCAGCCCGACGAGGAACGTGGCGAGGCCGAGGTTCATCACCCAGAACGCCGCCTGGGTCACGATGCCCCGGCTATCGGAGCGGTCCGCCGCGAGCGCGAACATCAGGCCGATCAACACGTTGGAGGTGACGCCGATGAACGCGGCGTGGTCGCTGGCCACCAGGATGGGATAGAAGCTCTCGAACGGTGCCGTCGGGTCGGACAGGAACTGCACGACCATGTACATGAACAGGACCATGGCCACCACCACGAACAGTGAACCGGCCGCGAGCAGGGGGGTGCCCGGCCCGGTCGCGGCGTTCATACGGGCAGCCGACGGCAGGATGCGGATCGCGAACAGCACGACCGCGACCAGCTCGACCAGCAGGTAGATCCCGCCGATCGCCTGGACCTGGGCCGGGGCGAAGATCGAGACCGCCGCAAGCAGCGCGCCGCCGCCGAACAGGGCGACCACCTGGACCAGGCCCAGGATCGGCATCCCCGTCGTCCCCCGTACCCGCCACTCGAGGAAGCCCATCGCCGCGAGGATCAGGTACGCGAACGTCATGGTGCCCGCGTGCGCGCCGATGATGTCCGCACCCTCGGGGAACAGGGACATGCCCGGTGGCGAGCTGGACCTGGAGCAGCACGCCGATGACGCCGCCGTAGAAGAAGGAGGCAGATCCCGAGGGTCACGGCAAGCGCGGGCAGCGAGCGCTCGGCCAGTGCCCATCGCCAGCTCCAGATGAACAGCCACGCCATCGCGAGCAGGAGCGCGACGCCCGTCGCGGCCCGCGCGGGCAGGTTGCCGCTGTAGAACGCCAGCACGTAGGCCGGAATGAGGATCGCGAACGCCAGGGCCATCGTCCGATTGCCTGACCGGCTCATCCACATGGCGGAGCCGATGATCGCGAGGCTGAGCCATCCGACCGTCCCGGCATGGACGTGCGTCAGCAGCTGGTTGCGGTCGAACTCGTAGAGGTCCAGGCCGTTGATGATGCCGATGACGATGGTGACCACGAACAGGGCCATCGCCACGAGGAACAGCGTGCGGACAAGCCGGCCGGCATCGGCGGCCGAAGCCATCGCCATGAGTCCATCCTCCCGTGCCTCCATCCGCGCTCATGGGACGTGCGTGGCAGGAGACAGGGCATCGTAGTCACACTGTCAAGGGCGGCTGCGCGGGCTTCCCGCAAAGGCCCTCCGGCAGGGCCGCTCGTGTGGTCGGCGACCCGGCGCGTCAGCCTCCCACCGTGAGGGTGCCGATCATGTTCGGGTGCACCGTGCAGATGAAGGGGTAGGTGCCCGCGGGCAGGGCCGGGATGTCGTAGGTCCGCACCTCGACCCCGTTGAAGATCTCGCCCTTGAACACCGTCTGGCCGCTGGCGTCCTTGATCTCGATGTTGTGGGGGATGTTCGCATCCTGGTTGTCGAACTCGATCTGGAACGGCGTGTCGGCGGGTGCCGAGAGGTCCTTGTTCACGAACTGGATCCCCAGCGCGATCTCCTTGATCACGACACCCCCACCGCCACCACCGCCGTTGTCGGACGGCGCCTCGGACGGCGGCGCCTCGGACGGCGCCGGCTGCGAGGCGGCGCCGGCTGCGACGGCGGCGCTTCCGTCGGCGGCGCGTAGGTCCAGCCGGGACCGGCGGCGGAGGCGCAGGCGGCGAGGACTACCGCAACCGCGACGGCGAGCAGGGGCAGGAAGGGGCGGCGCATGGGAACCTCAGCTGGGCAACGTGGAGTGGCCTGAATCTAGCGAAGAAGAGCCGAACCTGCCGCCACGTTGGCCCGGGCTAGCGCCGGCTCGCCGCCACGGCCTCGAGGCCCAGGCGGATGGCGACTGCGGCCGCCTCCACGCGCCCCGACACGCCAAGCTTGGCGAGGATGTTCCCGACGTGAACGCCGACCGTCTTCTGGCTGATGAACAGGCGGTCGCCGATCTCGCGATTCGTGCGTCCCTGGGCGATCAGCGCGAGCACCTCCAGCTCACGCCGGGACAGCCCGAAGGTATCGGGCGCTGCGGCCGGCCCGGCGACCGCGACCGGGGTCAGGTCCGCGACCGGCTGCGGCGCCACCTGCGCTCGCGGCCCGAGGGGTGGAGCGGCTGGCTGCGCGAGCAGCTCGTCGACCTCGGGCGGCAGGAGGATCAGGGCACGACGAGCAAGCTCCTGCAGCCGGCGCAGGAGGGGGCGCGCCCGGAGCCCCATGGCGAGCTCGACGGCGGCGAGGAGCGGCTCGCGGGCATCCGCCCGCACGAGGCGCGCATCGGTCCGGTCGCGCGCGCCACCCGGGCCCGCGATCGCCCCACCCAGCGTGGCCTCCGCCTGGCGCCAGCGAGCACGGGCTTCCCGGTACGGATCACCGATCGCGCGCCATCGCTCGGCCAGGTCCGCCCAGCGAGCCGGGTCGTCGTTGCCTGTCAGACGCGCGTGATAGGCCCTGGCCGCCAGCAGGCTCGCCTCGGGCTCCCCGGTGCCGACCCCATCCTCCGAGCGGGCGCGAGCGACGGCCGCCGCCGCCTCGGCGAGGATGCGGGAGGCGCGCTCCCGTGACGCTGCCACGTCCCCGATGCGGCGCCGTTCCAGCGCCTCGGCGACGATCGCACTCTCGACCTCCATGGCCGTGGCGGCCAAGCGGGCGATCAGCACCCAGTCCTCCGACCCGCGCAGCCGCGCCCACCCCCGTTCCGTGGCCCGACGGGCGTCCGCCAGGTCGCCAGACCACATCGCATACGACGCGGTCGCCTGGTAGGCCGGGATGGCGAACTGGAGGTCGCCGCCGGTCTCGAGCTCCACGAGGATCCGCCCCAGGAGCCGGCCGGCCTCCTCCCCCGCCTCGGACTCGATCTCGACGAGGACGAGGTTGAGGATCGCGTTGACGAACGGGATCCCGGCCGGACTCCAGTCGAGGGCTCGGAGGCTCAGCTCGCGCGCCTCCTGCCATCGGCCGACGTCGACCAGGATGCCGGCGACGTTGCCCCCCAGGAGGTTGCCGTAGACCGCGTCGAGGTCGAGGTCGCGCGCCTCCGCCATGGAGGCAAACGTGACCTCGACCGCCTCCGCCGGGCGACCCAGGAGCTCGAGGACCACGGCCTGGTTGGCGACGGCCCTCCACCACTCCTCCACCAGCCCGGCAGCGCGGGCGCGGGTCACGGCCTCACGGAGGAGGGGGAGGGCGGCATCCGGCGAGGCGCCCCAGCCCTGCACGACGGCAAGGGTCGTCATGACGTGGATCGCCTCCGGCTCCGCGGCCGGTCCGACGGCACGGGTGACCTCCAGCGCCTCGCGGGCGACGCGATCCGCGTCGCGGAACGCGCCGGTGATCATCCGCTCCTGCGCGAGCAGGGCGAGGATCCGGGCTCGTTCCACGGTCGGCTCCGGCGGGGCGATATCGGCGGCACGACGCAGGTCGGCGGCGGCGCCCGACGCGTCTCCCGCTGCCATCCGGTAGCGCCCGAGCCGGGCGGCCAGCGACGCGTGCTCAAGGCGGTCTCGCCGCTCGCCGAGGGCCGCCAGCGCGCTCTCCGCGTACGCGACCGCGCGCGTCGGACGCATCGCGGCGAGGGCAGCCTCGGCCGCGAGCTGGGCGAGGTCCGCCGCACCTCCGCCGGGCTCCGCGTCCGCCTCCGACACCGCGACGGGCAGGTCCAGGCCGCGCTCCAGCACCACCAGCGCATCCTCGGGGGCGACGAGGCGCATCGCCAGGCGCCCGGCCTCGAAGGCAGCCTCCCTGGCCTCGTCCAGGCGGTGGCCGCCACGCCAGAAGGCGGCAGCGATCGCCGGTGCATCGGCGAATGCCTGGGCGAGGGCGGCCCGGTAGCGAGGTCGCTGGGACGGCAGGAGGTCCGCGACCACGGCCCGACCGATGAGCTCGTGCCGGATCGCGAGTCGCCCGTCGGCCAGCTCCGTGACCAGTCCCTGCTCCAACGCCTCCGCGAGCCCGGCCGCCAGGTCTGCGTCGAGCGCATCGGTTCCCCGGCGCGGAAGCGTGGTGGACCGGGGTGGTTGCCGGACGGACCCGGATCCGTCCGACTCGAATGCCTCAGCCGCGACGGCGACCTGTTCGGGCGTCATCGGGCGCTGGGCCGGGGCGAGCAGCCGCAGGAGCCGCCGGCACTCGGGCGAGCGCCGGGCCAGCCGGGCGGCGACAAGGTCCGCGAGAGACCCGGTGAGCGTCGCGTTGCTGAGCTCGCGACGCGCACCGACCAGCTCCTCGACCACGAGCGGGGACCCGCCCGATCGCTCCGCGACGAGGACGACGATCGACGCCGACGGGCGCTCGCCCTCGATTCCCTCGATCAAGGCGGCGATCTCGCGCCGGGCCAGCGGGGCCAGCTCCACGCGCATCGGTGAGCGGAGCCCGGCGGAGATGATGGCCAGGTTCTCGCGCAGCGGGTGCTCGCGCGTCAGCCGGTCCGGCTGGTAGGCGAGCAGGAGCGCGATCCGCTCCCGGCGCGCGATCCGGGCGACGAAGGTCGCGAACGCTCGGGTCGCGGCATCGGCTGCGTGGAGGTCCTCGAGGACCAGGATCACCGGCCGCTCCTCGGCGACGCGGCCGAGCCAGCGCAGCAGCGACTCCAGGGCACGCGGCTGGCGCCGCTCGGGATCCGCGAGCGCGCTCTCCCGGGCGCCCCGGACGTCGCCGGCGAGGGCCGCCATCGCCGGCAGGCCTCGCAGCACGGGTCCGGCGTCCCGCCGCAGCAACCCGACCAGCTCCGCGGGCGGCCGGCTGGCCAGGGCCGGCTCCAGCGCCTCGAGGACGGCGGCCCACGGAGGATCCACCGGCCCGTGCGAGCGGCCCCGCAGCACGAGTGGCGGGTTGGGACCGGCCGCGGCTCGCGCGAGCGCCTCGTCGAGGAAGCGGGAAACCCCGATGCCGGCACTGCCGGCGACCAGCACCGTCGTGGCGATCCCGGCCGATGCCGCCCCGATGGCTTCGGCGACGCGCGCGAGCTCAGCCTCGCGTCCGATGAACCGCCCGCTGCTCACGCTGCCCGCCATCGATGCATTGTAGGTGGCCCATCCCGGCCGGCCGGGCGATGATCGCCCATCGCCGCACCTCGGCCGGTACGCTGGCCATGTGCAGCCCCGCCGTCCGCCCCACCCCGCCAACGACCTCAATGAGCTGTCCGGCGAGGAATGGCTGTACTTCACCAAGTCGGTGTGGACGACGGCGTATCCGTCGGAGCTTGGCCACGAGCGGCGGCGCGTGCACGGCGCGAACAAGCCACCACGGCTGATGGCCAGGCTCATCGAGTTCTTCACCAGGTCGGGGGAGCTCGTGCTCGACCCGTTCGCGGGTGTCGGCGGCACGCTCCTGGGCGCCGCGATCGCCCGCGGGCCGCGACGGGCCATCGGGATCGAGCTCGATCCGCGCTGGGTGACCGTGTTCCACGAGACGGTCGCGGCCCTGCAAGCCGAGCGCGGAGGCGAGGGGCCGGTCCTCACCGACCTGGGACAGACGGATCCGGGCGGTCCCCGCGGGTTCGATCCGGCCGGGGTCGAGCTGCGGCAGGGCGACGCCCGCGAGCTCCTGCGCCTGCTCCCGGACGAGTCGGTCGACTTCGTCGCCACCGACCCTCCGTACAACGTCCAGCTCAAGATGACGATGGCCGGCGGCGTGCTCGCGGAGGCCCACGCGAACCGGCGCACCGACTACGCCATGGTCTCGGACCTTGAGGGGGATCTCGCGAACCTGCCCGACTATGACGCGTTCCTCGACGCCATGGGCGCCATCCTGAGCGAGCTCTACCGGGTCCTGCGACCGGGCCGCTACGCGACCCTCATCGTGCGCGACGCGTACCAGGACGGACGCTACCTGTTCACCGCGGCCGACCTCGCCGCGCGCGCCGGGCAGGCAGGGTTCGTGGCCAAGGGCGACATCGCCTGGTACCAGGCGGGGACCCGCCTGCGGCCGTACGGCTATCCGCGGGCGTTCGTGCCCAACATCGCGCACCAGCACATCGTGGTGCTCCGCAGGCCCGCGGCAGGCAGACGCCGCTAGGAGCCGGGGTTCAGATCTCCCCGAACTGGCGCCGGGACTCGTTGTAGGCGCGCATGATGTCCTCGAATCCGCCCTGGGCCGGGCCATCGTCGGCCGAGGTCCACGTGCCCGGTGCCGACGGTGAGTCGATCACGGTGTCGCCCAGCGTCATCTTGTGCAGCCATCCCTCGCGGCCATCGGGGCACAGGACTCGCCAGTAGGTGCCGGCCTTCTCGAGCAGCACGACCTCGTCACCGTGGTCGAGGCTGCCGATCTCCACGCCCTTCACCTCGTCCGGCAGGTTGAGCAGCGAGACCAGCCGGTAGCGGATCCGCCGTCGCTCGAGGCCTTCGACGGCTTCTCCCGCACGCCCGTCGAACCTCAGGATCGCGGAGGCGGCGGCACCGCCGCGGATCGGATCCTTCTTGCGAGCCTCGATGAGCGACGCCCGACGCCACCGCGGCACGTCCGCTTCGCGGTCCTGCACGACGGCCATGTCGGCGATCGCCTGGACCGTGGAGACGGCCGCGGCTGAACCGGCCGCCAGCGGCGAGAGACCGCCGGCCTGTGCTCGACGCGGCGCGGACAGGAGCGGATAGCCGGCGGCAGCGCTCGCAGCCAGGGACGCCTCGTCTGGCCCCTCGGCGTCTTGCCTCCGCCTCCCGAACATCAGGAACGCCACCAGCATCGTGAGGCCGCCCGCGATCCCGACGGCGGCGGCGATCATCGGCAGGATCGATGGGCCGGACGAGACGCCACCCAGGCTGCCGGCGAGCGGCGGGTCGGAGTCGTTGACCGGTCCGCCGCCGGGCCTGCCATTCGTCCCGCCGACACCGCCCGGGCCGCTGCTGGCCGCCCCGGGGAGGATCGCGGCCAGGCCGGGATCCCGGGTCGGCGTGGGCTCGGGGCTGGTGTCGGGCGACGCGGTCGTGCTCGGCGACCTGGACGGCTTGGGTGTGGACTTCCCGCCCGACGAGGCCTTCGGGGTCGCCGTCGGCGCGTCGGTGGCGCTGGGCCCGGGTTTCGAGGTGGGCTTCGGGGTCGGCTTGGGCGTGGCGGCGGGGGTCGGCTTGGGGGTCGGCTTGGGCGTGGCTGTGGGCGTCGGCCTGGGCGTGGCGGTGGGCGTCGGCTTGGGCGTCGGGGCCGGGGACGGGGTCGGCCTGGGGGTGGGCGTCGGGGTCGGCGTCGGGCCGCTGACCGTGATCGACCGGCTCATCGTGACGGTGGCGTAGAGATCGCCGCGCTGGGCCTCGAACCACGGCACCCAGGTGCCTGCAGGCAGCCGGGTGGTCACCTCGAACACGACGCCCTGCTTCCAGTTGGATCCCGCGGCAACCTGCATCTCGCCGGTCGTCCCTCCGACGTGGACCCGGACGAAGCTGGGGGCAAGCCCGCCGGTGTGCCGGTAGGTCACGCGGAACGTCACCGACGTGCTGGTCGTGGCGCTGCCCGGCCAGAAGTCCGGGGACGAGAGCTCGATCGACGGCGACGGGGCAGCTGACGCCGGCGCGACCGCGACAAGGGCGACCAGCAGCACGGCGGCCAGGGCGGCAAGCCTGTGCCGCCCCGGGGTGCGCCGTCGGATGATCGATCGCACTGCGAGGTGAGCCACGGGGGCGGTGATGCCTCCAGGTGATTCCACGCGCCATGGGCGCGGGTCCAGGTCGGAGCATCTCCGCGGGACGGGCGAGCGGCTATGGTACGGGGGTCCTCGGCACGGAGGGACCGCCGGGTACCCCCGGGGCCTGCGTTAGGGCCTCGGCGAAGGGCCGGCTTCAGATTCCGGTGCGTCGACGCACCGCCCGATGGTCGGTCGTGGGTGGTTGTGGGTGGTCGGGAGGGGTCCGGGTGACTGTCGCGTCCCCCCTCGTAGCCCGATTCGCCCATAGGTGCGCCCACGCGCCGGCAGGGAGGATGCAGCCATGCAGGTCATCGCGGCTCCCGGCTCCTCCCGCCTGCTCCAGCGCCTCGCAATTGTTCGCGGGTTCATGGTGGGCGCCCTCCTGCTCGTTGTCGGTGGCGCGCTGGCGTGGGTGGTTGTGAGCACGCCCGTGATCTCCGACTTCATCCCTTCCGGCCGGCCCACTCCGATCCAGGTCGTCCTCGGGATCGCGGCCTGGGGGTTCGCGATCGTGATGCCGGCCGTGTTCGCCATCATGGGCATCGTGAGGCTCGCGTCGGCCATGGGCAGGGTCGGCGAGATGGAGCCCCGTCGGTTCACCGCGTCACTCGCCAGGGCGCTCGGACCGGATCACCTCGCCGCGGCCAACCTCGTGCTGCCCGACGGGCGACCGATTCACGAGGTCGTGCTCGGGCCGTTCGGGCTCGTGGTCCTGGGTGACGTTCCGCCGCGCCAGGCGACACGCCACCATGGAACCTACTGGGAGGCGCGGATCGACAGGAACCGGTGGATCCCCATCGAGGATCCCGTCCACCGCGCGACTCGCGACGCGGAACGGGTGCGGAGCTGGCTGGCGATGGACGATCGCGACTTCCTCGTCCGGGTGTATGCGGCGATCGTCACGACCGACGCCACGATCCAGCGGTCCGCCGAGTGTGCCGTGCTAGCCCCCGAGCAGCTCGGAGGCTGGCTCGAGGCCCTGCCGGAGCAGCGCGGCCTCACGCCCCAACGGCGTGAGCGCCTCGAGGAGATGCTGCGGTCGCTCGGCCGCGCCTCGGTCCACTGACGGTCGGACGCCGACCAAGGTGGTAGGGGAGCCAGGACTCGAACCTGGATCCGGCGGGATATAAGCCCGCAGCTCTAACCGATTGAGCTACTCCCCCACGATCTCCAGGCCGGCCACGAGCCTACTGCCCGGCCTGGTCGCGACCCGGCAGTCGGAGACGAATGGGGCGCCCCAGGAACGTGACTCGCTCGCCGGAGGGTGCCGCCGATGGGGCGGCGGCGATCTCTCCGTGCCCGTTCGAGGGCGGCGGCTCCACGGCCTGCCGAGCGTCTCCGCTCCGCTCGCTCTCGAGGGGGAGATCGTCAGGGTCGAACGGCCGCTCCACCGGGCTCACCGGCAGGAGCGGAGGTCGGGCGTAGGCCGGCGCTCCATAGAGCTTCGGCATCGCGACGTGACCGTGGTCGTCGTTCACCCGTGATGGTCCTCAACTTGTCAGTGGGTCCAGCAACCGTCCCGATGATAGCGGTGGACGCCCGCTGCCGTCGCGTTCTCTAGCCGAGGAAGGGCTTGACGATCTCGTGGAGCACGACCAGCACGAGGTAGGCGATGGGCACCGCGGCGAACAGCCCGAGGGCCAGGCTCCACGGCGTGCGCGTGCGCCGGTCCGTCCCCGATCCTGCCGGCAACGGCACCACGGCCCAGGTCACGACCGCCCCGGCGACACAGACCACGGCCACGTAGACCGCCAGTGCCAGGAGCCGCAGGTCACCGCCCGGCAGCGCGGCTCCCCGGTCCAGCGCGAGGTCGTAGGCCAGGAAGACCACGCCCAGGACGACAGCGATGCTGAGGCTGCTGGCGACCGCCCGGAACACGGGGCGTGGGGCGCGGCGAAGCTGGCGCCAGCGGACCTCGACGAAGCCGCGCCGGCGCGGGGGGTCACCGCGAGCAGGCGCCGGTGCGCCCGTCAGCTCAGGCAAGGGGCTCGCCATCGCTCCCGAGGATCGTGAGGACCGGGCGCGTCGGGATGGTCTCCGGCGTGTGGGCAGCGAGCAGCTCCACCGCCCCGGCCAACCGCTCCAGCTCCGGCTCGGTGTTCCAGAAGCCGACCGAGATCCGGATCGCGTCGACGGGCGGCACGTCGCGCAGGATCGCGAACACGCGGGCAGACAGCTCGGCGGCGGCTCCCGCCGCGGTCCAGCCCGCGACGCGGAACGTCACCAGCGTCCCGCCCTGGTCCGGAGGCGTCACCAGCGTGACACCGTCGATCGCCGCCAGCCGTGCGCGCGCCGCGGCCGCGAGTCGGCTGGCGCGGTCGTGGGCCCAGGGCAGTCCCACGTACATCGAGAGCCAGCCCACGCTGCGGCCCAGGCCGACCACCGACGGCCGGTGGTATCCCGTCGCCTCGAACCGCCGGGCGCCATCCCGCAGCACGCCGCCCGCCTCCCGGTCGAACGACCGGAAGCTGGCGTAGCCGGCCCACGACGGGACCACGGAGTCCGCGAAGGAGCGCCGCACCCAGAGAGCGCCCATTCCCTCGGGGCCGAGGAGCCACTTCTGGCCGGGCACGGCATACGCGTCGACATCGAGGTCCGTCAGCGTGACCGGGATCGCGCCGGCAGACTGGGCGCCGTCGATCACGGACACGGCGCCCGCCTCGCCTGCCAGGGAGCCGAGCGCCCCGACCGGCAGCACGGCGCCGGTCGTCCACAGCACGTGGCTCACCACCACCGCCCGGGCCGGACGCGCCAGCGCTTGCCGGAAGCCGGCAAGGGTCAGCTCGTCGTCACCCCCGTCACCGATATCGACCACCTCGACCTCGACCCCGTGCCGGTCCCGGGCGGCCTGCAGGGGGCCCAGGACCCCGGGGTGCTCGTGATTGGTCGTGACCACCCGGTCACCGGGCCGCCAGGCGATCGACGAGAGGACGAGGTTGATGCCGTCGGTGGTCGAGTGGGTCAGGGCGATGTCACCCGGGTCCGCGACCAGAGCCGCCGCCACGGTGGCTCGAGCCTCCAGCGCGCGCTCGGCGAATGCGAGGTACTGGTCGACCTTCGCGCGGCCGACGGCGAGCTCGCTGGCCGCCTGCTCGTCCATCGCCCGCTGCGCCTCGGCGGGCAACGGGCCGCACGTGCCGGCGTTGAGGTAGATGCCGGCGGACGTCGCCGGCAGCAGCCGCCGGATGGCGGCGACCTTCTCGTCGTCGGGCATGAACGGGGTGACCACGCCCGTATGATATCGGCGGCACCCCCCTCCCCCCAGCCGCGCTCTGGAGCCCTCGTGGCCGACGCTCCCCGACCCGACCTGATCGCCAGCCCCGCGTGGCTGGCCGAGCACCTTCGGCGGCCCGACGTCCGCGCCGTCGACGTGCGCTGGCGGCCGGACGGGACGGCCGACCAGCTCCACGCAGCGGGACACGTCCCTGGCGCCGCGCACCTTGACTGGCTGACCTCGGTGGTGGAAGCGAGCGAGGGAGCCGACAGGCTGCTCCTGGCGTCACCGGAACGCATCGCCGCCACGATGGGTGGCGCCGGGATCGGCGACGGGGTCACGGCGGTCCTGTATGACGACACGCTCGGGTACCACGCCGCACGCGCCTGGTGGAGCCTGCGCGCCCACGGGTTCGAGTCCGCGCGGGTGCTGGAAGGGGGGTATCCGGCGTGGGTCGAGGGCGGATACCCGGTTGTCGCCGGGCCCGAAGACGTGCCCTTCGCCCGGTTCACGCCGCGGCTGGATGCGCGGCGTCACGTGACGACCGCCGATGTGCGCAGCCTGCTGGGTTCGCGGGACGTGCTGCTGGTGGACGCGCGAGGACCAGCCGAATACCACGGGTTCGAGGGCAACGTCCGCAGGCTGGGTCACATCCCCGGGGCGGTCAACCTCCCGGTGGCCGCCATGCACCTGCCCGGCACGCAGCGGCTCCGCGAGCCTGCGGCCCTCCGCACCCTGCTGCTCGAGGCGAACATCACCCGGAGCCGGCGCCTCGTGTGCTATGACCAGTCAGGGGTTGCAGCCGCAAAGCTCGCGTGGGTGCTGTCCCTGCTGGGTCATGACGATGTCGCCGTCTACGACGGCGGCTGGGCGGAATGGGGCGCGCGAATGGACCTGCCGGTCAACCAGTAGCGCGCGATCCGCCGATCAGCTGTCTCGTGGCGGGGTCGTGGGTGCCGGCCCGCCGAGGCCCGCCCAGGGGTCCACCTCCTGGTGCCGGGCGAGGATCTGCGTGCGCCGCTGGTTCACCGCGACGAGCAGGGCACTGTGGCGCGCTTCGCCGAGCCGGTCCGACCAGTAGACCGCGTCCGTGACCGGCAGGAACCGCGTGTCGAGCTCCTGGAGGGCTTCACGAAGCGAGGATTCGCCAGCCATCAGGTGGATCGTGCCGGTGACGCGGAACGGCGGCACCGACAGGATGACCTCAACCGGCCGCTTCGGCGTGCGCAACTCCGGCGAGGGCTCCACGGGCGCGTCAGCAACCGCGAACAGCACGGAGTCCAGGTTGATCTGGGCGATGTCCGCGCGGATCGGCGAGCCCCGGTCGCCGATCTCGTCCACGCTGACGTCCTCGAGGATGAGGAATGGTTGATCGGCAAGGTTGAGGATGTCGGTCACCCGGTGCTGGCGCGTGCGCACCCAGCCCCGCGTGATCAGCGCGTCGGTGTACAGGGTCAGCTCGACCCGGCCGAGCTCGGTGAAGGTGGGGAACATGCTGGGGCCCTCCGGATGCACGCCGCGACGGCGCGCCGACACTCCTGCGCAGCATAGCGCCCGGGCGGGTCGCGACTAGCCCCCCGATGGTCCCTGTGCCGCCGGTCGGGCGCTGGCAGTGACGAGGTGCTCCGCGCCGTGCTGGAGCCCCTCGTACAGCCGTTGCACCGTCGCGAGGGTGTCGATCTCGGCTGCCGGCTTGTCCGGCCGGAGGTTCGCGATCCGCGGGAACCGCAGCGCATACCCCGACTTGTGGCGCGTCGAGCGCATGATCACGTCGAACGCGACCTCGACCACCACGCTCGGCTCCACCACCCGGTAGCGCCCGTGGGTCGAGATCGTGTGCGCCTCGAACCAGCGGGTCATGCCGGCGATCTCCGCGTCGGTCAGCCCGCTGTAGGCCTTGCCGATCGTGACCAGCCCGCCGGTGGCCTCGTCGCGCACGGCGAAGGTGTAGTCGCTCAGCACGCCGTGGCGCTTGCCGTGCCCCACCTCGACCCCGACGACGACGCAGTCGAGCTTGGCCAGGGCCTTCTTCATCTTCAGCCAGCCGAGACCGCGGCGCCCGGGCGAGTACGGGCTGGCGGGGTCCTTGACCATCAGCCCCTCGTTGCGCCTCGCGCGGGCCTCGGCAAAGGCCGACTCGAGCCCCTGGGCCGAGGCCACCGTCACCAGGTGGCTCAACGCGAAGGAGCCACCCTCGCCCGCGAGGGGAAGGGCGAGCGACTCGAGCACCCGTCGGCGCTCCGCCAGCGGGGCATCAAGGAGCGGCGCCACGACCGCGTCGTCATCGTGGTCCATGCCCAGCACGTCCCACGCGACATAGATCACCGGGACCTCCGCCCGGATGGCGGCCGACGGGTTCTTGCGCCCGAGACGAGCCTGCAGCTGGAGGAAGGGCAGCACCGTGCCGTCCCTCCAGGCGAGCAGCTCGCCGTCGAGGATCCCCGCCCAGGCGAGGTCGCGGGCGCCCTCGACGATCTCCGGGAACTGGCCGCTGATGTCGTGCAGGTCGCGGGAGTACAGGCGGACCTCGGCGCCCGACCGGTGGAGCTGGGCCCGGATGCCGTCGTACTTGTCCTCGACCCAGACGGTCGGGCCCAGGCGCCCGATGATCTCGGCCGCGTCCTCCGCCGGCGAGGCCAGCATGAACTTGAGCGGGTGGAACACGGTCATCGTCGCCTCGCCCAGCCGATCGTCGCGGGCGAGGATCGCGGTCCGGCCGACATTGCCGGTGAGCATCCCGGCCCGCTTGACCTGGTCGAGCGGGCGGTCGAACGCCCGGGCGATCGCCGCCTCGAGCAGGCCTTCACGGAGTCCGATCCGGAGCTCGCCGGTGAGGACCTTCACGATCGCGGCAGCGGTTCGCGGCGAGGACCGGTCGAGCAGCGGTTCCAGGATCGCCGCCTTGGCCGTTGCACCGGAGGCCGCCTCGATCGCCTCGAACGCCACCTGCACCTCGACGAGCGATGGCTCGCCGGCCGGATCCGGGTTGCGGCCGGCGTCACGCAGGACCTCCGCCACGGCCGTCGAGATGTCCGACGAGCGATCGTACGCACGGCGGAGGGCATCGGCATCCGCGCCGGCCACGCGCAGCACCACTGCGGACAGCCCCGCCCAGCCAAGGCCGATCGATCGCTGGTCGGCCTCCGGGAACGGCCGTCCCGTCAGGAACACGGCGGCGAGAGGCAGCTCACGGATATCGAGCGCCGCGAGATAGGCGGCGAGGATGCCGGTCTTCTCCGACGTCCGGGTCGTCGCCGCCACCTGGTCGGCCACCTCGCTCCAGCGGCGCATGCAGCCGATGGTATAGGGTGCGCGTGATGCTCCACCGGCGCTGGTTCCCGGACCGAATCGACGGTTCCCTCGTCGTGCTCAAGCGGCACACCCGGGACAACCTGCCCGACTTCCTGCGCTGGTACCAGGATCCCGAGGTGGCCCGCCTGACACGCTACCAGGACGTTCCCATGCGCCCGGACGAGATCGAGCGGTTCTTCATGATGCGGGCCATCGGGCCCGACGCGCTCGCGATGGGGATCCACGAGCGCACGACGGGCCGGCTCATCGGCACCTGCGCGTTCTCGCAGCTGGATGCGGACAACGGATCGGTCCTGTTCCACATCACGATCGGCGAGCACGACGCCTGGGGCAACGGCTACGGAACTGAGGCCACCGCCCTGATGGTGGAGCACGCGTTCTCGGTGCTTGGCCTGCACCGGGTATCGCTGTCGGTGTTCGCGTTCAACGAGCGCGCCCTCCGGGCGTACGCTCGGGTCGGCTTCGTCGACGAGGGGCGAGCGCGCGAGGCGATCTGGCGCGATGGCCGCTGGTGGGACGAGATCCACATGAGCGTGCTCGAGCCCGAGTGGCGGGCGCTCCGCTGGGAGGAGCGGGCCGTCACTGACGGACGCGCGACGGCGCAGATGCGGGCATGGACGGGCGGCAACCGCGGACCTGGGAGGAACGAATGACACCCAGCACTGGGGCAGCAGCCGACGCGGCTCGGGCGGCGTTCCGGGAGCGGATGGAGGCGAAGGGCCACGTGGTGGAGAACGCGCGCGAGGCCGTCGCCGGGCTCGAGGCGGCGTTCGATGAGGGGGTCCTGTCGCGGACCCCGGTGATCGGGGCGATGCTCGCGGACCTGTCCGTCGCGCTGGACCAGGACGACGGCCAGCGGCTGGGCGGCAAGAGCGCCGAGGCCGCCCGGTTCATCCTGCGGGCGATCAGCCGGGAGCTGGACGCGGCCTGACACGTGGCCCCGACCGCGTCTCGGCGCAAGGCGATCGGGAGGGCAGGGTCCCGGGCGGGCCGTTGAGGAGACCCGCCCGAGCCCGGGTCATTCGAACCCGAAGTCCCGCCGACGGCGGGCCCGCGCCAGCGTCAGGCGCGTCGCAAGCGGGAGTGCCTCGAGGCGGGGCGTCAGCTCGCGATCCAGCACGGCAACGACGTCGGGCAGGGCCGCGGCCACCGCAGCGTTGACCGTTTCGGCCACGCGCTCCTCCTCGGTGCGACTGAGCTCGTCACGGTCGACGCGTCCGGCGATCTCATCGGCCACGTCGCGCAGCTCGAGCTCGAGGCGGGTGCGCGGCCCGGGGTCGACCCTGATCGAGGCGACGGTGATGCTGGTGCGGGCACGAGTCTCGAGCATGGGTCGCTCCTTCGCGACGCGCCCCGACGACGTCTCTCCGGACCCGCCGGTGCGTCGCCGCACCGGGAGGCTAGGGCCCGGTGGCGTCGGATCACAGGGCCATCCGACCCTCAGCGTCGGCGTCCGGCTGGGCGCAGGCGGCGCGATCGCGTAGCCTTCCCCCAACCGCGAGGAGCCCCGCCCGATGCCCGCTGCCCCCGCCACGTCCGGTCGCGCCGCGACGGTCGAGTTCGACAGCGTCAGCAAGTCCTACGCCACCCGGGCGGCGGCGACCGGCACCCCGGGCGCGGTCAACGATCTCTCCCTGGCGGTGCCCGCCGGCAGGATCTGCGTGCTGGTCGGGCCCTCGGGGTGCGGCAAGACCACGACCCTCAAGATGGTCAACCGGCTGATCGAGCCGACCTCGGGGCGGATCCTGCTCGATGGCGTGGACATCGCGACCCGCGACGTGACCGAGCTCCGGCGCGGCATCGGGTACGTCATCCAGCAGACGGGCCTCTTTCCGCACCAGACCATCGAGGACAACGTGGCCACGGTGCCGCGCCTGCTGGGCTGGTCGTCGGGCCGGCGCAAGGAGCGCTCGGACGAGCTGCTCCACCTCGTGGGCCTCGACCCTGCCAGGTACGCGAGGCGCTACCCGGCGCAGCTCTCGGGCGGGGAGCGCCAGCGCGTCGGCGTCGCCCGGGCCCTGGCCGCGGACCCGCCCGTCATGCTCATGGACGAGCCGTTCGGGGCGGTGGACCCGATCGTCCGCGAGCGCCTCCAGAACGAGTTCCTCCGCCTCCAGGAGCAGCTGGCCAAGACGATCCTGTTCGTCACCCACGACATCGACGAGGCGATCAAGATGGGCGACGTCGTGGCCGTGTTCAGGACGGGCGGCGTCCTGGCGCAGTACGGGTCGCCGTCGGAGATCCTGGCCGACCCGGCCTCGGAGTTCGTCGCCCGCTTCGTGGGCACGGACCGCGGGCTCAAGCGCCTGTCGCTGTTCCGGGTCGGCCAGCTGCCGATCACGCCGGTGATCACGGCCCGCCCCGGCGACAACGGGACGATGATCCGGCGCCTGGCCGAGCGGGACCCGTTCCCGCACGTCCTGCTGACCGAGGAGGCGATGCAGCCGATCGGGTGGATCCACCGCGACCACCTGCCGTCAGGCTCCATCGAGGTCGAGCACATCGAGTCCTCGTCACCCCTGTTCGACCGCCGGACGACGCTCAAGGACGCGCTGTCGATGCTGCTCGACGATGACGTCCAGGCGGGCCTGGTGGTGGACCGCAACGGCGCCCTCCGGGGCATGATCCGGCTCGACGAGATCACGGACTGGATGCGCGGGCAGGGAGCGCCGGACCCCGAGCCCGCAGGGACGGCCGCCCGCGACACCGCCGCGGATGCCCGCGGATGAATGGCCAGCCGCTGATCGACGCCGGATGGATCGCCTCGCACCTCGACGACCTTGCCCTGGCGACCGCCCAGCACCTGGTGCTCACCGCCATCCCGCTCGCGGTGGGCTTCGTGATCAGCCTCGTCCTCGCCATCTGGGCCGTGAGACGACCCCTGGTGAACGGGCCGATCACTGCCGCCACCGGCTTCCTGTACACCATCCCGTCGCTGGCCGCCTTCGCCATCCTCCTGCCGATCTTCGGGTTCAGCTATCTCACGGCGCTGATCCCCCTCACCAGCTACACCCTCCTGATCCTGTTCCGGAACATCGTCGCCGGGCTGCAGGGCGTGCCCCGCGAGGTGCTCGAGTCCGCGGATGGCATGGGCTATCGCTCCGGGCAGCGCCTGCTGCGCGTTGAGCTCCCGCTGGCGGTGCCGCTGATGGTCGCGGGGCTCCGGGTCGCGACCGTCACGCTGGTCGGCCTGGCGACCGTCGTCTCGATCCTCGGCAACACCTTCGGCGGGCTGGGGCAGCTGATCACGGAGGGGCTCCAGACGTTCTTCCCCACCAAGTACCTGTTGGGGTCACTGCTCGCGGTCGTGCTTGCGCTGGTGCTCGACCTCCTGCTCCGCCGGCTCGAGGAGCGGGCCACGCCCTGGGCGCGGACGCGCGCCGGGGAGACGGTCGCGGCATGAACGAGCTCGTCGCCTGGCTTGCCGACCCCGCCAGCTGGCAGGGGGGGACCGGGATCCCCGTCCGGCTCCTCGAGCACGTGACGATCAGCTCCGTCTCGGTCGTCGCCGCGACCCTGATCGCCCTTCCGGTCGGGCTGTGGATCGGACATACCGGCCGCTGGGCCAACCTCGCCATCAACGTCGCCAACGTCGGCCGGGCGCTTCCCTCGTACGCGGTGATCGTGATGATCCTGCCGATCTCGCTGGCGTTGTGGCCGGACATCGGCTTGAACCTGGTCCCGACGTTCCTGGCGATGGTCCTGCTCGCGATTCCGCCCATCCTCGTCAACGCCTACGCGGGCCTGCGGGAGGTGGACCGCGACCTGCTCGAGGCTGGGCGCGGCATGGGCCTGCGCGAATGGGAGGTGCTCCGGACGCTGGAGCTGCCGCTGGCGGCGCCGGTGATCATCGGCGGCTTCCGGACGGCCGTCCTCAACGTGATCGCAACGGCCACGATCGGCGCCGTCGTCGGCTTCGGAGGGCTTGGCCGCTTCATCCTCGATGGCCGCCTCAAGGGCGTGGCCGGGCTGGGCGAGCTGATCGGAGGCGCGATCCTGGTGTCCGTGCTGGCGATCTCGGTGGATCTCCTGCTCGCCGTGGCCCAGCGCGGTGCGGCCCGGCACGCAGACCGCACGATGCGACCGGCCAGGGGTTTCCGCGAGCTTGCCGAGGTCCCGCTTCCCCGCGGCGTACCCTGACCCGCGGCGTTGACCCGCGGCGTTCCCTGACCGGATCCGGCACGGTGGGCCCACCGGCCGCGGTGCGCGTGGGGCTGAAGCCCACGGCCCCGATCCCGGTCATGGAGTACGCTCCGCCGGCGCCCATCCGGGTCGTCACGATATGCAAAGGAGAGGAGACCCAATGCGGTTTTCCCGCGCGCTCGCCCTCGGGGCGGCGATGCTGGTGGCGGTTGCCGCCTGCTCGTCGGGAGGGGGCAGCAGCCCATCGGCAGCGCCGACGCAGGCACCGGCCGAGAGCATGGCTCCGGGGAGCATGGCTCCTGAGACATCCACGCCAACGGAGGCTCCGAAGCCCGAGGTCCGCATCGGCTCGGACGGCTTCTACGAGTCCCAGCTCGTCGCCGAGATGTTCGCCCAGGTCCTCGAGGCCAACGGCTATCCGGTGAGCCGGACGCTCGGCATCGGCGCCCGCCAGGTGCGCCAGCCGGCCCTCGAGAACGGGCAGATCGACGTCTCGCCCGAGTACGTCGGCTCCGGGCTCGGCTACTACGACGCCAGCCAGGTCACCGGCGACGGCCTCACCAACCGCGATGCGCTGGCGGCAATCCTGACGGCCAAGGGAATCAGCGTGTTCGGCATCTCGCCCGGCGAGGACACCAACGCCGCCGTCGTCCGCCAGGACACCGCCACCGAGCTCGGGCTGGCCACCATGAGCGATCTCGCCGCCGTCCAGGACCAGCTTCGCTGGGGCCTGCCGCCCGACTGCGACGCCAATCCCCTGTGCAAGGGGGCGCTCGAGGCCTACGGGATCACGTATCCGCCCACGAAGCGGGAGGCGCTCGCCGCCTGCGACGCCCCGATCGCCCAGGCGCTGCAGAACAAGGGCGTCGACTTCGCGTGGCTGTGCTCGACGCAGCCCGCGATCGCCCAGTTCGGGTTCATCGTCCTCGACGACGATCTGCAGACCCAGCCGGCCGAGAACATGACCGCGCTGGTCCGGGACGACCTGCTTGCCAGGGTCGCGGATCCGACCGCGTTCCAGGCGCTGCTCGATGGCGTGCTGGCCAGGCTGACCACCGACGATCTCACCGACCTGGGGGTCAAGGTGGCGGTCGAGCAGCAGGACATCGAGGATGCGGCTCGCGAGTACCTGACGGCGAACGGGCTGATCGGCGGCTGACCGCGGCTGATCGTCGGCTGACCGCGGCTGGTCGGCCGTTCGCGGCCCTGTTCCGGCACCCACCCGGGCCCCGGCATCGCCGGGGCCCGTTCGAATTCCGCGGCATCCGGGCTGCCCGGAGGCGCGATTGGCGGTCAGCGTGGCGTGGCGCGCCACAGGGGGCGGCATCCGGGCTGCCGGGAGGCGCGATTGCCGGTCAGCGTGGCGTGGCGCGCCACAGGGGGCGGCATCCGGGCTGCCCGGAGGCGCGATTGGCGGTCAGCGTGGCGTGGCGCGCCACAGGCCGGGCCAGCCCCGCTACCCCAGCTCCAGCCAGTCGAGGAGCTCCTGTCCCTCTGCCCAGTGGCGTGCTGCCTCGCGCTCCAGCCGATGGCCTTCATGCTCCAGCCACCCTGCGGTCCTTGGGTCAGCCTCGCGGAGCCGTCGAGAGCTGTGCAGCCGCCTCACGGAGTGCCCGAGGAAGACGGAGTACAGCGCCTCCGGGTCGGCGCCGGCGACGCGCGCCTCGGCGCCGGGCTGGTAGTCGACCGGGACCATCAAGCGGGCGAAGAACGCCCCGACCTCGTCGACCAGGGAATCGACACCCTGCGAATGCCCTGCCCAGCGCACGATCGGTGCACGTGAGGTGAACGCCGCGTAGGTCACCGTGTCGTCGACTGCCTCCACGAGCAGCGTCCCGCCAAACCCGAGGAACCCGTTGCTGACGGGCACGCGATCGGTGACCCGTACCGGCCCCCAGGACCATGGCGTCACGTCCGAGCCCCCCTGGGACAGGTGGAGGGCCGTCGTCCGTGCTCGCCGGTCGAGCATCGCCACGCGTCCGCGACCGCCGGACGTCGCCCAGTAGGTGACCACTTCCGGGTCGAAATGCTCCAGCGTGGGGTGGTCGCGGAGCGCGACCAGCAGCCGCGGTCCCGGCGTCATGCCGGGCATCGAGCCGTCCCGGAGCACGAACCCCAGGTGCGCGAGCTCGCGCTGCGTCTCGGCCAGCCAGTCGCCGCCCCAGTCGAGCGCCCCCGGCCAGGGGCGCCGGCCCGTCGCCTGCGTCACCGTCCCCCTCCTTCCAGCCGGCTGTCGTCAGCCGTCTCATCGACCGGCGAGGCGCTCCTGCCGCGCCCGGCGAGGGCCAGGACCACCGCACCCCCGGCCGACGTGAGCAGCAGGGCCGTCGCGTGGACCAGGACCGCGAACGCCAGCGCCGGCTCGGCGGCGATCCCCACGGACCCCGCGATCGTCACCGCGGCCAGCTCGAACGTGCCCACGTACCCAGGACCGGCCGGGATCGCCGTCGCGAGGTTCGTGCCCGCCGCGAGCAGCGCCGCCTGACCCATCGTCGGCTCGATGCCCACCGCCTGGGCGGCGGCCGCAAATGCCAGCACGGTGAATGACCACGATCCGACGGACAGGACGACCGCCGTCGCCATCGCGCGCAGGTCGCTCGCGACGGCCAGCCCCGCCTGGAGCCTCCGAAGCGCCCCGCGCACCTGCGGCCATCGGGTGAGGATCCCGCCGATCCGTTCCGCGCCGGGCAACCGGTGCGCAGAGATGCCCGCGACCACGCCCACGACCAGCAGCGCCGTGACCGCGAGCCCCACGAGCACCGCCGAGGCCACGATCCCCCGCACCGATAGCACCAGGATCGCCACCGCCGCGATCGCCACGACCACCATCGTGTCCACGACCCGCTCGATGACGATCGTGCCCAGGATCGTGGATCGCGACACGCCCGTCCGCCGACCCAGGTCGTGGCTCCGGACGATCTCGCCGAGGCGCGCCGGCAGGACGTTGTTGGCGAGGTACCCGACGAGCAGCGAGGCCATGGTCGCAGACAGCGGCACCACCGCAAGCGGCCGCAGCAGCACCCGCCAGCGGACGGCGCGCAGCACCAGGTCGCCGCAGACGAACGCGACCAGCAGCGCGACCCAGCGCCCATCGGCTGCGCGCAGCGTCTCCCACGCCACGTCGACATCGACCGACCGGACGACAAGCGCCAGCGCCACGACCGAGATGCCGACGCCCAGCGCCGCCCGGCCCAGCCTCCCCCCGAGGGCCCCGCGCAGGCGCACGGCTACACGCTGCCGGGCTCGCTCGCGGAGACGCGCGGGCGGAGCTTCGCCGACCGGCGGAGCCCGGTGCGGTGCAGGAGGTAGCGGCCGACGACTCGCAGGGTCGAGAGGCCATACACGACGCTTCGACGGAACCCGACCGAGCTCGCCTCCTCGAAGTAGCGGGTCGGAACGGCGATCTCGCCGATCCGCAGCCCGCCGGCTGCCACCACCTGGGCGATCAGGTCCTGGTCGAACACGAAGTCGTCCGAGTTGAGCCGGTACGGGATCGCCTCGAGGAGGCGCCGGGAGTAGGCGCGAAGCCCGGTGTGGTACTCGGAAAGGTGCAGCCCGAAGGCCAGGTTCTCCACCCCGGTCAGGAACCGGTTGGACAGGAACTTCCACTTGGGCATGCCGCCCGCGATCGGGTCGCCCAGGAACCGGCTGCCAAGCATGAGGTCCGCCTCGCCGGCCAGGATCGGCTCCACCAGCTGGGGGATCCGGGTCGCGTCGTACTGGTAGTCGGGGTGGAGCATCACCACGACGTCCGCGCCCCACTCGAGGGCACGGTCATAGCAGGTCTTCTGGTTGCCGCCGTAGCCCAGGTTCTGGCGATGGACGATGACCTCGAGGCCCAGCCGGCTCGCGATCTCCACCGTTTCGTCCTTCGACACGTCGTCGACCAGGATCAGGTGGTCGATGAGGTCGTGCGGGATGTCCGCGTACGTGCGCTCGAGCGTGCGCGCGGCGTTGTACGCGGGCATGACGATCACGACCTTGGGCGCCTCGGGCATGCCCCAACTCTACCGGGTCACGCCCCCGTCACGATCCGCGAGTAGCATTCCCGCGAAGGGACCCGTGACAGCCACGCGCGCCCGTCCCGGCGCAGGAGACCCATGTTCGAACGACTCTTCGGCGATCGCCGTCCAGACCCCTCGGTGGCGGATCGAGTGCCCCCCGGCCAGTACCTGACCGAGAAGTTCCCGGTGCTCCACTACGGCTCCGTGCCGCGCGCGGACCTCGCCGCCTGGGACTTCAAGGTCTACGGCGAGGTCGACAGCCCGTTCCGGCTGACGTGGGACGAGTTCAAAGCACTCCCCCGCAAGCAGGTGACCACGGACATCCACTGCGTCACCCGCTGGTCCAAGCTGGACACGCGCTGGGAAGGCGTCGCGATCCAGACGATCCTGGAGCTGGCGCGGGTCCGGCCCACCGCCACCCACGTGGTCGGCCACGCCGAGCAGGGCTACACGGCCAACGTGCCGCTCGCGGTGCTCGACGACGACGACGTCCTGCTCGCCGACACCTACGAGGACGAGCCGCTCACCCCGGACCACGGGTACCCGCTCCGCCTGATCGTGCCCAAGCGGTACTTCTGGAAGGGGCCCAAGTGGATCCGCGGCCTGGAGCTCCTCGGCCACGACATGCCGGGCTTCTGGGAGCGGTACGGCTACCACAACGACGCGGATCCCTGGCGCGAGGAGCGGTTCACCGCGGGCTGACCGTGTCGTCCATGACGCCCCGATCGCAGAGGGTCATGCCTCGGGCAAGCCAAGCCGCACTCCATCCGCCAGGTGACGCATCAGGGCGGGAACACGGAGCGGTAGGGCGTCGAGGCGCTCGGACGGCGCGAACCAGCGACCGCGCGTCCGGCCATGAGGCTCCAGCCAGCCGCGATCCACGATCCGGGCCAGCAATGCCCGGGCTGCCGGCGAGGATCTCCCGGTCATCGTCGCCACGCGCTCGGTCCGCAGTCGCGAGACGCGCGCGGCGAGCAGGAGGGGTGCCCAGTCCGCGGGATCGCCCGCATCGGCGAGGGCGGTGAATACGACCCCGATGTCGCCCGGCATGGCGTCGAGCACGCGATCCCGCACGTCGAGCCGGTCGAGCGCGACGCGGGTGTAGTAGTCGAGCCACTCCGTGACCGGATGGTTGTCCGGGTCGTAGCCGGGTCCGAGCGTCGTCCGCAGCATGGCGACGTACTCGTCGCGGTTCCGGCGCAGGTACGCCTCGACCGAGATCAGCTCGGTCGCCGGGATCCCGTGCTCCATGAGCGCCATGGCCGCGAGAATCCTCGCCGTCCGGCCATTCCCATCGCTGAACGGGTGGATGGCGATGACATTCAGGTGGAGGAGCGCTGACCGCACGAGGGTCGATGTCCGGCTCGATCGGCCTAGCCAGTGGACCAGCTCCGTCATGAGCGTCGGCACCACCACTGGGCTTGGGCCGGTGAAGATGCCGACGTGCACGTCATTCCCGGGACCCCGGTAGTTGCCGAGCGTGTCATGCGGCAGGCCGTCCATCACCGCCGCGTTCACCTGGTGGATGACCTCGTGCGTCCACTCGAAGTCCGGCCTGGAGACGGCCGACCGCGCGAGATCGAGCGCCCGGTTGTAGTTGGCAACCTCCCGGACGTGGACGTCGCCGGCGTCGACCGCCGCACCGCTGAGCACCTCCTCGACCTGCGTCGGGCTCAGGGGATTCCCCTCGATCCCGGTGCTGCCCGAGATACCGGCGTCGCGCGCGGCCTCCCACACGACGAACATGCGCCAGCTGCCGGCCTCGAGGCCGGGGTCGCGCCGGACTGCGGCGTCCCAGCGGTCGAGGCGCTCGCGGATGGCCGTGTTCGGGATGTAGGTGAGATGCAGCATCATTCGCTTGCCACTCAAGCGGATCTATTCGTCCTGAGTGTCGAATGTATTCGCTCGTATGTCAAGCGGATCGCTGGCGGCACAATGGGATCGTTCGCGCCGGTCATGCGGTCGAGTCGGCGGCAGTGGAGCTGGCGGGAGGAGCGTGAGGGACAGTGGAGCCGTCCCGCTCGCTCATGTGGGCGCCATCAGGGACTCGTGGCAGGGTGAGCCGACGCGCTCGGTCACCATGGCCGCTGGTTGATCGGTACAGGATCCATGTACTCGCCCGAGTTCCTCGCCATCTCACCATTCTCGATGGTATTCGAGCCTACATCGTGCCCGTTTCGAGGCCACGTCCCACGATTGCGCGAATCAACCACCAGTGATGGTGGCCGGGAGAGATGAGCCCCAAGCCCGCGACCAAGCCACGCGGGGCCGTCCAGAGCCCCGCCCGGGCGGGCAGCCGGTGCCTCAGTCCAGGCGCTTGCGGAACCGGCGCGCGGCCAGCCCCATCACGATGCTGCCGTAGGCCACCAGCGCCACCACCTGCGGCCACAGCTCGGCCATCTCCGAGCCCTTGAGCACGATGCCGCGCACGATCGTGAGGAAGTACTGGAGCGGGAACAGGTAGGTGATGGCCTGCAGCCAGCCGGGCATCGCGGCGATCGGGAAGATGTACCCGGACAGGAAGATGTTGGGCAGCAGGAAGAACAGCGCCAGGATGATCGCCTCCTGCTGGGACTTGGCCACGGTGGAGATCAGCAACCCGATTCCCAGCGGCGTGATCAGGAACAGGGCCGCGGTTCCCAGCAGCAGCGGGACGCTGCCGGCGATGGGCACCCCGAACAGCAGCACGCCGATTGCAAGGATCTCGACCGTGTTGAGGAAGGCGAGCAGGACGTAGGGGGTCAGCTTGCCGACCACCAGCTCCCACGACCGGATCGGCGTCACGATGAGCTGCTCGATCGTGCCCCGCTCCCGCTCGCGGACGATCGCCGTGGCGGTCAGCACGACCGACAGGTAGAGCATGAGCACGCCGATCAGGCCCGGCACCATGTAGTGAGAGCTCTTGAGGTCGGGGTTGTACCAGACCTGGGTACGGACATCGATCGGCATGACGAGGACGTCGCCCTGCCCGCGCTCGGCCAGGCGGTCGACCACCACCCCGACCGACGCCGACTGCCCCAGCTGCGAGGCTGCCGCGAGCGCTGTCTGGGCGACCATGGGATCCGAGCCGTCGATGATGAACGCGATCTCGGTCGATCTCCCGGCCGCGAGGGACTCGCCGTAGTCCGGCGGGATGATCATGCCGACCTGCGCCGAGCCCTCCGTGATGAGCTGCTCGATCTCCGCTTCCGAGTCGGTCTCCCAGGCGAGCTCGAAGTAGTCGGCGTTGCGATACACCTCGACCAGCTCGCGCGACGCCGCGGAGCGATCCTGGTCCCACACGGCCATCGGCACGTTGCGGACGTCGCTGGTGGCCGCGTAGCCCAGCAGCAGCAGCATCGCCAGCGGCATCACGAACGTGAGCGCCAGGGTGCGCGGGTCGCGCGCGATGTGGATGAACTCCTTGCGGATGATCGCGAGCAGCCGTCCCCTCATCGCACGGTCTCCTCGTCAGTGTCGACGCGCCCGCCGGTCAGCACGGCGAACACGTCCTCCAGGGTCGCCTCGGCCGGCTCGATCTCGAGGTCGGCGGACACCATCCCGACGGCGGCCACGAGCGCGGCGCGGAGGCGGGCTGCGTCGAAGGCACCGGCCTCGGTGATCACGTGGACCTGGTCGCCCAGCAGGCCGGCGTGGCTCACGCCAGGGACGCCAGCCAGGCCGTCGATTGCGGCGATCGGACTGATGCCATCGGTGGCAACGTTCCAGCGATCGCCGGCCACGGTCTCGCGCAGCCGGGTGGGCGTGTCCATCGCGAGCAGGTGGCCTTGGTGCATGATGCCCAGCCGCCCGCAGTGCTCCGCCTCGTCCATGTAGTGGGTGGTCACGAGCACGGTCGTGCCACCGTCGGCCAGCTGGTAGATGATGTCCCAGAAGGCACGCCGGGCCTCCGGATCCACCCCCGAGGTGGGCTCGTCGAGGAACAGCAGCGGAGGCTCGTGCACCAGCGCGATGGCCATCGCCAGGCGCTGCCGCCAGCCACCCGAGAGGGCCCCGGCGCGGTCGTCTCGCTGGCTGGTCAGGCCCACCAGCTCGAGCATCTCGTCGACCCTGGTGGTGAGCCGGGCTCGGCCGATCCCGTAGATGCTGCCGTAGAAGCGCAGGTTCTCGGCGACGGTCAGGTCCTCGTACAGCGCGAACCGCTGGCTCATGTAGCCGGCCCGCGGCCGGATCCGCTCGGCGTCACGGACGATGTCATAGCCCAGCACGCTGGCTGAGCCCTCGGTCGGGCGCAGCAGGCCGAGGAGCATCCGGATCGTTGTCGTCTTGCCGCTGCCGTTGGGCCCCAGGTAGCCGACCACCTCGCCGCGTTGCACCTCGAAGCTGATCGAATCCACGGCGGTGAAGCCGTCGAAGCGCTTGGTGAGGTCGCGGACCTCGATGACGGCGTCAGGCATCGAGTTGCCCTCGCCCGTGCGCGTACTCGCTTGCGCTCGCCGAGACGGACCCGCCCGCCGAACGGCTCGCCAGGAGCGAGATGAAGACGTCCTCCATCGTGGGTGCGATCGGTCGCAGGCGGTCCACGTGGACACCCGCTTCGAGCAGCGCCCCGGGCAGCCTGGCCAGCGGGCCCGCGGTGCCGGCCACGCGCAGGTGCAGTCGGTCTCCGAAGGCGAGCACGTCCTCCACCTCCGGGTCGCGCCGGGCGACGTCGCGAGCGGTGCGCCCGGGCCGGGCGGCGAGCTCCAGGACGCGGCCCACCATGGTCGCGGTGAGCTCGCGCGGAGCGCCCTCGACCAGGATCCGCCCACCATGCATGAAGCCCACGCGGGTGCAGCGGGCGGCCTCGTCCATGTAGGGCGTGCTCACCACGATCGCCCGCCCCTCGCCCAGCAGGCGGATCAGCAGCTTCCAGAACTCCTGGCGGGTGACCGGGTCCACGCCGCCGGTCGGCTCGTCGAGGAGCAGGACCGTGGGCTCGTGGACCAGCGCGCAGGCGAGGCCCAGCTTCTGCTTCATGCCGCCCGAGAGGTTGTCGGCCCGGCGCTCCTCGAATCCGCGGAGCCCGACGAAGGCGAGCAGGTCGGCGGCCCGCGCCCGGAACGGGCCCCCGCCGATCCCGCGGATCTCGGCGAAGAAGCGCAGGTTCTCGATGACCGTGAGGTCGCCGTACAGGCTGAACCGCTGGGCAAGGTAGCCGATCCCGGCCCGGGCCAGGTCGGGCCGCCGCGCGAGATCGGTGCCGCCGACCACGACGCTGCCGGCGTCCGGGGCGAGCGCCCCCACCAGCAGCCGGAGGGTGGTCGTCTTGCCTGCGCCATCAGGCCCGACAAGGCCGTACGCCTCGCCCGCCCGGACGGACAGGTCGACGCCGTCGACCGCCCGGACCTCGCCGAACGCGCGGTGGAGGCCGGTCGCCTCGACGAGGGTCATGACCCGAAGATGACGTCTGCGGGCATGCCCGGCTTGAGCTTGCCGCCCGATGGATCCAGCGCCAGCTCAATCGCGAACACGGTGGTCTTGCGACCCTCCACGGTCTGGACGTTGCGAGGCGTGAACTCCGCCTGGTCGGCGATCCGGCCTACGGCGCCCGTGAAGGTCTCGCCAGGGAAGGAGTCCACGGAGATCGATACGGGTTCGCCGAGCACGACCTCGCCCAGGCGATCCTCCGGCACGTAGACGGTGAGCGTGAGCCGGTCCAGGTCCCCGAGCTCGAGGAGCTCGCCGCCGGGGACGACGGTCTCGCCGGGCTCCACCGCCCGCGACAGGACGGTGCCGGCCGACGGCGCGACCAGGGTCAGCTTTGCCTGCTGGGCCTGCAGCACGGTTCGGGCGGCCGTGGCCGAATCCCGCTGGGCCCTGGCCGCCGCAAGCTGCGCCTCGGCGGCCGAGACCTGCGCCTCGGCGGCCGACACCTGCTCCGCGCGCGCCCCGGACGCGATGAGCCGGTACTGCGCCCGGGCGGTGGCGATTGCCGCCTTCGCGTTGTCGCGTTGCGCCTTCGCGGCGCTGCCCGCGGGAGTGTCCTTCTCGAAGCCCGAGAGATCCCGGTAGGCGTCGCGGGCCACCCTCCACGCCGTCACGGCCTGGTCGACCTGGCGCTGGGCGACGTCGAGCTGCGCCGTGGAAGGACCGGCCTTGAGCAGGGCCAGGTTGGCCTGAGCGGCGGCAACCCCGGCCTCAGCCTGGGTGATGACGGCCTTGGCCTGGGCCACCGCGGCATCGGCCTGCCCCTGCTGCGCGTCGAGCAGGCCCGGGTCGAGACGGACGAGCACGTCACCCTCGGCAACGGTGTCGCCCTCGGCGACGGAGACCTCGATGGCGCGGCCCGCGATCTCCGGGCTGATGACGACGGTGGTCGCCTCGATGGTGCCCGACGCCGTGAGCGACCCGTCGGCCGCGGCCGTGGGCTGGTTGAGGTACCAGGTCACGCCCGCCACGACCAGGACGATGACCAGCACGATGGGGGCAATGATCCGACGACGACCGTGCATCGCTACTCCTCGGCGGGATCGGGCGCCAGGCCGCGAAGGGCGACCTGGGCGAACGCGTCGGCGGCAGCGGCGGACTCGACGTTGAGTCCGACAAGGGGCGCCGCGACGGACTGGCTGACCAGGTGGAAGATGAACGGCCCAACGAATGCCTGGGCGGCCAGGATCGGGTGCATCTGCCGGATCCTGCCTGCCCGCATCTGGCCGGCGAAGTAGGCCGACACCTCGCCGAACATCGGGCGCAGCGCCCAGCCGGCCGCCTCGAGCGCCTCGGGCGTGCCCGAGGTCACCTCGAACATCAGGGCGCGCAGGATGCCGAGCCGGGGTGCGGCGACGCGGTCGATGATCCGGAGCAACGTGGGCAGCACCTCGGACGGCGGCCGGTCCTGCATCCGGTGGAGCGTGGCCGAGATCTCGTCGAACGGCGACTCCGAGGCCAGGATCGCGGCAAACAGCGCCGTCTTGCCGGGGTACAGCCGGTACACGCTCGCACGCGACACACCCGCCGCCTCCGCGACCTCGTCCATCGACAGCCTGGTCAGGCCGCCGCGCGCGATGAGCGCCTCCGCTGCGGCGATGATCCGCTCGCCCGTGTCGGGATCGGGTTCGATCTGGAGGGCCTCCAGCAGCGCCGCGCGCGACGCGAAGTGCCGGTAGAACGTCGCCCGGGAAACGCCGGCGTTGGCCGCGATCGCGGCGACCGGGGCGCCCGGGTTGGCCGCCAGCGTCCGCCGAGCCGCGGCCTGGATCGCGTGGTGTGTGGTGTTCGTCCCGACGACCATGAGGCGAGGCTAGACAAGACGCCTTGTATTGTCAAGTCTCAGGTCGGCTCGCCGGGAGGGTCACGACCGCGGCGCTCGCCGGGCGGGTCACGACCCCGGCGCCCGCCGGGCGATCCAACGGTGCGGTCGTGGACGGTTCCACTCGCCACGCGAGCGGGTTCAGCGGGGCCGAGGCCGCACCGCGTGGATCCAACTCGTCCAGCGAGCGGAACCGCATGCGACCGCACGGTTCGACCGCGGGGCGAGCGATGGAGCTTGGACTGGCCGGAGCCACAGGAGGCGGGGGCGGGCGGTGCCGGAGGCACGCCAGGACCATGCGCGCGGACCGGGACAGGAGGACCGGGCGCCGGACCGGCCCGGACGCAGGGCGAGGACGCAGAGCCTGGACCGGAAGGCTGGCGCGGCCTCCGGCAATCCCTAGACATGTGCCGCTGGACTGGCCGATACTCCTTGGAATGGACGACATACCGAGCCCCGTTGCCACGCGCATCCGCGTCGGGCAGGCCGCCGAGATGCTGGGCGTGTCGGTCGAGACCCTGCGCCGCTGGGAGGCGGACGGTCGGCTGCGGATGGAGCGGACGGAGGGCGGACAGCGCGTCGTGGAGATCGGAGAGGTCACGCGCCTCCTCGCCGATCGACGCCGCGCCAGCGCCGACCGCCCGATCGTCGCGCAGTCGGCCCGCAACCGGTTCCCGGGGATCGTCACCCGCATCGAGCGCGACGGGGTGGCCGCCGTGGTGGAGGTCATGGCCGGGCCACACCGCCTGGTCAGCCTGATGACCGCGGAGGCGATCGACGACCTGGGGCTCGAGGTCGGCCAGGAGGCGGTGTGCGTCGTCAAGTCGACGAACGTCATCGTCGAGATCCCGTCGGGACGCGAGACCCGGACGTGAGACGGGGGTCCGCCCGGAGGGCCGGGGCGGTCGCGCTCGCGGCCACGCTGCTCATCGGGCTGGTCGCCTGCTCGGCAGAGGCGGCATCCGTCCCGCCCGCGACCACGTCCGGGGCGCACGCGACGCCCGGCGCCACGCGGTCCGGGGAGCCCGCCGCCGCTCGAGCTGCAGGTCTATGCCGCGGCCTCGCTGCGCGAGGTGGTCGCAGCGCTCCTGGCCGCCTACCGGGCAGCCAATCCCTCGGTCACGTTCTCGGTCTCCACGGACTCGTCGACGGCGCTCGCCGCCAAGATCGAGCAGGGCGCCCCGGCCGACGTGCTCCTGGCGGCGGACATGGCGAACCCGCAGGCGCTGGTCGACCGCGGGCTGGCACGGGGCGACGTGGTGGCGTTCGCCGGGAACCAGCTGGCGGTCATCGTGCCGGCGGGCAACCCGGCCCGGATCGCCAGCCCGGCCGACCTCGCCCGGCCCGGGGTCCGGATCATCGCCTGCGCGGTGGGCGTGCCCGTCGAACGCTACACGGCGCAGCTGCTCGACCGGCTCGTGGCGGTCGGCGGGTACCCGGCCGGCTTTCCCGACGCCTACCGCGCGAACGTCGTGTCCGCCGAGGACAACGTCGGCGCGATCGTGGCCAAGGTCGGCCTCGGCGAGGGCGACGCGGGGATCGTCTACGCCACCGACGCACGGGTCTCGCGGGCCGTGGAGGCCGTCGCGATCCCGGCCGGGGCCAACGTCCCGGCGACCTACGGGGGCGTTGTGGTCGGCGCCTCGGGCGCTCCCGAGGCTGCGGCGGCGTTCCTCGCCTGGGTGGCGGGGCCGGACGGCCAGGCGATCCTGGCGTCGTTCGGCTTCCGGCCGGTCAGCTGAGCCGTGGGCGACATCGGGCTCGCGCGCGCTCGGCCCGCCTCCCGGCGCGACCGCCGGCCGGCCGATCCCGGTCGTCCGGTGGCGGTCCTCGGCCTGCTGGCCGGCCTCCTCCTGGGGCTGCCGGTCGCGGTGCTGGTCGGCCGCTCCGTCCTCGACGGCACCCTGATCTCGTCGCTGGGCCAGGACCGCGTGGCCGACGCGCTGGTCCTCTCGCTCCTCACGACGACGGTCAGCCTCGGGCTGATCGTCACCCTCGGAACGCCGATCGCGCTCCTCCTCGCCCGGCGGCGGTTCCGCGGCCAGGTCCTGCTGGAGACGGTCATCGACCTGCCGATCGTCCTCCCGCCGTCGGTCGCCGGGCTCGCGCTGCTGCTCGCCTTCGGGCGCCGGGGCTTCCTCGGCGAGCCGCTGGACATGCTGGGCATCAGCCTGCCGTTCACCACGGTCGCGGTCGTCATCGCCCAGACGTTCGTCGCGGCCCCGTTCTACATCCGGTCCGCCCGAGCGGGGTTCGCCGCCGTCCAGCACGACCTGGAGGACGCCGCCCGGGTCGACGGAGCCTCCGAGCGCCAGCTGTTCACGTCGATCACCGTCCCCCTCGCCGGTGCCGCCCTGGCAGCGGGCCTGGTCATGGGCTGGGCGCGGGCGCTGGGCGAGTTCGGGGCGACGATCATGTTCGCGGGCAACGTGGAGGGGCTGACCCAGACGCTGCCGCTGCTCGTCTACGGCGAGTTCCAGGCGGGCAACCTCGACACGTCGATCGCCGCCGCAACGATCCTCGTGCTCGCCGCGTTCGGCGTGCTGGTCGCGGTCCGCGTCCTCCACTGGACCCGGGCGCTGGACGTCCGGAACGTCGCCGGCCGATGAGCAGCCCCGTGGTCGTGAGCGACATGGACGGCACGCTCGCCACGGCCGACACCTGGCGCGGCGTGCATGCCTGGACGCTGGCCAACCATCCCTCGAGGGCCGCCCGTCGCTTCGTCCGCGTCCGCCTGCCGCGAATCGTCCTTGCCAAGGCCGGCGTCATCGACAAGGAGGCATTCCGGGCGCGGTGGCTCGAGGACCAGGCCGAGGCTGCTGGCCGGGCTTCCCGCCGCGCGGCTGGACGAGCTGGGCGAGTGGGTCGTGGACACGCACCTGTGGCCGGCCCGGCGGCTGGCCGCGGTCGATGCCGTGCTTGCCGCCGTGGCCGCTGCGCGGGCAGCGGACCCCGGCGCCAGGCTGGTGCTGGCGAGCGGAGCCTTCCAGCCGATCGCCGACGCGTTCGCGCGGCGCCTCGGAGCGGACGTGGCGCTCGGCACGCCGCTCGAGGTGCGCGACGGCGTGGCCACGGGCTCGCTGCTCCGGCCGACCCAGGCCGGCGACGCGAAGGCGGCCGCGGTCGCCGCCGGGGCCGGCGGCGGGGAGGTCCTGGCCGCGTTCGGCGACACCGCCGCGGACATCCCGCTCCTGCGCCTGGCGACGCGCGCCGTGGCCGTGGCGCCCGACGCGGCGCTGCGCCGGGAGGCCGTCGCGCGCGGCTGGGAGATCCTCGAGGGCTGAGGGGCGGCTATCCGTTCGCCGCGCGCAGGATCGCCGCCAGCGACCGGTCGATGTCCGTCGGCCGTCGTGGACCAGTTGCTGACCGAGATCCGCATCGCGGCCATGCCGTGCCAGGTCGTCCCCGACAGCCAGCAGGTGCCGTCCTCCTGGACCCGCCGGATGACCTCGCGCGTCCGGTCGTCGGCGGTCAGCCCGTCGCGCTCGGTGAACCGCACGAGCACCTGGTTGAGGACGACGTCGTTGAGCACCTCGAGGCCGGCGTCGCCCGCTGCCGCGCGGAGGCCGTCTGCCATCCGCGCCGCCAGCGCCTGGTGCCCGCTGACCAGCGCGGCCACGCCATCGCGACCAAGCGAGCGCAGCGCGGCCCAGGAGGCGAAGCCACGGGCCCGCCGCGAGTACTCGGGCACCCAGCGGAACTCGTCGCGCTCGGTGTCGCCATACACGATGTAGGCGCCGCTCTGCGGCGACGAGCGCGGCGGCATGCGCCTCGGCGTCGCGGACGAAGGCGAAGCCGCAGTCGTACGGGACGTTGAGCCACTTGTGGCCGTCCGTGGCCCACGAGTCGGCGCCTTCGACGCCGTCCACCAGGTGGCGGAGGCCCGGAGCCGCCGCCGCCCACAGGCCGAACGCCCCGTCGACGTGGATCCAGGCGTCCGGCCGTCGGGCACGCACGAGCTCGATGGCCGGGCCGAGCGGGTCGAACGCACCGGTGTTCACGTTGCCGGCCTGGAGGCACACGATGAGCGGCCGGTCGCCCGCCGGCAGGGCCGCCTCCAGGGCGTCGAGCCGCATCCGTCCCTGCTCGTCGGTCGCCACCGGCGATCGCGCGGTCACGGCCCAGCCCCAGGTACTGGAGCGCCGTCGGGATCGTGGCGTGCACCTCGGCCCCCACGAGCGACGTCGATCGCCGGCGAACCAGCGAGCCCGTCCGCCTCCACGTCCCAGCCACGGGCCGCCAGCACGCGGTGGCGCGCGGCAGCCAGGCAGGTCACGTGCGCCATCTGGCAGCCGGTCGTGAGCCCGAACGAGGTCCCGGCCGGCAGGCCGAACAGGTCGAGCAGCCAGGCACCGACGACCTCCTCCACCACCGATGCCGACGGCCCCGCCGGCGTAGATCCCGGCGTTCTGGTCCCAGGTGCTGGTCAGCCAGTCCGCGGCGAGCGCGGCCGGCAGCGACCCGCCGATCACGAACCCGAAGTAGCGCGGCCCGGCGATCCCGATGACACCCGGCTCGGCGTCGCGCGCGAGGCGCTCGACGCACGGCGAGCGGTTCCTCGCCTGCGGCCGGGAGCGGTCCGCCGAGCGCGGCCAGGAGCTCGGCGCGGGTGGCCGTGGCGCGGACCGGCCGCTCCCCCACGCGTGTCGAGGAACGAGGCCGCGAGCTCCGCGGTCCGGGCGAGGAGGGCGGCGGGGTCGGCGGCGGCCCCGGGCGGCGACGGACGGCTGGGCTGTGGAGCGGGACGCATGGGCCTCCTCTGGCTGGGGTGCTGGCTGCGCTCCCAGCATCCCGTGCCTCGGGCCCGTCCTGTCGAGCGCCGCCGGGGCACAATGGACGCACTGCGTCCCCGGGAGGCATCGATGGCGCCACGAACCATCCTGGTCATCGGCACGCTCGACACCAAGGGCACCGAGCTCGCGTATCTCCGCGACCTCATCGTGGGGCGCGGCCACGTGCCCCTGGTCCTCGACGCCGGAACCGGCGAGCCCCCGTGGGCGCCGGACGTCGGGGCGGCGCGGGTGGCTGCGGCGGGTGGCGGCGACCTCGACGCGCTCCGGGCGGCCAACGACCGGGCGGCCGCCCTCGAGGTGATGTGCCGGGGAGCCCGGGCGGTCGCGCTGGAGCTCCACGCGGAAGGGCGCGTGGACGCGGTCATCTCGATCGGCGGCTCGGGCGGGACGGCGATCGGCACGAGCGCCATGCGGGCGATGCCCGTCGGCCTGCCCAAGGTGATGGTGAGCACCATGGCCTCGGGCGACGTCTCGCCCTACGTCGACATCACCGACATCACGATGATGTACTCGGTGACCGATGTCGCCGGCCTCAACCGGCGTGTCGCGCCGGATCCTGGCCAACGCCGCCGGGGCCGTGTGCGGGATGGCCGAGCAGGAGATCCCGGCGGGCGACGACCGCCCGCTGGTCAGCGCGACGATGTTCGGAGTCACCACGCCGTGCGTCACCCGCGTCCGCGAGCGGCTCGAGATCGGCGGGCTACGAGGTGCTCGTGTTCCACGCGACCGGCAGCGGCGGACGCGCGATGGAGGCGCTCATCGAAGGCGGGTTCGTGGCCGGGGTGGCCGACGTGACGACCACGGAGTGGTGCGATGAGCTGATCGGCGGCGTGCTGTCCGCGGGGCCGGACCGGCTGGGCGCGGCCGCGCGGGCCGGGATCCCGCAGGTCGTGTCGGTGGGCGCCCTCGACATGTGCAACTTCGGCGCCCTCGACACGCTGCCCGAGCGGTTCCGCGACCGCCTCGTCTACCGGCACAACCCGCAGGTCACGCTCATGCGCACGACACCCGCCGAGTGCGCGGAGCTGGGGCGGATCATCGGCGCCAGGCTGAATGCGGCCACCGGACCCGTCGCGCTGTTCCTGCCGCTGCGCGGCGTCAGCATGATCGACGCGGAGGGCATGCCGTTCTGGGCGCCCGACGCCGACGCCGCCCTGTTCGATGCCCTGCGGGCCACCGTCGATCCCGCCGTCGTCGAGCTCGTCGAGCTCGACGTCCACGTCAACGACCCATCGTTCGGCGAGGCCATGGCCGACCGCCTGATCGCGATGCTCGCCGACCGCAGCCAGGAGCCCTGACATGCCCTTCATCCCCCGCGACGAGATCGTCCGCCGCCTGCGCGCCCAGGTCTCGGCCGGCGTGCCCATCGTCGGCTGCGGCGCCGGCACCGGGCTCTCCGCCAAGATGGCCGAGGCCGGCGGCGCCGATCTCGTGATCATCTACAACTCGGGCCGCTACCGGATGGCCGGCCGTGGGTCGCTGGCCGGGATGCTCGCCTACGGCGACGCGAACGCGATCGTCGTCGAGATGGCCGCCGAGGTCCTGCCGGTCGTCCGCGACACGCCGGTCCTCGCCGGGATCAACGGCACGGACCCGTTCCGGATCATGCGCGTGTTCCTCCGCCAGCTCGCCGAACTCGGCTTCGACGGCGTCCAGAACTTCCCCACCGTGGGCCTCATCGACGGTGACTTCCGGCGCAACCTCGAGGCCACCGGGATGAGCTACGAGAGGGAGGTCGAGGCGATCGCGCTCGCCCACGACATGGGCATGTTCACGTCGCCCTACGTGTTCGACCCGGACCAGGCGGCGGCCATGGCGCAGGCCGGCGCGGACCAGCTCGTCGCCCACGTGGGACTGACCACGGCCGGCACGATCGGCGCGGGCACGGCCTACACCATGGACGAGACGATCGATCGGGTCCTCGCGATCGCGGAGGCGGGGCGGCAGGTGCGGCCGGACATCCTGGTCCTGTGCCACGGCGGACCGCTCGACGAGCCGGACCAGGTCGGTGAGGCGCTCACCCGCATGCCGGGCGTGCATGGCTTCTTCGGGGCCTCCTCGATCGAGCGCCTGCCGACCGAGCGCGCGATCCGGGACCAGGTCCAGGAGTTCAAGCGGCTGGCCATCGCGCAACCCTGACGCGCCCGGCCGCCACCGGCCTCCAGCGGCTGCCGCGGGCGTCGCAGCCCGCCGGTGCCGCCGGTGCCGCGGCTGCCGCGGGCGTCGCAGCCCGCCGGTGCCGCCGGTGCCGCGGGCCCACCTCAGGCCGGTCGCATGCTGGCCATCACCCATCCCGGGCGCCGGATCCTGACGCGGCGTCAAGGTTTCCCGTCCGAACGACAGCAATCCAGCTACCGGGGCGCTGGTGCCGCCCGGAACGTGACGGCGGGTCACGAACGCGTGCCGTGGCGGGCCAACGCGCGCCCTCGACCCGGATTCCGTGACGGGGAGTCACGCCGGATGGCCGGAGGCGCGGGGATGCGGTGGCCGGAGGGGGCGGGGATGCGGGGCCGGGCGTGCAGTCGGGCAGGCCGGCACGCCGGGCCGACGGGAGCCGCGCACACCTCCCGAGGTCAGCCGCCGACGGCAACCCTCGTGAGCAGCGCCCAGACCGGCCGGGCCGCCGCATAGAGCTCGGCGAGCGTGTCGGGCAGGGTCGGCGACCGCACGTCGGCATCGGAGAGTCGGGCGCTGAAGACCAGGTCCTTGAGCACCAGCAGCTCGGCCTCGGGATGATCCTTCGGATACCCGGCCGGCACCCGCGTCAGTCGATCGCCCGAAAGCGACCCGAAGACGCCCGTGAACGTGGGGTCGGTGATGGCCGCCCGCACCGTCGCCGGCTCCGAGTCCACGAGCCGGCGCCAGGCGGCCAGCTCGGGCGGATCGGGGCGCCACAGCCCGCCACCCGCGTAGATCTCGCCCGGTTCCAGGTGGAAGTACGCGCCCGGACCGCCCCCGACCGCCATGAACCGCGCGCTGGCAGCCGTCTTGTAGGGCGACTTGTCCTTGCTGAACCGCACGTCGCGGTAGATACGGAACGGCGACCGGGCCGGGTCGGACGTGAGCGGCAGGTCGCGGGCGGCAAACCGCTCGGCGAGCGAGGCGCACAGCGCCTCCATCGGGCGCTTGAGGAGCGCCTCGTACTCGGCCTTGCGCGGCGTGAACCACGCCCGGTCATTGTTCGCAGCGAGGTCAGCCAGGAAGGCGATGGCCTCGGGACGAAAGCCCTCGAACGGGGTCGCAGGATCCGGCACGACGTCTCCTCGCTGGTGACCAGCCGAGACTGGCACAGGTGCTGGTGCGCGTGGGCCATCGTGCCACGACGGCGGGCCGACTCGCATCGCCGGCCCAGTGCCCTCAGAGCACGTCGTCCGGAACCGGCCCAGCCGGGATCGGGGACGCTGGAACCGGCACCCGGTCCGTCGATGGCCGGATCCCCGGCACGCGGATCCGGCCCTGCGCGACGGCCACCCCGAGCAGCACGATGGCGCCACCGACCGGCTGATACCACGCGAGCGGCTCGGCGAGGAAGAACGCGCCCGCGGCGACCGCGAACAGCGGCGTGATGTAGGTCACCGAGCTCGCGACCGTCGCCCCGGCCTCGATCACGATGTGGTTGGACAGCACGTACGCGAACCCCGAGCCGAAGGCGCCCAACGCGAGCATCCCGAGCATCGTGTCGAGGGCGATGGGCGAGACGACCCCGCCGCCGTCGACGCGCCGTGACCACGATCACGACCGGGAGCAGCAGCAGCGCGCCGACGCCGACCTGCGCCGTGGCGATCGCGATCGGGCCCTCCGGCAGCCCCGCGAGATGGCGCCGCGTGTACAGGTAGGCGATGCCGTAGCACAGGGTCGCGCCGGCGCAGGCGAGCACGCCGAGCAGCTCGCCGCCGCCAAGGCCGTTCCACGCCCCGACGACCACCAGCACCCCGACGAACCCGACCCCCAACCCGGCCATGCGGTCGCGACCCGGGCGCTGCTCCGGGAAGCCCACGAGCGCGACGAGCAGGGCCATCAGGGGCGTCGTGGCATTGATGATCCCGGCCAGGATGGACGAGACCTGCGTCTCCGCATACGCGAACAGCGTGAACGGGATGCTGCAGAACAGCAGGCCCACGACGGCCAGGTGCCGCCAGGTCGTCCATCCCCGCGGCAGGCGGGTGCCGGTCGCGCGGGCCACGATCTGGAGCACGAAGGCGCCGATCACCACCCGCCCGAAGGCGACCTGGACCGGCGTGAACGACTGGAGCCCGAGCTTGATGAACAGGAACGAGCAGCCCCAGATCGCTCCCAGGGCCAGGAACCAGAGCTGCCAGGGCGCCGCGCGCAGCGTTCGCATGTGGGAAAGAACCCTACCGGCCCCGGCTCGGTTGCGGAACCCTGAAAGGGCCGCGGACCCCGGAAGCGCCGCGGACCCCGATGCGCGACCAGCCCCAGAAACACCGAGGGCCCCGACCGTTGTCCGGTCCGGGCCCCGCGGTGCGAGAGAGGAGGAGGACGCGATCATGCGACGTCCTCCCTTTCGACTCGATTACGCCCCGGCCGGACCGGCCGATCGTCGCGAGAACGCCAGCAGCAGCCCCGGCAGGATGGCGGCGGCCAGCTCGTTCGGGTCCGCGTCGCCGCCATCGAGCAGGGCCCGTCTGACGCTGCGCTGGGTGATCCCGATGATCGCGTCGGTGAGGATCGAGGGCTCGACGAGCAGCTCGCGACCATGGCGCCGCATCGCGTCCGAGATGAACGCCGTGATCCGCTGGCGGAACCGCTCGTTGCTGGCCACGAAGCGTCCCGCGAGGTCCGGGCGGCGGATCGCGAAGGTCTCGAGCTCGGCCTGGATCAGCGACAGCTCGCGGTCGATGGGCACCGCCCGGAGGATGCGGCCGATGATCGCCTGGAGCGCCGTCGCGAGGTCGGCCGCCGCCGCGATCTCGCCCTCGATGTCGGCGAAGGTCGCGTCCACGCCATCGAGCAGGCGGTTCTGCTCGCGCTCCACCAGCGCGTCGATCACGTCGTCCTTGTCCGCGAAGTTGGAGTAGAACGCGCCGCGCGTGAAGCCCGCTCGCTCGCAGATGTCCTCGACGGTTCCGCCGATGACCCCGCGCTCGGCGAACACCTCCCTGGCCGCGTCGAGCACCCGCTGGCGGGTGGCCTCGCGTCGGGGAGTTCGCGCCGGATCGCCGTCGGGACCGGCGTCCCGTCCGGAGATCGTCGCGAGCTCAGGATCCGTATCTGGCGCACGAGTGGCCGCGAGATCGGCGACGGCCACCGGTCCCGTTGTCGGCGCCGCGATCGGGCTCGGGTGGCGCGCTCGTCGTCGACTCCGGCTCGCCTGTCTGGTCCACGGGTGCCGGCACCGACGGCGCGGCCGGCCGGCCCGCCATCCAGGCCGCCCAGTCCCCCGGACGCTGCTCCCGCCCCATCGGCAGTGAACCTCCGCATTCGATACAGAATCGTATCCGATACGTTGACGTATCGAATACGCATTCGTATCCTACTTGCGGCTGCGGCCAGCCGCAAGCCCCGATTCTCCACCGACATCACGCCGGGCCTGCGCCGTCCGCACGCCCGGGGAGAGGCACCTGATGTTCGAGCGACTGGGCTCCTGGACCTACCGATTCCGCTTCCTCATCGTCGCCGCGTGGATCGTCGGCGGCGTCGCGTGCGCCGCACTGGCCCCCTCGCTGGCCGGGTCCGGCTCCACGGACCAGGCCTCGTTCCTGCCTTCCTCCGCCCCGTCGGTCCAGGCCCGCGACGAGCTGGAGCGCGCCTTCCCGGGCAGCACCTCGGCCTCGTCCGCCACCATCACCCTCGAGCGGGCCGGCGGCCTCACGGACGCGGATCTCGCGTTCCGGGACGCCTACGCCGCGTGGACGATGAGCGCGGACGCTCCGCCCGAGCTCCGGGCGGCCGTCACCGGCACCGAGACCGCGGACTCGCGTCCGGAGCTGGCGTCCATGCTCCGGAGCGACGGCGGCCAGTTCGAGCTCCTGGTCGTGAACCTCGACGTGGAGAACGCGGGGGATGCCGCCAGCATCGTCGTGGAGCAGCTTCGCGAGCATCTCGCGGCGACGTCGCCGGGTGGCCTCGAGACGCACGTCACGGGTGCGGCCGCGATCAGCTCCGACTACCTCGAGGCGGTCCGGGTGGGCACCGACAGCACGACCGCGGTCACCGTCGTGCTGGTCCTCGTCATCCTGCTCCTCATCTACCGCGCCCCGCTGGCCGCGCTCGTGCCACTGGTGACCATCGGCTCGGCGTACGCGGTCTCGCGCGGCATCCTCGGGTTCCTGGCCGCGCTCGGGTGGCAGGTGTCGTCGCTGCTGGACACGTTCCTCGTGGTGATGGTCTTCGGCGTCGGCACCGACTACGCGATCTTCCTCATCAGCCGCTACCGGGAGGAGGTCGCCGGCGGCGGTGACTGGCACGACGCCGCCCGGACGACCGTCAAGCGGATCGGCGCGGTGATCACCGCCAGCGCGGCCACGGTCATCGTGGGCATGACGGCGATGGCGTTCGGCGAGTTCGAGATGATCAGCTCCACCGGACCGGCCATCGCGGTCGCCATCGGGGTGACGCTCGTCGCGGGTCTCACCCTGGCGCCCGCGATGCTGTCCATCTTCGGGCACTACCTGTTCTGGCCGCTGCACTCCCGTCCCCGCCCCGAGGGTGATCCCGGAGGGTTCTTCGCCCGCCTGGCGTCCGGGGTCTCCCGCCACCCGGGCATCGTCACCGTCGGCATCATGGTCGCGCTCCTGGTCCCCGCCGCGTTCCTGCCGCAGGTCAGGACCAACTTCGACGTCCTGTCGGAGCTGCCGGCCGACGCCGACTCCCGGGTCGGCTACGAGGCCATCGCCCGGTATCTCGGCGAGGACAAGCTCGTCCAGTCCACCGGCCTGGTCGATGCGGGCGGCGGCGGCGACATGCTCGCGCCCTCGCAGCTGGCGAAGCTCCGCGACCTGATGATCCGCCTGGGCGACACCCCGGGCGTCGCGACCGTGACCAGCATCGTGACCCCCGACGGGGATGGCGTGGTTCCCGACGGCTTCCGGCCGTCCGACCAGTTGCGGGCCATCGCCGACGAGATGGACGGTGACGATGGCACCACCGGCTCCGACTCCGCCTCGCTCCTGGACCCCGAGGTCTCCGACGGCCTGGACACGGCGCTCGCGTACGTGAACGGACTGGGCACCGCGTTCCCCGATGTCGCCGCGGGCACCGCGATGCGGGACCTCCAGGGCGGCATCACCCACGCCCAGGACATCGTCGAGCGCGTCCGGACCAACGCCGTCCTGTCCACCCAGCTGCGCACGCTCGCCTCGTCGATCACCTCCCCGTCCGCCGCCGCCGGCAGCTCGGGCGAGGAGGACGGGGCCACCGAAACGCTGATGAGCGACTACCTCGCCGAGCTCGCCGACGCCTACCCGGAGGTCCGCTCGCTCGAGTCCTGGACCGACGGCGTGACGGCCGCCAAGTCGCTGGAGAAGGACGGCTCGATCACCGCCGCGCTCGATCTCGCCGATGCGTTCAACGCGCTTGCGAACCATTTCGACGGCCGCCCCGATGCCACGCTGTCGCCGCAGAGCCTGGCCGGCACCCCGAGCGCCAAGGAGCTCAAGCGCGAGGCCGAGGACACCTTCGGCGCGCTGCCGGACCAGTACCGGGCGCTGGGGGCCGTGTTCGCGACCCGCCCGGACGACATCTGGATCCCGACCACCCTGACGGGCGAGGACGCGGACGACCTGCGCGACGCGATCGATGCGTTCGTGGCGCGGGATCGCTCGGCGACCCGCTTCTACGTCACCAACGCCAACGACCCCTACTCGGGCGGCGCGTTCGGCATCGTGCGCGATGCGCAGGCCGTGCTGGCCGGCGGCGCGCCCTCGTTCGGCCCCGCGGCGACCGCGACCCTCGGCGGACCGACCGCCCAGTTCGCCGACGTCCAGGACACCCTGTCCACCGACTTCAACCGGGTGGGCATCATCACGGTCATCGGCATCCTCGTGGTGCTCGTGCTGCTGCTCCGCTCGATCGTGGCCCCGCTGTACCTCGTGGCCACCGTGCTCGTCTCCTACGCGTCCGCCGTGGGCCTCTCGGCGTTCCTGTTCCAGGACCTGATGGGGCACCCGGGCATCTCGTTCTACCTGCCGCTGATGGTGTTCGTGCTCCTGGTGGCGCTCGGGTCCGACTACAACATCTTCCTGATGAGCCGGATCCGCGAGGAGAGCGAGCACCGGCCGCTCAAGGACGGGATCCGGGTCGCGTCCGGCCGGACCGGCGCCGTGATCACGTCCGCCGGCCTGATCCTCGCCGGCACCTTCGGCTCCATGGCCACCGCGCCGTTGATCGTCCTGTTCCAGGTTGGCGTCGCGGTGGCCATCGGCGTGCTCATCGACACGTTCATCGTCCGCTCGATCCTGGTGCCGGCGATCACGACGATCGCCGGTGACCGGGCCTGGTGGCCGTCGGGCGCCGGGTTCGCCGACGCCCTCCGGCGTGTCCCGCTGGTCCCGGCCGGGGCGGGAGCCATGACGGCGGGGATGACGGGTGGCCCGGCGGCCCGCCTGACGCGCGGCCGGCTCGCCGCGGCCCTGGGGCTCGTCGTCCTGGTGCCGCTGACCGTCGCCGGGCTGCTCACGTGGTCGCTCGGCGGGTCCGCGGGCGACGTCGGCGCCATCCGTGCGGCCGTCGTGGACCTCGACCAGGGCGGGACCGTGCCCGCCGCCGACGGCACGATCGAGACCCTCGCGCTGGGCGCGGACCTGGAGGATGCCCTCACGGCGCCGGCGGGCGACGGCGGCTTCACCTGGATCGCGACGGACGGCCCGGAGGCCGCGGACGGCCTGCGCGACGGGCGCTACGCGGCGGTGCTGACGGTTCCCGCCGACTTCTCAAGGACCGTGGCAGCCATCCGGGCGGATCCGACCGGAACGGCGCCGCGGGCGACGCTGCGCCTGGTCATCGATGACGGATCCGGGTCCGCCCTTGGCACCGTGGCCCGCGAGGTCAGCGCGGCCATCGCGACCGCGACCGGCAATCGGGTGACGGCCTCCTACGTGGACGGCGTGCTGCTCGCCGTGTCCGAGGCCCACGACATCCTCGCGACGGCAGCCGACGACGCGGGCTCCATGGCCGCCTCCACCACCCAGCTCGCCGACCATGCGGCCGGTGCCGAGGCCTTCGCCGGCCAGCTCGTGGGCGGGCTCCAGGAGTTCATCGACCAGGCCGACGACGCCTCGAGCGGCACGGACGAGCTCGTCAGTGGCACCCGGAAGCTCGCCGATGGAGCGGTGGAGCTCAAGATCGGCGCCCGCAGGCTCGCACGCGGCGTCCATGCCTCCGCCGACGGGGCAACGGCACTCGCCGACGGCGCAGCCGGGATCTCGGACGGGCTGGCGGCCCTGGACCAGCAGACGGCGCTCATCCCCGCCCAGGCAGGAGCCCTCGCCGACGGCGCCGATGGCGTCGCGCTGGGGGCCGCGGGCGTCGCCGACGGGGCGGTCCAGCTGGCGGGTGGCCTCGCGCTCATGCAGGCCCAGACGACGGGTCTCGGCGCCCAGGGCCAGGCGCTGGCCGACGGCGCGGCTGATCTCCGGGCGGGCGCGGTCGCGCTCTCGGATGGCGTGGACCAGGCCGACGCCGGTGCGTCCAGCCTCGCCACCGGAGCGGGCCAGCTCGCGGCGGGCGTCGCCGGCTACGCCGACGCCGTGGCGTCGCTCGCCGCCGGCTGCGCCGGGATGGGAGGCACGCCCGCCATCTGCGCGGCCCTCGACGACCTCGCCGCGCAGGGGGTTCCGCTGGTCGGCGCAGCCGCCGACACGGCCGCGGGTGCGGCCGGCGTGGCCGGGGCAACGGCCGAGCTCAGCGCGGGCGCCGCGGACCTGCAGGCTGGTGCGACCGGCCTGCGGGACGGCACCGCCCTGCTCGCCGCCGGCCTCGCTCCGCTCGAAGCAGGGATCGCCGACTCCGCGGCGGGAGCCGCGGACCTGGCGCTCGGCGCCGCCGCGCTCAGCGGGGGCGCCAGCCAGCTGAGCGTCGGCACCGCGCTGCTCGCAGACGGCATGCCCGCCCTCGCGGACGGCGTCGCCCAGCTGGCCGACGGTGGAGCGGGCGTGTCCACGGGGGCCACGCGCCTCGCCTCGGGGCTTGGTGACCTGGCCGACGGCGCCGATGCGCTCACCGGCGGCGCGAAGCTGTCCGCGAAGGGGGCCAAGGCGCTGGCCAGCGGCACCGCCGACGCGGTCGGCGGCCTTGGCGATCTGACCGACTCCATGCAGGCGGCGGCCGATGCCGGCTCGCTCGTCGAGGCGCAGGCGAAGGGCCTCGCCGACGATGGCACCTCGCTCGCGGACGAGGCCGACGCGCTGGCGGACCGGCTCCGGACCTCGGCCGACGGCACGGCCACGTACTCCGACGACACGCGCTCCCGGGTGGGGACCCTCGCGGCGGACCCCGTGGCGGTGGACGCCACCGGGACCAGCCTGGCCGGGGGACCGGGGAGCGGCCTCGCGCCATTCCTCATGGCGCTGGCGATCTGGCTGGGAGCGCTCGCCTCGTTCCTCGTCCTGCCGGCGTTCTGGGGCCGGGACGACCGTCGGTGGTGGCGCTCGACGATGGTGGCGCTCGCGGCTGCTGCCACCGTGGCGGTCGCCGGTTCGCTGCTGATGGTGGGCGGGATCCGGTTCCTGCTGGGCGTCGAGGTCGCCGAGCTGGGCACGCTGGTCGCGTTCGCCGCACTCGCGGCGCTCACGTTCACGGCGCTCGTGCAGGCCCTGATCGCGCTCCTCGGGAGCCGCGGCTGGCTGCTGGCGCTGCTGCTCCTGGTGGTCCAGGTTGCGGCAGCCGGCATCCCGCTCGGCACGGCCGCCGTGCCGGGGCCGCTCGCCGCCGTGGGGCCGTTCCTGCCGATGTCCCACGCGATCGACGGCTTCCGGGGTGCCATCGCGGGTGGGGCGGGTCGGCGCCGGCGGTCGACGCGATCGTGCTGGGGGCGTGGCTGCTGGTCGGCCTCCTGCTCACCCTCGCGTACGCGGCGGGCCCTGGGCGGAGAGCGGCGCAGGACGAGCGACCGGCGCCGGCCGGCGCCTGAGCCGGGGCGACGATCAGGGCAGCGTCGCGAGGAACGCCGAGAACCGCTCGAGCCCGGCCTCGAGCACCGCCGTCTCGTTCGCGTACCCGATGCGCAGGTAGCCCTCGATGTCGAGAGCGCTGCCCGGCGTCAGCATCACGCCCTCGGCCTCGAGCAGGCGGACGCAGAGGTCTTCGGACGGCAGGTCCGCCCGATAGCGAAGCAGCGCGGTGGTGCCCGACGCGGGGCGGACGTAGTCGATCCGCGGTTCGCGCGTGACCCACGCGTCGAGGATCGCGAGGTTCCGGCGGACGATCGCCCGGTTGCGTGCGAGCAGCGCGTCCTTCGCCTCGAGCGCGATCGAGGCGAGCAGGTCATCCACCTTGCCGACGCTGATCACCGAGTAGTCCCGGTGGCGGCTCACCGCATCGAGCACCTCGCGCGGCGCCACCACCCAGCCCAGGCGGAGACCGGCCAGCGAGAACGCCTTGGACATGCTGCCGATGCCGACCGTACGCTCGTACCGGTCGACGAAGGACGGCGAGGTCCCGTCGCCCGCCTGGTCGATGCCGCGGTAGACCTCGTCCGCGACGAGCCACGCCCCGGCCTCGCGCGCGATGTCGACGATCGCGGCCAGCCGCGGCTCGTCGAGCAGCGAGCCGGTGGGGTTGTTCGGGTTGACGATGGCGATCACCTTCGCCCGGCGGGCGGCTCGCCGCAGCTCGTCGATGTCCGGCAACCAGCCCTCCTCCTCGCGGAGGCTCACCGGACGGACGTCCGCACCGAGGCTCTCCGGGATCGAGGTGTGCTGCTGGTAGGTGGGCACGATCGGCACGACCACGTCGCCGGGCTCGACCAGCGCCTGGTACGCGAGGGCGTTGGCGCCGATGGCGCCGTGCGTGACGAGCACGTTCTCGGGCTTCGCCGTCGGGTACAGCCCCGCGATCGCGATCCGCAGCCGGCCCGAGCCCTCGATCGCCCCGTAGTCGAGGCGCATGGAGGCGAGCCTGCCGACCAGGGCGGCCACGTCCATCCCGGCGAGCTCCAGCAGCTCCTCGACCGTGATCGAGTCCACGCAGGTCTCGGCCAGGTTGTACCGGCACCGGGTCTCCCACCGGTTCATCCAGATCTCGACGCCGAAGTCGCGGATGCGCATCGGCTCATGATGCCCGTGGTGGACACCCGGCGCCCCGCGACGCACGCGCCGTTCAGGCGGGAGCCGGACCCGGAAAAAGTGCCGGTACTGCTCGGCGCGCAGCTCGTCGGCCAGGCGTCCCGTCCGGCAGCTCCACGTCGTCGTAGCGGATCACCTCGTCCTTGGCGACGTCGCGCCGGAGCACGCACCCGGCGACGAGCCCCTCGGGGAGGTACCGCTCGCGTGCGCATCTCGTCGGTGTTGACCGCCTCGCCGTAGGTCATGTAGTTGCCGTACTCGTCGAGCGTCTCGCCGGCGAGCAGGTCGCGCTTCGCGACCGCGCACACCTCGACCACGGGGCCACCCAGCGGCGGCGCCAGCTCGTCGCGGAACAGGCGGACGCGGGCAATCGCGTTGGGCACCTCGAAGTGGACCAGGTGGTAGGGCACCCAGAACGCGTACAGCGGCCCGGGACCCATCTTGTACAGGTCGAGGTAGTGCCGCTGCTTGGGGTCGTCGTGCTCGGCGAGCACGTAGACCTTGGTCCCGATCGTCCCGACCGTGTAGTCGATGATCCCGCCCAGCTCGCGGATCTCGTCCAGCCGCGGCAGGTAGAGCTCGGGCAGCTTCTCGGGCAGCTCCCGGAACTCGAGGCCGCGGGACATGCCGCGGGACAGGACGCGGAAGCCGGTCGCGTTGGCCACGATCGACTGCTCACAGCTGATCTTGGTGCCGTCGGCGAAGCTCGTCACCATCGCCGGGTTCTGTCCCCATCGCTCCGCCCAGCCCTGCTGGGTGGTCGGGTTCCGGTACGGGTCCTGGAGGCCCTTGACGTTGCCGACCACGCGCGGCGTGAGGCCGAGCCCTCGGACCCAGCGGACGAGGTTGAGCTGGACACCGGGCTCGTCCCCGTCGCAGGCCGACATGATGACGCCGTGCTCGCGGGCCTTCACCTGGAGGATGGGGCCGATCGTCGCGTCGAGCTCGGCGTTCATGAGCACGACGTCCTTGCCGTGGGCGAACGCCTCGAGGACGACGTGGGTGGCGTACTCGACGGCCCCGGTCGCCTCCACGATGACGTCGACCTCCGGCGCCCGGGCAAGCAGGCGCGCATCGGTCGTGATCGCCGTTGCGCCCCCGGCGACCGCGTCGGCCAGTCCGTCGGCGGACTCGGCCGTCACCGCGTGCAGGCCGGCGTACTCGACGACGTGGGCCGCGCGCTCCAGCTGGCGGCCGGCCACCGCCACCAGCCGCATGCCCGCCACGCTGTTGGCGATCTGGTTGGCAAGGCCCTGGGCCATGAACCCGGCGCCGACGATCCCGACCCGGATCGGCGTCCCGGCTGCCTCGAGCTCGCGCAGCGCGGTGTCGACGAGGATCACCGTCAGCCCGCCGCCATCCGGGCCTGGACATCCCGCTCGACGTCGGCGAGCAGCCCCCAGCCCTGATCCTTGGGTGAGACCTCGCCGATCGGCAGCGGCCAGGAGATCCCGAGTCGGGGGTCGTCGAACCGGAGCCCGCCCTCCTGGCCCGGCGCGTAGAACTCGCTGACCAGGTAGGTGGTCTCGGTCGCGTCCGCGAGGACCTGGTAGCCGTGGGCGAACCGGCGCGGCACGTACAGCGACCGCCCGTTGTCCTCGTTCAGCTCGACCGCGACGTGCTCGAGATAGGTGGGCGATTCGGGTCGCAGGTCGACGATCACGTCGAGAATCGCGCCGCGCGGGCAGCGGATGAGCTTGGTCTCGGCCGCCGGCGGGTACTGGAAGTGCATCCCACGGACCGTCCCGCGGGTCTTGTTGAACCCGACGTTGGCCTGGGCGATCACGGGCTCCAGCCCGTGATCACGGAGCTCGTTCTGGCAGAACATCCGGGCGAAGTAGCCGCGATCGTCCTCGCGTCGCTCGAGGTCGAGGATGAAGGCGCCGCTGAGGCGGGTCTCGGTGAAGTTCACGATGCACCTTGGGCAGTGGCGGCGGGCGGCGCCGAAGATGATGGCGGCCGATCGCGCCGGCAGCCCGATGGTACCGCCCGGGTGGGTGACTGCCGGCAGGCGAGGTGGCCGGCTCCGTGCGTCACCGTTGCCCACAGGCACCGCACAGGCGCCGGCCGGCCGAGACAGATCCGACCTGACCGGCGACACTCTGCGTGATCGCCCAGGCGTGGAGGGAATGCGGCTCGAATGAAGGTGGTGCTGTTCTCGGGTGGGCTCGGGCTGCGCCTGCGCGAGTACTCGGATGCCATTCCCAAGCCGATGATCCCGATCGGGGTCCGGCCGATCCTGTGGCACGTGATGCGCTACTACGCGACCTTCGGCCACGAGGACTTCATCCTGTGCCTCGGCTATCGCGCGGACGTGGTCAAGTCCTACTTCCTCGACTACAGCGAGGCCATCTCGAACGACTTCGTGATGTCCGACGGCGGACGCTCTCTCGAGCTCCTGCGAACGGACATCCAGGACTGGCGGATCACCTTTGCCGACACCGGGGTGCACACGATCGTCGGCCAGCGGCTGCGCGCGATCCGGCCCTACGTGGAGGGCGAGGAGATGTTCCTCGCCAACTACGGCGACACCCTCACGGATGCCTGGCTCCCGGACCTGGTGGCGCAGTTCGAGCGTTCAGACGCGGTGGGGGCGTTCCTCGCGGTCCGCCCCACCTACTCGTTCCACATCGTGGAGACCGGTGCGACCGGCGAGGTGACCGCCATCCGGAGCGTCGAGGAGGCCGACACGCGGGTCAACGGCGGCTACTTCATCTTCCGGCGCCAGATCTTCGACTACATCCGGGAGGGCGAGGAGCTGGTCGAGGAACCGTTCCGACGGCTCATCGACGAGGGCAGGCTGATGGCCTTCCGCCACGACGGGTTCTGGGCGCCCATGGACACCCTCAAGGACAAGCAGGACCTCGATCTGCGCCACGAGCGCGGCGACGCCCCCTGGGAGGTGTGGCTCGCGCGCCGCGAACCCCCGGGCCCTAGGCGCTGGGGCGCTCGGGCACCCGGACCCGCAGATCCGGACCGAGCGACCCGTCGGCCAGGCGCTGGCGGATCAGCGCGATCCGCTGGAATCGCGGACCCTCGACCTCTTCGAACTGGAGGCCGACGGCCGTGTACGCGTCGACGAGCTCGCGGGCCCCCGCCCGCGCGTCCCAGGCAGCCCGGAATCCGACGGCGCTGGCGAACCGGTCGCCGCTGACACGGTAGTTTCGGACGTCGGGCGAGGCATCGGGAGCGAGCTCGACCCGGCAGCCCGGGACGGCGTCGGCCACGATCCCCGCGAGATCCTTGATCTGGTAGTTCTCGGCGGTCGCAACCACGTTGAAGGCCTGGCCACCCACGACGTCGCGCGGCGCGTCGAGCGCCAGCAGAAAGGCCTGCGCGATGTCCCGGATGTGGACGATCGGGCGCCATGGCGTGCCGTCGCTCTTGAGCCGGACGACGCCGGTGGTGAACGCCCAGGCGGCGAGGTTGTTGAGCACGATGTCGCAGCGAAGCCGCGGCGACACGCCGTAGGCCGTCGCGTTGCGGAGGGAGACGACCGTGTACGACGGGCCGTCGAGACCCGCGATGTCCCGCTCGACGCGGACCTTCGATTCGCCGTACGGCGTCACCGGTCGGAGCGGAGAGGTCTCGTCGAGCATCGCGCCTCCCGCGGCGCCGTAGTTGCTGCACGAGGACGAGAACAGGAAGCGGCGGACGCCCGCCTCGCGCCCCAACGTGGCCAGCCGGACGCTCGCCCGTGGTTGATGTCGTAGGTCAGGTCCGGATCGAGGTCGCCCAGCGGGTCGTTCGAGAGCGCAGCGAGATGGACGATGGCATCGATCCCGTCCAGCTGGTCGACGCGTCACGTCGCGCAGGTCGGCAGGGATCTCCGGGATGGTGGCCAGCGCGGCCGGATCGCCGAACGTCCCGCCCCGGTAGAGGTCGCTGTCGAGCCCGACGACGTCGTGACCGGCGGCCTGGAAGATCGGGACCAGGACGGTCCCGATGTACCCGCGGTGACCCGTGACGAGAACGCGCATTGAGGACTCCTTCGTGCGGGTGGCGGCGTCAGACCACGAGCTTGCGGCAGACGAACGCCTCGGCCACGCCGTCGGGCGCGCGACACTCGATCCCGCGCAGCCGCAGGATCGCCCGGAATGTGTCCGGAGACCACCAGTCCCGGTCCTGCTGGGATGGGGAACGCGGCCATGAGGTGCGCGACCTTGGCGGCCGCCTCGGCGGCGGTCAGCGGCACGTACAGGTTCACCGGGCCGAGATCGCCGTCCCATTTCGGGATCTCGTACTCGAGGAACGTGGCTCGCCGGAAGAGCTGCGGGATGAGCTCGGCCACCAGTCGGTGATCCTGGTGGGCGTCCTCGCGACGGTGCCCGATCACCAGGTCGGGATCCACCTCCTGGTGGGCGGCGAGCGCTCCTTCGCGGCAGCGCCCAGGAACGGCAGGTACCCATCGCGCAGGTCGCCGACGACGATGCGACTCGCCGTGGGACCGAGCAGGGTGGCGGCGCTGGATCGCGCCTCGTCCGCGCGGGTGGGGTCCGGTGCGGCCAGGACGATCCACGTCACCTCGGAGTCCGGGCGCTCGTGGACCAGCCGCCCGATCGTCCCTGCCGCCCCGATCTCGGCGTCGTCGGCGTGGGCGGACACCACGAGGATCCGCGGCCCACGGTCGGTCGGGAGGCCCAGGCGGGCCGTGAGCTGGCTCACGGTCGCGGCCCCGACGGGCAGGCGCCAGGGCCGCGGCGGCCTCATGCACGGCTCCTGCCGAGGTGCTGCACAAGGCGACGACGCGTGCGGCCGAGCAGGCGGCCCAGCGTCCGCGGATGGGCACGGAGCTCCTGGCGGTAGGTCGACCGCATCAGCGCCCGTTGCCCGTTCACGGCGTCGAGGTCGCTGGCCCTGATGATCCTCCGGACGTCCGCGTAGTAGCCGTGCACGGCGCGCGCCGCGCGGGCGCTGGCGGCGATGTGCCGGTGGGCGCGCCACCGGCTTCGGTAGCGAGCCCAGTCCTCGGCCGACCAGAGCGTGTCGCGCCGGCAGTACAGGACGTCGGGGTCGACCTGGAACTCGCCCTCGAGGACCAGGCGGAGCAGGAGCAGCAGATCCATGGCGTAGTAGCCGCGCTCGGCATTCGCGATCGCGCCGGGGGGCGCGAAGCCGAGGCGCTGGATCACGGGCGTGCGCATCAGGCCGTACACCATGGTGGCATGGCCGTTCCCAGGGGGCTCGGCGAGGAACCGGCGCACGCGGTCGACCGTCGAGCCCCGGTGCCCGTAGACCGCAACGTTGTCGAACACCGCATGGCGGACATCGAACTGATCGATCGATGCCGCGTTGCTTCCGGCAAGGACCACGGACGGCTGCGTGTCGAGGACGGCGACCATTCGCTCGACGTACGCGGGATCCCACCAGTCGTCGTGGCCCGCCCACATGAAGTAGGGACCGCGGGCCTCGTCGATCAGGCGGCCGAAGTTGGCCTGCAGGCCCTGGTTGCGGTCGAGGCGCTGGTAGCGGACCCGCGGATCGCGACGCGCGTACTCCTCGCAGATCGCCTGCGTCCCATCCGTGGAGGCATTGTCCGAGATCACCAGCTCGAGGTCGCCGAACGACTGGCCGAGCAGCGATTCGATGCCGCCGCTGATGAACACCTCCCCGTTCCGCACGGGCATGCCGACGGTCACACGCGGGGTCGTGCGCGGGACGCGGCCCGGCATCCGCACTCCTCGCGGCCGGTTTCAGCCGCCGTCGGTCGGGCATCCCGCGGGACCATAGCAGGCGTGCGCATTCGACCGATAGCCTCCACGGCGGTCAGCCGGTGCGCCCTCGCACCACCCGGGATCGGAGCCCGCGGCCCAGCCTCAGCACGGCAGCCGCGAACGGGATCGGATCCGTCAGCGACACGAGGTCGATGACATCCCACGGCCGGACGACCAGCGGCAGCACCCAGGCGGGATCGCGATCGCCGCCGGGCGCCAGGAGCCAGCGGCCCTCGAGGATCGGCCGGTGGAAGCGACGTCCGCGCCGGTAGTCGAGCGGGGCTGGAGGGTCCTCGCCCAGGGCCGCGAGCACCGCGCTCTCCATCGGTCGCAGGCCGAGGTGCTCCGGGAACCCGATGGTCCCGTAGACCCGGGGATTGATCTCGATCAGGCACAGCGAGCCGTCCGCCCGACCGTACAGCTGCGCGTTCGCGAGGCCCTCGAAGCCGGCGGCATCGCAGACGCGCTCGGCCGCTTCGATGGCCCGGGCGCCGATCCCGTGGTGCGGGTCGATCCCCACGATCGACGGCCGCCTGGCCTCCCCGCGGCGGGTACTCCAGGAGGACGCGATAGACGACCCGGAACGAGGTGCGTCCGCGGTGGCGCACGATCGCGACACTGATCCTGTGGGTCCGGTCCACTCGCACCTGGACGATCGGCTCGAGGTCCTCGCCCAGCAGCGCGGCGATCGCCGCCCGTTCCTGCGCGGCGTCCTCGACCACGAACGCGCCCGTCCTCGCGACCACGCGACCCGGCCGGACCTCTGCCGTCCGGCGCGGCTTGACGATCCGGGGCCACCCCGCGCCCTCGGGGGGCGGGCTGTCGGCCTGCCACGTCGGCGGATAGCCCACACCCGCGGCCGCGCACGACGCCGACAGGTCGACCTTGTCGAGGATCCGGTCCAGGGCGGCGTCCATCCTTGGGATGGTCGGCACGTCGAGGGTGAGCCGGCGGAGCTGAGCGATCGTGGAATCGGACACGGCGACGACCACCTGGCAGCCACGCCGCCTCACCACGTCGCGCAGCGCCGCCTCGAACGGGGCGGGCGAGCCGTGCGGATCGGGCAGGCGCTCGTAGGGGCCCGAGGCATACCGGGACCGCGCCGCGATGGCATCGGCCCCGCGGTCGTGTCCGCCCACGACCACGTCCCAGCCCGCCCGACCGAGTCCCCGGACGGCCGCGACCGTGTGTCGCGCGATCGGGTCCAGGACGAGGATCGGACCGTGGAGCGTACGCGGATGCCGGTCGGCCATGCCGCCATCGTAACGACCATCCGGGGGCCTGTCGCGAGGCTGGTCTCCATCCGGCCCGCCGGATGGGCCATGGCATACTCTCCGGGCGCCCGGCGTCGCCGAGCTCGGTGTCGTCGCAGGCGCGGCGGGAGGGACATGGACGTCAACGGTGAGCCCCGACCACGGGTTGCCGGCGCGGCCGGGCCGGCCCCGGGTGGGCCGGGCCGTTCGCCGGGCAGCGCCGGCTCGCTCGAGCTGATCCGCGCGACGGACGACACGGGCTGGGCGGCCGTGCTGGCGGGCGTCGCCGAGCATGACTTCCACCATCTCGCCGGGTACCACCGGCTGGCGGAGTACCGCGGCGAGGGCACGGCCCAGCTGTTCGTGTACCGCGCCGGCGAGCATGTCATCGGCGTCCCCCTCCTGCTTCGACCGGTCGACCCGGGCGATCCGGCGGGGCTCCAGGATGCGACGTCCGTGTACGGCTACGCCGGCCCGGTCTCGTCGGCGGGGCCCGTCCCGGCGTCAGTCGTCAAGGGCTTCCAGGCGGCCCTCCGGGACGAGCTCGTCCGACGGCGGGTGGTGACGGTCTTCTCCCGCCTGCACCCGCTGCTCTCGCAGCAGCACCTGATCGCGGGCCTGGGCGAGACCGGCGACGTCGGCCCCACGGTCTCGATCGACCTGACCCTGTCCGCCGAGGAGCAGTGGGGTGGCTACAACAAGGGCACGCGGCGGCTGATCCGGCGCGCCAACGACGCCGGCGTCACGTGCGTGCACGACCTTCACCTCGACTACCTCGGGGAATGGGTCGACCTGTACCGCGAGACCATGGAGCGGCTCGGAGCCTCGTCCTCGTACCACTTCGATGCGGCGTACTTCGGCCGGATGGTCGCCGAACTGGGGCCCGTCCTGCACCTGTTCGTTGCGCTCGTGGACGGGCGGGTCGCTGCGGCCGGGCTGTTCACCCTGTGCCGCGGCATCGTGCAGGCGCACCTGGGTGGCTCCCGGCAGGCGTTCGCCCCCCTGTCGCCGGGCAGGCTCGTCGACGACACCGCGCGCCGGTGGGCCCACGAGGCCGGGGCGCGGGTGCTTCACCTCGGGGGAGGGGTCGGCGGTCACCAGGACTCGCTGTTCCAGTACAAGGCCGGGTTCTCGGATCGTCGTCACCAGTTCGCGACCTGGCGGTGGATCGTGGACCCCATCGCCATGAGCGGCTCTGCCGGGACCACGTTCGCCGTCGAGCTGCCGGTGGGCAGCCGCCTGGCGACTACTTCCCAGCCTATCGGTGGCCGGACTAGCCACCCGGCCTCGCTCAGCCCTCGGGCTCAGCCTTCCCGTGAGGCGGTAGTGCAGGAATGGCTTCCGCCACCGCACGAGGGTGTCGGCGGCGGGCGCCATCCAGAACATGCTGGGCACGCTCACGACCGGGAACCCGATCCCCTCCTTGAAGGTCGCGAGCGCCGCGTCCTCGGGGATGTGGGGGCTGTGCGCGATCTCGTGGATCCCGCCGGACCTGCGGCACACCTCCGCGAAGGCGAAGTGCAGCCCGGTGCTGATGTGGGACGACAGGACTTCGGTGGCGATGTCCACGATCTCGATGTAGGCCGTGCCATCCACGGCGAAGCCGGCGATCCAGCCGCCGAGCCTGCCGTCCAGGAGACCGGCGACGACGATCGCGGACGGGCGCGCCGTGAACCACGCCATCTCGGCCAGGAACTCGGACTTCGATCGCGTCGCGCGAAACGGGTTGTTGGTCCGGGCCTGGGCGGAGCGGAACACCGCGTAGGCCTCGTCCTCGAACGGCCGCAGGTCGAGGACCTGGACGACCTCGACCTGGCGCTGGCTCCGCCGGAGGTGATAGCGACGGTTCGCCGAGAGCACGTCTGGACCGTAGCCCTCGAGGTCGGCGAGCAGGTGCATCGGCTTCGAGGCGTTGGCCGATTCCGGGTCGGCCAGGGTGGCGTGGTACCCCCAGCACAGGGCTGACGGTCTCGTCGCTTCGGCGATGCTCAGCCGGGCCATCGGGTGGATCGGCTCGAACAGTCCCCGGAACGTCTCCCGCCAGTAGCGACCGCGATGACGGATCACGCGCCCGGGCTCGCGCGGGTCGGCGGCGAGCTCCGCCTCGGTCATGGGGACGACCGACGCGTCCCGAGCGTCGCGGAGATGGTGTGGCTCAAGGCTGCCTCCGTGGCGTCCGCGCCGGCCGGACTCGCCCATTCCCAGGCGCGCCCGTCGCGGCATCATGACCCCGGCAACCCCGAGGGGCCCGTTGTCGGATCGTACGCCGCCAGTATGATCGGACGAAGGCACCTCGTCGCCAGGCAACGGGATGGGGTGCCCCGGTGAACGCCGGCACCAACGCCATCCCGGCCCGCTGTCGGATCCTCGTGCGCATCTTCCTCGCCTCCCCCATCGACGCTGCCGCTGTCGCGCGACTTGCCAGGGACCATGACGTGGCGCGACCCTCCGTGGCGTGGATCGGCCGGACAGCCCGGCCTTGCTCCCTGTGGGTCGTGATCGTACGGTCGAGCGTGGCGATGTCGGCGACGTGCTGGCGCTCGCGCGCGACCTGCGGATCGTGGTCCGCGCCGGCTCGGGTCTCGACGACCTCGACCTCGATCATCTTGCGGCGCGCGGCATCGCGCTCGTCCGCGTTCCGGCCGGAGCACGGGCCGTCGCGAGCTCACGTTCGGCCTGATGCTGGCGGTGGCCGATCGGATCGCCGAAGCCGATCGCGAGGTCGGTCAGGGCAGGTCGCGCAAGCACGATCTCGGCCGGCCCGCTCCTCGAGGGCGAGGTGCTCGGGATGGTCGGCGCGGGATCCATCGGCTCGACCGTCGGACGCCTGGGCGTGCGCATGGGGCTTCGCGTGGTCCGGCATCGCCGGGGAGATGAGGTGAGCCGCGCCTGGATCGGGGGAACCGGCATTCGGCTCGTCGATCTCGACGCCGTCGTCGCGGCGGCGGTCATCCTCACGATCCACGTCCCGCTGCTGGCGACGATCGCGCCGCCTCGTGGGAGCCGAGCGTCCTCGACCGGATGCGGCCCGGGTCGATCGTCGTGAACGCGCGCGCCGGCGGAATCCTCGAGCAGGAGCGTTCTCGACGCGCTCGCATCGGAACATCTCGGCGGCGCGGGGCTCGACGTCCACGAACGACGAGAGCGACGGAGTCGGTGCCACGGCTCGAGACATCGCGAACGTCGTCTTGACGCCGCACATCGAAGCCATGGCGTCCGACGCCACGCAGATCGGGACGCGGTGGTCGAGCTTGTCGACGCCTACGAGCGCGCGAGGCCTCGGCATCGTCGCTCGACCGGAGGCTTGTGCTCTGAAGCGGGACGGATCGACGGAGCAGGTCCGAGGCGGAACCGGATGACCGGCAGCCGGAAGCGCGGCGTGCTGCGGGCAGGTCTCGCGGCTGCGGCCGGTAATCGCGCATCGGCGCGCACGACGCGCTCACGGCGCCGGCTGGTCGAGGCAGCGGGCTTCGACGCGGTGTGGGTGAGCGGCCTCGGCGTCTCGACGGACCAGCTCGGAATGCCGGACCTGGACCTCATGACGTTCAGCGAGGCGCTGAGGCGGCGTCCGGATCGATCGGGCGACGAGCTCCCGGTGGTCGCCGACTGCGACAACGGCTACGGCGGCCTGCTCGACGTACTTCGGACGGCGCGCGAATACGAGCTGCGCCGGGATCGGGGGGATCTGCCTGGACGACAATGTATTCCCCAAGCGGAACGGCCTGCTCGGCGGCGAGGTCGATCGTGAGCTCCTGCGGGCGAGGAGCACGCCCGACGAATCGCGGCGATCAAGGATGGCGGCGACGGCCCGGAGTTCGTGGTGATCACACGGGTCGAGGCGCTCATCGCCGGCTTCGACGTCGACGACGCCATCGACCGGGCGCTGGCCTATGCCGCAGCGGGCGCGGATGCGATCGTCATCCGCTCCCGCGACAAGACCCTCGCGAGATCGACGGCTTCCTGGAGCGATGGCGATCGGTCGATTCCCGGCGTACCGCTCGTCGCGATCCCCACGCTCTTTCCGACGCTCAGCGCGGAGGAGCTGGCAGTCCGAGGGTTCGCCGTGGCTCGTCTTCGCCAACCAGGCCTTGCGCGCCGCCGTGCGCGCGATGGAGCACGTGCTCGACGCACTCCAGGACCAGCGGCGGGCGTCAGCCGCTGATCGATCGTCGACCCGGTCGACCACGTCTTCGACCTCGTGGCACGAAGGAGGAGATCGAGGTTGTCCACGCCGGTTTCCGACGTCAGGCCGCGCGATGCCACCGAGCCGAAGCGTGTCCCCGATGCCGCGCGAGCTCGCCTGCGCCGCGCCGCCCGTGACTGGCGGATGCCCGCGGCCGTCGTCACCAACCTCGAGTCGTTCGTGGGTCTCCAGACAGCCCGGTTGCTGCGCCGCCACGGCATTCCGGTCGTCGCCCTGACCGACCTGCCGGGCGCTCCCCTCACCCGCACGCGGTCGGTTTCCGCCGTGCTCGACGCGGGCGCGGACGGGATCGACACGGTCCGCGCGCTGCGGGAGATCGCGCCCCTGTTCCCCGAGCGGCCCGTGCTCATCCCGTGCAGCGACCCCGCGGTTGCCATCATCTCCGGGGCGCGGGATTCGCTCGACTATCACATCGTGCTGCCGGACCCCGACGTCATCGAGCAGCTGACCGACAAGACCCGCTTCCTCGCCCACGCCCAGGAGATCGGCGTGCCGGTGAGCCCGTACCGGGTGCTTCGGAGCCGCGCCGAGGCCGAGGGCGCCTCCGAGCAGCTCCGCTATCCGCTGGTCGTCAAGCCGTTCCACTTCAGCACGGCCTTCTACGAGCGGATCGGGCAGAAGGCGCAGCGGGTGTTCGACGCCGCCGAGCTTCTCCGCGTCTGGGACGTGGCGTCCCCGGACTACCCGGTGCTGGCCCAGGAGTGGGTCGAAGGTGGCGACGACCACCTCTACTCGTTCAACGGCTACTTCGATGCCTCAGGGCAACCGCTTGTCACCTTCATCGCGCGGAAGGTGCGCCAGTGGCCACCCCATACCGGGATGGCCTCCCTCGCGGTCGAGTCCCGCAACGACGTGGTCCTCGAGTCCGCCCTCCGCCTCTTCGCCAGCGTCCCGTTCCGCGGGTTCGCCCATCTCGAGATGAAGCGCGACGAGCGGACGGGAGAGCACTACGCGATCGAAGCGAACATCGGCCGCCCGACGGGCCGATCGCCGAACGCCGAAGCAGGCGGCGTGGAGTTCCTGTACACCGCCTACTGCTACGCCCTTGGCCTCCCGCTGCCGCGCCGGCGGGTGCAGCGATACGGGCGCGCCAAGTGGATCTACTTCGCGCACGACGCCGCGTCGGCCTGGTACTACTATCGCCGTGGGGAGCTCACCCCGCGCGAGTGGCTGCGCTCGCTGCGTGGCCTCAGGACGGACGCGGTGTTCGCCTGGCGCGACCCGCTCCCGTTCATCCTTGACTGGTGGAGCGGCATCCGCCATTACCTCCGCCGTCCACCGCTTGCCTGACGAGGACGTCGCCATGAGAACCGGTCGCCAGTGGGGGCTCGCGGTCAAGCGCCTGATCGACATCGTCGGCGCTGTGGTCGGTCTCGTCCTTCTTGGACCCATCCTGGCGTGGACGGCGCTGTCGATCGCCGCCACGATGGGCCGGCCGGTCCTCTTCCGCCAGATGCGGCCGGGCCTCCACGGAAAGCCGTACCCGATCTTCAAGTACCGGACGATGCGCACGCCACGCACCGGCGAGGTGTGGTTCGACACGGACGCGGCACGGATCACCCGGCTCGGGGCGTTCCTGCGCGCAACCAGCCTCGACGAGCTGCCGGAGCTGTGGAACGTCCTGCGGGGCGAGATGAGCCTCGTGGGCCCCCGGCCGCTGCTTGTCGAGTACCTCGACCAGTACACGCCGGAGGAACGGCGGCGGCATGAGATGCGCCCCGGGATCACGGGCTGGGCTGCCGTCAACGGGCGCCACACCACCAGGTTCGAGGACCGTCTGCTGCTCGACGTCTGGTACGTCGACCACTGGAGCCTGTGGCTGGACGTCCGGATCATCGCCACGACCCTGACCCAGGTCCTCCGCCGGGAAGCGGTCGCCGTCGCGCAGGACCAGACGGAGATCGGGTTTCCGGAGCGGTTCCAGGCCGCGCTGCAGCGCGGCGACGGCGGGCCCGAGGGGCGCCGGGACTGAGCGATGGCAGCGGCGGCCGGATGGCGCCCCGGCCCGGACCTGGCGTCAGGCCGTTGCCACCTCGATCAGCACGTTCGCCACGTACTGCACGTCCTCGTCCGGCAGCCGCGACGAGAACGGCAGGGCGAGCGTCGACGCGGCAACCCGCTCGGTGACCGGGAACTCTCCAGCGCGGAAGCCGAACTGCTCCTGGTAGAGCGGCTGCAGGTGCAGTGGCTGGAAGTACGGACGGGCGGGGACGCCGCGCTCGGCGAGCCGGGGGATCAGCGAATCGCGGTCGATCGAAGGGTCCAGGCGGACGACGTACACGAACCAGTCGACCTCCTCGCCTGCTCCCGCCTGCGGCAGGCGCACCCAGTCGCGGCCGCCGAGGGCACGCTCATAGGCGGCGACCACCCGGGCGCGGCCGGCTCGGAGCTCGGCGACCCGCTCCACCTGGGCCACGCCGAGGGCTGCCGACAGCTCGTCGAGGCGGTAGTTGAAGCCGAGCCGCACGTGCCGGAGCCATGTTCCGCTCGTGTCGCGACCCTGGTTTCGCATGCTGCGCATGACCTCGGCGACGGCCGGGTCGTCCGTCACGACCATGCCGCCCTCGCCGGTGGTGATCTGCTTGTTGGGGTAGAAGGCGAACACCGCCACGTCGCCGAAGCTGCCCAGAGGGCGTCCGCCGACCGTCGAGCCCAGGCCCTCGCAGGAATCCTCGACGATCGCCCAGCCGTGGTCGCGGGCGATGCCGGCGAGGTCGACGATCCGGCACGGGCGTCCGAACACGTGGACGGGCAGGATCGCCCGCGTCCGGTCGCTCACCGCCTCGCCGACGAGCGCGGGATCGATGCCGAGGCTGTCCTCCTCGATGTCCACGAACCGAGGGGTGGCGCCCTCGTAGAGGATGCAGTTGGCCGACGCCACGAAGCTGAACGGCGTGGTGATCACCTCGTCGCCGGCACCGATCCCCAGCGCCCGGACGCCAAGGTGCAGCCCGGCCGTGCCGCTCGAGCACGCGATCCCTTCGCGCCGGCCCGCCAGGGCCGCGATCGCGGCCTCGAAGCGGGGGGCGTACGGTCCCAACGCGAGGACGTCGCTCCGAAGGACCTGGGTGACCAGCTCCAGCTCGCGTTCTCCGATGTCGGGGCGAGCGAGCGGCACCTGGCGATGGGCGGGCGTGGACGGGCCTGTCATCGATCCTCCGGGGTTGCGCGATCCGCCGGGCCGCTCGCGGCGGCCGCCGCGGCGGGGGCAGGGAGCCGCTCGGCCCGCCGCAGCGTGTCGATCAGCTCGATGTTGAGCCCGTCGCCCGCGTAGACGAATGCGATCGGCTCGTCCTCGAACGCCTCCCCGGGCGCCGGAGGCGAGATCACCCGCAGGCCGAGCGCCTCCAGGCGCGCCAGCTCCGGCCCGACGGATGGGGCGCGAAAGCAGAGGTGGTGAATGCCGCCACCCCGGCGGACGAGGGTCATCACCGGCGATGTCGCCCCGGAAGGCTCGATGAGCTTGACCGGCAGCGAGCCTTCCTTCTCCAGGAAGACCACCCGCACCTGCTGACGCGTATTGAGCACGACCCCGGTGGCCTGGCGGTAGCCGAACACGGTCCGCCACCGCTCGATCCCCTCGTCGAGCGACCGCACGGCGATCCCGACGTGATCGAGGACCAGGGAGGGCGACTCAACGCTCAAGCTGGGGCGGCCATCTTGCGGGCGACAAACGCTGCGATGCGCCCGATCGTCTCGAGGTTCTCCGGGGTCGTCTCCCAGTCCTCGACGTGGAACCCGTACTCACCCTCGAGGAACAGGATGATGTCCAGCATCCCGGTCGAGTCGACCAGCCCGCTGTCGATCAGCGAGAGCTCGTCGGTCAGCTCCGACGGCTCGCTCACCCAGAACAGCTCGAGGATGTGGTCCCTCACCACCGCCTGGACCGTCCTGCCAGATGGATCGATGTCGCGCTCTATGGCTCGCCTCCCGCCGACGGCGGGGTCACCAGACGATCCACCGATGTCTGGAACTCCACCAGGTGATGCCGGTCTGGCTCGCGACGTACGAGCTGCTCGACGAGCAAGCCCGTCGACAGGACACCGACGAGCGCCATGTTATCGGCGTTCGAGAGCTCCGCGTGCCCGGTGTTGGCGCGGCACTTGCGCCACAGGCGCTGCACCGCGATCGGATCGAAGACACCGGCGGCGTCGACGGTGCCCGGAGTCACCAGCTCGTCGATCCAGGCGGGGCGATCGTCGCCCGTGAAGGTCAGGGCATCGGGAGCACGGTACGGCTGCTTGGGCCGCCGCAGGATCGGTTCCGGCACCATGCCCACCGCGGCCTGCTTGAGGACGTGCTTCTCGTCGAGGCCTCGCAGCTTGAACGACGGTGGCAGCGCGTTTGCCAGGTCCACCACGCTGGGGTCGAGGAACGGGAAGCGCCCCTCCACCGAGTTCGCCATCAGCATCCGGTCGCCCTGGGACGACAGGAGGTAGCCGGACAGCAGCGTCCGGATCTCGAGGTACTGGTCCTGGGCCAGCGCCGGCCAGCGGCCGAACTCGGCTGGCAACCTGGCCAGCAGACGCTCGGTCACGTTGACGCCGGCGATTGCCTGGCGTACCTCGGGGGTGAACAGGCGCTGGAGGGCGGCCGCGGCCTGCCATCGCGGCTGGTGCGCGAAGCCGGCGCTCGCCCATCGCTCACGGTTGCGGCCGAAGTACCGCTCCGCCATCGCCTGCTCAGCGACCGGGGAACGGGAGAGGTACGGGTACAGCCGCCGGAGGAGCAGGGGACGCAGCCTCGAGTCCGGCTGGCGTCCCCAGAACCGGCGGATCTTTCCCTCCTGGAACAGGTTGTAGCCCGCGAACAGCTCGTCGGCGCCCTCGCCCGTCAGCACCACCTTGACCCCGGACTCCCGCACGAGCCTTGACAGCAGGAACAGGGGCGCGGGCGCCGTCCGCAGCAGCGGCCGCTCGGCATGGGCGACGACGGCCGGGAAGACGTCGGCGATCGCGCGCCGCGTGACCGTCACCTCGTGGTGATCGCTGCCGAGATGCTCCGCCATCAGCCGCTGGTACGGCGTCTCGTCGAACGAGGCGTCCTCGAAACGGATCGAATAGGTGGAGAACCGGTTGCCCTTCGCACGCAGGCCGAGCGCCGCCACGAAGGAGCTGTCGAGCCCGCCCGAGAGGTAGCTGCCGACCGGCACATCGGACCGCAGCATGCGGAGCCGAACCGATGTCTCGAGCGCGTCGCGCACGGCACGGGCGGCGTCGGCCTCGCTGCCGACGAAGGCGGCACCCCCGTCGGGCGGGTAGCGGGGCTCCCAGAACGCCCGATCGGAGACCTGGCCGGCCCGGACCGTGCGCACATGCCCCGGCTCAAGCTCCGAGACCCCGGCGAATACCCCCTGGGGCGCCACGCTGGTCCAGAAGCTGAACACCTCGGCCAGGCCGATCGGGTCCAGGTGGCGAGGGATGGATGGATCGCCGGCGAAGATCGCCTTGACCTCGCTCGCGAACCACAGGCGCCCGCCGTGCTCGCACAGGTACAGCGGCCGGACGCCAAGCCGGTCGCGGGCCAGGGTCAGGGTGCCGTCGACGGAATCCAGAGTGCGATCGCGAACTGGCCGTTGAACCGGGCGAAGGCGTCGTCGGCCCACTGCTCCCAGGCATGGACGACCACCTCCGTGTCGCTCTGGGTCTGGAAGCGGTGCCCGAGGGCGATCAGCTCCTCGCGCAGCTCCACGTAGTTGTAGATCTCGCCGTTGAAGGTCACCCATACCCGGTTGTTCTCGCCGGCGAGGGGCTGCTGTCCCGTGGACAGGTCGATGATGGACAGGCGGGCGTGGCCGAGCGCCGCGCGCCGGTCACGGTAGAAGCCGCACTCGTCCGGTCCGCGGTGCCGGAGGGCGGCGACCATCGCCTCGAGGTCCGCGAGCTCCGGCGGCGGTGCCGTCTCGGCCAGGGCGACGGAGCCGGCGATCCCGCACACGGCTCAGGAGGCGCGCAGCGGCTTGGGCACGGCGTGGAGGTACCGGCTGGCGCGCCGCTTGGCCTCGATGTCGCGGAAGACCCGCTCCACCTGCGCCACGGTCAGCCCGATCGCCGGCGCGACGTCGACAGCCGTCACCCCGTGGTTCGCCGCCCACAGGCAGAGATCCATCTCCGGGTAGGGAAGGGCGAAGTAGAACTCCTCCTGGCTCTGCGCCAGCGAGTAGGTGTCGGTCGTGGGCTGCCGCCGCCGGATCTCGTCGGGCACCCCGAGCTCGTCGGCCAGCGCGTACACCTGCGTCTTGTACAGGTGGGCGATCGGCTTGAGGTCCGCCGCGCCATCGCCCTGCTTGACGAAGAAGCCCTGGTCGTATTCGAGCAGGTTGGGCGTGCCGGCCACCGCGTACGCGAGGCGATCGGCGTGGTAGTAGGCGAGCATCGCCCGGGTCCGCTGCTTGAAGTTGGTCGCGGCCACCATCTGCAGAAGGGAGTCGTGTCCATCCGCACCCGGCGCTCGTTGCCCGCGGGATCGGCGACCACGAGCTGGGCCACGTTGAGGCGATCGCCGTCGAGGAGCGGCGGCAGCACGACCTTGCACCGCCAGCCCGGACCGTACTCGGGCACCATCATCCGGGCGGCCTCGTCCTGCCGCTCGTAGCAGCCCAGGGCGGCGAGCACCGGCGCGATGTCCTCGACCACGTACCGGATCCCGAGCTGCTCGGCCAGCAGCCGGCCGAGCCGCAGCGCATCGTCGGACGAGTCGCGCTCCGGGAGCAGCAGTCCGAACACCCGCTCCGCCCCCAGCGCGCGGGTGGCCAGGGTGGCGACGACCGAGCTGTCCACACCGCCGGACATCGCCACCACGACCCCACGTCGTCGCAGGTCGCCGAGGACGATGGACCGAATCTGCGCCTCGATCCCCTCGGCCTCGCGCCGGGGGTCGATCTGGAGGGCTTCCCGTGAGAACATGCGGTGGCTCCCGAGCGCACGCCCACAGCACCACCGCATTCGCCTGGGTGGAAGCAGCGTGAGCGTGTGGATCGCGAGTCTACGGCACAACGGCCAGGACACCGGACGGAGGTTGGGTTTGGGCATCGAGCAGGGCGCGCCGCCGGGCGTCAACGAGGGCCCCGGGCTCCCCCCGACACCCTTCCTCGCCGACTGGCTCGCGTTCCATGCCGAACGGCGGCCGGATGCGCCCTGCGTCGTGGCTGGTGAGATCCGCCTGACCTACGGGGACGTGGCCGGCCGAGTGCGTGCGCTCGCCGCAGACCTATCCCGTCGCGGGGTCGTGTCCGGCACGCGGGTGCTCCTCGCGCTCCCCAATTCGCCGGCGACGATCGTTGCCGGCCTCGCGATCAACCTCCTCGGCGCCACGTCCGTCGAGGTGAGCCGCAGCTGGACTGCGGAGGTGCTGGGCGACGTTGTTGCGCGTGCAGGAACTCGTCATCTCATCGTGGCGGCGCGCGATGCGGCAACCTGGGAGCGGGCCCTCGCCGGCCGCGCCGTCGAGCACGCCTGGGTCGTCCACCGCGAGCTGCCGCGGACGGGCGCGGGCACATCACGGCTCCGTTCCGGCCACCGTGGTGCTCGAGGATGGCGGGATCGACGCGCCCAGCGGGTCCGTGGCCGCGGCCCGCCCTGAGCCCGACTGGCCGGCCCTGATCCTGTACACGTCGGGGAGCACCGGCCGGCCACAGGGCGTGATCCAGACCTTCGCGAACGTCGACGCCAACTCGCGCTCGATCGTCGAATACCTCGGCCTGACGTCTGTCGACCGGGCGCTGCTCACCCTCCCGCTGTCCTACTGCTACGGCCGCAGCGTCCTCCAGACCCACCTCCTCGCCGGCGCATCGCTCGTGCTCGACGACCGGATGGCGTTTCCCCGACGGGTCATGGAGACGATGGCGGCCGAGGCCTGTACGGGATTTGCCGGCGTGCCGCTCACGTTCGAGATCCTCCGGCGGAGCGTGGATCTCGCGTCGATCCCGATGACGCGGCTCCGGTACGTGACCCAGGCCGGCGGCGCGATGGCGCCCGACACCATCGCGTGGACCCGGTCCGCGTTCGCGCCTGCCGTCCTGTACGTGATGTACGGGCAGACGGAGGCAACCGCTCGCCTGTCGTACCTTCCCCCGGATCGTGCCGTGGACAAGACCGGCTCGATCGGGATCCCGGTTCCGGGCGTCAAGCTCAAGGTCGTGGATGTCTCGGGCGTGGAGCTGCCGGCCGGCGAGGTCGGCGAGATCGTGGCCCGCGGCGGCAACGTCACCCCGGGCTATCTCGACGATCCGGAGGAGACATCGGCGATCCTCCACGACGGGTGGCTGTGGACCGGGGACCTCGGCGAGATGGACGCCGATGGCTATCTCTACCATCGTGGGCGGGCGCGGGACATCCTCAAGATCGGCGGACATCGGGTCAGCCCGGCGCAGATCGAGCAGGTCATCGCCAAGCATCCGGCCGTGGAGGAGGTCGCGGTGGTCGGCATGCCGGACGACCTGATGGGTGAGGTTCCAGCGGCCGTGGTCGTCCTTCGCGCCGGGGCCGGCGCGGACGCGGCCGAGCTCCTCGCCCTGTGCCGCGCCAGCCTGCCACCGCCCCTGGTTCCGGCGGCGATCACGTTCACGGGGTCGCTGCCGCGAAACGAGGCGGGAAAGCTCCAGCGGGCGGTCCTCGCGAGGACCCTCACGGCGCGGTAGCCCGGCCGGGCCAGGGTACGCGGCCCGGCAAGCCGGGACCCAGCGTACACTCGCCGCACGCCGACGGGCCCGGGTGCCAGCGTGGCACGTGGGCCCACGAGCGGTGATCGAGCCAAAGAGAGGGCTGGTCTGGCAGTGTCCGGACGAAACGACGAGTCGGCGGTCCCGGGGGTCGCCGACACCCCGCTGGTGATCGTCGGTGCGGGCGGGTTCGGGCGCGAGGTGCTCGAGCTCGTGCGTGACATCAACGAGGCCCGACCGACCTTCCACCTGCTCGGCTTCCTTGACGACGGCGAGGTGAATCCGCACGTGATCGAGCGGGCGGGGGTCCCGCTGCTCGGGCGATCGAGCAGCATCGCCGATCTCGAGGCGGCCTACGTGATCGCGATCGGCTCGGGAGAGGTGCGCCGCCAGATCGACGCCGTGGCGCGAGCCACCCGACACGTCGCCGTGGCGACCCTGGTCCACCCGTCGACGACGCTCGGGGCTGACGTGCTGGTCGGCGAGGGAGCGATCATCGGCGCCGGGTCCCGGGTGACCACCCACGTGGCGATCGGCCGCCATGCGCACGTGAACGTGAACTGCACGGTCGGGCACGACGTGACGATCGAGGACTTCGCGACCCTGTTCCCCGGCGTCCACCTGGGTGGCGGCTGCGTCATCGAGGAGGGCGCGACCGTCAGCATGGGAAGCGTCATCCTCCCGGGGGTGCGCGTGGGGCGCGGGGCCGTGGTCGGGGCCGGATCCGTCGTTGTCCGCGATGTCGCCCCCGACACGACCGTGATGGGTCCGGCGGCACGGCCGACCCTCCGGACGGCGAGCTCGCCGGAGGGATACGGCCAGCCGGCAGGCTAGCCACGGCGGTGAGTGCCGGGACACCCGCCCCGACGACACGCACGTAGCCTCGCCCGGCGCGACTTGGCCGCCGGGCGCCCGGCGGCCGCCTCGGGACCTGGGGCGAGGTGGTGCCGGTCCGCACCGGATCTGATTCCGGGTGGGACCCGGAACACCCGGCGGTGCAGGTCGGGCAGGTGGGGTGTGCGGTGGTCCCGGAGGGTCTGCCCCGGACGATGGGCGCACCAGGCCACCCCGATGGGCTCCGGGGCGGCGGTACGTATCGCCCGTTGCGCCAGCGCGCCCGCGAGTTGATGTTGATCGCGGGCATCTGTCGGCCGACCGGGCACCCGATCGGTCTCCTCGATAACGGCACACCCGTCGCGAGGCGGGGTCGCAAAGCCACGGGGCTCACCGAGCTAGCCGGGCTACCGAAAGGAGCACCCAGATCATGTTCTGGGACGGTGAGCGCTGGATTGAAGAGCGCCAACTCCCCGCGCGTCGAGCGTCCGTAGCAAAGGCCCGGTTCCGGCACTGGGGGGCCGCCGGGGTCGCGCTGGCGGTCGTCGCCACGCTGGCCCTGACGCCCCCCGAAATGGCCAGTGCCCGTACCCCGGCCGATCTGCTGCTGGCGAGATGGAGCGACGATTCGATCACCCAGGTCTTCCAGGAGCGCGCTCCGGCCGTCTCCGCGAGCCGGGCGTGGAACCGTGTGCACCGGCCGGCCGCGATGGGAGGTCACCACCTGTCGACCCGCCAGGAGGGCGCGAGGGTCGCGATCACCTTTGACGGCTCGGCCATCGCCGTGGTCGGGCCGCGCGGGCCCGGGCGCGGGAAGGCCCGCGTGTTCGTGGATGGCAAGCTCGCCGCCGTCATCAACCTGCATGCGAACAAGCCCATCAGCCGCCAGGTCCTGTTCACGCAGGCCTGGAGGGATGCCGAGAAGCATGTCGTGGCACTCGAGGTCGTCGGCACCTCGGGACATCCCAGGGTCACCGTCGACGCGTTCGTCGTCAGAGGTGGCAAGCGCGCCAAGAACCAGAGCCCCGCCCCGACGCCCACGCCGGGACCCGTCGAAGCACCGGCCGAGCCGACGCCGACGGGGGCTCCCGATCCGACCGCGACACCGGCCCCGGCGGCGCCGACGGCGCAGCCCACCGCGGCACCGACCCCCACGGCCGTCCCGGCCACTCCGGCGCCGACGGCGCAGCCCACCGCGGCACCGACCCCCACGGCCGTCCCGGCCACTCCGGCGCCGACGGCGCAGCCCACCGCGGCACCGACCCCCACGGCCGTCCCGGCCACTCCGGCGCCGACGGCCACGCCGACGCCGGCCGCCTCCTGCGGCTCGTCGCTGCAGGCGAAGGTGGATGCGGCGTCGTCGGGCAGCACCCTCAACCTGACCGGCTGCACGTATCCGGCAGGGGCGACGATCAACAAGTCGCTCACCCTGGTGGGAGCGCGGATCAATCCGCCGGCCAACACGCGGGGCCTGATCGTGACGGCCTCCAACGTCACCGTCGACTCGGTCGTCATCACCGGGTCCCAGGCGACGACGTACCGCTGGAACGAGGTCGGCATCCTGACCACGGGCTCGATCTCGAACCTGGTCGTCCGCAGCTCGACGCTCCAGCGGTTCGGCAACACCGGCATCTGGCTCGGTCCGACCACGAACGCCCGGATCACCGGCAACACGATCGAGGATGCCGTGTACGCGGGGATCATGGACATCGCCGGCTCGCGTGACCGGATCGACAACAACGTGGTCCGCCGGATCGGGGTGGTGGGCGCCTCCGCGAACGGCAACAACGCCTACGGGATCGCGATCTCCAACGACGGCGGCACCCTGTCCGCCGATATCGTGGTCGACGGCAACACCGTCGCGACCGTGCCGACCTGGCACGGGCTCGACACCCACGCCGGCCAGCGGATCACCTTCTCCAACAACACCGTCAGCGGGTCGCCACGCGCCCTGTTCATCACCAGCGACAGCTACGGCCGGTCAGCGGCCGCCATCACGGTCACCGGCAACCGATTCCTCAGCCCGTTGCCCGCGACGACCAATCTCGACATCGTCACGACCTACGATGTCGACGGGGTGACGATCACCGGAAACACGGCAAGCGGCTGGGGCGGATCCTCGTTCCTGAACGACTACCTGGGCATGAGCACCGGGATCGTCATGTCCGGGAACAGCATCACGCCGTAGCGATCCCCGGGGGCTCGAGCGCAGCCTGACTCGACATCGGCCATACTGTCCACGGCCCCCGCGGTCCGTGACCTGCATGCGTCGACAGGAGCGGAGCGCCGGGCCCCGATTGGGGCTGTGTCGTCGCTTGCGGTCGAGCAGCCGGATGCACCCCACGGTGCCGTACCACCGCCGCTCGACGCTCTGAGGACACCCATTGCCGATGCCGCGCGCTCGGCACGACGGGCCCAGCGCCTTCCGCCGCCTCACGTGGCTCGTGCTGGGCATGCTCGTTGCCGTCGGATCCGTGAACCTCGTGGTCCCCGAGCCCGTGCTCGCGGCCGCGGAACCCAAGGTGGCCATCATCCTGGGACCGGCCGGCAAACAGACCAGTGCCAACCGAGACCGGGCCCGGAAGGCTGCCGCCGAGGCCGCGAAGTACACGTCCAACGTGGTCAAGGTGTTCACCCCCAACGCCACCTGGGCGCGGGCCAGTGCCGCCATGGACGGCGCCTCCGTGGTCGTGTACATCGGCGCCGGTTCCGGGTATCCGTCGGTCTCCACCTCCAGGCGGAAGCCGAACGTCCAGAACGGGTTCGCCCTGAACCCGGTTGCCGGCGCGGACAACCGGACGAAGCGCTTCTACGGCGAGTCATTCATTCGCACCACGTCCCTGGCATCGAACGCGGTCGTGCTGCTCCACCACGCGAACTACGCGTCCGGCAAGCCGCCCGCGGGCTACGCCCAGCCATCGCGCAAGGTCGCCCGCCGGCGGGTTGACTTCTACGGGTCCGCGTTCCTGGCGGCCGGCGCGGCGGTGGTGATCTCCGAGTACTCGGCGTCGCCGGTCTACTTCATCCGGTCGATCTTCACCAGGAACGCCACGTTGAAGCAGGTCTGGAAGGGGGCGCCCGCGTTCAACGGGCACGTGACGTCGTTCAAGTCCAGGCGAACCCCGGGCGCGTCCGGTCTCATGGATCCAACGCGATCCCGATCCGGGTACACCCGCTCGATCATCGGTCGTCTCGGGACGCGGACCACGGCCGTCCGCATGGAGCCCGCCTCCTGCGGCTCGTCGCTGCAGGCGAAGGTGGATGCGGCGTCGTCGGGCAGCACCCTCAACCTGACCGGCTGCACGTATCCGGCAGGGGCGACGATCAACAAGTCGCTCACCCTGGTGGGAGCGCGGATCAATCCGCCGGCCAACACGCGGGGCCTGATCGTGACGGCCTCCAACGTCACCGTCGACTCGGTCGTCATCACCGGGTCCCAGGCGACGACGTACCGCTGGAACGAGGTCGGCATCCTGACCACGGGCTCGATCTCGAACCTGGTCGTCCGCAGCTCGACGCTCCAGCGGTTCGGCAACACCGGCATCTGGCTCGGTCCGACCACGAACGCCCGGATCACCGGCAACACGATCGAGGATGCCGTGTACGCGGGGATCATGGACATCGCCGGCTCGCGTGACCGGATCGACAACAACGTGGTCCGCCGGATCGGGGTGGTGGGCGCCTCCGCGAACGGCAACAACGCCTACGGGATCGCGATCTCCAACGACGGCGGCACCCTGTCCGCCGATATCGTGGTCGACGGCAACACCGTCGCGACCGTGCCGACCTGGCACGGGCTCGACACCCACGCCGGCCAGCGGATCACCTTCTCCAACAACACCGTCAGCGGGTCGCCACGCGCCCTGTTCATCACCACCGATGGCGATGGTCGAGCTGCCACCAGCATCATGGTCACCGGCAACACCTTCCGCGGCCCGGATGGGGCCGCTGATCCGGTCGCGGTCACGCTCTATGCGACGGTCGACGTGACCGTCACCCGCAACGTCGCGAGGGGGTGGGGTGCGGGCAACTTCGTGAACGACTACCAAGGCCGGAGCACGCGGCTGGACGTATCGGACAACGACGTCACGCCCTGACGTCGTCGGCGAACTGACCGTACTGACCGAACCGACCCGGGAGCCGGCGCGGCGGGACGTCGCTCTCCGTCGTTCCGCGCTCGACGCGTCGGGGCCACCGTGGGATACTCCGGCACTGTGCCTGACCTGCCGACCCTCGGAGCGCGCGCGCTTGGCGGCAACCGCTTCGCGGTCCTCCTGCCGATCCTTGCCGCGATCGGTGCGGGCGTCGTCGCGGCAGTTGTCGCCACGACCCAGGATCCGCTCGTCGCCGTCCTGCTCGCGGGGGGTCTCGCGCTCGTCCTGTTGAGCGTCCGCTGGCCGCTCCTGTCGCTGTTCGTCTTCGTCGCCCTCATCCCGATCGAGGAAACGGTGAGCATCGCCGGCGTCGGGACGCTGAGCCGCTGGGTGGGGATCGCATTCGCCGGGGTCTACCTGTTCACGCGACTCGGCAAGGTGGCGCCCGGGGCCCTCCCGGTGGCGGGCTGGGCATACGCCGGGTGGGCTGTCTTCAGCCTGGCGTGGGCACGTGATCCGGACGTCACCTCGGGCCAGCTCCAGACGCTCCTCCAGCTTGTGGTGATCGCGTTCCTGATCGCCGACGTGGTCATCCACAACCCGGCGGTCGTCCGACCGCTGCTCTGGGTGTACTCGCTCTCCGCTGCCTCCACCGCGGCGCTCGGCATCATCCTGTACCTCGTTGGCGGGGTGGGGGCGGATGGGCGTGCTGCGGCGATCCAGGGCCAGAACCCCGCACAATTCGCCACCTTGTTGCTCCCGGCGCTCATCTTCGGCCTGTACGAGCTCCTCGAGCGACGGAGGATCGTCGCCGCCGCCGCCGTCACGACGCTGTGCGCAGGGGCGATCGCCCTGTCGGGCACGCGAAGCGTCTGGCTCGCTGCGACCGTGGTCATCTTCTTCATGCTGCTCCCAAGGCTCGGCGTCCGGCGCGCGGCGACCGCCCTGGTGGTGATCGCGGCCATCGCGCTGGTCGTCCTCCAGATCCCAGGGGTCGGCGCCCTCGTCGCCGAGCGGACCGGGACCGCGGCCTCGACCGGTGGGGCGGGCCGGACGGACATCTGGTCGGTCGGCCTGCGGATCTTCGAGAGTGCGCCGATCATCGGCGTCGGGTACGCGAACTTCCCGGTTGCCTTCACCCTGGCGGTCGTCCGCGCGGCCGATGTCGGCATCGGCATCGGGGCGGGATCGGGACCGCACAACATCGTGATCGGCACGGGCGGCGAGCTGGGCATCGTCGGGCTGGCCCTGCTGGCGCTGTTCCTGCTGCCGCTGGTGATCCGACGCGGCTGGGGTCCGGACGGACTCGTCGTGCAGGCGATCCTGGCGTCGCTGATGATCGATGCCCTGTTCGTGGACATCATCAGCAACCGCAAGCAGGTCTGGGTGGTGATCGGGCTGGCGGCGGGCCTGGCCTACCTTCGCCTGCGCGAGCGGAGGACGGCCGCCACGACGGCCGAGGTACCGGTTCGCATCACTCCGACCGCGGAGCCGCTCGATCGCCCGCCCCCGAAGGCCCGCCCCAGGGGCGCTTCGCAGGGCAGTGCGTGACAGAGGTCGCCTGGCTCACGTCCTCCTACCCGTGGCTCGCGGACCCGTTGGGCGGCATCTTCTTCGGCACCCAATCCCGGGCGCTCGCGCGAGCCGGCGCCAGGCTGACGGTGGTCGCACCGGTGCCGGCAGCGCCGTGGCCGCTCCCGCACCTGCGCCGGAAGTGGCGGAGCCATTCGCTCGCCCCAGCGGTGCAGCAGGACGGCACGGTCACCATCCTCCGGCCGCGGTACCCGAATCTCCCGGGTCAGCCGAGCTGGGCGCGACCCGACCGGTTCATCGCCGATGCCGCCTGGCGGACTCGGGACCGGTGGGCCGGAGCTTCGCTGATCCACGCCCACTACTCGCTGATCGGCCTGGCGGGGCAGCGACTCGCGGCGCGGGCGAGGATCCCGTACGTGCTCACGTTCCACGGCAGCGACCTGAACGCGTGGCCAGACCTGCACCCCGAGCGGCTTGACGATCTCCGGACGGCGATCCGGCAGGCGGCAGCCGTGTTCACGGTGAGCCGTGCCCTGGGCGAGGTGGTCCGATCGCTGGCGAGCGTGGAAGCCATCCACCTCCCGCTCGGTGTCGACCACGGCGAGATCGCCGCCAGCTCCCTCCCGCGGTCGGAGGCGAGGCGTGCGCTCGGCCTGCCGCAGAACCGGTTGCTCGTCCTGTTCGTCGGGCGGCTGGTGCCCGCAAAAGGGGTCCGAGAGCTCGTGTCCGCCGTGCTCGAGCTGGGCGACCCGTTCACCGCCGTGCTCGTCGGCCCGGGACCGCTTGCGGGGCTGGGCGCAGACGACCCCCGTGGCGCCGACCGGCTCCTGTATCCGGGCCCACAGTCCCACGAGCAGGTCGTCCGCTACATGGCGGCTTCCGACGTCCTCGTCCTCCCCTCCTACAGCGAAGGGCTGCCGACGGTCCTCGTGGAGGGCGGCTCGCTCGGGCTGCCCGTGATCGCGAGCGGGGTTGGGGGAATCCCCGAGCTGCTCGGCCGCGACCGCGGGGTGATCCTGCCGGAGATCTCCGCCGACGCCGTCCGGGACGCGCTGGCGACGTTTGCGGCCGCGCCGCATGCCGCGCTGGCGGCCTCGGAGCAGCTGCGCGAGCTCGTCGTCCGCGAGTACGACGTCGACCGCAATGCCGAGCGTCTCCTGGCAGCCTACCGTGAGGTCGCGGCGTCCCGGCAGTGAAGGCGGCGACGCGACCGGTGCCCGGTGAGGGGCCGCATCCGACTGCTCGCGCGCGCTCGGGGCAGCCGCGGTCCCGGGCGAGCGGCCCGGAACGACGGCGTCCGGCTCACCCCGGCGTCCGGCTCACCCCGGCGTGGCCCGGTCGCGCCAGATCCAGCGCGCCGTGAACGGCGCGAAGCCGGTGCGCTCCTTGAAGAAGGTCAGCCCCGGCGACGCGCCCCACAGCGTGTCGTAGACCAGCCACGATGGGCTGCCGTCCGGTCGACGCCCGGCGATGCAGGCGCGGACGACCTCCCCCATCAGGAGGTACATGATCCCGCTCTCGAGATGGTCAGCGTGACCGATCATGGCGGAGAAGGTGTATGCGTCACCGGCGTCGATGATGATGGCGAAGGCGCGGAGCCGGCCCCCGGCATCGAGGATGGCGTGGACCTCGTCCCGGGCGGCGATCGTGCCGAGCAGGTAGTCACGGTCCTGCAGCCGTGCCGGGATTGGCCGGCCCTGGCGCTCCGGAGCCGACTGGTAGAGGTCGACGATGTCGTCGAGGTACTCGACAGGCGGGACCAGCGCGTACCGGTAGCCGGCTCCCTCGGCATGCTTCCGACGCCGCCTGGGAAGCCGTGGCCCGCCGTTGAGGTACTCCTCCGGCGTGCCGGGCAGCCGGAGGAGCGCGACTCCCCAGCGCTTGAACGACGTCAGCTTGAAGCGCGGGTGGCGAGCCGAGAATGACTCGTAGACCTCGCGCGCATGGCGATCCCCGTACAGCTCGATCGTCACCCGCGGCGCCTGGAGGACATCGCGCGCACGCGAGAAGCGCTCCAGCAGCGACCGGCCGTGCGTCGCCGTACGGGGTGCCTCCGAGTGCTGGCCGTCACCCGGGGCGCCTGCCCCGGGCACCGGGTCATCCGTCCTCCCGATGCTCCCCGAAGCCGTGGCATCGCGAACCTCGCACCTTCCCACAGCCGCCTGGCATCGTCGCGGGCATTCACGAGCGGTGCGGCTCGCCAATGACGCGGATGGACGAGGACGTAGACCACCGGCTCGCCACGCCCCAGTGCGGCAACCGGGTCCTCGTCCCGCCAGCACCGCGGTGGCGCCGTGTCCGACGTCCGGCACGGCATCCGTCCCAGGAGCTCATCGTCGTAGCCCTCGAGATCGATACCGACGTCGGCCCGAAACGATGGTCGGCTAGCAGCATCGAGTTCGCGACGCCGAGGCGCCGGTTCACGAAGTCCCCATGGGACGCCGCCACGCGCATCGGCAGCCCCGTCGCAGCCCGGAGTCCGGTCAGGTTCGTTCGGAACCGGTCGCGCGCCGCCGGAAGCGCCCGGAGAGCCTCTTCGCGCGTGCGGAGGTTCCGTTCCTTGGCGATGGTCGCGACCTCCTCGTAGTGGTAGCCGACCTCGCCGCCGAAACCGGCGATGGCCCGCATCAGCGGCAGGTCCCGGGTCGCGAGCCGGAAGAACCATGAGCCCGTCATCCCCAGGTCGCTCTCGATCCGCCACATGGCCGACGCAGTCCGCGGATCGGTGTCGACGTCGTGGCGGAGCACGAGCAACCGCTGCGACCCATCGGCCGGCTCATCGCGCCGTTCCGAGAAGGGGCCGATGCCGAGGGTCTCGTATCCGAGGTGGCGGGCGACCTCCAGGGTGCGCCTGAACGCCCCAAGCCTTGATGGCATCAGGAAGTCGGCTCGTATGCGGTGCCAGACGATCAAGCAGGGGCTCCGGTGCGGGGAGGGGCCGGACCGGCGCATGCGACGGTCCGACGCGGGGGTGAGTGAGGATTGTCCCGTACATCTTAGGATTAGCAGCCGGCGAACGGCCGGAGAGGGAGCGAGGATGCGCACAATGACGCCGCGGCAGTCCCGGATACCGCGGTCGACCCACAACCGGCCGGCGCGGGCCACGTGACGGGGGGCGATCGCCTCCGCATTGCGATGGCAGTGTACGGCGACATCACCTACGACAGCCGGGTCCAGCGCGAGGCCACGGCCCTCGCCGACGCCGGTCACGCCGTCACCCTGCTCTGCCTGGCCTGGGAAGGCGACCGCTCGCCGAGCTGGGACCCTCGCGTCGAGGTGGTCCCCATCCGGCCCGATCGCAGCGCCGTTGTCCCCGGGACCTCGAGCCCCTTCCTCGACCGCCGCAGGATCGGACGGGTGCGGCACCTCACGGCTCGCGCGCGCTGGCTGACCGGCTACATCCGCAACCTCCGGGTGTGGGGGCGGGCCGCCATCGAGCGAGCCGGGCGCGTCGACGCGTGGCACCTCCACGACTTTGCAGCCCTCGCGGCGGTCGCGCCCAGCCTCGATGTCCCGTTCGCGTACGACGTGCACGACCTGTTCACGGAGACCGGCACCGGCGGTCGCCTGCCCGGCCCGCTGCGCCGCCTCGCCCGCTGGTATGAGCAGCGCCTCGTCGCCCGGGCCGGGTTTGTGGTCGCCGTCAACCACGGGATCGCGGAGGACCTCCTGCGCCGGAGCCGGCCGCGCGAGCTGATCGTCGTTCACAACGCCACCCCCCGCTGGACGCCACCGGAGCCGCCGCCCGACCTCATCCGTGAGCACCTGGGCCTCCCCGCGGGGACGCCGGTGGTGCTGTACCACGGGATCCTGTCTCGGCACCGCGGCCTGGACCGCCTGAGCGAGGCGATGCTCGAGCCCGAGCTGGCGCATGCCCACCTGGTGTTGCTCGGCTACGGCTCCGAGCGTGACGAGCTCGCCGCGAAAGGCGCCGATCCTCGTTACGGCGGCCGGATCCACGTCCTCAGCGCGGTCCCCCCGCGCGAGCTGCTGCCGTGGGTGGCGTCAGCCGATGTCGGAGCGATGGCCCTGCCCGCGGCGACCCGGAACCTGGTCCTCGCAACGCCCAACAAGCTCTTCGAGTGCCTCGCCGCCGGCACCCCCCCCGTCGTGAGCGGCATGCCGCTGATGCGCCAGATCGTCATGGACGACCCGCTCGGACCCCTGGGCGCCGTGTGCGACCCTGAGGACACCGCCAGCGTGGCCCGTGCCATCGCGGGGATCCTGGACCTCGAACCCGTCCCTCGCGAAGCGCTCAGGGCGCGGTGTGCGGCGGCGGCGCGTGAGCGCTGGAACTGGGAGTCCGAGGTGGCTCGCCTGACGACCGCGTACGAGGCGCTCGCCCGGCGGTCGTAGGCCAGCGCCGTGCCGGCTGACCACCGTTCCGGGAGCCGGCCGCCCGGACGAGGACCCGCCCCGTCGCGCGGGGCCGGAGTCACGGCTGGACGATGTTCTGCCCGATGTACACGTCCGTGCTCTCCGCCTGGAAGTCGTTGACGAAGGACGTCCGGCCCCAGCCCGTCGCGGTGTTCTCCGAGATCGAGACGTCGCGGGCGCGGTACAGCGTGATGGCACCGAGGTTGGAGGTCACCGGCGCAGGGCTGAGCAGGAAGTTGCCGAGGATCGCGATGTTCGACGGCTCGTTCCCCGCCGTATCGGTCGTGATGAAGATCGCCCGCATCGAACCACGAACGGTGTTGCCCTGGAACACGAGGTTCGAGCCGCCGTGGGTGTCGAGCGCATGCCACGTCGGGACGTCGATGACGGTGTTCCCCTGGACCACGATGTCAGATGACACCGGCTCCCCTCCGGCGCCCGTCGTCACGGCGATGCCGTAGGCGTTGCCACCGTTCGCCTCCGCCCCCTGCACGCCGATGCGCTGCACGTCGTTGTCCTCGACCGTGCCGCCACGGCCGCTGAGGATCATCAGGCCGGCATAGACGATGTCGTGGACCTCGTTGCCGGCAAGGCGCACGGACTCGACGTTGCGCAGATAGGCTCCGAAGCCGCCGAGCGAGCTCAGCCGGCTGTTGCGGATCGTCAACCGCCGCACTGGACGATCCGGCGTCGCCTGGACGAGGACCCCGATCTCCTCGAACACATACTGGCCGGATTGGGCGCCGACGATCTCGATGCCGTCGAGGGTGACATCGTCGGCCTCGATCGTGATCCCGGCCGTGCCGGGCGGCAGTCGAACCATGCCGCCGAGCACCGTGAGGGGCTTGTCGATCGTGGCTCCAGCGTCGTACGTGCAGCCACGGAGATCGATCGCGTCGCCCCCCGACGCCGCATCGATCTCCGCCTGGAGCGTTGGCCGGCAGGGCAGGCCGCTGGGGCGTGGCGCGGCGCTGAGCGTGGCCTGGGCGGGTTGCGAGGTGGGGACCGCGGGGTCGATACCCTCCTGCGAGCCGGTGGCCTGCCAGGCGAGGATGACGATCCCGAGTGCGACAAGGACCATCCCGAGCCTCGGCATGACCGGCGTGACCGCGCCCTCCGACATGATTGTCGCCACCTCCTGTGCGGGCCGAGGCGCCGCCTCGACTATCATCCTCGTCGCCCCCGGTGGCACCTGCCGCCCGGGCACGACGCCGCGTGGCCGTCGTGCGCGCCCATGCGCAAGCAACCGTAGCCCAGCGAGATCGATGCCGTCGTCCACGCACTCCGGCCGTCTGCCGGACCGAGCCGCTCGTGAGTGAACCTGTCCGCAGTGGCGGCTTCTCAGAGCGCGTCGTCACGATCTTCGGTGCCCAGGTCCTGACGGCTGGGCTCGGGATCGTGAACTCCCTGCTGTTCGCGCGGCTGCTGGGTCCGGAGGCCAAGGGAGACTACTACCTGCTGACGCTCGTGCCGAACACGACCCTCGTGCTCGTGCAGCTCGGCCTCCCGACGGCACTCGGCTTCTACGCGGCGAAGGGGAGGACGACCTCGATCGTGCGGCGCGCGATCCTGCTGGCGCTGTTCCTGTCCGCCGTCGCGCTGATCGTGATCGCAATGGCCCGACCCGCTCTCGAGAGCGCGCTGCTCAAGGGCATCGACCCGACCCTGATCCTCGTCTCGATGGCCGTGATCCCCATCCTGGTCACCGCCACGTTCGTGACGAGCATCCTCATCGCGCTCAAGTCCGTGCGATGGTACGCGGCGGTCAACGTCGCACAGTCGGTGCTATCCACCGTCTTCCTCGTGCTCCTGATCGGCGTGCTCGGGTTCCAGATCGAGGGCGCGGTCGCCACCTACGTCATCGCCGCCACCTTCGGCATGACCGCCTTCGTGCTCGGGACGGTCCGCGCCACGCGCCGCGCACGGCCCGGTCCGAAGGTCACGTACCGCGAGCTGTTCCGCTACAGCCTGCCGCTCTACCCGTCAAGCCTCACCGCGTTCTTCAGCGCCCGTGCCGACGTGTTCCTGATCGCCGCCATGACGGCCGAGGCGTCGGCACCGCTTGGCTACTACAGCATGGCGGTCACGATCGCCGAGATGGCGACGTACCTGCCGAGCGCGGTCTCGTCGGTGTTCCTGCCGCACGTCGCGGGCGTCTCGCGGGAGGAAGCCAACCGCCACGTGACGACCGTGGCCCGAGGCACCATCATCCTCACCGGCGCGACGGCTGTCCTGCTCGCCCCGGCTGGGTCGATCCTGATCGCCGCGGTCGTCCCGGCGTTCATGCCGGCCCTGCCGGCCCTGTTCGTCCTGCTGCCCGCCGTCGTGTCGCTCGCGATCGCGCGGGTCGTCGGGGAGTACGTCTCGGGGCTCGGACTCACGGGCAGGACCTCGGCCGCCACCGTGCTCGGGTTCGCCGTCAACCTCACGGCCAACCTGATCCTGATCCCGCCTCTCGGGATCGTCGGAGCCGCCGCCTCGTCACTCATCTCGTACACGACCACGGCGATCGTGATCACGCTGATCGCATCGCGCCTGGCGGACGCCCCCCTGCGGGCGTTCTGGATCCCGAGGCTGGCAGATGTTCGGCTGATCGCCACGACCGCAACCCGGCTGCTGCGTGGCCTGCTGGCCGGCCTGCGTGCTACGGTGCGCCCGTGAACGAGACGGCCCCGGAGCCTGAGCGCACCGTCCCGCGCCACGTCTGGATCGTCAACCACCATGCGGGCCACCCCGGCCATGCGGCGGGGACCCGCCACTTCACCCTGGCGAGCCACCTGGTCCGCCGTGGCCACCGCGTCACGATCTTCGCGGCCGGCCGCGGTCACCACACCGGCATCGATCGGACCCTGCGCTCCCGGGACCTGTACCGGGTGGAGGTCGTGGACGGGGTCCGCTTCGTCTGGCTGCGCACCACGCCGTACCACGGGAACGACTGGCGACGGCAGGTCAACATGCTGTCGTTCCTCGTCGTGTTCCTGGTCGTCCAGGTGCGCGAGCGGCGGCCCCACGTGGTGATCGGGTCGACGGTCCACCCGTTCGCGGCGTTCGGCGGCTGGCTGGCGTCCAGGCTCCGGCGGGCCCGCTTCGTGTTCGAGGTCCGAGACCTCTGGCCGCAGACGCTGGTGGACCTCGGTGCGCTGCGGGTCGGCTCGCCGGGCGAGCGCGTCCTGCGCGCCCTCGAGGCGTTCCTCGTCCGCAGGGCGTCCACGGTCATCACCCTGCTGCCCGGGATGCGCGACTACCTGGACGAGCAGTCACTGCCGACCGATCACCTCGTCTACATTCCCAACGGGGCCGACCTGGCGACGTTCACCGCCGCTGAGGAACCCGGGGAGGTCCCGGAGGCCGTCACGGCCTGCCTGGACGCCGTGCACCGCTTCCGGTCCGAGGGCCGGTTCGTGATCGGCTATCTCGGGGCATTCGGACGGGTCAACCGCGCCGACCTGATCGCGGAGGCTGCGTCGATCGCCGAGACCCGGCTCCCGGGTCGGGTCGGGGTCGTCCTGGTCGGCGAGGGTCCTGAACGGCCGGCCGTCGAGCGGGCCGCCGCCGGCGCGCCGGCGGCGGTGCTCATGCCCATCCCGCGGCAGGCGGTTCCGCTCGTCCTCCGTGAGCTCGACGCGACGGTGGTCCACACCACGTACACCCCGGTCTATCGCTACGGGATCAGCTTCAACAAGCTGTTCGAGTACATGGCGGCCGCCAGGCCGGTCGTGTTCGCCTGCGACACCGCGTTCGACCCGGTCCGGGCCGCGGGTGCCGGCATCACGGTCGATCCGGACGACGCCGGGCGCATGGCGGATGCCTTCATGGCTCTCGCCGGAACGCCGACGGCCGAGCTCGCCTCGATGGGCGCGGCTGGACGCGCGTTCGTCGCCCGGGAGCACGATACGCGCACCTTGGCGACCGGCTGGCGGCCATCGTGGAGGAGCGGCCGCCGGCGAGCTGAGGACGGCCGTCAGCGGAGGGGGGTTCCGGCGGCCGTCGGGTCGGACCGGGCTGCCCCAGATGCTAGCCGCGCTGGCCGCCAGCCTCGCGTGAGCCGGCCGCTACCTGCGGCTCGGCGGCGAGCTTGCCGTAGTAGCCCGCGTACTCGACGCGCGCCGCGCCCGGGACCCGGTTGAGGACGACGCCGAGCATGTGGGCGGCGGCCCGCGTCAGCGCCTCGCGGCCCTGGCGGACCGCGCGCCGCCGGCTGACGCTCGCATCGACGACGAACACGGTCCCGTCCAGGAACGAGCTCAGGATGGCGGCGTCGGCAAAGGCGCGGAGCGGGGGGCTGTCGACCACGAGCAGGTCGACGCCGCGCGAGAGCTGCTCGAGCACCGCCCGCATCCGCTGCGATCCAAGGAGCTCGGCCGGGTTGGGCGGCAGCGGGCCCGTGGTGACGACCGCAGGCCGTCCTGCTCCGTCTGCTGGGCCACGCTCTCGACCGTCAGTGTCGTCGGTCCGCAGCAGCGACGTCAGGCCCTTCGAGTTGGGCAGCCGGAACATGCCGTTCACACCGGGCTTGCGGAGGTCCGCGTCGACGAGGATCACGCGTCGACCGGCTTGCGCGAATGCGACGGCGAGGTTGCAGGCCGTCACCGTCTTGCCCTCCCCGGGGCTCGAGCTGGTCACAAGGAGGGTGTGAACCGGGCTGTCGACCGCGGCGAACTCGATGTTGGTGCGCAGGGTTCGATAGGCCTCCGCGGCCGCGGACCGCGGGTAGAGGAGCGTGGACAGCTGGTAGAAGGGATCGCGGCCGCCCTCGGCCCGCATGCGGACGATCGCCGCCGAGGGTCGTCATGCCGAGGGTGGCCTCGACGTCGTCGGAGTCCTTGATGGGGTCGCGCACGAACTCGACAAGGAAGGCGATGCCGACGGCGAGGGCCAGGCCGAGCACCATGGCGAGCACGAGGTTGAGCACCGGACGCGGCGAGATCGGGACGTCGGCGGCAACGGCCGGCTCGATCATGCTGATCAGGTTGGTCGCACTGCCCGACAGGAACGAGAGGAGGGTGGCGTACGTCGAGCGCAGGCTGACCAGCCGGCCCTCGAGCGTGCTCAGCTCGGCTTCCTGCTCAGGCGTGCGATCCGCCGTCTGCGCCAGGGCCGCGACCCGGGATTGGGTGTCGGCGATCTGCTCCTGGGTCGCCTCGAGGTCCGCATCGATCGACGCCTGCAGCTCGGCCGTCCGGCCCTGGATGGCCGGCGAATCGGCGATCAGTCGCTCGGCGATGCCGTTGGCGATGGCGGCGGCCTCGTCGGCGCCCGGGTACTGGACGGTGATCGTGACCAGCGTGCTGTCGGCGGGCGCCTCCGCGGTCACCATGTCCCGCAGGTCGTCGCGCGTGACATCGAGGCCGAGATCGGCGATCAGGCCTTCGAGGATCGGGCGCGTCGTGGCGACCGCGGCATAGGTCGTGGACAGCCGCTGCGATGCGAGGAGCTGCGTGTAGTCGGGGTTCGCGCCGGTGAGCGACTGGCCGACGATCAGGGTCGCCCTGGCCTCGTAGATCTTCGGCTGCACGTTGCTGATCACGAGAGCGCGCCACGGCCGCGAGCACCACGCTCAGGACGAACAGCGGGAACCACGTCCGCACGATTCCGATCTGGCGTCGTAGATCCACGAATGCTCACTCTCTGCCCGCGATGGGGCCCGCACCTGGCGGTCTGCTGCAGGGGATCCGCGACGCCGATGATTGGGCAGGACCCTCTCGATCGTCAACCGCGAGCCGAAGCGCGGGTGCGCCGCAGCACCGGAGACGTGTGCGTCCTGCCCAACACTCGCTCGGCACCGATGAGGCAGCCTGCCCCATTCGTGCTCCGTGACGCCCCCGGACCCCCAACCGCAACCCAACGATCACCACCACGGGCCCTGCCCCTCCCGCGTCGATTGCGTACGGTTCCGCCCCATCCCCACGAGGGGGTGCCCGGCGGGAGGCATTGCCGTGCCACAGACCCGGACGCTGTACGAGCCGTCGACCGAGCACGATGCCTGCGGCTTCGGCTTCGTCGTGGACATCGCCGGCCGCCCCTCGCACGCCATCGTCCGGGACGCGCTGACCGTCCTCGTCAACCTCGAGCATCGCGGCGCGTCCGGCTCCGAGGCGAACACGGGCGACGGCGCCGGGATCCTCCTGGCCCTCCCCCACGCCTTCCTGCGGGCGGTGGCCGCCGAGGCGGGCCATCGAGCTGCCCGAAGCGCGGCTTCGGCGTCGCCCAGGTCTTCCTGCCGCGCGACGACGCCAGCCGCAACGGCGTCATCGAGCGCTTCGAGGCCTCGCTGGCCGGAGAGGACCTCACGCTCCTGGGCTGGCGCGACGTGCCCACGGATCCCACCGGCCTCGGGGCCACGGCGCGGAGCAGCCAGCCCGTGATGGCCCAGGCGTTCATCGCCCGCCCAGCCGACCTCCCGCCCGGTCCCGACGGCGACCTCGCCTTCGACCGCCGGCTGTACGTCGCCCGGCGGCTGATCGAGAAGGCCATCGGCCGCAGCGCGCTGCCGGGTCGGGCGGACGCGTACATCCCGTCGATGTCCTGCCGGACGATGGTCTACAAGGGGATGCTCAACGCGTCCCAGCTGCGGACCTTCTACCCGGACCTGCTCGACGAGCGGCTGGAGAGCGCCGATCGGCCTCGTCCACTCGCGGTTCTCGACCAACACCTTCCCGTCCTGGTCGCGCGCCCACCCGTACCGCTTCATCAGCCACAACGGCGAGATCAACACGCTGCGCGGGAACGTCAACTGGCTGTTCGCCCGCCAGTCCACGTTCCGGAGCTCCGTGTTCGGCGAGGACCTGGCCAAGATCCTGCCGGCCGTGGACGTGGACGGCTCGGACACGACGATCTTCGACAACGTCCTGGAGCTGCTCCACCTCTCGGGCCGGAGCCTGGCCCACGCGATGATGATGATGGTCCCCGAGCCCTGGGGCCGGGACACCGGGATGTCCGCGGAGCGGCGCGCGTTCTACGAGTACCACTCGTGCCTGATGGAGCCGTGGGACGGGCCGGCGTCGCTCGCGTTCACGGACGGGGTCCGGGTGGGCGCGCTCCTGGACCGCAACGGCCTCCGCCCGGCCGCTACTGGGTGACCCGCGACGGCCGCGTGGTCATGGCGTCCGAGACCGGCGTGCTCGACATCCCCGCCGAGGACGTCCTGGCCAAGGGCCGCCTCCAGCCGGGGCACATGTTCCTCGTCGACACGGAGCAGGGGCGGATCATCCCCGACGACGAGCTCAAGGCCGCGATCACCGGCGCCCACCCGTACGAGGAGTGGGTCCGCGGCTCCCTGGTCAGCCTCGGGGATCTGCCCGCCACCGGGAACGCGATCCCGCCCGACCACGAGACGGTGCTCCTGCGGCAGGAGGTCTTCGGCTACACGACCGAGGACGTGCGGCTGATCGTCAACGCGATGGCGACCACGGGCGCGGACCCCATCGGCTCGATGGGCAACGACGCCCCGCTGGCGGTGCTCTCGGAGCAGCCGCAGCTCCTGTACAGCTACTTCAAGCAGCTGTTCGCGCAGGTCACCAACCCGCCGGTGGACGCGATCCGCGAGGCGCTGATCATGGCCACGGACCGCGCCATCGGCCCGGAGGAGAACCTCCTCGAGCCGGGGCCGGACGCCGCCCACCAGGTCGCGCTGCCGTCGCCGGTGATCTCCAACGCGGAGCTGGAGAAGATCCGCGCGCTCGACGGCGGCCCGGCCAGCCGCGGCTTCCGGGCGATCACCCTGCCGATCCTGTTCAAGGTCGGCGACAACGGGTCCGGGCTCCGGCGCGCCATCGAGGACCTGCGCCGCCAGGCGTCCGAGGCGATCGCCGAGGGCTACAACCAGATCATCCTCTCGGACCGCGGGCACAACGAGACGGACGCCCCGATCCCGGCGCTGCTCGCGGTGAGCTCGGTCCACCACCACCTCGTCCGGGCGGGCACGCGTGGTCGGACGGGCCTGGTGCTCGAGTCGGGCGAGCCGCGCGAGGCCCACCACTTCTGCCTCCTGATCGGGTACGGCGCATCGGCGATCAACCCGTACCTCGCCTTCGAGACCATCGACGACCAGGTCCGGCTGGGCGCCGTCCCGGGCCCGTACGAGGAGGCCGAGCAGCGCTACCGCAAGGCGGCGACCAAGGGCGTGATCAAGGCGATCTCGCGGATGGGGATCTCCACGGTCCACAGCTACCACGGCGCCCAGGTGTTCGAGGCGATCGGCCTCAACCGGGACTTCGTGGACGAGTACTTCACCTGGACGCCGACCCGGATCGGCGGCATCGGCATCGAGATCGTGAGCAAGGAGGTCAAGGCCCGCCAGGACCGCGCCTACCCGCCGCGCCGGCCCATCGTCCACACCCAGCTCCCGTCCGGCGGCCAGTACCAGTACCGCGCCGACGGCGAGAACCACCTGTTCAACCCGCTCACCGTCCACACCCTCCAGAAGGCCGTCCGGACCGGCGACTACTCGACGTTCAAGGACTACAGCTCGCTGGTGGACGACCAGAGCACGCGGCTGGCCACCCTGCGCGGGCTGCTGGAGCTGCGGCCGGCCCTGCGCCCGGTGCCGATCGAGGAGGTCGAGCCGGTCGAGGCCATCGTGCGCCGCTTCAAGACCGGCGCCATGAGCTACGGCTCGATCAGCGCCGAGGCGCACGAGGCGCTCGCGATCGCGATGAACCGCCTCGGCGGCAAGTCCAACACGGGCGAGGGCGGCGAGGACCCGGCGCGCTACACGCCGGACGCGAACGGCGACTCGCGGAACAGCGCCATCAAGCAGGTCGCGTCCGGCCGCTTCGGGGTGACCTCCGAGTACCTCGTCAACGCCCGCGAGCTCCAGATCAAGATGGCCCAGGGCGCCAAGCCCGGCGAGGGCGGCCAGCTGCCCGGCTCCAAGGTCTACCCGTGGATCGCGAAGACCCGCCACAGCACGCCCGGCGTCGGGCTGATCAGCCCGCCCCCGCACCACGACATCTACTCGATCGAGGACCTCAAGCAGCTCATCCACGACCTCAAGAACGCCAACCACGAGGCGCGGATCAGCGTGAAGCTGGTCGCGGAGGTCGGCGTGGGCACCGTGGCCGCGGGGGTGGCCAAGGCGCACGCGGACGTGATCCTGATCTCCGGCCACGACGGCGGCACCGGGGCGTCGCCGCTGACCTCGATCAAGCACGCCGGGCGTGCCGTGGGAGCTGGGCCTCGCCGAGGCCCACCAGGTGCTGCTCATGAACGACCTGCGAAGCCGCGGTCGTGGTCGAGGTGGACGGCCAGCTCAAGACCGGGCGCGACGTGGTGGTGGGCGCCCTGCTCGGCGCCGAGGAGTTCGGGTTCGCGACCGCGCCGCTGGTGGCGCTGGGCTGCGTGATGATGCGCGCCTGCCACCTCAACACCTGCCCGGTGGGCGTGGCGACCCAGGACCCCGAGCTGCGCAAGCGGTTCGCGGGGGACCCGGACCACGTCGTCAACTTCATGCGCTTCATCGCGCAGGAGGTGCGCGAGCACATGGCGCGCCTCGGCTTCCGGACGATGGACGAGATGATCGGGCGGTCCGATCGCCTCGAGATGCGCCCGGCGCTCGACCACTGGAAGGCGCGCGGCCTCGACTTCAGCCGGATCCTCGCCCTGCCCGACGTGCCCGGCACGTACGAGGGCGCGCCAGACGCTGATCCAGCAGCACCGCGTGGAGGAGGGCCTCGACGCCACGACGCTCCTGGCGCCTGGCGCGCCGGCGCTCGACGGAGGGCCTCCCCGTCCGCGCCACGCTGCCGATCCGCAACGTGAACCGGACGGTGGGGACGATGCTCGGCTCCGAGATCACGCGCCACTGGGGCCGCGACGGCCTGCCGCTGGACACGATCCAGCTCCACGTTCCAGGGCTCGGCCGGGCAGAGCTTCGGCGCGTTCATCCCGCGCGGCCTGACCCTGCGCGCTCGAGGGCGACGCCAACGACTACATCGGCAAGGGGCTCTCCGGCGGCCGGCTCGATCGTCTACCCGCCGGCGGGCTCGCCGTTCGTCGCCCACGAGAACGTGATCGTCGGCAACGTCGCCCTCTACGGCGCCACCGGCGGCGAGGCGTTCTTCCGCGGCATGGCCGGTGAGCGCTTCGCGGTCCGCAACTCCGGCGCCGCGGCGGTCGTGGAGGGCGTGGGCGACCACGGCTGCGAGTACATGACCGGCGGGCGCGTGGTGGTCCTCGGCCGGACCGGGACGCAACTTCGCGGCCGGCATGTCCGGCGGCGTGGCCTGGGTCCTCGACGAGGACGGCGACGTTCGCCGGCCGCTGCAACACCGAGATGGTGGGGCTCGAGCCGGTGGAGTCCGACAGCGAGGACGAGGCGACGCTGCGGGAGCTGCTGGCACGCCACCTCGACCTGACCGGATCCGACCGGGCCGGCGCGGTGCTCGCGGACTGGGCGGCGAGCCTTCCGCGCTTCGTGCGGGTCATCCCGCACGACTACCGGCGCGTCCTCGACGGCCCAGGCGCGGATGCGGGCGACCGGGCTCTCGGCGGACGAGGCCGAGATGGCGGCGTTCGAGGAGAACGCCCGCGACCTGGCCCGGGTGGGAGGCTCCTGATGGGCCGGCCGACGGCGTTCATCGAGGTCCAGCGCCGCAACCAGCCGTCACGGCCGCCGCTCGAGCGCATCGGCGACTGGAGCGAGGCACACCCGCGCCTGGCCGAGGCCGAGCTCGCCGAGCAGGGCGCCCGCTGCATGGACTGCGGCATCCCGTACTGCCACACGGGGACGCTCATCAGCGGCATGGCCTCGGGCTGCCCGATCAACAACCTCATCCCGGACTGGAACGACCTCGTCTACCGGGGCCAGTGGCGGGAGGCGTCGCATCCGCCTCCACCGGACCAACAACTTCCCGGAGTTCACGGGGCGCGTGTGCCCGGCGCCCTGCGAGGGCTCGTGCACCGTGGGCCTCAACGGCGACCCGGTCACGATCAAGACCATCGAGCAGGAGATCGCCGACCGGGCCTGGGAGGAAGGCTGGATCACGCCGCGCCCGCCGCTGGCGCGGACCGGGAAGCGCGTGGCGGTGGTCGGCTCCGGGCCGGCCGGCCTCGCCGCCGCGGACCAGCTCAACCAGCTGGGCCACCAGGTCACCGTGTTCGAGCGGGCGGGCCGGATCGGCGGGCTGCTGATGTACGGGATCCCCAGCATGAAGCTCGACAAGGACGTCGTCGGGCGGCGGGTCGCGCTGCTGGAGGCCGAGGGCGTCACGCTTCCAGACCGGCGTCACCGTCGGCGCCGACATCGCCCCCGACGAGCTGGCTGCGACGCTACGACGCCGTGGTGCTCGCCACCGGCTCCACCGTCGCGCGCGACCTCGCCGTGCCCGGCCGCGAGCTGGGCGGGATCCACCTCGCGATGAGCTTCCTGCGCGGCAACACGCGCCGGCTGCTCGACGGCGGCACGGACGCCGAGGCGCCGATCGACGCCGCCGGCAGGGACGTGGTCGTCATCGGCGGCGGCGACACCGGGACCGACTGCGTGGGCACCGCCATCCGCCAGGGCGCGCGGAGCGTGCGCCAGCTGGAGCTGCTCGCACGGCCGCCGCTGCGAGCGCGCGCCCGGACAACCCCTGGCCCGAGTGGCCCAAGGTCTACAAGCTGGACTACGGCCAGGAGGAGGCCGCGGCGCTGTGGGGCGAGGACCCGCGCCGCTACTCGACCACGACCCGCCGGTTCATCGGCCTCAACGAGCACGTCGCCGGCGTGGAGATCGCCGACATCAGCTGGCAGCCGGGGCCGGACGGCCGCGTCGCCATGCGCGAGGTCCCCGGCACCACCCAGGTGATCTCCGCCGACCTGGTGCTGCTCGCCCTGGGCTTCACCGGCCCGGAGCCCGCCCTGCCGAAGGCGTTCGAGTGCGAGCTGGACCCGCGGGGCAACGTCCGGACGACCGCGGACCGGATGACCACCGTGCCGGGCGTGTTCGCGGCGGGCGACTGCGTGCGCGGCCAGTCGCTGGTCGTGTGGGCGATCCGCGAGGGTCGTGCGGCGGCCGAGGGCGTGGACCGGTACCTGGCGCGCGCCGTCTAGTTGTCGCTGCCCGAGAGGGCGCTCCGGTCCACCGCGAACGGCGCCAGGCGCGCTCCGAGGAGCAGGATCTCGCGATCGAGCAGGGCGTCGATGTCGCGCAGGCGCTCGTCGGCGCCGGCGGCCTCGAGCAGCGCCTGCCGGCGGTCCGGCTCCACCTGGACGATCCCGGTCAGGAGGAAGGACAGCGCGCTGGGATCGTCGGGGATCCGGAGCGCCGCCGTGGCCGCCTCGGGATCGTCGATCGGGACGGGCGTGGAGTCCGACTCGAGGAGCGGGACCTCGAGCGGGCCGCCGGCCGTCTCCCGCTCCTCCTCGTCCGCGTCGGGCTCGTCAACCTCGGTCTCGACCTCCATCTGGACGTCGATGGGCTCGGCGGACTCACCGTCGCGCGGCTGCAGCAGCCGGAGATAGTCCACGAACCGGCGCGTCACCCGGCCGGCGAGCGTCTCGGTCGCCTCGACGTCGCCCACCGGCGCATCCGGGAACGGGTCCACCTCGGCGACGAGGTAGGACGCGACATCGGTGCGGACATCGCGGACGAGGAACCGCGAGGTGCCCACGATCAGCAGGTCCCAGCGGCCGTCGGCGTAGCGGCTTGCCTCCCGGATCTCGGCGGCGGTGCCGACACCGGCGATGGACAGCTCGCGGGGCGTACCATCCCGCGGAGCCACGTCGCTGCCACCCCGGATCAGCACGACGCCGAACGGCGAGGACGTGTCGAGACAATGCCGGACCATCTGCCGGTAGCGCTCCTCGAAGATGTGGAGCGGCAGGGCGATGCCCGGGGCGAGCACGGTGTGGAGCGGGAACAGCGGGATCTGCATCTGGCCTCCAGCCAGCCTACGCCACCCGGGCGAACCGGAACGCGAACCGCCGCCGGGAGCTCCCGACGGCGGTGGTGGTCGCGGTGGATCGCGGCGGGACCGGGCGCGTCACCCGTCCGCCACGGACGGGGATCAGTGGGAGCAGGAGCGCGGGGAGCCGGCCTCGTCCTCGGTGCGGAAGCTTGAGCCACAGCCGCAGCCGGACACCGCGTTGGGGTTGTTGACGGTGAAGCCGGCGCCCATCAGCGTGTCGACATAGTCGATCTCGGAGCCCTTGATCAGCGGCACGCTGTTCGCGTCGATGTAGACGCGCACGCCGTTGACGTGGAGGACGTTGTCGTCCGCGGTGGGCTGATCCTCGAGCATCATCCCGTAGCGATAGCCCGAGCAGCCGCCGGAGTAGACGTACACGCGCAGGCCGATGTCCGCGCTGGTCTCGTCCTTGGTGAGCTCGGCCAGCTTCGCGGCGGCAGCGTCGGTGAGCGAGACGACCGTCGGCGCGGCCTCGATCGCGGGCGTGACGTCAACCGTCGGCGTGGCGTCGATCATGGGGATGGTCTCCTATCGGGTCGCTGGCTCCGCCCCAACCCGGGACGCGAGCAGGGTCGATCCTACGCACCGCAACGGATTTCGTCCAGCACCCGCGACGAAACTCCGGTGACTCCCGGTACCACGGCGTCAGCCGTCGATGCGCTCGACGACGGTCGCGATGCCCTGGCCCACGCCGATGCACATCGAGGCGAGCCCATAGCGGCCGCCGGTCCGCTCGAGCTCGTGGACCAGCATCGTCATCAGGCGGGCGCCCGGAGGCACCAAGCGGGTGCCCCAGCGCGATCGCCCCGCCGTTGGGGTTCACCCGCCCGGGATCGAGGCCCAGGGCGTCCATGCAGGCCACCGACTGGCTGGCGAACGCCTCGTTGAGCTCGACCACGTCGATGTCCCCGACGGCGAGGTCGGCCCTCGACAGCGCCTTGCGGATCGCGGGCACGGGCCCGATGCCCATCACGTCGGGGTGGACGCCGGCGACGGCCGTCGCGATGACGCGCGCCATCGGCCGCAGGCCGAGCTCGCGGGCACGGTCCGCCTCCACGAGGAGCGCCGCCGAGGCGCCGTCGTTGATCCCGGAGCTGTTGCCCGCGGTCACGGATCCACCTGCCCTGAAGGCGGGCTTGAGCGCGGCGAGGGCCTCCGGCGTGCTGTCCGGGCGCGGGTGCTCGTCGCGGTCCACGATGCGTCACGGCACCCTTGCGGCCGGGGACCTCCACGGGCACCAGCTGGGCGTCGAACCGCCCCTCCCCGATCGCCGCGGCGGCCCGCCGCTGGCTCTCGAGCGCGAACGCATCCTGTCGCTCGCGGGTCACGGCGTGCTCGTCCGCGACGCGCTCGGCGGTCTCGCCCAGGGAGATGGGCGGATAGGCCTGCTGCATGCGCGGGTTGACGAACCGCCAGCCGAGCGTCGTGTCCTCCATCGTGCGCGCGCCGCGGTCGTAGGCAGACTCGGGCTTGAGCATCACGTAGGGCGAGCGGGTCATCGATTCCACGCCGCCCGCGATGAACACGTCGCCGTCGCCGGCGGCGATGGCGTGGCTTGCCGTGTTGATCGCCTGGAGCCCCGACCCGCACAGGCGGTTCACGGTCTGGCCGGCGACCTCGACCGGCAGGCCCGCGAGGAGCGCCGCCATGCGGGCCACGTTCCGGTTGTCCTCGCCGGCCTGGTTGGCGCAGCCGAGGATCACGTCCTCCACCAGGGCCGCGTCCAGCCCGGCCCGGTCGACGAGCGCCCGGACGACGAGCGCCGCGAGGTCGTCGGGGCGAACGGCGGCCAGGGCGCCCCCGTAGCGCCCGATCGGCGTCCGGACGGCATCGATGATCCAGGTCTCGCGGAGCGGGCGGTCAAGCGGTCGAGGCATGGGTTGATTGTAGGAGCCCCGGTACCAGGACCATCGGCTGCCCGCGAGCCGGTAATCCGCCGGGCCGCCGGGCGTTCTGCCCCCGACAGCCATCTTCGGCCGCGCATGCGGCCCGCAGCGGGGAGCACGACCATGAGCCTGAACGACGATCGGATCGAGGAGCTGGACAAGCTGGGACGGCGGATCACGCAGCCGGAAACGCACCGGGGACCGCGCCTCCGGGACGGGCTCTCCGTCCCCGCCGCCGCGGTCGGCGTGCTCGTCCTCGCGACGCTCGTGCTGGGAGCCGGCGGGTTCCGGCCCGGACCCGACACGTCCGCGACGGCGGGGGATGGCGTGACGCCGGCAGGCGGCGCGGCCGTCGGCGTCGGGACGGGCGATACCGGTGACGGGGACGTCGCCGGCCGCCTCGGTGGCGAGCGCGACGACGCCTCCAAGCCGGCCACCGAGGGCACCGATCCCGGCGAGACGAAGGAGCCGGGCGAGGAGCCCGATCCCACCAAGGATCCGGAGCCCACGGAGCCCACGGCCGGGAAGATGGACCTGGCGGTCGTCGTGCGCGACGGCAAGGTGCGGCTCGAATGGACCGCCTGCGAGGCCGAGGACGTCGCCCGGCTGAAGGTCGTCCGTGCGGCCGACGAGACCGTGCGCTGGCCGGCCGGTGAGCGCGACACGCTGATCGCCGCCCTGGAGCCTCGTGCGTCCGCCCACACCGACGCCAGCCCGCCCGAGGGCCGCAAGAGCTGGTATCGCGTGTTCGCCGTCGCCGAGGTCGAGGGCGAGCACGTCGTCCGGTGCGCCTCGGACGTGGAGCGGGCCTTCGTGCCCGGCCCCGAGCCCACCGACAAGCCGACCCCCGAGCCAACCGACAAGCCCGATGTCGCCGCCCTCGAGCTGGCCGTCAAGATCCGGGATGGCCACCCCTTCCTCGACTGGAGCGCCTGCAAGGCCGACGGGTTCGACTACTACAAGGTCGTCGCGTCCAAGGACTCGACGGTCCGCTGGCCGGCGGGCGACAACGACTGGGTGGCCGCGGCCATCGGCGAGCGTGACGTCACCGCCTTCTGGCACAAGGACGCTCCGGCCGGCAAGACCCTCTGGTACCGCGTGTTCTGCGTCCGCGCCTCGGACCACGGCTACCAGGTCCTCGCCGCGTCACCGGCCGGGAAGGTCACGACGCCGGCAACGGACCCGGGGCCCAAGCCGGAGCCGGTGGAGCTCGGCATCGAGGCCGGGGTCGAGGGCTCGACGGTCTGGCTGGACTGGGAGACCTGCGACTCCGACGGCTTCGTGTACTACAAGGTCGTCCGGGCGCAGCACGACAATCCGTCGTACCTGCCCTGGACCGATGGCACCAAGCTGATCGGCGTGATCGAGAACCCCGGTGCCAGCGCCTTCGAGGACCTCGGCGTCGAGTCGGGTGATACCTGGTTCTACCGCGTGCAGTCGATCGGGCGCTGGAACGGCGAGAAGGTCCTCCTGGGCCAGACCCGGGTCGTGCGGGTCGAGATCCCCTGAGCCGATGCCGGGGCGGCGGGAGCGCATCGATCGGCCTATCGCACCGGTACCCCCGGAGGGTAGGCCGAGGCTCCCCCGCCCCGCAGCATGGCCCCTTGATGGAGCTCCGTCATGGCACTCGGATGGATCCGGCGCACGAGCGCTCGCTGGTCGAGCGCGTGGCGTCGGATCCCGCCGCGTTCGGCGAGCTCTATGACTACTACCTGCCCCGGATCTATGCCTACCTGGTGCGACGGGTGGAGGAGCGGACCGTGGCCGAGGACCTGACGGCCACGACCTTCGAGCGGGCGCTGTCGGCGCTGCGGTCGGGGTCGTTCCGGAACGACTCGTTCGGCGGCTGGCTGTACCGGGTGGCCGGCAATGCCCTGGTCGACCACATCCGGCGCGGGCGCCGGTACGTGCCGCTGGGGATCCGCGCCGCCGACGGAGCCTGGGACGCGGATGGTGACGCCTCGGCGGCGGTCGACGAGTCCGCGATGGCGGCGTTCAGCGCGGCCCTGGAGCGCGACTCGCTGGCGAGCGCGCTCAGGTCGCTGCCCGAGCACCATCGGGCAGTCGTCGTCCTGCGGTACGTGGATGGCCTGGAGCCCGCGGAGGTCGCCGAGGCGCTGGGCTGCTCGCGGCCCACCGCGGCCGTGCGGCTGCACCGTGCCCTCCGGGCGCTGCGGGACGTCATGACCCGGGAGTCCTCCGATGTCGCCTGAGGACCGCCCGATGCCCGACGACATCCTGATCCCGTTCGACGATGCGCTGCTGGACCCGGAGCTCGCCGCGATCGACGCCGAGCTGGAGCGGGCCGGCGTCCGCCTCCAGCGCTCGCGCCAGCGCGACGGACGCGAGCGCCCGGACCGCGCCTTCGCCGCCGGCCTGCGGGACCGGCTCCTGCGCGAGGCCGCGCGGTCGTCGGCCGACCCATCCGCCACCCCGGGAGCCCGCGCCGACGCTGCCGACGGGACGCCGCGCCGGCTGCACGGCCGCACGAGCCCGAGGACGCCGTCGGTGCTCCCCGCCCCGCGCTGGACCGTCCTCGGTCTCGCCGCCGCGCTCATCGTCGCGCTGGTCGGGGTCAGCAACGGCCACCTGTTCACCGCGCCGCCGGCCGCCCGGGTCACGGAGGCCTCCGGGGCGACCCTGGAGCGCGCCGGTCGCACGACGGCCCTGGCCGGTGGCGACGAGCTCCGCGCCGGGGACACCGTGCGTGTCGGCACCGGTGGTCGCGCGTCGCTGGCGCTGGGTGGCGGGGCCGTGCGCCTCGCTGGCGGCGCGGCGCTCCGGATCGACCGGCTCGACGGCGGCGTGACGCTGGAGCAGCTGGCAGGCCGAGCCTGGCACCGCGTCGCGCTCGCGGATGGCCAGGCATACCGGGTCGTCACGGGCGACCTGCGCTGGACGGCGCTGGGCACGGCCTTCGACCTCGTCCGCGAACCGCTCGGGTCAGCCGACGTCGAACGGGTGCGCCTCGTCGCGGTGGAGCACGGCGTCGCCCTCGCGGGGCCCGATCTCGCCCTGCGCGTCGACGAGGGCCGGGAGGCGGTCGTGCTGATCGGGGCGGGCACGCCCCAGGTGCAGCTCGACGCCACGGGTCCGGAGATCCTGCGCGACGGGTGGCTCCTGGCGAACGCGCGGCTCGACCGGGCGGCCGGCTTCGGCGTCGGCCTGCTGGAGACCGCGCTCGTGGACCCGCCGCCGTCGACCGCTCCGGCTCCCGCGTCGTCGGCACCGGTGAACGGTGATCCAGGGGTCAGCCCCGACCGCTCGCAAAGCCCGACCGGCAGCCCCGGGGCGACGGCCACGACACGGCCCACGCCCAAGCCCACGAAGAAGCCCGAGCCCAAGCCGGCCGGGACGGCCACGCCGAAGCCGACCCCGAAACCGACCCCGAAGCCGACCGAAAGGCCGGTCGCGAGCCTCGCGATCGAGGGCCTCGCCTGTGCCGGGACCGCGCTGCTCGGGTGGGACACCTACGAAGGCTCAGGCTTCAACCACTACACGGTGCTGCGGTCCGGCTCGCCGTTCGACACGCCCGCGGCCTATCCGCCTCCGGCCGGTATCGACGCCCTCGGGGAGTCGTACACCACGGACCGCTTCGCCACGACCTTCGCGGACTGGACCCTCAAGGGCAACACCTACTGGTACCGCGCGGTCGCCTTCAGCGGGAAGGACAAGGTCATCGGCGCCTCGAGCCTCGTCAAGCTGACCGGGACGGGCGTCGCCAATCTCGGCCCGTTCGGAGCGACGCCCAAGGACGGAGGCATCGAGGCCTCGTGGTCCCCGTACGAAGGCCCCGGCGCCTGTTTCACGTACTACAAGGTCTCCTGGTCGGCCACCAACCCCAATCCCAGCTACCTCGGCGACAGGGACGGCGCGCAGGCGGTCGACGGCAAGGGCACCGGGTCGGCCGTCATCGGCATCGAGCCGGGCACCTGGTACGTCCGGGTCGAGGCGGTGCTGAGCGGCTTCGGGACCAAGGTGATCGTCGGCAAGAGCGACGTGGTGCAGGTCACCATCCCCTGAGACCGGCCGTGCTCCAGCGTCCGGTCGGGGACCGCGCGCCCTAGCGCCCCGTCCAGGCCGGCGGCCGCTTCTCCAGGAACGCGGCCATCCCCTCCGCCTGGTCTTCGGTGTCGAACAGCGCCTCGAAGCGGCGGCGCTCCTCGCGCAGCCCCGCGCCCAGCGGCTCCTCCTGCGCCGCGACGACCGACGCCTTGGCCGCCTGCACCGCGAGCGGGGGCATGGCCGCGATCCGGCCCGCGAGCTCGAGCGCCCGGTCAACCGTCTCCGCAGCGGGCACCACGAGCGACACGAGGCCCATCGCCGCTGCCTCGCTCGCGCCGATCCGCCGGCCGGTGAGGATGAGCTCCATCGCCCGGGCCTTGCCGATGGCGCGGGTCAGCCGCTGCGTGCCGCCCGCACCCGGGATCACGCCGATCTGGATCTCCGGCTGGCCGAACTGCGCATCGTCACCGGCCACGATCATGTCGCAGGCCATGGCGAGCTCGCAGCCGCCGCCCAGCGCATAGCCGCGCACGGCGGCGATCACCGGCGTCGAGAGGTGCCCGATCCGGTCCAGCGGAGCCAGGGGGTCGGCCCGGCGCAGGCTCTCGGGTGTCTGTGCGGCGAGCTCGCGGATGTCGGCACCGGCCGCGAAGGCTCGCTCGCGACTGCCGGTGATGACGATGGCCCGACACCGCGGATCCGCATCGAGCACCGCCAGCCGCTCGCCCAGCTGGGCAAGCAGGTCGAACGAGAGGGCGTTGAGCTGCGCGGGACGATCCAGGGTCAAGAGCGCCACCGGCTCGAGCGCTCCCCCGCCGGCAGGAAAGGCGACGCGGACGAGCGGTGTCGGACCGCCAGCCTCGTCGAGCGGATCGCTCCCGGAGTCATGCATGGCGGCGTCTCCTGTCAGCCCTGTGGGGACTCTGGCTTGCCGACGACCTGCGAGGTGGTCGCACGCTCGATCCGCAGGTATCGCTTGCGGTGGTAGAGGAGCGGCGGTGCCGTCGGCTCGTCCAGGACGAGGTCGCGGACCTGGCCCACGTAGAGATAGTGGTCACCCACCTCGAACCGCTCCACCACGTCGCACTCCATGGATGCGATGGCACCGACCAGGAGCGGGAGTCCGCTCTCCCCGGGTCGCCAGTCGGCGCCGCAGAACGCGTCGCGGTTGGGGGTCACGCTGGCACCGGCGAAGCAGTCGCTCAGCCCCTGCTGGTCCTCGGCGAGGACGTTCACCGCGTAGCGGCGGGAGGCATCGATCGTGGGCACGATATACCGCTTTCGATCGAGCGCGATGACCACGGTCGCGGGGTCGAGGCTCACCGAGGTCAGGGCGTTGACCGTGATCCCCTGGGGCCGGTCGCCGTCGAGCGCGGTGACCACGGTGACGCCGGTGGCGAACTGGCCCATCACGGTGCGGAAGTCGGCGGTCGAGACGTTCACGCCGGAGAGCATACGGTGCGGGCACGTCGGGGCACCGGGCACCATGGGCCATCCGGCCCGCTTCGCCGATTGCCGGCGCGCACTACCATCGGCGCCATGAGCACCGAGACGACTCCCACCACCAGCACCCGCATCGAGCGGGACTCCATGGGTGAGATGGAGGTCCCCGCGGACGCCCTCTACGGCGCCTCCACCCAGCGTGCCGTCCTCAACTTCCCGATCAGCGGCCAGCCCATGCCGCGCCGCTTCCTGCGCGCCCTCGCGCTGGTCAAGCTGGCCGCCGCCGAGACGAACCAGGCGCTCGGCCTGCTGGACGCGCCGAAGGCCCAGGCCATCGCCGCCGCCGCACGCGACGTCGCCGCGGGTGGCTACGACGAGCACTTCCCCATCGACGTCTACCAGACCGGCTCGGGCACCTCGACCAACACCAACATGAACGAGGTGATCAGCCACCTCGCCTCGGCACGCCTGGGTGGGGCGAAGGTCCACCCCAACGACGACGTCAACAAGTGCCAGAGCTCCAACGACACGGTGCCCACGGCGCTCCAGCTGTCCGGCGCGGTCGCCATCGAGGAGGAGCTGATCCCCGCGCTGATCGACCTCCAGCGGGCCCTGGCGGCCAAGTCGAGCGAGTTCTGGGACGTCGTCAAGACCGGGCGCACCCACCTCCAGGACGCGACGCCCATCCGGCTCGGTCAGGAGTTCGCGGGCTACGCGGGCCAGGTCGAGGAGGCGATCCGCCGGGCGCAGGCGGCCCGTGACGAGCTGCTCGTGGTGCCGCTCGGGGGAACCGCGGTCGGGACGGGGATCAACGCCCACCCGGAGTACGCGGCGCGGGCCTGCGGGCACCTCTCGGAGCTGACCGGCCTGCTCGTCCGGGAGGCCCCCAACCACTTCCACGCCCAGGCAACGCTTGACACGGCGATCGCCGCCCACGGCGGCCTGCGGGCGATCGCGCTGGGCCTGTGGAAGATCGCCTCCGACATCCGGCTGATGGGCATGGGCCCGCGCGCCGGCCTCGCGGAGCTGGCGCTGCCCGAGACCCAGCCCGGCTCCTCGATCATGCCCGGCAAGGTGAACCCGGTGATCGTCGAGAGCCTGACGATGGTCGTCGCCCGTGTCGTCGGCAACGACGCCACGGTGGCGTTCGGGCAGACGGGGTCGTTCCTCGAGCTCAACGTGATGATGCCGGTGACGTCCGCCGCGCTGCTGGAGTCGATCTCGCTGCTCGCCGCTTCGGCACGCAACTTCCGGGAGCGGCTGGTCGAGGGGCTCAAGGCCACGGACCGCGGCCCGAAGCTGGTGGAGCAGGGGCTGATGCTGGCAACCGCGCTGGCCCCCGAGATCGGCTACGACGCGGCGGCGGCGATGGCCAAGGAGGGCTTCAAGACCGGGCGCACGATCCGGGAGATGGCGCTCGAGAAGGGCATCGCTCCGGAGCGACTGGACGAGCTGCTCGACCCGCTCAAGATGACCGAGCCCGGTCTGGGGGGTCCCGGCGGCGGCTGAGCCGACGGCCTACTCGGCCGTGATCGTGCCGGTCATGTTGGGGTGGACCACGCAGGTGAACGTGTAGGTTCCCGCCGCCAGCGCGGGCACCTCGATGGTCAGGCTGCCCGGCCCGGTGACGATCTCGCTCTGCACGATGACCGTGCCGCCCGAGTCGCTCACCTGGAGGTCGTGGGGGATGCTGCGGTCGCGGTTGTCCAGCTCGATCGTGAACGGCCGGCCGGCCCGCACCGTGACACCCCGGGGCTCGAACTCGAGGTTGACCGCCGTGATCACGACGTCGTCTCCCATGGGCGGACCGCCGGCCGGCGAGGCGGGCGCTCCCGTGGCGGGGCTGACCGACGACCCGGGCTGGCCCGAGCAGGCCGCGACGGCGATCGCGAGCAGCCCCGGCAGGAGGAGGGTCCGCGTTGCGCGTCGCATCGGCGCCCATCCTAATCTCCCGGACCCGTTGTCCGCTCGCCGATTGGCACCGGGTCCGGCCCGGACCGCACGCCCGGGCCGATCCCTGACCGCCTCCTCGACCCGGGGCCGCCCTTGATCGGGATGTGCATCAGATCGGGCTCCACGACGAGGAGCCGGCGCGGTCCAACCCGGGTTTCGGGTCCCGGGCCCCGAGTGAAGGGGCGGATCCTGATGCACACGCCAATCACGTGGCCGGGTTGACCCTGGGCGCCCGGTCGTCGCTGCGTGCAACTCGCGCGCCGCGGGCCGCTACAATCCGCGCCATGCCTGCCACCCGTGCCTGGGACCGCGCCGGTTCCCTTCCCGTCCCCGCGTCCGGCCAGGGCGCCGTGGAGCTCGCGCGCCTCACAGGCGAGCTGCCCCCGGTCGCCGAGCTGTTCACGTTCATGCGCGATGCGGAGCACCGCTTCGAGACGTTGCGGATGCGGATCGAGGAGCGGACCTGGACCGCACGAGGCGAGGAGCTGAGCGTGGTCGAGGTCTCACTCGAGCATCCCGGCCGCGCCAGGGTGCTGACCTCGTGGCCGGACCAGGGCATCGGCAGCTACGAGATCTGGCTGACCGATGGCGAGACGATCAGCGCCTACTCCTCGGCTCGCAGGACCGGCACCCGCCGGCCGGTTCGTCCGGGGGTGCGCGGCACCGACGGCGCCGACCTGCCCGGCAGCTCCCGCGTGTACCGCGCGAGGACACCGCTCCAGATGGAGTCCCTCCCGGAGCTGTTCATCCACCCGGCGGGGTACTGCCAGAACGTCCTCGGAACGGGGAGCTGCCGGGTGACCGGGATGACCACGATTGCCGGCCGCGAGGCCGTGGTGCTCGAGTGCGAACACCCGCGGACCGTCGAGGTCATGGCAGATCGGCCTGACTTCGCCGTGCGGATCGCGGTCGACCGCCTCGACGGCGTGGTCCTCCGCCTCGAGGAAGCCGTCGCCGGACAGGTCACCCGCGACGCCATGGTGAGCAGCTACCAGCCGAACGCGACCCTGCCCCCGTCCGCGTTCGAGTTCACCTTCCCCGCGGGCACCACGTTCATCTACTAGCCGTTTCGCGGGCGGTGTCCTTGCGCTTGCGACACGCCCCCGAGAACCAGCCCGCCAAACCGGCACATCAGGGCTTGCGCAGTCTCGTATAGTCCCGCAATCGTCCCGGGTTCCGGCGTGCGGACGGGTCCCCTCGCGGAACCCCGGGCAGTGGGCGCGTGCGCCGAGGAGGTCGACCGAGCGACCGGCGGATGCCCGAGAATCGGGCGGCCTGGCGCGCCCTGCGCGCCTTCCCTTGCGATGCCTCGGCGGACGGGTTCCGGCTGAGGCGGGAGGGCTTCCCCTGCCCGTGGCAGGCGGACGCGAAGAGGAACGGGCGCGGCCCTGGCAGGCCTCGTCCGGCGAGGGAGACTTCCATGACCCAAGGACGGTCCCGCGAGGACGTCATCAAACAGGACGTCCAGGACCTGCACAAGCTCGGCTATGCGCAAGAGCTGTTCCGCACGATGGGCGGCTTCAGCAACTTCGCGATCAGCTTCTCGATCATCTCGATCCTGACCGGGGCGGTCATCCTGTACGACTACGGGCTGGCCTGGGCGGGGACCGCGGCCGTCCTCCTCGGCTGGCCGCTGGTGACGGTCTTCGTGCTTGCGATCGCCGCATCCATGGCCGAGGTGGCGTCCGCCTATCCGACGGCGGGTGGCCTGTACTACTGGGCCAGCAAGATGAAGAACAAGGACTGGGGCTGGTGGACCGCCTGGTTCAACCTGATCGGCCAGTTCGCCATCGTCGCCGGCATCAACTTCGCGGCGGCCTTCTTCCTGAACCAGACGATCGTCTCGCCGCTCACCGGCCACGCCTACAACAACACGAGCGAGATCCTCAAGGTCGGCGACACGCTCATCATCTCGGGACAGCTCCTGACGATGGGCGTGCTGATGCTGGCCCAGCTTGTGCTCAACATCGCGGGCATCAACGTGGTCGCGTTCCTCAACCAGGTCAGCGTCTGGTGGCACATCGTGTTCGTCGCGCTGATCGCCGGGTCGCTGTTCATCCTCGGAACCCAGGACACGGCCCGGGACGCGGGGTTGACGCTGTTCGCGATCCAGCCGCAGGACACCCTCGGCTCGTGGGACATCACGGTGCCCCCGGGCTCCGAGAATCCCATCCTGAGCTTCCTGTTCGGCCCGGCCACGACCTACGCGCCGTTCATCGCGTTCTTCTTCTCGCTGCTCCTCGCGAACTGGACCTACACGGGCTACGACGCCTCGGCCCACGTGGCCGAGGAGACGGTCGGCGCGCGCGTTGGGAGCGCGTGGGGCATCTTCCTGTCCGTGGCCGTCTCGGCCGTGGTCGGGTTCATCTTCCTGCTGGCGCTGACCCTCCACCTGCCGGACCTCACGCCGCTGTTCGGGCAGCTTGACGATCCAGCGCTCTACAGCCAGTACTACTTCGGTGACAACGCGGCGGTGGTCTACATCCTCCAGCAGAACCTCCCGGCAGGGCTGGCCGGGGTCTTCGGTGGCGCGATCGCGATCGCGATGAGCTTCTGCGGCCTGTCGTCCGTCGCATCCGCCGGCCGCATGCTCTACGCGTTCTCCCGTGACGACGGCATGCCGGGCTCCGGCTGGCTCAAGAAGGTGTCCCACCGCTATCGCACGCCGGCGAACTCCCTGATCGCGATGGTCGTGGGCGCGTTCATCCTGGCGCTGGTGGCCTTCCTCGCGGGCGGCGGCACCGCCATCGTGATCGTCACGGCGATCAGCACGATCTTCCTGTACGCCGCGTACGGGATCTGCATCTTCCTCGGCGCCACCACGAAGGAGTGGCTGGAGCACCGGGTCTGGAGCCTCGGGCGCTTCTCGAAGCCCATCGCGTACGTGGCGATCTTCTGGGTCGTGGTCCTGATGGTCCTGTTCAGCTTCCCGACGTCGGGCAACATCTCCATCTCGTTCATGCTCGGGGTCGTCGTCGCTCCTGGCCCTGTACTACTTCCTGTACGCCAGGCGCAACTTCCAGGGCCCGCGGGTCATGGGCGATACGTCGGCCCTGACCGAGATCGAGCGCGAGTTCGAGCACGCGGCCGAGGAGGTCCAGGGCGCCTAGCCGCGGACCAGTCAACCCTTCCACGAGGGCCGGCCGGCACCGGCCGGCCCTCGGCGTCCCCGGCCCGGGACCGTGCTCCCGTCCACGAGCGCAACACGAGGAACCAGGCACCATGCCCAAGCAGCCAGCGCACACCCGGTCCCGCGCCCATCAAACGCACCGCAAGCATCCCCGGCTGGAGGAGCTCGAGGGGCTTGTCCGTTCGGGCGAGATCGACACCCTCGTGGTTGCCATCACGGACATGCAGGGCCGCCTCGTCGGCAAGCGGGTCCAGGCGCAGGCGTTCCTCAACGGCGTGATCGACCACGGCGCCCACTTCTGCACGTACCTGCTGGGCACCGACATGGAGATGAACACGCCGGACGGCTTCGCCCTCATGAACTGGGAGACCGGCTACGGCGACTGGGTCGCGCAACCGGTCTGGGATTCCCTGCGCACGCTGCCGTGGCTGGAGAAGACCGCCCTTGTCCTGGCCGACGCCACCGACGAGGAGACCGGCGAGGAGATCCCCATCAGCCCCCGGACGCTGCTCAAGCGGCAGGTGGAGAAGGCCGCGTCGATGGGCCTCGACGTCAAGTGCGGCTCGGAGCTGGAGTACTACGTCCTGCGGGACAGCTGGGACAGCCTGGCCGAGCGCGGCTGGCCCATCCCGCAGCCGTTCGGGCACTACAACGAGGACTACCACCTGCTCCAGGCGACCAAGGCCGAGCCGCTCCACCGGCTCCTGCGCAACCTGATGACCGAGGCGCGGATCCCGATCGAGTTCTCCAAGGGCGAGGCAGCCGCCGGCCAGCACGAGGTCAACATCCGGTACGACCACGTCCTGGAGTCGGCGGACCGGACGGTGATCTTCAAGCACGGCGCCAAGGAGATCGCCTACCTCAACAACTGGGGCATCACGTTCATGGCCAAGCCGGACCACCGCTGGACCGGCTCCTCGGGCCACCTCCACATGAGCATCTGGGGCATCGACGACGACCGGCCGCTGATGCACGCCGGCCCCGGTGAGCCCGAGGGACCCTACGGCCTGTCCGTGCAGGGCGCCCAGTTCATGGCCGGGATGATGGCCCTGTCGCGCGAGCTGGCGCCGTTCATCGCGCCGTTCGTCAACTCCTACAAGCGCTTCGCCGCGCTGTCCTGGGCCCCGGTCAACGTCGTCTGGGGGCGCGACAACCGCACCACCGGCTTCCGGCTGGTGGGCCACGGCAGCGCGCTCCACGTCGAGAACCGCTTCCCGGGCGGCGACATGAACGCCTACCTCACGTACGCGGCGATGATCGGCGCCGGGCTGTACGGGATCGAGCACAAGCTGGAGCTGCCGCCCGAGTACAAGGGCAACGGCTACGTGGCCACCGGCGTGCCCCGGATGCCCCGGGCCCTGTGGGAGGCGATCATCGAGCTCGAGCGCTCGGAGGCCGCCCGCGAGATCTTCGGCGACGAGGTGGTGGCGCACTACCTCAACGCCGCCCGCGTCGAGCAGGACCAGTATGACGCCGTCGTCCACAACTGGGACCGCGAACGGTACCTCGAGCGCGGCTGAATCGGGGCCCGGCGCGATCGCGTCCGGGCTAGGCTGAGGCCATCCCTTCGTCAACCCCAGGAGCCACCCCAATGCGACTCGACGGCAAGGTCACGATCATCACCGGGGGCGGCAGCGGCATGGGCCGCACCGCGGCCGAGGTGTTCGCCCGCGAGGGCGCGCGCGTGGTCGTGGCCGACTACTCGGAGCCCGCCGGCGAGTCCGCCGTCGCCGCCGTGCGGGCCGCCGGGGGCGAGGCCACGTTCGTCCGGGCCGACGTCTCCAACGAGGCCGAGGCGCGGGGGATGGTCCAGCACGCGGTCGCGACGTACGGCCGCGTGGACGCCCTCTACAACAACGCCGGGATCATGCCCGAGGCCGACCACTCGGTCATCGACACCGACGTCGCGACGTGGGACGCCGTCATGGCCGTCAACGTCCGCGGCGTGTTCCTCGGCTGCAAGTACGCGATCCCCCAGATGCTGGAGCAGGGTTCGGGATCGATCATCAACATCGCGAGCTTCGTGGCCATCCTCGGCTGCTCGGTACCGCAGGACGCCTACACCGCGTCCAAGGGGGCGGTGCTCGCGCTGACGCGGTCGCTCGCGGTGCAGTTCGCGGGCCACGGGGTCCGGTCCAACAGCATCAGCCCGGGGCCGATCGAGACCCCGCTCCTCATGGACTGGCTGCTCAAGGACGAGGCCGCCAAGCAGCTCCGCCTCGCGCGCAACCCGACCGGGCGCTTCGGCAAGCCGGAGGAGATCGTCAACGTCGGCGTCTACCTCGCGTCGGACGAGTCGCGCTGGACGAACGGGTCGAACTTCGTGATCGACGGGGGCATCAGCGTCAACTACTTCTAGGGCGGCGGCCACAGCCCGGGCGGCGGGGCTGGACGGCTGGGGCTAGTCTTCGAGAAGGCACGGCGGCCCCGCCGCCCATCCCGCTCGAGGAGCCCCACGACGTGAGCGACGACAGCCCGCCCCCCGACGACGCGACGGCCCGGATCGCGGACAAGGCCGTCAAGCTTGCCGACAAGCCGGTCGAGGATGACCAGGACAAGGCGCCCGCCGCGACGTTCGAGCCGATCGACGTGACCGGACGAAGCGTGGCCATCGGCGTGGACGTGGGCGGCAGCGGGATCAAGGCGGCCGCGGTGGACCTCGACTCGGGGGAGCTGATCGGCCTCCGCCACCGGGTGCCCACGCCCCAGCCGTCGACGCCCGCGGCCGTCTGCGCGTCGATCGCGCGGATGATCCGCAAGATCGCCAAGGAGGTCCAGCTCCCGGAGTCGGCAGCGGTCGGTGTCGGCTTCCCGGCGGTCGTCATCGACGGCCGGACCAAGAGCGCCGCCAACGTGGATGCCGGCTGGGTGGACTTCGACGCCGACGCGGCGCTCGAGCGGATCCTCGACCGGCCCGTCCACCTCATCAACGATGCCGACGCCGCCGGCGTCGCGGAGATGCGGTTCGGCATCGGCCGCAACGAGCCCGGGACGGTGTTCCTGATCACCCTCGGCACGGGGACCGGCTCGGCGCTGTTCTACAACGGGGTCCTGGTGCCCAACCTCGAGCTGGGGCACATGGAGATCCGGGGCCGGGATGCCGAGCGCCGGTCCGCGGCAGCCGCCCGGGTCCGACGCGGGATCAGCTGGAAGGCGTGGGCGATGGATCTCGACGAGCACCTGCTCGCCATCGAGAAGCTGTTCAGCCCGCGGCTGTTCATCATCGGCGGCGGCGTGTCCAAGCGCGCGGACCAGTTCATCCCGCGGCTGACGGTCCGTGCACGCGTGGTCCCAGCCCAGTTGCGCAACGACGCCGGAATCGTCGGGGCGGCGATGGCGGCCACCGAGACGGAGACCGCCAGGACGGGCTGACCGAGGCCCTCGCCCGCCGTTCGGCCAGGCCCGCTGGTTCGCAGGTGCGGTGCGGAACGGTACGTCGTGACCCCGACGCGGCTCGCCCCCCGATAATGAGGCCGTGCCTGCCCTGCCGTTCGACCTGGCGCTGACCTCCGAGCTCCGGTTCATCCTGGACCTCGGCGTCGCCGTGGCGCTGGCGCTCGTTGGCGGCGCGATCGCCACCCGGTTCGGCCAGCCGCCGATCGTCGGCTACCTTGCCGCGGGCGTGGTGATCGGGCCGTTCACGCCGGGGTTCGTGGGCAACCCGGAGGAGATCGCGTACCTGGCCGAGCTGGGCGTCGTGCTGCTGCTGTTCGCGCTGGGTGTCGAGTTCTCGCTCGGCGAGCTCCGCCGCGTCTGGCGGGTGGCCGTGCCGGGAGCGCTCGCCCAGGTGGCGATCACCACAGGGGCCGGTGCGCTGGTCGCCGTGGCACTGGGCCTGTCGATCACGGCCGCCGCGGTGATCGGGTCCGCCATCGCCATCAGCTCCACGCTCGTCGTCCTCAAGCTGCTGGTGGCGCGAGGCTCGCTGGACAGCCTGCACGGGCGGGCGGCCATCGGCTGGATGGTGGTCCAGGACCTGGTGACGATCGTCCTGATGGCGATGCTCGAGCCGCTCGCCGGCGACAGCTCCCTGCTGCCGCTGCTGTTCGCGCTGGGCCGGGCGGCGGTGTTCCTGGGGCTCGCCTTCGTGGTCGGGACGCGGCTGCTGCCGTGGCTGTTCCAGACCGTGAGCCGGCTGGGATCCCCCGAGCTGTTCCTGCTCTCGGTCTTCGCCACCGCCCTGCTCGCGGCCTTCATCTCGAGCGCGGTGTTCGGCCTCTCGCTCGCGCTGGGGGCGTTCGTGGCGGGGATCATCGTGTCCGAGTCCGATCTCTCGCACCAGGCGGCAGGCGAGATCCTGCCGTTCCGCGACCTGTTCGCCGTCCTGTTCTTCGTCTCGGTGGGCATGCTGCTGGATCCGGCGGCGCTGGTCTCGGACTGGCCGGCCCTGATCGCGCTGCTCGTCATCGCCATGGGGGTGAAGTCCGTGGCAAGCGCCGTGCTGGCCCGGCTGCTGGGGCTGCCGTGGCGCAGCGCCCTCCTCCTCGCCGCGACCATCGCGCAGGTGGGCGAGTTCAGCTTCCTCATCGCCGGGCAGGCGCTCGGCCTGGGCCTCATCGATGCCCGCGGCTACAACCTGGTGCTTGCGACGGCGGTGCTCTCGATCGTGCTCACGCCGCCGCTCGTGGATGTCGCCGCAGCCCTGGCCACCCGGATCGAGCACCGGGCCGGCACGGTGGATCCGCCGGTACCCGGATCGGGGCCCGTCCTGCGCGGCGAGCTCGCGGCCGACACCGTCGGCGACGAGCGCCTGGCCGTCGTGGTGCTGGGCGCCGGGAGGGTCGGTCGGGTCGTGGTGCGGGCTGTCCGAGCCCGCGGGTTCCGGTGCGTGGTGGTGGACCGTGACCAGCGTGCGCTCGACGACGTGGCGGAGCTGGGTGCGGCCACCCTGTTCGGCGATGCCGCGGCCCGGTCCATCCTCGTGCGTGCCGGCCTCGACCGGGCCCGGCTGCTCGTGGTGGCGATCGGCGACCCGATGTCGGCGCGGCTGGCCGTGGAACGGGCCCGCGTGCTCAACCCGAGACTGACGGTGGTGGCCCGGGCGCGGGGACGGGCGGAGATCGGCGCGATGCGATCGATGGGGGTGGCGCGCCTCGCGGACCCGGAGCTGGAGGCGGCGCTGGAGCTGGCCCGCGCCGCCCTCGCGCCGGATGGGCGTGTCCGGACCCGAGCAGGCGGCCGTGACGACGGGCCTGCGGCGGCGCGCGTACGGCGACCTGGCCGACGCCGGCTCCGCCCTGGCTCCGGGGACGGGGCCCGCCGAGAAGGGGTCCCGCTAGAAGGGTTCCAGCCCGGTGAACGAGTCCGGCAGCGGCGTGTCGGGATGCCGCTTCGCCACCCAGTCGCGGAGCGCGAAGTACGAGGTCTTGAACGCGATCTCGTCCCACGGGATGGTGTCGGCCGCGAACTCCCGGACCTCGAGCGCCTCCGGCGTGACGCGGGCCGCACCGCCGACGATCCGCGCCTCGAACACGAGCGTCACGACGGCGGCCTCGAGGCGCGAGTAGAGGCCCACCAGCTCGCCCGGCTCCACCAGCAGGCCCGTCTCCTCGAGCGTCTCGCGGACGGCAGCCTCGGCGACCGTCTCGTCGATCTCCAGGAAGCCCGCCCGGTTGCGCCCACAACCCGTAGCCGGGCTCGATGCCGCGCCTCAGCAGGACGACGTCTCCCGCGTCGGTGACCGGGATGGTGGTGACGACCAGCCGCGGGTTGGCGTAGGCGATGAACCCGCAGCCGGGACAGGCCATCCGCTCCCGGTGCTCCGTCGGCGGGACCCCGGCCACCAGCTCCGCCCCACAGTTGGAGCAGAAGTTGAGCGAGCGGAGGAACCAGCGAGGGGCACCGCCGCCCGAGTCGACGTCCGTCGAGCGGCCGTCGGGGCCACGGCCCATCGCGTCGAGCAGGCGCAGCTCGTCGCCGGTCAGCCGTCGCTCGTGCATCGTCAGGCCCCCACGACGAGCATGACCGCCCCGATGATCAGCACGACGAAGACCACCGCCGGCACCAGCCAGGCCAGCCGGAACAGCGCCCGATTGCGATTCACCGGCATCCATGCCCAGGCGGACCGCCAGATGCGGAGTGTCGCGTCCAGCGTCCCGACCAGCAGCAGCGGGGCGGCGACCAGGATGCAGATCCTCGACCAGCGGGCTTCCGAAGCCGGCCCCGAGCTCCAGCGCGGTGATCGCGATCGTGCCCAGCACGAGCGCGGGGGCCGAGATCAGGACGTAGTGCTTCTGGAGCGGCGTGGGCTTCGGCTCCGGCACGCTGCGAGGCGGCAGCCCGCGCAGGCTCGGCGGCAGGTTGGCGTCTGCCGAGGGTGCCGGCACCGCCTGGCGGTCCAGCACGGGCATTCCCGGTTCCCAGCGCTCGTCCTGCATGTCGCACCGAGTCTAGCCCGAGGTGCCGCTACGCCCCGGGCAGCGGCTCCGCGTTGGACGCGTCGCCCAGGACCGACTCCGTCTGCGCAGCCCGGTACGCCTCCAGGCGCCCCGCGAGCTGGGCGTCGGACAGGGCGAGGATCGCGGCCGCCAGCAGGGCTGCGTTGTCGGCGTTGCCGATCGCCACCGTCGCCACCGGGATCCCGCGGGGCATCTGGACGATCGAGAGCAGCGAGTCGAGGCCGCCCAGGTGCTGGGTGGGGATCGGGACGCCGATCACCGGCAGGCTCGTCTTGGCGGCCAGCATCCCCGGCAGGTGGGCGGCCCCGCCGGCGCCCGCGACGATGACCCGGATCCCGCGGTCCCTCGCCGTCTCGGCGTAGCGGAACAGGTGATCCGGCGTCCGATGCGCCGACACGACGCGCAGCTCGCAGGCCACGCCCAGCGCGTCGAGGACCGCGACGGCCTTCTCGAGCACCGGGAAGTCGGAGCGACTGCCACCCACGATCCCGACCATCGGCCGCGTCTCGCTCACCGGCTCAGTCCTCCCAGCTCAGCGCCGCCCGCGCAGCGCGGGCCCGCGCGAGCGCGTCGTCGGCATCGCTGCCGATCACCGTCACGTGCCCCATCTTGCGCCGGTCGAACACCCGGCGCTTGCCATAGACGTGGACGTGGGCGCCCGGATCCGCCAGCGCCGCGGCCATCCCCGACAGCCGGGCATCGCGGTCGGGACCGGTTCCCAGCAGGTTCACGACGGCCGTGACCCCGTGCGGCGCCACGGAGCCCAGCGGCAGCCCGAGGATCGCGCGCAGGTGCTGCTCGAACTGCGACGTGGCGGCGCCCTCGATGGTCCAGTGCCCGCTGTTGTGCACGCGTGGGGCCAGCTCGTTGATCATCAGGCCGCCGCCGCGGAGCTGGAACAGCTCCACCGTCAGCATGCCCACGAGATCGAGACCGCGGGCGAGGCTGTCCGCGATCTCGCGTGCGTCCTGGGCCACGATCGGGTCGATCGGGGCCGGCGCCACGCTCTCCACCAGGATCCCCTCGTCGTGCACGTTGCGCGACACCGGGAACGCCAGCGTGCGTCCCGTCCGGTCGCGTGCCGTCACCACCGAGAGCTCGGCCTCGAAGTCGATCTCGGCTTCGAGCAGCAGCGGTCGTCCGTCGTTGCCGCCGAGGGCGGACACCGCGCCCGCGACCTCACCGCGGGACGTGATCCGGACCTGGCTGCGACCGTCGTAGCCGCCGAGCGGGAGCTTGAGCCGTGCCGGGTACCCCAGGGCATCGGCCGCCGCCTCGGCCTCCAGGACGCCGCGAACCTCCCGCCACGGGGCGCTGAGCTCGCCGATCTCCCGGATGAACCGCCGCTCCGCGAGCCGGTCCTGCGTCGCCCGCAGCGCGTCCAGCCCGGGACGGAGCGGACGGAGCGCGGCCGCCGCCATCGCCGCCTCGATGCCGACGTGCTCCAGCTCGTAGGTGACCACGTCGCTCCGCGCCGCCAGCCGCCGGGCCGCGTCCACGTCGTCGTACCGCCCGACGATGATCTCGTCGGCGACCGCCGCCGTGGGGCACGCGGGGTCCGGGTCGAGCGCGATCAGCCGGTAGCCCATCGCCCTGGCGGAGAACCCCAGCATCCGGCCCAGCTGCCCACCGCCCATGACCCCGATCACCGATCCGGGTGCCAGCGGCTCGGGTGCATCGGCCGGACCCCGCCGGATTCCCAGCCGGTACAGCGCCTCCTGGACCCAGTCGGCCTTGCTCAGCGTGTACAGCTCGGGAGGGACGCCGCTCGGGTTGGCCGCGATGATCCGGTCCTTGGTCGCCGCGTACTCGGCGTGCAGCGCTGGATCCGCGCGCAGCGCGTCGCGGAACGCCACCATCTCGCGCAGCTCGGAACGGCGCGGGGGCATCACGTGGAGGTGGATCCGGAACTCCGAGCCGTCGTGGATCACCGCCCCGGTGAGCATCGGCCGGGTGGGCGGGAACGGCGCCGGACCGACCTGGCGCCCGAACCCCAGCGACAGGAGGTCCTGGACAAGCGATGGGATGTCGTCCGGGTCCGCCTCGATCCCGAGGTCCACGATGTTCTTGCCCGGCAGACCCGGGACGGCCGAGCTCCCGATGTGCTCGGCGACCGTGCCGGGCCGCGCACCCTCGACCAGGCGGGCCAGCTCGAGTGCGACATCAGCCGTGCGCGGGTCCCACGGCTGGTACGCGGAGGGCCGGCGCTCGTAGGGACGGATGGGCAGGTCCGACATCGCGGGCAAGTGTAGGCGACGACGCGCCCGCTCCGGCCACCGGGTGCCTCACCCGCACCGGGCGCCAGCCGGCGACCCCGCCTGCACCGGGCGCCTCGCCCGCACCGGGCGCCAGCTCGCACCGGGCGCCTCGCCCGCACCGGGCGCTCCGCTCGCACCGGGCGCTCCGCTCGCACCGGGCGCCGCACCGGGCGCCGCACCGGGCGCTCCGCTCGCACCGGGCGCCGGGCGCCCCAACGAGCGCGTCGCGAGACAGGCCGGGCGTCGGACGCGGCATTCGTCCCGCGTCCGCCCCGGCCACGCAACGGGCGGGGCGTCCGGCGCCCGTTCCGGCGCGCCGTGCAACCGTTGGGGCGCCAGCCGCTCGCCAGCCGCTCGCCGGCGAGTAGTGTCCCGGCGAGTTGGGGCGCCAGCCGCTCGCCGGCGAACCGCACCTGCTCGCCGGCAACCCAGATCGCGGTCCGCCCGCTCGCCGGCGACCCGCATCGCCGGCGACCCGCATCGCCCCCGGCAGGCGGTTATCCTCGGGCCATGCTGCCCGGCGGCCCAAGCCCGTACGGCGTCACGACGCCGCGGATCCTGATCGTGGACGACGATCCGAACCTGCTCGTCATCCTGGCGGAGCAGCTCAAGGCCGACGGCTACGACGTCCAGACGGCCCGCGACGGCGACGAGGCCCTCCGGCGCCTCGGCCACTCCTGGCCGGATCTGCTCGTGATCGACATGCTGATGCCCCGGATGGACGGCCTCACGCTCGCCCGCGAGGTCAAGGCGCGCGCCGACCTGCCGATCATCGTGCTCTCCGCCATCGACACCGCCGACTCCAAGGCCGACCTCCTCGACGAGGTCGCCGAGGACTACGTCACCAAGCCCTACCACTACCCGGAGCTGCGCGCGCGGATCCAGCGTGTCCTGCGACGCCTGGGCGACCGGGTCCCGCGCCAGCGCCTGGAGCTGGGACCCAGGCTTGCCCTGGAGCTCCACCGGCGGATGGCCGAGGTGGACGGCACCCAGGTCACCCTCACCCCGACGGAGTCCCGGCTCTTGTACGCGCTCGCGGCCAATCTCGGCCAGACCGTGACCACGGAGACGCTGCTCGTCCGGGGCTGGGCGGACACGGAGGATGCCGACCCCAGCTACGTCTGGGTCACGATGCGCCGCCTCCGCCAGAAGGTGGAGGTCGACCCGGCCAAACCCGTCCACCTGCTCACCGTGCGCGGGATCGGATACCGCCTCGTGTCGGCCGGCTCGCCGCCGGAGCCATGAGGGGACCGGCGTTCCGGGCGCGGCTGACCCTCGGCCTGATCGCGGCCGGCGTCATCCCGGTGACGGCGTTCGGGCTCATCGTCCTCCTGCTCGCGGACCTCGAACCACTGGCGGACGACGCGCTGGCCCGCGGCCTGCTGCTCGCGATCGCCGTGTCCATCGTGCTCGCGGTAATCCTCGCCGCCTTCCTCGCGGCCAGCCTCGCCGGCTCGCTGCGCGCCCTCACCCGCTCCGTCGACCGGGTGACGTCGGGGGATGCCGACGCCGGCCTGGAGCTCGCGGGCGACGACGAGATCAGCCGCCTCGCCGAGAGCCAGAACCGGCTCGCTCGGGATCTCGCCCGACGGAACCAGGAGCTCCGGAGGCTGCTCGACGCGCTCCAGGCGATCACCCCGGACGAGCCGCCGGGATCCATCGCCCGGCGCGCGGCCGGCGATGCGCGCGAGGTGTTCGGGATGATCGACTGCGAGGTGCTCCTCGTGGACCCGAGGGAGGTCCCCGCCGAGGAGCCGGTGCCCGGCGAGCCCGTCCCCGTGCGCGCCGAGCTGCGCGTGATCGGCGCCGAGGACCTGGGCGTGGTCACCGGCCACCTGCCGGCCACCCGCCGCTGGGAACGCGCCGACCAGGACCTGCTCGACCTGTTCGCGATCGAGATCTCGGCCGCGATCCGCAACGCCCAGCTGTACGCGCGCGTGGAGGCGCAGAACCGCCGGCTGATCGATCTCGACCAGGTCAAGGACGACTTCCTCCGCGGGGTCTCGCACAACCTCCAGACGCCGCTCGCGAGCATTCGCGGCTACGCCGCCCAGCTGGCCGCGGAGCATCCTGAGCGGCGCCTCGAGATCATCACGGAGCAGACCGACCGTCTGTCGCGGATGGTCCGCCAGCTGCTGACCGTGAGCCGCCTCGAGTCCGGCGCGCTGCGATCGCGCCTGGAGGTGTTCGCGCCCGTGCCACGCGTCCGCAAGACGTGGGAGGCCCTCGGCGCGGCCGACGTGCCGTTCACGCTCGTGGATCGCTCCGAGGGGTGGCTCGCCCTTGGCGACCGCGACCAGCTCGACCAGGTGCTCTGGGCGCTGCTCGACAACGCCGTGGGCTACGGCGGCCGGACACCGATCGAGACGGTCGTGGCGCTGGAGGCCACGACCAAGGACCTGCTGGTCACCATCACCGACCACGGCGCCGGCGTCCCGGACGAGGACCGCGAGCGCCTGTTCGGCCGGTTCGAGCGAGGCACAGGGCGTCCGTGCGGCGAGGGCTCGGGCCTCGGGCTGTACGCGTCCCGCGCGCTGTGCCGCGCCATGGGCGGCGAGCTGGATCTCGAGCCGGCGCAGCCCGACCGCGGGGCGAGCTTCACGATCCGTCTCCCGGCCGAGGCGCCCGACGAGTCGTAGCGCGCACGCACCACCCGAGGGCATGGTCAACACGGACGCTCCGCCCCGGATCGCACCCACCTGATCGGATCAGCCCGGACAGGACTATCGCGGGGCAGGACCATCGGATGGGCGGCTGTAAGTTGCCGGGTAAGGTGCCGGGATCAACGTCCCCGGCACGGCGGCTCATGGCCGCATCCAGCCAGGGGACCCTTCGTGACGCTCGACCTTCGCCGCCTCCGCCGCCGGTCGGGCGCGCACCGGTGGACTGCCGGTCCCGCGAGCCCGACAGCGCGGCCAGTCGCTGGTCGAGTTCGCCCTCATCCTGCCGGTCCTGCTGCTGCTGGTCGTGGTCGCCCTGGACTTCGGCCGGATCTACCTGGGCTACATCAACGTCCAGAACATGGCCCGGATCGCGGCCAATGAGGCGGCCAACAACCCGCTCGCCTGGAGCGTGACCCCCGACACCGCCACCCAGACCAGGTACCGCAACAAGGTGCTGCGAGGACGCCTCGGCCACGAACTGCAACCTGCCCGTGACTGGCGGTGGCGACCCGATCGTTCCCAACCCCGTCTTCACCGACCGCAACGCGGATGGCACGAGCGTCGGCCTGGGCGACGAGGTGACGGTCCAGCTGACCTGCTTCTTCTCGGTCGCGACTCCGATCATCGGCAACATCCTCGGCAACCAGATCGCGGTGACCGCCGAGTCCGACTTCCCGGTGAAGGCGGGCATGACTGCCGTGGCCCCAGCCGGGGGCGGCGGGGGCGGAGGCGGCGGCGGAGGTGCCGCGCCCAGCACCGCCTTCATCGCCAACAACAGCGTGACCGCCTCAGCGGGTTCGCCGGGGACGCTCTACACCGTGGGCCCGACCGTCATCGTCGACTTCCGCGACAGCTCGGGGGGCTCGCCCAGCGGCTGGTCATGGGACTTCGGGGACAGCGTGACCTCCACCAGCCGGGACGTCGCCCACCAGTTCACGTGCTCATCGCCGGACGCGTTCGGCTATTGCACGTACCTGGTGACCATGACCGCCTCGAACATCATCGGTAGCGGCGCACCGGCCTACATGACCGTCCTCGTGCTGAGCACGTCGGTGACCAACTTCACCGCCAGTCAGCAGGTCATCGACCGCGGGCAGTCGGTCACGTTCACCGATGCCTCGACGCCCGGCGGGACGGACTTCGCCTGGACCTTCGGCGACGGGACACCGGTGGTCAGCGGGGCCTCCAGCAGCGTGAGCCACTCGTACGCCTCCGCCGGCACCTACACCGTATCGCTGACCGTGACGTACCCGCCTCCGATCCCAACGGGCAGCGTGACCAAGGTGGCGTTCATCACCGTCAATCCCGGATACTGCCCGGTCCCCAGCCTGACCAACGTGCGCTTCAACAGCGCGAATGCGATCTGGCAGGGCGCTCCGAACAACTTCACGGGAACCGTGCAGCGAGCGGCCGGCGCGCCGGCCGGCAACTTCAAGATCACCGCGCAGTCGATCGCCGCCGGCGCCGGCGCCACCGCGCTGTGCAGCAGCAACGTCTATGTGAGCGCCCCGTGAACCGCCTCCGGCATCACCGGCGACCCCGGACACATCGATCGATCGGCCAGGGCCTGGTGGAGTTCGCGCTGGTGCTGCCGATCTTCATCCTCCTGCTCGTTTCGCTGTTCGATCTCGGCAGGGCGGTGTTCGCCTACAACACGCTGACCAACGCCGCCCGAGAGGGCGCCAGGCTCGCGATCGTCAACCAGGACATCCCGACCATCGTGGCCCGGGCCAAGAGCCAGACCGCCATCGTGGAGCTCAACGACCCGAGCGTGTCGGTGGCCTTCTACCAGGTCAAGGCAGACGGCACACCGAACCTGGCCTCGCCCTGCAACCTCGTCGCCGTCGGGTGCGTGGCCGTCGTCAAGTTCGAGGCGACCTACCGCCCGATCACCCCGATTGTCGCCAACTTCATCTTCGGCAGCGGCGTCACGTTCGAGGCCCGTTCGGTGCTCGGTGTCGAGTACCGCTGCCCGAACAGCGACTTCCCCAGCGCGTCGTCGTGTCCCAAGCAGCCATGAAGCCCTTTCCATCCCGCCTGCTCCCTGAGGTACCCGCCATGCGCACCGGCGGCGCACGCCAGCGTCAAGCCAGCCGGGAAGCCGGCCAGATCATCGTCGTCGCCGCGCTGGCGATGGTTGCCATCATCGCCGGGGTGGCGCTCGTCCTGGAGGGCGGCAACGCCTACGCCAACCAGCGCATTGCGCAGAACTCCGCCGACGCGGTCGCGCATGCCGGGGCAACCGTGCTGGCACAACGCCTCGGTGGCACGGCGAAGGACGACGAGGACGTCGCGGCCTGGATGCAGGACATCGCCGACGACAACGGCCTGTCCTCCTCCACGGCCTACTACACCAACGTCCTCGGCCAGTACATCGCGGCAACGGGTCTCGTGGCCGCCAGCCCCGGCGAGTGGGTCGAGGTCGGCACCGTTGGTCCTGGCCTCCCCCCGCCACCGAAGGCCCAGGGGGTCCGCGTGACCGGCGTGCGCTCGTTCGGGACGACCTTCGGACGAGCCATCGGGCTGAACACCCTCGACGCGAGCGCCGATGCGACCGCCGTCATGGGCAGGCTCACCGGCGGGACATTCCTGCCGATGGTGCTGCCGGTGAGCCCGACCGACTGCCTGCCCAACGGCATGATGCAGCCGTTCGACGACCCGAACCAGACCTCCATGTGGTTCATGAGCAACCCGGGCTCCACGCACCCAAGCGGCACCGAGTACGTGGTGCCGCTGTGCAAGAGCGGCGGATCGTTCATGTTCCTGGACCTCGACCCGAACCTGGATTGCGAGGCCGAGGTGCTCACCCCGCCGGCGATCCAGTTCGACGCCTTCCCAGTCGACGTGAACACGGACACCGGGGCCGACTGCCAGAAGAAGGTGGGCGACGCCATCACCGCCGCCGGCCTCGAGGGGTCGGTCGTTCTGATCCCCGTCTGCGACAACCAGTGCGTCACCGGAAGCGGTTCCAACGCCGTGTATCACATCGTGCGAATCGCGGCGTTCTACCTCGACTTCATGTCGTACGAGGGCAACAAGCCCAACAACAACGCCACCGAGCCGTGCGAGCAGACGACGTCACCCACCTACGGCACCCCGATGGTCCCATTTGTCACCGGCAACTCGTCGGACGGCTGCATCGCGGGCTGGTTCGTCCGCTACATCACCGCCGGCCCGGTCGGCTCCCTCGACGTCTACAACGGCGAGGCGATCGGCGTCCAGCTGATCCGCTGATGGACCCGCGGGCGGTGCCAGGACGCCCTGCTGCAATGGCGATCGCAAGGTCGGCCACCGATAGTGCGCCTCCGCGACCGCTCTGCCCACTTGCGGTCAACCGGGGAGCCACATGAAATCCGACGCAAGCCCACCGCGCGGCGCCTGTCGCGAGCGCGACTCGCGACCACCGGCCGTCTCGGCCGCGGCCAGTCGCTAGTTGAATTCGCGCTCGTGACGCCGATCCTGCTCCTCCTGCTGCTGGCCGCCATCGACCTTGGGCGCGTGTTCTACGTCAAGATCGCCGTGGCGAACTTGGCGCGAATGCCGCGAACTACGCGGCCAACCATCCGACCGGCGCGTGGGGCTCGTCCACGGACCCCGACGTCATTGCGTACCGGAACCAGGTGCATCAACGACGCCCGTGCCACGAACTGCACCCTCCCGCAGCGCGTCGGGGCAATCCGTTGTCCCGTGGGTCGCCGGTCACGCGGACCAGGACGGGAATGGAACGGCAATCGATGTCGGCGACACGGCCACCGTGAGCCTGACAGGCACGTTCCGCATCATCACGCCGATCATCTCCGGGATCATTGGCACCGGCGGCGAACCTTCCCGTCAGCGCAGAGGCCGACTTCCCGGTCAAGTCCGGACTGATCGCGACGGGGGGCGGGATCGCGGTCGCGCCGAGCGCCAACTCCACCGGGACTCCCCAGAGCGGCGCATCGCCTCGTGCTCGTGCAATTCAGGGACCAGCCCACCAACGTGCACGACGGACTGGGCCTGGGATTTCGACAACGACGGCAGCGTCGATTCCACGGCGCAGGATCCGTCCTTCACCTACGCCGCGCCGGGACAAAACACGGTCACGCTGGTGGTCACGAACGGCGCGGGTGCTGACAGCCTGACTCGAAACAACTAGATCACCGTGGGCCAGCCGCTCGCCGTGGTCAGCTTCACCGCGACTCCGGGATCCGGCCCGCGTCCGCTGACGGTGCAGTTCACGGACACCTCGAGGAACAACCCGTCTCCTGGTCGCGGGACTTCAACAACGACGGAGCAGAGGACAGCACACAGCAGAACCCAAGCTTCACCTACACGACCGCAGGGCTTTACTCAGTGAAGCTCACCGTGACGAACGCCGGCGGCACGTCCAGCACGCTCGTGCGGACCTCATCACGGTCACGGTCGGCACGTGCACCGTTCCCAACTTCGCCGGTGTCCTGTCGAGCAATGCACAGGGGATCTGGGCCGGCGCCGGCTTCACGACCACCGTCAACTTCCAGCAGGGGGGGCTGCCCTGGACGATCAAGTCCCAGAACCAGGTGGTTGGCCAGTCGATCCCCTGCAACTCGCCGATCACGGTCAGCGAACTAGGCACGGACGATGAGACGTTCCGCAGTCGCTCGAGCCCCGCGAGCAGGGCCAGTCCCTTGTCGAGTTCGCCCTCGTGTTCCTTGTGTTCATCACGCTGTTCATCGCGATCTTCGACGTTGGCCGCGCGGTATTCTACGTACAACTCGGTGACGAATGCGGCACGAGAGGGCGTGAGGTTCGCATCGGTGAACCAGGACACCGCGCTCATCACCCAGCGTGCGATCGCCCAGGTGGCGATCGCCGAGACCGGCGCCCAACGTCACCGTCGCGTTTCGCCGGTCGACCCCGAACGCCGACTATGCGACGAACGCCATGTGCAACCCATTGGCCATTGATCTGCGTGGCGATCGTGACCTTCCAGACGACATTCCGACCGATCACGCCGTTGATTTCGAACATCCTGTTTCCCAGTGGCGTGACCGTTCGACGGCACGCTCCGCCCAATCGATCGAATTCGTCTGTCCCAACGCGCTGATCGCAAGCAGCGCCAACTGCCCGAAGCAGCCGTGACCCAGAGGTTGAGATGAACGAACACCCCGCCGTCCGAAGCCAAGAGAGCGCGGCCAGATCCTGGTGCTTGCCGTTCTCGGGCTCGTCGCGATGATCGCCGGAGCGGCCTTGCTGCTCGAAGGCGGCAACCTCTACGCCCAGCAGCGAGTCGCCCAGAACGGCTCGGATGCCGCCGCAGACGCGGGTGCCGTGGTCCTGGGCAAACGGCTCGGCGGGACCCCGACGACGGATGCCACGGTCGCCTCCGCGGTGGCGAGCGTCGCCACGGCCAACGACATCAGTGCCTTCGATGCCCGATACACGGACGTCTCGGGCAAGTTCGTCGACTCGATCCGGGGCCGTCGTGGGCAGTCGGGCCGCTGCTGCGGCGGTCGGCGGCGGAACCATCCCGCCCGGAGCTCAGGGGGTGTCGGTCGGAGGCAGGCGGAGCTTCAATACCGTGCTCGGGCGGGCCATCGGGTTCAACACGTTCGACGCCTCGGCGGATGCGACGGCCGTGGCGGGGCGCCTCGTCGGCGGAGCCTTCCTGCCGGTGGTCTTCCCCGTCAGCATCGTGGATTGCGACACCAACGGCAGCCTCGGGAGCGTCCCGGAGGACATCTGGACGCTGTCGAGTCCGGGCACGCCTCCCAACGGCCCCGAGTACATCGTGCCCCTGTGCAAGACCGGCGGACGGCTCGTTCCAGATCCTGGACCTTGATCCTACCCTGCGGTGCGACGACGAAGTTGCCAACCCGCCGTACATCCAGTGGCCCACGCTTCCCGTGACCGTCCCGTCGGACAACGGCAACAACTGCGCCAAGCCGATCGCCGACTACGTCAACGCTCATCTCCGGGGCAAGACCGTCCTCATCCCGATCTGCGACAACACCATCGGCGACCCGTGCGGCACGGAGGGCGGCAGCCACGCGACGTACCGCATCACGCGCGTCGCTGCGTTCTATATCGACTACATGTCGCCGACAGCAACAACAAGAACAACTCGCAGTGCCAGGAGTTCGTGAGTCCCATGGGCAACCCCGTCGTCCCGATCGCCGGGAACGGGAGCTCGAGCTGCCTCGTCGGCTGGTTCGTCAGATACATCACAGCCGGACCCGTTGGGTCGGGCTCGATCGGCAACTCCGATGCGATCGGTGTGCAGCTGATCAAGTGACGGCGGAGGACGCCGCGTCGCCCGAAACCCTCAGCGGATCCCGGTGTCCCAGGAGAGGTCGAGCCAGGCCTCGGCGCCGTCCTGGACGGTGAACGCCACCGGGGCGGGGCCGCTCATGAACCCCTCGACGGCGGGGGCCTCGAGCGTGTAGTCGCCGGGAGCGAGGGCGAGCCGGAAGTAGCCTGAGCCGTCGGTCGTGACCGTGGCGACCCTGGTCGCCGGAAGCGTCGAGGATCGCGAGCTCCGCGCCGCCGACCAGGCGCGGGGCGCATGACGGATCGCCGGGCCGTTCGACGGGGCAGGTCGGGCCGCCGGTGGCCCGGCCGGACACGCCGGTCTGCGTGGATCCCGCCTTCATGGCCGCGAGGATGTCCTCGGGCAGCGGTGAGCCGTCCTCGGCGATGAACGTGATCGACCCGTCCGCCGCGACGTCCCAGGTCCAGGTGTGGCGGTCGATGCAGCCGGCCGGGCAGTCGCCCCAGCCGGTCTCGAAGGTCACCCGCCAGCCGTCGCCGGTGGCGTCGGCGGTCCAGAAGGTCCCCTGCCCGATCAGGTCGGGATCGCGCGCGGTGATCCCGTCGAGCAGCGGGACCCGGGCGCGGACGGCGTCCACGGCGGACTCGGGGCCTGTCGGTGGCGCGACGGACGGCACGGGCGAGGGTGGAGGCGTGGTGGGAGGCGCTCGGCGCGGAGGAGCCACAGGCGCCAACAGCCAGGACGACGACGGCGATGAAGGCCGGCAGGACAGCGAGCCGGGAGCGCGCGGCGAGGCGGTGATCGGTCATGGGCGCCAGACGGCGGGCACGAGCATCGAGGTTCCGGGCCGAGACAAGGAAGCAGCGAGGCTCGCAGTCCTGCCAGTGCTCCAGGTCGGCCGTTGGTTCCGTGTTCACCGGCGCCGCGAAGGTCAGCCGGATCGGTGCCTTGGCCTGGTTCGGAGCCGGCGGTCGGTTTGCTCGTACCACGGGCCGCGAGCCTCGCGTGGGCCTACCATCTCATGCACGGATCGAAGCGACGGAGGGCCCAACGTCCCGAATCGCCGGGGACGCTCCCAAGCTGCACAGGTGACCGGTTGAGCATCAGAGGAGCGACGCGACGGGCAGTCCGGCCGGTGCCGGGGTACGCCCAGCTGCGAGCGTACCGCCAGGAGTGGCTCCGCACGGACGTGCTAGCCGGCGTGACGGTCACCGCGTATCTCGTGCCCCAGTGCCTGGCCTACTCGGAGCTGGCCGGCGTGTCCCCGGTCACGGGGCTGTGGGTCGCGGTGTTCGCGATGATCGCCTATGCGCTCCTGGGCACCTCCCGCCAGCTCTCCGTGGGTCCGGAGTCGGCGACGGCGATCATGGTCGCGGCCGCGGTGGCACCCCTCGCGGGCGGCGACCCGGCGCGCTACCTGGCGCTGTGTGCGGCGCTCGCGCTCCTGGTCGGGCATCGTGTGCATCGCGGCCTGGGCGGTCCGGCTGGGCTTCATCGCCGACCTGCTGTCGCAGCCGATCCTGATCGGGTACATGGCCGGGGTGGCGGTGATCATGATCGCGTCCCAGCTGGGGACCCTGACCGGCATCCGGCTCGGCGCGGACAGCGTGGGGGGCAAGGTCATGGAGCTGGGGCAGCGCCTGGACGAGATCCGCCTCCTGCCGCTGGCGCTGGGGGGCGGCGTGGCGGTGTTCCTCCTCGTCCTCAAGCGACTCAAGCCGTTGGCGCCGGGAACGCTCATCGGCGTCGTGGCGGCGGGGCTGATCGTCTGGGTGTTCGGGCTCGAAGCGCAGGGCGTCGCGGTCATCGGCGCGGTCCCGGGCGGCCTGCCGGCGCCGGTCCTCCCCGCGATCACCCTGGCGGACGGCATGTCGCTGCTCGGGGGCGCGGCCGCGATCACCTTCGTCGGCTACTCGGACGTCGCCCTCACGGGCCGGGCGTTTGCCGCGAGGACGGGGGAGCAGATCGACCCCAACCAGGAGTTCCTGGCCCTTGGCGTCGCGAACGTCGCCGCCGGGCTGACCGGCGGCTTCGCCCTGTCCGCGTCCGGATCCCGGACGGCCATCATCGACGCGATGCGGGCCCACAGCCAGATGGTCGGGCTGGTGGCCGCGGTGTCCGTCGTGTTCGTGGTGCTGGCCGTGCCCGGACTGATCGCCCTGATCCCTCGGGCGGCACTGGGCGGTGTCGTCGTGTTCGCCGCCCTGCGGCTGATCGACGTCGGCGCGATCCAGACGGCTCAGGCGCTTCCGGTCGACGGAGCTGGGGCTCGCGGTCATCGCGTTCGTCGGGCGTGCTCGCGTTCGATGTCCTGGCGGGCATCCTGGTCGCGGTGGGGCTGTCGGTGGTGGAGCTGTTCGCCCGGGTCGCGCGGCCGCCGGCCTCGGTGCTGGGACGGGTCCCGGGGCTGGCCGGCCTGCACAACATCGAGGACTACCCGGACGCGGAGACCATCCCGGGCCTCGTGATCTTCCGCTACGACGCCCCGCTGTGCTTCGCGAACGCCCAGGACTTCCGGGCGCGGGCGCATCCGGGCGGTCGAGGCGCAGACCGAGCCCGTCTCGTGGTTCATGCTCAACGCGGAGGCCATCGTGGAGCTGGACGCGACGGCCGCCGACGCGCTGGTCCAGCTGGTCGAGGACCTGGGCGAGCGCGGGATCGTGTTCGTGATGGCGCGCGTGAAGCAGGATCTTCGGGCCCAGCTGCGGCGAGGCGGGCTGCTCGAGGTCATCGAAGAGGACCGGATGTACCCGACGCTCCCGGTGGCGGTGGAGGCGTTCGAGCGCTGGCACGAGCGCCGGTAGCCGACGCGGGGGCGCCGGATCCGCCTCCGCTCCCGCGAACGGACGACTACGATGATCGAGAAACCGGGTCGACCGGGCGCTCGCCTCCGCCCCCAGCGCGGGCCCCGCGCCACACCGCCATCGTCGCCAGGAGGCCTCCACATGCTTCGCGTCGCCCTGCTGGGTGCCGGCCGGATCGGCCAGGTCCACGCCCGGTCGATCGCCGAGAACCCGGACACCGAGCTCGCCTGGGTCTGCGATCCCGTCGAGACCGCCGCCACGGCGCTCGCCGGCAGGTTCGGCGCCAAGGCCAGCCCCGAGCCCGCTGACGCCATCGCGGACCCCTCGGTCGACGCCGTCGTCATCGCTTCGGCCACCCCCACCCACACCGACCTCATGCGGGAGTCGGTGTTCGCGGGCAAGAAGGTGCTGTGCGAGAAGCCGATCGACCTCGACATGGCCCGCATCGACGCCACCTGGGCGGCGATCCGCGACCGGGCGCCGTTCGTGATGCTCGGGTTCAACCGGCGCTTCGACCCCACCTTCCGGGAGATCAGGGCCCGCATCACCGCCGGCGAGATCGGGCCGTTGCGCGCCCTGCGCGTCACCTCCCGCGACCCGCAGCCCCCGCCGGCGGCGTATCTCGCGGTCTCGGGCGGCATGTTCCGGGACATGACCATTCACGACTTCGACATGGCCCGCTACTTCCTCGGCGAGGTGACCGAGGTGTCCGCGGTCGCGTCGCACAACAACGATCCCGTGTTCATCGAGGCCGGTGACCACGCGCAGGCGATGCTCACCCTGCGCAGCGCCGACAACGCCCTGTGCACGATCGTCAACAGCCGGTCCTGTGCCTATGGCTACGACCAGCGCCTGGAGGCGTTCGGCGACGCGGGCTCGCTCGAGGCCGGCAACATGACCACGACCACCGTCCGGGCGTCGTCCGCGACCCAGACCGAGGCGGCCGGGCCCGTGCTCAACTTCTTCCTCGAGCGCTACATGCCCGCGTACCGGGCCGAGCTCGCCGAGTTCGTGGCCGCGATCCGCGAGGACCGCGAGCCGATCGTCGGGTTCGCCGACGGGCGGGCGGCGCTGGTCCTGGCGGAGGCCGCGATCGAGAGCGTGGCCACCGGCCGGGTGGTGGCCGTCAAGGGCGGCTGAGCGGGACCACCGACCGCGGGCGGACCGGCGTCAGCGGCGGCCGACCGGGAGGAGCACCAGGGCCGCCTCCTCGACGCCGTCGACCTCGAGCAACCCGTTGACGGCATCGTCGAAGAACGCACCCACCGCGCAGGCGCCCATGCCCGCGGCTTCGGCCGCCAGGTACACGTTCTGGCCGATGTGCCCGACCTCGATCAGGGCGTAGCGGTAGCTGCGCTCCCGGTACCGCCAGCGCAGTCGCTGGAAGACCGCCGTCAGGACGATCACGATCGGAGCCTGGCCGAGGAACTCCTGGCCGAGCCCCGCGATCATCAGGTCGCCCCCGAAGGTGCCGCCACGGACGCGCTCGAGGGCGTGATCGGCGGGAGCGTAGTGGTAGATGCCGGGCTCGACACCCTCGACCCCGCTGATCGCCACGTACGTCTCGATCGGGTACAGGGCCCCCGCCGACGGGGCGGCCCGGAGGTCGCCCGTGCCGGTGACCCCGCTGGCCGCGCCGAGCAGCCACGAGAGCTCGCCGAGCGTCAGCGGCGGGTCCGCGTAGTCGCGCAGCGACCGGCGCCCCTCGATCGCCGCGGCGACCGAGAGCGCGGGGAGCTCGGCGACCGGTGGCAGGGCCACGCGGACGGCCCCCGGGTACGCCTTCGTCCGGGCCGGCTGCGTCCCCCAGCCGACGAGGGCACCGAGCGCGTCGGCGAAGCCCGGGGTGCTGGCCCGGTGGTAGAGCGCTCCGAAGTCCTCGCCGGGCTGGCGCGTCGGGTCCGCCGGACGGACCAGCCACCCGGCGACAAACCCGGCCGCCCCGGTGCCGGCCGCCGCCAGGAGGGCGCGCCGCCGGATGCCGCCCCGCGTCGGCGTCGCCACCGCGGGTTCCGGCGACGTGGCCGGCACGCCCTGTCCAGCCGGACCTGCCGCCGAGCCCACCGCCGTCGTCGGGGACCCGGGCCGCGCCCGGCGTTCGCCCCGCCTGGCCCAGGAGGCGACCAGCGCCGGCCAGTGGACCGTGACGTGCACGGCCGCCAGGACCACGACCGCGTAGCCGACGTACTTGTGCGGGACGAACTCGTTGAGATCGAGCGCGTCGGAGACGAGGCCGGTCGCCGCCACGAACAGCGCCGCCGGCAGGAGGAGGATGCTGCTGACCAGGCCGATCTCGCGGCGACCCATCGTGATCACCCGCCTTCCCATCGGATGGGCCGGTGCTCCCCGGGAGCGCCCGCCCGGTTCCAGGACCCGCCCGCTGCGCCTATGGCCGGCGGGCTCGGTCCAACGCCCTCGATGTCCGCAGGGGAATCGTACCGCAGCGGGAATCGCGACCCCGCGCCCGCATCGGCCGACCCGGGCACGCCGGAGCCAGGGGAAGTGCCGGGCGTGGCAGGGCTGCTAAGATGCCCTCCGCGCCGACATAGCTCAGCGGTAGAGCAGCTGTTTCGTAAACAGCAGGTCCTCGGTTCAAATCCGAGTGTCGGCTCCAGCGACCCGACCTCAGAAGCCGGTCTTCGGACCGGCTTCTTGCGTGTAACGGCCACAGCACCCACGCGGGCGGGGCTGGTGGGCGCAATCGGTGGGATCCGCATGCCAGGGCAGGCAGGATGGAGGCTGCGGACGAGCCCAGCGGGCGAACTGGTTACATCAGATTGAATGTGACTGTTATCATCCGGGGATGATCAGGACACAGATCTCGCTCACCGACGACCAGATGCGTCGCCTTCGCCGGGAGGCACGCCGACGGCACGTGTCCCTTGCAGCGGTCATCCGCGACGCGGTCGACCGGGTCGTGCCCGACGAGGATGCCCAGCGGCGCGACCGCGTCGAGATGCTCCTGGCATCGGCCGGCTCGGTTTCGTCGGGAACGGGCGTGGTCGCGCGGGATCACGACGCCGAGCTGGCTGGTGAGCGCTGGTGACCCTCTTCGTGGACACGAGCGGCATCCTCGCCCTGGTGGACCGCGATGATCCGGCACACGCGGGCGTGGTCGAGGCGTTCGCGCTTGGGCGATCCGAGATCCTCGCGACGCACGCCTACGTCATCGTCGAGACCCTGGCAGTGGCGCGCCGACGGTACGGTGCCATGGTCGCGGCGGACCTCATCGACCGCGTCATTCCGGCCCTCGAGGTGGCCCCTGTCGACGCCGACCTGCACGGGACCGCGATCGCGGCGTTCCGCGACACGGTCGAGTCCTCGGTCTCGTTGGTGGACAGGACGAGCTTCGCCTTCATGCGCAGGGAGGGACTCGAGCGGGCGATTGCCCTCGATGCAGACTTCCGGACGGCCGGCTTCGAGACACTCCCGAGCCCTTGAGGGCCTCGAGGTCCTGGCCGACGGGGGTTCCCGGCCCCGGGAACCACGTCGGGCGAGCCGGCCGCCGTGACACCATGTTGATGTCCGTCGCCCGATGCGGCCGGGATCACGGCCGCGGCCCAGCAGTTCCCGCGCGCAGGAGCCACCGACCATGACCACGCCGCCGGCCGCCGCCGAACCCCTCCTCATCCGCTACCTGTCTCGTGCCGACGTTGACGCGGCCGGCGTGACGGTCGAGGCGGTGATCGACGCGGTGGAGACCGGCTTCCGGGAGAAGGGGCACGGGCGGGTGGAGGTGCCGCCCAAGCCGGGCGTCCACCCGGGACCGGGCGACAACTTCATCCATGCCATGCCCGCCTCGATCCCCGCGCTCGATGCCGTGGGCATCAAGTGGGTCAGCGGCTTCCCGGGCAACCAGGCGCTGGGCCTGCCGTACATCACCGGGCTCCTGATCCTCAACGACCCGGCGACCGGCATCCCGATCTCGGTCATGGACGCGACCTGGATCACGGGGATCCGCACGGCCGCGGCGTCGGCGGTGTCCGCCCGCCACCTGGCGCGCCCGGATTCCTCGGTGCTCGCCATCCTCGCCTGCGGCGTCCAGGGGTCGTTCCATGTCGATGCGCTGCGGGCCGTCCTGCCCGGCCTCACCGTGATCCGGGCGTTCGATCCGGATCCTGCCCGGGTGGCCAGCTTCGTCGACGGGGTCCGAACCCACCACGGCATCGAGGTCTCCGTGGCCGCCGACCCGGAGGCGGCGGTCCGTGGCGCGGACGTGATCGTCACCTCGGGACCCATCGTTCGCGTTCCCCACGCGTCGATCAAGGAGGGCTGGATGGATCCCGGGGCGTTCGCCTCGGCCGTCGACTTCGACAGCTACTGGGACCCGGCCGCGCTCGCCGAGCTCGACCTGTTCACCACCGACGACGTCCCGCAGCTCGAGCACTTCCGGGAGCTCGGGTACTTCGGGCACATCCCGCCGATCGCCGCCGACCTCGGCGAGCTGGTGGTCGGCGCGCACCCGGGGCGCACGTCGCCCGCGCAGCGGGCGATGGCCTGCAACCTGGGACTGGCCCTCGACGACATCGCCGTAGCGCCGCTGGTCCTCCGCGCCGCAGAGGCGCGAGGCCTGGGGACGATTCTGCCGCTCTGAGCCGCCGACGCGCCGCCCGGACCGAGCCTCGGTTTCGTCCTGAC
>CAVOXZ010000002.1:0-55956 GCA_963700555.1 uncultured Chloroflexia bacterium
GCGAGTCTGCTGGGCGGCGCCCGCGAGTCTGCTGGGCGGTCGCGGGTAGCGATCAGGCCAAGCGCCCCGGTCCGGGACCACCATCGGCCCGTGCGGTCGCCGCCGCGCCGGGCCAACACTCGGGCCATGGACGGCGATCCGCGCTCGATGGTGGAGGCGCCCGTGCGCGGGGCGCTGGCCGGCGTGATGGGCCGTGGGCTCGCGCTCGTGGCGGCGATGGTGCTCCTCGCGCTGTGTCCGCTCGTCGCGAAGCCCGGTGTGGAAGCCTGCAACGCGATCGCGGGCCTGTCCTTCGCCGTGCTCCTCGGCTACGGGACCTGGGTCCGGGTGTCGCAGCGCCTGCACGGTCGGCCATCGGACGAGGACCGGGAACGCGCCTGGGAGCGCGCGAAGGAGATCGACCGCGACGACGCCATGCTGACCTTGATCATCGCGGGCTGGGTGCCGGTCGGACTGCTCCTCGCCCTGGCCCTGCTGCTCTGGCCCCGCATCACGGACGCGGATCCGGCGGCGGCCGCGACCTGGGTGGTGATGGCGCTGCCGCCGTTCGTGCTGGCGTGGCTGCTGGCCACGGAGTCCTGGCTCCAGGCCTGCCGCGACGACCTCGCGCGCGCCGAGCACGAGGCGGATATCCAGCTCCGCCGCTACTGGGCCAACGTCGGCCGCTGAGCTCGACGGCGTACCGGGTCCGCGCCGCGAGCCTCGAGCTGGACTCGGGCCCTGACCCGCCCCAGCAAGCCGCAGCAAAGCCCGTCCTGTTAGCCTCGAACGGTGACCCGAAGGCACCCCGACCCCGAGGAGCTCCTCGCCGACCTGGACCCCGAGCAGCGCGACGCCGTGCTCGCGACCAGCGGGCCCGTCGCGATCCTCGCGGGCGCGGGCTCGGGCAAGACGCGAGTGATCAGCCGGCGAGCCGCGTACGCGATCGGGACCGAAGTCGTTCCGGCGGACCAGGTGCTGATCGTCACGTTCACCGAGAAGGCCGCGGGCGAGATGGTCGAGCGGCTGCGCACCCTCGGCCTGCCGGGCGTCACGGCTCGCACGTTCCACGCTCACGCCCTGAGCCAGCTCCGGTTCTTCTGGCCGCTCCGCCATGACGGCGAGGCGCTGCCCGGCCTCCTGGACTCGAAGGGCCTGATCGTGAGCCGGCTCGCGCGCCAGCTGCCGGGCCACTACCGGTTCACGCCGGCCAAGGACCTCGCCGACGAGATCGAGTGGGCGAAGTCGCGACGCATCGCCCCCGGGGACTACGAGACCGGGGCCGCGACCCACCACCGGGAGCCGCCGATCCCCGCCGACCTGTTCGTCCGGGTCTACCGCGGCTACGAGCGCGAGAAGGAACGCCAGCAATCGCATCGACTTCGACGACCTGCTCCTGCTGACCGGCGACCTGCTCGAGCAGGACGAGGACGCGACCGCGACGGTCCGCGCCCGCAAGCGCTGGTTCAGCGTGGACGAGTACCAGGACACGAACCCGCTCCAGCAGCGGCTGCTGGAGCTGTGGCTGGGTCCCGGCAGCCGGGACCTGTGCGTGGTCGGCGACGAGGACCAGACGATCTACACGTTCACCGGCGCCACGTCGGCCTTCCTGACCACGTTCGCGGACCGCTGGCCGGACGCCCGCGTGCTGCCGCTGGTCCGCAACTACCGGTCCACGCCCCAGGTGCTGGAGCTCGCGAACCGGCTGATCGCGGCCGAGGGGCGCGCCAAGCGGCTCGTGCCCACGCATCCCGACGGGCCGGCCCCGACGATCTCGAAGCACCGGGACGCCGCGCAGGAGCTGGCGGCCATGACAGCCTGGATCCGCCGCCGCCTCGACGAAGGAACCGCGGCGGGGGAGATCGCCGTGCTGGTCCGGATGAACGCCCAGCTGGCTCCCATCGAGGACGAGCTCACCCGGGCGGGGATCGCCTACCAGGTCCGGGGCACGCGCTTCTACGACCGGCCGGAGGTCCGCGCCGCCGTGATCGGTCTGCGCCGGCCGGCCATCGACGCGCACGGGATCGAGCTGGCGGCCGCGATCCGCGCCCGCTGGGCGGACGCGCTCGGCTGGGAGGCGGACGCAACCCCCGACGGCGACGAGGCAAGGGAGCGGCAGGCGTCACTGGACACGCTGGTGGCGATCGTGGACGGGCTCGTGGCGGCGGACCCGGCGGCCGACGCGGCGACCGTGATCGCAGACCTCGACGCCCGCGCCGCGCACGAGCGGGCCGGTTCGGCCGATGGCGTGAACCTGCTGACCTATCACCGGGCGAAGGGCCTCGAGTGGGATGCGGTGTTCCTGCCCAGCCTGGAGGAGGGGATCCTGCCGATCCGGCAGGCGAAGGACGACGATGCCGCCCTCGCGGAGGAGCGCCGTCTGCTGTACGTGGGCATCACCCGCGCCCGCGCCCACCTCGCCCTGTCCTGGGCCCAGCGCCGCGAGGTCCGCGGACGCGACGGCAAGCGGGAGGTCAGCCGCTTCCTGCTCGATCTGCGGCCCCCAGCCGGCTCGCGGATCCGGCAGCTGCCGCCGACCGGCCTGACCGCCGTGGTCGAATCCCGCACCCGCACCCGCCCCGGCGAATCCGGGGACCCGGTGTTCGAAGCGCTCCGCGCCTGGCGCACGGCCAAGGCCCGGGCGCTCGCCACCCCACCCTACGTGGTTGCCCACGACGCCACGCTGACCGCCATCGCCGAGGCGCGCCCTCGCTCGCTGGCGGCGCTGCGCCGGGTCAAGGGCATGGGCCCGGCCAAGATCGACACCTACGGTGACGAGATCCTCGCGGTGCTCGAGGCGTCCGCGCGGGAGGACGCCTGATCTCCTTGCCGGCTCGTGGCCGCCGGACGCAGTGACGCCGCCGGCGGGACCGGCGGCGTCGTCGCGTGGGGACGAGGGCTACTTCAGGACGACGAACGCGTCGAACGTGGTGGGCCGGCCGCCCCGGTCGTTGATGACCTTGATGGTGTGCGTGCCGGCGGTGCCCCACATCCGGGACGCCATGATCTGGCCGTGGGTCGTGGACCCGGCCCGGAGCCGGACACGGGTCACCACGCCGGAGATCTTGACCCGGGCGTAGCCACCGTTGGCGACCTTGGGGGCCACGTAGATGACGCCGAGGCCCGTGAAGGTCAGCTTGAACTTGTTGCCCAGCGCCGTCGCATCGCGGTAGCCGGTGCCGGACGCGGCGGCCGCCTTGACCTTGAACCAGGTGCCGATGGCGACGGCAGGGGAGCCGCCCTGGTACGCCCGGAGCTTGCGGACCGCCGACAGCGCCCAATCGGACTGGTTGTCGTTGGCGTCGGTTGCGCGCATCCGCCACTGGAGGCTGGTCTTGAAGGGGTAGGACGCCGTGATGCTGGTGTCCGAACCGGTGTAGATGGTCGTCCACGACCCGGCGCCGAGCCGGACCTGGACCTCGTAGCTCTCGACGCCGACACCGGCGTCCGTCGCCGACCAGCTGACGAGCAGCGGCGCACGCTCGTTGACGCGGCCGGTCCCGAAGGCAACCGTCGGGGCCGCCGGCACGGGCGCCGTCTCGTCCGCGGCGACCGTGATCGACACCGTGGCGATCTCGGAGTCCTCGTCGCCGTCGTTCACCCTGAAGGTGAACGCGTCCTCGCCGGTGAACCCGGCATCGGGCGTGTACGTGAGCGCGGCACCGGTGCCGCTCAGGTCGCCACGGGCCGGATCGGCGACCACGATGAACTCGAGGTCGTCGCCGTCGCCATCCGAGCCGGTGAGCGTGATCGAGGCGGGCTGGTCGAACACCACGTCGACGGCCTGGTCGTCGGCGACCGGAACGTCCTCGACGCAGGTGATGTCGATCGTCACCCGGGCCGTGTCGGTGCCGTCATGGCCGTCGGAGACGGTGAAGTCGAACCCGCCGGCATCGGTGCCGCACAGGTTCGCAGTCGGGGTGAAGGTCGCCACGCCCGACGCCCAGTCCACGCTGCCGCCCTCGGCGTTGCCGACCGCGGACACCGTGAGGTCGTCGCCCTCGGGGTCGGTCGCCCCGGCGAGCAGCGTCGCCTCGGAGAGCTCGAGCTCGGTGTCCTCGGTCGTCGAGGCATCCTTGTCCTGCGCGACGGGGGGATCGTTCTGCGGGGTCACGGTGATCCGGATCGTCCCGGCGACCGCGGCGTAGCCGTCGCTGACCGTATAGGCGAGGTCGGTCGGCCCGCCGTTGTAGCCGGCAGCGGGCGTGAAGGTGAAGTCGCCGTCCGCCGGGCTGGTGACGGTGAGCACGCCGATGGAGCCGCTGAGGATCCCGATCGCGGTCACCGCCAGGTCGTCACCATCGGCATCGGTGTCGTTGGCCAGGAGGTTGCCGCTGTAGGTCCCGGAATCCTCCTCCACCGTGACGATGTCCATGCCGGGCACCGGAGGGGTGTTGACTGCGGCCATTGAGGCGGGAGCGACGAGCGTCCCGATGAGCGCCGTGCCCACGAGCGCCGATCCAATGCGGCGCACCCCCTGGAGTCGCGCTTTCGATCCACGAACCACCAGATTGTCCCTTCACGATGCCGCCCGCAACCCGGATGCCGCGCGCGAGTGGCCTGGCCGTCGGCGTTGCCTCGCCGCGGATCACGCCCGGTAGTCCCGCCCGGTGGGGCGGGGCACGCCCATGCCTGGTCGCGACGAGGGACGGGCAGCGGACACCGTTGGCAAAGGTGCCCGGCTGCGGCGGACCAGCCGACGTGCTCGGTGCGTTTGGGACATCGTCCGACCGGTCACGGCCGGACGCCACGGCCCGGAAGTCCCACCCGCGCGGAGGACCTCGGTCGTGAGAGGTCACGGACCCGCGCGGCATGCCGGGACGTCAGGTGGCGAGGTCCCGCCGTCGGAAGGCGGCCAGCGCGGCCGCCCAGCCGGCGATCGCGACTCCGGTGAACAGGGCGACGTCGCCAGCCGGCAGGACGCCGTTGTCGATGAGCTCCGTGGTCTGGAAGTGGTTCCACGCGGACGCCGGCGCCAGCCATGCCCAGTCGGGGCTGATCTGGCCGACGACGAAGATGAGGTACATCGCGATCAGGATGGCGCTCACGATCCCGGCCGCACGCCCCCGGCTCAGGGTGAGCACCGCGAGCAGGGTTGTGACGCCGGCGATGGCACACCCGAAGAGCCACGCGACCACGGCGCCGAGCGCGAATCGGGCCGGGTCGAACCCCGCACCGACGAGGACTCCGACACCCCACAGCCCGCCGACCGTCGCCGTGGCGACGAGCGCCATCGCGACGGCCTGGCCGATGATCGATCCGGCCAGGTACCGGACCCGGGAGACCGGCGTCGCGAGCGGAAGGTCCAGGAAGCCCCGGTCCAGGTCGACGGCGACCCGGGTACCCAGCAGCATCGCGACGGCGGCGGCCGTGACCGGCCACAGCCACGAGCCGACATAGGTGGTGAAGAACACGCCCGGATCGCTCAGCGACCCGGTCATCCCGAACGCGGCCAGGAACTCCTGCGGAAAGGCTTCCATGTAGGACTCAAAGACGGCGTCGTTCTCGACCATGAACGGGTACATGGCGCCCATCACCGCGCCGTATGCCCCCATGGCGATCGCAAGCCAGACCGTCAGCGAGCGATTGCGCCGCAGCTCCAGCCGGAGGGCGGTCATGCCGGCACCTCCTCGGACGCGCGATCGGGGCCCGTGGGATCCGGCGGACTGCCGGGCACGCGGTACTGGCGCAGGAACAGGTCCTCGACGTCGGGGGTCGTGATCGCGATGTCGGCGACCTCGTGGGCCGCGATCCGGGCGAGGAGCGGGTTGATGTCGCCGCGGACCATGAGGTGGACCTCGCGGCCCGTGAGCGCGGCGATCTCGACGTTGGGCAGCTCGTAGTCGGCGGCCCGGGCCGGCCTCGCGAGCACGAGGTTGATCGAGCGCCAGTGCGACGCCAGGAGGTCCGTGACGTTGGTGATCTCGACGATCCGGCCCTCCCGGATGATCGCCACCTCGTCGCACGCCCGCTCGACCTCGACGAGGTTGTGGCTCGAGAGGAACACGGTGCGACCTTCCTCCCGGACGTCTGCCAGGAGGGCGAGGAACTCGCGCTGCATCAGGGGATCCAGCCCGCTGGAGGGCTCGTCGAGCACGATGCAGTGGCTCGCGGCCCATGAACGCGGCGATGACGCCGATCTTCTGGCGGTTGCCGCGGCTCAGCCGTCGGATCCGGACCGTCGGGTCCAGCTCCAGCCGCTCCGCGAGGCGAGCCCAGGCCCGCCGCGGCAGGCCGCGCAGCCCCGCGAGGTAGTCGAGCTGCTCGCGCCGAGGTCAGCTCGCCGAGGAAGCCCGGGTCCGAGCCGAGATAGGCCACGTTCCGGTGGAGCATCGGCGCCTTGTCGAACGCATCCTCCCCGAACAGGCGGGCGCTGCCGCTGGTTGCGCGGAGGAAGCCCAGCAGGACACGGATCGTGGTCGTCTTGCCCGCACCGTTGGGACCGAGGAAGCCGAACGCCCGGCCCTCCGTCGACGGCGAACGTGACATCCTCGATCCCGCGTCGCGGTCCATACGACTTGGTGAGGCCGATCGCCTCGATCACCAGGTTCGGCATACGCCATCGTGTGCCGCGGCTGGCGCACCGCCATAGGGCCAACGGACCCTACGCCACCGGGTCGAGGGCCTCCTCGAACTGGCTCGCGTAGAGCTCGTGGTAGAACCCGTTGGCCGCGAGCAGCTCGTCGTGCGTTCCCTGCTCCACGATCCGGCCCTCGTCCATCACCAGGATGATGTCGGCATCGCGGATGGTGGACAGGCGGTGCGCGATCACGAACGAGGTCCGGCCCTCCATGAGCCTGGCCATCGCCCGCTGGATCAGCACCTCCGTCCGAGTGTCCACCGAGCTCGTCGCCTCGTCGAGGATGAGGATCGGCGGGTTGGCCAGGAACGCCCGGGCGATGGTCAGCAGCTGCTTCTCGCCGGAGGAGACGTTCGACGCCTCGTCGTCGAGCACGGTCTCGTAGCCGTCGGGCAGCGTCCGGACGAAGTGGTCCACGTGGGCGGCCTCGGCCGCCGCGAGGAACGCCTCCTCCGGCACGTCACCCTCGGCGCCGTACACGAGGTTCTCCCGGATCGTGCCGTTGAACAGCCACGCATCCTGGAGGACCATGCCGAACGTCCGGCGCAGGTTGTCGCGGGTCGCCTCTCGCGTCTCGACGCCGTCGACCGTGATCCGGCCGCCCTGGACGTCGTAGAACCGCATGAGCAGGTTGACGAGCGTGGTCTTGCCGGCGCCCGTGGGACCGACGATGGCGACGGTCTGGCCGGGCTCGACGGCGAGCGAGAGGTCGTCGATCAGGGGCTTGTCGGGCGCGTACCGGAACGAGATCGACTCGAAGGTCACGCGGCCGGCGGCCGGCTCGACGATGACGGTTGCAGGGCGCGGATCGGGAACCTCCTCGGCCTCGTCGAGCAGCTCGAACACCCGCTCGGCAGACGCAACCGCGCTCTGGAGCACGTTCGCGATCGAGGCCATCTGGATGATCGGCATCGTGAACTGGCGGCTGTACTGGATGAACGCCTGGACGTCCCCCAGGCTCAGGGTGCCGGTGGCCACCCGCACGCCGCCGATGACCGCGATGGCCACGTAGTTGAGGTTGGAGATGAAGGTCATGGCCGGCTGGATCATCCCGGACAGGAACTGGGCGCGGTAGCTGGCCTGGTAGAGCTCCTGGTTGCGGCGATCGAACTCCTCGATCGCGTCCTCCTGGTGGCCGAACAGCTTCACGATCGCGTGCCCGGTGTGCATCTCCTCGACGTGGCCGTTGAGGTTGCCGGTGCGCTCCCACTGGGCCGCGAACTCCTTCTGGGAGCGCTTCGCGATGACCACGGTCACGGCCAGGGATGCCGGCACCGCCAGCAGGGAGATCACGGCCAGGACCGGGCTGATCGTGAGCATCATGATCAGCACGCCGATGACCGTGAGCAGGGAGGTGATCAGCTGGGTCAGGCTCTGCTGGAGCGTCTGGCTGATGTTGTCGATGTCGTTGGTGACGCGGGACAGGATGTCACCGCGGGACTCACGATCGAAGTAGGCCAGCGGCAGGCGCCCGAGCTTGTGGTCCACGCGCTCGCGCAGCCGGTAGACGGTGCGCTGCGTGACGCCGGCCATGATGTAGCTCTGGCCCCAGCTGAACAGCGAGCTGCCCACGTAGATCCCGGCCACCAGGCCGAGGATGGGGATCAGCCGTCCGAATTCGATGCCCTGGCCGGGCACGACGTTGGTCATCGAGGCCAGCATGTCCGCCAGGTTGGTCTCGCCCTGGGCGCGCATCCCGGCGACGATCTGGTCGATCGACAGGTTCTCGACACCCGGGATCTGGCCCAGCTGCATGCCGACGGCGCCCTCGAAGATGACGTCGGTGGCGGTGCCGAGGATCCTGGGCCCGATGATGACCAGGATCACGCTGATCACGCCCAGGAGGAACACGCTGCCCACGAGGAGCCGCTCCGGACCGAGCTCGCGCATCAGCCGGACGAACGAGGCGCGGAAGTTCGATGCCTTCGCGGTGGGCATCATCATCGCCATGTGGGGCGGTCCGCTGCCCGGGCCGCGCCCGGGCGGCCGGCGCCGGGCCCCGTGCCGCCGGGGCGTCCCGTCGGCCCGCTCACGCGACCTCCTCCTCGGTGACCTGGGACAGGACGATCTCGCGGTAGGTCTCGCAGGTCGCCATCAGCTCTTCGTGGGTGCCCACCCCGGCAATCTCGCCCTTGTCGAGGACGACGATCCGGTCGGCGTGGAGGATGGTCCCGACGCGCTGGGCGACGATGATCACCGTGGCCCCCCGGAGCTCGCGGCCGATCGCGGCCCGCAGGCGGGCATCGGTCCGGAAGTCGAGGGCGCTGAAGCTGTCGTCGAAGACGAACACGTCGGGCTTGTGGGCGAGCGCGCGGGCGATCGCGAGCCGCTGGCGCTGGCCGCCCGAGACGTTGGTCCCGCCCTGGGTGATCGGCGCCTCGAGCTGCCCGGGCGTCTCGGCCACGAAGTCGCGTCCCTGGGCGATGCCGAGCGCACGCCACACCTCGTCATCGGTTGCCCGTTCGTCGCCGTAGCGCACGTTGCTCGCGATCGTGCCGTCGAACAGGAAGGCCTTCTGGGGCACCATGCCGATCCGGCGCCACAGGTCCTGGCGGTCCATGTCGCGCACGTCGACACCGTCCACGAGAACCGCGCCACCCGTCGCGTCGTAGAACCGGGGCAGCAGGTTCACGAGGGTGGACTTGCCGGAGCCGGTGGAGCCGACGATCGCCGTGGTCTCCCCGGGATTGGCCTCGAAGCTGATGCCGCACAGGACCGGCTCCTCGGCGCCCGGATAGCGGAACTCCACGTCGCGGAACTCGACCCGGCCGCGACGTTCGGAGGAGATGGGCGTCGGCGGGTCCGAGATCGAGGGCTCGGTCTCGAGCACCTCGTTGATGCGCCCCGCCGAGACCGCCGCGCGGGGGACCATCACGAACATGATCACCGCGGTCATGATCGCGAACAGGATCTGCATGATGTACTGGAGGAACGCGGTCAGGTTGCCGATCGGCATCTCGCCCGAGTCCACGCGGTAGGAGCCCAGCCACAGGACCGCGACGGTCGACAGGTTCATGATCAGCATCAGGGCGGGCATCGTGATCGCGAACAGCCGGTTGACCCGCAGCCCCGTGTCCATGAGGTCGCGCGAGGCGACGTCGAAGCGCTGCTCCTCCTGCTCGGTTCGCACGAAGGCCCGGATCACGCGGATGCCGGTCAGCTTCTCGCGCATCACGAGGTTGATCCGGTCGATCTTGAGCTGCATCGCCTGGAACAGCGGGATCGCGCGGCTCATCACGACCGCGATGAGCACGGCCATGATCGGGATGATCACCAGCAGGATCCCGGTCAGCGGCACGTCCTGGCGGAGGGCCATGATCACGCCGCCGACGGTCAGGATCGGGGCGCTGATCATCATGTTCAGCGCCATCAGCACGACCTGCTGGAGCTGCTGGACGTCGTTGGTGTTGCGGGTGATGAGGCTCGCCGCGCCGAAGTGGTTGACCTCCACCTGGCTGAAGGTCTGGACGGAGCGGAAGATCGCCGAGCGCACGTCACGCCCGAAGCCCATCGCGATCCGGGCGCTGAAGAACACCGAGATGATCGAGGCGATCATCAGGGCGAACGTGACCACCAGCATGAAGCCGCCGGTGCGCAGGATGTAGTCCGTGTCGCCGAGGGCGACCCCGTTGTTGATGATCTCCGCGTTGAGCTCCGGCAGGTACAGGTTGGCGATCGCCTGGACCAGGAGCAGCACCATCACCAGCAGGATCGGCCACCGGTACGGGGCGAGGTACCGGCGGAGGATGCGGATCATCGGGACGTCTCCTGGGAGTCCTGGCCGGGTGCGGGGGCGTGGAAGCGCTCACGGGCCCGACGCATCGCCCGGACGCCGATGAGGAAGGCCTGCAGCTCGTCGTCGGTGAACTCGCCGAGCATCTGGGCCAGGTGCTCGCGGCGCTCGTTGGCCATGCCTGCGACCAGCTGCCGGCCCTCGTCGGTGATCGCGACCCGGACGACCCGTCGGTCCTCGGCGTCGCGCTGGCGCTCGACCAGCCCGCGCTGCTCCATCCGGTCCACGATGCCGGTGGCGCTCGCCTGGCTGACGTCCATCGCCTCGGCCAGCCCGCGCATGGGCAGGGGACCGTCGGCCTCGAGGACGATCAGGACGTTGAGGTGGACGAGCGAGAGCCGGCCGCCGGGCCAGTGCCGCATGTTGCGCATCGCCTGCGCCGGGCTGTGGGAGCCGAGCTCGTCGAGGATGTGATTGAGGGTCGCCTGGCGGTCCATAGCCCTTTGTCTTGCGTAGAACATCAACGCGGCGTGAAGCATATGCGGGACCTGGAGGATCTGCAAGCGGAACGCCTTCAACCGCCGGACGCGTCCTTGTGCGTCAGTCGCTCGAGCCGTCGGCAGAGCCTGATGCCACGCTGATCATCACTGCTGATCAACGACGGGATGTCGAGCCCCCGGGCCGGGCGTTGGTGCGATCCAGACCGGATCTCCGGTGATTCGGACCGGGATCCATGCGCAAGGATCATCGCTGCTGATCATCAGGCCGATATCGGGTCGGGATCTGTCGATGGCGTCGGCGTGGGCAGCGGACAGCCTGCAGATGATCAGGGCTGATGATCGTCTCGCGGTCACGGACCTTCGCCGGACCGCGCCCGGCGCCGCGCGACCCCTCGCCCGGCGGCGCTACCCGGTGATCGACTTGCGGAACCGCCAGCCGGCGAGTCCCATCAGCACCACCGCGAACCCGGCGAGAACCGCGAGGTTCGGCAGCACGGAGCCCACGCCTTCGCCGGTCTTCACCAGGTCCTGGAGTCCGAGCAGCGCCCACGAGTGGGGGAGCAGCCGGGCAATCGACTGCATGGCGTCGGGCATGATCTGGAACGGGATCATGCAGCCGCCCAGCGCCCCCAGGGCGAGTCCCGCGAAGACACCCATCGACGAGGCCTGGTCGGCGTTGCGTGACAGCGCCCCGACCAGCAGGGCGGTCGCGGCCGCGACGAGGCAGAACAAGCCGATCAGGGCGGCCACCGCGATGGGATCTCCCCACGACACGTTGAACGCCACGGCGGTCACGGCAACGATGTACCCGGCCTGGAGAACGGCGACCAGGTACCGACCGAGCGCCTCGCCGGCGACGATGGTCCAGGCCGACGTCGGGGTGGCGGTCATCCGCCGCGAGATGCCGAGCTGTTTCGCGTACACGAGCCGGCCGGCGGCGGTCATCGACGTCAGGAAGGTGAACAGCACCAGCTGGGTGGAGGCGCCGAACGTGAACTGCGAGAACCCGGCGAACAGGCCGGGCTCACCGACCTGCGTGACCGAGACCTCGACACCCGGCACCGTCGCGTAGGTGTCGGCGGCCACCGCGCCGGCCTGGTCGGGGTCCCCCAGGCCCTCGGCGACGGCAACCCGGGTCGCGGTCGTGACGGCGCCGAGCTGTGCGACGGCAGCCTCGATCGGAGCCCGGAGCCCCGCCGTCAGCGAATCGGTCGTGCCCAGGTACGCGACGTCAACGACGTCCGTTCCCGCGAGCGCGTCGACGAAGCCATCCGGGATGACCAGCCCGGCCTCCAGCCGACCGCGCTCGACCTGTGACCTGAGCGTTGCGGCATCGGCGACCGGCCGGACCTCGAATCGAGTCGGATCCGCCGTCAGCGTCGAGACGAGGGCCGCCGCGGCGGAGTCGCCGGCGGGGGCCACGATCCCCAGGCGCGCCCGGGACGTGCCGCCGAACTGGAGTCCGAGGGCGATGATGACGATCGTCGGCAGCACGAACACGAAGAACAGGTCGGTGCGGTCACGGACCTGGCGGAGCAGGTTCGTCCGCCCGATCTCGAGGACCTTCGCCAGGCCGCTCATCGCGCCCGGACCACGGACCGCGCCCTGAACAGGCCGACGGCACCGGTCGCCAGCCCCATCGCCAGCAGCACCCCGGCCGCGGGCAGCGCATCGACCACGGACCCGCCACCCTGCATCTCACCCAGGCCGCGCAGGAACCAGCCGTGCGGCGTGAGCAGCGCCACGGTCGCCATGACCTCGGGTGCCTGGGCGGACGGCGAGAAGGATCCACCGAGGATGGCCAGCGTGATCGCCACGGCGGAGCTCGCGGCGCCGGCCGCATCCACGGTCGGGGCAAAGGAGATCACCAGCGCCGAGATGCCGATGGCCGCCGTGATCGCCCCGGCGACGATGAGCGCGACGCCACCGGGCGGCCCCCACGCGGCGCCGATCAGGAGCGTCGTCGCCACCACCAGCACCGTCATCGCGGCCGCGGCCTGGACGAACGAGCCGAGCGTCTTGCCCGCGAGCACCGTCCACGGCCGGACCGGGCCGGCCAGGATGCGTCCGAGCGTTCCGCGCCGCCGCTCTTCGAACAGGCTCACCAGCCCCGTCTGGGCCGAGAAGAACAGGAACAGGATCGCCATCGACGCCGAGAAATAGGTGGCGAGGGACAGCTGGCGCAGGTCGGTGGTGTCGTCCACCAGGCGGACCGGTGGCGCGGCGGCCGAGGCGGCGGCAAGGACGCGGCCATCGAGCGCGGGATCGGGCGTGGCACCCGGTGCCGCCGCCGCCCTCGCCAGCTCCCTCGCCGTGGCGATCGAGAGCTGCACGGTCACGACCCCGTCGCCGAACCGCTGGGCCAGCGCCCGGGCCACCTCCGTCCCGAGGCCGGCGTCGCGGGCGCCAACCACCTCGAGCGTCACCGCCTGGCCGGCCGAGATCGCCATCGTGAATCCGGGCGGGACGATGAAGGCCGCGTCGGCGGTCTCGTCCTCGACGGCGGCGCGAGCCGCGGCCTCGGTCGGGACGTCGGTGATCGTGAACGCGGGATCATCCTCCAGTGAGCCGAGCACGTCGTCACGGAAGATCCGGGCAAGCTCGCCGCCGTCCATGTCCGCGACCACGTAGACCGCCCCGAACTGGGACGCCCCAGCCAGCAACTGGCTGAAGATGACCGCCAGCCCCAGCGGCGCGACGATGGCGACCAGCAGCGCCGTGCGATCCCGGATCCGCTGACGCAGGTCCTTGGCGGCGACGAGGAGGGCGATGCGCACGCGGGCTCCGGCTGGCTACTCGGCGTCGCGCAGGGCGCGTCCGGTGAGATGCAGAAAGACCGCCTCGAGATCCGGAGCCACGAGCTCCACCCCGCGGACGTGGGCGCCGGCGCCCTCGACGGCGACGAGCAGCCGCGGCAGCATGCGGCCGGTGTCACCGCTCAGGACCTCCAGCACGTCGCCCAGCACGCCGGCCGATGCCACACCGGGCACCGAACCCGCGGCTCGCGATGCTGCGAGGACGTCACCGGTGAGGGTCAGCCGCACCTGCTCCTGCTGCTCGATGAGCGCAACCAGCTGCCGCTGGGTGCCTTCCGCCCGGATCTCACCACCGTCGATGATCCCGATCCGGTCGCACAGGCGCTCCGCCTCTTCCATGTAGTGCGTCGTGTACAGGATCGCCATCCCCTCCCGGCCGAGCGCCGCGATCGACTCCAGGATGGCGTTCCGGCTCTGGGGGTCCACGCCCACGGTCGGCTCGTCGAGGAGCAGGAGGCGGGGCCGGTGGAGGAGACCGATGCCGATGTTGAGCCGGCGCTGCATGCCCCCGCTGTAGCGGTCTGTGCGGTCGTTGCCGCGCTCCGTCAGGCCGACGAGCTCGAGGACCTCCGCCACCCGCGCCTTGAGCTCGGCCCCGCCCAGGCCGTACAGGCGGCCGAAGAACACCAGGTTCTCGCGGGCGGAGAGATCCGGGTAGATCGCCAGCTCCTGGGGCACGTAGCCGATGCCGGCCTTCGCCGCCACGGCCCCCACGTCGATCCGCGTCCCGTCGAGCGTCACCTCCCCGGCGTCCCGGGCGAGCAGCCCGCAGACCATGGAGATCGTGGTCGTCTTGCCGGCGCCGTTGGGTCCCAGCAGCCCGTAGGTCTCACCCTCGTGGATCCGGAACGACACGCCCTTGACGGCCTCGATCGCGCCGTATCGCTTGCGCAGATCCTGGACCTCGAGGACGACGGGCGGCCCGGCTCCTGGATCGCCGGGCCCGGCGTGGTCGGCGTGGTCGGCAGCTGGCGCGTCGAGGGTCATGTGACGGTGTCTCCGCTGGCTCGAGCTGGGTCGACGCCGCCCATCGTGGCGCATCGACCACGCCCGACGCAACTCCAGGTGGCCCATCTGTGCGCCCGCTCGTAGCCCGCTCACAGGCGTCTCACAGAGCGGACCGCGACGGTTGGGGTGTCGCCCGGAGGGGCCGGGCACCAATCGGAGGTTGGATCCATGTCGATCCATATCGCTCGACGGGGGGTCGCAGCGGTGGCGCTGCTGGCCGCGCTCGTGATCCCGGCGACGACGCTCGCCGCGGCCATCGACGGCACGCCGGGCAACGACCGGCTCGAGGGGACCGCCGAGCCCGACGTCATCCACGGCCTCGCCGGGAACGACGTGCTCATCGGGCTCGCCGGTGACGACGAGCTGTGGGGCGATGCGGGACGTGACCGGCTGCGCGGCAACGCCGGCAACGACCGGCTCGTCGGCGGGCTCGGTCCGGACGTGCTCCGGGGTGGCGCCGGCGCGGACCGGATCCGTGGCGGCCCGGGCCGCGACACCATCGCCGGGGGCGCGGGTCGCGATCGGATCGCCGGTGGCCCGGGCAACGACGTCATCACGGTCGGCTATGACGCCGCGCCCGACGTGGTCTCCTGCGGCCGTGGCTGGGACGTGGTGGTCGCCGGCCCGACCGACACCGTGACGGCGGACTGCGAGCGGGTGATCCACGTCGTGAGCTGAGCCGGCGCCGACGCGCCTCGGCCGGCTCGACCCGGCTTCGCGCCGCGAGTCACCGAGCCGGGCGGGCGACCGCCCGGCTCACCCGCGCTTGCGGACCTTCCAGATCTCCTCGATCGGCCAGCGCCGAGCCCACGCATACGGGGCCCACGGGTAGCTGGTCGTCGCCCCCTCGGGCGCCCGCGGCTCGACGAGCGCCTCGATCTCGAACCCCGCGGCCCGGAACAGCCGGATCCATTCGCCGTGGGACGGATGGAACTCGACACTGCTGGCGTCCGGCCACGCCACCCGAGCAGGCCCGAAGGCGCTCCGCGCGAGGCGCTCCTCGATGGGGTCGTCCTCGCCGGCATCCTCGGGCGTCGCGAGGATCGAGAGCACGTGATTGGTCAGCACGTGGAGGCGGCCGCCGGGACGCAGCAGGCGGGCTGCCTCGGGCACCCACGCCTCGGGGTCGGCCCACAGGACCGCGCCGTACTCGCTGATCGCGAAGTCGAACGAGGCGTCGGGACAGGGGACTCGTTCGGCGTTGCCGTGGATCAGCGGGAAGTCGATCCCGTGCTCGCGCTGGAGCCGGGCGGCCGTCTCGAGCTGCTTCTCGGAGTTGTCGATCCCCAGGGGATGGGCGCCGCGCCGCGCCATCCACGCCGACACGTACGCGGTGCCGCAGCCGAGCTCGATGGCATCGAGCCCCTCGAGATCGTCCGGGAGCATGTGCAGCTCCGACTCGGGGATGTCGAAGATGCCCCAGGTCTCGTCGCCTGGCTGTATCCGCCAGGCACGTTCGCCGGACTCGACGTACTGGGCCGCCTCGATGTCCCACATCGCGCGGTTGATCGCCACGTGCTCGGGCAGCGGCCCGTCCGCGGGCTCGGGAACCGCCGCCAGCCGCGGCTCCTCCGGCGCGCCCGTCACGGGACCGTCTCGCCGAGGTGCCGGGCGCGCGCCTCGAGGACGACCTCCACGGCCGCTTCATCGGCGCTGGCAAGCGAGACCTGGACGTGCCCTGCTCCCTCGTCGCGCCACGCGTCGAGCGCCCGCGCCACGGCGTCCACGTCGAGCGGCAGGCTCGACGCCCCTTCCTCGCCGACCGACACCCCGACGGTGACCTCGAGCGTGGCCGGATCCCGCTCGACGGACTCGCACGCGGCCACGAGGTCAGCGCGACGCTGGGCGAACCGCTCGTCGGGCAGGCCGAACCAGGCGGTGTTCCACGAATCGGCCCAGCGGGCGGTCAGCCGCAGCACCCGCTCGCCCTTGGCCGCGATCAGGATCGGGACCGTGCCCGGCAGGCGCGTCGGGCGGGGCGGGGGAGGGATCAGGAACGCGTCCTCCACCTGGTGCCACTCGCCATCGAAGGTCACGTGCTCGCCCCGCAGCAGCGGGACGATGATCTGCAGCGTCTCCTCGAACCGGCCGGCCCGGTGGTCGAACGGGTAGCCGAACGCGCGGTACTCCGGCTCGTGCCAGCCCGTGCCGAGCCCCAGGATCAGCCGGCCATCCGAGACCTCGTCGAGCGTGGCCGCCATCTTCGCGGTGAGCGCGGGCGGCCGGAAGCCCGTGCCCAGCACGATCGTCCCGAGGGCCGCCCGGTCAGTGACGGCCGCCAGCGCGGAGAGCAGCGTCCAGGCCTCGTGGATGCCGCCGTCCTCCTCGTCGAGCCCGCGGAAGATGAAGTGGTCATAGACCCACAGGCTGTCGATCCCGCCCGCCTCGGCGAGCAGCGCGAGCTTGCGGATCCGCGGCCACGAGCCCGCCCCGGGGGCGTCCGCATCCGACATCGGGAGCACGATTCCGGTCTTCATCGGGCGATGGTACGCGACGGCTCAGGCCGATCGCCCGCCGAGACCCGCGAGCGCCTCGGCGATCGCCGCCGCCGCCTGCTCCTCCGTCGCGAGCGGGAGCTCGACATGGGCGTCGGCGGCACCGAGGAGCATCGCGTTGTAGGGCATGTCCGCGGAGTCGCCCGATGCGCGAAGATCACCCCGGAACAGCACGACGGGCTTGCCCGCACCGAACGCGTAGCCGCACTCCCAGGCGGTCCCGGAGTCCGGGTCCGGGCCGTCCATGATGGCCACCACGCCGTCTGCCCAGTCGATCCCCGCCTTGTCCTTGAGGAAGATCGAACGGGCCGACGGATCGGCGGCCGGGTGCAGGTGGGGTACCCAGACCTGGTGGCCCGCGGCCTCCAGTCGAGTCGCGAGCGCCTCGTTCCACTGGCGCTCGGGCGTCGTGAACAGGGGTCCGGCGAGGTAGAGCTTCATCGGTACGCGTCTCCGCTAGTCCATGATCGTGCGGGTCAGGGCGTGCGGCCAGGACGTGGCATCGCGCGGTCGACCAGAAGGGCTCTCGTGCTTGACGTCGACCTCGCACGGACGGCATCCAGGAGCGGGCCGCCCCGCGTGAGGATGCCCGGTCGCGGCGCGTGGTGCCGGGCCGTCTCGCGCGGAGCCTCCTGTCAGCCGGCCTGGGCCTCCGCGAGGCGGCCGCTCCGCAGCAGCCGGGAGGCATCCTCCACGATCATCGGACGGGCGAAGTGGTAACCCTGGGCCTGGTCGCAGCCCATTCGCCGGAGCGCCGCTGCCTGGGCGGGCTGCTCGACGCCCTCCGCGATCGTCTCCAGGTTGAGCGTCCTGGCCATCCGCACGATGACTCGGGCCAGCTCGAGCCCCTGGCCGCCACCGGCGATGCCATCGACGAACGCCTTGTCGATCTTGAGCACGTCCACGGGCAGGCGACGCAGGTAGCTCAGGGACGAGTAGCCGGTCCCGAAGTCGTCGATCGCGAGTCGGACGCCAAGCGCCTTGAGCTCGAGCAGGCGATTGAGCGCCGCCTCCGAGTCCTCCATGATCACGCTCTCGGTGATCTCGAGGATGAGTGCTGTCGGGTCAAGCGAGGAGGCGGCGAGTGCCCCGGCAACCGACGACACGAGGGAGTCGTCGCGGAACTGCCGGGCCGAGACATTCACGCTCATGGTCAGCGATTCCGCCGGATGCTCGTCGTGCCAGGTGCGACCCTGGCGGCAGGCCTGGTCGATGACGAACCGGCCGATCGCGACGATCTGGCCGGTCTCCTCGGCGGTCCGGATGAAGACGCCGGGCGGCACGAGGCCGAGTCGCGGGTGCCGCCAGCGGACGAGCGCCTCGAAGCCCGTGATCGATCCATCCTCGAGCCGGACCGTCGGCTGGTAGTGCACCAGGAACTGGCTGCGCTCGAGCCCTCGCCGGATCTCCCCGGTCAGCTCCAGGTGTCGCTCCGCGGCGACGAGCATCGATGGCGCATACGTCTCATGGCGGCCCTTTCCAAGGCGCTTGGCCGCGTACATCGCGCTGTCCGCGTTGCGCAGGAGCTCACGGGCGGTCTGGTTGCTGTCGGATGCCTCGACGATCCCGATGCTTGCGCCGATCTCGACGCCCCGCCCCTGGGCCGCGAACGGGCGGGACAGCGCGGCGAGGATCCGGTTCGCGACTCCGGCGGCCACGCCGGGCTCGGGCAGATCCTCGAGCAGGATCGCGAACTCGTCGCCACCGAGCCTGGCGACCGTGTCCACCGGGCGCAGGCACTCCTGCAGCGCCTGGCCGACGGCGATGAGCAGCTCGTCGCCAGCGTCGTGCCCGATCCCGTCGTTGACGGTCTTGAACTCGTCGAGGTCCAGGAACAGCACGGCTAGCGACTCATGGTTTCGCGCCGAGCGGGCGAGCGCGTGCTCGACCCGGTTCGCGAAGAGGGCACGGTTCGCCAGGCCGGTGAGCGGGTCATGGAACGCCTGGTGCTCAAGCTGTTCCTCGAGCGCCTTGCTCTTGGTGATATCGACCAGGAACCCGCTCCAATGGGCCGGTGACCCGTCGGTGGGGGCGATCACGGTCGCCTCGTCGCGGACCCAACGCGTGTGGCCATCCCGGTCGATCATCCGGTACTCGAGCAGGGTCTGCCGCCCGGGAGGCCCGGACGAGGTCTCTTTCTCGTCAGCGATGACGAGCTCGCGGTCCTCCGGGTGGACGCGACCGAGCCAGAACCCGGGGTCGTCGGTCCAGGCCGACGCGGGGAATCCGAGCCACGACTCGGCGCGCGGGCTCACGTACCGCCAGGCGCCATCCGGCCCCAGCTCCGACGTGTACACGACAGCCGGGACACGTTCCACGAGCTCGCGGTACTTGGTCTCGCTGGCATGGAGCATCGAGGTGTCACGGGCACGCAGCCGATCGCGGCTGTAGATCACCCCGGTCATGCCCAGCAGGTAGATGAACGCGAACAGCGGGTCGGTCGGGTTGATGCCGCGGGTGCCGGTGATCGCCAGCGGCACGAGGATGGTTCCGCACAGCACCATGACCAGGCCCGCTCGCAGGCCATGGATGCTGGCGTGACCCACGACCACGAGGGCGAACAGCATGCCGACCTGGTGGTAGTAGCCGCCCAGCAGCACGCCAAGGCCCGCGATCGCCAGGGCGTCGACAGCCGCGGCGACCAGGGCGGCCCTCGAGTCACGGCGGGGCCCGAGCAGCGAGGCCGAGATCACGACGGCGGCGATGACTACTCCTGCCAGGAACTCCAGCCGACGCTCGGGCGGCACGCCGGCGATGAGCATCGAGGGCGCGAAGACGACCACCGAGGCGATCCCGATCGCGCCGACCATCCGCAGGTAGTGGAGGCGCGTGGCCCTTGCGTCCGCCACGCCGCTGTACGTGGCGCCCTCGGGCATGAAGTACCGCCCGATGCGGTCACCGGCCGATCCGATCGATCGGCGCAGTCGACCAAGGCGCCCGGATGCGGCGGGAGCACTCGGCGCGGGATCGATCGGAATGGAACGGGAGCCAGCCAGGGTCAGTCCTCCGGGGAGGGAGCCTCCCAAGAATCGCCGATCGCACGCCTCCGGGCTACGGACAGGTAGTCCTAGCCGGATCGGGCTAGGCCACCCGCCGACTGGCGGCGCTGGCGCACGGGACCGTGTGGCCGGGCGGGCTCAGCGCCAAGCCTGCTCGCCGGGTCGTGGCGGCCTCGGCTGGCGGGATCGCGACCGGCTCCGGATCCACCCTGTCAGGAGGTCGCGATCACCCGCGCCAGGGCATCCGCGAACGGCTCGAGGTTGGTCGAGGTGAGGCCGGCGACGTTGATCCGCCCCTTGCCCACCACGTAGACGCCGAACTCGTCCCGAAGGCGGGCCACCTGCGCCGTCGTCAGCCCGAGCAGGGCGAACATGCCCCGCTGGGTCGCGATCGCCGACCAGTCGCCCGGGATGGCACGGCTCGTGAGCGCCTCGACGAGAGCACGCCGGTTGTCGTTGATCCGGTTGCGCATCCCGGCCAGCTCCACCTCCCACGCGGCGCGCAGCGCGTCGTCGGCGAGGATCGTGCGCACGATGTCCGCACCGTGCGCGGGCGGGTTGGAGTAGTTCACCCGGATCGCGATCTTGACGTGGCTCTGGACCGAGGCGGCGTCCGCGGCATTGGCGGCGATCACGATCATCGCGCCAACCCGCTCCGCGTACAGCGAGAACGTCTTGGAGAACGAGGTGGACACGAGCAGCTCGGCCCCCGGGCGGACGAGCTCGCGCAGGCCCGCCGCGTCCGGCTCGAGGCCGTCGCCGAAGCCCTGGTAGGCGAGGTCCACCAGCGGCAGCAGCCGCCGCTCCTCCAGCAGGTCGCCGATCCGCCGCCACAGGTCCGCCGACGGATCCACGCCGGTGGGGTTGTGGCAGGCCCCGTGGAGCAGCACGATGTCGCCCGGACTGGCCTGGCCGAGCGCCCCGAGCATCGCCTCCTCGTCGATCCGGCGGCCGGTCGCGTCCGTGTAGGGATACGACCGGATCTTGAAGCCGGCGGCGGCGAACAGCTGCGGGTGGTTGGGCCAGGTGGGCTCGCTCATCCAGAGCGTCTCGCCCGAGCCGGTCTGGCGCAGCAGGTCCGCGGCCACGCGGAGCCCGCCGGTCCCGCCGGGCGTCTGGGTCGCGAGCGCCCGACCCGACGTCACGGCCTCGTGGTCCGCGCCCAGGGCGAGGGCGCGGACGAGGTCGCGATAGGCGACCTCGCCGTCGATGGGGCGGTAGAGCTTGCTGCCGGCGGCTGCCGCGAGCCGTCGCTCGGCCTCGATGACCGTCGGCAGCACGGGTGTCTTGCCGGTCTCGTCGACGAACACCCCGGAGCTCAGGTTGATCTTGTCGGTCCGGGGATCGGCCGGTACGCCTCCGCGAGGCCGAGGATCGGATCGGGCGGAGCGGGGAAGCGGGCGAGCGACGGCAGCGACACGGGCGTGACCTTTCGACGGAGCGGGTGGGCGAGCGGGGCGCCGATGCTGAGTCTAGCGGGCGGGTCCGCCGTTGCGGTCTCCCCGGCACCTGCCTGACAATCCGGGCATGCCCGATCCCGCCGCCCTCCCGGTTGCGCCCGTCATCACCGCCTACGGGGCGGACTGGTGCGGCGACTGCCGCCGCACCAGGCGATGGCTCGACAGATCGGGCCTCGAATGGAAGTGGGTCGATCGGGACGCCGACCCGGCGGTCCGCAAGATGCTCGCCGACGCCGGCTACCTGGCGATCCCGGTGGTCGTCATGCCCGACGGCACCGTGCTCGTGGAACCGTCCGACGAGACCCTTGCCCATGCGTCGCGTACACTCGCCCACGACCGGACGGACGTTCGATCCGGCAGCCAGAGGTGAACGTGACGCAGACCACACGAATGACGCGCCGCATCGGCGCCGGCTGGGCCCGCTAGTGCCGGGCCGCAAGCGCAGGGTCTTCATCCCGCCCAAGAAGTCGGCGGGTCCGCGGCCCGACCCGGGGTACGTCAACCCCCCGACGGGTGTGACCATCAACAGGGCGGCCCTCGACGGGCGCTCAGGCCTGGCCCCCGGCGACAAGGTCCGGATCCTCGGGACGGGTCTCTATGCCGGCGAGAGCGCCGTGATCGAACGCATGGCCGGCGGCGTCGTGCCCGCAGCGGTCGTGCGCACCGAGGCCGGTCGGGCGCGGACCGTCCGCACGGTGGACCTGGAGCCGGCCGACTGACCCGCCGTCCGAGCGGCTAGTCCAGCGTCCGAGCGACTACTCCAGCCCCTCGGCATCCAGCACGCCGAGCAGCTCGTAGGCCTCGTCCCCCAGGAAGGCCCGCGCGGCGGCTTCGGCATCCTCGCCCGCCTCCTCGCCGTCCTCGTCCTCGACATCGCCTCCGGCGAGCACCGCCAGGACGCGTGACGGGCTGGGCTCCACGGCCCATTCCTCGCCCGTATCCGGGTCGACATCGAAGAACGAGACCGACTCGATCTCGTAGATGGCGCCGTCAGGGCGGGTCAGGGTGCAGGCCCACGCCTCCTCCTCGTCCTCGCCCTCCGCGGCGCGGATGGTGATCGTGAGGCCGAGCGAGCGGAACAGCTCGCCGATGCTGGTCGGGTTCGCGGTCATCGGGGTCACCTCGGGCGAACGGGTGGGTGCGCTAACCGTACCCGGTGCCATGGGCTCCCGTCACCATCCCGTGGTTGCCCTGCCCGGGACGGGCCGCGCGCAGTCACGTGGTCTGGGTACGATCCGCGGCGTGAACGCCCATGCCTCCGTGTCCTACTGGCTCGAGACCGCTGGCGACGACCTGGCACCTCGCCCGCCGCTCGACGGTTCGGTCGACGCAGATATCGCGATCCTCGGTGCGGGCCTGACCGGGCTCTGGACCGCCTACTACCTCCTTGCCCGCGACCCGTCGCTGCGGATCGTGATCGTCGAGCGCGAGATCGCCGGGTTCGGAGCGTCGGGTCGAAACGGGGCCTGGTGCGCGCCGGACCTCAACATCAGCATGACCCGGCTCGCCCGGCTCCACGGCGACGACGCGGCCCGGCGCATGCAGCAGGCGACCTACGACGCCGTCGACGAGGTTGGCCGCGCCTGCGATGCCACCGGCATCGACGCCGGCTTCCACAAGGGCGGCGAGATCATCGTCTCCAGGGGGCCGCAGGGCGTCCCCGGTCTCGAGGACTCGCTCCGCGAGTACGAGCGGTTCGGGTTCGGCGATCGCTACCGGCTCGTGGACGCCCGTGAGCTCTCGGACCGGATCCGGATCGCGGGCGCGGTTCGAGCGCTCGTCTCCGACGATGCGGCGGTCGTGCATCCGGGCCGCCTGACCCGGGGCCTGGCGCGCGTGGTGGAAGGCATGGGCGCGCGGATCGCGGAGGGCACGGCGGCCACCGGCTTCCGGCCGCGCGACGGCTCGGGCCGCGCCACGCTGGTCACGGACCGGGGCGACGTGCGTGCCGGGGTGGTCGTCCTTGCCGGCGAGGCCTATCTCGCGGAGCTGCCCCAGCTGCATCGCCAGCTGGTGCCGCTGTGGTCGCTCATCGTGCTCACGGAGCCCATCAGCGACGCCCAGTGGGACGAGATCGGCTGGGCCAACCGCGAGGTGGTGGCCTCGACACGCCTCTCGATCGACTACCTGTCGCGGACCGAGGACGGCCGCATCCTGTTCGGTGGTCGAGGCGCGCCATACCGGTTCGGATCGCCGATCCGGCCCGAGTTCGACCGGCACGGTCCCACCCACCAGCGGCTCCGCCGCTCCGTGCATGAATGGTTCCCGGTCCTGCGCGACGTTGGCTTCACCCACGCGTGGGGCGGCCCGCTGGGGATGCCGCGTGACTGGCACCCCACGATGGCCTTCGACCCGGCAACCGGCATCGCGACGGCGCGCGGCTACGTGGGCCACGGCGTGTCCACGACCAACCTCGCCGGCCGGACCCTGACCGAGCTGATCACCGGCGGCGACGATCCGATCACCACGCTGCCGATCGTCAACCACCGCTCACGCGACTGGGAGATCGAGCCGTTCCGGTACCTGGGCGTCCGCTACACGCAGTGGGCGATCGGGCGGCTCGACGAGTCCTCGGCGCGGACCGGACGCGCCCCGACCGGGCGCAGCCTGGCCGAGCGACTGGCCGCGAACTAGCGACCGGCCTGGGCGGGAGGACGCTGCATCAGACCTCGGCGAGCTCGAGGGCCAGCCGGGACTCGGCGCGGCGGACGACGGCATCGGCGGACTCGCCCTGCTTGGGGCTGGCCCAGCCGAAGCTGAACTGCAGGCCGTCAGCCCCCTTGGGCATGGCGCGCGGACCGGCCTCGCGGACGCGCTCCACGAAGTTGATGGCGGCGATCTCGTCCGTCTCGGTCAGCGCCACGCCAAATCGGACCGATCCGATCCGCGAGCAGATGTCGCTGGTCCGGGATGTTCGCCGCAGGCACTGAGCCGCCTCGTGGACCGCGTGGCGGGCGACATCCCAGCCCCACAGCTCGCCGAGCGACTGGACGCCGCTCACCTCGACGATCACGACGGTGAGCGAGCGGCGGTACCGGGCGCTGCGGGCGACTTCGGCGACCAGGGAACGCTGCCAGAAGTCGGGGCCCTGGAGCCCGGTGAGCGGATCCTCCCAGCCGGCGGGCTCAGGAATGCCGGTGGTGTCCACGCGTAGGTCCTCCGATCGCTGCTGTGCGCCGTCCTGGGACCCCCGGGATGGGCGGCGCGCCGGGACTTGAACGAAGGTGATCGTCCGACGTGTTGCGTCGGCGCGCCACCGGACCGTCGTATGGGGTGGCGCGCCGAACGTACCAGTGGACCTGCCCGACGCGGCCGTCGGGCGTGATCAGGACCTACCCGAACAGCGCCTCCACGGAGAGATAGCGCTCGCCGGTGTCGTAGGTGAAGGTGAGGATCCGCGAGCCGTCGGCCACGTCGGGCAGCAGCTGTGCCACCGCGGCCAGCGAGGCTCCCGACGAGACGCCGATCAGCAGGCCTTCCTCGCGCGCGGCACGGCGGGCGTACTCGAACGCATCCTTGGGATCCACCAGCAGGATGCCGTCCAGCAGCTCCGTGCGCATCACGCCGGGAATGAAGCCGGCCCCGATCCCCTGGATCGGATGGGGCGACGGTGCGCCACCGGACAGGACCGGTGACAGGGTCGGCTCCACGGCGAACACCTTGAGGTCCGGCCAGCGGGGCTTGAGCACCTCGGCCACGCCCGTGATGTGCCCGCCGGTGCCGACACCGGTGACGATGTAGTCCAGGCCGTCGGGGAAGTCCCGCGCGATCTCCTCGGCCGTCGTCCGCCGGTGGACGTCCGTATTGGCCGGGTTGTCGAACTGCATCGGGATCCAGCTGCCGGGTGTCTGCTCGGCGATCTCGCGGGCGCGGGCGATGGCGCCCTTCATGCCCAGCTCGCGGGGCGTGAGGTCGAGCTCGGCCCCGTACAGCTGCATCAGCTTGCGGCGCTCGATCGACATCGACTCCGGCATCACCAGGATCAGCCGGTAGCCCTTCACCGCGGCCACGAGCGCAAGCCCGATGCCCGTGTTGCCCGATGTCGGCTCGACGATCACCGAGCCCGCCTCGAGCACCCCGCGGGCCTCGGCGTCCTCGATCATCGAGAGGCCGATGCGGTCCTTGATGCTGCCGCCCGGGTTCTGCCGCTCGAGCTTGGCCCAGACCGACACGCGGGGGTCATAGAGCCGGTTGATCCGGACGTGGGGCGTGTTGCCGATGGCCTCGAGCATGGAGTTGAGGGGCATGGTGGTTCCTTTCAGATCACGAAGTCGATGGGATCGGCAACCTCGGCCGTCGTCCGGACCCGGACCTGGCTCTGGTGGTAGACGAGGGAGTTGGCGGGCACCGAATGGGTCAGCCAGACGTTGCCGCCGATGACCGAGTCGGCCCCGACGATGGTGTCGCCGCCGAGCACGGTGGCGTTGGCATAGATCACGACGCGATCCTCGATCGTGGGATGGCGCTTGGTGCCGGACGCCTGCTTGGTGACCGACAGGGCGCCGAGGGTGACGCCCTGGTAGAGCTTGACGGTGTCGCCGATGACCGCCGTCTCGCCGATGACGACCCCGGTCCCGTGGTCGATGCAGCAGCTTCGTCCGATCCGGGCGGCCGGATGGATGTCGACGCCCGTCCGGCCATGGGCGATCTCCGCGATCATCCGCGGCACCAGCGGGATGCCCTGGAGGTGGAGCGCGTGGGCGATCCGGTAGTAGGCCAGGGCGAGGAACCCGGGGTAGGCGAGGACGACCTCGGAGGTGCCGTGGGCCGCCGGGTCGCCGGCCTCGATCGCCTCGGCGTCGAGCGTCAGCTGCTCGTGGATCTCGGGCAGGCCGGCGTGGAAGGCAGCGGCAAGCCGCTCCGGGGTGTCGGGCAGCGTGTCGCGCAACGGTGCCAGCACCGGCACGAGGGCATTGCAGCGCGCCTCGAGCTCCGCGTGGATCCCGGCCGGGGTCCGCGGGGCGTCACGCCCGTCGGGGAACAGCAGGCTCACGACGGCGTCGGTGAATGCCGCCACGAGCTCACGATCCGGCAGCTTGCGGAACATGGCCGCCTCGTCCTCGGCGATATGGGCGGCGAGCGTGGCCAGGTCGGTGGGATGGGCCTCCGCGTGGGCCTCGGGGTGAATGGAGCGACGCGATGACATGGGTGGCACCGATGTTCAGGGGAGGTGGGGACGGACGCGCGGTCGCGGAAGGGGTCGGACGGTCAGGCGAGGCCGGCCACGGGTCCGGGTCGGGGCTCAGGCCCCAGGGCCGGGGTGGGCCGGGCGCAGGCGGCGAGCGGCGCGCGCAGGACAGGCGGCGTTATCGCCGCCGAGGACACGCGCAGGAGAGCCGGTAGGACGCCACGGCGCAAGGGTGCCGGTCGCCGGCCCTCCCGTCAACCACCAGCTGCCGCCATCCGCGTGGCCGTCCGTCTGGCCAGTGCCATCAGCGACAACATCGGGTTGACGCCGCTGGCCGAGGGCATGGCCGAGGAGTCGGTCACCCACAGGCCCGGGACGCCGTGGACCTGGCCGTCGGGATCGGCGACGCTCGTGCGCGGGTCGTGCCCGATCCGGCACGAGGACATCTGGTGGGCCGTGAACAGCAGGACGCGATTGGCGATGATCGGCCGGGCCTTGAGGGCCTCGAGGTACGGCTCGAACGCCTCGCCGTGGCGCCACTCCAGCGGCGGGGTCACCAGCGGCACGACCCGCTCCGCCCCCGCCGCCCGCTGGAGCCTCGCCAGCTCGAGGGCCGCAAGGCGCAGCATCTCCCGGTCACGGGCATCGGGCGCGTAGCGGACGGTCACGCTGCCGTCGCGCTCGGCGTCGACCCGTCCCACCGTCCGGTCGCGCACGATCGCGAGGAACGCCGCGATCCCGTCGCAGCGGGTCATCGTCTCGCGGTGGCTGGCGCTGCTCCACCACGGGAACCCGGTGGCGATCAGTCCCGGGTGGGTCGGCGCGGCCTCGATGCGGAACCCGTACGCGCCGTCGACGTGCGCGAAGGCATCGCTCATCACGCTCTGCGGGACCCCGGACCAGGGCGACATCGACGCCTCGTAGACGCCGGCCACCGCGGTCACGGGGTGGATGTGCAGCGTGCGGCCGGCCACGCCAGGGGCGATCCCGGAGCGCTGGAGCACGGCGGGGGACAGGATCGAGCCGCCGGCCAGGGCGACCATCGGGGCCCGCACGGTGATCTCGCCGCCAGGCACGCGGGCGACCACGCCGGCGGCTCGTCCGCCCTCGAGCACGACCCGCAGGACCTCGGTGCGGTCCAGCACCTCCGTGCCGCGGGCGCATGCCTCGGCAAGCGAGCGGCGGAGCACCGACTGCTTGGCACCCCGCCGGCAGCCGACGGCGCACGGTCCGCAATCGCCGCATCCACTCACGTTGCGTGGGATGGTCTGCCACGGGAGCCCCAGGGCGTCGAGACCGGCCGCCAGCCGGCCGTTCGGGCCGTTGTGCGGGCTCTCGTTCGAGTTGACGTTGATGTCCGCCTCGATGGCTGCGTAATGCTCGTCGAGGTCGTCGCCGACGCCTGCCGCGCGCCACTCATCACGGACCGCCGCCGACGGCCGGAGCGAGGACGCCCAGTTGATCACCGACCCGCCTCCGACCGCCGACGCGGCGCGGATGGAGATCCACCGGTCGTGGGTCGCGGCCAGCCCCCGATCGAGGAACAGGGAGCCGAGGCCGTCGAGCTCCGGACCGCCGAACCCCGCTTCGTTGACCATGGCGGCGCGCTCGAGCACGAGCACCTTCCGCCCGGCGGCCGCGAGGACCTGCGCGGTCACGCCGCCTCCCGGACCGGACCCGATCACGACGACGTCGGCATCAAGGGTCTCGCCGGCCTGGGGCGTTCTCACGCGGACGGGGCTGATGTCGGGCAGGTCCAGCTCGGGGGCGACGAACCCGGTCGCCGCGCGCCATGGGCTCTCCTCGATCCCGTAGGCGAGCAGCAGCGACAGGCGCTTGAGGTCCTGGAACGCGGTCCGCCTGAGCGCGATGGGGCTGGCGGCAAGGCCCCGCATGTACGCTTCGCGTGTCTCCTGGCCGAGGTCCGGGAAGGCGCGCAGGCCGCCGACGGTCCCGCCCAGGGCCAGCGTCCCGACCGGGTTGCCGAGCGCGGCGAGCAGGAGGTCGAGCTGCCGACGGAGCGCGGGCCGGGCCAGCGCATCGACCTCGGCGAGAAGCCGGTGGTGGACGCCGAGGTCGCTGGCCGATGGCAGGCCTCCCGCTGCCGGCACGAAGGTGTCCACGATGGCGGCCAGGGTCCGGTCGGCAGAGGTCATGGCCGCGAGCGTAACGTGATCGGGGACCCGGCGCGGGTCGTCGCCGCAGGCCACGGCCCGCTCGCCCAGCGGCCCAACGGTCCGCTGCGGGAGACGAACTCGCCGGCCAGCGGCGCATACATCGGCCGCCCCAGTCACCCGCCCGACGAATCAGCCACCCACCGAACCGCCGGTCGGCCGGGACCAACCGTTGAGCCGCCCAGCGGCCCGGCGCCTGGCGCCGGTCGCCGCCGCCTGGCGCCGGTCGCCGCCGCCTGGAGCCGGTCGCCGCCGCCTGGAGCCGGTCGCCGCCGCCTGGCGCCGGTCGCCGCCGCCTGGAGCCGGTCGCCGCCGCCTGGAGCCGGTCGCCGCCGCCGCTCCCCGCGTCTCGTGCCGCCGACGGCCCCCAGATCTCGGAGTCCATCTTGCGAATGGGCCGTATGCTCCGGGCATATGCGTGATTTGCGCTCGAGCTCGATGGTGGACCAGGACGCAGCGCCGGCCACGACCCCCGGCGATGCTGCGGATGCTCCTGCGAGTGATGCCGCGGTGCCGGAGGCCAGCCTCGGCATCGCGTCTGGGCGGGATGCGCACGGCGCGCCGATCCACCGCGGCTGGGCGCAGGTTGGCTCCCGCCATCGCTGGATGGAGCCGTTCGTCCTCGCGCTCCTCGCCAACGGGTCTGCGCACGGGTACGGCATCGTCGGCGAGCTTGCGGGCCTCGGCATCACCAACGGTCCGGTCGACGTCGGCCAGGTCTACCGCACGCTGCGCGACCTCGAGAAGGTCGGCCAGGTCCGTTCCACCTGGGCCACCGGCACCGGTCCCGCGCGACGCGACTACCAGCTGACCGACGCCGGATGGGCGGCGCTCGACGAGTGGGCCGCGGTCATGAAGGAGCGCGGGCGCCTGCTGGCCGAGTTCGACGCGCTGTACCTCCAGTGGGTCGCGATGCCGAGGCCGACCACCACCGGCTGACCGGACCCGACCGTGGCGCCACCCGCCACGGACCCCGGCAGCCGGCCCCGATCGCCGCCCGCATCCGCCCGACCGTGGCGCCACCCGCCACGGACCCCGGCAGCCGGCCCCGATCGCCGCCCGCATCCGCCCGACCGTGGCGCCACCCGCCACGGACCCCGGCAGCCGGCCCGATCGCCGCCCGCCCGCCCGACCGTGGCGCACCGCCACGGCCGGCAGCCGCGATCCGCCCGAGCCCGACCTGGCGCCACCCGCCACGGACCCCGGCAGCCGGCCCGATCGCCGCCCGCATCCGCCCGACCGTGGCGCCACCCGCCACGGACCTCGGCAGCCCACGGACCTCGGCAGCCCACGGACCCCGGCCGCCCTGGGACCCCCGCGATCGGCCCGGGCCCCTTGTCCCGGGCGTTCGTGACGGATGGCCCACACCTTATATATGCTCAAGACATATAGATATACGTGACAGTTATCCAGTCGCACGGCAAGGAGCCACGTGTTCGACCCCGTCTCGGAGATCGATCTCATCCAGATCGGCCTCATCCGGGCGCTTGCCGGGACCCACCGGCTGCGGATCGTGCACCTCCTCGGGGAGCACGAGATGGAGGTGCGGGAGCTGGCGCTGGCGCTGGACCTTCCGCAGGCCACGGTTTCCCAGAACCTGGCCGCCATGCGAGCCGCCGGCCTGGTGGACGCAACCCGCGACGGACGGGCCGTCCGCTACCGCCTCGCGGATCCGGAGATCCTCGCGGCCTGCGACCTCATGCGGAGCGTCATCGTCCGGCGCCTGTCGGCGATGGGCAACCTCGCCGCAGCCGCGACGGACCCAAGCCCCACCCATCCAGCCACGCAGGTGACCACCCGATGAGCGACGCACCTCTCAACATCGTCCTGTTCTCCGGGACGGCCGACAAGCTGCACGCTGCGGCCACGCTTGCCGCCGGCGCCGCCGCCATGGACCGGCCAGTGAACATCCTGCTCCAGTACTGGGCGCTCGACGCGTTCCGCATCGAGCGGCTCCAGGAGAGCCACGGGCTTGCATGGGATTCGACGGCCGATGGCGCAAGCCGCCCGGTCAACGGCACCAAGGCCATCCCCTGGCTGGACACCTTTCGGATGGCCAAGGAGCTCGGCTCGCTCTCGGTCCTTGCCTGCTCGGGTTCGCTCGACACGCTGGGCATCGACGTCACCGCGCTCGACCCCCTGGTCGACGCATCCGGAGGGATCGCCACCTTCCTCCTGGCCGCAGACGACGGCCAGATCGTCTTCATCTAGCCCCATCGGACGCCAGGCCACCGCCTCGCCGCCCGACGGACATCGGAACCAGTCCCAGCTACCCAGGAAGGAACCAGCCACCATGACCACCACCGTCGCCGAACTCGAGACCATCGCCGCCGCCGCCGTGGTCGACGCCCGCGGGTCCGCCTGCCCCGGCCCGCTTCTCGAGGCCAAGAAGAGCATGGTCAAGGTCCCGGTGGGATCCGTGATCGAGATCTGGTCCACCGACCCCGCGACCAAGAACGACATCAGCGCGTGGTCCGCCAAGGTGGGCCACGACTTCATGGGCGTGCTCGAGTCGGACGGCTACGAACGCGTCTTCGTCACCCGCGGCAAGTAGCCGCCTCCCTCCTCATGTCGCCGCGACGGGCCACCTCGGGGAACGTCGCGGCGGCACCCTCCCGCGCAGGAGCCATGCGTCGATGACCGCACCCGTCGCCACGGAGCCGCACGCTCCCGGGGACACCTTCGTTCCCCGGATCCTCGTGTTCTCCACCAACAACATCAGTGATCCCGGCATCGACCTCGCCGGCAGCGCCCACATGCACTACTCGCCCGGGGTCAACGTCATCGGGCTCCCGTGCACGAGCGGCATCCGGCCGTCCTGGATCCTGCACGCGTTCGAGTCCGGCTTCGACGGCGTGTTCGTGGCCTCCGACGGTGACGAGTGCGCGTATCTCCACGACTGCGCGAAGCGCTCGAGCAAGATCATGGCCGACGCCCAGAAGGGGCTCAAGGAGCGGGGGATCGATGGCAACCGCCTGCGCATGGCGGCGATCTGCTCGGTCTGCTCCGAGCCGTTCACGAAGCACATGGTGACCTTCACGACCGCCCTGGCCGCGCTCGGTCCCGTCAAGGCCACGGGGTGACCGCCATGACCGATACCTGCGCCACCCGCGACGAGGCCCCGGCTGCGCTCGACTACGACGTGCTCGTGGTCGGCGCCGGCATCGGCGGCATGGAGTCCGCCCTCAAGCTCGGCGACATGGGCTACAAGGTCCTGCTGGTCGAGAAGGAGGCCTCGGTCGGCGGCAAGATGATCCTGCTCTCGAAGGTGTTTCCGACCCTCGACTGCGCGTCCTGCATCTCGACCCCGAAGATGGCGTCGACGATCCACCACGACAACATCACGCCGTTCACCTACAGCCGCGTGGACCAGATCCGGTCCGCGGCCGACGGCACGTTCACCGCCAAGGTGACCCGCCAGGCACGGTTCGTGGACATCGACACCTGCACCGGCTGCCAGAAGTGCGAGACCGCGTGCACGGTCGCGGTGCCCGACCAGTTCAACGCGGACCTGGTCGCCCGCCGGGCTGCCCACATCGCGTTCCCCCAGGCCGTGCCCAAGAAGGCGGTCATCGATCGCCAGGGCTCGTCGCCCTGCTCGTTCGCCTGCCCTGCCGGGATCCAGGCCCACGGCTACGTCAGCCTGATCCGCAGCGGCCTCGACGACGAGGCGTACCGGCTGGTGCTCGAGGCCACCCCGCTCGTCGGCACGCTCGGTCGCGCCTGTTACGCCCCGTGCGAGGGTGAGTGCACTCGTGGCAGCCTGGAGGGCACGCTCCCCATCCGGAGGCTCAAGCGGTTCGCCTCCGACGCGCACGACGCATCCGGCACCGGCAACGGCGTCGAGCGGCCCGAGCCCAACGGGAAGCGGGTGGCCATCGTCGGGTCGGGGCCTACCGGCCTGACCGCCGCCTTCCAGCTCGCCAGGCTGGGCTACGGCGTCAAGATCTTCGAGGCGGCTCCGGTCGCCGGCGGGTTCCTCCGCCTGGGCATCCCGGACTATCGGCTCCCGCAGGCGGTCGTCGAGCGCGACATCGAGAACGTCACCGGGCTGGGGGTGGAGATCGCCACCAGCACCCTGGTCAGCGATCCGGCTGCCCTCAAGAACGACGGCTTCGACGCCGTCCTGGTCGCCACCGGCACCCACCGCGACAGCCCGCTGGGCGTCCCGGGCGAGGACCGCCTGGGCGTGATCGGTGCCACCGGCTTCCTGCGCAAGGTCAACCTCGGCGAGCCGATGGACCTGGCCGGCAAGCGGGTCGTCGTGGTCGGTGGCGGCAACGTCGCCATGGACGCGGCCCGTGTCTCCCGGCGGCTGGGCGCCGCCAGCGTGACGGTGGCCTACCGCCGCTCCCGCGACGAGATGCCCGCGCACCACGTGGAATCCGCGGACGCTGAGAAGGAAGGGGTCGGGTTCCGCCTCCTCGTCGCCCCGGCCGAGGTCGTGGGCAACCCCGACGGCGCGGTCGCCGGCCTGCGGTGCACCGAGATGCGCCTGGGTGCGCCGGACGCGTCGGGACGCCGGTCCGTCGAGCCGATCCCGGGCTCCTCGGTGACCGTCGATGCCGACATCATCATCGCCGCCATCGGAATGAAGCCCGACACCACCGCCTTCGGCGACCGCATGGCGGTCCTGCCCAACGGGCGGCTGGCATCGGACACGGCCACGTGTCAGACCGCCGTCCCTCACGTGTTCGCGGCCGGCGACGCCGTCCACGGTCCGACCGACATCACCCGCGCGGTGGGGGAGGGCCGGAAGGCCGCCCACCAGGTCGATGCGTGGCTGTCGAGCCGGGCCTTCGACGACTGGGATACCCGCCTTCCGGTGGTGGACAAGGCAGCCGTCCTCGCCCGCCAGAAGGCGTATGCGATCACGGCCGTGACGCCCGACGGCATGGACCTGCAGCCGGCCCCGTCCGACTTCCACGAGATCGAGGCGCCGCTCACCGAGGCCGAGGCCCGCCGATCGGCCGGCCGGTGCATCGACTGCGCCACCTGCTCCGAGTGTGGCGAGTGCGTGAGCGCGTGCCCCGTCGAGGGGTGCATCGACCTGCGGGCCCACGACGAGAAGCTGGAGGTCCGAGTGGGAGCGGTGGTCGTCTCGACCGGCTTCAAGCTGTTCGCTGCCGACCTCAAGCCCGAGTACGGGTTCGGCCGCTACGAGAACGTGATCACCGGCATGCAGATGGACCGCCTCCTGGCGCCCACCCGGCCGTTCAACACGATCCTGCGCCCCGGGGACGGCAAGGTCCCCGAGCGGATCGCCTACATCCTGTGCACGGGATCCCGGGACGAGACGGTGGACAACCCGCTGTGCTCGCGGTTCTGCTGCATGTACTCGATCAAGCAGAACCAGCTGCTCATGGGGGCGCTGCCGCTGGCCGACGTGACCGTCCACTACATGGACATCCGGGCCCCGGGCAAGCGCTACGACGAGTTCTACGAGCAGGCGAAGGCGATGGGGGCCACCTACGTGAAGGGTCGCGTCGCCGACGTCACCGAGACCGACGAGGGCAACCTCATCCTCACCTACGAGGACATCGAGAACGGCGGCGCCATCACCAGGGCCGAGTACGACCTGGTCGTCCTCGCGGTGGGCGTCCAGCCGAACAGCGACGCCGAGCGGCTGTTCAACGTCGGCGAGCTCGCGCTCGACGAGTGGCACTGGGTGGACGAGCCGGAGGAGGACGTGAACCCGGGCCGGACCAGCATCCCCGGCGTCTACGTGGCGGGAGCCGCATCGGGCGCCAAGGACATCGCGGACTCCATCCTGCACGCCGGCGCCGCCGCCGCCCAGGTTGCGGCCCACCTGGAGCGCTCGAAGCCCCTGCCGCAGATCGAGCTGGTGCCGGCATGAGCGAGCAGCAGGGGACCGACCTCGTCGGCCAGCCGATCGTGCCCGCCGATGAGGGCGAGCCCGGTGGACGGCGGATTGGCGTGTATGTGTGCCACTGCGGCGGCAACATCAGCGACTACGTCGACGTGGACAAGGTCATCGACGGCATCCGGGACGACGGCGACGTCGTCGTCTCGCGGACGGCGATGTTCGCCTGCTCCGATGCCACCCAGCAGGACATCGCAGCCGACATCGAGGCCAACGACCTTGACGGCCTCGTGGTCGCGTCCTGCTCGCCCAAGCTCCACACCTACACGTTCCGGGGCGTCGCGTCACGCGCCGGCCTCAACCCCTACGAGTACACCCAGGTCAACATCCGGGAGCAGTGCTCGTGGGTCCACACCGACGACCCGGAGGGGGCGACCGCCAAGGCCACCGCGCTCGTCAAGGCGGGCATCGGACGCACCCGGAACACCGTTCCGCTCGAGCCCCTGGTCGTCGAGACCATCCCGCACACGCTCGTCGTGGGGGGCGGCATCGCGGGCCTGCGGGCCGCCATCGGCCTCGCCGACATCGGCCTCAAGGTGACCCTGGTCGAACGCGAGCTGGAGCTGGGCGGCTGGGTGCGCGGCTTCGGCCCGATGTTCCCTCACGATCGAAAGGGCTCCGAGCTGGTCGATAACCTCGTCGCCGAGGTCCACCGCCGGCCGTCGATCACCGTGCTCACCGGCGCCGAGATGGTCGGCAAGTCGGGCAGCTTCGGCAACTACCGGGTCGACCTCCGGATCGGCGGCGAGGGCGCGGGCACGATCGAGGTGGCGGTCGGCTCGATCGTGGTTGCCAGCGGCTTCGACGAGTACCGGCCCGAGGAGGGCGAGCTCGGCTACGGGATCGACGGGGTCGTGACGCTGTCCGAGTTCAAGAAGCTGGTCGATGGCGCGAGCGGCAATGCGCTCGCGTGGCATGGCCGCCCCGTCCGGAGCCTCGCCTACGTGTACTGCGTGGGCAGCCGGAACACGGCGGGCTGCGCCAACGAGTACTGCTCGCGGTTCTGCTGCACGGCAACCGTGCAGACGGCCGTGCAGGTCTCGGGCCTGGACCCGTCGATCCGCCAGTTCCACCTCTACCGGGACATGCGGACGTACGGCAAGTTCGAGCCGCTGTACACGGAGGCCCGTGACCGCGGGTCGGTGTTCCTCAAGTTCGACAACGACGAGCCCCCGGCGGTGGCCGCCGGCCCCGACGGGCGCCTGACGGTCACGGTCCGCGACCTGCTCACCGAGCGGACGGAGATGGCCATTCCCGTGGACCTGGTCGTCCTCGTCACGGGCATGGTTCCGCGCGAGAACCAGGGCCTGGTGGACATCCTCAAGCTTCCCGCGGGCAGCGACGGCTTCTTCAACGAGATCCATCCCAAGCTGCGCCCGGTCGAGACCGTCGTGGACGGCGTCCTCATCGCCGGCGCCTGCCAGGGTCCCAAGACCTCCGCCGAGTCGGTCATGTCCGGCCTGGCCGCGGTGACCCAGAGCGCGGCGGTCCTCAAGAAGGGGTTCACGGAGCTCGACCCGCTGGTCGCGATCGTGGTCCCGGAGGCCTGCACCGCCTGCGGCGACTGCCTCACCGCCTGTCCCTACGACGCGATCTCGATGGCCGAGGAGGGCGACCGCCACTTCGCGGTCATCAGCCCGACCGGCTGCAAGGGGTGTGGCGGCTGCGTGCCGATCTGCCCCGAGAACGCGATCGACCTGCTCGGCTACACCGACGCCGAGGTCACATCGATGATCGAAGCCCTCGTGGAGGTGCCCGTCTGATGCCCGTCACCCACCGGGACCCGCGCGAGGTGATCCGCGAGGAGCCCGTCATGCGGCCGAGGATCCTCGCCGCGCTGGCCGATGGCCCGCTCACCGTGCCCCAGATCGCGGAGGCGATCCATGCCCCCGCCCACGAGACCGTGTTCTGGGTCATGGGCATGCGCCGATACGGCTGGCTCGCCGAGATCAAGGGCTCCGACGCCGACGGCTACTTCCTCTATGAGCCCACCGGGCGGGACCACTGATGACCGCGACCTCCGTTCCGGCCGGCACCACGCCGGTCGCCTCCACCGCCGTTCGCCTGGACCTCGGGCTCTACCCGGAGATCCAGCGCTACGGCGCCACCGACATCAGCGCCTGCTTCTCGTGCGGGACCTGCTCCGCGACCTGCCCGATGTCGCAGACCGACGGCACCTTCCCGCGGCGGATCATCCGCTACGCGCAGCTGGGCATGAAGGACGAGCTGCTGGGCTCCAAGGAGCTCTGGGCGTGCTACCAGTGCGGCGAGTGCGCCGAGACCTGTCCCACCCAGGCGGACCCGTCCGAGTTCATGGCCGCCACCCGCCGCTACGCCATCGCCAGCTACGACCGCACCCGGCTGGCGGCCACGATGTACACGCGGCCCGTCCTGGCCACCGTGGTCGCCGTCCTGCTCGCGGTCTTCTTTGCCGCGTTCATGCTCGCGGCGCGGGGCCCGATGGACCAGACCACGCTCGCGATCTTCGAGTGGATCCCGTCCGAGCTCATCCACGACCTCGGCCTCGGCCTGATGGTGATCGTCGTCCTCGCGGGGCTCGTCGGGATCGGGTCCATGGCCCGGGGCATCGCCAGGCGGGAGGGCGAGAGCCCGCGGACCGTGCTGGGATCACGGGCGGCCCTTGCCCGAACCGGGCGCGCGCTCTGGTCATCGATCGCGCGTGAGTCGCTGGCGCAGGTGCGCTTCCGCGAGGAGTGCGAGGCGGATGCCGTCGCGACCGCCGTTCCCTGGTACCGCCGCCGGTGGCTGGTCCACGCGCTGGTCGTCTGGGGGTTCCTCGGGCTGCTCGCGGCGACGGGCCTCGACTACGGCCTCGCGTTGCTGGGGATCAAGGAGACCGGCACCCCGGTGCCGATCTGGTATCCGGTCCGTCTGCTGGGCACCGTAGCCGGCGCGGCGCTCGTCTACGGCGCCACGATCCTGATCGTCGACCGCTACCGCGCCGCGAGCCGCAGCGTCCGCCGCTCAACCGTCGCCGACTGGCTGCTGCTCGGCCTGCTCTGGGTGACTGCCGTGACCGGCTTCGCCATCGAGCTCGCGCTGTACCTGCCGGGCGCCCCGGCCTGGGGCTACTGGCTGTTCCTGGTCCACGTCGCGGTCGCGATGGAGCTGGTGCTCCTCGCGCCGTTCATGAAGCTCGCCCACGCGGTCTACCGGCCCGTGGCCCTGTTCTTCGTCGCCCTGTCGCGCCAGTCCAAGGAAGGAGCCAAGGCATGACCTCGCAGACTCTCCCCAAGGCGGCCCACGAGCACCACGAGCGCCTGCTCGAGCACGTGAACCGCATCCCGGATGCCGCCGACGCGCTCCTCGCCGACAAGCCCGACGCGGCCTGCGCGAGGATCGCCGAGATCCGCCAGTTCCTCGACGGCACGCTGCTCCCGCACATGGAGGCCGCCGAGCGGGCCCTCTACCCGCAGCTGGAGCGGATGTTCCAGAACCGCCACTCCATGGCGCCCATGCGCCGCGAGCACGCCCGGATCCGCGAGCTGGTCACCGAGTTCGGCGGGCTCGTGGACAAGGATCGCGGCACGGTGACCCTGGGTCGCGTGCTCGTGCTCCGCCGCGTGCTGTTCCAGCTGTACGCGCTGCTCAAGGTGCACATCGCCGAGGAGGAGGCGTACCTGCGGATCGTGGAGCACGGCGTGTCCGACGACGTCGCCGAGGCGGTCACGGCCGCCCTGGCCCACCCCGTCGCGGGCTCCTAGGGGCTAGGATGCCGGGGTGACCGACGTCGACCCGCATCCCGGCTCCGAGCTGGTCTCCCTGCGCGCCACCAGCGAGGCGCACCACGCGCTGCTGATGCCGCACGTGGATCGGCTGCTCACGCTCGCCGAGATGGTGGGACGCGTCGAGTGCAAGGCGCTGCACGCGCTCTACAACGAGGAGTACCGCTTCGTCGCAGGGCAGCTCATCCCGCACATCGAGGCCGTGGAGACGAACCTCTACGACCGCCTCGAGGCGATCATGGGCCCGCGCCACACGATGGCCCCGATGCGCGAGGAGCACCAGACCGTCCGGTCGCTCATCGCGCAGCTGGGCACCTACCAGGTTCACGAGGACGACTGCACCTGGAACGAGCTGGAGGGCCTCGAGCTCCGGCGGGCGCTGTACCGGTTGCATGCCCTGCTGAAGGTCCACCTTGCCGAGGAGGAGCAATACCTCGCGGTGCTGGACCGCAACCTCGACGACGCCGAGAAGGACGAGCTCGCCCGGCGCCTCGACCATCCGGTCCTGGCGCCCGAACAGGCCTGACCCAGGTCACTCTCCGAGCCCGCAAGCACCGAGCCGAGGAAGTCGAGATGGCCCGCTACCGCGTCCTCGCCTGGCGCGACCTTCCCACCCAGGTCCAGGTCGCCGACGATGGCGGCGAGCGGGTCAACCGCGTGATGCCCAAGTGGTTCATGCAGGAGGTGAGCCGGATCACGATGCGCGAGGGCCTCGCCGGCACCGACGACTACCTCGAGGCGTTCGCCTGGTCCGAGTGGGTGGAGCGGGCAGGTGACGCCGACGCGGTGGCCGATGCCGTGATCGCGGAGCTCGCGGCCCGGCACGGCCGGCGACCCGACGGGCACACGCTGCGCGAGCGCTGAGCCCGCCCGGCGTACGATTCAGCCAGTCAGCTGCCACACGAGGAACGCACAGATGATCGCCGACGCCCCCCGCAAGCTCCTTGTCGCCCAGGTCGCGAGCGAGCTGTCCGCCCACCAGACCTACATGGGCATCTCGCTCCACTTCGCTCGCGAGAGCCTCGGTGGCTGGGCCAAGTTCTTCCACGACCAGGCCACCGAGGAGGCCGAGCATGCCTTCAAGATCATCAGCTACCTGATCGACAACGACGTCGAGTTCTCGCTCCCGCAGGTCGGCGGCGCGCCCACGAGCTACGCGAGCGCCCGCGCGGCCGTCGAGGTCGCCCAGGCGAGCGAGCGCAAGGTCACGGGCCAGTTCGAGGCCATGGCCAATGCGGCCCGCGAGGCCGGCGACAACCGCACCCTGCAGTTCCTGGGCTGGTTCATCGAGGAGCAGGTGGAGGAGGAGCGCACGATGGCGGCGCTGCTCGACCTGATCGACAGCGGGATCAACCTGTTCGAGGCCCAGAAGCACCTCGAGGACGTCTCGGAGTAGCGCTCCGGCACGGGCCTTCGGTCAGGCCCTGTGCCCGGGAAGCCGGCCCTGCGCCGCGGCCACGAGCTGGGCGAAGTGCGAGGCCTCGTGCCGGGCGAAGTAGCCGGCCTGCGAGAGGACTGTCACGCGTCCCCACTCGGGATGCCGGCCCGCCCGCGCCCAGTCCGCATCCTGGAGTCCCGCGAGGCGGCTCACCGTCGAGTGGCGCAGGTCGCCGATCCGGGATGCGATGGCGCGAGCGGGCAGCCCGGTCTTGGCGGAACCCTCATCGGACGCGGGCGTCTCCGCCCATACCGCGGCTGCCGCGAGGTCCGGCTCGTCCTCGTCGATCAGCCGCGAGATCCGCGTCGCCAGCAGCTCCTCGGCGTAGAGCAGGTGCTCCAGCGTCTGGCGGGCGGACCATTCGTCGGCGGCCGGCTGCCGCGCGAGTGACTCGTCGCTGTGCTCGTCGATGGCGAGCGCCAGGCGGCGTGGACCCGCGGCGAGCGCGGCCAGGATCGCGCCCCGGTCGGCCGGCTCCAGGTACCAGACCGGGAGCTCCTCGTGGAGCGTGAGGGCCGGAGCCTCGCAGGCCGGACACCCGGGCGGGACGTCGTCGCCGAGAAACGTCTCGCCACAGACGCGGCAGACGCGTGTCCGGGGCGCCTCCGCGAGCGAGATCGTGCGCCCGTCCCGGACCGAGGAGGGGAGCGGCCGCAGGGCGGTCCGCGATGGCCGCGGGGAGCGTGTCCCCGAGGTCCGCAACGAGCGCCTCGAGGGCGTCGGCCACCGCCGCGCCCCCCGACGGCGCCTCGGGCTCCGCGTAGCGGATGAGCTCCCGCGCCAGCGAGGCTCGCACCAGCTTCGCGCCGTTGTAGGCACCCTCGCGCTCGAGCCCTCGGGCCACCGCCGCAAGCCGCCCGATGCGCGCCAGTCGTTCGTCCATGCCAGCCCTCCTCGAGCCGCAGCGCAGCCTCAGTCGACGGAGAAGTCGAACACCATCACGTGGCGGTAGGTGTCGCCCGCGCGCACGGTCGCCGTCGGGAAGTGGGCGAACCGCGGCGAGTCGGGGAACTTCTGCGTCTCGAGCGTCAGGCCCCCGTACTGCCGGTAGCGAGCGCCACCCTTGCCGGCGACCGGATCGTCGAGGTAGCCACCGGTGTACATCTGCAGGCCGGGCTCGGTGCTTCGCAGCCGGAGCGTCCGGCCCGACACCGGGTCGTGCACCGCCGCCGCCTCGACCAGGCCGTCGGCCCCGGGCCTGCCGAGGCACCAGTTGTGGTCCAAGCCGCTGCCGCCTCCGGTGGCGCTGCCGCGGGTGGCATCCAGCGCCTCGATGGACGGCCCGATCGACCGGGGTGTTCGGAAGTCGAACGGCGTGCCGGCCACCGCGAGGATCTCGCCGGTCGGCAGGAGCCCGTCGTCCACCGGGGTGTAGAAGTCCCCGGCGATCTGCATCTCGTGGTCCAGCACGGTGCCGGAGGCGTGACCGGCCAGGTTGAAGTACGAGTGGTGGACCATGTTGATCACGGTCGTGGCGTCGGGCACAGCCTCCATGGTGATCCGAAGCGTGCGGCCGGCCAGCTCGTAGGTGCTGCGCACGGTGCAGGCGCCCGGGAACCCCATCTCGCCGTCGCCGCTGGCGGTCCGGAAGGTGATCGATCGACCGTCGGCAGCCGGCTCGGCGTCCCAGGACCGCCTGTCCCACCCATCCCGGCCGCCATGGAGATGGTTCGGGCCCTCGTTGCGATCGAGCAGGTAGGTCCCGCCCCAGCAGCGAGAGCTGTCCGAGGCGGATCCGGTTGCCGTAGCGACCGACGGTGGCACCGAAGTACGCGGGCCACGCGACGTACGACGCCGCGTCGTCAAAGCCCAGGACGATATCGGCGGTGGCACCGTTCCGGCCCGGGACGTGCAGCTCGGTGAGCCGCGCGCCGAAGTCGGTCAGCCTGGCCGTCACCCCGTCGCCGCCGTCGAGCCGGAATGTCCGGGCCCGATGGCCATCGACCTCGCCGAACGGTTCCTGTTCGCTCATCCGTGCCCCACCTGCGATCCACCCAGCGTACGCGATGACGCGCGGGCGGGCGGGTGTCCGCAGTCGGCTCAGGCCGTGTCCGCGCGCCCGGGCCGAAGGACGCTCGCGATGCCCTCGATGACGACCCCCATCCCGATCTCGAACTGGGCTTCGAGGCTGCGCTGCCCGATGGCGGGGGCGACGGCTCGGATCGACGGGAAGCGCTCGGCGGGCAGCGTCCGCATGTAGCCCAGGCCCGCGCGCTGGACCTCGAGGAACTCGGGGGTCCGGTTGGCGGTGGCCATGAACCCGAGCGTGAACAGGTAGAGAGACTGGTAGGCGTCGAAGGCTGCCTCAGGCGTGAGACCGGCCTCGAGCAGGATCGACAGGATCCGCTCGAACAGGGTGAGCCCGCCCGATCCGAAGCGCGCCCGGCCGACCAGGATGTCGGTCGTCTGCGGGTGCCGCAGGAAGCCGGCGAACATCGCCCGGTGGACGTCGAGCAGCTGGTCCTGCCAGGTGCCCCGTCGCTCCGGCACCTCGATCTCCGCGAACACCGCGTGGCCGACCAGCTCGAGCAGCTCGGCCTTGTCGGCCACGTGCCAGTAGAGCGACATCGGGGTCACGCCGAGGTCGTCCGCCAGGCGCCGGAAGGTGAGGGAGGCGATGCCGTCGGTGTCGATGACCCGAAGGGCGGCGGCGACGATCCGGTCGCGGTCGAGCTGCGGGCGCGACGCCCGCCGTGCCTGGCCTCGCCCCGGTCCACGCCACGGCGGGACCGGCAGCTGGCGCTCATTCCCATCGGCGGCGTCCCCGCCCATCGGCCTGTTCCTCGCCATCGCGAACTTCCCTCTTGCATTGCCTATACACCGTATGGTAAACATACACCGTACACGCAAGAGCCGCAAGCCAGCGGCTTGCCAGCCAAGCCCCGCTGCCGCGTCCCCGGTCAGCAGACCCATGGAAAGGGTGACATGGCAACGTTCGGAACTGTGCTCGCAGGCAGCATCGACCTGCTGGTCACGCGGGTGATCCTCCCGGTCACCTCGGTGATCCCATTCCTCGTGAGGATCCGGACTCCTGGTGCTCGGGTTCGGCGCGCTCTGGCTGGCGTTCCTCGGGACGATGGTCCTCGACCCCGGCCGGCTCGACGGCGCGTGGCAGGCGATCACCGGCCTGTCCTTCGTCGGACAGGCGCTGGCCTGGCTCCTGTTCCTGCCGCTGATGGCCGGCCTCTGGGTGTGGGCGACCGACTGGCCGCTCATCGCCCGGATCGTGATCGTCGTCGCGATCGCCGGCTGGAACCTGGTCGTCTTCATCCCGCGGCGTGAACCCGGTTCCGCCGCCACTCGCCCAGTAGAGGAGACGCTCGTGGACGCGCTCATCTCCATCCTTGTCGACGGAATCCTTGTCGGGGGGATCAACCTCGTCGTCACCCCGATCCTGTTCCTCGTGTCGAGCGGGATCCTGCTGCTCGTGTTCGGGGCGCTGTGGATTGCCATCGGCGTCGCGCTGGTCCGCGAGCCTGCCCGGATCGACGACGGCTGGCGCCGGCTTCGCGCGCTGCCGTCGCTGGTCCAGGGGCTCGCATGGCTCCTGTTCCTGCCGGTCGTGGCCGGGGTCTGGGTCTGGCGGACGAGCTGGCCCCGGGTGGCGCGACTCACGCTGCTCGGCGGGCTGGCCAGCTGGAACCTGCTGATGTTCCTGCCCCGGGCCGTCTGACCACCCCGCGGCTGTCCGCCGGCACGGGTCGGATGGGCCCCCTGGCCTCCGGCTTCGGGACCCTCGGACCCCGTCCGGCGGACAGCTACGTAATACCTTACGTATATGACGACCAACCGTGACCCGGGATGACAACGGCACCCATCGAGACCGTCCGCAACCGCCGGCCGCTCACAGCCTGGGCACCGGGCTTGGCTGACCTGCCATGGGGCGACCCGGCATTCAGCGAGCGGATGCTGCGCGAGCACCTCGACCAGCGTCACGACCACGCCAGCCGGCGCGTGGACACCATCGGCGCCCAGGCTGGCTGGATGGTGGACTGGCTGGGCCTGGCGCCGGGAGCCCGGCTGCTCGACCTCACCTGTGGACCGGGCCTGTTCGCCCGCGCCTTCGCGGAGCGGGGGATCGCGGTCACCGGCGTCGACATCGCCCCGGCTGCCATCCGGCACGCCCGCGAGCTCACGGCCGGCCTGCCATGCACCTTCATCGAGGGCGACGTCCGGGTCGTCGACCTCGAGCCCGGGGGCTTCGACGCCGCCATCTACCTGTACGGGCAGTACGAGTTGCTGAACCCGGACGACGCCACGGCCGTGCTCGCCCGGCTTCGGACGGCGCTTCGACCCGGGGCGCCGCTGGCGGTGGAGATCCGCGAACCGTCGCGGATCGACCGTACGCCGCGGACCGGCTGGTGGGCCAGCGCTGACGACGTCTATGGGTCTGGCCCGCACCTCGTGCTGGCCGAGCACGGCTGGGACGCCGCCGCCGGCGCCACGGTTGACCGCTACCACGTGATCAGCGAAGACGGCGCGGCCCTCACCGTGTTCGGCGTCACGGAGCGGGTGCTCGAAGCCGGGGCGCTCGCCTCCGAGCTGTCCCGCGCCGGGTTTCCCGACGCCCGGGTCCGGCCGGGGTGGGATGGCCTGCCGTTCGAGGCATCCGCGGACTGGGTCGTGGTGGTGGCGCGATGACCACTGCCGACGCCGCGCCCGGACCGCAACGGCCGCCTGCGCGATCACCTGATCTTGCGTTCCGTCAGTCCAAGGAGCTCTCAGCCATGAACCCCTCACGCCTCTCCACGTGGTTCGCCGGCGGCGCCACCGCGCTCGCGGCGGTCGCGGCCGGCGCCGGTCTCGCCACCGACGTCTACCGCGACCTGCCCGCCATGGTGGACCAGGCGCGGGCCGCCGACCTCACGACGCTGATCGTTGCGGTGCCCAGCCTGGCCATCGGGCTGCGGCGGGCAGATCGAGGGATCGGCGGGCGCCCGCCTCGCCGTCGCCGGCAGCCTCGCCTATCTCGTCTACACCTACGCGATCTTCGCGTTCCAGGTCGTGGTCAGCCCGGCGACGCCGGTGCACATCGCGATCCTGGGGCTCGCGGCGTGGTCGCTGCTGCTCGGTGGGCCGGCGCTGGTGCGCGAGACCGGGGATGTCGGGGAACGCCTGCCGCGCCGCACCACGGCCGGGTTCCTCGCGCTCGTCGCGATCCTCTTTGCCGGCCTGTGGCTCGGTCAGATCGCCTCGGCGATCACGAGCGGGAGCCTGCCTGCCGCCGTCGCCGACCTCGGCCTGCCCACGAGCGCCGTCTACGCGCTCGACCTCGCGTTCGCGCTGCCGCTGCTCGCGCTCGCGGCCGGGCTGCTCGCCCGGCGGTCCGCCTCCGGCTACCCGCTGGCCCTCGCCGGCCTCGTGTTCTCGGTGGAGATGGCGCTCAGCGTGTTCGCGATCTTCGCGATCCAGGCTTCGCGCGGCGAGCTCGCCGATGCCTCCGTGGCCGTCGTGTTCGCGGTGATCGCCGCAGCGGCCGCCGTCCTGGCGGCAGCCGGGCTCATGCCGCGCCTTCGCGCCCCGCGCCCGATGACCTGGCTGACCGTCGTCTACCGCGACGAGGTGGGTGCCTGATGCTCAACTGGATGTGGGCCACGCCGGGACGCGGGGCCCTGGCAACCACGGTGCTGGGCGCTGCCGCCGGCCTCGCCTGGGCGGTGCTGATGCCGCGGGGACCGGTCACGACGCCGCAGGCGCTCGTCTCGATCGTCGCGGCGACCGCACTGGGGATCACCGTCGGGTTCCTGGCCGGCCGCCGCTGGAGCGGCTGGCTCGCGATCGTGGCCGTGATGGGCGCCTTCGAGGCGGTCCGGCTCGTGGTGCTGCAGGTGAGCGGGCCGACGGTCGAGACCATCGAGCTCGGATCGACGTACGGGCTGATCGCCTTCGTGCTGGGCCGGGGGCTGTCCGCCCTGCTGATGCTGCTGCCGATCGCCATCGGGGGGCTGTGGGGGGTGGAGATCGCCGCACGGGCCGGGCATCCGCGGGCCCGCAGGCTCGACCGGCCTGGCTGGGCCGTCGTCGCCGTGAGCGCCGCCGGCCTCGCGGGCCTGTGCCTCACGTTCGCCGGGGGCGCCTCGACGGCCCCGGTGCTCGGCGCGGACGGCCGGCCGCTCGATGGCAGCGTCGCCGAGATCGCCACGATCCGGATCGGCGGGCATGACCAGTCCGTGATGATCCGCGGGCGGAGCTCGGACAAGCCTGTGCTCCTGTACCTCGCGGGCGGCCCGGGCGGCACCGATCTCGGAGCGATGCGCGCCGACGCCGGGCTGGAGCAGGACTTCGTGGTCGCGACCTGGGAGCAGCGGGGGGCCGGGAAGTCGTACGCGGCCCTCGATCCGGCCTCGACGCTGACCCTGGACTCGATGGTGTCCGACACGATCGAGCTCACCGACATCCTCCGGCGGCGCTTCGACGAGGAGCGCATCTACCTCGCCGGCAACTCGTGGGGATCGATCCTCGGCGTCCTGGCGGTGCAGCGACAGCCGGACCGGTTCCACGCGTTCGTGGGCACCGGCCAGATGGTGAGTCCGAGCGCCACCGACCGGATGTTCTGGGAGGACACGCTCGCCTGGGCGGAGCAGACCGGTGACACGGAGCTGGCGGCCACGCTGCGCGAGAACGGCCCCCCGCCGTACGCGGACCTGCTCGACTACGAGCCCGCGATCGCCCACGAGCACGACTGGAACCCGTACCCCGAGCTGGACGTGACGCGAGAGATGCCCGCGATCCTGTTCGTGCCCGAGAACGACACGATGGACCGGATCAACGGCCTGCGGGCGTTCCTGGACACCTTCGCCGTGCTGTACCCGCAGCTCCAGGACCTGGACCTCCGCGAGGATGCCACCCGGCTCGATGTCCCGGTCTACATGGTCATCGGGGCGCACGAGGCCCGCGGGCGAGCGGTCCTGGCCGAGGAGTGGTTCGCGATGCTCGACGCGCCCGCGAAGGAGCGGGTGGTGTTCGACCACTCGGGCCACCGGCCGCAGTTCGAGGAGCCGGCCGAGTTCGCCGCGCTGATGCGGCGGATCGTGGCCCAGACACAGGCCCGCCCCGAGGCGCGCTCGGCGCAGCGCTGACCGGGCTCGAACCCGGATCGCGGCGGGGGGTGGGGCCTACCCGCCCAGGAGCTGGAGGATGCCCCGGATCGGGATGGCGACCCAGTCCGGCCGGTTGTTCAGCTCGTAGGCCAGCTCGTAGCAGGCCTTCTCGAGCAGGAACACGTCGAGCAGGGCAGCCCAGTCGGCGTCGTCGGACGGCAGGAAGGAGGCCCCGGCCGTCGCCTCGCGGTAGCCGGCGAGGAACGTCGCGCCCACCCATCGGTTCCACGTCCGGACCCACCCGTCGAGTGCCGGCGCGTCCTCGGGCCGGATCGCGGGACCCATCTCGGGCCGGAGGAGCGAGCCGTAGCTGGCGTAGTGGAACGAGCGGAGCATGCCGGCGACGTCGCGGAGCGCGGAGCGCTTGAGGCGCCGCTGGCTGAGCGGCACGGCCGGCTCACCCTCGAAGTCGATGATCAGCAGATCGCGACCGGTGTGCAGGATCTGCTCGGCGTGCAGGTCGCCGTGCGTCCGGATCCGCTTGCCGCCGAGCTTGCGACTGAGCAGGACCCGAAGCCGCTTCTCGATCTCGCCGCGACGCTCGAGGATGAGGGCGGCGTCCTCCGCCGCGCCGTCCGGGAGATCGGCTGGGCGGCGGGCCAGGAGATCGAGCGCGCGCTTGGTGGACGCGCCGATCGACTGGAACAGGGACCGCTGGTACAGCTCGCTGAACGACTCCGGCTTGAATGCCGGATCGCCCGCGCCATCGGCCAGCGTCACGTGCAGCTCGCCGATCCGGATGCCGGCCAGCCGGGCCGTCTCGAGGTAGCTGTTGATCGCGTGGTGGACGTCGTCGGGTGCCGCCTGGCCGGAGGACGGCGATCAGGCTCGCGATGTCCAGGGGTTCCCCGTCCGCGTGGCGTGGCTCGGCCGCGGCGCGCTCGAAGAAGCCGCCCAGCTCCGCCAGCGTGTGGGCGAACAGGTTGCCCTGGTTGGGCACGAAGGCGCTGAGGAGAGCGGCGGTCATCGACGCGCCGCCGTCGGGCCGGTATTCCATCGAGCCTGCGATCGCCGGCGTCTGCTCGAAGCCCCGCTGGGTCAGGACGCGCCCGATCTCGAGGTCGGGGTTGACCCCCGCCTGGGTGACCCGGTACAGCTTGAGGATCGCCCGCTCGCCGAAGATGATCGAGCTGTTGCTCTGCTCGCCACGGATCGGGATGGGCGCCAGGGCCGCCTTGTCCGTGCCGACGATGGACCGGAACGGCTTCTCGGGTCGGCCGGCCAGCTCGCCCGCACGACCGCGCAGGCGCTTCCTGGATCCGATGGCCTCGAGGAGCGACGACATGAACGCCGGCTCGAAGGTGGCGTCGAGCAGGACCTCCCCGCTGCGGCGGCCGGGCTGGGGCGCGACCCGGGCGATCGCCGACTGCGGGCTGGCGTCGATGATCCGGGCCGCTTCCCGGGCCGGCAGCATCGTGACCGGGAGCAGGTAGAACTCCGAGTCCCCCTCGGTGTACGAGACCTCGGCGAACACGACGGCGGCCATCCGCTCGCCGACCGGGACCGGGACCACGTCCTTCACCACCAGCGCCTTGATCCGGCGGGTCCGGCTGCGGAACCAGCGGCGCTTGCGGATCCAGCGAGCCAGGACCGGGGTGAGGGTCTCGTCCCGCTTCTGGTGCAGGAGCTCGGGGAGCGTTTGCGCGGCCGGCAGGATCGCGAGGTCCTCCGACGTGGCCACGTCGGGAGCCGGGGGCTCGAGCGTGAACCACATGAAGGCGTGTGGGCCCAGGGTCAGGAGGTACGGCAGCTCGCCGATCCGGGGGAACTCGACCCGACCCATCAGCTCGACCGGGGTGTGGCCCTCGAACTCGGACAGGTCGAGCTCCATCGGCTGGGCGAAGCGCGACAGGTTGGCGACCACGAGCAGCGTCTCGGTGTGATGGCGGCGGATGAAGACCAGGATCCGGTGGTTCTCCGGGTGCAGGAACTCCAGCGTCCCGCGGCTGAACGCGGGGTGGCTCTTGCGAAGGTCGATCAGCCGCTTCATCCACCACAGCAGCGACTGCGGGTTCGCCTGCTGGACCTCGACGTTCACCGTCTCGAAGTGGTACTCGGGGTCCACGATGACGGGCAGGTACAGCGACTGGCGGTTGGCGTGGGAGAAGCCGGCGTTCCGGTCGCCGTTCCATTGCATCGGCGTGCGGACGCCGTTGCGATCACCGACGAACACGTTGTCGCCCATTCCGATCTCGTCGCCGTAGTACAGGACCGGGGTGCCCGGCAGCGAGAACAGGAGCCCGTTCATGAGCTCGATCCGGCGCCGGTTGTTGCCCAGCAGCGGGCTCAGCCGCCGCCGGATGCCCACGTTGATCCGCATCCGCGGGTCGTGAGCGTAGGCGCGGTACATGTAGTCGCGTTCCTCGTCGGTGACCATCTCGAGCGTGAGCTCGTCGTGGTTGCGGAGGAACATCGCCCATTGCGCGTTGTCGGGGATGGCCGGCGTCTGGTCCATGATGTCGACGATCGGCAGCCGGTCCTCGGCGCGGATGGCCATGAACATCCGGGGCATCACCGGGAAGTGGAACGCCATGTTGCACTCGTCGCCGTCGCCGAAGTACTCGACCGAGTCCTCGGGCCACTGGTTCGCCTCGGCGAGGAGCATGCGGCCCGGGAACGCCCGGTCGATGTGGGCGCGCAGGCTCTTGAGGAAGGCGTGCGTCTCGGGCAGGTTCTCGCAGTTGGTCCCCTCGCGCTCGTAGAGGTAGGGGATGGCGTCGAGGCGAAGGCCGTCCACGCCCATCTCGAGCCAGAAGTCCATCGCCTTGAACACCGCGGCGTGGACCGCCGGGTTGTCGAAGTTGAGGTCCGGCTGGTGGGCGAAGAACCGGTGCCAGAAGTAGGCGCCGGCGACCGGATCCCAGGTCCAGTTCGAGGTCTCGGTGTCGGTGAAGATGATGCGCGCGTCCGGGTACCGGTCCGGGTCGTCGCTCCACACGTAGAAGTCGCGGGCGATCGTGCCCGGCTTCGCGTGGCGCGCGCGCTGGAACCACTCGTGCTGGTCGGACGTGTGGTTGCAGACCAGCTCGGTGATCACCCGAAGGCCCCGGGCATGCGCGGCCCGGATGAACGCGCGCACGTCGCGCAGCGTCCCGTAGTCGGGGTGCACGGCGGTGAAGTCGGCGATGTCGTACCCGTCGTCGCGGAGCGGGGACGGGTAGAACGGGAGCAGCCAGATCGCGGTGACGCCGAGGTCGCGGATGTAGTCGAGCTTCTCGGTCAGGCCCCGGAAGTCACCGATCCCGTCGCCGTTCGCGTCGCCGACCTGCTCGCCGGGGCGCGCTTCGCGGCCCGGCTGCAGCAGATCCATTTCCAGGACGGCGCGCTGCTGCCGGCCGGCAAGCTGCTCGAGATGATCACGATCGACGCCGCCCGCGCGCTCGGCCTCGAGCGCGAGATCGGCTCGCTCGAGGTCGGCAAGAAGGCCGACGTGATCGTGCTGGGCACCGACCGGCCGCATCTGACGCCGATGCTCATGCCGGTCCATCGGGTCGTCTACGAGGCCACCGGCAACGACGTCGAGACGGTCATCGTCGACGGCCTGGTGCTGATGGAGAACCGCGTGCCGCTGCGGGTCGCGAAGAGCGACATCCTCGCGGCGGCCGAGGCGGTCAGCCGCCGCACCATCGAGCGCGCCGGGCTCGCCCCCTTCATCGCACCCCCCGACAGCTTCTGGAGCAACGCCCGTGCCCAAATCGGCGACGACCGTGCCGACCGCATTCCGTCTTGAGCCGCGGCCGTTCATCGCCGGCGCCCTGCATTTGCCGCCCTTGGGCGCAAGGCGACGGCAAAGCGTCGCCCAGCTCGAGGACTACGTGCTGGCGAACGCCAGGGCCTTCGTCGATGGCGGCATCGAGGTGCTGATCATCCAGGATCAGACCCGCGCTCCGGGCCCGGCGTCCGCCGAGACGATCGCCGTGACCACGAGCCTCGTGCGGCTGGTCCGTGCCGCGCATCCAAGGCTGGTGCTGGGTGTCATCGTGCAGGCGCACGATGCCGAGGCGCCGCTCGCCATCGCGCATGCGAGCGGTGCCGATTTCGTCCGCCTGAAGGTCTTTGTCGGCCAGTCGATGACCGCCGAGGGATCGAGGACCGGCCTGGGCGTGGCCGCCGGCCACTACCGCGACGCGTTGGGCCGGCTGGATATCGGCATCCTCGCCGATGTCCACGACCGCACCAGCGTGCCGAGCCACGGCGTGCCATTCGAGCGCGCCGCTGCGTGGACGGTGTCGCTGGGCGCCGACTGCCTGGTGATCACCGGCGACTCGTTCGCCGATACGCTGGCGCGGATCGAGGCGCTGCGCCGCTCGGGCGTGACCGTGCCGATCGTCATCGGCGGCGGCATCGACCAGGAGAACATCGGCGAAGCCCTGCGCCACGCCGACGGCGTCATCGTGAGCCGCTCGCTGATGCTCGAGCAGCCGACGCCGCAGGACGGCGTCCGCTGGGACAGTCACCGGATCCGCCGGCTCGTCGAGCAGGCAAGCCGATGAGCAAGGCATGGCGATCGGACGCCAAGCTCACACCGGCTCGGGGTCGGTTGTGCAGGAGCTTTACCGAACGCCTTGCGCTCCAAGCCGTATCGCGCCACTCACGGGGAGCGGGCCTGCCGCCACTCTGGCACGGCGCGCCAAACGACCGCACTGCCTGCCCCCGGGGCGCCGCGTCGCCAACCCGGCGCTCGGCCCTGCGAAAGCCAGCCTGTCATGACGCCTGTCGGCCGCCCGCGAGCCAATGCCATCGATGCCGTTTTCGGGCGCGGCAAGGCGATCATCGGCGTCATCCACTCATGGCCGCTGCCCGGCGCACCCCGCTACCAGGGCCGCCCCATGCAGGAGATCACCGACTTCGCGCTCAGCGAGGCCCGGGCCTATGCCGAGGGCGGCGTGGACGGCCTGATCGTCGAGAACCACGGCGATATTCCCTTTCTCAAGCCAGACGCGCTCGGGCCGGAGACCGCGGCATGCATGGCGATCATGGCCGAAGCGGTGCGCCGCGAAGTGGGCCTGCCGACGGGCATCAACGTGCTCGCCAACGGCGCCCAGATGGCGCTCGCCGTGGCGCGTGCCGCCGGCGCTGCCTTCATCCGGGTCAACCAGTGGTCCAATGCCTATGTCGCCAATGAAGGCATCGTCGAGGGACCGGCCGCGACCGCACTCCGCTATCGGCGCAGCCTCGCCGCGGACGACGTGCAGATCTTCGCCGATGTGCACGTCAAGCATGGCGCCCACGCGATCACCGGCGATCGGAGCATCGAGGAGCTGGCGCGCGACAACGAGTTCTTCGATGCCGATGTCGCGATCGCGACGGGCCAGCGCACCGGCGACGCCGCCACGACAGCGGAGATCGACACGATCAAGGGGGCGACCAGCCTGCCGGTCGTCGTCGGCAGCGGCGTCGATGCCGGCAATATCGGCCGCATTCTCGAGCGTGCGGACGGCGTCATCGTCGCGAGCTCGCTCAAGCGCGATGGCGTCTGGTGGAACGAGGTCGACCGCGAGCGCCTGAGCGAGTTCATGCGTGCCGTGGAGATGGCGCGATGACGGTGGCCGGCACGCAAGGCCCCGGATTCCGCTAGCGACGGGGCGACCGGCATCGGCTTGGCCGGCACGCCCGACGAACAGCGCTGCAAGCCGCAACCCCAGCAAGCCTCCAGTCTGGAACCAACAAAGTGGACGAGAACATGGCAAGAATGAGTGGCATCACCGTTGCGACCATCGCCGTTGGGACCGCCCTTCTGGCGTTCCCTGCCGCCGCCCAGGACACCCAGCCGATCACCCAGATGACGTGTGACGAGCTGCTCGCCTTCTACGACAAGCTGCCGTTCACCGACATCCTGCCAATGGAAGCCGGCCCGGTCGTCATCGACGGCGACACGCCCGACCTTACGATCGGCTTCTCGCAGACCGGCTTCAACCATCCCTGGCGCGTCTCGATGCTGCAGGCGCTGCAGGCGGAGGCCTGCCGGCATCCCAACGTCGAGCTGATCGTGCTCGACGGCAATGTCGACATCGCCAAGCAGAACAACGATATCCGTGACCTGCTCGCGCGTGGCGTCGACGGTGTCATCATGAGCCCGGTCGAATCCGCGGGCCTCGTGCCGGCGGCCCGGGCGGTGATGAGCGCCGGCCTGCCGCTGGTGGCGCTCGACCGCGACGTGCCGACCGACAAGACCCTGTTCATCGGCCAGAGCAACGTGACCATGGCCGAGCAGGTGGCCGAGATCATGGCCGAGGATCTGGGCGGCTCCGGCAAGATCGTCGCCATCACCGGGCTGATCGGCTCGTCGCCAGCGGTCGATCGCGACCAGGGCATGAAGAACGTGCTGGCCGACCATCCGGGCATCGAGGTGCTGGTCACCGGCGACGGCGAGTGGATCAGGGAGCCGGCGGTCCGGCTGATGGACGACTGGCTCACCGCCTATCCCGAGATCGATGCCGTGTTCAGCCATGCCGAGGAGTCGTCCTGGGGCGCGCAGCTCGCCATCGCCCGTGCCGGCCGCTGCGAGGAAGGGATCAAGCACTACACCTTCGACGGCTCGAATGCCGGGTTCAAGTCGGTCAAGGCGGGCACCTTCCAGGCCGACGGCAACTACACGCCATTCATCGCCGATATCGGCCTGCGTGCCATTCTCTACACGCTCCAGGGCAAGGAGATCGACGGCAAGCAAGAGTACGAGCTCGACGGCTACCTGCTGCGCCTGCCGGACTCTGCCAACCGTCGTGAGCGGCAACGCCGACGAGTGGATCGGCCGCGGCTGGGGCGATTTCGAGCCGACCCCCGATCCCTGCCAATAACGCGCCTGCGACGCCCGATGGCGGGTGACCCCGGAGCGGCTGCGCCCGCTCGTGAGGCCCTCGAGACCAGGATCGGCACCGACGTGCCGGTCCTGGTCGAGACGCGGAGCATCAGCAAGGCGTTCGACGGCAACCTGGTGCTCGACGGCGTCGATCTCACCGTTCGATCCGGCGAGATCCATGCCATCGTCGGCGAGAACGGTGCCGGCAAGTCGACGCTGATCAAGCTGCTCGGCGGCGTGCACCGTCCCAGTGGCGGCGAGATCCTGGTCGACGGCGCTCCCTGCCGCCTCGCCTCGCCGAGCGACGCGCTGGCGCGCGGCATCGTCGTCATTCACCAGGAATTCTCGTTGTCGCCGCATCTATCGGTGCAGGAGAACATCTTCCTCGGCCATTTCCCGACGCACCCTTGGGGCACCGTGGATCGTCGCCGAATGCGCGCCGGAACACGCCGGCTCCTGGCCCGGCTGTCCATCGAGGTCGATCCCGACGCGCCGGTGAGCGAGCTGAGCGTCGCCCAGCAGCAGATGGTGGAGATCGCCAAGGCGCTTTCGCTTCGCGCCCGCGATGCTGATTCTCGACGAGCCGACGGCCGTGCTCGACGAGAATCTGCGTCGGCACGCTCTTCGCGGTGCTCGCCCGGCTGCGGCAGGAAGGCCTCGGCATCGTCTACATTTCGCATCATCTGCACGAGATCTTCCAGGTGGCCGATCGGGTGACGGTGCTGCGCGACGGCAGCCGCACCGGGACGGCCAAGGTTGCCGAGATCGACCAGGAATGGCTGGTCGACCGCATGATCGGCCGTAAATTTCCGCACCACGAGGCGCATGGGCGCCGGTCCGGCGAGCCGGCGCTGGCGATCGAGAGCTTGTCGCTGCGGGGCGTGTTCGAGGGTATCTCGTTCGCCGTTCGCCAGGGCGAGATCATCGGTCTGGCGGGCCTGGTCGGCGCCGGGCGCTCCGAGGTCGCGGAATTGATCATCGGCCTCGCCCGGCCGACGGCAGGCAGGATCGAGGTGTTCGGGCAGGCGGTCCAGATCAAGGGGCCGGCCGACGCGGCCCGGCACGGCATCGCCTACGTGACCGAGGATCGCAAGACGCGTGGCCTCTTTCTCAACCGCCCCGTAGCCGAGAACCTCACCATGGCGAGCCTCAAGCGCTTCTTCCGCTTTCCGTTCCTCCGCCGGCGTGCGGAGGCGGCGTTCGTCCGCGAGACGGTCAAGAAACTCGACATCCGCCTCGCCGATGCGGGTGCGGAGATCCGCACGCTCTCCGGTGGCAACCAGCAGAAATGCCTCATCGGGCGGGCGCTCGCGGTGGAGCCCAGGATCCTGATTCTCGACGAGCCGACGCGCGGCGTGGATATCGGCGCCAAGCAGGAGATCTATCGCTTGATCGAGCAGCTGGTCAGCCAAGGCCTCGCCATCGTGCTGATCTCGTCGGAGATGGAGGAGATCATCCGCCTGGCCGACCGCGTCGTCGTGCTGCGCCAAGGCCGGATGGCCGCCTGCCTGGACCGCGCCGAGGCCACGGAAGCGAGCATCATGAAGGCCGCAGCCCTGCCGAGCGACCGCCTTGCAGCCTGAGCCCACGGCCGGCCGCTTTCCCGCCCGCGCGGCCGTGCTCCGGGTGCTCCGGCAGCATCTGGGCGTCCTCCTGGCGCTGCTCATCCTGGTGATCGTCGCCAACTTCGTCTCCGACCGCTTCCTCACCGTGCCGAACCTGATGAACGTGCTGCGCCAGGTGGCGATCGTCGGCATCCTCGCCATCGGCCAGACCTACGTCATCCTGACGGCCGGCATCGACCTCTCGGTCGGCTCGACCCTCGGCTTCTCCGTCGTCCTCTTCGCCGGGCTCATGGAGACGCAGAGCCTGGCCGTGGCCTTGCCGCTCGGCCTGCTGGCCGGTCTCCTCATCGGCACCCTGAACGGCATCGGCGTCGCCTATGCCGGCATCCCCGCCTTCATCATGACCCTGGGCATGCTGTCCTTCGCCCGCGGATTGGCCTTCATCTACACCGGCGGCACGCCGATCCCGATTCTCAACGAGAGCTTCTACGCGATCGGCAACGACCATATTCTCGGCGTCCCGATCCCGTCCCTGATCCTGATCGGCACGCT
>CAVOXZ010000003.1:0-57647 GCA_963700555.1 uncultured Chloroflexia bacterium
GGAGGCCGTCGCATGAACGCGGAGCCCAGCGTCGAGCCCACCGCCGACCTCCGATCGTTCCTGGCGGTCCTGTCGCGCCCCGGCGACGTCCGTGAGGTCCGCATCCCGACAGCCCGCCGGACCGACTCCGGGTACTTCGACGACCTCGTTGCCCTGGCGGCGGCCATCCGGCCCTACGACGGCCGGGAGAACGTCTACGTCACCCTCAACCCCGTCTCCCCCGCGCTCCTGGCGCGAGCCGCCAATCGGATCAAGCAGGGCTCGCGCTCGACGACATCCGACCGCGACATCGTCGCGCGCCGCTGGCTGCCGATCGACATCGACCCGCGGCGTCCGTCCGACATCTCCGCGAGCGAAGCGGAGCGGGAGGCGGCCCTCGAGGTCGCGCGCAGGCGTCTGGATGTACCTCCACGAGCTCGGCTGGCCCGAGCCCGTGACGACGATGAGCGGCAACGGCTACTGGCTCCTGTACCCGGTCGACCTGCCGAACGACGAGCCGTCCCGCCTGCTCGTCGAGGGCGTCCTGCGGCACCTCGCCGCGCGGTTCGACACGGACGTCGTGTCGATTGACACGAGCGTGTCGAACGCGTCGCGGATCGTGGCGCTGATCGGCACCCGGAAGGTCAAGGGCGACGCAACGCCCGACCGGCCGCACCGGCGGTCCGCGATCCTGGCCGTCCCGAGCGAGCTTGTGCCCGTGCCGCGCGAGCGGCTCGCCGAGCTTGTCCCCGCGGCAGCCGAGCGCCCGCTCGTCGTCATCGGCCGCGACCCGATGCCGGCCGGCTGGGTCGGCAAGCTGCTCGACGAACGCGCCATCGCGTACCGCCTGTCCTCGCGCAACGACCGCACCTGGTACCGGCTGGCATCGTGCCCGTTCCACCCCGACGACGACCAGGGCGGCGACTGCGGCGTTGGCGAGGATGCCGGGGGCAAGGGCCTCGGCCACTGCTTCCACAACCGCGGTGCGGGCAAGGGCTGGCAGGAGTTCAAGGTCGAGCTCGGGCTCGCCGCCCCAGCCGGGCCCGCGACCGCACGGCCCGCGGCCCCCGCCCCAGCCTCCGCGCCGCTCGAGGACGCCCCGCTCACCGAGTTCGCATCCGAGCCCGTCCGCTGGCTGTGGGACGCCTGGCTGCCGCGGGGCGTGGTCACGCTCATGGACGGCAACCCGGGCGTCTCCAAGAGCACCCTCGTCGCCGACCTCGTCGCCCGGTCACGACCGGGCGCGCGTGGCCGGACGGCCAGCCGGCGGTCGCGCCGGCGCAGCGCTGCATGTGGATCACCACCGAGGACGACCCTGGCCGGGTGCTGCGGCCGCGGATCGAGGCGGCCGGCGGCGACGCGTCGCTCGTGCGCTTCGTCAAGGGCGAGGTCGTGTTCCCGTCCGGCAAGGCCGCGTTCGCCGACCTCGTCGTCCGCCGGGCGTCGGAGCCCGCGGGTCTCGCGCTCGTCATCCTCGACCCTCTCTTCTGCCACATCGACGCCACGGTCCGCACGATCGCCGACGCCGAGATGCGCAAGGGCGTGATGAACCCGCTCACCGCCGCGGCCGAGGCGGCGGGCGTCGCGATCCTCGTCGTCCGTCACTTCTCCAAGGACACGACGGCGTCCGCGGTCAACCGGGGTGCAGGCTCGCTCGGCGGCATCGTCGGCGCCGCCCGGGCGCTCTGGACCGTCGTGGCCGACCCCGAGGACGAGTCGGGCGAGACCAAGGTCGTGGGCGTGTCCAAGCTCAACTACGCCCGGGCGCACAAGGCCCTCCGCTACCACGTCGTCGACCGCGTGCCGCCGGGCTGGGTCGCCGGATCCGTCTCGGGCATCGAGTGGCTTGGCGAGGCGACGACCTCGATCGAGACGATGCTCAACGCGGGCCCCAGATCCGGCGAGGCGGCCCGGGCGCTCGAGGAGATCCTCGCCGCGGGTCCGGTCGCCGCGTCCGTCGCCGAGAACCGGATGCGCGCCCGGGGCTTCGGCGTCGCGGCGACGCGCGGTGCGAAGGCGCGCCTGGGCGTCGTCGCGCGCAAGACGTCGATGACCGGTGGCTGGGTCTGGGCGCTGCCCGACGCCCACGCGGCCGACGCCTTCGAAATGCCAAGGCGACCCGGGCAACGCCTTGGAAGGTGCCGAAGGCGACCCCCCGTCATCTTCGACGCCTTCAACCGCCCTCGCGCGCGCACACACGCGGGAAGAGCCCTCCCCTTCAGCACCTTCGACATCTTCGACATCTTGGAAGGCGTCGAAGGGGTCGAAGGCGTTGGCGCTTCCCGCGGGCGCGCCCGCACGCGAGGAGCCGGCCCGGCTGACCGTCGTCCGCGGCGATGACCGCCACATCGACTGCGTCGACTTCCGCGCCCACCCCAACGCCCACGTCTACTCGGGGCTCCTAGGGCGCCAGTCCTGTGCCATCTGCCACCCCGAGGACTACGCATGAGCGAGCAGGTGCGGCGGCCGGTGGAGCGTGATCCGCTCGTCGCCGCCCTCGCCCGCTACGTCGAGGCCCTCCACCGGCGGTATCCGGAAGGTCCGGAGCAGATGCGCCGGGAACGCTTGGCTGCGGCGCGAAACAGAGCGAATGTCGGTCGTCATGGACGCGAAGCGCGAGGCAGGGGCGGCATGAGGGAACCCCGCACGCTCAAGCGACTGCCCCGGTCGCTCGACGACATCCGGGGGCTGCGGGTCGCCCGCTGGATCCGCGAGTCCACGGCCGGCCAGTACGACCGCTACGGACCGGCCAGCCAGCGCGAGCAGCAGGACCGCTTCATCGAGCGCCACGGCCTCGTCGACACGGGCCTCGTCTACCAGGTCGCCCACAGCGGCACCACGGTCTGGCGCTCGGCGACGATGACCGAGATGCTCGACGCAGGCGCGCGCCGGGGCGTTCGACCTGCTCCTCGCCGGCTACTCCGACCGCTGGCAGCGCAACCTGCGGCGGACGCTCGAGCTGCTCGAGGACGGCCTCCACCCGGCGGGCGTCGCGCTCGTCATGTGCGACCGGCGGATCCTGTCGTCCGACCCGCACGACTGGGACGAGCTGATCTCGGAGGCCGCCGGGCGCGGAGAAGTACAGCCGCCGCCTGTCCGAGCGGATCACCGACGGCTACGCGGCCAAGTTCGACCACCGCGACGACCCGGGCGGGCACGCCGGCCTCGGCTTCCGGCGCCTGCCCGAGCCGCCGCACACCCTCGAGGTCGACCCCGACGACGATCGGCGATCGCCGTCGGCCTGTTCGAGCGCTACGCCCTCGGCAACGTGAGCGCCAAGGACCTCGCCGAGGAGACCGGCCTCGCTGAGAGCAGGATCCGGATGATCCTGATGAACCCGCTCTACAACGGCTGGGTCCGCCGCCACCGACGGAGCCGGACCGAGAGTCGCGCAAGCCGGCGCCGTGGCGCGCGGACCCGCCCGTCTCGGACGAGCTCTGGGCGCGCGTCGAGGACGTCCGCCGGTCGAAGACCCGTGGCGGGGGACGCGAGGCGCCGCGGACCGGGTCGACCTGCTCGGCGGCCTCCTCGAGTGCGTCTGCGGACGCCGGCTCCGGAGCGACGGCACGTTCGCGCGACGGCCGCCACCGCAAGCTCCACGTCGACCCGTGCGAGGCCTGGGGCCGCAAGGCCCGGCTCGGCGACGAGGTGTGGGAGGCGCCGATCCTCGCGCAGGTCGAGCGGGATCGAGCTCGACGACGACACGATCGGCGCTCGTCGTCGCCGCCTCGGCTCGGGCCGCCAGCCCGGTCGCGCTCGACCAGGCCCGGATCGACCGCCAGATCCGCGAGCTCGCCCTGGAGCACGCCGCCGGCCGCCTCGAGCGACGACGGCCTACCTCGACCGCCTGCAGGAGCTCCGGGAGCGCAGGACGCGATCGCCGAGCGGCACGAGCGCCGACGGGATCCGGCGGAGCGGGCGCGTCGAGTGGCTGCGGGCGTCGTCGAGTCAACGTGGAGCACGGCAGAGGTCCCAAGGAGAAGGCCGACCTGATCCACGCCATCTACGACCGGATCACCGTCGCAGGGCCCGAGATCGTGGGTGTCAGGCTCACGCCGGCGGCCTACGCCCACGGATTGGCGCTGGCGCTGCCCGAAAAGGTTGCACTGGCGCGCCCGACAGGATTCGAACCTGCGACCTTCGGCTCCGGAGGCCGACGCTCTATCCACTGAGCTACAGGCGCGCGAGGGGCGCCGTCGCGCCGCGGGCTGAAGGATATCAGGTCCCCGGGCGCCGGATCCGGTGGGGCAGAAACGTACGAGGCGGCTCCCGAAGGAGCCGCCTCGTTGCTGTCCCGGTGAAGGTGTCCCCCGTACAGGAAGGACCTTCTGCCACGCTCCAAGATCATCTATCGCGTCGGCTTAACCGACTACCCTAACCCAACCTACCCATGATCCTGATGCTGGGGCAGCCCTGGCTGCGCTAGCAGCCCCAATATCCTAGCGGGCTACTGGTGATTAGGGAAGGGGTTTCGTCCAACCGTTCGGTAAAAATCTCTTAACCAAGCCTGAACCGATCCACCGGCGGGGCCGCGCGTCAGGCCTCGTCGACGATGCTCACGCTGGTCATGGCGACCGGCTCGTTGGGCAGGTCGCGCGAGTTGCGCGCCGCGCCGGCGATCGCGTCCACGACCTCGAGGCCCTTGGTGACCTGGCCGAAGATCGTGTAGTTCTTGGGCAGCGCGTAGTCCGCGTGCATGATGAAGAACTGCGAGCCATTGGTGTTGGGCCCGGCGTTCGCCATCGCGAGCGTGCCCCGCACGTAGCTGCCGCTGAACGGCTCGTCCTCGAACTTGTAGCCGGGTCCCCCGGTGCCGACGCGGCCGGTGTTGAGCGACGCCTTCTTGCCGAACTCGCCGTCGCCGCCCTGGATCATGAAGCCGGGGATGACGCGGTGGAAGATGACGTCGTCGTAGAAGCCCTGCTTGGCGAGCTTGACGAAGTTGCCGGCGGCCTTCGGGGCGCCGTCGGTGAACAGGTCGGCCTCGATGGTTCCGGCCTCGGTGACGATGATCGCGCGGGTCATGGGCAGCCTCCTTGGGGGATCCTGGCAGCGTTACGGGTTGGTAACGGTGACGCCGGTCATGGGGATGGGATCGACGGCAAGGCTCAGCTGGGAGCCGTCGTTGGGCAGGTTGGAGATGGCGTCCACGACGTCCATGCCGTCGATGACCGATCCGAAGATCTGGTAGTTCTTGGGCAGGGAGTCGCCGAGGTCCTGGAGCACGATGAAGAACTGCGAGCTGGCGCTGTCGGGCTGGGCGGTCTTGGCCATCGCCAGGGTGCCGCGCACGTAGTCCGCCGTGACCGGCTCGTCGTTGATGGTGTAGCCGGGCCCGCCGCTGCCGACGATGTCCTGGAAGACGTCCGGGCTTCGGCCGAACTGGCCGTCGCCGCCCTGGATGACGAACCCGGGCGCGATCCGGTGGATCACCACGCCGTCGTAGTAGCCGCATTCCGCGAGGGCGACGAAGTTGCCGGCGGCGATGGGCGAGAGATCGGCCTCGATCTTGAGCGTGAAGGTGCCCTGGGGCGTGTCCACGGTGACGGTGCGTGTCTCGCCCGCGGGCAGCGGCGCCGGCTGCTCCTTGGGGCAGGTGGCCGGGATCCCGCTGGTGGGATGGGGCGACTCCGGGGCAACGGTCGGCGTGGGGGTCGCGGGCGGGATCGTCGGCAGCGGCGAGGCCGCGCCACCGGTGCAGGCGACGACCAGGGCGGGGATCGCCAGCAGGGCGGCAAGCCCTCGGATGGTACGGAACTGGCTCATGCGGCGGCCTCCAGGGCGCGAGGGAAGTCGATGGACCCGGAGAGGAGCGCCTCTCCGAGGATGAGACCGGCGACGCCCGCATCGCGCAGCAGGCGAACGCCGTCGAGGTCGTTGACACCGCCGGCGACGAGCACGTCCACGTCGTGACGGCGGCGCAGCGCGGCGAGGAGCCCGGTGTCGGGCGACGCGCCGCCGTGGCTCAGCACCACGCGGCGGACACCCGCGGCAACGAGCTCCTCCACCAGCGTATCGAGGGTTGGCGGGGTCGTGCGCTGCCACGGAAAGGCGGCCAGTCGCTCGGGGCGGGGGTCCAGCCCGACGGCGAGCCAGTCGCCGGCAACGGCGATGCAATCCCGCAGCACCGCGGCGCGCTCCGCGATGGCCACCGACAGCACCACGCGGGTCGCCCCGGCGGCGAACGCCAGCCGCACGTGGTCCGCCTCCTCGAGACCGCCGGCCAGCTGGAGCGGGACGGCGACCCGGGTCGCGACGCTCCCCACGGCCTCAAGGTTCATCGGCCGGGCCTGCTGGGCGCCGTCGAAGTCCACGAGGTGGAGCACCCGGGCGCCCTGGGCGACGAACTGCTCGGCGATGCGGTCCGGACGATCGGTCGGCGTCCCGGTGCCCGCGGCGGCGCCGGGCCAGTACACGACCCGCGAGCGACCGCCGCGGATGTCGATGGCCGGGATCACCTCCATGGGCAGCGAGGTCAAGCCTCGCCCCGCAGCAGGCGGCGATGGAAGCTGATCGGCAGGGAGCCGTTGCGGAGCAGGGTGTCGTGGAAGTCCCGCAGGCGGAAGTCCGCGCCGCGCCGCCGCTTCTCGTCCTCGCGGAGGCCAAGGATCAGGACCTTGCCCAGGAGATACGAGAGCTGGTAGCCGGGCGTGTACGTGTAGCGGCGGACCTCGGCCCGCGCGTTGGCCCGCTCGAAGCCCGTGTGCTCGACGAGGAAGTCGGTCGCCTCGTCGGGCGTGAGCTCGCCCCGGTGCATCCGGACGTCGAGGATGATCCGGCAGGCGCGCCAGATGGCATCGGTGTACATCGCGACGCGGAACGCGGGCCCGGCATCGAAGCCCTCCTCGCGCATCATCTGCTCGGAGTACATGCCCCAGCCCTCGACGAACTCGGGCGCGTCGGTGAGCATCCGGGTCAGGCTCGGGTGCTTCGACGCAACCGCGAGCTGGAGGTGGTGCCCCGGGTACGCCTCGTGGATGCTGGTGTTGGAGATGGAGGCGCGGTAGTGCTCGAGCATCGCGTTGGGATCGTCGTCCACCGCGGGGGTGACGATGTACAGCCCGCGCTGGTCGGCATCGAACCGTGCGGGTGAGAAGTAGGCGGCGAACGGCATCACGCTGCGCAGGTACTCCGGCGTGGCGATGACGTCGATGGACTCGTCGTCGGGGACGGTGACCAGGTCATGCTCGACGAGGTACGCCCGCGCCCGGCGCATCGCGTCCTTGTAGCCCTCGAGCGCCTCCTCGAACGTGGCCGGGTGGTCGGCCTTGAGCCGCTCGAGGACGCCGGCCAGGTCGGCGTCGGGCTCCAGCTCGCGGGCGGCCTCGCGACGCGCGTCGAGGTTCCGGCGCAGCTGGTCGTGGCCGATGGCGAGGATGGCGTCGGCGTCGAGGTCGCCGAATGCGCGGCGCCGGACCAGCTCGTCATACCGCTCGCTGCCCAGCGGCCACTCGTCCGAGCCCGAGGCGATGGTGTCCGCCAGCCACGCCCCGTGGGCATCGAGCGCGGCGTTGGCGCCGGCGATGGCGCGCTCGAGCCGCTTGAGCTCCGGGCCGGCGAGGACGGCTTCGCCCGCCGCCCGCACCTCTGCGAACAACCCGGGCAGGTCCTTCGCCAACCTCTGCTCCACGGTCTGCCACAGGGTGACCTGCGGCCCGACGGCGCGGGTCCGCGATGCCTCGAGGTACACGGGCGCGGCCTCGAGGCGGTCCCCGATCCGTTCGAGGCGCTCCGCGAGCGGCGCCGAGCCCCGGGCGAACAGGAGGAACACGGCATCGCCCAGGTCTCCGGCGGCGGAGGCGCGCCGCTCCCAGCGGCGGACCTCGTCGGCATCGAACAGGGCGAGGCGGACGTTGTGGATCTCCAGGTCGCGCTCGAATCGGGCCTCGACCGAGAGCCCGGCGGGGTCAAGCGCCTCGATCGCGTCGAGGTGGGCCTTCTCGTCCGCGATCTCGTCGAGCACGGCATCCCGGCTCGCGTCGCCCAGCCGGCTGTCCTCGCTGTGGACGCCGAAGTACGTCGCCGCGATCGGGTTGTCCGTGAGCAGGCGGCGGACGCGAGCTTCGACGAGGTCGTAGAGGCGCGCGTCGAGCGGGCCCTCGTCGGGCGCGGCGGCCGGCCGCGGGAGCTCGATGCCGCCGAGCGGGTTGTTCATGCTGCCTCCGGCGCCGTCGGCAGGTGACGGCGCAGCGATGGATCGGTCGGGCGCCCTCACGCGACCCCGGCCGCCCGTCCGACCGGGCTCGGGCTGGTCTCGTGCAGGGCGTCGGCCACGATGGCGACCACCCGGTCGACGTCGTCGGCCGTCACCCCGAGGTGCGTGACGGCGCGGATCTGGCCGTGCGCGTACCGGTCCATCCACACGCCCCGCGACTCGAGGGCGGCGAGAAACGCAGACCGGTCGCGATCGACCCGGAACAGGACGAAGTTGGTGAGCGAGCGGCCGGGATCCAGCGGACCCTCCTCGTCCGGCTGGGCAATCCCGCCGGGAGACCGCACGCCCGTCAGCTCGGCCAGCCCCTCCGCCAGCCGGCGCGCATTCGCGTGGTCCTCGGCCAGCCGGGAGATCGTTCCGTCGGGGCCGTCCGAGAGCGCGACCAGCCCGGCCGCGGCGAGCACGCCGACCTGGCGCATGCCTCCACCGACGAGCTTGCGGGCGCGCCGCGCGCGGGCGATGAACGCGGCCGGACCGACGACCAGCGATCCGATCGGCGCGCTGAGGCCCTTGGACAGGCAGAAGGTGACGGTGTCCGCGGGCGCGGCCAGGGTGGCCGGGCGGACCCCGAGGGCGACGGCGGCGTTGAAGAACCGGGCACCGTCCACGTGGAGCGGGACCCCGCGCTCGTGCGCGATCGCGGCCACCTGCTCCACGTAGTCGAGCGGGAGCGGCCGGCCGCCGGAGTGGGCGTGCGTGTTCTCGAGGACCACCAGGCCGGTGATGGGCTCGTGGACGTCGTCAGGGTCGCGCCAGGCATCCGCGATCTCGACCGGGTCCATCGTCCCGTCGTCGCGCTCGGCGAGGGCACGGATCGTGGCGCCCACGACAACGGCGTGGCCGCCGGCCTCGTCCATGACGGTGTGGGTGGTCGCGCCGGCGATGGCCTCGTGGCCGCGAGGGAGGTGCGCGATCAGCGACACGAGGTTGCCCATGGTGCCGCTGGCGACGAACAGGCCCGCCTCCTTGCCCAGCAGCTGCGCGGCCCGCGCCTCGAGCTCGATGACCGTGGGATCGTCCCCGAACACGTCGTCGCCCACGCGCGCGGTCGCCATCGCGCGGCGCATGGCGTCGGTGGGGTGGGTGACGGTGTCGGAGCGCAGGTCGATCACGGGCGGCATGGCCCGGCGAGCATATCGCGGGTCAGTTCCGGCGGCGCTCGGCGACGACCATCACGACGGCAAGAGCCAGCAGGACGGCCCCGATCACGGCCCACAGCGGGGAGCCGGTCATGAAGCTGCCGCCGATGAGCCCCACGCCCTGGCCCAGCCAGACGAGGCCGGCGAGGGCGATGACGGCGGCAAGGACGAGGCGGGTCGGACGCATGGAGCTCCCCTCACTCTTCGGCGAGCGGCGCGGTGAACGTGTCCGGCTCCGGCTCTGTCCCCGGCGGTGGCTCGATCCGGTTCCGGAGCAGCGCCGCGACCGGTGCCGACGCGGGGAACGCCTCCATGATCGCCACCAGTCCGACCGTGAGAGGCACCGCCAGGAGCGCGCCGGCCGCGCCCAGGATCCACGCCCAGACCACGACGGCGATGAACACGACCAGCGGGGTGAGGTTGAGCTCGGCGCCCATGATGACCGGCTGCAGGAAGTGGTCCTGGGCGAAGTTGATGAGGGTGTAGGCGATCACGACGATGATGGCGGTGGTCAGCCCGCCGTCGAGGAACGCCAGGAGCGTCGTGGGCACCAGGGCGATGATCGTGCCGATGTTCGGGATGAAGCTGGCCGCGAACACCAGGAACGCCCACAGGGCCGGCAGCGGGACGCTGAGGATCAGCAGGATCACGAAGATCGTGACCCCCGCGAACAGGCCGAGCATCGCTCGCACCACCAGGTAGCGGCGGAGGTCCGTCCCGAAGCGTTCCACGCCGGTCACGAGCGCGTGGCGGTCGCCATAGGCCCGGCGTGCCCGGACTTGGAGCGAGCCTGCGCCGGCGAGGGCGTAGAGCATCGTGACGATCACGACGAAGATGGCGACGCCGGCGCCGGACATCGTGGACCCGATGGCGCGCGCGAAGGCGGCCACGGTCTCGGGCGGAACCAGCGCCAGCAGGGCCTCGAGGTCCGTGTCCACGCCAAACCCCTCGAGCAGATCCCGGATCGCGACGATCTGGGCAGCCAGCCGATCCTGGTACTTGGGCACCTCGATGACGAGCTCCGCCACCGACAGCGCGATCATGCCGAACGTGGCCAGCACGACCACGATGACCACGATGATCGCGACCGAGAGCGCGATCCCGTGGCGGGCCCCGCGACGCTCAAGGGCCCCGACCAGCGGCCACGCGACGAGCGCAAGGAACAGCCCGAACAGGACCGGTACGACGAGGGAGGCCACCTCGCGCAGCAGCAGGGCTGCAGCGAGCACGAGCACGAGGGCCCCGATCGCGGTGAGCGGCCCGGGTGGGAGGATCGGCGGCCGCGCCTGGCGCGGGTCCTGCGGCTGCGGCTCTGACATGGATGAAGTATCCATCCTTCCGGGGCAACCGGGTCCTCGGGCAGCCCGGCCAGTGGCGGCATCGGATCGCCCCTGCTATGATCCGCCACCGGCCGAGGACCCGTGGTGTAGCGGCCCAACATGCCAGCCTGTCACGCTGGAGATCGCCGGTTCGAATCCGGTCGGGTCCGCCACCAATCTGTTTCTCCCTACGCCCCGTCCGCCCGCCCGGACGGGGCGTTCTCCGTTCCGGGGACTACAATCCTGACTCGTGAGCGTCCGCGAGCCCGGCTACGACCCGCGCAGGAGCCACCCGCGGAGCGGTGCGCGCCCTGCGGGGACGCCACCTTCGCGAGGAGCCGCTGGCCGTGCGCGCACGCCTGCGGTCGTCGGTGCGCTCGTGGTGGTCGTGGTCGCCCTGGTCATCGGCCTCGGGTTCGGCGGCGGTGTGTTCAGTGGCCTGGGGTGGTCCGGGAACGGTGGGATCGCCCCGGCCCCGTCCGGGACGCCGGCTGCGACGACGAGCAGCGCCCCCGCCAGCGCCGTTCCCCAGGCGAGCGGAGCCGACAAATCGCCGTCAGCCGACCCTGGCTCCCCCGAGGAGAGCCCGCCACCGGTCCTGGTCGAGACCGATGTCGCCTTCGTCCCCGTGACCAGCTTCCGTTCCGCGGCGACGAGCGCGCGGCCGGCCGACCTCCAGGCGATCGCTGCGGGCACGTCCGGGTACAAGCGGCTGGTGCTTGTCGAGGCCGAGGCGGACGCCATCCTGGCGTCCCTTGGGCTGGCCCGGCGGGACCTTGCCGGCCGCCTCGTGACGGTCGAGAGCAGCCAGGCGCTTGCCGAGAACCTGGCCAAGAAGCGCAACCGCCTCGCGTTCCTGCGGGCCGATGAGGTGGGGCCGTCCGTCCGGGCGCTGGCCTGGGGTGGCAAGGCCCTGTTCGGGGTGGACCGCGTCAAGAGCCTCGCGAGCTGGCCGCTCACCGCACGCCTCGTTGGTCCCGCCACGCCGGCCTACGACCCATCGGCGGCGTGGACGCTGGTCGCGGGCGGCGACATCCTCCTCGATCGGGGCGTCAAGCAGGCGATCGACGCGAACGGCGTCGACTTCCCGTTCGATGGCGGGACCGTCGAGATCACCGGGTTCTGCCGCGACTGCTCGCCGATGGGCTGGGACCTGCCGTACACGAAGCGGACGGGCAACGCGGGTGCCGTCCGCGAGCTGTTCTCGGGTGCGGACCTGTCGATCGCCAACTTCGAGAACCCGGCGCCGAACGTCGCGACCTGGCACGGCAGCGGGACCGTGTTCAACGCGGATCCGGACCTGATCAGCGGGCTCGGTGGATGCCGGCCTGGACTGGGTCTCGCTGGCGAACAACCACATCGGCGACGCGGGCCGCAAGGGCATGCTCCAGACGATGCGCAACCTCAACAAGCGCGGCCTGGCGCACGGGGGGCTGGGCAAGGACCTCGAGGCCGCGCACGAGGCGACGCTGCTCCAGGCCGGCGACGTGACAGTCGGGTTCCTCGGCTACGACATGATCGCCCCGGCGTACCACGCCGGCACGGACCTCGCGGGCAGCGCCGGGATGACGAAGAAGGCGCTCAAGCGCGACATCAGGGCGGCCCGCGCCGCCGGGGCGGACGTGGTCGTGGTGTTCCCGCACTGGGGGATCGAGTACCGCGCCACGCCCACGGACACGCAGCGCCGGCTGGGCCACGCGGCGATCGATGCCGGCGCCGACCTGGTGATCGGCAACCACCCCCACTGGGCCGAGGGCATGGAGGTCTACAAGGGCAAGCCGATCTGGTACGCGCTGGGCAACTTCGTGTTCGACCAGACCTGGTCCGACTACACGATGGAGGGCATCACCCTCGAGCTCACGTTCCGGGACTCCGAGCTGGTCCAGGTGCGGATGCGGCCGCACCTGATCCTGGGCAAGGCCCAGGCGAACTTCATGGATCCCGCCGGGCAAGGCGGCAAGTTCGTGATGGACCAGGTCTGGGGGGCGTCGGAGGGGCTGCTGGTCTGGTAGCGGGTCCCCGACATTGGCGCCGGCGTTGGCGACCGGCGGGTCGCCCCGAACGGGTCAGGCTCGGGGACGTCGCGCCGTCAGCCGCCGGGGATCCGCGAGGAGGAACGCCAGCGCGAGCATGGCGACCACCCAGAGCTGATCGAGGCTGCGCAGATGGACCTTGGTGTCGGCGCGCGCGATCGTCGAGGTATCGGGCAGGACAGCTCCCAGGAGCGTGAGGCGCAGGGTCGTGCAGGCGTCCAGCGGATCGCATGCTCGCACCGTGACCACGGCTTCCTGCAGGCCGAGCACCCCGCCGGACCAGGTGCCGTCCTGCTTGAGGACGAGGCCGTCGGGGAGGGTGCCGGCAACGACCGTGTAGGCGAGGACGTCGCCATCGGGGTCAACGGCGACGAGGGGTTCCGGCACGCCACCGGGGCTCACGGACACCGTCCTCTGGCTGCCCTCGGGGAAGTACGGTGCCTGGTTGGACGGCACCGGCGTGGGCTCGGGCGTCGGCTCGGGCGTGGGCTCGGCGTGGGCTCGGGCGTCGGCGTGGGCTCGGGCGTCGGCACCGGCGTCGGCTCGGGCGTCGGCACCGGCGTCGGCTCGGGCGTCGGCACCGGCGTGGCGGGCGTCGGCTCGGGCGTCGGCTCGGCGGCGTCGGCTCGGGCGTGGGCACCGGCGTCGGCTCGGGCGTCGGCACCGGCGTGGGCTCGGGCGTCGGCTCGGGCGTGGGCACCGGCGTCGGCTCGGGCGTGGGCACCGGCGTGGGCCGGGCGTCGGCTCGGGCGTGGGCACCGGCGTCGGCTCGGGCGTGGGCTCGGGCGTCGGCTCGGGCGTGGGCACCGGCGTCGGCTCGGGCGTGGGCACCGGCGTCGGCTCGGGCGTGGGCACCGGCGTCGGCACCGGCGTGGGCTCGGGCGTGGGCTCGGGCGTCGGCTCGGGCGTCGGCTCGGGCGTGGGCACCGGCGTCGGCACCGGCGTGGGCGTGGGCGTCGGCACCGGCGTGGGCGTCGGGTCGGCCACCGAGTAGTTGTCCTGCTTGCCGCCCGCCGCGACCTTGTAGACGCCGGAATCGCCGGGGAGGACGGTGTACGCGGCCACGCAGAAGGACCCGGATCCGTCCGTCGTCGCCGTCCCCGACGCGACGACCGTGTTGGGATCGCTGCTTCCCGGCAGACCCGTGACGGTCCACGGGACGGCCGAGCTCGCGTCGAAGCCGGTGCCACGAACGTGGACGGTGTCGCCCACCTGGTACGAGTTCTGGTTCTGCGGGTTCGGCAGCGAGCAGTCGCCGGCCGTCGTGTAGATCGCGCCTGAGGCGGCCGATCCGGCGGGAGCGAGGGGGCCGAGGGCCGCCACGGTCACGGCCACAGCACACGCGATCGCACTGATCGCCCGAGGCGCACGGCGGCGCGCGGGAGACGCGCTTCTGGTCACCCAGAGGCTCCCGATCGACGTCGTGGTGCGGGGTTGGTGCAACATTCATGCTCCTGTCGTGGTCCCGTGGGACCGGCGGCGACGCCTGCCTCGAGTGGAGGAGGCGACTCGTAGGGCATTAGTACCCCACGGTTGCCCACCCTGACAGCCTGTCCTTCGTCAGGGATCAGGACCATGTGCACCGACGCAACAGCGAGCCTTGGGACGATCGCGGTTCCGGGTCCTGCCTGGCGGGCAGCCGTTGGTCCCATCGGGCGCGCGCGGCCACGTGTCCCCTCACCCCCGGACCGACCCGCTCCCTACCGGACCGCTCGGGGTCGGGACGTCGTCGCCGTGAGTCGCCGGCGGTGCGTCGATGCACCGACCACTCGCCAGAGGGCCTACGCCCGCCGCGGGCGGTGGTCAAGATCGCCTGCCTTCGGCCGAGAGCCCTGCCAAGGCAGGGCTCTTCCCGGGGATCGCGGATGGGGCGCCCGGCGCCTCAACGGGCATGCGCCGTGACAATTCGGGCGCGGGCCGCCCAGTTTGGGTGCCGATCCGCCGACCCAGGTGACGTTCGGCGCGCCGAACGCCCGGGACGTTTCGCCATGCGCTCGTTGGGGCTCGCGACGCCCGGCGGGCGGCTGCGCGGCGCTCGTTGGGGCTCGCGACGCCCGGCGGGTGGCTGGGCGGGGTTTGGTGCCCACCAGGCGGGGTCCGGTGCCCACCAGGCGGGTGGCTGCGCGGCGCCCGGTGCCCTCACCAGGCCGGAGTCCGGGCCGAGAACGTGGAGCTAGGGCGCTCCCGCCGTCCCCGCGGGGATGGACGTGCCGTCCCAGCCGTACTGCCCCGGTTCCAGCCCCTCGAGCCCCGCGAACAGGTCGGTCTCGTGGTCCGGCGCCGGGATCCGCGAATCGCGCCGCACGAACGCCTCGCGGAACCAGAACTCGCGCCAGGCGTCGCGCCCGAACCGAACGAACGGGTTCTCGTCGCTGATCTGGGTCACGTGCGCGCGGAACGCCTCCCAGCGCTGGTCGAGCTGCGCGCTCACGTCGACCCACGCGGTCACGGTCTCGTCCGGGACCAGCATCCGGGACGCGAACGCCTCGAACTCCGCCAGCTGTTCCGGAGTCGCATCCTCGGGCGGGCTCCAGAACGAGCGCTCGCCGATCGCCTCCATCCGCTCCTGCAGCGCGTTGCGTACGGAGGCCGGAATGGCCTGCTCATACAGCTTGGCCGGGGACCAGGGTGCGAGCCCACCCTCGTCCTCGGGCACGCCCGTGCCGCCGTGCTTGGGCGCCAGCTGCTCCGGATACCAGGCCGGGTCACCCGCCCGGGCGAACGCGCCGACCGCCACGAGGTGGGTCCGGATGTGGTCCGGGTGCCCGTAGCCGCCGAAGTCGTTGTAGGTGGTCATCACGTCGGGCCGGTACGTCCGCACCAGGAACACCAGCCGCCCGATCGCCTCGTCGAGGTTCGCCTGCCAGAAGCAGCGAGCATCGTGGTTGCCGGACCGGCCCATCATGTCCGAGTCGCGGTAGCCCAGGTTCTCCCACTCGGTCACGCCGAGCGCCTCCATCGCCCGCTCGAGCTCCACCGCGCGCAGCTCGCCCAGCCGCCGGTGATTGTCGAGTGTGTCGAGCTCGGGAACGACGATCTCGCCCAGCTCGCCGCGGGTGCAGGTCACCAGGACGACGCGCCTGCCGTCGGCGACGGCCTTGGCCATGGTGCCGCCGGTGCCGATGACCTCATCGTCGGGGTGCGCGTGCACCGGCATCAGGGTGAGGGCGCGCGGGGCGGGCGGGGACGTCTCGTTGGTCATGGGGTGCATCCTATCGCCGTTGCCGTTCGAACCACCGATGGGCGACCCGTCACGGGGCCGTCACCGAACGACCGCACAGTGGCTGCTACGCACACGAAGGGATCCCGAAACTGATGATTCGAACGACCACCGCCCGCCCCGTCGCCATCGGCCTGGGGGCCATGCTGCTCCTCGCCGCGTGCTCCGGAGGCCCGGCCGCACCCTCGCCGACGCCGGCCGACGCCCCGGCGATGTCCGACGCACCCGCCATGTCGGGAGAGCCGGTGTCGAGCGACGCCCCGGCGATGTCCGACGCCCCCGTCATGTCCGACGCCCCCGCCATGAGCGACGAACCGGCTTCGGGGGTTCTCGACGGCGAGGCGTGGGCAACGGCGACCCTCACCGACGTCGAGACCGGGGAGACCTTCACCATCGCCGCTCTCGCCGGGAAGCCGGTGTTCGTGGAGACCATGGCCATCTGGTGCTCCAACTGCCGCGCCCAGCAGGCCCGGTTCACCGAGGCGTTCGCGCGCATCCCCGCCGGCAGCGCGGAGTACGTCGTGCTGACGGTCGAGCCGTCCGAGAGCGCAGACGACCTCGCCCGCTACAAGGCCGATCGCGGGTTCACCGGCCGGTATGCCGTCGCCGGCACGGAGCTGTCCAAGGCCCTCGTGGCCGCGTTCGGCGCCAACGCGATCAACCCGCCCAGCGTCCCGTTGATCTTCATCTCGCCCTCGGGTGAGGTCTCGTTCTCCACCGGCTCCGAGTCGGTCGACGAGATCGTGGCCAGGGCCGCCGGCTGATGGGGGAGCTGGCGGCGGTGTTCGCGGCGGGCCTCGCGTCGGCTGCCTCGCCCTGCCTGCTCCCGCTCTACCCGGGGTTCCTCGCCTATCTCTCGGCCAACGCCGGGTCGCTCTCCGGGCGCCGCGGGACCGGGCTCCTGGGCCTCCTGGTCCTGGCCGGGCTGCTGACCACGATGGTCCTGCTGGGAACCGTGCTGGTGGTGGTGTCGGTGCCGATCGGACGCGTCGCGTCCCTGCTGGTCCCCATCGTGGACGGCCTGCTGCTCGTGCTGGGCGTCCTGCTCCTCGCCGGACGGAACCCGTTCAACCGGCTGCCCGGGCTGCAGGTCCCGCTCGTGCACAACCCGTATGGGCAAGCGTACGTGTACGGGATCATGCTGGGGCCGATCGCCCTGCCCTGTGCCGGCCCGTTCCTGGCCGCGCTGCTCGCCGTGTCCGTGGGGCTCGGCGATGCCGTGCTGCGGATGGGCACGTTCGTGGTGTTCGGGCTCGGGTTCGGCCTGCCGCTCGTGGTCCTCTCGCTGCTGGCGGGCGCCCGGCAGCGGTCGATCGTCGGCTGGGTCACCGCCCACCACCGACCGATCGAGGTGATCGCCGGCGTCGTCCTGATCGCGGTGGCGCTCTGGGACCTGCGCGAGAACTGGGACGGGATCCTGTTCACGCTGGGGCTGTAGGCCTGCGCTGCCTGCTCGGACGGATCGACGCCGGCGGTCGGGTTCGCGGCGGCTACGGCCGGAGCGGGAAGGTGCGGATGCTCCCGGCGACGTCCAGGCGGACGCTGCCATCGACCACCTCGTAGGTCCACGGAGGCTCGACCGCCTCGGCCCATAACGGCTCGCCTTCGGCGGTCCAGGCAGCCATCTCGACCTCACCGGCCATCACGACGGTGTTGCCGTGGAGGCGCCAGCCCCAGAAGCCGGGATAGCCGGCAGTCTCCTGCCACTGGCGGCGCCAGGTCCCACCGTCGTCGTGATAGCAGAGGATGCGTGTCCCCGCGCCGATGAACACGCGACCGCTGTCGGGAACGAACAGCACGCCCGGCCGGAACCCGGCCCCGGTGGGCCCCCACCGCTGCGTGACCACCAGGCTCGGCCAGTCCTCGCCCGGTCGTGCCACTCCGGTGAACAGGAACCCGTCGTCGTCAGGTTCGCCCGGAAGGGCCTCCTCGAGCTGCGCTCGCCCGCGGTACTCCTCCACGATGTTCGGCAGACCGGTGGCGCACAAGACCCCCCAGCCGCCGACGGCGGTCTCGATGGTGGTCGGCGCCACGTGATCCATGCGCCAATAGTGACGTGTCCGGGCCGCATTCGCCCATGCCGTCCAGCGGGGTCTGCCGGGCGCCCGCGGATGCCGAGAGCCTTCGCTCCGCGCCGCGCTACGCTGCGCGGATGGCCGACCAGCTACGGACACCGGCGATCGCAGCCCTGGACACATCCGGTGTCCAGTACCGCGTCGTCCAGACCGAGATCGCCCGCAACGCGGTGGAGAGCGCCGCGTTCCAGGGGATCCCGGTCGGCAGCCTGCTGCGCTCGATCCTGGTGCGTCGTGCGACCGATGACTACCTGTTCGTGCTGGTCCCCGGTGGTCGGCGGTTCGACTGGCCGAAGCTGCGGGCCCACCTGGGCACGAACCGCCTCAGCCTCCCGGACCAGGAGGAGGCGAAGGCCGAGACCGGGTACGAGCGGGGCGCGATCACCCCGTTCGGGGCGCGTCGCTCGTGGCCGGTCATCATCGACTCGTCGATCAGCGGGCTCGAGGTGGTCGCGATCGGTGGCGGCGCGCGCGGCGTCAACGTGCACCTCTCGCCTGCGGATCTCGTCCGCGTGACGGACGCGCGGGTGGTCGACATCACCGTTCCCGAGCCCGCGCAGGAGCCGGCGCCGGAAGGCTGACGCGGGGCTACCATCGGCGACGTGACCACCGAACCCGCACCTGTTTCCGGTCCGCTCGCCGGGATCCGCGTCGCCGACTGCTCCACGGTCCTCGCCGGCCCGTACTGCACGATGCTGCTGGCGGACCTGGGCGCAGACGTGGTCAAGGTGGAGCCCCCCGATGGCGACGGGACCCGCGGCTGGGGACCCCCGTGGGTTGGCTCCGATGCGGACGGCACCCGGACCGCGGCCTACTACCTGGCGGTGAACCGCAACAAGCGCTCCATCCGTCTCGATCTCAAGCGCGAGGAGGGCCGCGAGGTCCTTCGCCGGCTGCTGGAGACGAGCGACGTCCTCGTCGAGAACTTCCGGGTGGGCGGGCTGGCCCGCCTTGGCTTCGACGACGAGACGCTCGAGGCGCTCAACCCGGCCCTCGTCCACCTCGCCGTCAGCGGCTTCGGACCGGACGGACCGGACGCCGACAAGCCGGGCTACGACTTCGTGGTCCAGGCGGTGGGCGGCCTGATGTCGATCACGGGCGCGCCGGATGCCGACGGCGGACGGCCGACGAAGGTGGGCGTCGCGATCTCCGACGTGGTGACCGGGCTGTTCGGGGCGGTGTCGGTGCTGGCGGCGCTCCTGGGCCGCGGCCGGGCGGCGGGCGGCGAGAGCCCGGGCGACATCGGCCCCGCCGACAGCCGGCCAGGTGGCCAGCGGATCGACGTGAGCCTCCTGGAGTCCACGCTCGCGATCCTCGTGAACCAGGCGCAGAACGCCTTCGCCACTGGCCAGGCGCCGGGCCGGCTGGGCAACGCCCACCCGAACATCGTTCCCTACGAGACGTTCGCCACCGCCGATGGCGAGCTCGCCCTCGCGGTCGCCAGCGAGCGCCAGTGGCCGCGGGCCTGCGAGGCGCTCGGGCTGCCCGCGCTGGCCCGCGATCCGCGCTTCGCCACGAACGGCGACCGGGTGGTCAACCGGGGGGAGCTCCGCCGCATCCTGGACGCCCGGTTCCGGGAGCGGTCAACCAAGGCGTGGCTCACGGCCCTCGACGCGGCCGAGGTCCCGTGCGGCCCGATCAACGACGTCCTGGCAGCCTTTGCGTCACCGCAGGCGCAGGCCCGCTCGATGACCGCGGACGTCGAGCACCCGTTGCTGGGCACCATCCGCCAGGTCGGGGTGCCGTTCCAGCTGTCCGCCACACCGGCCACGATCCGGACCGCGCCGCCGCTCCTCGGCGAGCACACGGCCGAGATCCTGGCCGAGCTGGGGTACGGGAGCGACGAGATCGGGGCCCTGGCAGCGCACGGGGTCGTCAACCGGCCGAGGGACCGCTCGCAGTCCGGCTAGCCACTCGCGCCGGCCGACTCACCGGCTACGTCAGCCGCTTGGGGCTGCCTCGCCGGACGCGGCCAGCCGGTCCTGCGTGTACTGGTAGTGCTCGCCGACGGCTCGCACCGCGGCGTCGGCGTCGCGTGCGGCGATCGCGTCGGCGATCCGACGATGCAGCTCCACCGGTGGCGTCCAGGCGAGCGAGGCGTGCGTGGCCAGTGCGGTCCGCATGAGCAGGACGGTCTGCGAAGCGAGCCCTTCGAACACCCCGAGGAGCCGCCCGTTGCCGCACGTCTCGCAGTACGTGCGATGAAAGGCCATATCGGCCTCCCACGCGGCCGGCAGGTCGTCTCGGCCGTACGCTTCCTCGGCCTGGGCGAGGCGCTCGTACATGAGCGCGATGTCGGCATCGGTCGCGCGCGTGATCGCCAGCCGGACCGCAGCCTCCTCGATGGCGCGTCGGAGGACGTAGACCTCGTCGAGGTCGCGCTCGGACAGGCTGGACACGAAGGTCCCACGGCGAGGCAGGTCCTGGGCCAGGCCCTGGCGGGCGAGCTCGTTGAGGGCGTCGCGGATCGGCCCGCGGGACACCCCGAACCGCTCCGCCAGGTCCGTCTCGATGAGTCGGGAACCCGCGGCGAGTCGCCCTTCCAGGATCTCGTCGCGCAACTGGTCCGCGATCGATTCCCAGAGCTGCTTGTGTGCGAACACCGTCATCGGTGGCTCCCGTGGACCGGCGGTCCTGTGTGAGCGCGAGCATAGCGCCCCGCGGAGAATGTGTGTTGACATGACGATTGTCAACAGTTAGCCTCCGGCGATCGGTCTCACGCGCGCCAAAGCGCCCCTGCGCCGCGAGACCGGTTGTGACCAATGGACCTGTCTTTCGTCGCTCCGGCTCATCGGGAGCCGGGAGACGGGCGGGTAGGGTTCGACGCCAGCCCATCCGCGCCCCCGGAAGCCCCGGCGTCCCGTATCGCACTCGCGACAGGAGCAGACCTCGATGGCAGATTTCCCGACCCGAGCCAAGGTCGTGATCATTGGCGCCGGCATCGTCGGCAACAGCATCGCGTACCACCTTGCGAAGCTCGGCTGGAAGGACATCCTCCTCATCGACAAGGGTCCGCTCCCCAACCCGGGCGGCTCCACCGGCCACGCCTCGAACTTCCTGTACCTGGTCGACCACAACAAGGAGATGGCGGAGCTCACGCTCGAGAGCGCCCGCCAGTACAAGGAGTGGGACGTCTACACCGAGTGCGGCGGCCTCGAGGTCGCGCGCTCGGAGACCCGGATGAACGAGCTCCGCCGGCGGGTCGACTCGGCCAAGAACTGGGGCATCGACTCCCGGCTGGTGACGCCGGCCGAGATCAAGGAGATGGTCCCGTTCATCGACGAGAGCATCCTCGTCGGCGGCTTCTACACGCCGGGCGTCGGTGTCTGCGACTCCCTCCAGTTCGGCACCCTGTGCCGCGAGAAGGCCCAGGAGATGGGCGCCCTGTCGGTGTTCGCCGGCACCGAGGTCAGCGCGATGGGCGTCGAGGACGGCCGCATCCGCAGCGTGACCACCAACCGCGGCACGGTCGAGGCGGAGTACGTCGTGATCGCCTGCGGCGTGTGGGCCCCGCTGCTGGCCGAGATGGCCGGGGCGAAGATCCCGCTCACCCCGGTCGTCCACCAGATGGCCGACTACGGTCCCGTTCCGGTGTTCGAGCGCTCGACCAAGGCGATCGAGTACCCGATCGTCCGCGACATGGACGTCCTGATGTACGAGCGCCAGGACGGCATCGGATTCGAGGTGGGCTCGTACGCCCACCGCTCCATCCTCCACGACCCGGAGGAGATCCCGTCGATCGAGGAGGCCGCCCTCAGCCCGACGGAGTTCCCGTTCACGCAGGACGACTTCGACCCGCAGCTCGAGGACGCCCTCGAGATCTTCCCGGAGATCCTCGGCGACGAGCGGGTCGGCCAGAAGTACGCCATCAACGGGCTGATCGCCCTGACCCCGGACGGCATGCCGCTGCTGGGCGAGACGCCCGAGGTCAAGGGTCTCTGGTCGGCCAACGCCGTCTGGGTCAAGGAAGGTCCCGCCGTCGGCAAGTCGATCGCCGAGTGGATGATCCACGGCGAGCCGGAGATCGACTGCAACCAGAGCGACATCAGCCGGTTCCACGCCCACCAGAAGACGCGCCAGCACACCAAGGCCCGCGCCTTCGAGGCGTTCCCCAAGACGTACGGGGTCGTCCACCCGGCCGAGCAGTACCTGTCGGACCGCCCGCTGCGCAAGTCCCCGATGTACGACTGGCAGGTCGAGCACGAGGGCGAGTTCTTCGAGGTCGCCGGCTGGGAGCGGCCGCAGTGGTACCGGAGCAACGCGCCGCTCGTCGAGAGCTACGGCGTCCAGGACCGGCCCAACGAGTGGGACGCCCGCTGGTGGAGCCCGATCATCAACGCCGAGCACCTCGCGATGCGCGACGGCGCGGGCATCTTCGACCTGTCGGCGTTCGCGCTGTTCGACATCGTGGGCCCGGGCGCCCTGGCCTCGGTCCAGAAGGTCGCCCTGCGCCAGATGGACGTCCCGGTCGGCCGCGTCGTCTACACCCCGGTCCTGTCCGAGACGGGCGGCTTCAAGAGCGACCTCACGATCATGCGGCTCGAGAAGGACGTGTACCGGGTGGTCACCGGCGGCGCCCACGGCATGGCCGACCTCAAGTGGTTCAAGGACAACCTCGCCGAGAACGCGGCGCTGGTCGACCAGACGACCGCCTACACGACGATCGGCGTCTGGGGTCCCAACGCCCGCAAGGTGCTGCAGGGCATCACCCGCGCCGACCTGAGCAAGGAGGCCTTCAAGTTCGGCACCTGCCGCTCCGTGGAGATGGGCTCGCAGGTCGTGCTGGCGTCGCGGATCAGCTACGTCGGCGACCTGGGCTGGGAGCTCTACGTCCCGATGGAGCAGGGGCAGCGCCTGTGGGACGAGCTGTGGGCCGCCGGCCAGCCCTACGGCATCACCGCCTGTGGCATGGGCGTGTACGGCGTCACCGGGCGGCTGGAGAAGGGGTACCGCGCCTACGGCGCCGAGCTGGACAACGACTACACGGTCGTCGAGGCCGACATGGCCCCGGTGCGGCTCAAGGAGGCGGACTTCATCGGCAAGGCCGCGGTCCAGGCCCAGATGGCCGAGCCGCCGGTCGCCCTGTGCTGCACGCTCACCGTGGACGACCACACCAGCCCCCGGACCGGTGAGCGGCGCGTGATGCTGGGGCGCCAGCCGATCGTCCTCGAGGACGGATCGCCGATCGTGGATGCCAAGGGCCGCCGGTCCTACGCGACCTCCGCCGGCTCCGGACCCTCCACGGGCAAGCACATCCTCATGGCCTACCTCCCGCCGGAGCAGGCCGTCGAGGGGACGAAGCTCTGGGTCCAGTACTTCGACGAGCTGTACCCGGTCACAGTGGCCGTCGCGGGCGCCCGCCCGCTGTTCGACCCCGAGAACCTTCGAATCAGGGCCTGAGAACATGCGAGTCCTTGTCTGCATCAAGCGCGTGCCGGCGGTCGCCGGGCGGATCGTCCTGACGGCCGACGCCCGGGCGATCGACATGAAGCACCTCGGCTTCGCCATCGGACCCCACGAGGAGTGCGCGGTGGAGCAGGCGGTGCGCCTGGTCGAGGAGCACGGCGGCGAGTCCGTCGTCCTGACGCTCGGCCCCGCTGAGGGGCTGGAGCAGCTCCGCGACGCGATGGCGCTCGGGATCACCCGGGCGATCCACCTGGTCACCGACAGCGAGGAGTGGGACCCGGAGTCCACCGCGGCCGCCATCACGGACGCGATCCGTGCCGACGAAGCGGCGAGCGGCCCGTTCGACCTCGTGCTCCTTGGCAACGAGGCCGGCGACTCGGGTGGCTACCAGGTCGGCGTCCGCCTCGGGCAGGCGCTCGGCCGGCCCGTGGTCACCGGGGTCAAGGGCCTCACCGTCGCCGGCGGCATCGCCAGCGCCGAGCAGGAGGTCCCGGGCGGCCGCGACGTCTACGACCTGCCGCTGCCGGCCGTGGTGGCGGTCCTGGAAGGGCTCAACCTGCCGCGGTTCCCGTCCGTGCCCGGCCGCTTGCGGGCGAAGAGCAAGCCGGTGGCGCAATCGACACCGGCTCGCCCGGACCAGCGCCTGGAGCTGGTCCGCCTCATGGTCCCGCAGGGCGTGTCCAAGCAGGCCGTGGTGCTGGGCAATGGCCCGGACGCGGCGCCGGCCGTTGTCGAGATGCTCGCCGGCCTGGGGGTGATCTGAGATGGCCACTGTGCTCGTTCTTGCGGCCACGACCGACGGGGCCGCCGACGACATCACGCTCCAGGCGCTCACCCTCGCCCGCGGCCTCGCCGCCGGTGGCCCGGTCCACGCCGTCCTGATGGGCGATGAGTCCGCCGCGAGCGCCCTTGGCGCCTACGGGGCGGCAACGGTGCACGTGGCCACCCACGAGGTTCTTGCCGGCGGTGCCCCGGACGCCCGTGCCCGGATCCTCGCCGACCTCGCGGATCGACTGGGCGCTGACGTGGTCATGGGCCCGGGCAGCGACGAGGGCAACACGATCGTCGCCCGCGCCGCCGCGCGAGCCGGGCAGCCGTTCGCCGCCAACTGCACTCGGGTGACGCTGGGCTCACCCGTCACGGTCACCCGGATCCGCTGGGGCGGCAGCCTGATGGAGGAAGCCGCGCTCCATGCAGGACGCGCCTATCTGACCGTCGCGCCGCATTCCGTGGTCGCGGAGGCCGCGGGGGGCACCGCTGCGGTAGAGGCGTTCACCCCGGATCTCGATGCCGCGGACCTCGTCGTGCGCGCCGCGCGCCGGATCCCGGCCGCGGCGGGCGGCGTCTCGCTGGCCGATGCCAAGGTCGTCGTGTCCGGCGGCCGCGGCGTGGGCTCCACCGACGGATTCGGCCCCATCGAGGAGCTCGCCGGGCTGCTCGGCGCCGCCGTGGGCTGCTCGCGCGCCGTCACGATCTCCGGCTGGCGGTCGCACACCGCGCAGGTCGGCCAGACCGGCACCAAGATCGCGCCCGACCTGTACATCGCCGCGGGCATCAGTGGCGCCACCCAGCACATGGCCGGCTGCAAGGCGAGCAAGAAGATCCTGGCCATCAACAAGGATGCCGAGGCACCGATCATGACCATGGCCGACTACGCGGTCATCGGCGACCTCCACCAGGTGGTTCCCGCGATCGCCGCGGAGATCCGCCGGGTTCGGGGAGGCTAGGATCGTGGACGCCGGGGCGGTCCTGCAGGCCGTCCTGTTCATCGCGGTCCTCGGGATCTTCCTCGGGTTCTTCTTCCGGCGTGCCTGGTACCTGTACAGCCTGGTCCGGGCCGGACGGGCCTCGGCCGGGCGCACCGACGTCGTCCCGGTGCGGGCGAAGCGGGAGCTGACCGGCGTCCTGTTCCAGTCCAAGCTGTTCCTCCGCCCCATCCCCGGGGTGATGCACCTGCTCCTGTTCTGGGGCTTCCTGGTCCTGCTGCCGACCATCGTGATGTCGTTCCTGGGGGCGATGAACAGCCACTGGACCATCCCGTGGCTGGCCGAGCAGGGCTGGTTCGCGCTGATGGTGGACCTGTTCGCGATCGGCACCCTGGTCGGCGTCACCATCGCCTTCACGATCCGCCTCGGCTCACGGCCCATCCGGTTCGTGGGCTCGTACCTGCAGGTCGCCTACAACATCCTGCTGTTCGAGGCGTCGATCATCCTCACCCTGTTCATCTGGCACGGGGCGCGGATCTCGCTGGGCATCAACGAGGCGCCCGGCGGAGTGGAGCCCGGTCTCCAACTGGTTCGCCGGCCTGATGGCGGGCCTTCCCGGCCTCGAGCTCATCGAGCGGGTGAGCGTCTGGATCCACGCGGTCCTGATCCTCGCGTTCCTCGTGTACATCCCGTACACCAAGCACCTCCACACGCTCGTCGCGCCGATCAACGTCTACTTCGGGCGCACCCGGTCGCGCGGCCGCCTCGAGCCGCTGGAGTTCGACAACCCGGACGTCCCCGAGGACCAGATCCGGTTCGGGGCCGGGACGATCAAGGACTTCACCTGGAAGCAGATGGTCGACGGCATGGCCTGCACCGAGTGCGGCCGCTGCCAGGACGCCTGCCCGGCGTTCTTCACCGGCAAGGATCTCTCCCCCAAGCTGGTGGTGATGGACCTCCGCGACCAGCTCTACCGCGAGGGCCACGGCTGGCTCGCGTCGCTCGAGCCGGCCGCCGCGGGTGCCACCGCCCCCGTCTTCGAGGGCCGGCCGCTGGTCCCCGACGCCGTCCTCGACGCGACCCTGTGGGACTGCGTCACCTGCGGCGCCTGCGTCCGGGAGTGCCCGGTGGGCATCGAGCACGTCGACCACATCATCGACCTGCGCCGGAGCCTGGTGATGGTCGAGTCCCGGTTCCCGGCCCCCGGTGCCCAGATGCTCCGGGACCTGGAGCGGACGAACAACCCGTGGGGCGGGGGACCGGACGAGCGCGTCGACTGGACCGAGGGCCTGGGCGTCCGCATCCTCGATCCGGGCGATCCGGCCCCGGAGGTGCTGTTCTGGGTCGGCTGCGCCCCTGCCTATGACGAGCGCGCCCGCGTGTCCGCACAGTCCACGGCGAAGCTCCTCAAGGAGGCCGGGGTCGATTTCGCGATCCTCGGCGCCCGCGAGTGCTGCACCGGCGACCCGGCCCGGCGGATCGGCGACGAGTACACGTTCCAGGCCCTCGCGAAGCAGAACATCGAGACCTTCGGGGAGGCCGGGATCACGAAGATCGTGACCACCTGCCCGCACTGCTTCAACACGCTCGCCAACGAGTACAAGGACTTCGGCGGCGAGTACCAGGTGCTCCACCACACGGAGCTGCTGTCGAGCCTGATCGCCGAGGGCCGGCTCCGGCCCCAGCAGGGCGACGAGTCGATCACCTACCACGACTCCTGCTACCTCGCGCGCCACAACGACGTCCGCGAGGCGCCGCGCGCCATCGTGTCCGCGGTGGGCCAGACGCTCGAGATGGCCCGCCGCGAGGAGCGCACCTTCTGCTGCGGCGCCGGCGGCGCCCACATGTGGCTCGAGGAGCGCGGCAACCAGATCAACGAGGAGCGAGCCCGCGAGGCCGTCGCCACGGGTGCGACGACGCTCGCGGTGGCCTGCCCGTTCTGCACCGTCATGCTCGACGACGGGATGCAGGCGGTGAGCGGCGGGCTCGCGGTGAAGGATGTGGCCACGCTGCTGGTCGAGGCCGTCGAACGCGGACAGGAGCGTCCCCCTGTGCTCGCGACGACGCGACCGGCGGACGGGGCCGTCAATGCACCTTCCGAGGAACGGGAGGTGAGCCAACCCTGATCGTGAGAGGGAAGCTGCATCCGTCGTCGTCTACGCATTTGACGACGTAGGAGGAGAGAGCACAGTGATCCGCACTGGCAACAGGATCAAGATTTGGCGGCCTGGCCATGGCCGTCGCGCTCTTCGCGGGCGCCTGCAGCGGCGGGGCCGCCACGCCGGCACCGGCCACCACGGCGCCCGACCGTCCCGGGGCACCGGCTGTCTCGCAGCCCCCCGCGGCGAGGACCGATCAACATCGGCTTCGAGGGCCCGTTCACGGGCCCGACGCCCGGCAAGCGGCCAGGAGCTCAGGCACGCCTCGAGATGGCGATCGAGGCGATCGGCTACCAGGTTGGTGACTACACCATCAAGCCGGTCTGGATCGACGACGGCACCGACCCGGCGAAGGGCGCGGCCGCGTACGAGCAGGCCGTCGTCAGCCAGGACATCGCAGGCCGTCCTCGGCGGCTGGCACAGCTCCGTCGCCGTCGCCCAGATGGAGGTCACCGTCGAAGTACCAGGTCCCGTCACTTCTTCGCCTGGGCGCCGCCGAGCACCGTCAACGGACAAGTGGCAGTCGCGATCCCGAGAAGTACGGCTACTGGGCCAGCCAAGGGCTGGCCGGACCCGGCCAAGCTCGTCGATCGGCCTACGTCGAGTGCGCTCAACGACGCGCATCGCCGCCGGCACCTATCACGCCGGCGAGAAGAACGTCGCCGTCTACGGCGAGGACACCGACTGGGGCCGCACCTTCGCCACGGCGGCCGAAGCGACCAGCTGGACGCCGCGGGCTGGACGAAGCAGAGCGAGGACATCTTCCCGCTCACCACGTCCGACTTCTCGCGATGGTCTCGAAGTGGAACTCGACAACCCGACCGCCGATCGTCGGCACGACCACGTCCGGCATCCGTCTGGGCGGGTCTCCTCAAGGCCATCGAGGACTCCGGCATCAAGGCGATCGTGGTCGCCGACGGCGTCGGCCAGGTCGGTGACTGGTACAAGCTCATCGGCAGCGCGTCCGACTACGTCGATCGACCCTCTCCGCTCTGGACGCGCCACGCGGCCAAGAAGTTCGTCGCCGACTACGCGGCGAAGTTCGACGCCACGCCGAGCCAGCGGCCGCCGGCCTCGCCTACGACTACGCCCACTTCTTCGTGAAGGTCCTCGAGCAGACCCTCGCCGACTCCGGCGAGCTGACCAAGGAGACCATCTACAAGACCGCCCAGGACAAGCTCTGGACGGGCCAGCTGACGTACACCGACGGGTCGTCATGGACAGCTACGACTTCAACGCTGACTCGATCCCGAACCCGGTCGTCGGCGGCGGGCCACTTCATCTTCCCGGTCGTCCAGTACGTGGGTGGCAACGCCACCCTGATCTGCCCGAACGAGGCGGCCACGGCGCCTACCAGCCGAAGCCGTAGCACCGCAGTCCATCGGCAACGGGGGCCGGCCCACGCCGGCCCCCAGCGCCCGGAACGGAAGGACACATGGCCCTTCTCGAGCTCAGCGGCGTCACCAAGCAGTTCGGTGGCCTGACCGCGGTCAACAACGTCACCTTCAACGTCGAGGCGGGCTCGATCTTCGGGCTCATCGGCCCCAACGGCGCCGGCAAGACGACGCTCCTGAACTGCCTTGCCGGCCTCATCAGGCCCAACGCGGGAACCATCCATTTCGACGGGCACGACACCACCGGCCTACCCGGCCGAGCGGATGTGCCATCTCGGCCTCGGCCGGACGTTCCAGATCCCGCGCCCGTTTCCCGCGCATGACCGCGCTCGAGAACGTCGCGGTCTCGGCGCCCGTTCGGCGGCGCCGCATCTCGGCCACCAGACCCCCAGCCAGCGCGCCCTGGAGATGCTCGAGTACGTCGAGTTCCCGCGGGCTCCGCGGACACGCCGGCCGGCACGCTCAACGCCGTGCCAGCTCAAGCGCCTCGACCTGGCTCGTGCGCTGGCCAGCCAAGCCCAAGCTGCTGTTCCTCGACGAGTTCGCCGCCGGCCTCACGCCGAGCGAGCTGCTCGACATCGCCACGCTGCTGCGCCGCATCCGCGACGACGGCACCACCATCCTGATGGTGGAGCACGTCATGCGCCTGATCATGGACCTCTGCGACACGCTCTCGGTCCTGCAGTTCGGCGAGCTGATCGCCCACGGCGATGCGACAACCGTCGCCCAGGACGACAAGGTCCGAGAGGCCTACCTGGGCCACAACTACATGCTGTAGGCAAGCAAGATCATCCTGCAGGCCATCGGAGACACGGAGGACCCGGGTGCTCAAGCTACATAGCGTCGAGTCCGGCTACGACCTGCTGCAGGTCCTGTGGGACGTCGAGCTCGAGGTTGGCGAGGGCGAGTTCGTCGCGATCCTCGGCCCCAACGGAGCCGGCAAGACGACCACCCTGCGCACCATCGCCGGCTACGTGCCCGCCAGTCCACGGCTCCATCGAGTTCAACGGCAAGTCCATCGTGGGTCTGCCGCCGCACCAGATCAGCCGGCTTGGGATCGGCTATGTCTCCGAGAGCTCGAACCTGTTCACGGGCATGTCCATCCACGAGAACCTGCTCGTCGGCGCCTACACCGTCAGGGACAAGGACGCAGATCGCGTCCCAGGTGGACCTCGTGTTCGAGCTGTTCCCGCGGCTCCATGAGCGGCGCGAACCAGCTCGCCGGGACGCTCTCGGGCGGCGAGCGCAAGATGCTCGTCGATCGCACGGGGCCTGATGCCGTCGCCGTCGCTGTTGCTGGTCGACGAGCCCTCGCTGGGCCTCGCCCCGATCCCCACGCTCGCGGCCTTCGAGGCCCTCAAGCAGCTCAGCCACCGCGGCACGACGATCCTGCTGGTCGAGCAGAACGTGAACACGACGCTCCACCTGGTGGACCGGGCCTACGTGCTCGAGCAGGGCAAGGTCGTGCTCGAGGGGACGGGCGAGCAGCTGCTCGGCGACACCCACGTCCAAGAAGCCTACCTGGGGATCTGAGGCGGACCGATGACGACTGCTACGGCCACCAACCTCCGGCAGGTCCCGCTGCTGAAGCGCTACCTGAACGTTGACCAGGGTCGTCCTGGCCTTTCGTTGGCGGTCGCTGCTGGGAACCGTCTTCGTCGCAGCCCTCGCTGCTCGTCAACACCCTGGTGACGGGTGGCATGTGGGCCCTGATGGCGGGCGGCCTCGCCCTCGTCTTCGGCGTCATGAACATCCCGAGCTTCGTGCACGGCGACCTGTTCATGATCGGCACGCTCGTCGCCCTGTACGTGTTCACGCCGATCCAGGCGATCATCCAGAGCGACCCGAGCAACGACGCTTCGTCACGTGGACCGGCCCGTTCCCGGCATGGGCGCCGCGTTCCTGGTGGGCGCGGTTGTCGGCATCCTGATGGAGCTGCTCCTGTTCCGCATGCTGCGCCGGCGGAGCAAGGAGCAGTGGGTGATGAACACGTTCCTGATGACCGCGGGCGTCGGCATCATCTTCCAGAACGTCGCGATGATCTTGTTCGGCAATCTGCCGAAGGGCATCAGCCGGTACTGGGACATGCCGCCGGTCATCATCGCCGGTGTTCCGGTCGGCATGGACCGGCTGGCCACGTTCCTGATCGCGATGATCACGCTGGTGCTGTTCGCGTTCTTCCTGCAGCGGACCCGCACGGGCCGGGCGATGCGGGCGGTCTCCATGGACGAGACCGGCGCCCAGATGGCCGGCATCGGCCTCACCCGGATCTACCAGCTGACGCTCGCCCTCTCGTGCGGTCTCGCCGCCCTCGCGGGCGCCGTCCTCCTGTGGGGCAACCCGTTCGTCCCGAGCGTCGGCAACGCGCCGCTGCTCATCGCGTGGTACGTGGTCATCCTTGCCGGCCTGGGCAACGTGCAGGGCGCGATCATCGGCGCCTTCCTGGTGGCCCTCGTCCAGCAGCTGACGGGCTACTTCATCTCGCTCGACTGGGTGGACGTCCTGCCCACCGCCATCATCATCCTGATCCTGCTGTTCAAGCCGTCGGGCCTGTTCGGCAGTGAAGTCAAAGGCGTCTGGGAGCAGTAGTCGTGACCACCACCTCGACCACCCCTGTGACCGGCACCGGTCGCCTCAGGTCCCAGCGCATGGGGCTGATCTTCACCGTCGTCCTTGTCGTGCTGGCGATCGTCGCTCCCGTTCATCCCGCCCTTCACCGGCCAGGACTGCCAGCGCTGGCTCGTCGGCGCGGCCCTGATGGCGGCCGCCGCCGTCGCGTTCGACTTCACCGGCCGGCTACATCGATGTCGTCAACTTCGGGTTCGCGGCCTTCATGGGCCTCGGCGGGTACGTGTCGGCCGTGCTGGTCGTCAACTTCGGCATCTCGCCCTGGATCGGCTTCCCGCTCGGCGCGCTCGCCGCGGGCCTGCTCGGCCTGGCCACCGGCATGCTGACGCTGCGCCTGCGGGGCATCTACGCGGCCGTCATGACCTGGTTCGTCGCGCTCGCGCTGATGGGCATCGCCCGCAACCTCACGGACATCACGCGCGGCTCGCTGGGCCTTGCGGTTCCGCCGCTGCTGCCGACCATCGACAACACGCCCTACTACTACGTCATGCTGGCGCTCCTGTTCGCGACCCTGATCGTGCTCACGGCTGATCATCCGATCGCGCGTCGGCCTCGCGTTCCGGGCCATCGGCCAGAACCTGCAGGCCTCCCGGGCGTCGGGCATCAACCCGACCAAGTTCCTCGTCGCCAACTTCACGATCTCCTGTGCATTCGCGGGCCTGTTCGGCGTGTTCTACGCGCACTACTACGGGATCCTGACGCCGGCCGTCATGGCGACGCCCAAGACCATCGAGATCCTCGCCATCGCCTACATCGGCGGCCGTGGCAGCCTGTGGGGACCCGCCCTGGTCGCGTTCCCGATGACCATCCTCGTGGAGCTGACCAAGGTCCAGTTCTCGGCGCTGCCGGGGCTGTATCTCGTCTTCTACGGCCTGCTGCTGGTCCTCGTGATGATCTACCGTCCGGGCGGCTTCGCGGGCGTGGTGAAGGCGGCGCAGCATTGGGTTGCCCGACGCCGGGAGCAGCAGGCCGGATCCGCGACCGCGGCCTGACCGGCACGACCGGGCGCCGTGTTCCGACTGGGCTCGCTCCCCCAGCTGGAGCGAGCCCGCGGCCTGCCCCGGCACGCTCCGGCGGCGCCCGCTCCGGCGGCCCCCGCAGCCGCGTCCCTGCTGTGACGCGCTACGCGCGGATTCGCGCGTTCATCGGGTCGTAGGGGGCCCGCAGCGACGCCGTCGCGGGCTGTCGCTCGAGGGCAACCTCGGCCTCGATCCGCCCTGCCGCAAGCCAGTCCGTTGTCACCGGCCCGTCCTCGCGGGTGACGTAGCCCAGTCCGATCGCGCGCCCGATCGTGTGCCCGTACGAGGCCGACGTGACGCGCCCGATCATGCGGCCGTCGCGCAGGATCGGCTCGTTGTGGTACATGAGCGGCTCGGGATCGTCGAGGGTCACGACGGCCAGCCGCCGGGAGATCCCCTCCTCGCGCTGGCGGACGAGGGCCTCGCGGCCGATGAACCCGCCCGGCTTGTCCCAGGCGACGGTGAACCCCAGGCCGCCCTCGAGCGGCGAGTCCTCCTCGCTGATGTCGTGGCCCCAGTGCCGGTACGCCTTCTCGATCCGCAGCGAGTCGAGCGCGTGGTAGCCCGCGTGGCGCAGGCCGAAGGCATCGCCGGCCTCGACGATCGTGTCGTAGACGTGGGTCGCGAACTCCATCGGCACGTAGAGCTCCCAGCCCAGCTCGCCCACGTAGGTGACCCGGGCCGCGCGCGCGAACGCGTACCCGAGGTCGATCTCGCGGGCCGTCGCGAACGGGAAGGCCGCGTTGGACAGGTCCGCGTCGGAGAGCGACTGGAGCAGCTCGCGCGATCGCGGGCCCATGATCGAGATCACGGTCTCGGCCGAGGTCACGTCGGTGACGGTGACCCGCGCGTCGGGGTCCAGCGTGCGCCGCAGCCAGTCGAGGTCGCGGTAGGTGCACGCCCCGGTCGTGACGACCATGAACCGGTCGTCGGCCAGGCGGGTGATCGTGACGTCGGACTCGATCCCGCCGCGCTCGTTGAGCCACGGCGTGTACACCAGCCGGCCCGGCTCGACGGCGACATCTCCCGCGCACACGCGGTTGAGCTCCCGTTCCGCGTCCCGTCCCTGGACCAGAATCTTGCCGAACGACGTCTGGTCGAACAGACCCACGCCCTCGCGGACGGCCCGGTGCTCCTCGGCGGAGTACGGGAACCAGTTCTGGCGCCCGTAGCTGTACTCGTACACGGGCTCCACGCCCTCGGGGGCGTACCAGTTCGCCCGCTCCCAGCCCGAGACCTCGCCGAAGCAGGCGCCGCGAGCGGCCAGCCGGTCGTGGAGCGGTGACTTGCGGACGCCGCGCGCCGTCTCGACCTGGCGGAATGGCCAGTGCATGTCGTACAGGAGGCCCAGCGTCTCGGTGGTCCGGTCGTGGAGGTAGCGGCGGTTGCGCTGGAACGGGTGGAATCGCCGGATGTCCACCTCCCACAGGTCCATCGGCGCGTGGCCGTCCACCACCCAGTCGGCCACGGCTCGCCCGGCCCCGCCGCCGGACGCGAAGCCCACGGAGTTGAACCCGGCGGCCACGAAGTAGCCGGGCAGCTGGGGCGCCTCGCCCAGGATGTAGCGGTCGTCGGGGGTGAAGCTCTCCGGGCCGTTGAAGAACAGCTGGATCCCCACCTTGCCGAAGACGGGCAGCTTCTTCGTGGCCCGCAGGATCCAGGGCTCGAGGTGGTCCCAGTCCTCGGGGAGGGTGAGGAACTCGGCGTCCTCGGGGATGCCGTGGGTCGCCCACGGCTTGGCGCCGGGCTCGAAGAACCCGACCATCAGCTTGCCCGCCTCGTTGCGCGCGTAGATGGCATCGTCGGGCATGCGCAGGATCGGCAGGTCAGGTGTCAGCTCGGCGATCGGCTCCGTCACCAGGTAGAAGTGCTCGGCGGCATGGAGCGGGACGACCACGTCCTCCCGGCCCGCCAGCTCGCGGGCCCACATCCCGGTGCAGTTGACGATGTACTCGCAGGCGATGTCCCCGCGCTCGGTCGAGACGCCGCTGACGCGCCCGTCCCGGCGGAGGACGCCGGTCACCTTGGTCTGCTCGAACACCTGCGCCCCGGCCATCCGGGCCGCCTTGGCCAGCGCCTGGGTGGCGTCGGTCGGGTTGGCCATCCCGTCGGCCGGGATCCAGGCCGCCCCGACGATGTCGCTGGTGTCGAGGAGCGGCCACATGTCGCCGACCTGCTGCGGGGTGACGAACTCCAGCTCGACGTTCATCAGGCGGCCCATCGACGCCCAGCGGTGGAGCTCGTCCCAGCGGCCGGGCGTGGACGCGATGAACAGGGACCCGTGCTGCTCGAAGCCCGTGCTGTCGCCGGTCCGGCGCTCGAGCTCCCGGAACAGCTCCTTCGCGTAGCCTGCGGCCAGGCTCATGTTGTAGGTCGAGCGCAGCTGGCCCACGAGGCCCGCGGCATGCCAGGTGGTGCCCGACGTGAGGGTCTTGCGCTCGAGCAGGACCACGTCCTTCCAGCCACGCTCGGTGAGGTGGAACAGCACGCTGGCGCCCACGATGCCGCCGCCGATGACGACGACGCGCGCCTGGGACGGGAGCTCCCCGCCGGCCGCCTCGGCCGACGGCAGGTGACTTGTCATGGGTCCGACTCCTCGCGTGCCTGGATCCTGGGCGCGTCAGGCGCGCAGGAGCTCGTTCTCGGGGTCGTGGATTGGCGCCGCCAGCACGGTGGCCGGCAGGCGGACGCCGATCAACTCGACCTCGAGGCGCGTGCCGGGCTGCTCGAACCCGTGGTCGACGTAGGCGAACCCGAGGCTCTTGCCGGTCGCGTGCCCGTAGCCGCCCGAGGTCGTGACCCCGATCGCCTTGTCACCCGCGAACACCGGCTCCCCTCCGGCCACGTCGGAGTCGGCCTCGCCCACCTCGAGATAGACGAGATGGGTTGAGGGACCGTGCTCGCGGGCGGCGATGACCGCGTCCCGGCCCGTGAACTCGTGGTCCAGCTTGACGAACCGCATCATCCCGGCCTCGACCGGGGTGATCTCGTTGGTCAGCTCCACGCCCCAGCCCGGGTAGGCCTTCTCCATCCGCAGGCTGTTCATCGCGTACATGCCGAAGTCGGCGATGCCGAGCGGCTCACCCACCTTCCAGACGGCCTCGTACAGCGCCACGACATCGTCCATGCGGGCATGCAGCTCCCAGCCCAGCTCGCCGACGTAGTTGACCCGCAGGGCGCGGACACCGATGCCGGCCACCTCGATCTCGCGGCCGGTCAGCCACGGGAAGGTCCCACTCCCGAGGTCGACGTCGGTCAGCGTGGCGAGCAGCTCCCGCGAGCGCGGCCCGGCCACGATCAGCGTGGTCCAGCCCTCGCTGACATCCGCGATCTCCACGGCCTCGTCCGCACGCAGCGCGTCACGGAACAGGTCGAGGTCGCGCTGGTGGGCGACGGCGCCCGAGAGCACGAAGAACCGGTCCGGGGCAAGGCGGGTGATGGTGAACTCGGTCGCGTAGCGCCCGTTGCCGTCGAGCGCGTGGGCGAGCACGATGCCGCCGGCGCGGCGCGGCATCCGGTTGGCGCACAGGCGGTCGAGGAACGCCTCGGCATCGGGCCCCGTGACCTCGAACGTGGCGAAGCTCGGCAGCTCCATCACACCCACTCGCTCGCGGACCGCGCGACACTCGGCGGCCACCAGCTCGAAGGTGTTGTTGTGGCGGAAGCTGCAGACTTCCTCGCGACCGTCGAGCGAGAACCACTTGGGCCGCTCCCAGCCGTAGCCCTCGGTGAACACGCAGCCCTTGGCCAGGAGCGCCTCGTACAGCGGCGACGCCTTGGCCGGGCGGCCCTCCGGCCGCTCTTCGCCGGGCGGGATCAACCGGTACATGTCCGCGTACTCGCGGTGCGCCTTGGCCGAGGAGTAGGCCTGGTCCGCGAACGCGCCGAACCGGCGCGGGTCCATGCCCAGCATGTTGATCTCGGCCGACCCGTGGACCATCCACTGGGCCATGTACTTGGTGCAGCCGGGGCCCTGGGCGATGCCGATGCCCGTTCCCGTCGCCAGCCAGAAGTTGCGCACGCCGGGTGCCGGCCCCACCAGCGGGTTGCTGTCCGGGGTGTGCGAGATCGCCCCGTTGACGACCTTCTTGATGCCCACCTTGTTGAAGACCGGCATCCGCTCCATGACCCGCCCGAGGTTGAGCTCGATCGGATCCCACTCCGGCCGGAACAGCTCGTTGGCGGCGTCCCACGCCGGGCCGCCGCTCTCCACCCAGGCCTCGCGCGTGTCGCTGCCCTCGTAGATGCCGATCAGGCCCGATTTGACCTCCTGGCGGTAGTAGGAGGACGCGTAGGGGTCGCGCATGACGGGGATCTCGACATCACGGTCGAGGAACTCGGGGATGGTGTCGGTCACCAGGTACTGGTGCTTCATGTTGGCGAACGTCGTCTGCACCCCGAGCCAGGCACTGACCCGGTCGGCGTAGCAGCCGGCCGCGTTGACCACGTGCTCGCAGGTGATGTCGCCCTTCTCGGTCGCCACCTTGAACTCGCCGCTCGGGAGCTGCTCGATCCCGGTCACCCGGTTGAACTTGCTGATCGTGCCGCCGAGGTTGGTGGCCAGCATGGCCATCGCGTTGCACGCGCCCGACGGGTCCACGTACCCGTCATCGAGCGTCCAGGCGCCGGCCAGCACGTCCTCGGTGGTCACGAACGGGTTGAGCCGCCGGATCTCGTCGAGGCCGATCAGCTGCATCCGGAAGCCGATGTTGGCGGCGACGCCCTCGACCCGCTTGAAGTGGTCGAGCTCCTCCGGGGTTGTCGCGAACCGGATCCCGCCGACGCCGCGCCAGCCGGTGGCCTCACCGGTCATCGACTCGAGGCGCGCGTAGAGGTCGTTGCTGTACGCGTGGACCTTGGCCAGGTTGTAGTTGGCGATGAAGCTCGGGCACTGGCCGGCGGCGTGCCACGTGGAGCCCGAGGTCAGCTCGGCCTTCTCGACGAGAATCGTGTCGGTCCAGCCCTCGAGGGCGAGGTGATAGAGGAGGCTGATCCCCATGACGCCTCCGCCGACGATGACGACGCGTGCTGTCGACCTCACGGTTGGTCCCTCCTCCGGTTTCAGGCGGCGGTCACGGTCTACGACCAGCGACCATTGCCCGGACGCATGGCTTCGCGGGGCAGCCGGATGTCGAACGTGGCCCGGATCCGGTCGTCCAGCTCCGGGCTGATGTGCTCGGGATAGTGCGAGCGCAGCACCGCCCGGACGCGCTCCCGCGCCCGCTCGCGCACGTCCACTCGCTCCGCCGGCCTCCCAGGGGACCGGGGCCTGGCGGTCGCCCACCGCCGGGTAGACGAAGTCGCTGCGCATCCGGCCGACGCGTCTCGGGGTGGCCCAGGAAGTGGCCCTCGCCGTGCGACGACGTCGCGGATCATGTCGAAGGCGAGCGTCTCGTCGGTGACCTCGATGCCGCGCACCGTGCGCTGGACGGCCGCCAGCATGTCGTCGTCGATGACGTACGCCTCGAAGGCCGTGCTCATGCAGGCTGGCCTGCATGCCCGGCCGCCTCGCAGATCAGGCTGGCGATCCGGCGTTCGCGGCCAGGATCGCCGTCGACGCCTTCTCCGCTCCCGATTGCGCGTCGGGCAGCTTGGAGTCGGTCATGCCCGGCGGCCACGCTCCCGGGCAGGTCGTAGAACCCGGCCATCTGGGCGCAGCCGGCCACGATCAGCCCGTTCTCGGCGCTGCCGCCGGACATCGGCCCCGTCCGCAGGTCGGACAGGAACGGCCAGGTCCCGAGGTGCGCGCGGCAGTCGCGGGTCGATCAGGTAGCAGAAGATCGAGGCCGGCCAGGCACTCGGCCATGGTCTGCACGATGGTGCCGGCCAGCGTGACCGGGCTCGTCGCCCCGGTCTGCGGGGCGGACACGATGCCCACCGCCATGCCCGCCCGAACGGCCGCCTCCATCGCCTCGCACGAGTCCTTCGCGAAGCGCAGCGGCGGCACCACGTGCGTGCAGGCGATCGAGCAGAACGGCCGCTTCCGGAATTCGCCCTCGCCACCCAGGCGCAGGTCCATCATCGCGACGGCGGCCCGCACGCTGTCGCCGCTGTTGAAGCTGCTGCAGATGTGCTTGGTGGTGCCCTGCATGCAGGCGTAGACGGTGTTCAGGTCGATGGCATCCCAGGTCGGCATGTCGCGGGCGACGATCGACCGCCAGTAGAAGTGGATGTGCTCGAGCGTGTCCACGAGGCGGGCGATGTCGTACAGGTCGACGGTCGTCGTGGGTCGGTGCCGTCCCGTCTCGAAGTCCACGATCAGGGGCGCCGCGCCGGCCGTGCCCGTGTGGACGCTGCCCGCCACCGAGCTCCAGGTCGTGCGCGGGATCCTGTCCCGGCAGGACGAACGAGCGCGGCGCCCGGGCGATGACGTCCTCGACCAGCGAGCGCGGGTAGTGCAGGCGGCCGTCGTCGTCCATCCAGCCGCCGGCCGCGGTCACCAGCTCGACCATGGACGGGATCGGATCGGCGAACCCGATCTGCTCCATGACGTCGAGCACGGTGTGATGGATCCGGTCCATCTCCGGCCGGGTCAGCGGCTGTAGCGGCCGCCCACCATGCCCGGCCACACCGGGGGCAGACCGCCCGGCTTCGGCGCACGCTCACGTGTCATCGGCGCATCTCCTCTGGGTCACGTATTGGATACGGGGCGACGGTTTGCGGTCGTGGCAGCGATCCCACGCGGCTGCATGCTGGTCAGTGGAGCTGGCTGAACCGCCTTCGGAGGTCCGTCGGCCGGCTTCTGATCCACCGACAGCGCGACGCGTGCGGTCTCCACCAGGAGCCGATGGAGCTGCTCGGGCGTCACGCCCGGCGCTCCGAGCGAGATGGCAACCGAGGCGCCGTCCGCGAGGATGATGAACTGGTCCACGATGTCGGCGACCGGCCAGATCGGCCGGAAGACGCCGGCCGCGATCCCGTCCTCGATCACCTTCCGGTAGGGCGGGCGCCAGGCCTCGTAGAAGCGGTCCAGCTTGGCTCGCAGCTCGTCGTCTCGCGCCATGGCGCAGAACTCGATCCAGATCCGGCTCCGCCAGAGGAGCGGTTCGGGCAGCGACGCGTCCAGCAACGAGACGAGGCGCTGCCAGGGATCGCCGTCGGTCGGCGCTGCATCCAGCCAGGCACGAATGCGACGCTCCGCCGACCAGTCGAACAGCTCGGCGATCAGGCGGTCCCGGGTGTCGAAGTAGTGCTGCACCGTGCCGATCGAGACACCGGCCTCCTCGCTCACGTCGCGCAGGCGGCTGCGATCCACGCCGCGGGTGACCAGGAGCCGCTCTGCGGCCGCCAGGATCCGCTCCCGCTGCGCCGCGGCATACGCCTCGCTCGCTCTCCGACCGCCCACGGCCTGCCTCGTTACGGGGTGAGCCTCCGACCCTGCACCCAGCGGGGGTCCGTCATAATACAACATTATTGCGGACTGCAGAAGCGCGTCTCGCGCCCGGCCAGGTCCGCGTCCCTAGACGGCTTTCAAGCCCCGAACCGGCGCGGGCTGAACGGCGCCAGGACCTCCGGGTCGGCCCCGTCGAGGATGATGTCCGCGAGCAGCGAACCTGTCCGCGGGGCCAGGGTCAGCCCGAGCATCGCGTGGCCGCTCGCCACGTAGACATTGCCGAAGGGCCGCAAGCGGCCGATGACCGGCAGGCCGTCGGGGGTCATGGATCGCAGGCCCGCGCTGGGCTTGAGCGACGGCGCGTCGGGGTCCCACGACCGGAAGTAGCGGCCTGGAGCCTGGCGGATCGCGCGGAGCCGGACCGGCGAGATCCGCTCATCCATGCGGCCGAACTCCATCGTGCCGGCGACGCGGGTCGCCCCGGTGAGCGGTGTCAGGACGCAGTGCGCTTCAGCGAGCATCACCTGGGTCTGGGTTGCCAGCTGCGCCGGAACGTAGTCGACGCTGTAGCCCTTGCCCGGCCGGATCGGCAGCGAGACGCCCAGCAGCCGGGCGACCCTGGCGCTCCAAGCGCCGGCCGCGATGACGGCAGCGTCCGCCTGGACCGCCCCGAAGGCTCCGCGAACCTCCACGCCACCCGAGGGCAGCGCCCAGGCGGCGGTCACGGCCCCGTCGTGCCACTCGACGCCGAGCGCCTCGAGGCGCGTCACGAGCGCGCTCACCACGGTCGCCGGGTGGACGTGGCGCTCGTTGGGGAACCGGATCGCCCCGACGACGGCGTCGGACAGCTCCGGCACCAGCGCCCGCGCCTCGTCGCCGGTCAGGGACGCCGGCTCGGACCCAGCCCGCTCGTAGCGCGGCAGATCGGCCGTTGCCTTGGCGTGCAGGGCGGGGTCGAGATAGGCGCGAATCTCGCCGTCCCCCTGCACCTCGAATGCGATGCCGTCCGCGGCCCAGGCGTCGAGCTCGTCCATCGTTCCCCGGGCGAGCCGGGCAGTGGCCTCGAACGCGTTCCCGTAGGCGGTCGCGTTGCAGGCGCGGAGCATCCCGACCATGAACCGGATGAAGCTGGGGCTCACCGCCGGCCGCACGTAGACCGGGCTGTCCGGCTTGAGCATCGAGCGCATCGTCTCGAGGATCACCCCGGGCGCCGGCACGGGCCCGCTCTCGGCCGGGACGACCCAGCCCGCGTTGACGCTCGACGCGCCGCTGCCGGGGGCACGGTCGCCGACGATGGCCACGTCGCAGCCGCGCTTCGCGAGGCTGTACGCGGTCGCCAGACCGATGATCCCTGAGCCGACGACGACGACCTTCATTGGGCGACCCTCAAGCTGATGTCAACGAACCTCGGACGAATGGGCCTCGTTGGGGGGCGCAGGACCCGGGTGGCAGGGGTGGTCAGACTGTACGCTCGAACTCGGCACGCCGCAGGGGAATGGCGGTCACGTTCGGAGGCAGGCGCAGGCAGCGGCGGTCGAGCCCCGGCACGGACGCAGGCGACATGGCGCTGGTCTCGGCCCGGCCTGTCGCGGCCCGGCGCGGCGTGGATTCGCGGCCCCACGGGCAGGTCCCGGGACGGAGCGCGGCGCCGCTCGCCCAAGCCGGAGCCTGCCCGCTCAGTCCCCAGCGCGCACCTCCAGCGCCGCCAGGTGCTCCTCGTCGTGGTCCGCGGCGACCCGCAGCAGGGCCGCGACGTCCAGCCGGCCGTAGGTGGCATGGACCCCGGCCCTGGCCCAGCCGGCGTCACCGAGGGCGGCCACCCGCGCCAGCGTCGCCGACCGCTCCGCCCCGAACACCGCGAGCGCGCCTTCGAGTGACGCCGCCTCCGGCTCGTCGACCGGACCCGGCTCGACATAGGGCCACTGCGGCTCAGCGCCGTCGGGACCCAGCGTGTCCAGCCGTGCCTGCCATACGACCCGCTCGACGGCGACCAGGTGCGCAACCACGTCGCGCGCCGTCCACTCGCCGGCGGGCGACCCGGAGGCCGCCTCGCGAGCCGCCACGGCCCGCGCCACGGATCCCAGCCGCGCCGGGAAGGCACCCAGCCGCGTGACCACCGCTGCGTCCATCGCCTAGATGTCGGAGTCCGGGGACGCCGCCTTCTGCTTGGCGACGAACTCGCGCAGCGCCTCGTCCACGCCCGGATCAAGCGGCGGTGCGACGTACTCGGCGAGCATCTTCTTCCAGAGCGCGTTCGCCCGCTGCGGGGCGTCGAGCGAGCCCTCCTCGAGCCACTGCTCGAAGCTGTTGTTGTCGGTGACGTCGGAGCGGTAGAACGCGGTCTCGAAGTTGGCCAGCGTGTGGGCGGTGCCCAGGAAGTGCTGACCGGGGCCGTTCTCCAGGATGGCGTCAACCGCCTGCCCGTTCTCGGACATGTCGACGCCGTTCACGAACACGCCCATCATCCCGCACTGGTCGGCGTCGAGGATGAACTTCTCGTAGCCCATGGTCAGCCCGCCCTCGAGCCAGCCGGCCGCGTGGAGCACGAAGTTGACGCCGCCGAGGACCGTCGGCTGCAGGGTGGCCGCGGACTCGTATGCGGCCTGGGCGTCGGGGACCTTTGACGCGCACAGCGACCCACCGGACCGGAACGGGACGCCCAGGCGACGGGCGAGGGCGGCCATCGTGTACAGGACCAGCGCCGGCTCGGGCGTCCCGAACGTGGGCGCACCCGACTGCATCGAGATCGAGCTTGCGAACGAGCCGAACACCACCGGGGCGCCGGGCCGGACGAGCTGGACGAAGGCCATCCCGGCGAGCGCTTCGGCGAGCGTCTGGGCGCACACGCCGGCCGCGGTCACCGGCGCCATCGCGCCCGCGAGGATGAACGGCGTGATCAGGGTCGCCTGGTTCGCGAGCGCGTAGTTGCGGGCCGCCCCCAGCATGCTCGCGTCCCACACCAGCGGCGAGCTGGCGTTGATCAGCGACAGCAGGACCGTGTGGTCCTCGAGGTAGTCCGCCCCGAACACGATCCGGGCCATGTCGATCGTGTCCTGCGCCCGCGATGGCGCGGTCACCGAGCCCATGAACGGCTTGTCGCTGTAGCGGATGTGCGCGTCGACCATGTCCAGGTGGCGCTTGTTGACCGGCAGGTCGACCGGTTCGCACACCGTGCCGCCGCTGTGGTGCAGGTACGGGCTCGCGTAGGCGAGCTTCACGAAGTTGCGGAAGTCCTCGATCGTCCCGTAGCGCCGCCCACCGTCCAGGTCCCGCACGAACGGCGGGCCGTACGCCGGCGCGAACACGGTCGCATTGCCGCCGATCCGGACGCTCCGCGCCGGGTTGCGCGCGTGCTGGATGAACTCGCGCGGGGCGGATGCCTGGACGATGGACCGGCACATGCCGCGGGGGAATCGCACCCGCTCGCCCTGGACGTCGGCGCCGGCGCCGCGCATCAGGGCGAGCGCCTCGGGATCGCCGCGGAACTCGAGGCCGACCTCCTGGAGGATCGTGTCCGCGTTGTGCTCGATCTGCGCAAGGCCTTCCTCGCCCAGGACCTCGACCGGGGTGAGCGCGCGGGTCAGGAACGGGATGCTCTGCGCATGGGCATGAGCTCGAGCCGCCTGGCGTGCCGCCCGGCCGCCGGAGCGGCGATGCGTGGGTTCCTCGGTCATCAGATCTCCTCCGGGACGGATTCGGGCTCGCGATGGATGGGTCTGCGGGATCGGCGCCGGCCGTCACGGGCGCCGGTGTCGGCCGTGCGGCGCGCAGGGAGTGCGACGGCCTGGGAGAGGTTGGTGGATGGCGCGGTCCGGTGCGGGATCGCGAGCGCCTCGACGAAGTGGGCCTGGAACCGGGGCTCCACGGCGGTCTCCACCTTCTCGACCCGCCGGACGACCGCCTCGATCTCGTCGCGCTTGTCGCGGGCCAGCAGCGCCAGCAGCGCACCGGTCCCGGCGGCGTTGCCGATCGACGACACGTGGGCGAGGTCGCAGTCGGGGATGAGCCCCAGGACCATCGCGTGCATCGGGTCGATGTGGCTGCCGAACGCACCCGCGAGCCGGACCTCGTCCACCGTGTCCACGCCCAGGTGGTCCATCAGCAGGCGGGCGCCGGCGTACAGGGCAGCCTTCGCAAGCTGGATCGCGCGCACGTCGTCCTGCGTGATCGTGATCTCCGGCGACCCGTCGTGGAGCAGGTATGAGAAGGTGCGTCCACGGACCCGGATCCGCGGCGATCGTGCCGCCAGGGACCCGTCGATCACCCCGTCCGCGGTGACCACCCCGGCCAGGTAGAGCTCCGCGATCGCCTCGATGATCCCGGACCCGCAGATCCCGGTCACGCCGACATCGGCGATCGCGTCCGCGAATCCGTCCTCGTCCGACCACCGGTCGGAGCCGATGACCCGGAACCGGGGCTCGAGCGACACGGGGTCGACGCGGACACGCTCGATGGCACCCGGCGCGGCCCGCTGACCGCTGCTGATCTGGGCGCCCTCGAAGGCCGGTCCCGTTGGGCTGGACGCGGCAAGTAGGCGGTCCTGGTTGCCCAGCACGATCTCCGCGTTGGTGCCCACGTCCACCAGCAGCCGGACGGGCGCCGCCTTGTGCGGCTCGTCGGCCAGGATCATCCCCGCGGTATCCGCGCCGACGTGGCCCGCGATGCATGGCAGCACGTAGGCGCGCGCGCCCGGCCGCAGCGACCGCAGCTCCAGTCCCGCCGCCGTGGTCCGGACCGACCGGTTGGTCGCGAGCGCGAACGGCGCCGACCCCAGCTCCACCGGGTCGATGCCCAGGAACAGGTGGTGCATGATCGGGTTGCCGACCAGCGTCAGCTCCAGCACGTCGTCCCGGGGAACGCCGCCCCCGTCCACGAGCCGCGAGATCAGCTCGTCGAGCGCGCCGCGCACCGCCCGCGTCAGCTCGGCCGCGCCGCCGTCGTTGAGCATCGCGTACGAGACGCGGCTCATCAGGTCCTCGCCGAACCGGATCTGCGGGTTCATGAGTCCGGCCGACGCCAGCACGTCCCCGGTCCCGAGGTTGGCCAGGTGCCCCGCGATCGTGGTCGAGCCCACGTCGATCGCCACGCCGAACACCGCCTCGTGGAGACCGGGCCAGCAGGCGATCACGTCCCGCCCGTCGTGAACGGCCACCGTCACGCCCCAGGAGCCGGCCCGGAGCGTCCGCTGGAGCCCGCGCACCACGTCGAGGTCGACGCCCAGGTCCCGCAGGTCCCACTCGCGCTCCAGCGCCTCGAGCAACCGGGCGAGGTCACCGCTCGGTGATGCGAGGTCCGGCTGGGCGACCTCGACGTAGTGGAGCCGGACCACGGGATCGACGCGGAACCGGCGCAGGTCCAGGCTCTTGCGCACGACCTGGCGATGAACCTGGGACTCGGCAGGGACGTCGATGACGAGGTCGCCGCGGATCTCGGCCGTGCACGACAGGCGCCGCCCCTCGGCCATCCCCTTGCGATCGCGGTAGGCGGCCTCCTTGGCCCCGAACGGCGACAGGTGGCCCTCGGCGGAGGTGATGCCGTGCTTGGCGAAGTCGCCCACGGACTGGACGACCTGGCAGCGCCCGCAGATGCCACGGGTGCCGCACACGGAGTCGATGTCCACGCCGAGCGCCCGGGCGGCGTCCAGCACCGTCGTTCCCAGGCGCGCCCGACCGCGCCGGCCCGATGGGGTGAAGACGACCAGTGCGTCGTCGGCCACGGGTGGTGGGTCCTCGCCCTGCGCCGCCGGCCCGGCCTCAGCCGACCCCGGCGCCCGCCCGGCGGCGGTTGACGCGGCGTCCGGCCTCGCCCTCGAGCGGCGCGACGCGGAAGGCGCGGATCCAGCGAGTGGCGTCACGATCGTTGCCCATCAGGACGTCGGCCGCCATCACCGCGTGCTTGACGCCCTCCGCGATCGGGTTCGTGATCGCCGACGTCAGGCCGCTTGCGATGGCCATCGCGAGGAAGGCGCTGTTGACGCCCTCGCGGTTCGGCAGCCCGAAGCTCACGTTGGACGCGCCGCAGGTGGTGTTGACGCCCAGCTCGTCCCGCAGCCGGCCCAGCAGCCGGAAGACGCCGCGGCCCGCGGTCGAGATCGCGCCGATGGGCATGACCAGCGGGTCCACCACGATGTCCTCGCGCGGGATGCCGTGGTCGGCCGCCCGCTCCACGATCCGCTTCGCGACGGCGAACCGGACGTCGGGGTCCATCGAGATCCCGGTCTCGTCGTTGGAGATGGCGACGACAGCGGCGCCGTACTTCTTGACCAGCGGCAGGACGCGCTCCAGCCGCTCCTCCTCGCCGGTGACGGAGTTCACCAGCGCCTTGCCCTGGTAGACGGCGAGGCCGGCCTCGAGCGCATCCACGATGGACGAGTCGATGGACAGCGGCAGGTCCGTCAGCGACTGCACCAGCTGGACGGTCTTCGCGAGGATCGCCGGCTCGTCCGCGAGCGGGATGCCGGCGTTGACGTCGAGCATGTGCGCGCCCGCTTCGACCTGCGCGATGACGTCGCGCTCGACCCGGGAGAAGTCGCCGATGGCCATCTCCGCGGCCAGGATCTTGCGGCCGGTGGGGTTGATGCGCTCGCCGATGATCGCGAACGGGCGGTCATCGCCGATGATGATGTCGCGGGAGGCGGAGCTGATGAGGGTGTGGGCCATGGCGGTGCCTCCCGCGGCTCAGGCCGCGCCGGCGCGGCGTGCCAGGATCAGCGACTTGGCCGTCTCGGACGCGACGGCGGCATCGCGGCAGTAGGCGTCGGCGCCCACGGCCTTCGCGAAGTCCTCGTTGAGCGGCGCCCCGCCCACGAGCACGATGTAGTCGTCGCGGATGCCGCGGCTGGCGAGCTCGCCGATGACCACCTTCATGTAGGGCATCGTGGTCGTGAGCAGCGCCGACATGCCCAGGATGTCGGGCTGGTGCTCCTCGAGCGCCGCCAGGAACTTCTCGGCGTCGGTGTTGATGCCGAGGTCGACGACCTCGAAGCCCGCGCCCTCGAGCATCATCCCGACCAGGTTCTTGCCGATGTCGTGGATGTCGCCCTTGACCGTCCCGATGACCACCTTGCCGATCGGCTTGGCGCCCGTCTCGGCCAGCAGCGGCCGCAGGATCGCCATGCCCTGCTTCATCGCGTTGGCGGCCAGCAGGACCTCGGGAACGAACAGGATCCCGTCGCGGAAGTCCACGCCCACGATCCGCATGCCCTCCACGAGGGCCTCGTTGAGGACCCGGTCCGGCCCCCAGCCGCGCGAGAGCAGGAGGTTGGTGCCCTCCGCGATCTCGTCGGCCATCCCGTCGTACAGGTCGTTGTGCATCTGCTCGACGAGCTCCTCGTCGCTCAGGCTCGAGAGATCCAGCTCCTGGTCGTCGCTCATGTGTCGGCCTCCTCGGGCGTACAGACCCGGGTCCGACGGTGGGACGGCCGTCGGTCGATGGCTCCGTGGTCGAAGTCGATGGCGGTGCGGCGCTCGCGGCGCGGTCCACGGTCCGGAAATCCTGTGTTCCGCAATGTGGAACGATGCCATATCATGGAACGCGCGCGACTGCGGAAGCGTAGCCCACGGAGACGGTCATGTCCAGAGTCCAGTCCATCGAGCGAGCGTTCAGCGTCCTGTCCGCGCTCGGCGGCGGTCCGCTCGGCGTGACCGAGGTCGCAGCGCGCGCCCGGCTGCCAAAGAGCACGGTCGCCCGGCTGCTCTCGGCCCTGGCCGCGGAGGGTGCCGTGGAGCGCGTCGCCGGGGGCACGGACTACCGGATCGGCCAGCGGCTGGTGGGGCTGGCGTCGGGGGTCGTCCCCACTCGCAGCCTCGTCGCCGTCGCCCGCCCCCACCTCGTGGAGCTGGCCGCTGCCACCGGCGAGACCGCGGGTCTCTCGATCCCCGACGGTTTCCTCGTCCACTACATCGACCAGGAGGCCACCTCGCACGCCGTGGGGGTCCGCGACTGGACGGGGACGCGGCTGCCGATGCACGCTGTCTCGTCCGGGCTCGTGTTCCTGGCCAGCCTCCCCCCGGGCGAGGTGGACCGGCTCCTGGCGCTCCCCCTCGAGCGGTACGTGCCCGGGACGGTGACGGACCCCGAAGCGATCCGCGAGCGGCTCCGGCGCGCCCAGCTGGACGGCGTCGCGTGGACGCGCGACGAGGTGGCCGAGGGGCTCAGCTCGGTTGCGGCCGCCGTCGCCGGTGCCGGCGGCGAGGTCGTGGCCGCGATCCACGTCCACGGGCCGTCATACCGGTTCCCGGGACCCGCTGAGGACGACCGGGTGCGGGTCGAGGAGGCGCTCGTCGCGGCCGCCGCCCGCGTGTCGCTCAGCCTGCGGCGGACCGGCTGACGGCCCGCCCGGGCACGAAGACGCCGGCGACCACCCGGGGAAGGCGGTCGCCGGCGCGGACGCGGGGGAGAAGCTAGTTGAGCGGGTCGCCGTCGCCGGCCTGGAAGACGCCCAGCGCACCGCGCCCCACGAAGTTGAAGGCGTGGGTCACGATCGGATAGAGGCCGTCCTCCGCCATCGTGAACTCGACGATGGCGCCCTGGGCCGGCGACAGGTCGACGGCCTGGCTGCCCCAGCTGCCGCTGTTGCCAACCTTGAGCTCGATCCCCTCCTTGATCACGCGGTCGAAGATCGTGCCCACGATGTGGAACGAGCTGTCGATGCTCGGCCCGGCGTCGAGGATGTACGCTCGGACCCGCTCGCCGGTCTCGATCTGGATCGGGTTGTCGAGGTACTGGTTGGCGATGCCGTTGAACACGACGTAGTCAGGCGCGGGCGCCCCGACGGACGCCTTCGTCAGCGATGCGGGCTCGCCCTGGGGGCCCAGGTACCACTCGCTCTGGACGAAGAAGAACTCCTGGTCGACGGGATCGAGGCCGCCCTTGGGCTCCACGATCACCATCCCGAACATGCCGTTGGCGATGTGATGCAGTGTCGGAGAGGTGCCGCAGTGGTACATCCACACGCCCGCGTACTCGGCCTTGAACTCGTAGAGCAGCTCCTCACCCGGCTTGATCGACCGCATCTCGTCGTTCCAGGCCACCATCGAGGCGTGGAAGTCGACGGAGTGCGACAGCTGGCTGGTCGCCGGGTTCTTGAGGTGGATGCGGATCGTGTCGCCGACCTGGACGCGGATCACCGGTCCGGGGACCGTCCCGCCGAAGGTCCAGACCGCCTGGACGAAGCCCTCGGCGACCGTCATCAGCTTCTCCTCGACCACGAGGTCGATGTCGTGGACGGTGCCCTCGAGGCGCGCGGGCGCCTTGGCATCGTGCAGGGTGTAGGCGGGAGCATTCGGGTCGGCGGCGACGTCCGTCGCGGGGGCAGGGCCACCGTGGCTGTCTCCGCCTCCTCCGGGCGCCTCGCCCGTCGCGCCGGCGACGGTCACCATCCCGGTCATGCCGGCGTCCTTGTGGCCCGGGATCGAGCAGATGTACGCCAGTCCGGTGGCTGGGATCGCAACCTCGCCCGTGGCGGTCTGCCCCGGGTCGGCGACGAGCTGCGTCCCGTCCGCGAACACCAGGTCGTGGACCGTCGATCCGGTGTTCGCAAAGGTGACCTTGTAGGTGCCGGCGGCCGGGACGTCCAGCGTGGCCGGCTTGAAGCCGAGATCGAACGCCTCGACGCGCAGCTCGCCTGTCGCCACCGCGACGGCAGGTGCGGCGGTTGCGTTGGGCTGGTCGACCCCCGTGGCCGGGGAAGCGGCGCCGACCGGCGGTCCGAAGGACCAGCCTGGGGCCGCCGCCGACCCGCAGGCCGAGACAGCAACGGTGATCGCCATGAGCGTGGTGGCGGCCACGAGACGCCGAGTACGAGGCATGATCAGTTCCCTTCCTGTGGCCCGGTGCGTTCCCCGTCCGGGTCCCTGTCCGGTGGTCCGGCATCCCGCTGGCCGGTCCCCTCTCCGGAGCCTGGTGGTAACTATCACTAACTTACTATGTGTTTGCACAGATGACCAGTGACCTGAATGGCGGGGGCCGGGCGGCCCGTCCTCGCCGTGACCCGTCCGGCGGGGTGACACCCGTGGAGGATACGGCCGGCGGCCCGGCAGCCGGTGGAGCGCCCCGGCCGTCGATCGCGCCCCGGACGCCACCGTCGCGGGCGCCACTCGCCGTCCCTCTTGCACCGACCGCTCCCCTCCGCCGGACTTCCATCGGTCCTCGGGCGGCTGGACCCCGGCGGGCAGACGATCGGCGCATCGCGATGCTCGCGATCGCGGCAGCCGCGGCGTTCCTGGTTGCAGCCCTGCTGACGGCACTCGCCGCCGGCCTGGGTGCCGCCGTCCTGTCACCGTGGCTGCCCCTCCACCTCGCCCTGGCCGGCGGCGCGTCCACGGCGATCGCCGGCGTGATGCCGTTCTTCGTCGCGGCGCTGGCGGCGGGACCGCCGGCGGGCGCGCGGCTGCGTTCGGGCGCGGTGCTGCTCATCGCGACGGGAGCGGCCCTGGTGGCGGTGCGGGGGATCGCGCCGTCGGAGGGCTGGGCGCCGGTCATCGGCGGGTCGATCTACCTGGCCGGGATGGGCGCCCTGGCGCTCGCGGTCCAGGCGTCGGGGCGGACCGGCCTGATGATGCGACGCCCGATCGTCTCCCTGGGCTACTCGCTGGCGCTGGTGAACGTGGCCATCGGCGGGCTCCTTGGCACGCTGCTGGTCGCCGGGTGGGGCCCGGTGGTGGAGGCCTGGGTGCGCCTTCGGCCGGCCCACGCCTGGACGAACATGCTCGGCTTCGTGTCGCTGGTGATTCTGGCGACGCTGCTCCACCTGCTGCCGACCGTGCTGGGCGGCCGGATCGTCCCGCGCCGGAGCGCGGTGCTTGCCGTGCTGGGGCCTGCGATGGGCTCGCCGCTGGTGGTGATCGGGATGGCCATCGCCTCGGGGCCCGTGGCGGGCGCGGGGGCGATGCTCACTCTGGTCGGAGCCGGCGCCACCCTGATCGAGACCGGGAGCGTGGTCCGCGATCGCGGCCACTGGACCTCCGATCCTGGCTGGCACCGGCTGACGACCGCGGGCATGCTCGCGGGGGTCGCGTGGTATCTCGCGGGCGTTGGCGTGGCGGCGTGGCTGATCATCACCGCTGGTCCGCGCGCCGAGGCCTGGTCGACCGCACTGGTCGGCGCGCCGCTCATGGTCGGCTGGGTGGTCCAGGTGCTGATCGCCTCGTGGACGCACCTGTTGCCGTCCATCGGGCCCGGGGGGCCGGTCCAGCACGCGCGGCAGCGGGTCGTGCTGGGGCGGCTGGCCACGCCGCGGCTGATCGCCTGCAACGGCGGTGTCGCGCTGCTGTGGTGGGGCTGGGCGGGGGCGGCACCGGTACCGGCCGTGGTGGGGGGCGGCCTCACCGGCTCGGCGATCGCCGCCTCCGTGGTGCTGGCCGTCGTGGCGTTCCGGGCGGGGCGCGCGGGCGCCTGATCAGCCCTCCGCGTGCGTCCGGAGGGCGTCACCGGTCGCGGGCGCGGCAAGATCGGCAAGCATCGACCGGGCGAACGTGGTGCGGAGCGCCTCCTGGCCCTCGAAGAACACGTCGTGCACGTCGCACGCGCCATCAACGCCGCACGGGCCTCCGCGGAGCACGCAGGACTGCCGGCGGCTGTCGCCCTCGACCGCCTCGATGACGTCGAGCAGGCTGATCTCGGCCGCGTCGCGCGCCAGCCGGTATCCGCCCGCACGCCCGGGGGCAGCCTCGACCAGCCCGCCGCGCTGGAGGTCGGCGAGCACCTGGGGCAGGAAGCGGACCGGGATGCTCATCGCGTCGGAGATCCGGCGCGCAGACAGCAACCCGTTCCCGGACCCGCGTGCCAGGGCCAGCATCGCGCGCACGGCGTAGTCGCCGCGCTTGGTCAGTTCGAGGCGCATCGACCCGAGTATGCGTCCCAACGCAAGAAGGTGCCGCGCGGTTGGGTTGGCGCGACGCGGACCGGCTCCCGGCCGCAAGATGTCATCGTCCCGGCCGAACCGTCGGACGTGATCGCCACAGACAGGAACGCCGTGCCCGCTCGAGTCCTCGTCGCGTACGCCACCAAGCTTGGTTCCACCCGGGAGATCGCCGAGGCGATCGCGCAGACGCTGCGCGACGGCGGTCATCGGGCGCTCGCCATGCCCGCCCGGGAGGTGGGCAGCCTCGAGGACTGGGACGCCGTGGTCCTGGGCAGCGCTGTCTACGCCGCGTTCTGGCGCAAGGAGGCGCGCCTGTTCATCGAGCGGTTCCACGACGGTCTGGCGGTCCGTCCGCTGTGGCTGTTCAGCGGCGGGCCCCTCGATCGCCGCCTGGCCCGGGCGGACCAGCCCATCACCCCGCACGGGGCGGAGATCACGGAGGGGCTCGGCGCGCGCGCCCACCGGACGTTCGGTGGCCGGCTGACGCCGGACGCGGATGTCGATCCCCAGGTCCACCAGACCCACCGCATCGGAGACTTCCGGGACTGGCAGTCGATCGTCGACTACGCCTACCAGATCGGCCGGGAGCTTGACCGCCTGACGTTCCCGCCGCAGGCCTAGCTCGCCGGGAACGGGTCCGGTCACGATCACCCGGTAGACTTCGCGGATGCCCCGCTTCAACTACGGCGGTCAGGCGCTGATCGAAGGCGTCATGATGCGCGGTCGCGACGCCATCGCGGTCGCCCTTCGCCACCCCGACGGCAGGATCGTCTACGAGCACGAGCGCCTCGACACCGGGACCGTCCACGGCCACCGGTCGGCCAAGTGGCCGTTCGTGCGTGGTCTCGTCGTGCTCTACGAGACGCTCGTCGTGGGCACCCGCTGGCTGATCCGCTCCGCCGGCCTCCAGGCCGAGGAGGAGGGTGTCGAGATCGGCAAGGGGTCGGTTGCGCTGATGCTCGGGATCACCGCGATCCTCGGAATCGGGCTGTTCTTCCTGCTGCCGCTCCTGATCGCGACCTTCACGGCGCAGAACATCGAGAACGACCTCGCCCAGCACCTCATCGAAGGCCTGGTGCGGGTGCTGATCTTCATCGGCTACCTCGCCGTGATCAGCCGGACGCCGGACATCAGCCGCGTCTTCCAGTACCACGGCGCCGAGCACATGACGATCCACACGCTCGAGGCCGGCCAGCCGCTGCGCCCCGAGTTCGTCCGCCAGCACCCCACCGCGCACCCTCGCTGCGGCACCGAGTTCCTGGTCGTGGTGATCCTGCTCTCGATCATCGCCTTCAGCCTCGTCGGCAGGCAGGACCCGCTGATCATGGTCGGCTCGCGCATCCTGCTGGTCCCGGTCATCGCCGCGATCGGGTACGAGCTGCTGAGGCTGGGCGCCCGCCACCGGACCAACCCGATCATCAGGGTCATCATGTGGCCCGGGATCCTGGTCCAGATGATCACCACCAAACAGCCGACCGACGACATGATCGAGGTCGCGATCGTCTCGCTCGAGGAGGCGATCGCCGCCGACGGTGACCCGATCCCCGAGGGCGGCATCGGGCTCGCCCGAGACCCCATGCCCAGGCCCGGCGAGACGGCGGCCGGCGTCCGCGCGGCACAGGAGGCGGCCGAAGGCGAGGCAGCGGCACCCGTCTCGATCGACCCGCCGCTGGGCTGAGGCCGGACGTCCGTGGCCGACACCGGGACCCTCGACGCGAAGCTGGCCGGGCTCGCCCTCCAGTACGACGCGGTGCTCGAGGAGCTCGCCCGCCCGGAGACCTCCACCGATCCCGCGGCGATGAAGCGCCTCGGCCGCGAGCTCGCACGCCTGGAGCCGGTCGTCGCGGCGTACCGGGAGCTGGGTGACGTGCGCGAACAGCTCCACGGCGCTCGTGACCTCCTGCACGCCGAGACGGACGAGGAAATGAAGGCCATGGCCCGCGACGAGGTGGCGGCCCTCGAGGCGCGCGAGCAGCAGCTGGTCGAGGATCTGAAGGTCGCGCTCATCCCGCGGGACCCCAACGACGACCGCAACGTCATCGTCGAGATCCGCGCCGGCGCGGGCGGCGAGGAGGCGGCGCTGTTCGCGGCGGAGCTGCTGCGGATGTACTCGCGCTACGCGGCGCGAGCACCGCTACCGGACCGACCTCATGAGCCTCAACGAGACCGGGATCGGCGGCATCAAGGAGGCGATCCTCGAGATCGCGGGCGACGGCGCGTACAGCCGGTTCAAGTTCGAGGGCGGCGTCCACCGCGTCCAGCGCGTGCCGTCCACCGAGAGCAGCGGCCGGATCCACACCTCCACGGCCACGGTGATCGTGATGCCCGAGGCCGACGAGCTCGAGGTCGAGATCGACGAGGAGAAGGACCTCCGGATCGAGGTCAAGCGCAGCTCCGGGCCCGGCGGCCAGTCGGTCAACACCACCGACTCCGCCGTCCGGATCACCGCACCTGCCGTCGGGCCTCGTGGTCGAGATCCAGGACGAGAAGAGCCAGCACAAGAACAAGGCCAAGGCGATGTCGGTCCTGCGCTCGCGCCTGTACGACATGGAGCTCGCCAGGCAGCGCGAGCGGGACAGCGCGACCCGGAGGTCGATGGTCCAGGCGGGGGACCGGTCGGAGAAGATCCGGACCTACAACTTCCCCCACAACCGGGTGACCGATCACCGGATCGGGACCACGATCCACAACGTGCCCGGCGTCCTCGAGGGCCAGCTGGATCCGCTGATCGACGCGCTCGTGATGGCGGACCAGGCTGATCGTCTCGCCGACCTCACCGAGTCAGAGACCGTCGAGACCGGCGCCGGCGTCGCCGACTGACCCGGGCCGGACCCAGCCGCTGATGTCCGACATCGAGACCACCCCCGCGTCCGGGTCTCCGACCCCCACCGTCGCCGCGCTGGTCGCCCGTGCCGCCGAGCGACCTCGCCGGCGCCGGATCCGGGTCACCGCGCCTCGACGCCGAGCTGCTCATGGGCTTCGCGCTGGGCGTCGACCGGGTCGCCGTCCTCGCCCACGGCGATGCCCCGATCGGGACCGGCGCGGCGACGCTGTTCGAGGCGCTCGTCGCACGCCGCGAGCGCGGGGAGCCGGTGGCGTACATCCGTGGCTTCCGGGAGTTCCACGGCGTGGCCATCGCGACGGACCCGCGCGCGCTGATCCCGCGCCCCGAGACGGAGCTGCTCGTGGACGCCGCGATCGAGGCGGTCGTGATCCGGCTCACGAGCCTGGCCCGCCCCGCCGGGGCACCGCCGATCCTGGTGGCCGATGTCGGGACGGGGTCGGGGGCGATCGCGGTGGCGCTCGTCGTGGCGATGCGGAAGCGGCGCATGGACCCGCACGTGATGGTCGTGGCCACGGACGTGTCCCCGGAGGCACTCGATCTCGCCCGGGAGAACGCGGTGGGTCACGGCGTGGCGGACCGGATGCGGTTCCGCGATGCCGACCTGCTCCCGGCGGACGACGGTCCCTACGCCGTGATCTGCGCGAACCTGCCGTACGTGGCGACCCCTGCCCTCGAGGGGCTCGCGCCGGACCTCTCGTTCGAGCCGGTCCTGGCGCTCGACGGTGGGCTCGACGGCCTGGACGTGATCCGCCGGCTGCTCGACCGCCTGCCCGATGCGCTGGCCGCCGACGGCGTGGCGCTGCTCGAGATCGGCGCCGACCAGGGCGAGTCCGTGGCCGCGACGGTGGCGGATCGCCTGCCGGGGTGGCCATGCACCATCGGCGTGGACCTCGCGGGGCTGCCGCGGCTCGCGCGCGTGGAGCGCCCCGCCCGGGCGGAGCCACCCCGGCCACGACGGCCCAACGGGTCGCCCCGCGCGCCGATGCGGGGGCCGATCGCCCGTGAAGGACCATCGGCCGTCGGTCCGCCCGGAGCCCGCCTTCCCCGTCCGCCTGCTCGCCCTCGACATCGACGGCACCCTCGTGGGTCCCGACATGTCCCTCTCCGAGCGGCTGGTGTCGGCGATCGGCCGGGCGGTCCGGCGGGGGGTGAAGGTCTCTCTCGCCACCGGGCGCACGCCCTCGTCGGCGGTCGTGTTCGCGAACCGCCTCGGCCTCGAGGAGCCGATCATCGGTCACCAGGGCGCCATCGTCCGGGCCATGCCCACCGGCGGCCGCGAGCGGCCCTCCGGCTCGCCGTTCCGCGGCGCGATCGGGCGGATCCTGTCGCACCAGCCACTGGCGCCCGACGTCATGGCCGACGCCGTCCGGTGGTGTTACGCGCACGGGCTCCACCCGCACATCAACGCCGTCGAGCGGATGATCGTCGCCGAGGCCGACCCGAACTTCGCGGACTACTCGGCCGTACTCGGGTGGACGCGGAGATCGTGCGCGACCTCACGACGACATCACCTCGCGCGCATCGAAGGTGATCGCGGTGGGGGAGCCGGGGCTCGCGATGGCGCTGATCGGGGACGCGCGCAGGGTGTTCGCTGGCCGCGCGAGTCCCACCGTCTCGCACCCGCGCTTCCTCGAGTTCGTCGCGCCGGACGTGTCCAAGGGGCAGGCGGTTGCCTGGCTTGCGCACCGCGCCGGGATCCCGATGGGCCAGGTCCTCGCCATGGGCGACGCGCTCAACGACTTCGAGATGATCTCCGACGCGGGGCACGGGGCCGGGGTCGCCTCCGGTCCCGCCGAGGTCCAGCGGCCGGCCGGTACATCGCGCTCGCCGTCGAGGAGGACGGGGCCGCCGCGCTGATCGAAGCGCTGGTGCTCGCCCCGGTGGCGGAGGCCCGGCGAGCGCCGCGCGGCTCGCCGAGGAGGCGCGCGTCCGACAGGCGGAGCTTCGCTCGACCCTGGCCGGGACGTACCGGGGCAGCGACGGGCTCCCGGCGTGAGCTCGCCGATCCGCCTGCCGCCGATCCTCCCGGACGGAGCCGCTGCCCGGGACCTGGCTGTCGAGCCCCTTCGCGCGGGTCGGATCGTGGCCATCCCCACCGACACCGTGTACGGGATCGCCGCCTGGATGGACCTCCCGACGCCATCGAGCGCCTGTTCGCCGCGAAGCGGCGCCGCCGGAGAAGGCCGTGGCCGTGCTGCTGGCCGACGCCGGGCAGGCCTGGACGCCTCGGGCGCGGACGCCCGCGGCGGCCGCCTCGGCGAGCGGTTCTGGCCGGGCGGTCTGACCCTGGTCCTCCTGGTCCTGCCCGGTGCGCGCCTGCCTCGCGTCCTCGCCGCCGGGCATGCCGACGATCGGGGTCCGCGTGCCGGATCACGCTGCCCCGCGGGCGCTCGCCGCGGGTGCTCGGTCCGCTGCCGACGACCTCGGCCAACGTCTCTGGCGAGCCGGATGCCCGCGATGCGTCGGAGATCGCCCGGCGCCTGGACCGGCGATTGCGCTGGTCGTCGACGGCGGCCGTCACCGGCGGCCCGCGTCGACGGTGGTCGACTGCTCGGTCGACCGGCCCGTCATTCGCCGCGTCGGCGCGATCCTGCTGGCCTGGATCGCGGCCAGCCTGGACGCAGCGGGGATCCGCCACGCGATCGTGGACGGACCTGACGGGGCGGGCAGCCCCGCGTAGACGGGTGCGGTCACGAACGAGAGGGCGGAGAACCGCGAGTAGTGGACCGCCGCGTGACCCGATGACGCTCGAGATCGGGATCGGCCCGAGCATCCTCGAATTGGCCGATCCATCCGGTGGTCGCCGATGACGAACAGCTCGTCCACTCTCTAGCGTCCAGGCGTCGTCGGTGCCGGGCCTTGTCGGCTCCGGGCCGCCGTCCTCGCCGAGGTACAGGTAGGGCCGTCGGCGCGACGCCGTTCACGAGGACCCGTCCGTTCCGGATCCCGACCTGGTCGCCCGGCTCGCCGATCACGCGCTTGATGTACGGCTCGGGCCGGCTGGTCCAGGTGGACGGCGGGGCGAAGACGACGACGTCACCCCGGCACAGGCGTCCCAGCGTGGCGACAGTCGTCGATGAGCACGTAGTCGCCCTGCTTGAACGTCCGCTCCATCGAGTACTGCTCGACCTGAATGGCTGGGCCACGAACGACTGGACGCCGAAGAACAGCACCAGCGTGAGCGCGAGCGTCTGCGCGATCTCGATCAGCCAGCTGGCCACGCGGCCCCGGGCGGCGCGGCCCGGACGCTTCCTGGAGGTCGTTCGCGGGGTCCATGGCACCTCGGCGGTCTGCCGGGCGCTGCTCCGGCCGGT
>CAVOXZ010000004.1:0-53593 GCA_963700555.1 uncultured Chloroflexia bacterium
GGGCCGGCGCGATCCTTCGCGACGACGTCTACGGCTGGTTCGAGCGCGTGGAGCGCGGGACCTACCGCCTGACGCCAGTCGGCGAGCGTGCGGTCAGCGCGGACCGGGAGCTGGCGCCGGACGCCGAGACCTGAGCCCCGGCGCCGCGGTCATCGTCGGCCGCGCATCGGGCGACGATGCGGCCCGACCACCAGAGCCGCCAGCGCCCCGCCGAGCAGGATCGCGTACAGCCGCAGGTCGGTGCCGGCGGGCGTCCCCGGCACGGCCGGCCCCGCCGTCGATGTGGGCGGCATGCTCGGACGGAGGCCGCCGATCGCGGCGACACCCTGGTCGTCCTCATCGTCGATCCCATTGCCGGGCACCGAGTCTGGATCGAAGGCGTCCGAGGCCACAACCTCGGCGCGGTTCACCAGGCGGCCGATCTTGACGACCTGCACCGTGATCCGAAGCGTCCGCACCTCGCCGACGCCGATCGACCCGACCGTCCAGGCGCCGGTGACCGGATCGTACGCGCCACCGGTGTGACGCAGGTACGACACGCCTGCCGGGAGCTCGTCGCGGACCACCACGCCCGTTGCCGGATCGGGTCCGGTGTTCCGGAGGGTGAGCGTGTACACCGCCTTGTCGCCGAGGACGACGCGGGTCGGGTTCACGCTCTTGCTGAGCGAGAGATCCGCCCGGTTGTCGGCGTTGACGATCGCCTGGGCGAAGTCGTCCTCGACCGGCTCACCGTTGTCCGGCGCGGAATCCGGGTCGGGCAGGCTCGAGGCGATGACCTCGGCCGTGTTGACGATCTCTCCCGGCCGGGTGACGGTCGCGGTGATCCGGAGCTCGGCGGACTCGTCCACCCCGAGATCTCCGACCGTCCAGTCGCCCGTGTCCGGATCGTAGGCGCCGACGCCGTCATCGGAGACGTACGCCAGGCCCGCAGGCAGCAAGTCGCTGACCGCGACGCCTGATGTGGCGTCGGGCCCGTCGTTGGTGACCGTGAGCGTGAAGGTCACGTCCTGGCCGTTCGCGACCAGCGCCGGCTCGGCCGTCTTGGCCAGCCGCAGGTCCGCGGCCGGGGGCGCGTCAATGCTCGCGGATCCCTCGTCGTTGTCAGGATCCGTGTCCTCCTCCACCAGGCGAAGGAGCCTGGCGGTGTTGGTCGTGACCCCGGAGTCGATGACCCGGGCATCGAGGAGCAGCGTCCGCGTCTCACCGAGGGCGAGGTTGCCCACCGCCCAGTCGCCGGCTGACGGATCGTAGGCGCCGGACGCGTCATCTGCCACGTAGGCCAGGCCCGCCGGCAGCCGGTCCCGCAGCACGACGTTGCGAGCCGGATCGGGGCCGTTGTTGGTCGCCGTGATGGTGAACCGGACGACGTCGCCCACGTTCGGCGTCGGCTCGTCCACGCTCTTGCCGACGCCGATGTCGGCCTGCCTGGTCGTCAGGAACGCATCGTCGGCGTTGTTGTCGGGATCCGGGTCGTAGGTCGTGGCATCCGCGGTGGCGGTGTTGGTCCGGTCCCCCAGGGCGGTGACCTCGGTGATGAGGTCGAGCGTCTCGGTGGCATCGACCGCCATGGAGCCGATCGTCCAGGTGCCGGTGGTCTCGTCGTACGAGCCCAGGCTGGGTGTCGCCGTGGTGAGCGACAGCCCGGCCGGCAGGATGTCCGCGACCACGACGTCCGCAGCCGGGTCGGGACCATGGTTGGTCACGCTTACGGTCCAGGTGACGCTCTCGCCCAGTGCCGGCCGTGCGTCGCTGACGGTCTTGGTCACCTCGAGGTCCGCCTCGGGCGGCGAGACGGTCGCGCTGGCGTCGTCGTTGTCCGTCGGGACTGTGGCTGGTCCACGTCCGAGACGGACGCGGTGTTGGTCAGCGGTCCCGGTGCGGTGACCGTCGCGGTGATGTCGAGGGAGGCTGCAGCGCCGTTGGCGAGCGTGCCCACGCTCCAGGCGCCGCTGCCGGACGCATAGGTGCCGTCGCCGGCGTGCGACACGTAGTCGAGGCCGGCGGGGAGCGCGTCGTCGATGACGACGCCGGTCGCCGTGTTTGGCCCATCGTTGCGGACGGTGATCGTGAACACGACCTCGCCGCCCACGTCCTGGCTTGGCTCGTCCACGGACTTGCCGACCACGAGGTCGACGAGCTGGTCGATGGAGGCCGTGTCGGTGTCGTTGTCCGGATCCGGGTCGAGAACGTCGGTGTCCGAGACGGACGCGGTGTTGACGATCGCACCGCCGGCATCGACATGGGCGGTGATCGTCAGCGTGGCCACATCGGTCCCGACCGGGACGGAACCCACGGTCCAGACGCCAGTGGTGTCGTCGTAGCTGCCCTGGGTCGCCGTGTAGCCGACGAACGACAGACCGGCCGGCAGGGTGTCGGTCAGCTCCACGCCGGTGGCCAGGTCGGGGCCCAGGTTGGACAGGCGGATGGTGTAGACGACGTCGTCACCCGGGTCGGGCAGCGCGTCGTCGACGGCCTTGAAGACGGCCAGGTCGGCCACGAGCGGGGTCAGCGACGCGCTCGCGCGGTCGTCCTCACCCGGGTCGCCGTTGCCCGGTGTCGAGTCGGGGTCGGAGGATCCGGCCGCGGAGACCTCGGCCACGTTGATCCGCGTCCCGGTCGTGGTGACCCGGGCGTCGATGGTGAGGGTGGCGGTGTCGCCGGCGGCCATCGACCCGACGGTCCAGGTCCCGGCCGTGTCGTCGTAGCTGCCCCGGCTGGGGATGGACGCCACGTAGGACAGGCCGACCGGGAGCGGGTCGCTCACGGCGACGCCGGGAGCCGTGTCCGGGCCTGCGTTGGCCAGCGTGATCGTGAACGTCACGACGTCGCCGACGTTGGGTGTGGGGTCATTCACCGACTTGGTGAGGGAGAGATCAGCGACGGGGACGTCGTCGGTGTCCGTGGCCGTGTTGTCCGTGGCGTCCGGGTCGGGGCCATGCGAGCCGTCGTCCACGACGGTCGCCGTGTTGGCAATCGAGCTGACGCCCGGCGGGAGCGGCGCGTCGACGCGGACCACGAAGGTCCGGTTGACGGTGGCTCCGGCACCGATGCTCGCGATGGCCAGCGTGCAGCTGCTGCCGGCGGCTGCGCCGTTGGCGCACGACCACCCGGCGCTGCTGCCGGCCGTCCGGAACGTGGCATGGGCGGGCACGGTCTCGGTGATCACCACGGCGGTGGCGGACAGGTTCCCGGCGTTGGTCACGCCCAGGGCATAGGTGAGGGTGGCGCCCGCTGTCGCGGTCGTCACGCCGTCGGTCTTGGTGATGCCGAGGTCGATGCCGCCGACCGTGACCGGGGCGGTGTCGCTCGTCGCGTAGTTGTCCAGGCCTGCGCCAGGACCGTCGGCGCCGGTCCGCTCGCCGGTCGGGGTGCCGGTCAGCGAGGTCCAGGTGGCGTCCACGCCGTTGACCAGCGAGTCGCCCACGGCGACCTCGCCCGGATCGCCGACGGTCGCCCGATAGGTGAGCGTGGAGGAGCCGCCCAGCGCGATCGCGGTCCAGGTGGCGGTGATGGTGCCGCCGGACTCGCCAAGGGTCGCCGGGACCGCCCCTGCCGTGTTCGCGAGAGAGCCCGGCACGTAGGTCAGGCCCGCGGGCAGGGTGTCGCCGAGGGCGATGTCGAAGGCGTCGGCGGTGCTGGCCGGGCCCGCGTTGGCGACGACCAGCGTGTACGTCACCACGCCGCCGAAGAGGGGCGTCGTGGGCGATGCCGTCTTTTGCACGGTGAGGACCGGCTCAATGACGGTGACCGTTCTCGTCGCGGGGGCCGCGATCGGCGTCGGACCGGTCTCCGGATCCGTGAAGACGAGGGATCCGGCGTTGACGAGCGCGGTCGCGGCCTGGTTGCCGATCACGTTGGCAACACGCGTCGACACGATCACCAGGAACCGGTCGTTGACGGGATCCCCGTCGGCGGGGTTGGCAACATCGCCGAAGGTCAGCGTCAGCGGCCCACCGCTCGCCCCAGTCGGGCTGGCGGAGACGGTGAAGGCCGGGAGCGTGGCGGCACCCCCGAAGTCGGCGCCGAGGTTGCCGCCGCTCGCAGCGGCGTCGGTCACGACTGCCTGCCCGGTGACCACGAGTCCGGCCGGTAGGGTATCGGTGACCGAGAGGCTCCTGGTAACCCCCTCGGGGATCGTGACGCGAAGCGTGAACGCCGGGGTGGCACCCACGGCGTATGCCGTCGGGCTCGGCGCCAGCTTGTCGATCGACGGTGCCGCCAGCGAGTTGCTCGCGAGGCCGGCCACCGCGTAGCTGTTGACACCGCCCGAGCCGTCCCGCTCGCCGGTGGCGGCCCCGCTCGCACCGGGCGTGTCGGAGCCGGTCGGGTTGGGGCTCGTCCCGGCGCCGGGCAGGCTGGTCCAGGTCGAGGTGGCGGTGTTGAGGATCGTGCGCCCGGCGGACACGGTGGCGCTCACGGTGGCATCGATCGTGACGGTGATCGAACCGGCCGGGGCGATCGAGTCGATCGCGAACCGGAGGTCACTGCCCGACGAGAGATCCGTCACGCCGGAGCTGGGGGTGACGCCGACCGCACCCAGGACCAGGTCGCCGTCGATCGTGTCGGTGAGGTCGACCTCGAATGCGGTCGAGTCGCCCGTGTTGGTCAGCACCAGGGTGTAGCGCAGCGCGTCCCCGGCATCGTTCGGCGTCGTCGACAGGGTCTTGGCCAGGGTCAGGCGTGGCTCACGGATCGTGACGTTGACGGCGGGCGAGGTGCGCTTGACGACGCCGCCCGACACCGCCTGGGCGTCGTTGGCGAGCACCGTGCCCACGGTGTTGGCGGCCACGTTGCCGACGAGGGCGTTGAACTCGATGACCGCGTACTCGCGGGTCGCGTCGCTCTCGAGGTTGGTCGTGGAGCCGAGGTTGAAGGTGACGTCCGCGCCGTCGGTCCCACCGCCGGTCACGGCGCCCGCGGGAGATCGCGTAGGTCGGCGTGATCGAGGCGAGGGTCGTTTCGTCACCCGCCTGGGCGACGGCGGGGTCCGTCAGCGTGTCGGACGTCAGGCCGCCGGACGATGACACCAGGGCGACCCGCGCGGTCCCAGCCAGGTACGACAGGCCGTCCGGCAGGCGATCGGTGACCTGGAGTGTCGTCGCGAAGCCCTCCGGGATCCTGACCTCCACCCGGTACCGGACGATCTCGCCGATCGTGACGCCGGACCCGGTGGTCGAGCCCTCGGAGGTCGCCAGGAGGGTCTTCACTGGATCGAGCTGGTCCACCGTGAACGTTGCGGGATCACTGGTGGCGTAGGTGTTCGCGGTGAGGCCCGGATCGGTGGTCGTGCCGGTTCGCTCCGCGGACACGGAGTTGTAGGCTGACTGGACGCCGACGCTGCCGGGCAGCGAGCTCCACCGGGCGGCCGCGGTGTTGGGGATCACGGTGCCTGGGGCGATGCTGCCGCTGACGGCTGCCTGGTACCGGAGCCGCGTCGCGGCACCCGGTGCATAGGTGGTCCACGTCGCGGTGATGACGCCGCCCGACTCACCCAGGGTGGTGGGCGCGGTGCCGGAGACGGTCGTCAGCGAGGACGGAACGTAGGCCAGGCCGGCCGGGATCGTGTCCGTGAGCGAGGCTTCGAACGCCGTGGCGCCATAGGTGTTGGCGGGGTTGGCCACGTCGATCGTGTAGGTGAGCACGTCACTGCCGTCGCCGGCGGTCGGGGAGACGGTCTTGTCGACGGTCAGGATCGGCTCGGCAACGTAGACGTACCCGGCCTGCGTGGTGGTCGACCGGTTGGTCGTCCCGTCGTTCCAGCGGAAGACGGCGGAGTTGCGGCGCGACGCCGCGCGAACGTTGGTCGAGATGTTGGTCACGACGACGCGGTAGTCGATCGTCAGCGTCTCGGCCGTGGCGTTGTCACGGTTGGCGTTGGTGATCGTGCCCAGGGTGAAGACCATGACGGCTCCGCCCGACGAACCGCTCGCCGGCGAGACGGTCGGGTTGGTGGCCGGGTTGCAGGCGTCGCTGAATCCGCCCGGGAGCGTCGTGGTGAGGTCGGTCGACGAACGGGCGATCGCCGTGCAGTCGATGAACGCGAGTCCGCTCGGCAGCGTGTCGGTGATCGTCGCCGGGCCCGTCGTGCCCTCGGGCACCGTCACGGTGAGCCGGTAGCTGACGATCTCGCCGATCGCCACGTTGGGATCCGTGGTGCTCGGCTCGCTGGTTCCGGTCACGGCCTTGGATGCGCCGACCGCCCGCATGGTCGTCGTTGCCGGGTCGGTGAGCGGCGCCGACAAATGGTTGGGCGCTGCAGGCGCGTTCGCATAGCCGGTGAGCGACGCGATATTCGTGAGGACGGCGGACGGGCGCGTCGTGGACGCGACCTCGAGGTCGAAGGTCAGCACGATCACGTTGCTGCCGGTCGCATTGGTCACGCCGGTCGCGCTCACGCCGGCGGCCGCGGCCGCGGTGGCGCCCGCGCCGGTGAGCAGGATCCCCTGGTCGAGGAGACCCGTGCCACCACCGACGTTCGCGACGGTCAGGGCGCTGTTGTCACCCCGGGTGGCGCACAGGTTCAGGCCGCCGGCGGGGACGATGAAGCCGGCCGGCAGGTTGTCCCTGACGGTGACGTCGAATGCGTCCGCGTGGCCCGTGTTGCGGACGGCGATCGCGAATCGGACGGTGTCCCCGGCGTCGAGCCCGGACACGTTGGAGTTGATCGGCGAGGCGGTGAGCCCGGCCGTCGTGATCGCGCCGCCGGACCAGGCGGGGCAGGAAGCCGACGGCGGGGCGGTGAACGTCCGCGGCCCGCGGGTGGTCGGGGTGTAGACCGGGGCCGCGCTGATGGCGGCCGCGACCCCCTTCGTCAGCGCCAGGACGGGCTGGTCCAGGGTGAACTGGACGATGGAGTCGATGACGTGCGGGTCGCCCGGGGTGTTCTCGCTCTCGCTGCGCGCCTGGTTGGTCAGCAGCAGGCCATCCGCGAACGGGTCGTTGGAGACGGTCACCGTGAACAGGATGTCCGCGACGGACGAGACTCCCGGCGAGGCTGCCGCATAGTCGCCGTAGGTGAACACGACGCTGTTGGCCACGGCGTCGGAAGAGACGCCCGGCGCCGGTGCTCCAGGCAGCGAATGGAAGGTGTCGGACGGGCCGTAGCTGGCCGTGCCGGCCGGTGGCGCAGAGGCGCTTGCCGTCGCGTCCAGGATCGTGACCTCGCCCGCGGCCAGGACTGGCAGCGGCAGGTAGTCGGTCAAGGCGAACCCGTTGATCCGGCTGGTGGGGAACGTCTGGACGAGGCGGAAGGTGATGGTGCTCCCCGGTGCGACGTGCACGGGGCTCGCGAACGTCGTGCTGCCGTTCACGGCGTACACCGACTTGGCCAGCGTGCCGCGCGGGATGACCACCGATGCGCTGCTGCCGGGCGTCGCCACGGCCGTGCTGCCGTCACCGACCTCACTCCCCGTCCGGACGAGGCTGCCGGTGTCGAGGACGTGCCCGGTGATGCTCGTCCGGTTGACCAGGTCGTCCCCCTCGACGACCTCGGTCGTGCCATCGACATACCGCGCCTGCACAACCGAGCGGAAGGTGAGGGTGATCGTCGTGGGGCCGTCGTCGTAGCTGCCGCAGTCCGGGGTGGCCGTGCCGCCTGCGGGATCAACGCAGCCGCCGACGAGTCGGCCCGACTCGCCACGGCGGACGATCTCGTCGGAGATGGCGAAGGTCATCGGGGTGATGCCGGTGACGGGTTCCACGGCGCTGACCGTGTAGTTGGCAGGGTCGATCGACGCGGCCGCCAGCGCGAACCCGTTGCCGGCGACCGCCAGGCGGGGCGCGTAGCCGCCGTCCACCCGTGTTCCGTCGCCCAGCCGGTCGTACAGCATCGTGCCGTCGAAGGCAAAGAAATCCGACACCTGGGCGACGATCGTCCATTCCAGGGTGTCGCCGGGGTTGACGATGCCCAGGGGCGCGATGTCGCCTCCGGTCGCGATCGCAACCGACTTCTGGGTGGCGATCGAGCGCTGCTCGAGGGTGTGGGAGGCAGGGGATGGCCGTCACCGTTCGGGTCGAATCCCGGGGATCAAGGGGGACCCAGGTTCCCGATGCGCTCGCCGTATCGGTGGCCGGCACCATGGCTCCGGTGTCCGGATCGAGTACGGCGGTCGAGCTCGAGGAGACCAGCGGGACGTGGTACGAGAACGTGAACGAGGCGTCGGATGCGCCCGCGCCGCCGGTCACCGCGGCGTAGCGCCGGGTGAGGACGCCGCCGGGCGTGGTCGTGCTGGGTGTGGCCTGCGCGGCGGACGCGGGTGAGCTGGCGTCGAGCGTGCGGTACTGGAGGCTGTCGGGCAGCACGTCGCTGAGATCGAGATCCGTGACCGGCTGTCCGGGAGCGATATCGGCCGTGATCACGTACTGGCGCGCGAAGTTGGGCCCGGTCGCGGTCTCGCTCTCGGGGCCGACGTACGCCTTGCTCAGCGTGAGCACCGTGGGCGTGACCTGCGCAGTGACGGTGCCGCCGACGATCGACGGGTCCGTGGCCGGATCGGCGACCGGCGTCTTGCCGAACTGGAACCCGCCCGAGGCCGTGACCGAGAGCGCCGTGCCCGCGTCGGCGAAGCTGCTGAGCGCCGTCGTGACGACGATCGGCATCGCGAGGCTGGCTCGGGGTGACCGAGCCGAACGGCAGCCGGAGCACCACGAATGCCTGACCCACGACCAGGCCGCACACCTGGAGCGCAGCCCCGCTCGTCGTGACGGCATACGGATGCGTGATGCAGCCGGAGGCGTTGGCAACCAGCTGCGTCGCGGTGACCGCGGTGCCCAGGTACGTCGCCCCCGAGAAGGTCAGCCCGTCGTCGAGATCGGCGCCTCTCGGCAGCCGGAGGTCCACGTACGGCCCGTAGCCCGTGTCCGTGGCGGAGGTGTTGTCGAACGACACCGTGAACGACACGGTCGAGCCGATCATCGCCGTGGACGGCACGCCGAGCGTCACGCTCGGGATGGGATCCGCGGCGAGCACCGGGACGGACAGGGATCCGGTGAGGAGCGCCGCGGCGACGAGTGCAGCGGCAACGCTGCGGTGCCCGGCCCGACGGAAGAGGCGGGACGGGACGGTCCCTGCGCGGCGTGCAGGCATGAGTTGATCCCCGGTGGTGCGGATAAGGTCACTTCCGAGGGTATGGGCGGGGTGCGGGGCGAAAGGAGCCCCGTTGGTCCGGGCCTGACCGTACCTTTAGAGCAGGCCGCCGTTAGGTAGCAGGCGCTCCGGGTCAGCGAGATCGCCGTCGCTGGCCAGGAACGTGTCCTGGTCCACGATGCGGAAGCCGGCTTCGAGCAGGATCGGCAGGACCGGGTTCGGCCCCGGAACGCAGCCTTCGATCTGGCCGCCGCCCGCCGCCCGCACCAGGCCCGCCAGGATCGGCGCGACAGGGTCCGCGTCCGGGCGAACGACGAGGCGCTCGAGGGCACGCGCGTCCGGCATCGCCTTCGTCCTCGCATGCCCGAGGGCGACGGGCGATCCACCCTCCTCGACGACGAAGGTGTCCGCGCCGGGGAGGCTGGCGAGGAACCGGTGGTCCGCCTGCCGGCCGGCGCCGGTCCATGCCTGCTCGAGGTCCGCGCATTCCGCCGCGCTCGCCCCACGGGCGAGGAACGCCGGATGGCGCTGCCGACAGCGTTGCTCCCGGCCCCTCGACGTACAGGTTGACCCACCGCGGCGTCATGCCGGCCCGGACGTAGAGGGGCAGCGCCCTGGGGTCCGACGAGGCGAAGGTCGCCCGTCGCCCGGCGTCCACGAACAGCTCGCGCGAGGAGTGCCCGACCGTGACCCTGGCCCAGGTGGTCCTGCCGGACGAACAGGTCGGAGAGCATCAGGCAGCGCCCGGTGTCAACCACGGCGCCGAACGCGATCACGGCCCCACCCTCGTCCGCGACGAGGACCCGGTGCCTGGCCAGGAGGTGGACCAGGTACGGGCCGACGACGTCCGGCTCTCCGCGACCGGCGGCACGTCCTCGCCATGGCCGGCGAGGATCTGCGCGCATCGCGGGGATGTCCCGCAGGTCGGCCGGCCTGATCGCCGCCAGAGGACACGGTCAGGCGGGTCGACCGCCGGCTGCGCGCGGGCCGCGTCCGTGGCGAGCCATCACGTCGAGCAGGCGTTCGTGGTCCAGGGCGTGCGCGGTGATCCCGTCGCGTCCCGTCATCGTCGCCGCGGCCAGCAGCGCATTGACCACGGCCGCCTCGACGGCCTCGACGGCGGCCTGGAACAGCGGGGACATCGCCTTGTCAACGACCATGCGCGCCTCGAGGGTCCGTCGCGCATCCTTCTCTGTGCCCGACGCTCCGAGGCCGCGGTTGCCGGTGGCAAACGCGATGAACAGGTCGCCCGACCCGTGCGACGCGATGGACCCCATCCGTGCCAGCCCGAGGCCCGCCCGCTGGGCCAGGCGCTCACACTGGTGCGGAAGCAGGGGCGCGTCGGTCGCGAGGACCACGATGATCGAGCCGCCGCCCTGGCCCCATGCGCCCCGCCATGCCGGGGGCCGCGTCCGAGGCCGCGGCGTCGAGAGCCTCCATCTGGCTCCAGGCGCTCGGAACGTCGGAAACCGGGACCTCCTGGCCCACCGGGACACCATCCACCCGGAGCAGCTCCCGAGAGCCGTAGTTGCCCTGGACCAGCGCCCCGACGGTCCAGCCGCCGTCGGCGGCCGTCACCCGGCGGGATGCCGTCCCGATGCCGCCCTTGAACTCGTGGAGGATCATGCCCGTGCCGCCGCCGACGTTGCCCTCGGTCACCGGGCCACCCGACGCGGACGTGATCGCGGCATCGACGTGCTCGGGCCGCACGTGGAACCCGTCGATGTCGTTGAGCGCGCCGTCGTACGTCTCCCCGACTACCGGCAGCGACCAGAACACGCCCTTGCCCGCGTTCGCGCGAGCCGCGTGGGCGACCAGCGCGTCCCGGACGACGCCGACGCTGTGGGTGTTGGTGATGCCGATCACCCCGCCCAGCATCCCGGAGTCCCGGATCCACTCGAGTCCCGTCAGCTCGCCGTTGCCGTTGAGGCGGTGGCAGCCGGCGAACACCGGTTCGGTCCACACGTCGTCCTCGTGCGGGACGACGATGGTGACGCCGGTTCGGACAGGACCCTCTCCCACCACCAGCGGCCCATCGCCGCGGATCAGCGTCGTGTGTCCCACCCGAGCACCCCGGGCACGTCCGTGATCGCGTCGTGTCGGCCGGTTTCCAGCAGGCCGATCCGCAGGCCAAGCTCCCGAGCGCGCATGCCACCTCCTGCGGCCCCCCGCCGGCCTCCCGTCGGGTGGGACGGGCCTATCATCGCCCAGTGCCGCCCTCCTCGCGAACCGCTGCCGCCCCGCGCCGCCCGACCCACGCCTCAACCCCTGGTGCCGTGGTCGCGCGGCGGCTCCCCCTGCTCGATGCCGTGCTGCCGCTCGATGCCGCCGAGGCGTTCCGCGACCTGCCGGGCCTGGCGCTGCTTGAGAGCGCGCGGCCCGGCCGCACCGGGCGCTGGAGCTACCTGACCGCCGAACCCGTCGCGGTCGTGGACGCCCCGGCGGAGGGATCCGATCCGTTCGCCGAGGCGCGCGCGCTGCTGGCCCGCATGGACGCTGGGCTGACCCGGCATCCGGCGAGCGAGGACCGGGAAGACCGGGCTGCGATCCCGCCGTTCCTCGGCGGTTTGGTGGGGTTTGTCGGGTATGACCTCGGGCGGAGGCTGGAGCGGCTGCCGTCGTTCGCCAGGGTGGATCAGCACCTCCCGCTGCTCCGGCTCGCCCTGCACGACTGGGCGATCGGCTGGGACCGGCGGACCGGGCGCGCGTGGCTTGGCGTGCGGGCGGTGGACGGCGACGTCGCCCGGATGGCCGGGCGCGTGGGACAGGTCCTCGACCGGGTCGATCGCTTCCTCGGCGGATACCTGCCAGATCCCCGGCCCGTGCCCGACTCGCGATCGATCCTCGAGGCCGCGGTCCCGACCGTGTTTCGCTCCGGTACTCCGCATGCGGCGTGGCTCGCAGGCGTTGAGGCAGTCCGCGCGGCGATCTGCCGGGGCGAGATCTACCAGGCGAACCTCACCCGGCGCCTGGAGGCCCCGTTTGCCGGCGACCCCTGGCCGCTGTTCCGGCGGCTGCGGACCGGCGACCCGGCGCTGTTCGCCGGGTACCTGGACCTGGGCGCCTCGCCGGCCACCGGCGCGCCGAGGGCGCTGCTCTCGGCCTCGCCGGAACCGTTCCTCGCGGTGGACGCCGACGGCAACGTGAGCACCGACCCGATCAAGGGGACCCGGCCCCGGGGCCACAGCCGCGAGGCGGACCGGGTCCTCGCCCGCGAGCTGCTCGCGAGCCGCAAGGACCAGGCCGAGAATGTGATGATCGTGGACGTCCTGCGCAACGATCTCGGCCGGGTCTGCGAGCCGGGATCCATCCGGGTGCCGCGGCTCCTACGCCTGGAGCGGACCGCGGCGGTCCAGCACCTGGTCACGACCGTGACGGGGCGCCTCCGGCCGGATCGGGATGCCTTCGATCTCCTCGCGGCGGCCTTTCCCGGCGGCTCGATTACGGGGGCACCCAAGATCCGCGCCATGGAGATCATCGAGGGGCTGGAGCCGGTGCGTCGCGGCCCGTACTGCGGGGCGATGTGCTGGCTCGGTCCGGACGGCCGGCTCGGATCCTCGATCGTGATCCGGACCTTCGTCGCCGACGGCGAGCGGCTCACGCTCCACGTGGGCGGCGGCATCACGTGGCGCAGCGACCCGCAGGACGAGTGGGACGAGACCGTGGCCAAGGCCCGTGGACCGCTCTCGTCGATCGGGGCCGCCGAAGTCCCGCGTGAGGCGGACCGGTGAGGGACCGGGCACCGCGATTCGTGTGGGTCGATGGCGCGGTCCGCGCGGCGGAGGCCCTGCACCTCTCGGTGTTCGATCGGGGCTTCCAGCTGGGCGATGGGTTGTTCGAGACGCTCCGGGCGCGCGGTGGCCGGGTGACCGAGCTCGCCGAGCATTGCGTGCGGCTGCGCGGGTCCGCGGACGGGCTTGGCATCGAGCTGCCGGCCGACGTGGACGCGCGCCTTGCGCGCGGCATCGACGACCTGCTGGCGGCCGAGGGCCTCGACGGGCCCGACGGCGATGCGTCCATCCGGATCACGGTCTCGCGCGGCACGTGGAGCTCGCGTGGGCTGCTGCCGGCGTCGACCGTGCACCTGGAGCCGACCATCGTCATCCAGGCATGGCCGGTGACGCCGGCGCCGCCCGATCACCTCGAGCGTGGCCTGTCGCTCGTGGCCTCGGCGATCCGGCGAGACCCGTCCAACCCGATCCTGAGCCTCAAGACCACGTCCCGGGCCGACTACGTGTTCGCCCGCCTCGAGGCGCGCCGTGCCGGCGCCGAGGACGCCGTGTTCCTGACCACCTCCGGCCATCTCTCCGAGTGCACCACCGCGAACATCTTCCTGGTCCGAACCGCTGCGGATGGGGTGACGGAGCTGGCGACGCCGGACCTCGCCTGCGCCATCCTGCCGGGCACGACGCGGTCCTGGCTGCTGCAATGGGCGGGGGGCGTGGGCCTGCGCCCCGTCGAGGGCTGGCTCACCCCCGACGAGCTTGCCGCGGCGTCCGAGGCGTTCATGTCGTCATCGGTGGCCGGGGTGCTGCCGATCACGCGGTTCAACGGGCATCCGATCGGCGACGGGCTGCCGGGGTCCTGGACCATGCGGGCGCGGGCAGATCGCGAAGGCGTGTTCGGGGCCGACGGGGCGTAGCCGGCGGCGGCAGGCGGCCCGGGTCACCGACCGGCCCTACACTGGCCCGATGACCCGCGACGAGCTGATCCTCCGCACCCGCCAGCTCATCGCCGAGGGCGAGCGGCTCGAGGCAGACCCGTCCCTCACGGCGCTCCAGACCTGGCTCCAGCTGTCCGACGACCTGCTGGCCACCGCGTGGGGCTCCATGGACCGCTACCACCTCGCGTGGCTGATGGTGGGCAAGCCCAAGGGGATCATCCGGGGCCGCCCGATGACCACCGGAGAGGAGGCTGCCTACGTCCGGGAGGTCACCGCCCAGAAGGCGGCAGCGCTCCGGATGAGCCTGGACGCCGTCGAGCGGCAGGGCATGCCGTTTCTCGGCGAGAGCGGCGGCATCGGCGCCGGCCAGGGCATGGGCGAGGTGCCCGATGCGGGCCAGGTCACCGGCCACGCGCCCGCGGGCGGCGCCGGCCGGTCGATCCCCCTCGACCCGGACCTCCAGGCGCGGCTGGACGAGGCCCGACGCGCGGCGCTCGAACACGGCGATCACGGCAAGCGCAGGGCCCCGCGCCCGGAGCGCCTCCAGCGGTGAGCCGGGTTGGCGACGGAGGTCGGTCGGGCACCTCGCAAGACCGGACGCCGGCCGTCGGCGGTCTGCGCGACGTCCCGGCCCCCGATCCGGTGGCTCGCGACTACCTGCGGCTCGCGCTCCGCCTCGACCGGCACGCCGCGGGTACGGTCGACGGCTACTACGGCCCCGCCGATCTCAGGGCCCAGGTGGACGGAGAGCCGTCGCGAGCTCCGACCAGCCTCTCCGATGATGCGATCGCGTTGCGCGGGCGCCTGGCCGGTGAGGTGGCCGATCCCGACCGCCGCCACTGGCTGGACCTCCAGCTGATCGCGCTCGAGGCGCTGGCACGGACCTGTTCCGGGGAGTCCATGGCCTATCTCGAGCAGGTCCGGCGCTGCTTCACCGTCACGCCCGAGCGGTCGCCCGAATGGGTGTTCGAGGACGCTGCCGGCCGCCTCGACGCGCTCCTCCCGGGAGCGGGCCCGATCGAGGCCCGGCTGCACGCCGAGGACCGTGCCTGGACGGTGCCCGTGGACCGCGTGATGACGGTGCTGGACGTGCTGGTGCCGCGATTTCGCGCTCGGTCGGCCGCCCTGTTCGGACTGCCCGATGGCGAGGACCTCAGGGTCAGCCTGGTTCACGACCAGCCGTGGACAGGCTACAACTGGTACGACGGCGGCTACCGGTCGCGGGTGGACATCAACGTGGACCTGCCGATCCGGCTCCCGGGTCTGATCGTGACGGCGTCGCACGAGACCTATCCGGGTCACCACCTCGAGCATGCGACCAAGGAGCGTCGCCTCGTCGAGGAGCAGCGCCGGCTGGAGGCGAGCATCCTGCTGATCAACACCCCGGAGTGCCTGATCTCCGAGGGCCTCGCGAATGTCGGGTGCGACTTCGTGGCGCCGCTCGACGAGCGCGAGGATCTGCTGGTGGAGCTCGCGGAGGTCGCGGCGCTGCCGCTCGCGGCAGATGCCGGCGCCCTGCGCGCCGCCGCGCGACGCCAGGCCTCGATCGCGGAGCAGCGAGCCACCCTGGAGCGGGCGCGGATCAATGCCGCCCTGATGCTCCACGAGGACGGGCTTCCCCGCGACGAGGTGGCAGCGTTCCTGGTCGAGGTCGGGCGCACGTCGCCCGAGACGACCGCCAAGCGGCTGGAGTTCATCGAGCACCCGCTGTGGCGGATCTACGTGTTCACCTACACGGAGGGTGAGGCAATGCTCCGCCGCTGGCTCCACGAGGTGCCGCCCTCGGAGCGCCCGGCACGCTTCGGGCGCCTGCTGCGGGAGGAGCTGACCCCGCCCCGGATCCAGGCGGAGATCACCGAGGCGGGTTGAGGCCAGCGTCCACTGTCTCAGCGGGTGCGCCAGGCGGCCACCAAGGCGGCGACGACGACGGACAGCGGCCCCCACGGTCCGTACCGCTGTGCCACGTAGTCGACTGGGCCCAGCACGCCGCCCTGGAGCAGCGCATAACCCCAGTCGAGGGCGATCGCCACCACGATCGCCCACGCCCCCGCCAGCGCCGCGAGCGCCGTTCGGCCCCGCCCGACGGCGACCGTGTCACGGCCCCACCCGATCATGGTCACCCCCATCACCCAGCCCAGGAAGGCGGCGATCGCCAGCAGCCCGACGCCGAGATCCAGCAGGCCGAGCAGGAAGAACCCGATGGCGCCGGCGTCGGCGACCACGACGAGCGCGATGGTGGCTCGCTGCCTGGCGCTGCGGGCGGCGACCGCCCCGGGCTCGGGACGACCGGGCGCCCCCCGGTACCGTTCCCCCGGGGCCCATCGAGGCGTCGCCGTTCACCCCCGTCCTGCTGCTCGCTCATCCCCGAATGCTACGCATTCCGGCGTCCGGGGCGGTATCCTTCGGCACCGTGAGCCATCCGTCGCTGGGCAAGCCACCGAGAAGCCTCCAGGCCGGGTTCCCCGAAGCCGCCGCGCGCCTTCGCACGAACCGCGCCGCCCTCGCCGTCCGCGCGCTGGAAGTCGCGGTGGACGCCGACCCGACGATGCGAACCCGCTACGACGAGACCGGGCTGCGCAACCTGCTCCGCGATGCCGAGGTCCACGTCGACCGCCTTGCCCTGTGTGTGGCCGGCAACGACAGCTACTGGCTGGGACACTTCGCCGATCAGACGGCCACGGTCTTCCGCCGCCGCCGGGTCGGGATGGATGACGTGGTGCGGCTGATGGAAGGCATCCGGGCGGCCGCTCGTGGGGTGCTCATCGAGGACGAGATGCCCACCGCCGACGCGGCGATCGACGAGGCGGTCAAGGTCTACCACTGGTACCGCCGCCTGTCGGGCGATGCGCGCCGGAAGAACCCGATCCTCGACGCGATCTACAAGGGCATCTGACGATGACGATCAAGTGGGTCATGATCGACCCGCTGGTGATGAACGGCGAGCCCTTCTGCTACGGCTCGCGCCTCACCGTCCGCCAGGTGCTGGAGATGCGCCGGAGTGGCAGCACCCTGGTCGACCTGCTCAAGGACCATCCGGAGCTCAAGGTGGTCGGCGTCGCGGAGGCCTACGCCTTCGCGGGCGCCCACCGCGAGCGGTACCCGGAGTTCCTCGAGGCCGACGGCTCGCTGACGGGCCCCGGCTACACGGACGCCGAGTCCGCCATGCTGCCCGAGCGCCTGCGGATCCCGGGGATCGTGGTCAAGGGAGACCCGGTCCCGGCCTGAGCCCGCCGGAACCTCCCCTGGCGCCGGCGCCGGAGCTCAGGCGCTCGCCGCGGCGTCCGCTGGCGAGGTATGCGGCCCCGACACGAGCACCTCGCCCTGCTGCTCGTCGGCACCAGGCGACCGGACCAGGTAGCTGTGGTGGATCTCCAGCTCGCCGGACGCCAGCGTCGAGCCCACGGCGCAGTACTTCGTGGCCGACAGCTCGATCGAGCGGATCACGGCGGCGATGTCGATCCCGTCGCCGTCGACCACGTGGACCACGTCGAAGCGGGTGAAGTTGTGGGGATGGCCGTCGACCTGCTCGCCGCTCACCCGGACCTCGTACCGGGTCACCGGCTGGCGCTTCTTGCGCAGGATCGAGATCACGTCCATGGCCGTGCAGCCCGCCAGGGCGACCCCGACCAGCTCGGACGGGCGGGCGCCGGTATCGCTCTCGCCGTCGTCCATGACGACCGGATGGCCGCTGCCGACGATCGCCTCGAACCGCATGGCGTCGTTGGTCAGCAGGAGGGTGGCGGTCTTGGTGCTCATGAGACGGACTCCGTGACGGCGAACTGCAGGGCGATGGCATCGACGGTCCGCGCCAGGCGGCTGCGAACGTCACCGGCGACCTCGTCGACGCGCGGATCACCGACCAGGCCGAGCACCGCTGCGGGATCCATCGCCTCCACCACGACGGTCTCACCATCGGCGCGGACGACGACGTTGCACGGCAGGAGGACCCCGATCGACGGATCGGTGGTCAATGCGCGGTGGGCGAGCGGCGGGTTGCAGGCCCCGAGGATGACGTACGGCGCGAGATCCACGTCAAGGCGCGCCTTCATGGTGGCGGCAACGTCGATCTCGGTCAGGACGCCGAAGCCCTCCGCCCGGAGCGCGTCAACGACGCCCTCGCGGACGTCGGGGAAGGCCCCGGCGACCCGGGCTCCAAACGAATAGCGGTCCTCGAACATGATCTCCCTCGGTGGTGGCGAGGCTCTATCGTGCCACTTGTTTGCGTAGTTGCGCAAATAGGCGAACGGCTCCTCCCGGGGGGTCCAGGCGGCCCGTGCGGCGATACCCCGAGTCCGGTGGTAGGATTTCCCGGCGATGACCGATACCCAGCCTTCCACCGATTCCTCCCGCCCCGACCGCCGACGGCGCGTTCGACGCCCAGCGCCGCGCCACCGAGCTCGCTGTCCTCGACGCGCTGCGCGCCGTGGTGGACCCCGAGATCGGGATGAACGTGGTGGAGCTCGCCCTGATCAAGCAGATCATCCTCGGTCCGGAGTCGACCGAGGTGAAGATGATCCTGACCACGCCCTTCTGCCCCTACGCCGGCGCCATGATCCAGCAGGTCAAGGAGCAGGCGGAGAGCGTCGTGGACCATGCGGTCAAGGTCACCCTGCTGGCCGAGCGCTGGGATCCGCGCGACGCCGGCCTGATGTGGTGAGCGACCCGGGCATCGATTACGAGAGTGCCGTCGCGACCGGCCGGGGTGACGACGGCACCACGGCGCTGCTGTTCGGCGGCGACCGGGTCAAGAAGGACGATCTGCGGACCGAGGCCTACGGGGCCGTGGACGAGGCGGTCGCGGCTCTTGGCCTCGCCCGTGCCGAGCTGTCGGCGCTGGAGCAGGCCGGGACGCTGACGCCCTCCCTCGAGCGCCTCAACGAGCTGGTCCTGCGCATCCAGCGCGAGCTGTTCGTGGTGGGGGCCGAGCTCGCGACCAACCCCGACGCGCGGGCCAGGGCACGCGACGACATCACCCGCGTCTCGGCGCGCATGGTCGAGGGCATGGACGAGATGCTCCGCGAAGTTGAGGCCCGGATCGTGCTGCCCAAGGAGTTCGTGGTCCCGGGCGAGACGCGGCTGTCGGCCGGCCTGGAGCTGGGACGAACCGTCCTGCGGCGCGCCGAGCGGCGTGCCGTCACCCTCTCGACCCACGATGACGGGCTCGCCGCCAGCCGGCTCCTCCCGTACCTCAATCGACTGGCCGACCTGTTGTGGGTCCTGGCGAGGGCCGCCGAGCAGGCCGAGGCGCACGCGGCGACAGCCGCCCGGCCCGGCCGGCGCGCTCCCGGGTCCGCCACCACCCTCGAACGGAGCAAGGAATGAGCGGCACCCCCTCATCTCCCCGGGACCCCGTACGCCCCGTCGGCTCTGGGCGTCCGCCCGGCCCCGGAGCTGGTCCAGCGGCTCCTGGTGGGGGCGTTCGCCTGGATGGTTGCCGGGCTGCTGCTGTCCGCCGGCGTTGCCTATCTCGTCGGCGCCAGTCCGGCCCTGCTCAGCCTTGTCGCGCAGGCGTGGCTCGTGATCGTGATCGGCCAGCTGGGGCTCGCGATCGGGATCCAGGCCGCCATCAGGCGAGTCTCGCCGAGCGTCTCGCTGCTGCTGTTCTTCGTGTTCTGCGCCACGATGGGCCTCACGATCGGCGCCATCGTCGCGTCGGTGCTCCAGGCACCGGGAGGCGCCGGGGCCGTGGCGTCGGCCTTCCTGTCGGCCTCGGGCATGTTCGCCGCCGCGGCGGTCTACGGTGGCGTGACCAAGCGGGATCTCTCGAGCCTCGGCGGGATCCTGTTCATGGGCGTGATCGGGATCGTGATCGCCTCCGTCGTCAACCTCTTCCTCGGCTCCAGCGCGCTGGGCTGGGTCATCTCGATCGTCGGGGTGGTCATCTTCACCGCCCTCACCGCGTACGACGTGCAGCGGATCACCCGCGGCGACTATGCGGCCTGGACAGGGTCGATGGAGCGGGCGTCGATCATTGCCGCCCTGCACCTCTACCTGGACTTCGTCAACCTGTTCCTGTTCATGCTGCGGCTGTTCAGCAGCGGCCGGGACTAGCCGCCGGCCGGCTCCCGGGGCTGGGGCGCACTCCCGGCGGAGCCAGCACCGGTCGCGTGCCGGGTGCCGCGGCCAGCAGGGCCTCGAGCTCGGCCGCCGGGAGCGGTCTCGAACAGGTAGCCCTGCGCGCGGTCGCAGGCGAGCCCGCGAAGCACCGTCAGCTGCGGCTCGGTCTCGATCCCCTCGGCCACCACGTCGATCCCCAGCCCGTGCGCCAGCGAGATCACGGCCTGGACGATCAGGGTCGACTCGACATCGGTTCCGATCCGGACACGAACGAGCGGTCCACCTTGATCGTGTCCAGCGGCAGCGCCGCAGGTAGGACAGGGACGAGTAGCCCGTTCCGAAGTCGTCCAGCGCCAGCCGCACCCCCAGGGCCCGCAGCCCGCGCAGTCGCTCCACGGATGCCTCGGACTGGTCCATGACCACGCTCTCGGTGATCTCCAGCTCCAGGCACGCGGGGTCGAGGCCGGTGTGATCGAGGGATCGCCGCGATGCTCGCGATGAGCCCGGCCTCGGCGAACTGGCGGGCCGACAGGTTGACGGAATTGTGGACAGGCCCGTGGTGGCGGGGAAGCGTCGCTTGCCAGGTCGCGGACTCTGGTCACAGGCCGTCTCCCAGCACCCACCGGCCGATCGGGAGGATCAGGCCGGTCTCCTCGGCCAGCGGGATGAACGACAGCGGCGGCATCAGGCCGCGCGTCGGATGCTGCCGCGAAGGAGCGCTTCCATGCCCATCACCCCGCCGGTGTCGAGGCTGATCCACGGCTGGTAGTGGAGGACCAGTTCGGACCGCTCGATCGCCCGCCGGAGGCCGTGCTCCAGCGCTGTCTGCTCGAGCATCTGGGCATGCATCCGGGGGTCGAACAGGATGGTCGTCCGCACCGGGTCTGCCTTCGCGCGGTGCAGGGCGATCTCCGCCTCCTTGAGCAGGTCGAACGGGTGCGCCACGACGGGGCTGCCCACGGCGATGCCCATGCTGGCGCCGACGGAGATGTCCTCCCCGTCGAGATCGAACGGCGCGGCGATCGCCGCCTCGACTCGCGCCGCCACCCGCTCCGCCTCGCGCACGCTCCTCACCCGGCCCAGCAGGATCCCGAACTCATCCGATCCGAGTCGTGCGACCGTGTCGGTGGTGCGGGCGGCTGTCTCCAGGCGCCGGCCAACCTGGGCCAGGAGCAGGTCGCCGGCCGCGTGGCCAAGACCTCTCGTTCGCGACCTTGAACCGGTCTAGGTCAAGGAGGATGAGGGCGATCCGGCTGGGCGCCGCACCGCGCGGCCCTGGTCGCGCGCGTCCTGGTCCACGAGCTCCGCGAGGCGATTGAGGAGCAGGGTGCGGTTGGGGAGCCCGGTGAGTAAATCGTCCAGGGCAGCGTGCGCCCGCTGGCGAACCTCGGTCTGGGCACGTTCGAAGAGCCGGGCATTGTCCAGGGCGATCGAGGCCAGCTGGGCGAACCGGGCCAACGCCTGGACCTCGCGCTCGCTGAAGGGCCTGGAGGGTTCACCCGATGCCAGCCCGATCAAGCCGAGCACCTCGTCGCCCGACGTGAGCGGAACCGCGCAGACCGCGCCGAATACGTTGGACGGGAGGTCGGGGGCACGACCGGGGTAGGCGGCATAGTCGTCCACGACGACCGGTTGACCGCTCCGGACGACCGCCCACCCAACGCCGGCTCCGGCCGGCAGGCGGTACCCGTCGTAATCCGCGAAGTTGCCGATCCCCACCCTGGCCACGAGGTCCAGCTCCCGCTCCGGATCCACGCTCGGCTCGAGGAGGTACAGGAAGCCGTGCTCGACACCCACGAGGCCGGCTGCCCGCTGGACGATCTCGGCCAGCAGCTCGCGTGGCTCCAGGCGTTCGAGCACCCGGAGCGTGGTCTCGTCGACCGCGGCCAGGTAGAGGTCGCGCGTCGGGTCCTGGCTGGCCGGCCGGACGCGCCCGGAAGGCTTGGCGAGGTACATGGCGCGGTCCGCGACTGCGGCCAGACCGTCCTTGGTGAGGGCATCGTCTGGGAAGTGCGCCACGCCGACGCTGACGGTCACTGGTGGACCGTCGAAGCGGGTCAGACCCGCGACGGCGGCGCGCAGCCGCTCGGCGACCATCCGTGAGGCCATGCGGTCGGCGCCTGGGAGCAGGACCGCGAACTCGTCGCCGCCATACCGGTAGACCGAGTCGCCATCGCGGAGGGAGTCCCGCATCGCCGCGGCGATCCGGGCCAGCAGCGCATCCCCGGCCGGGTGGCCGAGGGTGTCGTTGTAGGCCTTGAAGGCGTCGAGGTCGGCCATCAGGAGCGAGAACGGCCCCGCCTCGTCGATCATCTCGGCCAGCACCCGCTGGAACGCGCCGTGGTTGTGGATGCCGGTCAGCCCGTCCCGCTCGGCTGCGGTGACGGCCGCGCCATGGGTCTCGGCGTTGCCAAGCGCGATCGACGCCTGGCCGGCAAACAGCTGGACCAGCTCGAACTCGTCGCGGCTGAAGTGGAATTCCTCGCCACCCATCCGGCTGACATTCAGGGTGCCGATGACCTCGCCCGCCACCAGCAGGGGGCAGACGATCATGGACTCGGGCTCCTCGGGCGTGCCGGGGATCTGGACGACGCGCAGATCGAGGTGGGCGTCGTTGGCCAGGACCGCCTCGACGTTGCGGATCGCCCAGCCCGTGAGGCCGATGTCGAGCGGCCCCTCGTGCGACAGGATCAGGTCCGCGAACCGGTCTCGGGATACGACAGCGCGTCGGGTCCCCTGCCCCCAGTCGACCCGATAGATGGTCAGCGCGTCGTAGGCCACGACCGACTTGAGCGAGTCTGCGATCAGGTCCAGCACGCCGACCGGGTCCAGGGTGGCCATCAGCCGCTCGTTGACCTCGAGCAGCCGCCGCTGGCTCTCGAACCGGTGGTGGAGCTCCTGCTGCTGCCGGTGCACCTGCGCGAACGCATCGGCGTTGACCATCGCCTGTGCCGCGTAGCCGGCGAAGATCTCGAGCGTCCGCTGGTCGTCCTCGGTGTACTGGTCGTAGCCCATCCTGGACAGGACGATGATGCCCAGCACGCGTGACTCGTAGGACATGGGCACGACGAGCATGGACTCCGCCCCTCGATCACCGCCCAACTGCCGTCCCCGGGGGTCCGTGCCCGCGTCGCCGAGCCGGATCGACGTGTTGTGGAGGGCCACCCAGCCCGTGAGCCCTTCACCCACGCGGAGCCGCAGCTGCTCCTTCGTGGGCAGGCCGATCCCCATGAACTCGCCCTGGAACGCGATCGCCTCGCAGGTCTGCGTGATGTGGTCGACGCGGTAGATGCGGATCGTGTCGTGGGCGATCAGCTGCTGCCTGGCCTCGGCGACGATCGCCTCGCCGATCCCCGCCACGTCCTGGATCCGGTTGAGCCGCGACGAGAGTTCCTGGATCGCCCGCAGGCGCGCGGCACCCTCGCGGACGTTGCTGTACAGCCGGGCATTGGCGACCGCGATCGCCATCTGGCTCGCGAAGCTCGCGCACAGCTCCAGCTCGTCGGGCGTCCAGTCGTACTTGACGCGGTGGTAGAGGACCAGCAGCCCCACCGCCTCGTCACGAAACACGAGTGGCACGAAGTTGACCGTCCGGAAGCCCAGCCTGGCGTAGAGGTCGGCGAACCGCGCCGCCGTCGACGGGTCCTCCAGCACGATGGCCCGGCGCTCGGTCACCGCCCTGAGCCCGAGGCTCTGGTCGTCGCGGGTGAGGGCTCCCGTGGCGTCGATCAGCTCGCGGTCCATCTCGTGGTGCGCCGCCAACCGCAGCGGGTGGCGGCTCGGGTCCACCAGCCACAGGCCGGCGACATCGGTGCTGAACAGCGACCGGGAGGAGGCGAGAACGTCAGACGAAGACCTGGTCGAGCTCGAGGCTCGCGCTGCGTTTCGGCAACCACGCGACGGAGGGCGAGCGTGCGAGCACCGGCAGCGTGGGCTGGGTCGGCTCGGGCGCTGCCGGACACGCCCGCCGTGGTGCTCTCGGACACGCGCGCCCGCGGTGCCTCCCGTGGAGTCGTGCTCTCGTTCGCGAGTGTCATGCCGAGGTGCTGCCCCTTGACCTCCGCGCGGCACCATGACGCAGCCTCGGAGGTGTCAACTGGCACCGTAGCGTCGGGGAACGTCCGGCACGATGGGCCGGAGGTACGGGGTGGGGCGAACGGACGCGGCCGGATCCCTTCCGTTTCCCGGCGCGGTGACCGAGGGCAGGGCCTGGGGGCACGGTTCAGACGGGCGGTTTGGCCGTTCGTCGCCGGCGGGGTCGCGTGCACCATGGGTCCTTCTTCTCCGTCCCATCGTCGCCCCACACGGCGACCGAGTGAGGGTCCAAGCGCATGAGCCTCGATGCGGAGGTCGGGCGACGGTCCGACCCGTTCCACCCCCTGCCCACGCTGGCCGACGCCGCCGCCCGTACCGAGGCGGAACGATGCCTGTTCTGCGTGGATGCTCCCTGCATGGGCGCCTGTCCGACGAGCATCGATGTCCCGTCGTTCATCCGCAAGATCGCCACCGGCAACCTTGACGGGAGCGCGCGGACGATCCTTTCCGCGAATCCCCTTGGGGCCACCTGCGGAGCCGCGTGCCCGGTGGAGCGCCTGTGCGAGGGCGCATGCGTCCACAACGGGATGGGGAACCGGCCGATCGAGATCGGACGCCTCCAGCGGTACGCGGTCGAATCGCTCGCCGCGTCGGGACGTCCGTTCTTCACGCCCGGCGAGGACGCGGGCAAGTCGGTCGCCGTGATCGGCGCCGGACCGGCGGGACTGGCATGCGCGGTCTCGCTGCGCAAGGCCGGCGTCGCGGTCACGATCTACGACGCCCACGATCGGGCCGGCGGGCTGGCCGACCATGGCATCGTCCCGTGGCGCCTGCCGCGCGAGACGGTCGCCACCGAGATCGCCGAGGTCGAGCGGGCCGGGGTGCGGATCGTGACCGGCACCATGGTCGGGCGCGACGTCGCACCTGCGGATCTCAAGGCCGCCAGTGACGGCATCGTCGTCGCCACCGGCCTTGGCCGCTGCAAGCCGCTCGGGATCCCCGGCGAGGAGCTGACCGGGGTCGTGGACGCGCTCGACGTGATCGGGCGGGCGATCGCCGGGGGCGAGGAGCCTGCCCTGGGACGGCGGGTCGCCGTCATCGGTGGCGGCAGCACCGCGTTCGATGCCGCTGCGGCGGCCGTCCGGCTGGGCGCGGAGGAGGTCACCCTGTTCTACCGGCGGGGCGCGGCGGAGTGTCCGCGTACCCGCACGCCATCGATCTCGTCCGCTCGCTGGGCGCCATGGTCCGCTGGCTGGCCGCCCCCGTCGAGGTGCTTGGCGGGACGCATGTGACGGGGATCGCCCTCGAGGCGATGAGCCTGGGCGAGCCCGACGCGTCGGGGCGCCGTCGCCCTGTCCCGGTTGCGGACTCGCGGTTCGAAGTGCGTGTCGACACCATCATCCGCGCCGTCGGCCAGGATGGCCCGACGGAGTTGCTCGCCGCGCTCGGCGTGCCGCTCGATGGTGGGGTCGCCGCGTGGAGCCAGCCACCTTCCGCACCGAGGTGCCCCGGATCTGGGCGATCGGCGAGATCACCAGCGGCGGGGCCGAGGTCGTCAATGCCGTCCAGGCCGGCAAGATGGCCGCAGCGTCGATCATCCGCGACCTGGGCCTGGGCACCCGGATCCAGCCCGTCCGCCCGGCCGACGCCACCGTCCCCGGCGTGGATCTGTTCACCGACCTCGCGGGCATCCGGAGCCCCAACCCGTTCTGGCTCGCCAGCTGTCCCATCAGCAACAACGCGGAGATGGTCGCCAGGGCCTTCGACGCGGGCTGGGGCGGCGCCGTCTGGAAGACCGTCGGCGAGCCGATCCGCAACGTGACGGCCCGCCTGGGAACCTTCAATCAGGGTGGCCGCCGGATCGTCGGGATCAACAACATCGAGCTCATCAGCGACCGCCCCACCGACGTCAACCTCGCGGAGATCCGCGAGGTCAAGAAGCGCTACCCCAACAACGCCGTGATCCTGAGCCTCATGGTCGAGGCCAAGCGCGAGGCGTGGCACGAGATCGTGGCCAAGGGCAACGACACCGGCGCCGACGGCTACGAGCTCAACTTCGGCTGCCCGCACGGCATGAGCGAGCGGGGCATGGGCGCGGCCGTTGGCCAGGTCCCGGACTACGTCCAGATGATCACGGAGTGGGTGATGGAGAAGGCAGAGATGCCGGTCCTCGTCAAGCTCACTCCCAACGTCACCGACATCCGTTACCCGGCCCGCGCGGCACGGGCCGCCAAGGCCGACGGCGTGGCCCTGATCAACACGATCTCGTCACTGATCGGGGTCGACCTCGACACCTGGGCTCCGCTCCCCAACGTCCGCGGCAAGGGCACCCACGGCGGGTATGCCGGGCCCGCCGTCAAGCCCATCGCGCTCAACATGGTCTCGCAGGTCGCCGCGGACCCGGAGGTCGGGATCCCGGTCTCCGGCATCGGCGGCATCGAGACCTGGCGTGACGCCGTGGAGTTCCTGCTCGCCGGCGCGACCACCGTCCAGGTGGGCACGTCCGTGATGCACTACGGCTTCCGGCTGGTGGACGACCTGGTCGACGGACTGTCGGTGTACCTGCGGGACAAGGGTCTCCACTCCCCGAGCGAGCTGGTGGGCAAGGCGCTGCCGAGGCTCACCGACTGGGGCAAGCTGGACCAGGAGTTCCGGCTCCTGGCCCACATCGACCAGGAGAAGTGCATCAACTGCAACCTGTGCTACGCCGCCTGCAACGACGGCGCGCACCAGGCCATCCGCAAGACCGGGACCAACGGCACCACCAGGCTGGTCGTCGAAGAGGACAACTGCGTCGGCTGCCTGCTCTGCCAGTACGTGTGCCCGGTCGAGGGGGCGATCGAGTTCGAGGAGCGCAACGAGGCGGCCCCCATCCACTGACCACCCGGGTCCGAGGGACGCACGAGGCCCCGGGGCATCGCTGCCGCCGGGGCCTCGCTCTGTGATCAGGGGGCCGTTCGATCCCGCTCGGCCGCCGGGCCGTCAGACGCCGGTCATCGCCGCCTCGCCCCACCGGGCAACGAGCACCCCGTACAGCACGATGACGTTGACGGCGACCGAGCCGACCGTCGAGCCCGTCGTGAAGGCGCTCGGGTAGAGGGCCGTGGCCAGCAGCGAGATGGCGGCCGACCCGACCGCCGCCTGTCGCCACCAGGCCTGGCCGGTGAGCAGGCCGGCCGCAGCGACCAGGAAGCCGGCCATCGGGGCCAGGAACAGCACGCCCGCCACGACGCGCGACACCGTGTCGCCGACCGCGCCGGTGAGCAGCCAGGAGCGGGTCGAGACGCCCTCGAACGAGGCCATGCCCCATGCGGGCAGCCAGCCCAGCACGTGCCCGATGCCGTGCGCGCCGAGCACGCACCCCGCCACCACCCATCGTTGACGGGGTAGTAGATGGGCGGGTGTGAAGTTGCCGGGCAAGGTCCGCTCCCAGCGCCCTATAAGCTGGGGATCTCGGGCGCCGCCGTGTGCGGCCTCAGTGCGGAGGGGCGAGCAGGTGGTCAACGAACGGGTCAACCCGTGGCTCCTGGAGCATGATCCAAGGTGTTGTTGTCACCGAGGTCGACGGTAGCGGCGGCGACAGTGGTGGGCCGTTCTTCTGGGAAGGCAACACGCCCGTCGGACCCGTCACCTACCTCGTCGGAACCCACGTCCATTCGACCGAAGGCGACTACACGCCTTCCGGCAAGGGCTGGTTTTCCCCGATCGACCGTGGGATCAATCAGCTCGAGAACAGGTTCGATGGCCTCGACCTGGCGCCTTGCGTAACAGCGCTCTGCGGGCTCCCCGCGACGCTTCCGTAGGGCCCGCGGGCCCAGACGGTCAACTGCCATCGCCAAGTGCCCTCCCTACAGGTCCGACTGGAATCCACGCGGCCCTGAGTGTGGAGACCGCCGGCAACTTCGACTGGTCGTATCTACTACCCCGACCCATCGTTGACGCTCCAGCGCAGCCGCCCTACACTCAATCCCTAGGAAACAGGTCGGAATTCCCCGGCGGCCTCTGAGGCCGTGTCGGCGACCCCTCGGGGAACTCCTGACCGACCCCTTGATCGCCCCGGAGGGCCCATCCCCTGACGCACCGCGCGAGCTTCCACGGATCCGGCGCCGTGTCCTTCTCCACGAAGGGCGAGTACGGCGTGCGGCTCATGGTCCAGCTCGGCCGGCGGTACGGGGAGGGGCCGGCCAGCCTGGCCGAGATCGCCGCGGACGAGGACTTGCCGCGCGCCTACCTGGAGCAGCTCGTGACGAGCCTCCGGGATGCGGGTCTGGTGGTCTCCACCCGCGGCGCGCGTGGCGGCTACGAGCTCACCGCGCCACCCGCCGAGATCCGGATGAGTGACGTCCTCCATGCCCTGGAGGGACCGATCGCGCCCATGATCTGCGCCTCGGACGAACCGGATCACGCCTCGTGCGATCGCTCGACGCTGTGCACGGTCAACGTGCTCTGGGTCCGCATCCGCGACGCGATCACGGGCACGCTCGACGGCATGACCCTCGCGGACCTCGTCCCGGTCCGCCACATCACCCTCGATCCGCGCGCACCGGCCACGTCCCAGGCCGGTGCCGCGGCGAGGGACCTCCAATCCGCACCCCCCGAAGCGCTCACAGGAGCTAGCACGTGACCGACGCCAACGACCGGGAGCTCGTCATCCGAGACCTGCGGGTCGCACCGGCCGCCAAACCCGACCTCGAGATCCTCCAGGGGATCAACCTCACGATCCGCAAGGGCGAGACCCACGCGATCATGGGGCCCAACGGCTCCGGCAAGACGACCCTCTCGTACGCGCTCATGGGGCACCCGGCGTACGTGGTGACCGGCGGCGAGGTCCACTGGAAGGGCTACGACCTGCTCAAGCTGTCTGCTGACAAGCGGGCGCGCCTTGGCCTGTTCCTCGCCTTCCAGTACCCGACCGCCATCCCCGGGCTGTCCGTCGCCTCGTTCGTGCGCAGCGCGCTCAACGCGAAGCTCCAGGGGATCGACAAGAACCCGGACATCGACCCCACGGATGCGATCAAGGGTGGCGTCACGATGCTCGAGTTCCGAAAGAAGATGCGCGCCAAGATGGCGCTGCTGCGGATGGACGACGGCTTTGCCGCACGCTACGTCAACGACGGGTTCTCGGGGGGCGAGAAGAAGCGCCTCGAGATGCTCCAGATGGCGATGCTGGAGCCGGAGTTCGCGATCCTCGACGAGACGGACAGCGGCCTCGACATCGACGCCCTGCGCATCGTCGCCGAGGGCGTGAATGCCCAGCTCAACCCGGACATGGGCGTGCTGCTGATCACCCACTACCAGCGGCTGCTCAACTACATCACCCCGGACGTCGTCCATGTCCTCGCCGAGGGCCGGATCGTCACGTCGGGCGGCAAGGAGCTCGCGCTGCGGCTCGAGGAGGAGGGCTACGGCCCGATCCTCCGCGAGAACGGCATGGAGGTCAACCTGCCGGACGAGGCGCTGGCGGTCCCCCTGGAGCCCGAGCCGGCCGGCGCCGGCCGGTAGCCACAGCCGCAACTCCGTCGATCGAGAGCGAGCAGCCCGCATGACCACCGAGACGCGTCCGGTCCAGGCTCCGCTGGATGCGGCCGCCATCCGGGAGGACTTCCCGATCCTGGACCAGGAGGTCTTCGGGCACCGGCTGGTCTACCTGGACTCGGCCGCCACCTCGCAGAAGCCGCGCGCGGTGATCGAGGCGATGGACGCCTACTACCGGCACGACAACGCGAACGTTCACCGCGGCATCTACCAGCTGTCCGAGCGCGCGACCGCCGCCTACGAGGGAGCCCGGGACAAGGTCGCCCGCCTGATCAACGCCCCGGACCCGAAGACGATCGTCTGGACCCGCAACGCGACGGAGTCCGTGAACCTCGTCGCGTACTCGTGGGGCCGCCGCCACATCGAGCGGGGCGACGCGATCATCCTGACCGAGATGGAGCACCACGCGAACCTGGTTCCGTGGCAGATCCTGGCCCAGGAGAAGGACGCGGACCTCGAGTTCATCCCGATCACCGACGACGGAATTCTTCGCCAGGACGTGTTCGACGTCCTGCTCCGCCTCAAGCCCAAGCTGGTGGCCTTCACCCACGTGAGCAACACGCTGGGCACGATCAACCCCGTGGTCGAGATGACGCGCAAGGCCCACGAGGCCGGTGCGCTGGTGCTGGTCGACGGCGCCCAGGCCGTGCCGCACGTCCCGGTCGACGTGCAGGCCATCGGCTGCGACTTCTACGTGTTCTCGGGCCACAAGACGCTCGGGCCCACGGGCTCCGGGGTGCTCTGGGGCCGCCGCGAGCTGCTGGAGGCGATGCCGCCGTTCATGGGTGGCGGCGACATGATCCGCGAGGTGCACCTGCGCCGCAGCGAGTGGAACGAGATCCCCTGGAAGTTCGAGGCCGGCACGCCCGACATCTCGGCCCAGGTCGGGCTGGGGGTCGCTGCCGACTACCTGTTGGGTCTCGGCATGGACCGCGTCCGGGAGCACGAGCGCGATCTCGTCGCCTATGCGCTCGAGGTGCTGCCGCGAGCGGTCCCCGGGATCGAGCTGTACGGGCCGGGTGCCGACCAGCGCGGCGGCGTGGTCGCCTTCAACCTGCCGGGCATCCACCCCCACGACGTGGCCCAGGTGCTGGACCGCTTCGGAGTGGCGATCCGGGCCGGCCACCACTGCACGATGCCGCTCCACGAGCGGCTGGACCTCGCGGCCACCGCCCGCGCGTCGTTCCAGGTCTATACGACCCGCGAGGACATCGATGCGCTGGCCGCCGGCCTGGTCGAGGTTCACAAGCTCTTCGGCTGACACGCCCGGCCCTGCACGCCAGGCGGATTCCTCGCGCCCTGAACGCCAGGCGTTCCTTGTGGCGGTTGTACCGCAACCGGCCTCGATCTGGCTCGCACGGCGTTCGAGTCACCGGTGCTGGAGCTCCGCAGCCGCCCGTTCGAGCGCTCAGCGTGCGGTTCGCGATCCGGACCGCTACAGGGAACGCGGGGCGTTCAGCGTTCCGCCGCCGGAGCATTCAACGCCGGCGGGCTGAGCCTCGGGCGCGCCAGGCGCCGGCGTTGCGCGATGCCAACGCGCCGCACATCCGTGCCGCGGACCTCCCCCGCCCCGGACGACAATGGGACCGTGAAGACCATCACCGAAACCGTCGATGTGCTGGTCGCCGGCGCAGGCAGCGCCGGTCACGTCGCCGCGCTCCAGGCGGCGCGGGCGGGCGTGACCACCTCGGTCATCGAGGCGGGCTCGATGCTGGGCGGGACGATGACCGCGGGCGGCGTCTCCATGCCCAATCACTTCTTCACGCCCAAGGGCCCTGTGGTCCAGGGCATCGCCTGGGAGCTGTACGTCAAGTCGAAGGCGGTGGAGGGGCTGCCGGTCCCCGACTACCGGCAGCGGCGGCCGGTCGAGACCCCCGGCTACTACAGCTACATCAACGTGCCGGTCTACGCGTCCGTGGCGGAGGCCGAGGCCCTGGCGGCCGACGTGATCCTCCACTACCACGAGTTCGTGGCCGAGGTGACAGCCGACGGCGACTGGTGGGAAGTCGTCTCGCTCGGCCGGGGGATCCGGCGGGTCACCCGCTGCCGCGAGATCATCGACTGCACCGGCGACTCCGACGTCGTCCGCATCCTGGGGCTGGCCGTGACGAGGTCCGAGGTCTCCCAGCCGGGCACGCTCCAGTACAGGATCCAGGGCATCGAGCACGAGCAGCTCTGGCGATCCGAGGTCCAGGCGCTGTACGAGGAGGCCCTCGCGGCCGGGCGCCTCCAGAAGGGCGACTGGGCCTACGCCAACATGGAGCCGTTTCTCTACTACCTCCAGCATGGTGGCCACAACGCCACCCACATCTACGACGCCGACACCTCCGATGCGGACGGCCAGACGCGGGCCAACATCGAGGGTCGCGAGCGGATGCTGCGCATGTTCCGCTTCGTGCGGGAGTGCATCCCCGGCGCGGAGCGTGCCCATCTCGGGTTCATGGCCCCCTTCGCGCTCGCCCGCGAGACGTACCACACCGTCGGCGAATACACCGTGGTGAAGGACGACTTCGTCAAGGCGACAGACTTCCCGGACAAGGTCTGCAACGCCTTCAACTACATCGACCTCCACAGCCAGGAGATCGGCTGCGAGGTCTCGTTCATCGACAATCCCGACGCCGTCCCGACGGTCCCGTTCCGGGCGCTGATTCCCAAGGGGTCGCGGCGCCTCACGGTGGCCGGCCGCAACGTGTCCGCGAACCGGATCGCCTTCGCCGGCATCCGCGCCCAGTGCACGTGCATGGCGATGGGCCAGGCGATGGGTGCGGCGGCGGCGTTGGCGGTGCAGCGGGGTGCGGCTTCACGCGATGTGTCCGGCGGCCGATGTCGTTGCGCTCACGGTGGAGCACGGGGCGGTCCCGCTCTAGGTGTAGGGATGGCGCCAACGAGGGCGGGGCGGCGGGCTCAGGCGGTGACGACGGTCAGGCCGAGCGCGCGCGCTGCCTGCGCCTGGCGCAGGTCGAACGTCAGGAAGCCCACCCCGGGCTCGGAGACACGCTGCGCGGCCGCGAGATGGAGCGCATCGAGCGTTCGCACGCCAGTCGTCTCCGCGATCGAGGCCGCCGACTCGCAGGTCGCCTCGTCAAGCTCGATGACGGAGATGGAGCGCAGGTCGTCGGCGAACGCCGCTCGCGCCGCCGCGAGATCACGACCCGACAGCAGCCGGGCGAGGTTTCGCCGGACCTCGATGATCGTGTGGCGACCGGTCAGGAGGGCACCCTCCGCCTGCAGCAGCGCGTCGGCCGCGGCCGAGTCCGGCTCCTCCACGTAGCGCTTGAGCAGGGCACTCGAGTCGACGTAGCTGCTCACTCCCCTCGATCCTCGGCCAGCACGTCGAGCACCCGTCGGGACGCTGTCGACCGGCGCGCCGGACCGAGCGCCGAGCCCGTGCCCGGCGTGATCCAGCCGGCGCGGATCCCGTCCTCGATCCGCGCTCGTCCCGGCACCGGGCCGAGCACTGCCTTCGGTCGCCCCCGGTCGGTGACGCGCAGGATCTCTCCGCGCTCTGCCCGGTCCAGGTACTCGGACAGGTGCTGCTTCAGCTCGCGGACCCCGACATCAGCCATGTGGACACATTACCACAGCGATGTGTCCACCAGTGACTCGCCGCGCTGGCGGCGCTGCGGCCGCGCGCCGGCGGCCTCGACGACGGTCAGTCCAGCCGGACGCCCTGGCGCTGCGAGCTCGGCCTGCACCAATCGGACGTCGAGCGTGTCCACCGGATCGTCGCTCCGCAGCGACACCGCCGCGGCCACGCCCGCACCCTGCCCGCTGACCGTGCAGCACATCATCGAGCGCACCGCGGCGTGGCTGATCCTGTCGCCGCCGATCGACCGCCCGGCGACGAGGAGGTTGCCCACGCCCTTCGGCACCAGCGACCGGTACGGCACCTGGAAGTAGCGCCCGGTCGTCGGCAGCACGAGGACCCCGTAGCCGTCGATGAACTCCGGGAAGATCCCGATCGAGTCCTCGAACCGCGCTTCGCTCGCGGACGTCATCGCTCCGTCAGGTTGTAGAGGGCGTCGATCTTGCGCGTGTCCCGCACCCCCACGGTCATGCCGAAGTTGCGCAGCTTCGCGTCCTCGCAGCCGGGCATGAACGCGCGCAGGGCCGTGATCGCGTGCATCGCCTGCTGGCGGCCCTCGATCTCGGCCAGGGTCAGGTCGTCCGCGCTGGTCCCGTCCAGGCCGCCGAGGTGGACGAGGTTGAGGTAGGTGAGGTCGCCCTGGTCGGAGACCGTGCCCCAGGTCCCGGCGAGCGTGATCAGGTTGGAGGGGATGAGCCCGGCCTCGACCGCCCGCTTGAACGGCTTGCGCAGGAAGGGCGAGAACATCTCGTCCTCCTTGCCGTCGGTCTCGATGTCCCACTCGGAGTTGCCGGCCCAGTCTCGATAGGTCTGCGGATCGGCCTTGACCTGCTCGATGAACCGGTGCTTGTTCACCCCGCTCATCGAGAACATGACCGACAGCGACAGCATGTCCTCTCTCGGGGTGGCGTGGACGGGGGCCCCGGCCCTGGCCGCCACGTCCGCGTCGCCCGTGGCGTCGATCACCCGGCGGGCGAGGATCGCCTCGCGGCCCGACTTGCTCTCGGTGATGACGCCGCGCAGCACGCCGTCCTCGACGATCGGGGCCACGAACAGCCGGTGGAGCATCGGCGTGATGCCTGCCTCCTCCACCAGCGCGTCGGCAACGACCTTGAACATCTCGCCATCGAACGCCTGGCTCACCGACTGCGACTCGTCCGACGTCGCCCCCATCGCCTTCGCCCGGGCCTCGAGCTCGGTGCCGACGCCCACGCTGTCCACGGTCTGCTCGTGGCGGTACCAGGCGAAGCTCTCCACGCCAACGGCGGTGATGTTGCCGCCGAAGCAGCCGAACCGCTCGAGGAGGGTGGTCTGGACCCCGGCCCTCGCCGCCCCCAGCGCGGCCCCGAGGCCGCCCGGTCCGCTGCCGACCACGAGGACGTCCGTCTCGTGGACGACATCGATGGTGCGGGCGGCCTCGGTGATCTGGCCGAGGCCGGGAAGACGGGGACGGGTCATGGCCGGAACCTCGGGAAGCGCGGACGAGGGCGGACGGGCGCGGAGAGCGCCGGATCAGCCGGCAACGGCGAAGACCGGCGACGGTCGCACGCTGACGCGAACGGCAGTGCCGGGGACGAGCCCGGTGGCATCCGACGCGGCCATCTGCGCCAGGACGAGCGCACCGTCCGCGAGCTGCACCTGGGCCCGGCTGACCGATCCGAGGAAGCTGATGGCGACCACGCGCGCCGGAGCCCCAGCCTCCGGGATCAGCTCCACCGCCTCGGGCCGGACCAGGGCGTCCACCTTCCCGGAGGTGGCGGAGCCTTCGAGCAGCGGAATGCGGGTCCCCAGGATCTCCACCGCTCCGTCGCTTGCCGTCCCGCCGATCCGGTTGGTCAGGCCCACGAACTCCGCCACGAACGGTGTCATCGGCCGGTCGTAGAGCTCGGTGGGCGCGGCGATCTGCTCGAGCCGGCCGGTGGACATGACGCCGACCCGATCGCCCAGCGCGAGCGCCTCCTCCTGGTCGTGGGTCACGAACAGCGTCGTCGTGCCCACGGCGATCTGGATCCGGCGGATCTCGTCGCGCAGGACCCGGCGCACCTTCGCGTCGAGGGCCGAGAGGGGCTCGTCGAGCAGCAGGACCTGGGGCTCGATGGCCAGGGCCCGGGCGAGGGCGACGCGCTGCTGCTGGCCGCCCGAGAGCTGGTACGGGTAGCGGTTCCCCTGCTTGCCGAGGCCGACCAGGTCGAGCATCTCGTCCGCCTTGCGACCGCGGGTCGGGCCGTCCATCCCGCGCAGGCGCAGGCCGTAGGCCACGTTGTCCCGGGCGGTCATGTTCGGGAACAGGCTGTAGGCCTGGAAGACCATGCCCATGTCGCGCTTGTTCGCCGGGACGTCGGTGATGTCGCGACCGTTGACGACGATCCGGCCGGCGTCCGGCCGGTCGAGCCCGGCCAGCGCCCGCAGCGCCGTGGTCTTGCCGCAGCCGGACGGGCCGAGCAGGGCGACGAGCTCGCCGGGCGCGATCTCGAGGTCGAGGCCGTCGAGGGCGTGCACGGCGCCGTAGTAGCGGTGCAGGCCCTCGAAGTGGACGGCGACGCCGCTCCGTCCTTCGGGAGCCGGGACCGCGGGCGTGAGGGACATCAGGCGACCCCTTCTTCGGTGGGCTCCTCGACCGGTCGTCGCTCGCCGCCGGCCACCACGGCGATGCCGTAGATCAGCACGAAGGCGAACAGCAGCGCCGCCAGCGAGACCGCGACCGAGAGGTACGAATCCCGCTTGCCGAGCAGGTTGATGACGACCTGGAGCGTGTCGTAGTTGAGGAGCGAGGAGATCGTGAACTCGCCCAGCACGAGGGCCACGGCGATGACCGAGGCGGACAGGAGCGCCCCACGGAGATTCGGGACGATGATCTGGAAGATGACCCGGGCCCAGCCGGCGCCGAGGCTCCGGGCGGCTTCCGCGAGCGTGATCACGTCGATCGACTTGAGGCCGGCATCGATCGCGCGGTGGGCGTACGGGAGGACCAGGATGACGTCGATGAACACGAGCACGAGCGGTGAGCCGCGGGTCGCCCGGGTCAGGATCGAGTAGATCGGCACGATCCCGACGACGAGGACGACGGCCGGGATGGCGAGCGGCAGGAGGCACAGGAACTCGACCGGCCGCTTCAGCTTCGGCACCCGCAGGTAGGTCCAGGTCATGGTCGGCACGAGCAGCGTCAGCATCCCGAACGCGGTGAGGGCCGCGATCGCGAGCGTCGTGATGATCGCCTCGACGAGGTTCGGGTCACCGCCGATGGCGATCCACGCGTCCAGGCTGCGCGGCGTGCTCAGGTCGCCGCGCGTCGAGAACTCCGCCATGGACACGAGCGGCAGGATCAGCCACCCGCCGACGAGGACGAGGACGGCCCACCGTCCGAGCGAGCCCTGCAGGCGGCGACGGCGCGCGCTCACCGCAGCCACCGCGACGCGCGCCGCTGGACCAGCGCATACAGGGTCATGACGATGGCCACCACGATGACCATGCCCAGCGCCAGCGCCTTGCCCACGTTCGCCTGGCCGAGGATGACCTCGCTGGTCAGGGCCTCCCGGATCTGCAAGGGCACGATCGGGCTGCCCTGGCTGACCAGCGCGGCGGCCGTGGCGTAGGCAGAGAAGGCGTTGGCGAACAGCAGCAGGACGGCGCCGAGGAAGCTCGGGGCGAGGATCGGGCCGCCCACGTGCCGCCAGTATGACCAGGCGGACCCCCCGAGGCTGGTGGAGGCCTCCCGCCATTCCTTGCGCAGGCCGTCGAGCGCCGGCAGGAAGACGATGACCATGAGCGGGATCTGGAAGTACGAGTAGACGACGGTGAGGCCGGTCATCCCGTACACCCAGGCGCTGTCCCTGACCCGGTCGAAGCCGACGGTCTCGGCGAGGAGGATCGTGGCCAACCCCTCGATCCCGAACGTGGCCAGGAAGGCGAAGGCGAGCATGACGCCACCGAACTGGGCGAGCACGCTGGAGCCCGCGACGGCGATCTGTCGGAGTCGACCACCGGGCCCGCCGGACGCCACGGCCCAGGCGAGCAGCCCGCCGAACACGGCCCCGAGGAGGGCCGACACCAGCGACAGCTGGATCGAGCGGATGAAGGCCTGGTGGAAGGTGGAGCCCGTCAGCACCGTGGTGATGACGTCCAGCGTCGGCAGGCCGTCTGCCGACTGGAATGCGCCCACGGTGACGATCAGCGTGGGCAGGATGAGGAACAGCGCCACGTAGCCGAAGAACGGCACCGTGGGCAGATAGGCGTTCCGCGCCCGGGAACGACTGGAACCGGCCCCGCCAGTGGCGGGGCCGGTTGCCGGTTCACGCTCCGACGCCGGCATGGAGGCCGTGGTGTCGGTGCGGTTCAAGCCGAGCCTGTGAGGGCTACGGGAGCTCGATGTTCCAGTTGGTGGCGATGTAGTCGGTGACGGTCTTCACCTGGTCCTGGGTCAGCACGACGGGGGTGCCCTCGGCCACCGCGACGGCGGCGAGCGCGGCCTGGTCGATCGTGCCGTCCCGGATCATCGCCTCCTGGAGGACGGGCCGGGCGAAGCCCTTCAGCCACTCGTTCTGGGCCTGGGGCGAGTACAGGTACTCCATCCACAGGCGGGCGGCCGCCGGGTGCGGGGCGTCCTTGTTGATGGCCTGGATGTAGTAGGCGGCGACCGGCGGCGCGTCGGACGGGATGACGACCTTCCAGTCGATGCCCTTGCTGACGAGGTCCGCGGTGAGGCCGGCGTTGTTGTACTCCCAGTCGATGACGCACGGCGTCTGGCCCGCGGCGATGGTCGCCGGGGTCGGGTCGACGGGCAGGAGGTTGCCTGCTTCATTGAGCGCGTTGAAGAAGTCGACGCCGGGGCCGATGTTGTCGGCAGCACCGCCGTTGGCCAGCGAGGCCATGATCACGCCGTGCAGCGCGGCCCCTGCCGTCTTGGGGTTGCCGTTGAGCGCGATCGCGCCCTTGTACTCGGGCTTGAGCAGGTCGGCGACGGTGGCCGGGGCCGGCACCTTGGAGGCGTCACAGCCGATGGACATGAAGCCGGCGTAGTCCGCCCACCACAGGCCCGTGGACTCCTTGAGGTTGTCCGGGATGTCTGCCCACGCCTCGACCTGGTAGGGCGCGAAGAGCGCGGTGTTGGCGAGCGCGACGTTGACGCCGAGGTCGAACACGTCGGGCGCCTTGTCGGTGTCCCTCAGGTTGTTGGCGGCGTCGATCTCCTCCTGGCTGTTGGCGTCCGGGTTCGCCTCATCGACCGCGATGTTGGGGTACTTCGCCTTGAAGCCGGCGATGACGCCCTTGTAGTTGGCCCACTCCGGCGGCAGGGCGATGACGTTGAGCTGGCCCTCCTCCTCGGCGGCCTTGACGAGCTCTTCCATGCCCGCCCATGTCCGCCGCGGACGTGGCGGTCTTTGCCTTCTCCGAGCCCCCGCCGCCACAGGCAGCCACCGCGATGACGGTGACCGCCAACGCCGCGATGATCCTGGGTTTCATCGAGTTCACTCGCTTCTCCTCCAATGGCCGGATCTCAACGAGTCCTGGCCGTGCATCCTGCAACCCGGGGGCGAGCGCATCAGCGATCGCCGATGCCGCCCTCGAACGTTGCGATTCGGAGTCTACCTCGCGTCTTCCAGCCGGTGTCGGTCCGTGGGACCCACGTGCCGTGGCCCAGGGCCTTCCGGTCGGGATCGGGAGGCCGCGCTACACTCGCGGCACCGATGGACGACCTCTACCGCGACTACATCCTCGAGCACTATCGGAGGCCCCACAACTTCGGGGTCCTGGAGTCACCCTCGGCATCGTACGAGGGCGCCAACCCCCTGTGCGGTGACCGGATCACGATGCAGCTGACCATCACGGACGGCGTCGTGGCCGAGGTGGGGTTCACCGGCCGCGGCTGCGCCATCAGCCAGGCGTCGGCCTCGCTGCTGACCGACGAGATCAAGGGCAAGCCGGTGGAGGAGGTCGCGGGCTTCGCCGCGACCGACCTGCTCGACCTGCTGGGGATCGAGATCAGCCCCGCTCGCCTCAAGTGCGCCATGCTGTCGTTCGACTCGCTGCAGCACCTGCTCGACGAGACCGGCGTCAAGCCGCTCACGAAGGACCCGGTCTAGCCACCGCGTTCGCTCCGCCCCGTCGTTCCGGCGGTGCGTCGTCGTACCGGAGCCTGCCCGCCATGCCGAAGACCTACGCCGAGCTCCTCCGCGAGGCCCGCGCCGAGATCCGGGAGGTCACGCCCGTGGAGGCCGACGCGGCCCGCCAGGGAGGCGGCGCCATCCTCGTCGACGTTCGCGAGGCATCCGAGTGGGAGCAGGGCCACGTGCCGGGAGCGCGCCACATCGCCCGGAGCCACGTGGAGCAGGAGGTCGAGGCCGCGATTCCCGATCGCGCGACGCCCATCGTGCTGTACTGCGCGGCCGGGGTCCGCTCACTGTTCGTGGCCCAGGCGCTGCGGGCGATGGGCTACGGGGACGTCGCCTCGATGGGCGGCGGCTTCGACGCCTGGAAGCGCCAGGGCCTGGAATGGGCGCGGCCGGCCGGCCTCACCGGCGCGCAGCAGCAGCGCTACAGCCGCCACCTCCTGATCCCCGAGGTGGGTTCGGACGGGCAGGCAAGGCTTCTCGGCTCGCGCGTGCTGCTCGTCGGCGCCGGCGGTCTCGGGTCGCCGGCCGCCCTGTACCTCGCGGCCGCCGGCATCGGGACCATCGGGATCGTCGACTTCGACGTGGTGGACCTGTCCAACCTCCAGCGCCAGGTCCTCCATACCACCGATCGCGTGGGCGAGAAGAAGGTCGAGAGCGCGCGCCGGACGCTCAACGCGCTCAACCCCGGCGTCACGGTGGTGGCGCACGACGAGATGCTGGTCGAGGACAACGTCGACCGGATCATCGCCGGCTACGACGTCATCCTCGACGGCACCGACACCTTCGAGACGCGCTACGTCCTCAACGACGCGGCGGTCGCGGCCGGCATTCCCGTGGTCCACGCCAGCGTGTTCCGGTTCGAGGGCCAGCTCACGACCTTCGACCCGTCCGAGGGGCCGTGCTACCGCTGCCTCTACCCTACGCCGCCCCCGCCGGAGCTGGCGCCGGGCTGCTCGGTGGCCGGCGTGCTCGGAGTCGTGCCCGGGATCATGGGGCTGCTCCAGGCCAACGAGGTGCTCAAGCTCCTGCTCGGGATCGGGACCACGCTGGCCGGGCGCCTCGTCCTGTTCGACGCCCTGGAGACGGAGTTCACCGAGCTCCGCCTGCGCCGCGATCCGGCCTGCCCGGTGTGCTCCGATGCGGCCCGCGCGGCCCGCGAGGCCGGACACCCGCTGCCGGTGCCTGGCAGTGCGACCGACGCGCCGGACCAGGTCGGCGTGTTCACGCTCGGTGATCCGCGTTGAGCGTCGGTCATCCCGGGCCACCAGCCGTGCGATTGCCCCCGGCGATCGCCGGCGCCATCGAAGCCCACGCGCGCGCCGAGTCGCCGCTCGAGGCATGCGGGCTGGTCGTCGGATCCCGGGAGGCAGCCGACGGCGGCGAGCCGATCCGCTATGTGGCCTGCCGCAACGCGGCGGCGTCGGCCGTTCGCTACTCGGTGCACCCCGACGACCTGCTCCGGGTCACCGTGGAGGCCGACGACGCCGGCGAGGTCATCTGGGGGATCGCCCACTCCCACGTGAGGTCGGCGGCGGTCCCGTCGCCCACCGACGTCGGCCGCGCGTTCTATCCAGCGGCGATCTACCTCCTGGTCTCGCTGGCGGAGGCGCCGGCACTGCGAGCCTGGCGCATCGTGGACGGCGTGTGCCACGAGGTCGCGCTGGAGGTCGGACCAGCGTGAGCGGGCTCGACCGGGGCCGGCTCGCCTGGCTGCTGGCCGGGGGCGCCGCCCTGCTGGGAGGCACAGCCCTCGGCTGGAACGGGGAGGTCCTGGTCGCCATCGCCGACCCGCCGCCGGTCGTGCGTGCCGCCCTCGTGGGCATCAGCGTCGTCGGTGCCCTGTGGTGTCTCGTCGAGGCCGTTCGCCGCCTTGAGGCGGGCCGTCACCTCGCGTCGGGCGTGCTCACCGGGCGCGACCTGGCCACGCTCGTGCGCGGGGTCCGATTCGTGTTCCTGGCGGTCGCGGCCTTCTCCGCGGCGGCGGGCTGGCTGGTCGGGCATCCACTGCCGTTCATCGTGGCGCTCGTGATCGCCGGCGTCGACATCCTGGAGACCACGTTCCTGCTCGTCGTCGTCGCCCTCCGCCGGGACGGCTGAGAAGAAGCGTTCCGGGGTCCAGGTCGGGACCCTTGGGGTAGGCTATCCGCGTCTCGCGGCGTCCGAATTCCTGGAGATCCAGATGACTACCGCCCCGACCCAACCCACCGTCCTGTCACCGGACGAGCTCGAGCGGATCGACGCCTACTGGCGCGCCGCCAACTACCTGTCCGTCGGCCAGATCTACCTGCTCGACAACCCGCTGCTGCGCGACGCCGCTGGAGCCCGGCGCACGTCAAGCCGCGGCTCCTCGGCCACTGGGGCACGACCCCGGGCCTCAACCTGATCTACGCCCACATGAACCGCGTGATCAAGCGCGACGACCTCGATGCGATCTACGTGATCGGCCCCGGGCACGGCGGCCCGGCGATCGTCGCCAACGCCTATCTCGAGGGCACCTACACCGAGGTCTACCCGTCGATCACCCGCGACGAGGACGGGATGCGGAAGCTGTTCCGCCAGTTCTCGTTCCCGGGCGGCATCCCGAGCCACGTCGCGCCCGAGACGCCGGGCTCGATCCACGAGGGCGGGGAGCTGGGCTACGCGCTCTCTCACGCCTACGGCGCCGCGTTCGACAACCCGAACCTGCTCGTCTGTGCCGTGGTCGGCGACGGCGAGGCCGAGACGGGCCCGCTGGCCACGAGCTGGCACTCCAACAAGTTCCTCAACCCGGTCGGCGACGGCGCGGTCCTGCCGATCCTGCACCTCAACGGCTACAAGATCGCCAACCCGACCGTCCTCGCCCGGATTCCCCGCGATGAGCTCGCCGCGCTGATGGAGGGCTACGGCCACACGCCGTACTTCGTGGAAGGCGACGACCCGGCCGACGTCCACCAGCAGCTCGCGGCCACGCTCGACATCGTCACCGCCGAGATCCGCGAGATCCAGCGCCGGGCCCGCGAGGACGGCGTCACCGAGCGCCCGCGCTGGCCGATGATCGTGCTCCGGACGCCCAAGGGCTGGACGGGCCCCAAGACCATCGAGGGCCACCCGGTCGAGGGCAACTGGCGCAGCCACCAGGTCCCGATGAGCGAGGTTCGCACGAACGCCGAGAACCGGGCGATCCTGGAGACGTGGATGCGCAGCTACCGGCCCGAGGAGCTGTTCGACGAGCACGGGGCGCTGCTCCCGGAGCTCGCCGAGCTGGCCCCGACCGGGACCCGGCGGATGAGCGCGAACCCGGTCGCCAACGGTGGCGAGCTGCTGCGCGACCTCTCGCTGCCCGACTTCCGCGACTACGCCGTGGACGTGCCGGCGCCCGGCGCCACGACGTCCGAGGCGACCCGCGTCCTCGGGTCGTGGCTGAGCGACGTCATGGCCCGCAACCTGGACAACTTCCGGATGTTCGGCCCCGACGAGACCGCGTCGAACCGGCTGGGCGCCGTGCTCGACGTCACCGACAAGACCTGGATGGCCGAGATCATCCCGTCCGACGAGCACCTCGCCGGTGACGGGCGGGTGATGGAGGTCCTCTCCGAGCACCAGTGCCAGGGCTGGCTGGAGGGCTACCTGCTCACCGGCCGGCACGGCCTGTTCAACTGCTACGAGGCGTTCATCCACATCGTCGATTCGATGTTCAACCAGCACGCGAAGTGGCTCAAGGTGACCCGCGACATCCCGTGGCGCCGCCCGATCGCGTCGCTCAACTACGTGCTGTCCTCGCTCGTCTGGCGGCAGGATCACAACGGGTTCTCCCACCAGGACCCGGGGTTCATCGACCATGTCGTCAACAAGAAGGCGGATGTCATCCGGGTCTACCTGCCGCCGGATGCGAACACGCTGCTCTCGGTCGGCGACCACTGCCTCCGGAGCCGCAACTACGTCAACGTCATCGTGGCCGGCAAGCAGCCCGGCCCCAACTGGCTGTCGATGGACCAGGCGATCCTCCACTGCACCCGCGGCATCGGGATCTGGGACTGGGCGAGCAACGACCAGGGCGGCGAGCCCGACGTCGTGATCGCCAGCGCCGGCGACATCCCGACGCTGGAGGCGCTGGCGGCCGTGGACCTGCTGCGCGAGCACCTGCCGGAGCTGCGGGTCCGGTTCGTCAACGTCGTGGACCTGATGCGGCTCCAGGACGAGAAGGAGCACCCGCACGGCCTCTCGAACGCCGAGTTCGATTCGCTGTTCACGACGGACAAGCCGATCGTGTTCGCCTACCACGGCTACCCGTGGCTGATCCACCGCCTCACCTACCGCCGGACGAACCACGCCAACCTGCACGTCCGCGGCTACAAGGAGGAGGGGACCACCACCACGCCGTTCGACATGGTGATGCTCAACGACCTCGACCGCTTCCACCTGGTGATCGACGTGATCGACCGGGTGCCGGGGCTCGGCTCCAGGGCGGGCCACGTGCGCCAGCTCATGGTCGACAAGCGCATCGAGGCTCGGGCCTACACGCGACTCGAGGGCGAGGATGCGCCGGAGATCGCGAACTGGGCGTGGAAGGCGTAGTCCCCGCCCGGATCCTCGTCGTCAACGCGGGGTCCAGCAGCCTCAAGCTCCGGGTGCTGGATCCCGCGGACACGCTGCTCGCGGAGACGGACCTGCCGCCGCCGAGCGGGGCGGATGACGCCGCCTCCGTGTCGAGTGCGCTGGACGCGCTTGGCCCCGTCGACGCGGTCGGGCATCGCGTGGTGCACGGCGGGACCCGGTTCACGGCCCCGGTGCTCGTGGATGACGAGGTGCTCGCCGGGATCCGCGAGCTCTCGGCCCTCGCGCCGCTCCACCAGCCCAAGTCGCTCGCCGGGCTGGAGGCGATCGCGGCCGCGCTTCCCGCCGTGCCCAGCGTGGCCTGCTTCGACACCGCGTTCCACGCGACGATCCCGGCCGCCGCGGCCACGTACGCGATCCCGCTGGAGTGGCGCCGGCGATGGGCACTCCGTCGATACGGGTTCCACGGCCTGTCGCACGCCTATGCGTCGCGGCGGGTCGCGGAGCTCCTGGGCCGGGAACGCGATCCCGACCTGCGGGTCGTCTCCTGCCACCTGGGGGCGGGCGCCTCGCTGGCGGCGGTGCGCGGCGGCCGGTCGGTGGACACGACGATGGGCTTCACGCCCCTCGAGGGCCTCGTGATGGCCACCCGCTCCGGGACCGTGGATCCGGGCATGATCCTGTGGCTGGCCGAGCACGAGGGGCTGGCGCCCGCGCAGATCGCCGACGGACTGGAGCACCGGTCCGGTCTCCTGGGCCTGGCCGGGACCGCGGACATGCGGGCGGTCCTCGACGGGGTCCACTCCGGGCACGCCGACGCCGGGCTGGCCCTGGACGTCTACCTCCACCGGCTGCGGGCGGGCATCGCCGCGATGGCGGCCTCCCTGGGTGGTCTCGACGCGATCGCGTTCACGGGTGGCGTCGGCGAGCGGTCGCCCGACGTGCGTGCCCTCGCGGCCGACGGGCTCGCCTTCCTCGGGATCGCGGTGGATCCGGCCGCGAACGCCCGGGCCACGGGTCGCTCCGGCGAGCCCGATCGGGACGTCTCGGCGGCGGGAGCCGCCGTCGGCGCGTTCGTGATCCCCGCCCGGGAGGACGTGGAGATCGCGCGCGGCGTCCGCACGGTGATCGGGGCAACGTCCTAGCTTCGTGCCCCATCCGGATCGCCGATCGGGCCGTTCGGCCATCCCGGCCCGCGCGCCGAGGCGCGACGATTCGGGCGATCGGAGGTCCCCGATGCGCATCCTGCTCGCTATCGATGGCTCGGCCTGCAGTGACCGTGCCCTGGCGCTCGTCCAGGGATTCCGGCTGCCGTCCGATTCGGTCATCCGGGTCGTCGCGGTGCACCGCACCTACGCTGACACGCTCGCCATGTCGTGGGCGTCGATGGGCGGTGACGCCACCACGAGCGAGACCCAGGAGGAGGCCGAGATCCGCGTGCTGCGTGAAGCCGTGGCTCGGGCCGAGGTTGATCTTGCCGGCACCGGTGCCAGGGTGGAGGGCTTCCTGCTCAAGGGTCGTCCCTCCACCGCGATCGTCGACGAGGCGGGCGCCATGGTCGCGAACCTCATCGTCGTGGGCAGCCGCGGCCACGGTCGGATCGCCACGATGCTGCTCGGCAGCACCGCCTCGGAGATCGTGGACCATGCGCCGTGCCCGGTTCTCGTCGCGCGCCACCGCCAGCTGGCGCCCGGTGGCGTTCGCCGACGACGGATCCTCGTCCGCCCGCCACGCGGAGGAGGTGTTCACGAAGTGGCCGATCTTCGCCGGCATGCCCGTCTCGGTGGTGACGGTCGCCGAGGTCGCCGTCGCGGTTGCGGCGGGGTTCACCCCCGGGCTCTATGAGCAGGTCCTCGAGAGCTACTCACGCTCTGCTGACGACGCCCGCCAGGCGGTCAAGGTGGAGGCGGAGAACCAGGCGCGCCGGCTCGCGGACGCCGGCTATCCGGCGACGCCGGTCCCGCTGGAGGGCGTCCCGGCCACGGAGATCGTCCGGTATGCCGCGGAGCAGCGCATGGGCACGATCGTGATGGGGTCCCGCGGGCACACCGGCGTCGCCCGCCTGGTCCTCGGCAGCACCGCGCGCAACGTCCTGCTCCATGCCTCGAGCTCGGTGCTGATCGTCCGGGAGCACGCGAAGCCGTAACCGGCGGCAGCCGCAGCAGCCGCGGTCCGGTGCTCAGCCCCGGCCCGAAGACCCCTCCGCGGCCAGCCCGCCGACGCGCTCGACGAGCCGCCGCAGGAACTCGCCCGCGTCGGCCTCCAGCGCCACGTCGGCATTCGGCGTACGACCCTGGAGCCTTCGCCAGTCGGCGACGGTCTGCCCGTCCGCGACCCCGCCCGAGGTGTCGACATCCACCGCGACCGCCTCTGACCGGACCAGCGACGGATCGAGCGCGCAGGCCACGACCAGCGGGTCGTGGATGAAGGCCCCATAGAAGCCGTCGTACCGGGCGTGGAACTCGAAGTACCAGCGCAGCGCGTCGGCGACGAACCGGACGACCGGGACGCTCGCCGTGGATGCCCGGCCAGGATCCGGGGCCTGCGGCGCATCCAGCGCCAGGTCGCCGGTGCTGCCGGCGCGCGTCGCCAGCGCCGCCACGTCCTCCGGCCCGATCCGTGCCCGCTCCGTCACGTCGAGGCCCATCACCAGCGCCCGGGCGACCTCCGGATCGTCGGTGACCGCGCTCTGCCACGCCGCGAGACAGATCCGGGCCGCCTCGGGGTCGCAGTGGATGTTCCACTCGGTGGTCGGCGTCGTGTTGCCGGGGGCCCGGAAGGTGCCACCCATCGCGACCCAGCGCCGCAGGAGGCGGGGCAGGCGTGGCTCCGCGAGGACGGCGATGGCGAGGTTCGTGAGCGGCCCCAGCGTGACCAGCGTGATCGCGCCCGGCCGCTTCCGCGCCTCGTCCACGATGAGCTGCGGGCCGAACCGGTTCGAGACGGATCGAGCCGGATCCGGGAGCGTGGCGTATCCGATCCCGTGTGGCCCGTGGGTCTCGGGCGTGATCTCCAGGGGCCGCAGGAGGGGCACCGGCCGACCCACCGCCACCTCGACGTCCTCCCGACCGGCGAGCTCCAGGATGGCGCGCGTGTTGCGCGCGACGTCGGTGACCTCGGCGTTGCCCGACAGGCAGGTGACCGCGACCAGGTCCGCCTCCGGGCTCGCGGCGGCATACAGCAGGGCGAGGGCGTCGTCGATCCCGGTGTCGACGTCGAGGATCAGCGGAACGCGCGGGTCGGTGGTGCGCACAGGGCGATCCTAGCGGGGCGCGCCCGGTGCCGGGTGGCTCGGTCAGGGCGCCTTGGCGGTGACGGCCCGGCAGCGGTCCCGCACCGGGCACAGGTCGTGCTTGGGGTTCTGGGCGTGGCAGATCGCCCGGCCGTGGTGGATCAGCAGCACGTGGGCGGCATACATCTGGTCCGGCTCGAGGAGGCCCAGGAACAGGTCGTGCGCCTGGTCCGCGGACGCCTTGGCCGGGATGAGGCCGATCCGCTTCGAGACCCGCTCGACGTGGCGGTCGACCGCCATCACGGGAGCGCCGAAGCAGAAGGCGAGCACGATCGAGGCCGTCTTCTTGCCGATGCCGTCGATCGCGGTCAGCCAGTCCCGCGCCTCCAGCGCGGGCATCTCGCCGAGGAATGCGAGCGAGTAGTCGCCGCGCTGCTCCCGGATGTGGCGCAGCGTGGCCTGCAGGCGCGGGGCCTTCTGCGGAGCGAGGCCGCCCGGGCGGATCACGTCGATGAGCTCGGGCAGGGGTGCGTGCTCGACCATCGACCAGTCCGGCGGCGGCGCGGTCGGCAGCCCCTCGCCGCCCCAGCCGATCCCGGGCCGGTGCTCCTCGGGGTCGCGGTCGCTGGGGTAGGCGCGGCGGAGCTGCCCGTACGCCTTCTCGGCATTCGTGTCGGCGGTGTTCTGGGTCAGGATGGTGAGGATCAGCTCGCTCGTGGGATCGAGCCGGGGCTCCCAGCGCTGCTCGCCGTACGTGGCCGCCAGCTGCTCCAGCACGAAGCCCGGCAGCCCGGGCCGGTACCGGCGCAGGTACGAGGCCCAGGCCTTGACCGGGTCGGCTGCCCTTCGTGTCCGCCTGGCCGCCCGCCTGGCGGTCGGCTGCTTCGCCGCAGGCTCCCTGGGAAGGCGCGTCGTGGGGCTCACCGGGCACGCGCCAGCCGCTCGGCGGCCGCCTCGACCGGGGCAGCCCCGGCGGCCCTCGCCGCTTCGAGGCTGATCGGTCCCTCGTGGGCGGCGATGACCTCGACGCCGGCCGTCCCCAGCGCTTCGATGCCATCGGGCGTTGCGCCGCCACCGATCGCCACGCATCGCACCCCGGCCGCCTGCGCTCGCCGGGCCACGCCCATCGCCGTCTTGCCGAACGCGGTCTGGGCGTCGATCCGGCCCTCCCCGGTGATCACGAGATCGGCCGCCGCGAGCTCGTCCTCGAACCTCGTCTCGGCCATCACGAGATCGATGCCCGGTTCCAGGCTCAGGGATGCGAACCGGTCGGTGAGGCAGAGCAGCCCGAAGCCGAGGCCGCCAGCGGCACCCGCGCCGGCCGTGTCCCGTTCGCGTCGGCTCGCCGCCGCCTCGAGGGCGTCGGCGAAGCGGGCCAGGCGGGCGTCCAGGGCGGCGACCTGCGACGGGGTGGCCCCCTTCTGGGGTCCGTAGACGGCCGCGGCACCGTCCGGGCCCAGCAGCGGGTTGGTCACGTCGCAGGCGATCCGGAGCCGGACGCCGGCCAGCCTCGGATCGAGGCCGGAGAGGTCGACGCTGCCGAGGTCGTCATCGACGCGTGCCCCCAGCGCGCGCAGCACACCCGCCCCACCGTCACTGGTCGCCGACCCGCCGATCCCCAGCGCGATCTCGACGATCCCGGCGTCGAGGACCGCGCGCAGCAGATCGCCGGTGCCGCGAGTGGTGGCGCGCATCGCGTCCCGTTCGTCGGGGTCCAGCAGGGAGAGCCCCGACGCCTGCGCCATCTCGACGAACGCCTCGGTGCCGTCGTCGCGGGCCAGCCAGGCGGCCTGGACCCGCCGGGCCAGCGGATCCGCGACATCCGTCTCGCGGCGGGTCCAGCCGCCGGCCGCCTCGATCGCGACCAGCGTGCCCTCGCCGCCGTCGGCCAGCGGGGCGAGCCGCACCTCGTCGTCGGGGCGCGCCCGCTGCCAGCCGGCCGCGATCGCCCGCGCCACCTCGCACGCTGGTGAGCGTGCCCTTCCAGGAGTCGGGCGCGACCAGGACGCGCATGGGCGCCTAGTCGCCCGCCTCGCCGGTGGCGCCGGCTGCGCGCCGCCGTTCAACGTACTCCGGGATCCGGATCATGGGCGGCCGCTCGTTGTCGGCGAGCTCCATGACCTCGAGGCTCAGGCGGCCTCGGCCGGCGCGGGGCAGCTTCATCGTCGACCCGAGCTCGGCGAACAGCCTCGCCCGGCGCCGTTCCTCGAGCCGCTTGGCCACGGCCTGGAGGATCACGAACGACATCCTCGACAGGCCCTCGAGCTCCTGGTTGCGGTGCACGCGCCGCTCCAGGTCCACCTGCCCGAGGCCGCCCAGGCCGGACTTCTCGGCCGCATCGATCAGGTGGCCGATCTCGACCGCATAGCCCGTGAAGAACGGCAGCTGCTCCAGGAGCGTCCTCCGGCCCGCATATTCGCCGGACAGCGGCTGGATGAACCCGGAGAGCTCCGGGAAGAACAGGTTGATCAGGGGCCTCGCGACAAGCTCGGTGACCCGCCCGCCGCCGCCCTCCTTGAGCACGCCGCCCTCGACGATCGGGCGCTGGTAGTAGCCCTTCACGTACTGGAGGCGCGGCTCCACGAGCAGCGGACCGAGCGTCCCGTAGACCATGCGGTGGTGCCAGTTCCGGACGTCGGTGTCCGCCCAGACCACGATGTCGCCGGTCGTCTCGTACAGCGACTTCCAGAGCGCCTCGCCCTTGCCCGCGAACGAGCCGTAGCGCTGCAGGACGTCAGGGTGCTCGACGACGCGGGCCCCCTCGGCGGCGGCGATCGCCCGCGTGTCGTCCGTCGATGCGGAGTCGATGACGAGGATCTCGTCCAGGATCGGGTAGCGCTCCTGCATCTCGCGAACGGCCCGGCGCACGATCGGCCCGATGGTGTCGGCCTCGTTGAGCGTGGGCAGCACGAGGGACACGGTGATGCCCTGCTTCGCCTTCAGTCCCGCCAGGCGCGCGAGATCGGCGAACTCGCTGTGGTGGAAGTTCGCCTCGGCGAACCAGCGGTCCACCCTGGCCGGGATGGACCGGACCTCGTCGGCGGCGCGGTCGGCAGCCGCGAGGCTCTCGGCCTTCTGCGCGAGCTGCTCGAAGGTCTGGCGCCCGATCGGTTCGCGCGTCTTGACCACGATCACCGTCGGCTTGGCGCGCTGGGCGATCGCCTCCGGCAGGGCTCCGAACAGCGCGCCGCCGGGCTCGTCACCGGGAGCCGAGGCACCCATGACGACCAGGTCCGCCTGGTCGGCTTCGCGGAGGATGGCCGTCCGGACGTTGCCGGCCTCGCGGAGCATCGGCTCCAGGCGCACCGTCACGAACTGGCGCGCGAACGCGGCGAGCGCCCGCTCCTCCTGGGCACGGACCGCCTCGGTCACCCCGGCGGGCACCACGTGCAGGACGACCACCGCGGCCCCGTGGCGGACCGCCAGGGCGTCCGCGACCCGAAGCGCAAGCTCCGCGTGCGGCCCGCCGCGGACCGGGACCAGGATCCGCCGGATCAGGGTCGCGCCGCGCTGCTTGACCACGGCAATGTCACAGGGTGACTCGCGCACGACCTCGTCGATGGTGGGGCTGATCGCCGATGTGCCGTGCTCACGGTGGGGCCCGGACTTGCCGCCCCAGCCGAAGATCATCAGGTCCGCCTCCTGCTCGGCGGCAGCCTCCACGATCCCGGCGGCGGCGTGGCGCCCGATGCGGACCATGGGATGGATGACCGTCCCCTCCGGCACGTAGTCCATCACCTTCTGGAGCAGGCGCCGCGACTGGCGGGCGCGTGTCGCCCCCTCGGACAGCGGCATCCCCTCGGGCACCTCGACGATGCCCAGCGCAGTGAGCTCGCCGGTTCGCTCGTCCATCAGCGCCGCACCGATCCGGATCAGCTCCCCCGCGGTGAGCGGGTTCGCGACCGGGATGATGACCCGCGAGGGGAGGGGCGCGGGAGTCACTGGCCGGTCCCCAGCTCAGGCGCGCCCGGCTCACCGGCCGCGGCAGCATCCAGCGCCGTCCAGCGGTCCACCAGGTACGGCTTGAGCAACTCGAACTGGCGGGCCTGGCGCTCCACCCGCTCCTCGGCGTCGGCAGTGGTCAGGTGGCGGTTCTCGATCACGAAGCTGCCGACACGCCCGAAGTAGATCGGCACCAGGGCGGCCACCATCGCCCCCGTGTCGAGGACCCCCTGGCGTGTCGCGATGACCAGGTCGTACATCACCCGCGCCCACAGGTCGTCGGGGAAGTGGAACGCCGCCAGGGCCTCGGCCATCTCCTCGGTGCTGATCGGCGCTGCGCCGCCCTCGCCGCCCAGGCCCAGCCGGAGCGACACCTCGTCCACGAGCTGGCCGGCCTCCGCGGCAAGCGCCAGGACGACCTCGGCATTGCCTGGGTCGAGCATCGTCCGCCAGGTGTCGGCGAGCGCGAGCGAGCCGCCGTGGAACTCCGACAGCAGCCGGATCGAGTTCACCTCCAGCGGCGGCGGGTCGATGATCCGCTCGAAGCCGTAGACCGGGATGTCGTGCGATCCCCGCACGTCCAGCCAGGCGTCGGAATGGGCGGCGGCCAGCCGCAGGATCGTGCCCACGACCTGGCGGAACATCGGCCCCAGGTCCGACCCCGGATCCTTGGGGTCATGGACCTTCGCTCCCAGGCGCGTCTGGCAGACCGCGAACCCGCCCGTCAGCGCCGACGTGGTCATCCAGATGTCGATGCCGAACTTGCTGATGTCGTCGGTCCAGTCGTCGAGCTCGAGGTAGTGACGCACGAGGTCCCCGGAGACGCCGAAGTCCCCGCCGATCGGCTGCCGGATCCGATGGCCGTAGAGGGCCCGGGTGAGCGGGTACGTGACGGTGTTGGTGATCGTCCCGTCGTACTTGTAGCGGGCGTAGAGGGGGGCGGTGTAGTCGTAGCCGCCCTTGAGGATGGGTCCGGCGAGGAGCTCGATCCACTCGGGCACGATGGACCGCAGGTCGCTGTCGACGACGACCAGGGCCTGGACCTCCAGGGCGGCCGCGATCTCGAAGATCGTCCGCAGGGCGGCACCCTTGCCACCGACCCCGTCGATCTCGGGGTAGGTGAGGGAGACCCGGTCGAGGCTGGTTGGTCGGCCGCACCAGCAGGATCGACTCGACGTAGTCCGGGGGCTCGGTCTCGATCACGACGCGCTGGGTCCCGTCGGGCGAGCCGGCGTCCGAGTTCACGAGCACGGGCTTGAGGTCCGGGAAGTACTGGACCAGCCCGGCGTGCGCCGCGCGGACCACGTAACCGATCGTCGCAGCGTTCTTGAAGCTCGGGATTCCGACCATGATGTCGGCCCGGCCGAGGCGTTCGATCTGGTCCCGGATGGCAGGCGTCAGGGTGGATTGGGGCACGTCGTCACCCTACCATCCCGCGCCACCCTGAGGATCATGGCGGCTGCCGCGCGCGATCGGGCAGTCGCCCGGCGCCGGCGCCCCTATGATCGCGCCGGGGAACCGGAGTCGACCTGGAGGGAGCCCGCGCCATGCCGCCCACATCGCGCTCCGACGTCGAGGCGTCGGCGATCGATCCCCGCAACCAGCGCAAGGTCGCGCAGGGCGCGTGGACGCTGTACGACTTCGCGAACACGATCTTCTCGTACGCGATCGTGTCCACGGCGATCGGCCTCTGGCTGACGTCCGACGACCGGTTCGGGCAGGGCCTGGGGCAGCTGGTCCAGGGCATCACGATCGCGGTCAGCGTCGGGCTCAACGCGCTCGTGTCGCCGATCCTGGGGGCCCTGTCCGACCGGGACGGCCGGCGGATGCCGTTTCTGCTCCTGTTCACGCTGCTGACCATCGTTCCGTCGGCGATCATCGGGTTCACCCCGGCCGTGGTGGGCGCGATCCTGTTCACGATCGCGAACTTCGCGTACCAGGCGGCGCTGATCTACTACGACGCGACCCTCACCATGGTCAGCCGGCCCGAGAACCGCGGCCGGCTGTCGGGGATCGGCGTGGGGGTCGGGTACATGGGCACGATCTTCGCCGCCGTCACGCTGATCCTGCTGGGGATCACCGACAGCCCCGACCCGATCTTCTTCATCGCCGGGATCCTGTTCGCCATCTTCGCGGTGCCGATGTTCCTCGTGGTGCGCGACCGGCGGCAGGAGGCCGCGGCGCCGTTGACGGCCAGGCGTGGTCCTCGGTTCGCTGGGACAGCTGCGGGAGACGATCGCCCACGCACGCCTCGTGCCCGGGCTGCCGCGCTTCCTGCTCGGCCGCTTCTTCTACAGCGACGCCGTCAACACCCTGATCGTCGTGATGAGCGTGGTGGCGGTGAGGGCCGTGGGGCTGACCCAGGGCCAGTGGCTGATGACCTCGGTGCTGCTGACCGTGGTGGCCATCCTGGCCAGCTTCGGCTGGGGATTCATGGTGGACCGGGTGGGACCCAAGCGGACGCTGCTCACGGTCCTGGGCTCGTGGGTCATCGGCCTGGTGCTGGGCACCTTCTCGCTCGGCCTTGCGGGCACGACGCCCGGGATGGCGATGTTCGTGGTCGCGGGCGCGATTCTCGGCAGCGGCCTGGGGGGCGTCCAGGTGGCCGATCGCGTGTTGATGATCCGGCTCTCGCCGCCCGCGCGGCTCGGGCGAGTTCTTCGGGCTGTACGGGCTGGTGGGCAAGGGGTCGCAGGTCATCGGGCAGCTGCTGTACGGCCTGATCCTGTTCCTGCTGTTCGACTCGCTGGGCAACGGCGCCTACCAGATCGCGATCGTGAGCCTGCTGGTGACGATGCTGATCGGGCTGTGGCTG
>CAVOXZ010000005.1:0-110235 GCA_963700555.1 uncultured Chloroflexia bacterium
GTGTGGCCGGTCAGCGACGAGTGGGCCGGCTCGGGCGAGACCCCGGGCGAGGGTGGAGCGGACTCCGGCGGGGCGGCCGGGCCCGGTGGTCCCGGCGCGCGCGTCGAGGCGCCGCCCCCGCGCCTCGCCCCCGACCGGGCGCCGCTGGAACCGCGGGAGTAGGCTCCCGCGCCCGGGCCCCGTGGCGCGTGGCGCCACGTCCGCGCCTGTCCGCGCCCGTCCGCCGCCCGGCGCCGCCCGGATGCCGGCCCCTGTGGCGCGTGGCGCCACGTCCGCGCCTGTCCGCGCCCGTCCGCCGCCCGGCGCCGCCCGGATGCCGGCCCCCGCGCCCGGCCCCTGTGGCGCGTGGCGCCACGTCCGCGCCTGTCCGCCGCCCGGATGCCGGCCCCCGCGGCGCGTGGCGCCACGTCCGCGCCTGTCCGCGCCCGTCCGCCGCCCGGATGCCGGCCCCCGTGGCGCGTGGCGCCACACGGGCGCCTGCTGACGGGACCGGTGGGTTCCGATGTCGGGCAGCGTGGCGTGCAGGGCCACATGCCGCCGACGAGGCCGCGTCGCCGACGAGGCCGCCGCCCGCCGCCCTACGCCCCCCGGCAGCGGATCAGTCCCCGTACCCCTCCGGGTGCGCGAGGCGCCATGCCCACGCCGTCCCGATCATGTCCGGCAGGGTGGAACGGCGTGGCGTCCAGCCGAGCACCGCACCGGCCCGGTCGTTCGACGCCACGAGCACGGGCGGATCACCGGCGCGACGAGGACCGACCGTGTGCGGGATGGCCGAGCCGACCACCTCTGCGGCTGCGGCCAGCACCTCGCGAACGGAGAAGCCGCTCGAGGTGCCCAGGTTGCAGATCAGCGGCTCGTCGAGGTCCTGGGCCGTGTGCTCGAGAGCGGCGACATGGGCGTCCGCCAGATCCGCGACGTGGAGATAGTCGCGGATCGGGGTCCCGTCGGACGTGGGGTAGTCCTCCCCGAACACCGTGAGCGCGGGACCGCCCTCGGCGGCACGCAGGGCGTTGGGGATCAGGTGGGTCTCGGGGCGGTGAACCTCGCCGATCCGGTCCGTGGCGCCGGCGACGTTGAAGTACCGGAGGATGACGCTCCGGATGCCGTAGGCGGCTCCGTACCAGCGCAACGCGCCCTCGAACGTCCGCTTCGTCTCGCCGTAAGGGTTGATCGGCGCCAGCGGTGCATCCTCCCGGATCGGGGTCGAGGCTGGGACGCCGTACACGGCGGCGGTCGACGAGAACACGACCCGCCGCACGTCCGATGCACGGGCCGCATCGAGCAGCGCGATCCCGCCGGCGACGTTGTCGTGGTAGTACTTCGCCGGGTTGGCCACGCTCTCGCCGACCAGCGACCGGGCAGCGCAGTGGAGGATCGCGTCCACGGCCTCGGCGTCCAGGAGCTGCCGGACGGCCACCTCGTCGCCAAAGGAGCCGCGCACCAGCCGGACTCCGTCCGGGACGACCGCCTGGTGACCCGTCGACAGGTCGTCGAGGACCACGACGGCGTGACCCGCGGCGATCAGCGCGTCCACCGACACCCCGCCGACATAGCCCGCCCCTCCGGTGACGAGGACCTTCACGGGCGCTTCCTCCCTAGCAGGCGATCGACGATGCTCCGCCGCGGGGCCGCTGGGATGGCTGGACCGCGTTCCGGTCGCCCGGCATCGGCGCCCGCAGCCTCGCCCGCAGCCGCCGGAGTCGGCGCCTCCGATGGCTCGGGGGCGGGTTCGGCGACCGGATCGGGGACCGGTTCGGGGATGGGTTCGGCGACCGGATCGGGGACCGGCGTCCCACCATTGGGCACCGCCCGGGCCGTGTCCGGCAGCGACTCGCCGCGGTACGCCCAGACCTCCTCGAGCCGGCGCGCCAGACGCTGGGCCGCCACGTTCTCCGGGTCGATGTCCAGCGCGCGGCGGGCCAGTCGCCACGCCTCGGGTTCGTCGCCCCTCTCGAGAGCGACTCGAGCCAGCCCGACCACGGCGATCGAGTTGTGGGGGTCGCCGTCGGCTGCCTGCCGGTACAGGCGCTCGGCCTGGTCCACGAGACCGGCAGCGAGCGCGCGCTCCGCCCCCAGCAACAGCTCGATCATCGGCTCACTCCGCCCTCGTCCACGTCCGCAAGCATGCCCTGTGCGAGCAGCAGCAGCGTGGCCCGTTCGTTGAGGGCCGGGTCGTTGATGACCCGTTCGACCAGCTCGTCGATGATCCGCCCGAGCAGGGGGCCAGGCGTGAGGCCCAGCTCCCGCATGAGGTCGCCACCGTCGATGACCAGGGCGGAGCGGTCCAGCGCCGCGGCGGCCGCGAGCTCCGCGTCGAGGCGCTCCCTGAACGCGTCCCTGACCGGATCCTCCGGCCCCACGCCGGATCCGATGTCATCGGCCACCCGCAGCGCGAACAGGTTGTCGAGGTGCCGAGCCCCGACGCGCTTGAGGAATCGCCGGATCGCGGCATCGGTGAGGTCGGGATCTGCCCAGAACATGTGGTGACGGACCAGGTGCGCCACGTCGTCGATGGCCGCCCGTGGCAGCCGAAGCCGGCGGAGCCAGTCCGTGGCCAGTCGGGCGCCCACCACGTCGTGGTGGTGGAAGTGCCCGTCGGCGAGCGTCGCCGGCTTGCCGATGTCGTGGACCAGCGCTGCCAGGCGGACGACCGGACGGGACGCGGGGGCCGCATCGACCGTCCGCAGCGTGTGCTCCCACAGGTCCTCACCGGGCACCTTGTTCTGCGGGATCCCTCGCTGCGCGGCCAGCTCGGGGGCGAGGACGGCGAGCAGCCCGGTCTGCTCAGCGAGTCGGAGGCCCACGGAGGGGCGTGGCGTCGCGAGCAGCTTCTGGAGCTCGGTGCCGATCCGCTCGCCCGAGAGGTGGGCCACCAGCCCCGCGTTGGCGTGGATCGCCTCCAGCGTCGCGGGTTCGATCGCGAACTCCAGGGCAGCGGCCAGCCGGACCGCCCGCACCATCCGCAGCGCGTCCTCCCGGAATCGCGCGTCGGGATCGCCGACGGCCCGGAGGAGGCGGCGCTCGATGTCGGCCCGGGCATGGAACGGGTCGACCAGGGCATTCACGATCCCCGCGGGCTGGCGGCCCCAGGCGATGGCGTTCACGGTGAAGTCGCGACGGGCGAGATCGGCCACCACGTCGGCCCCGAACTCCACGGTGTGCGGGCGCCGGAAGTCCGCGTACTCGTGCTCGGTGCGGAACGTGGTCATCTCGTACACGTCATCGCCCCGGCGGATGGCCACGGTCCCGAACCGGTTCTCGTAGACCGCCCCATGGAACAGGTCGACGAGCTGGTCGGGAAGGGCATCGGTGGCCAGGTCCCAGTCCGCGGGCTCACGGCCCAGGAGCGCGTCCCGGAGCGAACCGCCAACGACGTACCCGGCGTGTCCGGCGGCATGGAGTCCGTCGAGGAGCTCGATCACGGCCGGGGGGACGAGATCCGGCAGACGTGCCTCGTCAGCGCCGACGGCCACGGCAGCGGCTTAGTTCCGGCCGAGGAAGAGGTAGTTGCGCCAGGCCTCGTTGCGATCGTTGTCGAGGTACGGCGTGAACAGCGAGTACAGGTCGCTACGTGGCTCGAAGGGCGGGCGGGTGAGGCGGAGGCGGGCCTCTTCCGGCGTTCGGCCACCCTTGCGGTGGTTGCAGGGCTTGCAGGCCGCCACGAGGTTCTCCCAGGAGTGGGCGCCACCCCGGTGGCGCGGCAGCACGTGGTCGAGGGTCAGGTCCCCGGCGGTCCGGCCGCAGTACTGGCACGTGTGGCGGTCCCTCGCGAAGATCTCGCGCCGGGTCAGCTTGACGCGCGGCCGCGGACGGCGCACCTGGTGCTGGAGGCGGATCACGGACGGCGCCCGGTAGGCATTGCGGGGTGTCCGGATCGTGGCATGGTCGTACTCGATGACCTCTGCCTTGCTCCCGAACAGCAGGCGGAACGCCCGCGGGATGTTGCACACGTTGAGCGGCTCGTAGTTCTGGTTGAGGACCAGGACGACGCCGTCCAGTGGACGCAGGGAGACAGGACCGCCGTGCGGGCCCGGACGGGCCCCGGTGGTCAGCGCCGAGAACGGGAACGCGTGGGTCTCGGTTTCAGGCTCCTCTCAGCCGCGCCTAGACCCGCGGCGGGTCCATCACCCGCTCGATGCGGGCGATCTCGACTTCGATCCGGCCAACCTCGCGCGTCGCCTCCTCCCACTCGGGGCTGCCGAGCGCGGCGTCGTTGCGACGCCGGCGCGCGGCCGCATGCAGGGACAGGAGCTCGTCGCGGGTCAGATCCTGGGCCGCGTTGCCGGCCCCGGGAGTGTCGGCCATGGTTCCTCCGTGCAGTGACGCGAAGGGTAGCGCGCCGGGGCCCGGGTCGTCGTCCGCTGGACCCGGGCGCTCCAGACAGCCAATCAGCCCAGCGACGCGCGAGCGACGAGCGCGCACAATGGCGCCGATGCTGCATGTCCTCGCCACCCCGATGGGCTACGTCGAGCCGACGCTGTTCGGCGTACCGGCATCCATGCTCTCCATTCTGGTCGGCGTGGCCGGCTCGATCGTCTCGCTCCTCATCGTTCGCCGGATCGCGGCCGGCGAGGGCGAGTACCGCAGCTTCCGGGCGACCAGGTGGCGCGACCCCTCGACGACGCTCATGGGATGGGTGGCGGTCGCCGTGGTGTTCGGTGCGCTCGCGGTCGTCGGGGTCGTGCTCGCGCTGCAGCCGGGATGACGAGCGACTGCTAGTCCCCGGAAACGGCCCGGATCGGCATCCGCGGGGCGACGTCACCCTCGCGCAGCACCCGGGCGTACCAGCGCGCATCCTGCGGGTGGACCTTGTGGCTGATCCGCGCGATGCGGGCCTCGTGGAACCAGTGCGCCTGGGTCTGGCACGGGGTGGCCGGCTTGGTCAGCTCCAGGAGCGGCCCGGTGTCGGGGTCGCCGATGGCGAGGCGATCTCCGGGTTCCAGGATCGCCCAGTCGATCCCCAGCAGCGTGAGGTTCTCGCCATACGAGCCCGGGAACGCCTGGTGGCCGTCGGCCCGGACGCGCTCGATGGCCTCCTGGGCGTACAGGCAGATGGCCTGGTCGACGCCACCGTGAATCGGCTCCGGTGCGTGGTGCCGGTCGCCCTCGAGCCCCAGCCGCCCGACTGCGCCCGCCATCGATCGGCAGCTTGGGAACGCCGCCGTCGTTGCGGTTGACCGACGCCACGAGCCCGTCGCGTCCCGGGACTGGGCGCCAGCCGGCGGGCAATCGACAGCCGCGTCGTGTACGGGAGGTCCACCTCCGTCCAGCCGGCGGTCGCCGGGTCGGATGCGAGAAGCGCCCGCAGGTCCGCCAGCAGCGCCTCGCGTCTCGCCGGCTCCAGCGCGGCGACCGTGCTGATCGACGCCACCCGGTCCAGGACACCGTCCACCGTCTGGCGATGGACGTGATGGAACGTCTCGTCCTCGAGCGCCTCGAACAGGCCGCACCGGTCAACGCGCTCGCGCCAGCCGTGGTGCTGGCTCGGGGCCTCGCCGCCGGTGGTGGTCTCGATCAGCTCGCCCAAGCGCCGGACCCAGGCGACCGATTCGTCACGGACGTTGTAGGCAAGGACCAGGCGACCGCCGGGCCGCAGGACGCGGTGGATCTCGGAGAGGGCACGAACCGTGTCGAACCAGTGGAAGGCCTGGGCGACGACGACCCCGTCGATGGAGCCGTTCTCGAACGGCAGCGCCTCCGCGGTCCCGTCAACCACCTCGGCCGACGGGCGCCGTCGTCGCGAGCTTGTCGCGCATGTCGGCGACCGGCTCAAGGGCGATCACCCGGGCCCCGGTCGAGACGAGTGCGCGGGTCATCTTGCCGGTGCCGGCGGCAAGGTCGAGCACGGTTCGTCCGGGTTCGAGTTCCATGTGCGCCACGATCCGGGCGATCGCGTCGGCGGGATATCCGGGACGTCCACGCTCGTAGGCGTCGGCCGCGCTGCCGAAGCCGCCGGAAGCGAGCGGATGGACCTGATCGGACATGGGGGGACGATACAGCCGCGGCGGCTCGTCCCCCGCAGGCGAGGTCTCAGCCGGCGCGTCGGCTGGGGCGGCGCTTCCCGCGGCCGGGCGACGCGACCGCAGGCGGCGCGACCGCCGCCGGCCCCTCGACCGCGTCCACGATCCCCACCACCACCGTCCGCAGCGGCCCGAACGGAGCACCGACGATCTGGCGGGCGGATGTCCCCTCGTCGAGGACCAGCACGGTCTCGCCCGCCCCTGCGCCCACGGTGTCAAGCGCGATCAGGTAGCCGCCGGAGGGCCGCCCGTCCGGCTCGAGGAGATCGACCAGCAGCAGGGCCCGGTCCGCGAAGATCGGCGACTTGATCGTGGACACGACCGTCCCCACGACCTTCGCGAGCTTCATCGCCCAAGCTCCTCGACGGCATCCACGATCCCGACGATCGCGTGGTCCACGGGCGCGAACCGGTTGGCCAGCGCCTCCGCTGCCTCGCGGGCGCCGACGATGTAGACGAGCTGCCCCGGGCCGGCCGTGTCGAGCGCGTCGGCGGCGACGACCGGCTGCCCGTTCGGTTCCAGCCTGCGGGTCAGGGGCTGCACGATGAGCAGCCGCACGCCCTCGAGGTTGGGGGCCTTGATCGTGGCCACCACCGTCCCGGTCACGCGCGCAAGCTGCATGCCGCTATGCCTCCCCGACCACGCGGCTCGCGAACCGCGGCGCCGCCTCGAGCTCGGCGCGCATCTCCTGGTGGAGCTGCGGGATCACCCGGGCGATCGGCGAGCGGCCGCCGGGGACGGACCCGGCATCGGCCATGGGATCGCGGATCCGGTCCACCGCCGCCGCGACCGCGGCCTCCACGTCGGACACGGACCCGTCGAACAGCAGGTAGCCCTTGCCGCCGAGCCCGTCACCCAGGCGCAGCTCCAGCAGCTCCACCCGGGCGCCCTTGACACCCGCATCGGCCGCCTCGATGGTCGCCGCCACGGTCGCGGTCTCCACGACCCCGAGCGCCGCCCCGGTTCCGGCCCGGCGCAACCCGCGGAGCGCGGCGATCACCTGGTCGTGGACGTTGGGCAGGAACACCGTGTCCACCAGGCTCGAGGCCCCCACCTCGATCCCGGCCGCCAGCGCCTCCTCCACGTCCGCCACCGCGCCCGCCACCAGGACGAGGTACTTGCCGGGCTGGATCGTCCCGGCGCGGACCACGTCCACGGGGGCGCGCTTGACCATCGCGTCCCCGGTCTCGATGCCGATCGCGATCGAGGCCAGCTCGACCAGGGCCAGCGCGGGCTGGAGGGCGGCTGCCTCGGGGTTGGGCATCAGACGATCCGGAGGGCGCCGACGACGGTCACCCGCCGCTCGCGCGAGAACGTCCGCGGCCGGGTCATCCCGTCGCCCGACGGGCTGGCGATGGACACCGTGGCGAAGCCCTCGCCACCCTCGCCGAGGCCGGTGAAGTTGGGGCCGTTGGCCACGAAGATCGAGCAGTTCATCGCCCGGGCCATGCGCGTGATCGTGGCCACGTTGGTCGAGTGGATCGACGCGGTGTGGCGGAACCCGTGCTCGGAGCGGACGGCGAGGTCGATCGCCGCGTCGACGTCCGGCACCCGCACGACGGGCAGCACCGGCATCATCTGCTCGGTCCACACGAGCGCATGCTCGACCGGCACCTCGGCCACGAGGATGCGGGGCTCAACGGACGGCCGCACGCCGATCTCGGCCAGCAGTCGGGCCGCGTCCCGGCCGACCCACGCGGTGTTGATGTGGGCGGGCTTGCCGGGCGTGAGCGCGCTGTCGGTGAAGATCACGCGCTCGAGGCGGCGCAGCTCGTGCTCGGCCAGGACATAGGCGCCGTGCTGCGCCATCGAGCGCACCAGGCGGTCGGCGATCGAGGCGACCGCGATGACGGTCTTCTCGTCCGTGCACACGATGTTGTTGTCGAAGGAGGCGCCGCGGACGATGTCGGCGCCGGCCTTGTCCACGTCCGCGGTGGCGTCAACGACCGCCGGCGGGTTGCCGGGGCCCGCGGTGATGGCGCGCTTGTCCGACTTGAGCGCCTCGCGGACGACGCCCGGGCCACCGGTGACCAGCAGCAGCCGGACGTCGGGGTGGGCCATCAGGCCACGGGCGCTCTCGATCGTGGGCTCTCCGACCGACGTGATGAGGCCCGGTGGCCCTCCGGCATCCACGATCGCGCGGTGAATCGTGCGCACCGCCGAATTCGACACCTTGCGGGCCGACGGGTGGGAGTTGAACACCACGGCGTTGCCGGCCGAGATGATCGAGATCGCGTTGTTGATGACCGTGGCCGCCGGGTTCGTCACCGGCGAGATCGAGCCCACCACCCCGAACGGCGCGAACTCGGTGATGGTCATCCCGCCCGCGCCCGAGACGGCTTCGACCTCGAGATCCTCGGGGCCGGGTGTCTTGGTGGAGCACAGGCGGTTCTTGACCGTCTTGTCGTCCACCCGCCCCAGGCCCGTCTCCTCCACGGCGAGCCGGGCAAGGGCTTCGGCCTGGGCCAGCGTGGCGCGCCGGACGGCCTCGATGACCACCTTGCGGCGGTCGAGGTCGAGGGGGCTGCGCGACGCGGCCTTGGCCGCGGCGACGGCCTCGTCGAGGCTGGGGAACACGCCGTCGCCCAGCCGGCTGGCTGCCGGGGCGTCGAGCTCGGCGCGCACCGCCGCCTGGCGGGCGATCAGCGGCTGGCCGGGCTCCCCGACCCGTCGCCGGGTCCGCTCGATGATGTCCTGGATCTCGCGCTCGTCCACCACGTTACTTGCGATAGACCTCCGAGCCGCCGACTTCCCAGGTGTCGACGATGGCCATGATCACCGCGTCGCACGGGCGATCCCGCGTGACCTCGGTCTGGCGTGCCGAGCTGCCCGAGGCGTACAGGACGACCTCGCCCACGCCGGCGCCCACCGTGTCCACGCCCACCACGTAGCCGCCCGTCGGCTGGTTGTCCACGCCGAGCTGCTGGACGACGAGCAGCCGCCACCCCTCCATGAGGGGCTCCTTGCGGCTGGCCACGACGGTCCCCGCGATCCGTCCCAGGAGCATTGCTACCTCCCGACCGCTCGGGTCCGGGGGCGGTGCGCCGGTCGCCCGGTCACACCGTCCCCCGCGAGGGTCCTGGTCTCTGCCGTGGGGCTAGCTGCCGAGCTCGGCCTTCGCCTCGTCGGTGCGGCCAAGCGGCAGCACGGTGTCCACGTTGGCGTGCGGCCGCGCGATCACGTGGGTCGCCACGACCTCGCCGACCTTGGCGGCGCTGCGCGACCCCGCCTCGATGGCGGCCTTGACGGCGGCGACGTCGCCGCGGACGACGGCGGTCACGTACCCGCCACCCGTCTTCTCGTAGCCGACCAGCTCGACCTTGGCGGCCTTGACCATCGCGTCAGCGGCCTCGACGACCGCTGCGAAGCCACGAGCCTCGATCATGCCCAGTGCGTCTGCCATTGCCAGGACCCTCTCCCGTTCGATGCTTGCCCCGGCCGGCCGGGTGGCCGCCGGGTGGTTGGATTGGTTCGTGTTCCGCTAGGCCTTGGCGTCGCGGCCGTCGATGGCCTCGATCGCGGCCACCGCCGCGCGCCAGCCGACGTCGATGTCCCGCTCCTCGCCGCCCAGGTACACCCGGCCCATGGAGCCGAACGATCGGACCTCGAGGACGTTGATCGCCGCCGCCTTCTCCGCCTCGTTGGCGGCCAGCGGCGCGTACGCGGCGGGCTCCATCTCGAGGACGTACAGCGTCTGGCCGCCCAGGATCATGTGCCCGTGCCGGGTGCGGTTGATCAGCTGGGCCTGGTGGTCGTCGATCCGGCGGATGATCTGGGAGGACAGGATGCGCGGCTTGATGCGCGCGTTCTCCTCCACGCCCAGCTCGGCCAGGATCGCGGCGCCGGCCGCCCGCACCTCCGCCTGGGAGGGCGAGTGGATCTCGAGCAGTCCGAAGTAGCGCTCGATGATCTGCATGCCCGGCTTGACCGACGTCGACTTGAGCGCGATGTCGGTCAGCCGGTTGATCTCGATCCCCGGCGAGACCTCGATGTACAGCGAGGCGTCACCCGGCAGCGGCAGGAAGCCCTGTGCCACCGTGCCGAGGAACGCGGCGTACTGTGCCTGGAGGCTGTCCAGGAACACGTAGGCCCGAAGGTCAATACCGGCCACTGGAACCTCCCTCTCCGGTCACGATCTTGACCCCCGCCGACGCCCCGATCCGGGTCGCGCCCGCGGCGATCATCTCTTCCACGTCGTCCTTGGTCCGGATGCCGCCGGACGCCTTCACGCCGATCTTCGGGCCTACCGTCTCGCGCATGAGCGCCACGTCGAACACGGTGGCCCCACCTGAGGCGTACCCGGTGCTGGTCTTCACGAAGTCCGCCTTCGCCTGTCTGGCGAGCTGGCACACGACACCTTCTCGCGATCGGTGAGCAGTGCCGTCTCGATGATCACCTTGTTGAGCGCCCCCGATTCGTGGCACGCGTCGCTGACGGCGGCGATGTCCGCGCGGACCTGCTCGTGCATGCCGCTCTTGAGCGCCCCGATGTTGATGACCATGTCGATCTCGCGGGCGCCGGCGCGGATGACGGAGCGCGCCTCGTGGGCCTTGATCTCGGACAGCGTGGCCCCGAACGGGAAGCCGATCACGCTGGCGACGGGGATGCCGGTGCCCTTGAGGTTGGCCGCGGCCCGCGGCACCCAGACCGGGTTGATGCACACGCTCGCGAACCCGTGCCGGACCGCCTCCGCGCACAGCCTGTCGATGTCCTCGGCCGTCGCGTCGGGCTTGAGGAGGGTGTGGTCGATGTACTTCGCGAGGTCCGCCGGGATGTGACCGCCATCGCCGGTGTAGGCGATCCGCGTCGCGCCGCCGGCAACCACCTCGGCGACCTTGGGCGCGCACAGGGCGGCACAGCTGCCGGCGCAGGTGCCGCACACGTCGCAGGCGGTGCCGCCCGCCCGGGTTGCGGCGAGGCCCGCCATGACCTGGCGGGTGATCGCCTCGATGAGCTGGGCGCGGTCGTCGGTGGGCGGGGCGGTCATCGCTTCGGGTCCTCTGCGCTGGCGGTTCGATACTGCTGTTCGATGTCGGTGATCTTGGCGACGCGCCGGCCGTGGCGCTCGGCCCCCCACGGCGTGGCCAGGAAGGTGTCCGCGATCTCGAGGGCGAGGCCCTCGCCGATCATCCGGGCGCCCAGGGTCAGCACGTTGGCGTAGTTGTGCTCGCGGGCGTTGCGGGCCATCGAGGTGTCGTGCGCGTTGGCAGCGCGCACCCCGGGCACCTTGTTCGCGGCCATCGCGGAGCCGATGCCGGCCCCGTCGATCACGATGCCCGCGGCGCACGCGCCCGTCGCGACCAGGCGCGCCACGACGTGGGCGAAGTCCGGGTAGTCCACCGCCTCCGGCCCGCTGGTGCCGCAGTCCGTGACGCCGAACCCCTGCTCGGCGAGGTGCCTGGCGAGCACGGCCTTGAGGGCGTAGCCACCGTGATCCGCGCCGATGGCCACGGTCTTCGGGTCACCCACAGCCGTCGGGGCCGCCGGAACGGGCGCCGGAGCCGGCGACTGGCCCGAGTGCGGCTGCCACCGCGGGAGCGGCCGTCGCTGCGGGCGAACCCGCCTCGACCGCCTCGAGCGCGCGCTCCACCAGCTGGCGGACGACGAGCTCGTCGGGGAGGCGCGGCTCAGCCATGGGCCAGCACCCAGTCGGCTGTCGAATCGTCGCAGGCAAGCACGTTGACGACGCCGGCACGCAGCGCCGCGAGGGCGATCGGGCCGCGCCCGGCACCGGCGGCGATCCCCATCCGGAGCGGCTTGCGGGCGAGCTCGTCGAGGGGCAGCCCGACGGTCCGGCGATTGAGCTTGGGCCAGGCGATGTCGCCCTGGGCGTCAAGGAACCGCCCGATCACGTCGCCGACGGCGCCCCGTGACCGCAGCTTCGCCTGTTCGGCCTCGTCCACGAATCCCGACGCGAGGTGCGGCGAATCCCTGGCCGGGATGCCCAGGCCGAACACGGCCGTGCGGGCGGCGCGGGCGGCATCGAGCGTCTCGCGGATGGCCGCATCGTTGACCAGGGCATCCGCCAGGTCCGCCGTACCCACGATCGCGGGCGCCGACAGGCCCCGGAAGGTCGCGCCGGACGTGGCCGCGAACCGCTCCAGGATCTCCGTGGCGCGGGTCGGCTGGGTGGATCGGGTGGCCGCGCCGTTGAGCTGGACCACCTCGGTTGCCTGCGTCCAGCCCATCGGCAGCCGGCGGGCGACCGCGAGCATCGTCCGGCCCCAGGAGATACCGATCGCGCCGGCCGGCCGCTGCTTGGCCAGCAGGTCCACGGCCACCTCGGCAACCGCGTCCCTCGCGAGATCGTCGGCTGCCTCGCCTGCAGCGGCGGCCGGCACGTCCGCGACCCCGGCAGCCCGCAGGTGGAAGCGCTCGACCAGCCGGTCCTCGAGGTCCACCAGCCGTGCCGACGGGTGGACGACCTCGATCCGGACGATCGACTCGGTGACCGCCCGATCCAGCAGACGGCCGACCTGGAACCGGCTGAGGCCCAGGCGCTCGCCGATCTCGGCCTGCGAGAGGTGCATGCCGTAGTAGAGCTGGGCGATTCGCACCATCAGGCGGACGTCGCTGGTGCCCCGGCGCCGGACAGCAAGCACTGCGCCTCCGTGGACCTGCACATATGAGCAGTAAGGTTGCTCATCTGCGCGCGTACGAGCAGCGTACCACCGGGAGAGCGCCTGTCAAGGATGGAGCTGCGCGGGGTGCCCGGGCTAGTCGATCGACCCGTACGCCGCCATCACGATCTCGTCGAGCGTCTCGGACGCTCCGCCCCACTTCCCGCTCAGGGCGACCAGGACGAGGTCGTAGGCCGGGGTCCACCAGCAGGCGGGTCCCCGACACGCCACCGTGGAGGAAGGCGAGCGGCGACGCTGGACTCGCAGGCGCCGGGCTTCCCCCAGCCGATGGCGTAGTGCTCGTGGGTCAGGCGGTCGCCGCTGTCACCGAGGCCATGGACCGTGACCTCCCGCGTCATCAGCTCGAGCACGGGTCGCCCGAGGATCCGGACGCCGTCCAGCTCGCCGCCCCGGAGCATCGCCCGCCCGAAGCGAAGGAGGTCCCGGGCGGTGCTCCACAGGCCGCCGCCCGCGAGATGGAGCGACGAGTACGCGGCAACGATGTCCTCCGGGGCGGTGCCCTCCGGGATGGGTTGGACGCCGCCGTCCCAGCGCCCCACCTCGACGGGGGCGCGCCGGGCACCGGCCGCGGCGGTGGTCGAAGGTGGTGTCGGACATGCCCAGCGGATCGAGGATCTCCTCTTGCAGGAGCTCCTCCCAGGGCCGGTCGAGCGCTCGCTCGATCGCCTCGGCCAGCAGGTCGAAGGTGAACGTCGCGTACAGGAACCGGCTGCCGGGAGTCCAGCCCTGTCCCGCGTCGATCGTCCGGCGCAGCAGCTCGGACCGGTCGCCGCCGCGGCGCAGGAGGTCCGCGAGCTCGACATCGGCGATCCCGGTCGTATGCGTGAGCACGTGCCAGGCCGTGAATGGCGCCAGGCCGGCCGTCTCGAGCTCGGGCAGCCAGCGCACCAGCGGTACGTCGAGCGGGAAGCGCCCGGATTGGACGAGCCGCATCACCAGGGTTGCGAAGATCGGCTTGGTGATCGAAGCGAGGAGGCACACGGCGTTGGTGCCGATGCGTGACGTGTCCTGTCGCGAGAAGGCCTCGACGTGGCCGGCACGCTCGGCGCCCGCGACACCGAGGATCAGGAACGGGACCTCTCCGGTCTCGACGCTCCGGCCCGCGACCTCGAACGCCGGGTCGAACGCTCGTGCTGACATCACGGACAACGATAGGCCATGACGGAACCGGGCGGCGGGTCCGGCGTCCCGGGCGCCATGCGCATGACCCGCCGCTCCGCTGCCGTCTGTCTCCTCGTCGTGGTGGGAGTCGTGGCCTCGCTCGCCCGCTGCTCGCTCCTGCCCCCCGGAACCGTCCCCGCGGCGCTCGACCGGCCGCTCGTGACCTACGAGGCGTCGGGCGGAGAGTGTCCGCAGGGTGAGTGCGGGTTCCGGGCCGAGATCTTCCGCGACGGTCGCGTCACCCGAACGGATGGGATGATCCAGACGGTGGACCCGATGTCGCTCGAGCGGCTGTCGGCAGTGGTGGAGGACGCGGACTACGCGGCGATCCTCGCCGTCCCGTTCGAGGGCGAGTGCCCCCGCAACTACGACGGCCAGGAGGCGATCTACACGTTCCATGTCGCCACCCCGCCCGTGGTGATCGCCTCGTGCACGACCCTGGTGGATCCCTCCGGCGGAGCCATTCCAGACGGTGCAGGGGATCCTGTTCGGCCTGGGCGGCTGAGCGCGCCGGCGGAGCACTGCGCCGACGCAACGAAATCGGCTATCCGGGGGGACAGGTTTCCGCCCGACGGAGTAGCATTCGCGAGGTGACCGACCACGCCCAACCAGGCGCCCGCTGCCCAGCGGCCGCGCCTCGCCCATCGCCGAGGAGATCCGCCTCACGCTGGCTGATGCGTGGGGCGAGATGGGTGCCGCGTGGGGCGTCGCGCCGGCCATCGCCCGTGTCCACGCCTACCTCATGGCGCGCGCGGAACCGCTCACCGAGCGCGAGGTGCGGGAGGCGCTCGGGCTGTCCCACCGCGCCGCGAGCCTGGCGCTCGCCGAGGCCGAATCCTGGGGCCTGGTCGAGCGGGTCGCGGAACCGCGCCGCGTCGGCCGTCGAGGCCCGGCCGGCACCGCCTACATGGCCGTTGGCGACCACTGGCGGTGGTTCGGGCGGGTGGTGGCGGAGCGCAAGCTGCGAGAGGGCGACCCGATCATCGTCGTCCTCGAGCGGACGCTGGCGCGATGCGCAGATCGCGCTGCTGCAGCACCCGGCCGACGCGGACCTCATCCGCCTGCGGGACTGGCTGTCCACGTTCCTGATCTTCGTCCGGCTGTTCGACCGGGCCGTGGGCCTCGTGTCCCGCCTCGAGCCCACCGAGCTGGAGCGGGCGGTCCGCCTGCTGGGCGAGGTTCCGGACGACACGATCCTGCGGCTGATCACGCTCCTGGACGGCCTCCCGGACCAGGACGTGCTGGGCCTGGTCGAGGCGCTGAGCCGGCTCTCACCGACCTCGCGCGCGCCGCGCGACGACCCTGATGAGCGGGGTCGTCAGGACACTCGTTCGCTAGCTCGGCCAGCGCGCGACGGCGCGCGTCTGGTGATGCCCCGGCGCCAAGTCGCCTCCGACTGCGAGTGGGGACCACTGAACGGAGCTCCGCTGCACGTCCACGCTTGGGCAGCTGACGAGCCAACCGTGGTGGTCGCGCCCGCCAGTCGCTCGCGACTTGGCGGAGAACCCGCGCCCGGACGAGCCGTCACCGCACGCTCCGAGGACGTGCCACATGGACCCATTGGGGACGCCCGGCCCGCCGTGCGATAATCGCGTCGTGACGTCGGACCGAACCGGTTCGATCGGGCGACGACCCCGGGGCCAAGCGGCCGGCCGACCACTCACAGCGTCCTCCCGGAGAGCCCAATCACCATGACCGAAACATCCACCTGGGCCACCAAGAAGGGCCTTGCCCAGATGCTCAAGGGCGGCGTCATCATGGACGTCGTCACCGCCGAGCAGGCCACGATCGCCGAACAGGCGGGCGCCGTCGCCGTGATGGCGCTCGAGCGCGTCCCGGCCGACATCCGCGCCGCCGGTGGTGTCGCTCGCATGTCCGACCCCGAGATGATCGTCGGGATCATGAAGGCGGTCTCGATCCCGGTCATGGCCAAGGCCCGGATCGGCCACTTCGTCGAGGCCCAGGTGCTCGAGGCCCTCGGCGTGGACTACATCGACGAGTCCGAGGTGCTCACCCCCGCCGACGAGCGCAACCACATCGACAAGCACGCCTTCAAGGTCCCGTTCGTGTGCGGCTGCCGGAACCTCGGCGAGGCGCTGCGCCGGATCAACGAGGGCGCGGCGATGATGCGCACCAAGGGCGAGGCCGGCACCGGCAACATCGTGGAGGCCGTCCACCAGCTGCGCGACGTGCTGGCCGACATCCGGAAGCTCCAGGGCATGCGCGAGGACGAGCTGTTCGTCGCGGCCAAGGAGCTCCAGGCGCCCGTACGAGCTGGTGAAGCAGGTGGCGGCGGACGGGAAGCTGCCGGTCGTGAACTTCGTCGCCGGCGGGATCAGCACCCCGGCCGATGCCGCGCTGGTGATGCAGCTGGGCGCCGAGGGCGTGTTCGTGGGCTCGGGCATCTTCAAGAGCGAGGACCCGGCCCGGATGGCCAATGCCATCGTCCAGGCGACCACGCACTTCCAGGATCCCAAGATCATCGCCGAGGTGTCGAAGGGGCTTGGAGCCCCGATGCGAGGCATCGAGATCGCCGCGATCCCAGAGGCTGAGCGCCTGGCGGTTCGCGGCTGGTAGGGCGCCTCGGCTGAGGCCGGCCTGATGAAGATCGGCGTGCTGGCGCTGCAGGGCGCCTTCGCGGAGCACATCGCCACCCTGCGCGCCATCGGCGTGGAGGCGGTGGAGGTGCGCCTGCCGCAGGACCTCGACGAGCTCGACGGGCTCATCCTGCCGGGTGGCGAGAGCACGACGATGCGCCGCCTGATCGTCCGCTGGGGCCTGCGGGAGCCGATCCTCGACCTCGCCGCCCGCGGCGCGCCGGTGCTCGGGACCTGCGCCGGGATGATCATCCTCTCCCGTCAGATCGTGGGCGACGAGGAGCCCGTCCTGCCGCTCCTGGACGTGATCGTGGAGCGCAACGCGTTCGGGCGCCAGCTGGATTCGTTCGAGACGGAGCTCTCGGTCCCGCTCTTGGGCGACACCCCCGTGCACGCGGTGTTCATCCGGGCGCCGGTCATCGACCGGGTGGGTGCCGGCGTTGACGTGCTGGCCAGGCTCGACGACGGGCGGATCGTCGCCGTCCGCGAGCGCAACGTGATCGCCACCTCGTTCCACCCGGAGCTGGCCGGCGAGACGCGCTTCCACCGCCTCCTGGCCACGATGGCGTCGGAGCATGCGGATCCCGGCGAGGGGATCGGGCGGAGACCTCACCCCACGCGCCGCAGCCGGCAGGAGGGCTGACGGCCATGGCACGAGCGACGGGCAAGGTGCGCGCGGCCCGCCTGACCGACCTGGCGGCCCTCGGCGAGCTTTCTCGCCTCGCCCAGGCCGACACGGACGGCACCCGATCGCTGGGGTTGCCGGTGGCGGGGCCGCGGATCGGCATGTTCGCGCTGTTCCGCCTGCCCCTCGGGGCCTTCACCCCCCACGACGTGATGTACGTCTACGACCGCGGCGGCCACGTCGCGGGCCTGCTCCGGGTCGAGCGGGAGCGGTCTCGAGACGACTGGACCGTGGTGGAGCTCGACGCGGTCGGGGACATGGACGCGGGGGATGTGCGCTTCCGCCTGGTCCAGCACCTGCTCCGCGACGGCGCCCGGCGGGGAGCCATCCGTTTCCTGGTGGCCTGCGCCGATGCCGATGACAACATCGAGCTGTTCATGCAGGCGGGGTTCGTGCGCTACGGCGACGAGCGCCTCCTGTTCCGCACGCCCCAGACGCCGCTCCCGGCTCCGATGAGCGATCGCGAAGCGGCATCGGTCGGGATCCGCGAGGCCCGGCCTCTCGATGCGCTCTCGCTCTCGAAGCTGTACGCGACCGTGACGCCGGCCCCGGTGCAGCGCCTCGAGGACGTGCGCCTCCCCGACTGGGAGCGCCAGGGCCGCGACTGGCGGGTCCCGCGCAGCTCGCTCGCACCGATCCTGCGCTTCGCGGACGTCGAGGCGTTCGTCCTGCCCTCGCCCGACGGCGGCCCCGACGGGACGCAGCTCGACGCGTTCCTCCAGGTCGGGGTCGCGAAGGAGGACCAGCCGCACTACCTCAAGGTGCTCGGCCGGCCGGGCGCGGATGTCGCGCCGCTCATCCGCTACGGGCTGGGCGTGATCGCCGCCCGTGCCGAGCCGTCGCCGGGGCACCACCAGGGGGTGCTCGCCCCCGTCCGCACCTACGAGTCGCCGGTGGACCGGCGGCTGGAGGAGGAGGGCTTCGAGTCGATCGCCGTCGTCACGCTCCTCATGAAGGAAACCCTCGTCCGGGTAGCCGAGCCGCGCCTCGTGCCGGCCGGCGTCCGCTGACGGAACGGAGGTCAGGCAGCTTGACATCCCAGGACCAGCGCCAGGCAACGGCTGACGACCTCGATGTCCTGCTCGCGGCGCTCCCGCCCGAGATCGTCGAGGCGATCCACGCGCTGCCCGACCGGGAGTCGCTGATCGAGGTGGTCCTCGACCTCGGCCGCCCCCCGGAGGCCCGCTACCCGTCGTCCGAGGTGATGCTGCTCGACCGCGAGGTCACCGAGCGCGACATCGCCCATGTCGTGGAGCACATCGGCAGCTTCGGGGACGACAACCGCGCCGGCATCGAGCGCACGCTCCACCGCATCTCCGCGATCCGCAACCGCAACGGGAAGATCGTGGGCCTGACCTGCCGGATCGGGCGCGCCGTCTACGGGACGATCGAGATCATCGCGGACTTCATCGAGACCGGGAAGTCGATCCTGATCATGGGCCGCCCGGGCATCGGCAAGACGACCATGCTCCGCGAGGCGGCCCGCGTCCTCGCCGACGAGCAGCGCAAGCGCGTGGTCGTGGTCGACACGTCGAACGAGATCGCGGGCGACGGCGACATCCCCCACCCGGCCATCGGCAAGGCGCGCCGGATGCAGGTCCGCACGCCGTCGCTCCAGCACGAGGTCATGATCGAGGCCGTCGAGAACCACATGCCCCAGGTCATCGTCATCGACGAGATCGGGACGGAGCTGGAGGCGCAGGCCGCGCGGACGATCGCCGAGCGCGGCGTCCAGCTGATCGGCACCGCGCACGGCAACAACCTCGACAACCTGATGCTCAACCCCACCCTGTCCGACCTCATCGGCGGCATCCAGAGCGTGACCCTGGGCGACGAGGAGGCCCGCCGCCGGCGCTCGCAGAAGAGCGTCCTCGAGCGCAAGGCGCCACCCGACGTTCGACGTCATCGTCGAGATCCAGGACCGCGAGCGGGTGCTGGTCCACGGCGACGTGGCCCAGACCGTGGACGCGATGCTGCTGGGCGAGCCCGTCTCGCCCGAGCTGCGCTGGCGCGACGAGGAGGGCGTGCACCGCTCCCAGTCACGGCCAAGGCCTTCTGCCCGTGAGGGCGGCGTGGCCGGCGCCGGCGACCGGTTCAGCGGGCTCACCGGCGCCGGGGCCGGGGCCTGGGGACGCGAGCCCGGGTGGCGCGGCGCGTCAACCTACCGGACCGGCGGCTATGCAGGCGAGGACCGATTGCCCCAGCGCCCCGGGTTCCGGCCCGGGCAGTCGGGCGGCTGGCGAGCGGGTCGCGGGGGGTCGGCCGAGCGTGGTTCGGACCGAGGCTCGGAGCGCGGTGCGCGCAGCTCGGAGGGCGACCGACGTGCGCCGATGAGCGTGCTCCCTGGCGAGCGGTTCGCCGTCCAGCCCGGGAGCCCCTTCGTCGCGGGAGACATCGCTGATCGTGGGCCGGTCGAGCGGGCCGAGGCCGCTGCCGCTGCCGCGGCCGAGGTCCGGGCCAGGGACGCCCGGGAGCTTGCCCGCCAGCAGGCGTGGCGGGCCGAGGCGGCGCGCGCGCTCAACGCGCTGCACGAGGACGAGGGGACCCGCCCCGTCAACGCGGATGCCCTCGCCGCGGCGGAGGAGGAGCGGATCGCCCGCATGGTTCCGGGCGAGGTGGACTCCGGCGCGTCCGGTTCCGACGCGGCGGGCTCCGGCTCGGCGGGCTCCGGCGCGGCGTTTCCGGCGCGGGTTCCGGCGCGGACGACGACGGGGCGCCGTTCGGCGAGGGGTCGCTCGTGGTCGAGGGCGGGACCCTGCCGACGCTCCGGGTCTTCCCGCACGGCATCAGCCGCAAGCGCCTCGAGCAGGCGATCCGCGACGTCGGGCTGCCGGTCATCGTGGCCCGCGAGCCCGACGAGGCCGACGTGGCGATGACCCTCCGCTCCGAGTATCGCCAGAAGCCCCCCGCGATCCGCGAGGCGGAGGACCGGGGGCTGCCCGTGTACGTGCTCAAGGCCAACACGATCGCGCAGATGCAGGCGTCGCTGGCGTCGGTGTTCGCGCTCGAGGTGGACCCTCGCGAGGCGGCCCTCCATGAGACGGAGCAGGCGATCGGCCTCGTGATCAAACAGCAGGAGCCGGTGGAGCTGGCGCCGCAGAACGCCTATATCCGGCGGCTCCAGCACCAGATGGCGGAGCGGGCGAACCTGGTCTCACGGTCGCGTGGCCGGGAGCCGTACCGGCGCGTGCGCCTCTACCCCGACGAGGCGCGTCCGGCCTGGCGGTAGAGGTTCCTCGGAGGCCTCCGCGCCAACCCTGCTGCGGGCTCGACGCGGCGCTGTTTGGCGCAAGCGCCGATCCTCCGTCCCGGTTCGGGCGCCGGGCGACCCAACGGTCGCACCATGCGCCGCCACGGGCGCCGGGAGCCCGGCTCGTTGCGCGACGGGGACAGAGGGACAACGGATCAGGCGGCCGGCGCCTGCGCCGTCCCGTGACGCGCTGTTTGGGGCGTCCGACGCCCGGAGCGTGGCGTCGGTGCACGGCGCGTGGCGCCCGCCGCGGGCCGGTCGCCGAGGCCGGTCACCGACCCCCGCGCCTCCAGATGGCCCGCTCTACACTCGCGTCATGTCCGCGCTCGACGACGCGCCCCATGTCCACGCCGACGATCGCGAGACGTGGCGCGCGTGGCTCCAGGAGCATCACGCCACCGCAAATGGCGCCTGGCTTGTGACCTGGCGGCTCCGTTCGGGTCGTCAGGGGCTTGACTACGAGGCCGCGGTCGAGGAAGCCCTGTGCTTCGGCTGGGTGGACAGCACGGCCGGCTCGTTTGACGACGACCGCGGGAAGCTCTACTTCGCCCGGCGCAAGGCGAACAGCGGGTGGGCCGCCACCAACAAGGCGCGGGTGGCGCGGCTGATCGCGGGCGGCCGGATGGCGCCGGCCGGGCTGGCAGCCATCGAGCGCGCCAGGGCCAACGGCTCGTGGGAGATCCTGGACTCGGTGGAGCGGCTGGAGGTGCCGGCGGACCTTGCGTCGGCGCTCGCGGCGAACCCAGCTGCGCTCGCCAACTTCGCCGCGTTCCCGGCCTCGACGCGGAAGCAGCTCCTGGGCTGGGTGGCGTTCGCGCGGCGACCCGAGACCCGCACCAGCCGGATCGCCAGGATCACCGAGGCGGCCGCCCGGAACGAGCGAGCGATTGGCTGAGCCTGGTGCCCGGCGCGCCCGGGCCGGCCGGCCCTACTGTGGCGAAACCGCCACGCGGACGAGGAGACACCGTGGGCCTGCACGTGAACGAGATCGTCATCGATTGCGCGGACCACGAAACGGTCGTGGCGTTCTGGCTGGCCGCGATGGGCGACTACCGGCGGATCGACGTCAACGAGCAGTACGTCGCCATCGCGCCCGACGAGCCGGGGATCGGGCGCCCGGCGATGCTGTTCCAGAAGGTGCCGGAGCCCAAGGTGGTCAAGAACCGCGTTCACCTCGACCTGCGGGGCGACTCGATGCGCGACGAGGTCGAACGACTCGCGGAACCTGGGAGCGACGATCGTCGCGGAGCGTTCGCTGGGTGAGGCGCTCCGGTGGACGGTGATGGCCGACCCCGAGGGCAACGAGTTCTGCGTCTCCGGCGCCGGCTGAGCCCTGCACGCCCGCGATCAGGCGGTCCTGTAGGCGGCGACGACCTCGCTCAGGCGGCGCTGGCGGATCGGCTCGACGAGGACCTCGATGTCCGTCAGCGCGAAGGCCGCGCCCTTGAACAGGAGCGGCTCACCGAGGTCACGCGCGAGCGCATACGAGAAGCAATCGCCCATGTTGAGTCGCGCCGGATGCCCGGAACCGCGCCCGAAGCGCTGGTAGGCATCCCGCGCGATCTGTGCCTGGCGAACCGAGAAGGGCTCGATCTCGATGTGGACCTCGCGCAGCAACTGGTCCAGCGAGGCCGAGAGCAGTGGATCGCGCATGCCGTCGATGACCGCCGAGACCTCCACGTATCCGGCAGCGGAGAGGCGGCGAACCGGCGCTGCAGTGATCCACTCGCGAAACACCGCGGACTCCGGCTCGTTGCGGATGATGGCGACGATGACCGACGGGTCGACGATCACTTCGGCAAGCCCATGTCGTCGTACAGGAGCTCGTCGAAGTCCTGGCTGAGGTACTCCTCGCCCATTCGCTCGCGCATCTCGGCAGCGATCGCAAGGACCTTCTCCCAGTTGATCTCGTCACCGGTGCGCTCGGAGCGGACCGCGTCCAGCCGCGCCTGCACCGCATCGGTGATCGCCGCGGTCAACGACACCTGCAGCTCGTCGGCGAGCTCGCGCACCAGCCGCACCGTCTCCTCGTTCTTGATGTTCAGGCTCATGGTTCCATTCTACCCATCATGGGGTAGACGTCTACCATCCGTCAGAGCCCTCGGACGATCCCCTCGAGGCGAGCGGTGAATGCGCGCGCGTCCTCGCCCGGCAGCGCGCGGATCGGCGCGCCGATACGGACCTCAACCGGGTGGCGATGCGGCCGTCGGCCACCCTTGGGCAGCACCGCGCGAATGCCGACGATCCGGATGGGCAGCACCTGGCGCCCGGTGTGGCGAGCAAGGAGCCCAATGCCCGGCTGGAACGGGTTGATGTCGCCGGACATGGTGCGCGTGCCTTCGGGGAACATGACGACGTGCCAGCCGGCGGCGAGCAGCCCCTCCGCGGCGGCGATGGAATCGGCGCCGCGACCTGTCCGGTTGAACGCAAACGCGCCCAGCCAGGCGGCCAGGAACCAGCGTGATCGCTTGGTCGCGAAGTAGTCGGCTGCAGCCGCGGCCGTCATCCGTCGCCGGTGCCGGGCGCCGAGCGCGAGCCGGATCGCGGAGAAGTCGAAGTGGCTCGCATGGGTGGGCGTGATGAGCGACGGCCCCTCGAGCGCGTCGATGTGCTCGCGTCCAACCACGCGCGGGCCGACGAGGAACCACCCGATGATCGGCCCAAGGAGCCGTGCGGTGATCTCGCGCAGCACGACTGCCGGTTGCGAGAACTGCCACCCGGTGGGCGGCGTGACCCGACGGGCCCGCTTCAACAGCGGCGCCGGCACATCACCCACCGTCGCGGGCGGATCGATCATCGACGGAGCACCTCGCGGGCGGCGAGGCGGCCACTCATGCCGTGCACCCCGCCGCCGGGCGGCGTGGACGACGAGCACAGGAACAGCGACGGGTTGGGGGTCGTGTACGGGTTCCAGCGCACCATGGGCCGGAACAGCAGCTGGCGCCAGTCGCCGATGCCGCCGTTGATGTCGCCCCCGATGTAGTTCGCGTCGTAGGCCTCCATCGCCACCGGGTCCTTCGTGGCACGCCCGAGGACCAGGTCGCGGAACCCTGGTGCGAATCGTTCGACGTGGGCCTCGATCGCGCTCGTCATGTCGACGCCCGAGCCGCTCGGGACGTGGCAGTAGGCCCACGCCACGTGCTTGCCCTCCGGTGCCCGTGACGGGTCCGCGATCGTGGGCTGGACGAGCAGGACGAACGGCCGATCGGGGTGGCGGCCGCGGCCAACGGCGTCTTCGGACGCCGCCACCTCGCGTGACGGGCCACCGACGTGAACCGTCCCGGCGCGCGTCGTCGCCGGGTCCGTCCAGGGGATCGGGCCGTCGAGAGCCCAGTCGACCTTGAACACCCCGGGTCCGTAGCGGTAGCCAGCCAGCTGGCGGCGATACCCGGCGGGAAGCCGGGCCCCGGCGATCGCGAGGACCTGCCGCGGCGTCACGTCGAACAGCACGGCGCCCGCCGCCGGCAGGTCATCAAGCGAATCGACCCGGTGGTCGGTCTCGATCTCCACGCCCAGCGACCGCGCCTCCGCCTCGAGCGCGGCCGCGATCGCACCACTGCCGCCCCGAGCCATGGGCCAGCCGACCGCGTGGGCCAGCATCCCGAGCACGAGCCCGAACGAGGCGCTCAGCGGCTGGCCCAGCCGGAGCATCGAGTGGGCCGCCATCCCGGCGAACAGCGCACGCGCGGCGGGATCCCGGAAAGCCAGCCGAGCGAGCGCTGTCGCCGGCAGCACGGCAGGCAGTCCGAACCGGGCCATCAGCAGCGGGTGTCGCGGCGGACGCACGACCGGGCCGAGGATCGAAGGGACCAGGCGCTCCCACTCATGGACGAGGGGGCCGAACAGCCGCCGCCAGGCAGCCGCGTCCCGACCGAGCGCCTCCCCGGCCAGGGCGAGGTCGCGCTCCAGGACGACGCTCCGGTCCGGGGTCAGGGCGTGGGCAACCGGCGCTTCCGGCTGTACCCATTCCAGTCCGTGGCGGGCAAGGTCCAGCGAGCGAAAGAACGGTGACGCGATCCCCAGCGGGTGCACGGCGGCGCACGGGTCATGGATGAACCCGGGCAGGGTCAGCTCGGCTGACCTGGATCCACCGCCCACCCGGTCGGCGGCCTCGTAGATCCTGACGGACCGGCCGGCACGGGCAAGGTCGATCGCAGCGGCGAGCCCGTTCGGACCGCCTCCGACAACGATGGCATCCAGGTCGTTGCCTCGATTCATGGCCGGAGGCTAGCGCGTGGACGGATCCGACGCCTCAACTTCCCGTTTTCCCGTTGCCCGGCCACCCGCTGCCCGTCGGCGGACCCAGCGAGCCGGCGCCTCAGGACTCGCGGACCACCGTCAGGCCGCGTGCATGGGCCAGCGCGAGCACCCAGCCGGCCGCGCCCATCGCCGGGTCGCTCTCGAGCTCCGGCGCCTCGTCGCCATCGTCGGCCCGGCCGGTCCCGCCCAGCAGGCGCAGCGTCCCGCCGTCGGCCGCCAGGCGATCGAGGATCCGTTCCAGGTCCTCGGCCCCGACGGCGACGAACCGTTGCCCGACATCGACCGACACGGACCCGTCCTCCTCGGCGTAGACCGTCAGGTCCGCCTCGAGCCGGTCGGAGATCCCCATGGGCGCCCTCCTTACTCGGCCGCCGTCGCGCCGGTGAACGCGAACGAGGACAGGCGCAGCGCCGGCACCACGGAGGCGCCCATGACCCCCCGGACCAGGCGACGTTCCCGGCTGACGGCCTCGACGTTCGCGAGCGCATCCAGGTAGGACATGGTGAACCGCAGGTTGCGGACCGGGACCGACGATCCGACCGCCCTCGACGAGGAACGTCCCGTCGCGGGTCATGCCGGTGATCACCACCCGCTTGGAGTGGACCGGGTTCGTGTAGTGGAACCGGGTGACGAACAGGCCCGCGGTCGAGGCCGCCGAGCAGCTCGTCCATCGATGCGTCGCCCGCGGCCATCACCATGTTGGTCGGGAACGGGCCCCAGGGATTGGGTGCCGGCAGGCCATGCCCCGTCGAGGCGCGGCCCGCACGGGCGGCGGTCTGGGCGTCGAAGGCCAGGTCACGACAGACCCCGGCGTCCAGCAGCGTCAGGCGCTGCTTCGGCACCCCTTCGGCATCGAACGCCGCGGGCAGCCCGGCGGGATCGGCTCCGTCGTCGAACAGGCTCACGAGCGGCGACGCGACCCGCCGGCCGGCTTCCCAGAACGACCGGTCCTCCTGGACGGCGAGCGCCGAGAAGCCCAGGTACCCCAGCATGTCCGCGAGGTCCACCACGGCGTAGTGGTGGAGCACCACCGGATAGTCACCCGGCGCGAGGTCGACGGGATTGGCCGACGCCCGAGCGCGATCGGCGGCCTCGTGCCCCACGGCGTGCGCGTCGATGGTGGTGGCGTCGACGGCGTTCTGCTCCGCGTACCCGGTCCCGTCGTCGGGCCCCATGGTCACGGTCAGCAGCTGTGAGCTGGTGCGGCGCTCGGCGACCCGGATCCCGGTGGAGCTGGCGACGGCGACGGCCTCGGCGTCGGTCGAGAACGAGCCGAAGGCGGTGACGCCGGCCTCGTCGGCGGCCGAGATCACCGCCCGCGCCCCCTCGGCGCGGAGCTCGGGGCTGGACTCGGCCGTGCCGTCCGACCACGCCTCGGCGAGCGGTTGCGCGGCCGCGGCCGCGGGGAGCCCAGGCCAGTCCTCGAGCTCCTCGACGTTGGCGGTGATCGCGGCCGCCCGCTCCACCAGCGCGCGGATGCCCTCGGCGTCGGCCCGGCCGGTGCTCGCGACGCCCACGCGCCGCCCCGAAACGAAGCGCAGGTTGACGAGGACCTCGCTGCTGGCGACGTTCTGGTGGATCTCGCTGTTCGCGAAGCGGGTCAGGGCGGAGTCGCCCGCGACGACGAACACCTCGGCCTCGCCGGCCCCGGCCGCCTCCGCCTTCGCGAGCACCTCGTCCGCGAGCCGGAGTGCCGCCTCCGGGTCCGAAGCCGACCCGTGACCGCCGCTCACGAGGCCACCCCCACCCGGACGTTCCGGAACCGGGCACCCGACACGCCGTGGCCCACGTGTCCCGACTGGCCGGGCTCGCCCTTGCCGCAGTTCGGCGTCCCCCACATCGACCACGACGAGGCGTCGCCCACCGCGTCCATCGACCGCCACAGCTCGTAGGTGATCCCGGTGTAGGTCGCGTTCCGGTACAGCCGGCCCACCTTGCCGCCCTTGACCTCGCGGCAGACCTCCGTTGAGAACTGGAAGTTGAGCCGCCGGTCGTCGATGGACCAGGAGCGGTTCGTCTCGAGCAGGAGGCCGTCGTCGGTGTCCGCGATGATCTCCTCGAAGCTCATCCCGGGCCTGGGCAGCAGGTTCACGTTGGTCATCCGGATCAGCGGGATCCGGTTCCAGCCGTCCGCGCGCATCGCCCCGCCGCTCTGCCGGCCAATCCGGGGCGCGGTCTCGCGCGAGCTGAGATAGCCCGTGAAGATCCCGTCCTTCACGAGGTGCACCTGCTGCGCGGCGACCCCTTCGTCGTCCCAGCCGAAGGTGCCCAGGCCGCCGGGGACGGTGGCGTCGGCGACGATGTCGCACAGCTCGGAGCCGTAGCGGAACGACCCGAGCATCTCGGGCAGCAGGAAGCTGGTGCCCGCGTAGGAGGCCTCCGTCCCGAAGGCGCGGTCCAGCTCGCTGGGATGGCCACAGCTCTCATGGACCTGCATGTACAGCTGCGACGGATGCAGGAGGATCGTGCGCGTGCCGGCGGGCAGCGGCGGGGCCGTCAGCAGCTCCACGGCCTCGGACGCGATCCGCTCCGCGTTGCCGGCCAGGTCCAGCGCGCGGACGTGCTCGTAGCCCGCCGACGCCCAGGCGCCGCCGTTGTCGGGGTAGCTGCGACGCTGGTGCTCGTCGCCCTCGATGGCGTTGGCCTCGAGGCCGGCCCCGACGTGCGTGATCACCTGCTCGGTGTAGCTGCCGTCGCTGGCCGCGAACGTCTTCCACTCGCGCTGCGCCCCGTAGACGCTCTCCGTCCACGCGATGCCCTTGACCGCGTGCATCGCTCGATCGGCGACCAGGAGGTCGGCGATCTTGCGGTCCAGCGGGACGGTGAACGGATCCTCGATGACGGGGCTCTCGAACCGGCCCTGGGCCGGCGGCCGGCCGTCGAGGACCACCGGGTCGCGGATCGCCGTCGCGCTCGCCCTGGCGATCCGGACGGCCTCGGCCGCGACACGGTCCGCCTCGGCGGTCGTCAGCACGTGGCTGGCGGCGAACCCCCAGGCGCCGCCGACGACCACCCGGACCCCGAACCCCTCATTCTCGCCGCCGGCCACGCCCTCGACCCGGGTCGATTTGATCGTGATGGACTCCTCGAGGCGACGGACCACTCGCACGTCGGCGTACGTGGCGCCCAGCGCAGTGGCCGTGTCGAGGGCACGGCTCGTCAGATCACGCATTGGCGTCGAGGGTAGCGCGGTCGGCAGCGCGGTGCCGCTGGCGCCCGCTGAGGGACGTTCGGCCCCCGATCGGCACGCCATCGGGCCCTGTGGCTATGCCACTCGGCCTGTCGAAACTCGACCGATCCGACGGCCCCCCGATCCCCGCGGCAACCGAGCGGCCGCGAGTACGCGGACGGATCGTCGGGCGTCTCGGACGCGGCCACGCGGGGCGCGCCTGACGCGACGGCTGGAGGAGAGGCACCATGGGCGACGCCCTTGGGCTCCGTGCGAGCCCCTACCTGGACCCCGGTGCGACACCGCCGCCGGGCGACGAGCCCGGATCCGGATGGCTGATGTCCGCGCTGGCGAGTCGCGGGGTGAGCCGGCGCCGGTTCCTGGGGTTCGCGTCCGCGATGACGGCGCTGCTCGCGCTGCCGCAGGCGATGACGCCGCAGATCGTCAAGGCCCTCGAGGACCCCAAGCGCAAGCCGGTCGTGGTCTGGCTGGAGTTCCAGGACTGCGCGGGCAACACGGAGTCGATGCTCCGAAGCAGCCACCCGACGGTCGCCGACGTGGTGCTCGACGTCGTCTCGTGGGAGTACCACGAGACGATCATGGCCGGCGCCGGCGCCCAGGCGGAGGCCGTGCTCGAGCGCGTCAGGACGGGTCCGGACCCGTACGTGCTGATCGTCGAGGGGTCCATCCCCACCGCGGACGGCGGCGTGTACTGCACGATCGGCGGCAAGACCGCGGTCCAGCACCTCCAGGAGATGGCCGCCAACGCCGCGCTCGTCGTGGCCGTGGGTGCCTGCGCCTGGGACGGCGGCTTCCCGCGGCTCGGCCCGACCGGGGCGGTAGGCGTCGGCGACGATCATCGGCAACAAGCCGCTGGTCAACCTCGGCGGCTGTCCGCACAACCCGGCCAACACCGCCGCGACGCTGGTCCACTACCTGACGTTCGGCAAGGCACCCGCCCTCGACAGCTACAACCGACCGCTGTTCGCGTACGGCCACCTCATCCACGACCAGTGCGAGCGCCGGGCGCATTTCGATGCCGGCCGGTTCGTCGATGCGTGGGGCGACGCCGGCCACCGAGAGGGCTGGTGCCTGTACAAGATGGGCTGCAAGGGCCCGCAGGCGACCTACAACTGCCCGATCGTCCGCTGGAACGACGGCACGAACTGGCCGATCGGCGCCGGACACGGCTGCATCGCCTGCGCGTCACCGAGGTTCTGGGAGCGGATGAGCCCGTTCTACGACCGGCTGCCCGACGTCAAGCTGCTCAGCGTGGATGTCGACGCCCAGACGATCGGGATCGGAGCCGTGGGGTTCGTGGCCGTCGGGACCGCCATCCACGCGGGCGGCGTCGTCGCCAGACGCGCGCGAGAGCGCAGACGGCGCGCGATGGTGGCCGCGGACGGCACGGTCGTGCCGGAATCCACGCCCGAGCCCGGGGCCTCGTCCGAGCCCACTTCGTCGGCTGACGCCGACGAGCAGAACTAGGAGCGGACGATGGCTGACCGAATCGTCATCGATCCCGTCACGCGGATCGAGGGACACCTCCGGATCGAGGCCCAGGTCGACGGCGGCAAGGTCGCCGCGGCCTACTCGTCGGGAACGATGTTCCGGGGCATGGAGCTCATCCTCAAGGGCCGCGACCCGCGCGAGGCGTGGATCTGGGCCCAGCGCATCTGCGGCGTCTGCACCACCGTCCACGCGCACGCCTCGGTGTACGCGGTGGAGGACGCGCTGGGGATCGAGATCCCGCCCAACGCCCGCCTCATCCGGAACCTGATCGCCGGCGCCCAGCACATCCAGGACCACGTCATCCACTTCTACCATCTGCACGCGCTCGACTGGGTGGACGTCACCGGCGCCCTGGTGGCGGATCCGGCCAAGACCTCCGAGCTCGCCCAGTCGATCTCGGACTGGGGCAAGAGCTCCACCGACTACTTCGCCGCCATCCAGGCCCGCGTCAAGAAGCTGGTGGACTCCGGGCAGCTGAGCCTGTTCGCCAGCGGCTACTGGGGACACCCGGCCTACCGGCTGCCGCCCGAAGCCAACCTCATGGCGGTCGCCCACTACCTCGAGGCGCTCGAGTGGCAGCGCGACGTGATCCGGGTTCATGCGGTGCTGGGCGGCAAGAACCCGCACCCGCAGACCTACCTGGTCGGCGGCATGGCCTCGGCCGTGGACGGCAACTCGCCCAACGTCGTCAACTGGGAGCGGATCGGCTTCATGCAGGAGCGCATCAAGACGATGCGGACCTTCGTGGAGCAGGTCTACGTCCCCGACGTCAAGGCCGTCGCAGCCTTCTACCCGGAATGGTGGGAGCTCGGCGCCGGCCACCGGAACTACCTCTCCTACGGTGGCCTCCAGGAGGGCAACCGCGCGGACGAGGCGCTGTTCGGGTTCAATCGCGGGATCGTCGTCGGGGGCGACATCTCGAAGGTCGTGCCCCTCGACCAGCAGAAGATCACCGAGGCCATCGCGCACAGCTACTACGAATACGGCGACGGTGACCAGGCCTCCCTCCACCCGTGGTCGGGTGAGACCAACCCCAAGTACACCGGCCCCACACCGCCCTACGAGCAGCTCGACGTGGAGGCCAAGTACAGCTGGCTCAAGTCCCCGCGCTATGACGGCATGCCGATGGAGGTCGGGCCGCTGTCGCGGATGCTGGTCGGCTACGCGGCCGGCAACCAGCGGATCCAGGACCTGGTCAACGGCGCGTTGACCGAGCTCAAGCTCCAGCCGGCCGCGCTGTTCTCCACGCTCGGCCGTGTCGCCGCACGAGCGCTTGAGACGGTGTACCTGCTCGACCTCATGGACTCCTGGATCGGGGAGCTCGCCGCGAACATGGAATCAGGCGACCTCCGGATCCACGAGGGTGCCAAGTGGGATCCCTCGACCTGGCCGGCCGAGGCCGAGGGCTGGGGGTTCCACGAGGCTCCGCGCGGTGCCCTTGGGCACTGGGTGAAGATCAAGGACCGCAAGATCGAGAACTACCAGGCCGTCGTCCCGTCGACCTGGAATGCCGGCCCGCGCGACCAGCAGGGCCAGCCGGGTCCGTACGAGGCGTCGCTCGAGGGCACGCCGGTCGCGGACCCCGAGAAGCCGCTCGAGCTCCTCCGTACGATCCACTCGTTCGACCCGTGCCTCGCGTGCGCGGTCCACGTGGTGGATGCGACCGGTCGGGAGCGGGTGCGCGTGGAGGTGCGGTGATGGCCGCGACCCCGATCATCAAGCCGGCGGCGGTGGAGGAGGACGACAGCGTCCTCGGCTGCAGCCCGATCTACGTCTGGGAGGTCCCGGTTCGCGTGACCCACTGGGCGATCGTCATCTCGATCGTCGCGCTGGGACTCACGGGCCTGTACATGCACGGGCCGTTCCTCGTGCCCAGCCAGCCGGTTGAGGCCTCGTCGGTCATGGCGTCCGTCCGCTTCTGGCACGAGGTGTTCGCGATCGTGTTCACGATCTCGATCGCGGTGCGCTTCTACTGGGGGTTCGTGGGCAACAGCTTCGCCAGCTGGCGCCAGATCATCCCGCACCGCCGGGAGCAGCTCTACTGGCTGGGCCAGATGGCGAAGTACTACTCCTTCCGCCGCCGCCACCCGGCGCCGTATGCCGGCCACAACCACCTGGCAGGGCTGGCCTACACGGTCGTCTCGATCGGCCTGTTCGCCCAGGTGCTGTCGGGCCTGCTGCTGTTCGGCTGGATCATGCAGGACGGCTTGATCCACACTTTCTTCGGGTGGGGCAACGCCTTCCCGTTCGGTGGCATCCAGGGGGTCCGGACCCTTCACTACATCCTGACCTTCCTGTTCGCCGCCTTTGCCGTGCACCACGTCTACTCGGCGATCCTCGTGGACATCGAGGAGCGGACCGGCGTCATGTCGTCGATCTTCTCGGGCTACAAGAACATCCGGCCGAGCTCGTCGCTCGAGGCACTCGGTCTCGTGGGCGACTCGCCCGAGGAGCGGGCGCGCAGCGAATTCTGGGACGACGAGGATGCATGAAGCGGGCTTGCTGGCCGCCGCCGTCGCCGAGGCGCTGGCGGCAGCTGAGCCCGCGGACACCGATGCGGCGAGCTCCGGGTCCACCGGGGCTCGCCGTCCCATGGTTCTCGAGGTCCGGGTCCATGACCCCATCCACGTCGCGCCCGAGTCCGCACGCCTCCACGCCGAGCTGGCGCTTCGCGCCCGGGGGCTGACCGACGTCGAGATCCGTGTCACCGCCGACCCGATCGCCTGCGTCCTGTGTGGCGTCGAGAACGACGTGGTCGCCTCGCACCCGTTCTGCGCCGATTGCGGCTGGCCGCTGCCCGACCGAGGCGGTCATGCGGTCGACGCCGTCCTGCGCTGGGCGGACGAGGTGCCGGCTTGAGCTCCTACGTCGTCCTCGGGCTGGGCAACCGGCTCGAGACCGATGAGGCGCTCGGCGCGCTCGTCGTCGAGGAGCTGCAGCGCGAACCGGAGCATCTCGCCGCGCTGCCCGACCCATCTGCCGTCGCGCTGATCGACGGCGGCACCGTGGGTCTCGCACTGCTGCCCCACCTCATGAGCCTCGACGGGCTGGTCGTCGTCGACGCGATCACCGCGAACACCGAGCCCGGCACCCTGATCGACCTCGATGGAGCGTCGCTGATCGCCCACGAGCAGGTGATGAGTGTCCACGACCTGGGCGCCGGCGAGCTCCTCGGCGCGTTGCACGTGCTGGAGGCCTGGCCGCGGCGCGTGCGGGTGATCGGGCTGGAACCCAAGGCGATCGAGCTCGGCCTGGACCTGACCGAGCCGGTCGCGGCCGGCGTGCCCGGGCTGCTGCGGGCCATCGCCGGCTACCTCGGAGAGTGGCAGCGCGCGGACGCGTGAGCGCGGCGCGCCCCGCCTGATCGCCTACACTCGCTCCCGTGGCTGATCCCGTTCCTGCCGTCCGGTCCGGATCCGGCGTGTTCATCACCCTCGAGGGACCCGACGGCTCTGGCAAGTCAAGCCTGATGCCACGCCTCGCCGCGGCGCTGGCGGCCGGCGGCTGCGAGGTCGTGTCCACCCGCGAACCGGGATCCACGCCGCTCGGCGAGCAGATGCGGCGGCTGGTCCTGGACACGGACCCCCCGATCGACCGTGGCGGGCGCGCCGACGCCCTGCTGTTCGCGGCCTCCCGAGCGCAGCACGTGGAGGAGGTCATCCGGCCGGCCATCGCGCGCGGGGCGGTCGTGCTCTGCGACCGGTATGCGGATTCCTCGCTCGCGTACCAGGGGGCAGGCTCCGGGGTCCCGATGGGCGAGCTTCGCGAGGTCCAGCGATTCGCCACCGGCGGGCTCGTGCCGGATCTCACGATCCTGCTCGATCTCCCGGTCGAGGTCGGCCTGCGGCGCAAGTCGGCCGAGATCACGCGCTTCGAGGCGCTCCAGGACGTGGCCTACCACGAGCGGGTCCGGGCCGCGTTCCTGGGCTTCGCGGCCGATGAGCCGGGGCGCTACGCGGTGGTGGACGCGAACGCGCCGGCCGACGTCGTCCTCGCGGGCGCCCTGGCCGCCCTGGAGCGGGTGGCCGACCGGTTGCCCTGCCTCACGGCCGCCCTGCGCCGCCCGGCCGCTCGCCGCTGACGGCTGGGGTGGGCCGGCGCCAGCGTCGGAGCGCGACCCTCAGCCCGCGGACGCCTCGACGATCGACGCCCGCCCGTCGCCATCGCCCAGCGCCGTGCGTGCGGTCGCGAGCAGCGACTCGGCATCCGCCCCGTCCTGCGGGAAACGGGCGATCCCGGCCGACACGGAGATGGACTGGTCACCGACCGCGTCAAGCCTGGCGATCCCGTCCATGACCCGCCTCGCGACCGCCACCCCGGCCGACCCCGGGGCCACGAGCACGAACTCGTCGCCACCGGTGCGGGCGATCGTATCCACCAGCCTCACGCTCTCGGCGAGCACGGTGGCGACCTGGCGCAGGACGTGGTCGCCCGCGCGCGATCCCGACGCCGAGTTGAGCTCCCGGAACGCATCCACGTCGAACAGGGCCACGGACACCTCGGTCCCCTGGCGCTGCGCCCGCGCGACCTCGAGGTCGAGGACCCGGGCGACGGTGCGCGCGTTGGCAAGTCCGGTGAGCGGATCGGTGAGCGCGACGCGCTCCAGCCACTCGGCCCGCTCGGCGGCCATGGACGACGTGCGGAACGTGGCCACGGCCGCGGCAGCGAGATCCGCGACGGCAACCAGGAGCGTCTCCTGGTGGGTGTCGATCTCGTGCTCGCCCGCCCAGCCGAAGGTGAGGACGCCGACGCATGCCTCGACGCTGCCGCTGGCGGCCACCACGAGCGGCAGGTCTGCGCCGGTCATCGTCGCTCCGTCGGGCGCCTGGCCGACGCGGCCCAGGGATCCGGAGCGGTCGAGGGCCGCGTGGTGGATGGGGTGGTCGGGGTTGGTGGCCACCTCGTTCTCGAAGGCCTCGACGGCGTCGTCAGCGATCCCGAGCGTCAGCAGCAGCTCGAGGGCGTTGCGATCGGGATCCTGGGCGAAGACGGCGGCCATGGTCGCCCCGGTGGCGGCCGCACCGGCCTCGACGATGACGGCCAGCGCCGTGTCAAGGTCCTGGGCCCGTGCGAGGGCGGCCGCTCCGGCTGCCAGCACACTCAGCGAACCGTTGCCGGTGCCGGTGTTCGTGTCCGCCACGAGTCCCTCCGCGTCCTTGGGCTGGCGGGTCCCGCCGGGTCCTCCGGGCGGCCGTTGACCGTGATCCCAACCGATGTCGCATCCTACACCGCGCCCGCGCCACGGGATGATCGCTGTGCGTGGTGCGCGCCCCTGCGGCCGTGGGCTATGCTCCGCGACGTGAAGCTCGTCGTAGCCGTCGTGCACAACGAAGACGCGGGCGCGCTCGTGGACGCGCTCCTCGAGCGTGACTTCCGGGCCACGCGCCTCCATTCCTCGGGCGGATTCCTCAAGCAGTCCAACGCCACGGTCATGCTTGGCGTGGAGGACGACGAGGTCGCCGAGGTCATGGCGATCGTCCGCGAGAGCTGCCATTCCCGCACCCAGATCGTGAACCCCATGCCGCCGATCATGGAGCCGGGCGAGTTCTTCATGCCCTATCCCCTCGAGGTGGAGGTCGGCGGGGCGACCGTGTTCGTGGTCCCCGTGGAGCGCTTCGAACGGCTGTGATCAACCGCATCCTCCGCAGGGCGCTGCTGTGGGCTGCCCGCAACCCGTGGCTCGGCGAACGCCTGCCGACCCTCCCCTTCATGCGCCGGGCCGTTCACCGGTTCATGCCCGGCGAGGAGATCGCGGACGCGCTGGACGTCGCCGCGGACCTCCAGCAACACGGGATCGGGACGCTCTACACGAGGCTGGGCGAGGCGATCACGGACCCGGCCGGCGCCCAGGCCGTCACCGACCACTACGTCGAGCTGCTCGGGCGGATCGTCGCCGCGGGGATCGACGGCGAGATCAGCGTCAAGCCCACCCAGCTCGGCCTCGACATCGACGCGGACGTCTGCCTCGGCCACCTGCGCGTGCTGGCCGCGGCTGCCGAGGCCCGGGGCTCGTACCTGTGGATCGACATGGAGGACAGCGGCTACGTCGACCGGACGCTGGATCTCTACCAGCGGCTGCGGGCATCGCATGCGAACACCGGGATCTGCCTCCAGGCGTACCTCCGGCGGACCGCGAAGGACGTCGAGCGGCTGCTGCCGATCGCCCCGGCCGTACGCCTCGTCAAGGGCGCCTACGACGAGCCGAAGGCGGTCGCGTTCAAGTCACGCAAGGAGGTCGACGCCAACTTCGTCGGCCTGTCGGTCACGATGCTCCGGGAGAGCCGCAGCCGGCCAGGGATGCGCGTCGGGCTGGGCACCCACGACGTGGAGCTGATCGAGCAGATCGCCACCCATGCGGCCGCGGCCGGCATCCCCAAGGAGCGCCTTCGAGATCCAGATGCTGTACGGGATCCGGGCGAAGGAGCAGCGCCGGCTCGCCGGCGCCGGGTACCGGGTGCAGACGCTGATCGCCTATGGGGCCGCCTGGTACCGCTGGTACATGCGCCGCCTCGCCGAACGGCCCGCGAACGTCCTGTTCGCGATGCGCCAGATGCTGCCCTGGTAGGTGTCCGCCAGGATCGACGCCCTCGAGCCGCTGGCGCCGGACGTGGTGCTTGCCTGGCGCGGCATCGACGATGGCGCCTACCTGTCCGTCCGTCGAGAGGTCCGGCGGCGGTCGGGTGATGGGTCAGCGCAGCGTGTCGTGCTCCAGCTGGCCGCGGTCGCTGAAGCGCTGCAGGCGGTGATCGCCGCGCTCCCGGAACGGGCCTTCTCGATGCCCGGCGGCGAGGGCGACTGGAACGTCGCCCAGGCCCTCGGGCACGCGGCCGACTCGCGGGCCGGGCTCGCGATGGCGGGCGCCCTCGCCGCCACGGGTCGCTGGCCGGCCGACGCGCCGGAGGTGGTCCCGGGCGTCCCGGGTTCCGCGGCCGCCACGCGTGACCAGCTGTTGCGCAGGATGGCGGCCAGCCAGCGGATCGTGGAACGGGCCGCACGGTCGATCGCCGGGCACGAGCTGGATCCGTGCCCCCTGGTCCATCCGGCGGTGGGACGCCTCCGCTGCGGCGAGTGGCTGCTGTTCTCGGGTGTGCACGACCTGATGCACCTCGACCAGCTGGAGCGCCTCGAGGCCGGCCTGCGATGAGCCTCCGCCCGGACATGATCGAGTGCTGGGTCTTCCGGGTCCCGCCCCCGGCCTCGCCCGGGGATCACCGCACCGATGCGGAGCGACTCGAGGTCCTCCTTGTCCGGCGAGCCGCCCACCGCATCTTCCCGGGCCTGTGGCAATGCGTCACCGGCGGCGTGGAGCCCGAGGAGGCCGTGCCCGCCGCGGCGATGCGCGAGGTGCTCGAGGAGACGGGCCTCGGCCCGGCCGAGCTCGAGGCGTTCTATGACCTCGACCAGGTCGCCCCGTTCTACGATGAGGGCGTCGACGCCGTAGTGGTGTCGGCGATCTTCGCCGCCCGCGTCCGACCCGACGCCGCGGCCCGGGCGTCGTGGGAGCACGACGGCCTGCGCTGGGTGCCGGCCGCCGATGCGCCGCGTCTCGCCATCTGGCCGTCCTACGTGGAGTCGGTTCGACGGGTGCGCGAGCTGCTCCTCGACCCGGCGCTGGAGCCGTGGTTCCGGCTCGACGAGCACGGCGGGCGAATCGCGCGCCGGCCGATCGCCGATCAGTAGCGCTCAGGCACGAACGTCTGCTCGTCCATCGGCGGGCGGACGTACCCCCGGTCCGGCTCGCGCGGCGGCAGGACGATGGGTTCCGGCGTGAGGTCCTCGTACGGGATGAGCGACAGCAGGTGGTTGATCACGTTGAGGCGCGCCCGGCGCTTGTCGTCGCCGCGCACCACGTGCCAGGGTGCCTGCTTGATGTCCGTGTGGCGGAACATCTCGTCCTTGGCGATCGAGTAGTCCACCCACCGGGTCCGGCTCATGAGGTCCATCGGGGACAGCTTCCAGCGCTTGGTCGGGTTCGCGATGCGGGCCTGGAACCGGCGCTCCTGCTCCGCGTCGCTGACGCTGAACCAGTACTTCACCAGGGTGATCCCGGAGCGGACGAGCATCCGCTCGTACTCCGGGCAGGACCGGTAGAACTCCTCGACCTCCGCCGCGGTCGCGAACCCCATCACCCGCTCCACGCCGGCGCGGTTGTACCAGCTGCGATCGAACAGCACCATCTCGCCGGCAGCGGGGAGATGGGCCGCATAGCGCTGGAAGTACCACTGCGTCCGCTCGCGCTCGGTGGGGGCGGGCAGCGCGACGACCCGCGCGATGCGCGGGTTGAGGCCCAGGGTGATGGTCTTGATCGCGCCGCCCTTGCCGGCGGCGTCGCGGCCCTCGAAGATGACCACGACCTTGAGGCCGCGGGCACGCACCCACTCCTGGACCTTCGAGAGCTCGACCTGCAGCTTCGCCAGCTCCGCCAGGTACACCTTGTTGCTGAGCTTGCCGGGCGTTGCCACGGATTGCCCAGTTCCAGTGCTGTCACCGGCGAGCTTGCCCTTGTCCTTGCTCATCTGCTGGGCACCTCGCTCCTTCCCGTCGGGTGTGGGACGGATCGCCACCCGGCGCACGGGACAAGTATGACCCTGCCGTCCACGCGGGTAGACTGTCCGGCACCACCCCGGAGGAACGACGATTGCGCGAGAGGACGACGGCATGACCGAGACGCTGGCGAACCGGCGGGTCTTCCGCTCCAAGGTGGACTCGATCCGCCCGACGTACGGCTTCGAGGACGTCTCGCTCGCCCCCGGCACGGACACCGTCGATCCGGCCGACGTCGTCCTGGCCCAGGAGTTCTGTGGCGTCCGGCTGGACATCCCCGTGCTCGCCGCCGCGATGGACGCCGTCGCCGACGTGCGGCTGTCGGGCGAGCTCGGCCGCCTCGGCGGCCTCTCGTTCCTCAACCTCGAGGGCGTCCAGTTCCGGTACGAGGACCCGGTCGAGGTCCTCGATCGGATCATCGCCGCCCCCGATGACCGGGTCCAGGACGTCCTCGCCGAGGCCTACCGCGCCCCGATCCGGGAGGAGCTGATCGCCCGCCGCATCGCGGAGCTCCATGCCGCAGGGTCGAAGGCCGCGTTCTCGGCCACGCCGGGCGTCGCCCGCACGTACGGCCCTGCGTGTGCGGAGCACGGCGCCGACCTGTTCCTCGTCCAGTCGCAGGTCTCGTCCGCCCGCCACCTCGCGTCCGGCTACGAGCCGCTGGCGCTCGAGGAGTTCACGCGGTCCATGCCCATCCCCGTGGCCGTCGGCAACACGACCAACGCCCAGGCGGCGTTCCTGCTCATGGAGCAGGGAGCGGCCGCGATCTTCGTGGGCGTCGGCCCGGGCGCCGCGTGCACGACGCGCGAGGTGCTGGGCATCGGGATCCCGCAGGTCACCGCCATCGCGGACGTCAGCGCTGCGCGGGACGCGTACCTCGCCGAGACCGGGCGGTACGTGCCGGTCGTCGCGGACGGCGGGATGAAGCGAGGCGGCGACATCGCCAAGGCGATCGCGGCCGGCGCGGACGTCGTGATGCTGGGCTCACCGCTCGCGCGCGCCGCCGAGGCGCCGGGACGCGGCACCAACTGGGGCATGGCGGCGCCGTCGCCCGTCCTGCCGCGGGGAACGCGGATCAAGGTCGGGACGGCCGGGCCGCTCGACCAGATCCTCAACGGGCCGTCGCACGTCACCGACGGAACCCAGAACCTGATGGGCGCGCTGCGCCAGTCGATGGCCGCCCTGGGTGCGCGGACGATCGCCGAGATGCACGATGTCGAGATCGTGTACGCGCCGTCGGTCGTGACCGAGGGCAAGTCCTGGCAGCTGCGCGGGAAGTAGCTCCGGCGGGTCAGGTCCGCGACGTCCGTGCGTCCTCGCCCGGGATGCCGAGCGCAGACAGCGCGCGGGCGAACCCCTCGAGGTCCTCGACGCCCGCGTAGACCGCCGGCAGGCTGAGGGGGCCCCAGCGCAGCGGCGCCCGCAGGTCCATGCGCACGCCGCCCCGCGGGCTGCCGGCGAACGAGATGTCGCCGTGCCGGATGCTGCGCCGGACGCCGATGGCCGTGATCCACCGCCACGGTCCCTCGATCCGCCAGCGGACGATCTGATCGACAGGGACGCGGAGGGCGAAACGGCCGAACCGGATGGCAACCACGCCGTCGGCCAGCTCCGCGAGGGCGCGGTTGGGAGTCACGCCTAAGGCCACGCGAAGGAACAGCCGCGATCGACCGCCGATGCGGATGGGGAAGACCTCGGCCATGCACGGATCCTCGAGCTGCATCAGGCGCACCGGAGACGAAGGCCACGTCCGTGGATGGGCCGGATCCGCGACGGGGCCCAGGCCAGGGCCTCGCATCGGCCGGGTGAGATCCTCGGGATTCGGCTCCAGTCCACCCAGTTGACGAGCCATCTATTCTCGCCCGACGCGCATCGCCGCGACAGGCGCTGCTGACGCCAGGGTGGAGGAAGGACGACCTTGATCGAGCGTGCCAGGCACTGGTGGCGGACCGGTCTGGCGCCGGACGTCAAGTTCGTGCTGCTCCTGCTGGTCGCCAACGGGCTGCCGGCGCTGGTCATCCTGCATACCATGCCCGATCGCACGGCCGACTGGTTCGTGTGGACCGTCCAGCCCCCGGCGAGTGCCCGCCTGCTGGGCGTGATGTATGCCAACGCGATCCTGCTGGTCGCCTACGGCTTCACGCGCCGCACGTGGCCGGACGTGCGGGTCGTGGTCGTTCTGGTCGCGTACTTTTCCGTCGCGGCAACGCTCGTGACGTTCGTGCATCTCGACCCGTTCCTCAAGCACCCCTGGTTCCACCTCGGTTACTGGCTGACCATGTACCTCGCCCTCGTCGTCGCGGCGCCCGTCGTGCTCGCTCGACACGAGTCGCGCGAGGGTGGCCGCCTGGCGGTGATTGTCCCGTTACGTCCGGTCGGCAGGGTCGTGGCGATCGCCGTCGTGCTCACCGGCGGTGGGATCGGGCTCGCGCTGCTCATCGCGCCTGACGTCGTGGCCACGGCGTGGCCTTGGACGCTCACTCCGCTGGTCGGTCGCCTGATCGGCGTCTGGTCGACCAGCCTGGCGGTCGCCCACGCCTGGGGGCTGTGGGACGGCGACTGGGAGCGGACCAAGGGCCTGTTCTACCAGTCGATCCCAACCGGGCTCCTCCTCGCGGCGGTGCCAGTCCTGCACGGTGGGGACATGCTGGCTGCCTCGGGCTCGCTCCCTGTCTACATCGGTCTCGCCCTGGCGATGGCAGTGTCCGGGACGCTCGTGATCGCTGGCCAGCGCGCGCCGCGGTCCGCGCCTGCGGTGGGTGAATGACGGTTGCTGGCGGGATGCCGACCGGTCCGGCCCAGACGCGCACCCCCGCGGCTTCCACGCCGATCGACCTTGCCGGGCTGATCATCGCGGGCATCGTGAACACCATCGTGGCCCCTGCCGTCGTCGCGCTCGTGATCGGTCCGGGCTTGGTCACGAGCGGGGGCGAGCCAGCCACTCGAGCCGCTTGGATCGCCGCCCACCCCGACGCCTGGCGCCTCGGGTGGGCGACCTGGTTGGCGGTCACGCTCACGTTCGCCTGGGGCTACATCGCGCTTGCGCCGCACCTCGCCCGTCCGGCGCTCGGACGGCTTGCGATCGCGGCTGCCGTCGCCGCGGCCTCGGTGGATCTGGTGGGGATCACCGTGACCATCGTCGCCGTGCCGCCGCTGGCCGCGGAGGCGTCGAGCGGCGCCGCGGCCGGGCTGTTCGGGACGGTCGAGGCCGTGGCCTTCACCCTGGTGTCCGGGGTGGCCTTCGGCGTCTACACCGTCGCGGGCCTGCTGCTGGTCGTGGCGGCGGCGGGGAGCCGGGACTATCCCCGCTGGCTGCTGGCCCTTGGGTGGGCCGAGTGGGGGTTCTCTGGAGTGGCCGTCCTCCTGCTCGGTGTCTCGGTGGCCTCGGCGACGCCGTTCCTGGGTGTGGGCCTCGCGCTCTACGGCCCGTGGGTCTGGGCCAACGCCTGGTGGATCTGGCGATCGGGGCGAGCGTCCGCCTGACGGTCCTGCCCGACGGGTGCGCCTTGACCACCAACGTTCCGGTCGGCTCCGGCAGGCAGCATCGAACCGCAACCCAGTCGCCCGGTAGACTTCGCAACCACGATCGAGCACCGCGAGGAGGGGTCATTGGCCGAGCCGGAGGAGCAGCAGGGCACCGCTTCGGAGGCCGACGCCCCGGCGGGCGGAACGGCGGCGGACCCGATGACAGGATCGGCGCCGGACCCGAGCCGCGGCAAGACCGTCCACGGCGATGCCGCCAACGCCGGCCATCGAGTCCTGGCTCCCGACGACGCGGAGGTCGAGGCCTACCTCGAGGTCGCGCTCGATGCGCCCGCACCGGATCGTGCTCCGACCGACCCTCCGATCGCCGCGGTCGTACCGGAACCCGGGGTCGTCGCGGTCCTGGACTTCGGCTCCCAGTTCGCGCAGCTGATCGCGCGGCGGGTGCGCGAGCTCAACGTGTACTCGGAGCTCCTTCCCCACGACACCCCGCTGGCGGAGCTGGAGCGCCGCGGCGTCCGGGCGATCATCCTGTCGGGCGGCCCCAACTCCGTCTACGACGAGGGCGCTCCACGGCCCGACGCGTCGGTCTGGAGCGGCCGTCTGCCCGTGCTCGGGATCTGCTACGGCGCCCAGCTGATGGCGATCGAGCTCGGCGGCGACGTCATGCCGGCAGCCAAGCGGGAGTACGGGCCGGCCACGGTGCAGATCACGCGCGACGATGGGCTGTTCGCCGGCATCGATCGCCAGCAGCCGGTCTGGATGAGCCACGGGGACTCGATCACCCGCCTCCCGGAGGGATTCAGCGCCACGGCGCAGACGGATTCCACGCCGTACGCGGGTCTCGCGGCACCGGAGCGGAACCTGTACGGGATCCAGTTCCATCCCGAGGTGGCGCACACGCCGCGCGGCAGGGACGTCCTGCGCAACTTCGTCACCGGGATCGCACACATCGCGCCCGCCTGGACCTCGGCCAACTTCATCGAGACGACCGTCGTCGAGATCCGGGACCGGGTCGCCAAGCACGCCCGCGAGACCGGCTCGGACGGCAAGGTGATCTGCGCGCTCTCCGGTGGCGTGGACTCGGCCGTGGCGGCCGCGCTCGTCCACCGGGCCGTCGGGGACCGCCTGACCTGCATCTACGTGGATCACGGGCTGATGCGCAAGAAGGAGTCCGAGCTCCTGCGCGTCACCTTCGAGGCCAACCTGGGCATGAACCTGGTGATGGTCGACGCCCGGGAGCGGTTCCTGGCGCGGCTCGCCGGCGTGACGGACCCGGAGCAGAAGCGCCGGATCATCGGCGACGAGTTCATCCGTGTGTTCGAGGAGGAGGCGGCCCGGATCGGGCAGATCGACTTCCTCACCCAGGGGACGCTCTACCCGGACGTCATCGAGTCCACGACCCCCGAGACGAAGACCGCCCAGAAGATCAAGACCCACCACAACGTCGGCGGGCTGCCGGCCGACCTGCGCTTCCAGCTGATCGAGCCGCTGCGCTACCTGTTCAAGGACGAGGTGCGGCTCGTCGGAGCCGCGCTCGGCCTGCCCGACGCGATGGTCCAGCGCCAGCCGTTCCCGGGCCCCGGGCTCGCGATCCGCATCCTGGGCGAGGTCACCGCGGAGCGCCTGGACACGCTTCGTGACGCGGACTGGATCGTGATCGACGAGATCAAGGCCGCGGGGCTGTACCGGAGCGTCTGGCAGTCATTCGCGATCCTGACCCCGGTCCGGTCCGTCGGGGTGATGGGCGATGGACGCACCTACGCGAACGTCGTTGCGATCCGGGCCGTCACCTCGGAAGATGGCATGACCGCGGACTGGGCAAAGCTGCCGTATGACGTGCTGGGCAAGATCTCCTCGCGGATCGTCAACGAGGTGCCGGGCGTCAATCGCGTCGTGTACGACATCAGCAGCAAGCCCCCCGCGACGATCGAGTGGGAGTAGGGGTCCCTAGCCCGAACGGGGGAGTTGGAATCCCCGCAGGATGGTCCACAATGCGCACATGGCCGATCCGATGAGCGGTCCCAGCACCCGGTGTCCGTGGTGCTCGGCCGAGCTGCCCGACCCGGGTGTTTCCCAGTGCCCCTCCTGCGGCGCGATGCTCGTGGCCGCCGCCGACGCCCCGGGTGAGATCAAGGGCGTGACCACCCTGGACACCGAGGCGATCCTCCGGGCTCGCTCGGAGCTGTCACGGCCCCGGAGCAACCGGTTCCTGTCGTTCATCACCGGCGAGGTGCCCGTGGAGGCAGACGTCGCAGCCGATCCCGCGTCGCTCGCGCGCCCGGACGGCGCTGTCAGGCGCGAGATGCTGCGCCTCCAGATCGAGGCCGAGACGGCCGACCTGCAGGCGGAGAGCATTGCGCTCAAGGCCGACGAGCTGGCCCGGCGCGGGGTTCACCTCTCCGCGCTCGGTCCGCCGCCCCCCGCGACGACGGAAGGCGAGCCGGCATCCGAGGCCGCCGCCGCCGTGGAGGTCGAGGCGCCGTCCGCGGGCGAGTGGCCCAGGGAGCTTGACCCGGACGCCGCCCCGGGAGGCCCGTCGCAGGGCTGACACTCCCGGTCGCCGGACGCGAGTCGCCGAGCGGCGCCGGCGAGGAGCACCGGTATCCTCCACGCGATGCCCGAACGACTCCCGCACCCTGGCCCGTCCTATATCAAGGAGCAGGAGGTCCGTGTCGGCGGTCGCCGGCTCCGGGCCGGCATGGCCAGGCCGGTGGACGGACCCGACGAGTGGTGGCTGGCCGTCCTGTGGGTCGTCGACGACGAGGGGGTCGTGAGCTTCCGCGAGGTTGGCCCGGCCGCCGGCCCCCCACCCGAGCCACCGCTCGCGTATCTCGGGCCGTCCTTCGCCGGGTCGCTGTCGGGGCTGATCCGCGAGGAGGACGGGCGGCTGGCCATCCGCCTCGTGCCGCTCGCGCCGCCCGAGGACGACTCGCGGCCGTGGCGGTGCCCGCTGGCGATCCGGGCCGCGTTCCGCTGGGAGCCGGCCCTGGCCCAGACGATGCGCTCAAACCAGTTCGCGGAGCGGGTGCTGGCCGGGTTCGGGCGGGCGGTGGAGGGGCTGGCCCACCGCTGACCGGCACCTGACCAGTGTCATGGGACGCCATTCGCGCGCCAGATACCCCAGACTCCCCTAGACTCCTTGCGATGGGTGACCTGTTCGACGAGTTCATGCGGGACCTTGAGCGCCGCCGCGCCGAGGCCGAAGGCCGCACACCTCCCGGCGATCCGGACGCAGCCGATGACGCTGCCGATGGCGAGGCCGAGCCCGCCGAATCTCCGGAGCAGGCTCCCGACGAGCCCGCCCCCGAGGAGCCGACCCCGATTCGGCGCCGCCGGCCGGTCAACCGCGAGCGACCCGCCGGCGCATCCCCGAGGCCCGGTGCCGGATCTGGCGCGCCGCCGCGCCGCCCCACCACCCGTCAGCCGGCGGGCGGCCCGAACGATGGCGGCGACCTGACCCTGGGCGGGATCCTGCGCCGGGTCGGCGTCGGCGCGATCCTCGTCGTGGTGGCATTGATCGTGTTCCTGGCGGGCGTCGGCGTCGAGCTCTGGACGGACGCGATCTGGTACCAGAGCGTCGGCTTCGATCCGGTGTTCTGGACGCGGCTCGGCGTCCAGGCGGCCCTGTTCGCCGTGGCGCTCGTCATCTCGCTCATCGTCCTGCTGTTCAACCTGTGGCTGGCCGGCCGGTTCGCCCCGCCGCCCGATCCGGAGCGACCCGGCCGGATGCGCGACGTCGCCCAGCGCATTGGGGACGCGCAGCGGCAGGCCGAGCGGGCCGCCCGCATGGGAGCCGGGTCCCCTGGCCGCGGACCCGCCGGTGCTTTCCCCGGCCGCGGCGCCGATGTCTCCGGCACGTTCGACCTCGAGGATCTCCCGGACCTGGTGCCGCTGGCCCGCTGGGCCATCGCCGCGGTCGCGATCCTCATCGCCCTCGGCATCGCCGGCAGCGTGTCGGGCACCTGGACGACGCTCCTGCTGTGGATCAACCGCGTCCCCTTCGACCCGGCCCAGGCCGTCGTCGACCCGATCTTCAATCGCGACGTGAGCTTCTTCCTGTTCGACCTGCCGACGTTCCGCTGGGCGCAGTCGCTGTTCAACGGGCTCGTCCTGGCATCCCTGCTGGTCGCGGGCGCCCGCTACCTCGCCCAGGCGACGCAGGGCGGCGAGGTGTTCATCACCCGGGTTCGTGTCCACCTCGCCGTGCTGGCGGGCCTGTACCTGCTCTCGGTCGCGTTCGGCTACCAGCTCGACAAGTACGAGCTCGTCTACAGCAGCGCAGGGTCGACGGTCGGCGTCGGCTACACGGACTTCAACGCCCGGTTCCTCGCCTATGACGTGCTCACCTTCCTGTCGGGCATCGCCGGCGCCCTGCTGGTCGCGGGCGCCTTCACCCGCTGGATGTGGCCGCTGGGTGCCATCGTGATCATCTGGTTCAGCGCGAGCATCGTCCTCGGCCGCCTCTACCCGGAGGCGATCCAGCGCCTGACCGTCGACCCCAACGAGTTCGCCCAGGAGGAGCGGTTCATCGCGAACAACATCGCGATGACGCGGCTCGCCTACGGCCTCGACAAGTGGGAGACGAAGTCGTACGCCGGGACGGCGCCCCTCACGCGCGCTGCCGTAGAGGCCGAGGCGGACACCTTCACCAACGCGAGGCTGTGGGACTACCGGCCGCTGGGCATCACCCTGGACCAGCTGCAGACGGTGCGCCAGTACTACGACTTCGTCGACGTCGACACGGACCGCTACATCGTCGACGGGGAGCTGCGCCAGGTCATGCTCTCCGGGCGCGAGCTCGCGATCGAGAAGAACCCGCAGGCGTCGAGCTGGGTCAACCAGCGGATCATCTACACCCACGGGATCGGCGTCGCCATGGTGCCGGTCAACGAGGTCACCCAGGAAGGCCAGCCCAGGCTGTGGATCCGGGACCTGCCGCCGATCTCAACGGCCGGCGTGCCCGAGATCACCCAGCCGCGGCTCTACTTTGGCGAGCAGGACGACCACTACGTCGTCACCGGCGCCCGCCAGCCGGAGTTCGACATCCCCGGCAGCGGTTCAGTCGACGACCTCACCTACGCCTGGACAGGCACCACCGGCATCAAGCTGGACTCCACCCTGACCCGGCTGCTGTTCTCGCTCCGCTTCCGGGACTTCGACCTGATGATCAGCGACCAGGTCACCGCCGACAGCCAGCTCCTGTTCCACCGCACGCTGACCGACCGGGCGACCCGGATCGCGCCCTTCCTCCACTACGACAAGGACCCGTACCTCACCGTGGACCGGGGCCGCCTGGTCTACATCCAGGATGCGTACACGATCAGCAATTCGTTCCCGCAGTCCACCTGGTTCGGCTCCGGCGACCTCTCGCCCGAGTCGGGCCTGGCCGGCGAGCTGTTCAACTACGTCCGCAACAGCGTCAAGATCACGATGGACGCCTACGACGGCACCATGACCTTCTACGTGGCGGACGACGCGGATCCCCTGATCCGCGCCTGGCAGGGCGTGTTCCCGGACCTGTTCCGGCCGCTGTCCGAGATGTCCTCGGAGCTGCGCGAGCACCTGCGGGTGCCCGAGGAGCTGTTCAACGTCCAGACCCGGATGTACGGGCAGTACCACGTCACCCAGCCGCTGACGTTCTTCAACAACACGGACCGCTGGACGGTCCCGCAGCCGCAGTCGAACACCCAGTCGCTGCCGCCCGAGGCGTACTACGTCGTGATGCGCATGCCGGGCGAGCCGAAGGCGGAGTTCCTGCTGCTGCAGCCGATGATCGCCCAGAACCGCCCCAACATGATCGCGTGGGTGGCCGCCCGCAACGACCCGGCCAACTACGGGACCGTCCGGGCCTACCGCTTCCCGTCCGACACCACCATCTTCGGTCCCGCCCAGATCGAGTCCCGGATCGACGCCGACCCGGTGATCAGCTCGCAGGTCACGCTCTGGGACCAGGCCGGCTCAGACGTGATCCGGGGCAACCTGATCGTGGTCCCGGTCGGCGAGTCGCTGCTGTACCTGCAGCCGGTCTACCTCCAGTCGTCGTCGGCCGCGTTCCCGGAGTTCCAGAAGATCGTTGTCGCCAGTCCCACGACCATCGTCTGGGGCGACTCGCTCGCCGAGGCGCTCAACGAGCTGCTCACCCAGCAGGGGCAGGGACCCACGCCGTCGCCCACACCCACGCCGGGGCCGGAGGCCACGCCGAGGCCGACGGTCTCGCCCGGGACGGGGGGCGAGCTGCCGGCTGACGTCAACGGCCTGATCACCTACGCGAGCATCCACTACGACCTGGCCCAGGCCGCGCTGCGGAGCGGCGACCTCGCGACGTACGCCGACGAGATGAACAAGGTGGGGGCGGCGCTCAGCCGGCTCACCGAGCTCAGCGGCTCCCCGGTCCCGACCACCGAGCCGTGACCACGGTCCCCGCCACCGGGGGCCCGCAGATCCACGAGTCGCCGATCCGGCTCGGCTGGGGGACGGTCGTCAGCGGGGCGTTCACGGTCACGCTGCTGCGGCCGGTGTCCTGGGCGCTGGGCCTGCTGGGGTTCCTCGCCGGAGGCGGAATCCTGCTGGTCGCCTGGCCGGTCCTCGTCCTGCCCACGCCAACCGGCATCCAGAACCTGCTCGCCGGGCCGATCAGCTCGCTGGTGTTCGGAGCTCCATCTCCAGCGCTCGTGATCCTCATCGTCGGCGGTCTCGGAGGATCGGCGGCGCTGGTCGTCGCGGCGACGCTGCTGGGCGCCTGGGCAGAGCGCCAGGGGATCGAGATCGTGCTCGACGCCGCCGCCGACGACGGGCTCCGACCAGGGCCGGCGACACTCGATGGCGCCCCGGGCCCGTGGCGGGTCGCGGTGGTGCGGCTGCTCGCGCTGGTCCCCGTGATGCTCGCCGCGGCGTTCGCCAGCGGGCCGGTCTACGACGCGGCGTATCGAGAGCTGGTCCTGCCCCGCGAGCTCGTCACCCCCCTCCCGCTCCGCATTCTCGGTCAGGTGCCGTTGCAGATCCTGGGCGTGGTCGTCGCGTGGCTCGCGTCCGACACGGCGGCGGCGCTCGGCGTGCGGCACCTGGTGCTGGAGCGGCGTTCGGTGCCGGCGGCCTGGCTGCTCGGGTGGAGGGACCTGGTCCGTCGGCCCCGGCGCACGCTCGCGACCGCGCTGCTCGGCAGCGGTGTGCTGGCCGCCCTGCTCGGGCCGTCGATGGCGGCCGCCGCGATCGGATGGGGCCGCGTGCGCGACATCCTCGAGGCCGGTCGTGACCCGGTCATCGTCGTCACGGCCACGCTCGTCTGGGTGGCCATCTGGCTGGGCGGCCTCGTGCTCGCGGGTGTCGGGGCCTCGGTCCGCGCCGCTGCCTGGACGCTGGAGATGCCGGTGCGGGACACGTCCGCGGACGGATCGTCACCCGCCTGACGTCCCGGCCGTCCCGTGGTCGGCCCGGGTCGGGCCGCGCACCCCTGTTACACTGCCGCTCGCTGCGCGCCGGCGGGCGCGTCCTGGCCCACGGAGGCGACACTTCAGCTCATGCCGGACGAGATTCTCCAGGCGATCGGCGACACGATCGGCGGCTTCTTCGGGAACCCGGTCGTCCAGTTCGCGATCCAGGCGCTGCTGGTCTACATCGCCATCCTGTGGCTTGCCGCTGCGTACTGGGCCTTCCGCGACATGCAGCTGCGGAGCGAGAACCCGGTCCTTCCCTACCTCGCCGCCGCCCTCATCGTGCTGTTCACGCCCGTCCTGTTCGTGTTCGGCGTGATCGTGTACCGGATCATCCGGCCGCAGGAGAAGATCGGCGAGGTGTACGAGCGCAACCTCGCCGAGGAGGCGCTCCTGGGCGAGGTCGAGCAGATCAGGACCTGTCCGGGCTGCCGTCGTCGGATCAGCGACGAGTGGATCATCTGTCCCAGCTGCCGCACGCGCCTCAACCGCGTGTGCGCGAACTGCGGCCGGCTGGTGGGCCTCGACTGGTCGCTGTGCGCGTGGTGCGGCAAGGATTTCGAGCGCGGTGACATCGCGGCGTACGAGCCCATCGCGAGCGGGCTCGAGGACCTCGACCGGATCGATGCCCCGACCACCCGGACCGTCCGGCCGCGAGTGGGTGGCGGATCCCCGCGGCCAGCGCCGCGCTCCGCTTCGGGTGGGGCGAGCGCGTCCGAGCCCGTCGCCGAGCCTTGACCGGCGGCCCCCACGGGGGCGATCTTCCGCCCGTCGAGCCGGTGCCGCCCGTCGGATCCGACGTGCTCGTCGAGCCGGTTCCGCCCGTCGAACCCGACGAGCTCGTCGAGCCCGTTCCGCCCGTCGAACCCGTCGCCAGATCGGCCGACGCCATGCCTGCGCAACCGGCCGGCGTCTTCAGCCTCGAGGGTCGCGCCGTCCCCGCGGTCTACCTCATCGGCTGGCTCGGGACGCTCCTCGGCGGCGCCATCCTGTTCGTCTCGTTCCTTGCCACATCGTCCGACGCGGCTCCGTGGCTGTTCCTCGCCGGACTCGCGTTCCTCGCGCTGGGCCTGGTGGCCGCCACCGGCTCGCAGGCGATCGATCGCGCCCGCCGCACGGACCTCGCCTACCGCGGTCCGTCGCCGGTGCTCGCCTTCCTCGTCGTGGTGGTGCTCACGCTCCTCGTCCTGATCGTCATCCTCGCCCCGTTGTCCGCGCTGGGGCTGGATCCGACGTCGCCTCTCGCCACGACCCTCAACCTGGCCCTCACGACCGCGCTCTACGTCGGCGTCATCCGCCTGCTGGTGGTGGGTCCCGGCTCGCTCTCCTGGGGCGAGATGGGGGTGGTGCGGCCCAGCGCGGCCGCGCTGCGGGACCTCGCCGCCGGCGCGCTGCTGGCGGTCCCGGTCCTCGTCGTCACGCTGGCCCTGGGGGCGATCCTGGCCCGCTTCCTCGAGCCGTCGCCGAGCCCGCTGCCGGGCGCCGTCGATGCCGTGGGCATCATCGCCAACCTGCTCTCCGCGGCCATCCTGGCGCCGATCGGCGAGGAGCTGTTCTTCCGCGGGTTCGCCACCACGGCCTGGGCCCGGGCGGCGGGACCCACGACGGCGATCGTCCGTGGCGCCGCGTTCTTTGCCCTCGCCCACGTCGTCACCCTCGTGGACGCGTCGTTCGGCATGGGCGCCCAGCGGGCGCTGTTCTCGTTCCTGGCCCTGCTGCCCGTCGGCCTCACCCTCGGCTGGCTCTACCTCGGTCGCCGCTCGCTGTATGCCGCGGTCGGTCTGCATGCGGCGTTCAACGCGATCCAGGTGCTGCTCCTGGCGGCCGGCACGTCGTGACGCCGTTGTCCACAAAGCCCTCGACAAGCCGCGGTTGAGCGTCCGGTAAGGGGCGGGCCCTAGCCTTCGCGGTGTTCCCGGGTCCGGACGGCGGGGGAAATCGGCGGGCTTCCGTCGTTCGGGCCCCGGGGACGCCTCACCCGCGGGCGCGCAGCGGGCGGCCCGCCGGCCAGCTGGAAGGGCAGGTGGGTGATGGCGATCGGCCGCGGCCTCGTCGAGGACGCCCCGGAGCACCGTCGGGCGTCACGCTCCGTGCGCGACCTGCCCGCCGCCGAGCGGCCCCGTGAGCGGCTCGCCCTGCGCGGGCCCGGGGGTCTCTCGGCGGCGGAGCTCATCGCCGTGATCTGGGGCACCGGCAGCGCGGGCCGGAGCGCCCTGGACCTCGCCGGCGAGGCCATCGCCCGCCACGCCGGTGTCGGTACGCTGGCCCGGGCGAGCGACGCGGAGCTGGCCGCGATCCCGGGCGTCGGTCCGGCCAAGGCCGCCCAGCTTGCGGCTGCGTTCGAGCTGGGGCGGCGTTCGATGTCGGACTGGCCCGCCGGGCCCTGGACGATCCGGTCGCCGGGTGACGCGGCCGGGCGTCTGCTCCTCGAGATGGGCCGCCTGGAGCGCGAGGAGCTGTGGGTGCTGGCACTCAATGCGAAGAACGTTGTCCAGCGCGTGTCGCACGTGTACGCGGGCAATGTCAGCGCGAGCCTCGTCCGCGTCGGGGAGCTGTTCCGGGACGCGGTCCGGCTCGACGCGAGCGGGGTGATCCTGGTCCACAACCACCCCTCGGGCGACCCGACCCCGTCGCCCGACGACCTCCACCTGACGGCCGAGGCCATCGCCGCCGGGCGGCTGCTGGACGTCGATGTCCTGGACCACCTGGTGATCAGCCACGACGCCTGGATCTCGCTCCGGGACCGCGGCGTGACGTTCGATCGGCCGGGCATCGGCCGGCGGGCTGCCGCAGAGGGTTGAGGTGCCCGAGCCGCAGGCAAGGCGCCGGGCGGGCTCCACCTGCCCGATACTGGACCTTCCGGCGGACAGGAGAGGGCCAGCATATGACCGACACGGCCGACGTCATCGTCATCGGCGCGGGCGTCCAGGGCGCGAGCCTCGCGTTCCACCTGGCGTCGCGTGGCGCGCGGGTGACCGTGCTCGAGCGAACAACGGCCGCCGCGGGCGCCACCGGCCGGTCGAGCGGCCTGGTCCGGATCTACTACGACCTGCTCGCCGAGGCGAGGCTGGCCTGGGAGAGCTACGGCTGGTTCGCCGACTGGGAGGCGCGGGTCGGCGGTGAATGCGGGTTCACCCGGACCGGATTCGTGTGGATCGAGCCCGCGGATCGGGTCGAGCGAGTGCGGGCCAACTCGGCCTCGCACCGGGCGCTGGGAGTCGATTCGTCGGTCCTCGATGCCGACGCCATCCGGAGCCTGTTCCCGGGCCTCGAGATCTCGGACGAGGTCGCTGCCTATGAGCCCGGCTCCGGGTACGCGGATCCGTTCATGACCGCCGCCGGGTTCCTCGCCGCGGCGAAGCAGCGCGGCGCCCGCCTCGTCCCGGGTGCCGAGGTGACCGCGATCCGCACGGCCGGCGGACGGGTCGAGGGTGTCGACACCACGCGCGGTGCCGTTGACGCGCCCGTCATCGTCAACGCCGCGGGAGCGTGGGCAGGCCGGGTGGCGGCACTGGCCGGCGTGGACATCCCGATCACCGTCTGGCGTCATGACACGGGATACCTGGGCGTGCCGACCACCGTGGCCCGCCCGATCCCGGTCGTCATCGACCTCGCCAACGCGATGTACCTGCGGCCCGAGGGTGGCGACATGATCCTCCTGGGCCTCGAGGACGACAACCAGATGGGCGGCTCGCCGGACCGGGACACCGGCGACGCGAAGCCGGACTTCCGGGATCGTGCGGCCGAGCGCGTGATCCGGCGGATTCCGGGGCTCATCGACGGGACGTTCCGCACCTCGCACAGTGGCCAGGACGGCCTGACGCCGGACCAGCGCCCGATGCTCGGCACGATGGGGCCCGACGGCTACTACCTCGACTGCGGGCATAGCGGGATGGGGTTCAAGACGGCGCCGGCGATCGGGCTCGCGATGTCGGAGCTGATCCTCGACGGCGCCGCGGCGAGCGTGGACATCACGCCGTTCGTGCCGAGCCGGTTTGCGGAGGGCCGGCACCTGGTGGGCGAGCACGGCGAGCAGAAGATCTGGAGCTAGCGGACCGCCGACCCGCCACCGTGGCGCGTCCCGCCACGGAACCCGGCCTGGACCCGGCCTGGACCCGGCCTGCCGGCCGATCGGGCCCGCGAACGCCCGCCACCGTGGCGCGTCCCGCCACGGGACCCGGCCTGCCGGCCGATCGGGCCCGCGAACGCCCGCCACCGTGGCGCGTCCCGCCACGGGACCCGGCCTGCCGGCCGATCGGGCCCGCGAATGCCCGCCACCGGGGCGCGTCCCGCCACGGGACCCGGCCTGCCGGCCGATCGGGCCCGCGAACGCCCGCCACCGTGGCGCGTCCCGCCACGGGACCCGGCCTGCCGGCCGATCGGGCCCGCGAACGCCCGCCACCGTGGCGCGTCCCGCCACGGGACCCGGCCTGCCGGCCGATCGGGCCCGCGAACGCCCGCCACCGTGGCGCGTCCCGCCACGGGACCCGGCCTGCCGGCCGATCGGGCCCGCGAACGCCCGCCACCGTGGCGCGTCCCGCCACGGGACCCGGCCTGCCGGCCGATCGGGCCCGCGAACGCCCGCCACCGTGGCGCGTCCCGCCACGGGACCCGGCCGGGACCCGGCACGGGACCCGGGGGCCGGAACCCGGCCTGCCGGGACGGACTTGCCGCCGGGACGGACTTGCTGCCGGGACGGACTTGCCGCCGGGACGGACTTGCCGCCGGGCCCGAGTCCCGGATACGGGGCCCGGGACCGGTGCCGGTATACTGCTCGCGCCCGCCCGCAGAGCGTCGCGCGCGGGTCATCGACTTGCGCCTCCCGCGGCCGTCGCCGCTCTCCCGCCGGGCCGTCGCGCCGGTCCGCCCAGTCAGCAAGGAAACGGCCCCCTCCTCATGTTCGACCGACTCCTCGGCCTCTTCTCCCGCGACATCGGGATCGACCTCGGCACGGCGAACACCCTCGTCCACGTCCGCGACCGCGGGATCGTGATCTCGGAGCCGTCCGTCGTCGCGATCGATGCCAAGACCAAGCGAGTCCTGGCCATCGGCGCGGAGGCAAAGCGGATGGTGGGCCGGACGCCGGCCTCGATCATCGCGGTGAGACCGCTGCGCGACGGGGTCATCAGCGACTTCGACGTCACCGAGCAGATGATCAAGTACTTCGTGAACAAGGTGCACGACCGGGTGGGCCTGATCCCGCGGCCCCGGATGCTGCTGGGCATCCCGTCGGGCGTCACCGAGGTCGAGAAGCGGGCGGTCCGCGACGCAGCCCTCAATGCCGGTGCCCGCTGGGCCCGGCTGATCGAGGAGCCCATGGCCGCCGCGATCGGCGCCGGGTTGCCCGTCAGCGAGCCGTCGGGCTCGCTGATCGTGGACATCGGCGGCGGGACCACCGAGGTCGCGGTCCTGTCACTGGGCGGGATCGTGGTCAGCCGGTCGATCCGGATCGGTGGCGACGAGATGGACGTCGACATCGTCAACTACGCCCGCCGCGAGTACAACCTGTTCCTCGGCGAGCGGACGGCGGAGGACATCAAGATCGCCATCGGGTCCGCGTATCCCGGCGAGTGGGACGCCCAGCGGGTGACCCTACGCGGCCGGGACCTGCTGACGGGCCTGCCCCGCTCGGTCGAGGTGGGCGCCGACCAGATCCGCGAGGCGATCGAGGTGTCCGTGAGCCAGATCGTGGACACCATCAAGGACACGATCGAGGAGACGCCGCCGGAGCTCGTGGCCGACATCATGGACCAGGGCGTCGTGCTCGCCGGCGGCGGGGCGCTGCTCGCCGGGCTGGACCGCCGCGTCGCCGAGGCCACCCAGATGCCGGTCCACGTCGCCGACGATCCGCTCACCTGCGTGGCTCGAGGCACCGGCGTGGTGCTCCAGCAGCTCACCAACACCAACATGGAGCGCGTGCTCGTCGCGGACACCTACAGCCGCCCGCCGCGCTAGGAGCAGCCACCCGGACCGCGGCCGCCGCCGGGGTCGGGATGCGGAGCCCGAGCCATGACCACGACCGCTGCCACCAAGCCGAACCGCCGCCGCGGCATCGCGTTCGCGGTGCTGATCGCCGTGACCATGCTGCTCATGGCGTTCTCCGCCAACCCGTACATCCAGGAAGCGCAGCGGGCCTTCCAGTTCGCGCTGACCCCGTTCCAGTCAGCGCTCGCCTCGGTCGCCGAGGGGGTCGCCGGGGTCGCCACGGCGGTCACCGAGATCGACGAGCTCCGCACCGACAACACGGCGCTGCGCGAGGAGAACGAGCGGCTCGCCAACGAGAATGCCCGGCTGCGCGCCCTCAAGCAGGAGAACGATGGGCTCACCGCGCTCCTCCAGCTCCAGGGCGGCTTTGACCACATGACGGTGGCAGCCCGGGTCATCGGACGCGAGACGCTCGACACGCGTCGGGTCGTCACCCTGGACAAGGGCACCGATGACGGCCTGGCGATGGGCGACGTGGTGGTCGTGCAGGGTGGCGCCCTCGCCGGCAAGGTGTCCGACATCGGGCCGACGTTCGCGAAGGTCACGCTGATCAGCGACTCGACCTCGACCGTCGTCGGCAAGCTGCTCAACTCGGGTGAGACCGGCGACATCGTCGGGCAGGCCGGCGGCGTCCTGATCATGCGCAATGTGGACTCCGGCATCGAGGTGGCGATCGACGAGGAGGTGTTCACCGCGGGCCTGGAGCTCGTGGGTGGGATCCGATCGCCGTATCCGGCGGGGCTGATCATCGGGTCGGTGGTGGACGTTGAGCGCGACGTGAACGACGTGGTCCAGACGGCCTTCCTGGCGCCCGCGGCCAATCTGGACTCATTCGAGCTGGCCCTCGTCATCACCGACTACGAGGGCGGGCTGCCGCCGGTCGACCAGCAGGCCGTCCCCTGTGGGGAGGACGGCACGGTGCCCGACGGCGAGGTGCCCTGCTACACGCCGCTGCCCACGCCCACGGCGACCGCCAGGCCCTAGCCCGGCGAAGGGACGAACGTGGACCTCGATCCGGTCGTCGTGCTGGTCGGGCTGTACCGGGTCGCGGGGTCGCTGCTGGTCCTGCGCTGGCCGTTCTGGGGCGGCGTGGCGGCCGTCGGGTGCGACCTGTTCGACCTGCTGCTGTTCGACGTGGCCGTCCGGTACGGCGGTTGGGCGGGCTTCACCGGCTACCAGGCGTTCGACAAGTGGGCCGACCAGGTCTACCTGGCAGCGTTCCTGCTGGTGGCCCTGCGGACGTTCCAGCGGGGTCCGCGCCTGGTGGCGGCCGGACTCTGGCTGTTCCGGCTGCTGGGGTTCGTCGCGTTCGAGACGGGGCTCGCCCCGAGGGAGGCGCTGTTCCTGGTGCCGAACGTGTTCGAGTTCTGGTTCCTGGCCGTCGCGTTCACGCTTCGCTATCGGCCGACGTTCACCTGGACGCCTGCCCGGACCGTGCTGGTGCTGACCGGCCTGCTCGCCGCGAAGCTGGCCCAGGAGTGGGCGCTGCACGTGGCCAGGCTGTTCGATGCGATGACCTTCCTCGACGCCGTCGGCTCGATCTGGGAGGCCCTCACTTCGCCGCTGCGGAATCGCTGAGCAGCTCGTAGCCCCACCGCTCCGCGAGCGGCTCCGCCAGCGCGCGGTACCGGGCATCGAACGTGGCGGCGCGCTCCGGAACCAGATCCTCTCGCCAGCGGCCGACGTGCGCTCCCTTGGCCGTGGCCTTCGTCTCGAAGAACGCGCGCATCGCCGCATCGTCATCGAGGCCTGCGAACGCGCGGAGCCGGTCGTACTGGCGGTCGCGGTCGGTGGCGAGCAGCGCCTCCATGCGGATGGAGAGGACGCGATCCGCGGGTGCGGCCGCGACACCCTCGTACGCCTTCGCCAGCGAGTCCGCCCACCAGTCCAGCGCCTGGTCGATGTCGTCCGGTCCCCAGTGGAGGGGCGCCACCGAGCAGGCGGCGTCCCGCCCGTCGCGCACGATGTGGATGAGACGGGCGTGGGGCAGGATCGGAAGCAGCTCATTGGCGACTCGGGCGAGCCCCGGCGTCATCTCGATCCAGCCGCGGGCGCCGGCGGCCAGGGTCGGTGGGTCGAGCAGGCGGTGGACGAAGCGCCGGCCGGCCAGCTGTGGATCCTCTTGCAGTCCCTCGCCAAGCTCACGGATGGCTGCCCGGACGGTGCGTCGGTCCGCGATCTGGTGCAGGCCGATGCCCGGGGGTCGATGGAACCACCGCCCGAGGACGAGGCGCCGGAAGGCCGCGAGCGTGGTGCGACCGGCCACGAGATCGCACAGGCCGTGCCTGTCCGACAGGAACCGCACCTCGACCGGGATCATGTGGTAGTCGCGGTGCTCGCCCAGCAGGCGGCCCGTGATCGTCGTGCCGCTCCGGCCGGTGCCGCCCACGAGGAGCGGCGGCAGGGTGGTCGCGGGTCCGGTCCAGGACGGGAGCGCGTCCGACCGTCGACCAGGCACCAGCCGGCGGATCCCCCGCTTGAGGGATCGGCTCGTGGAGCGACGGGTGGGGGAGCGCTCGGGACGCCTCATGGCGCGGGATGGTAGCAGTGCGACGGACGTCCCCCGCCTTGCCGATGCGCCCCGGGACGCCCAGCGGCCCTCCGGCCCCCTGCTACGCTGTCGCCGATGAAGGGGCTCGTGCTGGCCGGCGGTACCGCGACCCGGCTGTTCCCGCTCACGGTCGTGACCAACAAGCACCTGCTGCCGATCTACGACCGGCCGATGATCTACTACCCGCTCGACACGCTCGCGGGCATGGGGATCCGCGAGGTCATGGTCATCGTCGGCGGCAAGAGCGTCGGCGACATCGTGGAGCTCCTGGGCGACGGCCGCCACTTCGGGCTGGACCTCACCTACCGCTACCAGCGCGGCGCGCTCGGGATCGCCCACGCCATCGGCCTGGCCCGCGACTTCATCGGCGACGAGTCGTTCTGCGTGGTCCTGGGTGACAACATCCTGCGTGGCGGTGCGCTCGCGGACACCGCACGCTCGTTCGAGACGGGCCCCTGGGGTGCCGGCACGCTGCTGTACCGGGTATCGGACCCGGAGCGGTTCGGCGTGGCGGAGCTGGACCCGGAGGGCAGGGTCATCGGGTTCGAGGAGAAGCCCGAGCATCCGAAGAGCGACCTGATCCCGATCGGCGTCTACTTCCTTCGTCCGGACGCCTTCGACGTCATCGCCACGCTGGCGCCGTCCGAGCGCGGCGAGTTCGAGATCACGGACGTCCTCAATCACTATGTGCCCGGCGGGGGTCTGTTCGCGCCGGTCTACGAGGGCCATTGGGCCGATGCCGGCACCGTCACCAGCCTGCTGCGGTCGGCCGAGCTGGCGGAGGCGGACGACCAGGCCGGCCGCCTGGCGCCGCCCGTGGAGCGGCCGCGCGAATGACGGATCCGACCGGGCCGGGTGCGCATCTGCTGGTCACGGGCGGCGCCGGGTTCATCGGCTCGGAGCTGGTGCGGCAGGTCCTGGCCCGCCGGGACGGGACACGGGTCACCGTCCTCGACGCGCTGACGTATGCCGGCAATCGGACGAACCTGGCCGCGATCGAGGCCGACGAGGAGCAGGCGGGGCGGTTCACCTTCGTCCACGGTGACATCGCGGACCCGGAGGCGGTCGGTCCGCTCATCCAGCGCGCTGATGCCGTCATCAACGCCGCCGCCGAGACCCACGTCGACCGCTCGATCCTCGACCCGGAGGCGTTCCTGCGCACGGGCGTGATCGGCGTCCACGTCCTGCTCGAGGCGGTGCGCCACGAGACGGGGCGAGCGCGCGCGGGAGAGCGGCTCTCGGCTCCGCGCTTCCTCCAGGTCAGCACCGACGAGGTCTACGGCGACGTCAGCGACGGCACGAGCCTGGAGACGGACTCGCTGGCCCCGCGCAGCCCGTACGCGGCGGCCAAGGCGGCGGGCGAGCTGCTGGTGGGCGCCTATCGCGCGACCTTCGACCTTGACACCGTCATCACCCGTGGCTCCAACACCTACGGTCCGCACCAGCACCCCGAGAAGCTGGTCCCGCTGTTCATCACCAACGCGATCACGGGCGAGCCCCTGCCGATGTACGGCGACGGGATGCAGGTCCGCGACTGGCTGCACGTGGCGGACCACGCCGCCGGCATCGAGTTCGTCCTGCGGCATGGCGAGGCAGGCGGGGCCTATAACGTCGCCGGCGGACACCTGCTGCCAAACCGCGACGTGATCGGCGCGATCCTCGCCGCCACCGGCCGCGACTGGTCGCTGGTCCGGACCGTCCCGGATCGCCCCGGCCACGACCGCCGCTACGCCATGGATGGCTCGATGCTCGCGGCGCTCGGCTGGCGCCCGACGCGCACCTTCGACGAGGGGCTGCTGGAGACCGTCGCCTGGTATCGGGACCACCCCGGGTGGGTGGAGGGCGCCCGGAGCGGTGACTGGGACGGCTACTACCGCCGCCAGTACGCCGACCGACTCGCGGCCGGACGGCCGGTGGACGGGACCGCCTGAGCCGATGCGCGTCGCTGTCACCGGCGCCGGCGGGCGGCTGGGCCGGGCCCTGGTCACCGCCCTCGAGGACGCGCCGTTCACGGGTCCGCTCGGGCCGATCGCGTGGTCGCGGCCGGAGCTGGACCTCGACACCCTCACCGGGGATTCCGTGGCGGCGCTGATCGCGAGAGACCGCCCGGAGCTGGTCATCCATGCCGCGGCCTGGACCGACGTGGACGGCTGCGCCGGCGACCCTGCCCTGGCCACCCGCCGCAACGCGGTGGTCCCGGGAGTGATCGCCGAGGTGTGCGCCGAGCGCGGTGTCGCGCTGGCCCACGTCTCGACCAACGAGGTGTTCGACGGCACCCGGTCGGACGGGCGCGGCTACCGCCCCGACGACGAGCGCCGGGCGATCAACCCCTACGGCGCGAGCAAGCTGGCCGCGGAGCTCCGGATCGAGGCGCTGGCGGCCGTCCTTCCCGGCGCGGGGTTCGCGATCATTCGCACGGCCTGGCTCCACGGGCCGCCCGGCAACGACTTCCCGGCCCGGATCGCGGCTGCGGCCCTCCGCGCACGCGCTGCCGGCGAGCCGCTGCGCGTGGTCGCGGACGAGATCGGGACCCCGACCTTTGCTCCCGACGTCGCCGAGGCCGTCGCGGAGCTCATCGCCGAGGACGCGCTTGTCGGCACCGCTCCGGCCCCGGCCGTCCACCACCTGGTCAACGCGGGCCGGGCGTCGCGTGCCGATTGGGCGCGCGAGGTCCTCCGGGCTGCGCGGATCGAGGTCGACGTGGTTGAGGTCCCGGGGAGCACCTGGCAGCGCGCGTCGACACCGCCGGCGTGGGCCGTTCTCGATCCGACGCCCCTTCCGTCGGGGGAGCCGATGCGCGACTGGCGCGAGGCCTTTGCCCACGCCGTCCCCGCGCTGGTGCGCGGGCTCCCCGGGGCCTGACCCCACCGCTCCCGACCGCACCCGCCCGCGCCGCACGCCCGCCGGGTCAAAAGGGCCACGGCGACCCTGACCATCCCCCGATGGCCGTCGATCGCGCACGCGTCGACCCTTGAGCCAACGCCACATCACACCGGGCCAGCACCCGCCCGCTGTTCCTGGAGGAGCTCAAGGTCCCGTGCGCAAGATCGTCGCCGCCCTCGCTATCGCCCTGCTCGCAGGCCTGGGCGCCTTCGCCCCCGCGGGTGTCCCGGTCGCCCATGCCGCGTCCGGCGTCAAGGTGGCGATCATCGTGGGTGCCACCCACTCGACCACGCCGCGCTACCGCGACTACGCGAACCAGGTCTACGCGGAAGCGATCAAGTACAGCGACAACGTCGTCAAGGTCTACAGCCCCAACGCGACGGCGTCCAAGGTCAAGGCGGCCGTCAACGGGGCCTCGATCGTCGTCTACCTCGGCCACGGAAACGGCTGGCCCAGCCCGTACACGTTCGACCCGAACTACACGACCAAGAACGGCTTCGGGCTCAACGCCGATCTCAACGGCGACGGCAAGACCACCGACAACGAGAACAAGTACTACGGCGAGCCGTGGATCCGCGACCTCAACTTCGCGCCCAACGCGGTCGTGCTCCTGTTCCACCTGTGCTATGCGTCGGGCAACTCCGAGTCCGGCAGCGCGGACCCGTCGCTGTCCACGGCCAGGAAGCGGGTGGACAACTACGCGGCGGCGTTCCTCAAGGCGGGTGCCCGAGCCGTCATCGCCTCGGGGCACAGCCACGATCCGTACTACATCAGCGGCCTGTTCACCACGCGCCAGACGATCGAGGAGTACTGGCGGAGCTCCCCGGACGCGAACGGCAACTTCACCGAGTACCCGTCGGAGCGCAGCCCGGGCTTCACCTTCCAGATGGATCCCGACCGGCCGGGCAGCTACTACCGATCGATCGCCGGCAAGATGTCCCTGCGCACCCAGGACGTGACGGGCGCCCCGTACGCGGACACGTCACGTGACCCTGCCTCGATGGTCGTCCCCGGCAACGCGAGCGCGGCCGTGGACGGCGCGCCAGTCTACGCCTCGATCGAGGCCGCGGCCGCCGCCGGCGAGTCCGTGACCACCCTGGCGGCCGACGCCCACGTTCGCGTCGTGGCGCTGGCGTGGGCTTCGAGCTCCGTGGACGGATCCCCGATCTACCAGGTCACGGCGGGCGAGGTCGCCGGCTGGATGACCGGTTCGTCGCTGGTGCCGCGCGACAGCGCAGCGCCCCAGGTCTGGGAGATCGACGACGGCACCGGTGCGTTCTCCCCTGATGGCGACGGCTCCGGCGACACCCTCAGCCTCTCCGCCCGCCTGTCGGAGACGGCCTCCTGGACGATGCGGATCCTGGGCGATGGCGGTGCCCAGCTGCGGCGGTCCGATGGCGAATCGAACGAGGCGGCCCTGACCTGGGCGCCGAGCCCGGGCAGCGTGGTCGAGGGCACCTACCGGTGGACGCTGGAGGCGACCGACGGCTGGGGCAACGGCCCGCTCCTCGACGAGGGGACGATCACGGTCGATCTCACAAGCCCGGATGCGGTCGTCGCGGAGCCCGAGGACGTGGTCCCGGTGTTCTCGCCCAACGGCGACGGCGCGGGCGACAGCGTGGGCTTCACCGTCGGCGCCAATGAACCCGGGACGGTCCTCGCGACCGTTCGCAACGGGGCGAACGAGATCGTGGACCGGGTGTCGACCTCGCTGGGCGCCTCGGCCGCCGCGATCGCCTGGGACGGCCGGGACGAGGACGGGGCCTACGTGCCCGACGGCCCATACCAGGTCGCCATCGCGGCCCGCGATCGAGCCGGGAACGAGAGCGCGGCACAGGTCCGCACCGTGGCCGTCTATGCCGCGCTCGGCAACGTGACCGCCTCGACGCCGGCGTTCTACCCGCACGACGGCGATTCGCTCGGGCGCACGGTCACCCTCTCCTTCCGCCTTCGGGACGCGGCGCAGGTGGGCTGGACCATCGAGGACACGGACGGCGTCGTCGTGCGCACCGTTGCGGTGGACGAGTCCCTGCCCGCCGGGTCTCACGCCGTTGCCTGGGACGGCCGGAACGACGAGGGAGCGTTCGTTCCACGCGGCACCTATCGCAGCGTCGTCACCGCGACCGACGGCACGTACGGCGCCACCCACCAGGCGACCGTCGTCGCCGACGCCTTCAAGATCAGCGTGAGCGATGCGACCCCGGCCCGCGGCCAGAAGCTCAAGGTGACCGTCACCAGCGCCGAGACCCTGAGCCGGCTGCCCAAGCTGCGCATCTACCAGCCGGGTGCCAGGGCCTGGACGGTCACCATGAAGAAGGTCGCCGGGAAGGTCTACCGGGTGTCGGTCACCCTCAAGGGCGGCGAGGCCGGCACGATGCGCCTGCGCGTCACCGGCTGGGACAAGGCCGGGTCCAGGCAGCGGTCCAACCGGTCCCTGCCGATCCACTGACCGGAGGAGGCGGAGGCGGCGGACCGGCCTGCCCGCCAACCGCACCGGAGCCCACTCCACCCCACCGTACTGCGCCACCCCCGGACCTTCAGGCCGTTGGCCCGACTGCCCGCAGCGCCTAGGATGGCCTTCCTGCCACCGCGCGTCGGCGCCACCGATCGACGCCCGGTTGCGGGCCTCGTGACCCGCGGTCAGGCGGCGTCGCGGGGAGGCACACGAGGAGCACCGTTGCCCGGATCGCCAGTCGCGCACCGCCGCGTCACCGCCGTCGCCACCGCCGCGCTTGCCGCCACGATGCTGGCCGGCCTGCTGCCGCTCCCGGCCGCCGCCGGTGAACCCGACGCGGAGCCGGTCCCGGCCGAGCAGCCGTCGCTCGCCTACCTCGAGGCGATGGCCCACGAGCAGGACCGGATCGAGTTCGAGCCCGGCGGCCTCGTGACCGTTCCGTTCGCACCCCGAGCCGATGACCGGTGGCCCGTGGGCGGCCGTTCCCCCGTCGCGCTGCCGGCTGGTCGCGTGACCGGACGCGGGATGGTGCTCGCGCCGGATCCCGTGCCCTGGGCCACGCTCGGCACCCGCGGCCGGCCGGGAGCCCCGGTCCCGCAGGCTCAGGCCGCCGTCCCGGACGCCCCGGATGCCCCGGTTGACGCGGCGGCGGGCGACCCGACGATCCCGGCCGAGGGTGCGGCGTACGTCAACCCGACGGAGCCGCCGCCCGATCTCGCGGCCGCATCCGGCCTGCGGCGCCAGGTGTTCGGGTTCCTGCCGTACTGGGAGCTCTCGGGCGCGTCGTCGAGCCTGAACTACGACGTGCTCTCGACGATCGCCTACTTCTCCGTCGGGCGCGAACGCCCGCGGGGACCTGCGCAAGCGGAGTGCCGACGGCTCGACCACGACCGGCTGGGGCGGCTGGACGAGCTCGTCCATGACGAGGGTGATCAACGAGGCGCACCAGCACGGCACGCGGGTGGTGCTCACGATCTCCGTGTTCGCGTGGACATCCGGCCCAGGCCAACGTCCAGCGCTCGATCCTCGGCAGCGCCACGGCCCGCAGGAACCTGGCCCGCCAGGCCGCCGTGGCCGTCCGCGACCGTGGCGCGGACGGCATCAACCTCGATTTCGAGCCGCTGGCCTCGGGCTACGCGGACGAGTTCGTGGCCTTCCTGCGGACGATGCGCAGCGAGCTCGACAGGATCGGCAAGGGCTACCAGCTGACGTACGACACCACCGGCTTCGTCGGCAACTACCCGCTGGAGGACTCGGTCGGATCGGGCGCCGCGGACGCCATCTTCGTGATGGGCTACGACTACCGGACGGCCGGCTCGTCGAGCGCCGGCTCCATCGATCCCCTGAGCGGGCCGAGGTACGACCTCACCGACACCGTCCGTGCCTACACGGCCCGGGTCCCGGCGTCGCGCCTGATCCTCGGCCTTCCCTGGTACGGGCGGGCCTGGTCGACGACCACCAGCGATGTCCGCTCGAAGACCCGGTCGAACCAGGCGAAGTACGGGTACAGCACGGCCGTCACCTACGACAACCTGCCCGGCCTGATCGCCGACCATGGCCGGCGGTGGGATCCGGTGGAGCAGAGCCCGTACGTCGCGTACCGGCGGCAGAACTGCACGAGCACCTATGGCTGCGTGACCAGCTGGCGGCAGGTCTACTACGACGACAAGGCCTCGCTCAAGGCGCGGCTCGACATGGTCAACGACTACGGCCTGCGTGGCGCCGGCATGTGGGCCCTCGGGTACGACGGCGGGCACAGCGAGCTGTACCGCGCGTTCGCCGAGTCGTTCCTCGTGGACAAGTCGGCGCCGCAGGCCGGGATCCGGATCCTCGCCAGGACCCAGGGCGACGAGGGGTTCGTGGTCAGCTGGGCCGCCACCGACACCAGCCGCGTCGTGTCCTACGACGTCCAGGCGTCCCGCAACGGTGGGTCCTGGACGAGCTGGCTGACCGGCACCAGCGCAACCTCCGACGTCTGGCTGGGGGCCACCGGCGACGGATACGCGTTCCGGGTCCGTGCCCGCGACAGCAAGGGCAACACGGGCAGCTGGAACGTGACCTCCACCTGGGACGACACCCCGGCGCTGGCCAAGGGCGGCTTCGGACGGGTCACCCTCGACGGCCTCTCGTACCGGGCCGGCCCGGACACCTCGGCGGCACGCCTGGGCAGGCTCGATGCCGGCACGATCGTGGCGATCACGAGCGGTCCCGTCGCCTCCGATGGCTACACCTGGTACGAGGTCACCACGCCCATCCGCGAGTGGAGCCCGGTCACCTTCGTCGAGCGCGGCGTCTGGATTGCCGTCGCGTCGGCGAAGGACACGTTCGTTGCCCCGTACCGCGCCCCCAACAGCACCACCGTGGACGCCGGCCTCGCCGGCCTCGACTTCGGGACGGGGGCGAGCGCCCTGGGCACCGCGCCCGAGGCGCTCGCGCGGCGTGCCTTCTCGCCGGACGGCGATGGCTCGGGCGACACCATCCGGCTGCGCTGGACCAGCTCGACCGCGCTTGACGGCCTGGCCCTCAACGTCCTGAAGCCCAACGGCAAGCTGCGAGGGTCGGTCACGGTCCCCGTGACCGGCGCCGGGTCACGCGCGTGGGAGTGGAACGGCCGTCTCGGTGGCACGAGCGTGCCGGACGGCCGGTACCTGCTCCAGCTGGTCGGTCGCGCGGGCTCGAACACGTACAGCGCGCCATCGGTGCGCCCGACGACGACGACCCAGGTCCAGCGCTACGCGGTGACCGTGGACACGGTGGCCCCGGTGCTGACCTCGAGGTCCGTGTCCACCAGGCTCATCTCGCCCAACGGCGACGGGCTCCTCGATTCGACCAGGCTGAGCCCTGGAGGCAACCGGCGCCACGCACTGGACGGCGCGCGTGGCGGACGCCGGCGGCCGGATCGTCCGCTCGAGGGCCGGCACCGGCGGCAGTGCCAGGCTCACCTGGAAGGGCACCGACAACAGTGGCGCGATGCTGCCCGACGGGCGCTACACCGCGACCCTGGCCGCGTGGGACGACGCGGGCAACGCCGCCACGAAGTCGTGGACCATCACGCTCGATACAACCGGGCCCCGGATCACGCCGGTCGTCTCCCTGCGGGCCTTCTCGCCCAACGGCGACGGCGCCTCCGACACCTCGCTCCTTGGCTGGACCGCCGACGAGCCCGGCAGCGGCACGGTCAGCCTCAAGCAGGGCTCCACGAAGGTCCGGACGTGGCGGGTCCCGGCGGCGACGTCATGGTCGGTCGCCTGGGACGGCCGCCGGGCGGACGGCTCGCGCGTTCCCGACGGGCGGTACACCGTCCGCGTGAAGCTCACCGACGCGGCCGGCAACCGGCGCGTCGCGACGACGAGCGTGGTCGTCGATCGCACGGCCTCGTCGCTCGACTGGTCGCAGGACTTCTACCCGCAGGACGGAGATGCCCTCCGCCCGACGTCGCGGCTCGGGTGGCAGCTGGCCCGCGACGCCACGGTGACACTGCGCCTGTACGACGACCAGGGGTCGCTGGTCCGCACGATCTGGAGCGATCGATCGAAGAAGGCCGGCACCCGTGGCTGGACCTGGAACGGGCGGCGCGCGGACGGCACCTTCGTGCCGCAGGGCCGGTACACGGCGCGGCTCACGGTCACCTCGCCACTCTCGACGCAGGAGCTGACGCAGACCGTGCTGGTGGGCGCGTTCTCCGTGACGCCCTCGGCCACCAAGGTCTACCCGGGCCAGAAGCTCGTCGTCCGCGCGGCGTCCGTCGAGCCGCTCGACGGCAAGCCCGTCATCACCTTCAAGCAGCCCGGTGTGGCCGCGATCAAGGTCACGGCCACCCGCCTCGCCAACGGCACCTACAAGGCGGTGTTCGTCGTGAAGTCTGGCTCGACCGGGACGGCGACCGTCAAGGTCAGGGCGACAGACAGCACCGGCGGGATCAACACGACCTCGATCCCGGTGCGGGTCGGCGCGCGCTGAGCCGCACCGCCGTCAGCGTCCACTGCCGTCTCACCGTCCCCGTACACTGGGCCGCAGATGCCTCCTCCTGGTGATCCCCGTGAGTCCCGCACTCCGGCCGACGTCGCCGCGCCGGCCGGTCCACCGGATCCCGGCGTGTCCCTGGGCACCGGCGCGTGGGTGATCCTGCCGACCTACGACGAGCGCGAGAACCTGGCCGGGATCTCGGCCGCCATCCTCGAGGCGCTGCCCGGGGCCACGCTGCTGGTCGTGGACGACGCATCGCCCGATGGCACGGGAGAGATCGCCGACGGGCTGGCCGCCGCGGATCCGAGGATCCGGGTCCGGCATCGGCCCGGCAAGCAGGGCCTCGGGCGTGCCTACCTCGACGGCTTCGGCATCGCCCTGGGCGCGGGTGCGACCGCCGTGATCCAGATGGATGCGGACTGGTCGCACGATCCGGAGGCGCTGCCCTCGCTCCTGGATCCGGTCACCGCGGACCGCGCGGATCTCGTCATCGGCTCTCGCTACACGGCCGGGGGAGGGGTCGAGGACTGGGGCTTCATCCGGCGGTTCATCTCGCGAGGCGGGTCCACGTTCGCCCGGATCGTGCTCGGGCTCGGGCCCCACGACCTGACGGGCGGGTTCAAGGCCTGGCGGGCGGAGACCCTGGCGGCCGTCCCGTTCGACGGCGTGCGGGCGGGTGGGTACGTGTTCCAGATCGAGATGACCTATCGCGCCTCGCGGCTCGGGGCGCGGCTGACGGAGGTGCCGATCATCTTCCGCGACCGGCGCCTCGGCCAGTCCAAGATGAGCCGCCGGATCATCGTCGAGGCGCTGTTCGTCGTCCTCCGCCTGCGCTGGGACGAGCTTCGCGGCCGCGGGCCGATCCGGCCCGCATGAGCCGGCCGGGCCCGGACCGCGACGGGTCCGCCGCGATGACCGGCGACACGGCGACCGCCGTCTGGCGGCCGGGAGCCGGTGCCGATCGGCCCGTGGTCGCCCGGGGGGTGCGCATCGTCCTCGACGTGCGTCCGCTCCAGGACCCCGAGCGAGCCCCGCTGACGGCGATCTACCTCGGCGAGCTGCTGGCTGCGCTTGACGCCGACCCCGTGCCGGGGGAGTCCTACGCGTTCCTGGTCTCGGTGGACCGGGACGACCCCACCGAGGGCCTCACCAACCTCGAGGTCATCGGCCGGCGGCTGCTGCCACCGACGCGCCTGCTCCGTTCCGGGTCGCTCACCGTGGACCCGCTGCTGCTGCGCGGCGCGTCCGTCGGGGCCGGCTGGCGGGCCGAGCGCGGAGGTGCCGCCGGGACCGTCTACCACGCCGCCGCGGGGGCGCTGCCGATCGCCTCCGGGATCCCCGTGGTCGCGGCGCTCCTGGATCTCGCGCCGTGGGCGATGCCGGATGCGTTCCAGCGGGGCGCCGCGGCCCGCTTCGGGCAGCGGCTGCGGGCCCGGATCCTCAAGGACGCGGCAGCCGTGCTCGTGCCCGGGACCGCGGCCGCAACGGACGCCCGCCGGCTGCTCCGCCTCCGCCGCGACCGGCTGCGCGTCGTGCCGCTGGCCCCGCGACCGGCGTTCCGCCCGGAGGCCCGCGCCGGATCGATGGACGAGCGCACGCACCTGGGGCTGGGGGACCGGTACGCGGTCTACACGGGCCGCTACGATGCCCGCCAGGACCTGCCGACACTCCTGGACGCGCTGGCCGCTCTGACCGCGATGCCGGCGCCTGACGGGGTCCCCGCGGACGCCTGGCCACCCCGCGTGTGTCTCGTTGGGGCCTCGCCCGACGACCGCGCCGCGCTGTCGCGCGCCTCGTCGAGGGCCGGCGTCGCCGATCTCCTCGCCTATGCCCCCGCGCTCCCGGACGCACGCCTGGCCGCGCTGGTCGCCGGCGCCCGCGTCGCGCTCCTTCCCGTCCGCTCCGAGTCCGCCGGCCTGGCCGCCCTCGAGGCGCTCGCGGTCGGCGTGCCGGTGATCGCGAGCGCGGTCGGGACCCTGCCGGAGATCAGCGGCTCGGCCGGGATCCTGGTCGAGCCCGGCGACCCGAGGCGCCTGGCGACGGCGATGGCCGCAGCGTGGGTCGACGTGGGTCCGTACCCGGGCCTCGTGGCCGCCGCAGCGGAGCGGGCCAGCAACCACCGCACCTGGGCGGACGTGGCCCGCGAGACTCGCGCCGTGTGGGCGGAGGTGGCCGGGACGGCGCCCCTCCTGTAGCGGCGTCCTGTGGCGGCGGGCGGCGTTCCGCGGGCGGCGTTCCGCGGCCGGGCGACGCTCCGCGACGGGGCCACCCTGGGGCCCGCGCGCGGCCCGGTGATCGGTTCCTGCATCAGGATCAGCCCCTTCACGCAGAGCCCGGGACCCGAAACCCGGGTTTGGCCGAGCGATCCCCGTTGGATGGCGCCGGTTCTGATCCAGATCGCGATCAACTCGGGCCAGGGGGCGCGCGCGAGGGCGCGCGCAGGGGGCCGCAGCTCCGCGGCCGGGGCGCGCGCGGGGCTGGCAAGCGACGCTCCGCGGCCAGCGGCGTCCCGCGGCCAGCGACGTCCCGCGGCCAGCGGCGTCCTGCGGGGTGCCGCCGCCGGGTTACCCGACCGGGACCGTGCCGTCCTTGACGGTGATGGCGGTGGACCGGGTGACGACCTGGATGAAGGTCTGCCCGATGGTCAGCGTGACGGCCTTGCCGTCGGGCCCGAAGAAGCGTGTCGGCGAGTCGAAGCTCTTCTTCTTCCAGGTGCCCTTGATGGTGACGCCATTGGTCGCGATCCAGGCCGGGCCCGTGCCCGTGATGTGACCGTCGAGACGGTTCTTCTTGTCGCCGGTCGGGACGAACGTGACCTTCATCACGACCACGTTCCTGGGCGCGATCCGGGTCTTGGGGGTCGTGCCGGCGTCGAACTGCTTGCCCTCGACGGACACCGAGCGCCGGTAGGTGTTGGTGGCCCGGTGGTACTTGTAGGTGATCTTGTTGTACGTGTACGGGACGATGATCGTGCCCCCCTCCGGCCGCGCCTCGAGGGGCGCGTCCGGGGCGAACTTCCACACAGGTTCCTGGCCCTGCACGTCCTTGGCGCCCACGGACTTCGGGATCTTCTTGACGTTCTTCCGGTCGCTGTAGAGGTTGTGGGGTGCGGGTCGGAAGCTCACCCGGTACAGGAGGCGGCTCCAGTCGGCGTTGTAGACGGCCTGGCCCCGGCCCTGCGCCCGGAGGAACTCGATGGCCTGGGGCGAGCCACCCGCATGGACGTACACGGCTGTCCACTCGGCCGCCCAGCCGACGTAGTACAGCCGCGAGCTGCGCACGGGTCCCAGCCGGGTGGGGAACTGGGTCTGGAACATGGCCATGTAGCGCGGGATCCCGCCCTCGGCGGGGGCGTGCCATACGACGTCGGCCTCAGACAGGCCCATCTGGGGCCGGGCCGCCCAGAGGTCATCGATCATGACCGCGATGACGGGGCGGCTCGCCACCGCCTCCGTGACCGGCGAGCCGGTGAGAGGCGCCGGAACGAGGACCGGGGTGGGCTCCGGGGTCGGCGTGGGCACCGGTGTCGGGGCGGCCGACGGGGAGGCGCTGCCGGTCGGCACCGTGGGGGACGCGGAGCCGGGGCTGGCGGTGTCGCCTGCGGAGGGAGCGGGCGACGGGCTGACTGCCGCGACCGGCGACGCGCCGGGCTGGGCCAGCGCTCCGGCCCCGATGCCCAGGGCAATCCCGACGACGAGCGCCAGGACGGCCAGCGTGGCGAGGACAGGTCGGCTCATGATGGGCTCCGGAGCGGCGGATCGCCGGGCGGTCGCTGGCCCAGGGGGACCCGGGCGACAGCAGGGGCGACCGCCGGGACTCTACACCAAGGGACTTCCGGCCGTGGGCGGGAACGGGCGGGTGGAGTAGGCTGGCCGGACTGCCGCGTCGCCAGCTCGAGGTTCACGATGACCGACGATACGCCCCCCACCCGGAAGCGCACCCGCAAGGCCACGGCATCGCCCGCGGCCGACGTTGAGGCGTCGTTCGCGGCAGCCGAGGTCGCGGCTGCCCAGGAGGCACAGGTGGAGGCCGTGCCGCCGTCCGCCGTCCCGCCCGCCACGGAGACCATCCGGCTCCCGGATCGTGTCGACGTCCCCGCCCTGCATGTCGAGCGCGGCGGGATCAACGAGGCCACGGCCGGGTTGGTCGAGGTCCGGATGGGCGGGATCGGGACCCTGAACGCGGAAGAGGTCTTCGTGCAGTGGGGCGGCGTGGGCGCCGCCCGGGCCGAGCGGGTCGGGGTGGAGTTCGGGAGCGTCGGCGCGGCGCTGACGGGCGAGCTCCACGTGAGCCAGGGCTTCGCAGGCACCGTCGTCGCGCGTGAGGCGACGGTCGAGCAGGGGATCGCAAGGACGGTCATCGCCGGGCGGGTGTCGTTCAGCCGGCCGTCGGCGGTGCTCGTGCTGATCGCGGCGAAGGTCGAGGGAGACGTCCGCCCCCTCCTTGACTGGCGGGGCGCGCTGGCGGCCGGGACCGCGTTCGGGCTGATCACCGCGATCGCGAAGATGGTTCAAGGGCGCCGCTGAGACCGGCGGCCGACCGCTCGGGCTAGCGCTGCCGGGCTCGCCGGCCGCGGCCGCGGCCGGGCGCCTTGGCTGCCTTCGAGGCGGCGCCGAAGACGCCGGCCGCCTTGGCTGCCGCGCGGCGCTCCGCAGACCGGTCCTGGTGCAGCTCGACGACGTCGGCCGGTGACCCCTCGGCCACGATCCGGCCCTGCTCGATCAGCATCGCGTGGTTGCAGTACTCCCGGACCCAGTTCATGTCGTGGGTGACCAGCACGATCGCCTTGGCGTCCCGGACGAGCTCGGCCACACGCTGCTTGGACTTCTCGCGGAACGCCGCGTCGCCCGTCGAGAGCACCTCGTCCAGGATGAGGATGTCGGGCTCGACGGCCGTCGCGATCGCAAACCCGAGCCGCGCCCGCATGCCGGACGAGTACGTCTTGATCGGGACGTCGATGAACTCGCCCAGCTCCGCGTACTCCACGATCTCCGGCAGCTTCTCCTCGACGACGTGGTGGTCAAGACCCATGAAGGCGCCGGCGAGCCGGATGTTGTCGACGCCGCTCAGGTCCGCGTCGAAGCCCACGCCGAGCGTCAGCAGGCTGGACACGTGGCCGTCCACCTCCATCGAGCCCTCGGATGGCGTGATGATCCCGGCCATGACCTGCAGCAACGTGCTCTTGCCGGCGCCATTGGGCCCGATCACCCCCAGGGACTCGCCGTGGCGCACGCTGAACGACACGTCGCGCAGGGCCCAGAACGCCTTGCCGCGGTTGCGTCGGAGCCGTTGCGTCAGCGAGGCACGCATGGTGGGCTTCTTGGTCAGCTGCAGCGTGTACTTCACGCCGAGTCCGGTCGCCCGGATCGCGACCTGCGCGTCCTCGCCTGGCTTGGGCCGCGCCTGCGAGCGGTGCTCCGTGCCGTCGACAGGGCTGATGCGCTCGCTCACAGGACCTTCGCGAAATTGGGCTCGAGCCGCTTGAACAGCAGGATCGAGAGCAGGAGCAGCACCAGGGACACGATCCCGACGATGACCAGCCCGCCCCACTGCGGCGCCGTGCCGTCGTAGATCACGTTGCGATAGGCGCCGATGAGGTAGGTGAACGGGTTGATCGAGTACCACGCTTCGATATACGGACCCAGCCCGCTCTGGCGCGAGCTGATCTCCCGGACCATGTCCAGCCCATACAGCGTGGGCGACAGGTAGAACCAGAACCGCATCAGGTGGCGGGCGACGTTCCCGATGTCCCGGTAGAACACGTTGAGCGCCGACACCGCGATCGCCACCGCCGTCGAGAACACCAGCTGCACGACGGCGATGACCGGGATCAGGACGATCCACAGCGTCAGGCGATCCGGGTAGGCCAGGGCCATCAGGGCCACAAGCGGGATCAGGCCGAACAGGAAGTTGACCACGCCGGACGCCGACGCCGCGATCGGCAGCACGAGCTTGGGGAAGTAGATCTGCTTGATCAGCCGCTCGGATCCGATCACCGTTCCCAGGCCCGCCTTGACCGTGGCGTCGAACCACTTCCACGGCAGGACGGCCGCGAAGATGAACAGCGGGAAGTCGGGATACCGGTCGCGGCCCAGGATCACGCCCACCAGCAGGTAGTAGACGAGCATCTGGAGCAGCGGGTCCACGATCCACCAGACGTTGCCCAGCAGCGTGTCGGCGCCGGTCTTCTTGAGGTCGGCGCGGACGAGGTAGGCGATGAGGCGCCGTCGGGTCAGCGTCTCGGTGATGCCGATGCGGATCAGCTTCAGCGGGCCGGGGCGAACCGACGACGACCGGAACGAGGACGGCACCTCGGATCTGGCAGTCACGGCCGGGAGGGTAGCACGCAGCCTGCGCTCACCGGCCCCGCGCGCGCATGGGGTACCATCCGCCCGGCACCGTCCGCCGTCCGGACCTCGTTCGCGGCCGGCAGCGACAACGACCACTTGAGGACTCTCCGACCACCATGACTCCACGCCCCAAGCCGACGCCGCGTGCTCGCACCTGGGACGACCGCGAGCGGCGGAACATGCTGCTCAACATCGGTTTCGGCCTGACCGTCATCGCGGCGATCCTGCTCCTCCTCCTTGCCTGGGGGGTCTCCTGGTACGGCGACCATCTCGTTGCCGCGGGATCCGTCAACGGCACGTCGATCACCCGGGACGAGCTCACCAAGCAGGTGGAGATCAACCAGTTCCGCGCCGGCTACCAGAAGAGCCGGATCCGGACGCTCCTGGCCGCGGGCCATATCGGCGCGGCCGACGCCGAGGCCCGCAACAACGTGCTCGACCAGCGCCTGCAGCAGATCGGCGCCCTGTCGCTCGAGCAGCTGATCGACGGCACCCTCCAGGCGAGCCTCGCGGCCGCCCAGGGCGTCGCCGTCACGCCCGCCGACGTGGACGCGCGCCTCAAGGAGGAGGCCACGACGCCGGAGCTCCGTCACGCCTGGGTCATCGAGGTCGAGCCGGAGGTCGTGGCCGGCGCCACCGGGCCCACCGACGAGGCGGTCGCCGCCGCCAGGGCGACAGCCGACAAGGCGCTCGCGGATCTTCGGTCGGGGCAGGACTGGGAGACCGTCGCCAAGGCGGTGTCCACGGCTGCCAGCAAGGACCAGGCGGGTGACCTCGGGTTCATCGACGAGAACACGGCCCTTGATGCCGCCTTCCGCGAGGCGATGCTGGCCGTCGCGATCGACACGCCCACCGACGTCCTGACCGGGGCGGACAAGGTCTTCCGCATCGGACGGGTGACCGAGATCATCGCCCCGGTCGAGGACGCGACCTTCCAGATCCAGGTGACCGAGGCGGGCATCTCGATCGACGACTTCCGCGCCGCCGTCCAGCGGGACGTGACCCGGACCAAGCTCAGCGACGCCATCGTCGCCCAGTACCTCGCGGCCGCGCCGCAGCGCGAGGTGTCCGAGATCTTCATGCAGCAGAGCAACAGCGAGACCGGGCCCTCGGCCGTGCGCGTCCGCCACATCCTCTATTCGCCCAATGGTGACCCGCAGGGAGCCACCAGTCTCGCCGGAGGACGATCCCGCGTGGGCTGCCGCGCAGGCGGATGCCGATGCCGCGTTCGAGAAGATCAAGGCCGACCCGTCGCTGTTCGACGTGACCGCGCGCACGGAGTCGGATGACACCTCCACGGCGCCCTATGGCGGCAAGTTGGGTTATGTCGCCGACGACGGCACGATGGTGCAGGAGTTCGCCGATGCGATCTTCGCCCCCGGCCTCACCGCCGGCCAGCTGCTGGCGCCGGTGAAGACCGATTTCGGCTGGCACGTGATCCGGGATCATGAGCTATCCCACCGACGCAGGAGTGGATGACCATCCTCCGGAACCGCATCGAGTCGGGCGAGCTCGCCTTTGCCGACGCGGCCCGCGACAACTCCGATCTGATCGAGGCCGCGGACGGCGGCTACCTCGGCTGGATCGGCCGGGGCCAGCTTGCGGAGGACCGGGAGAACGCGATCTTCACGGCCCCCGTCGGCAAGCCCAGCCAGACGCTGGTCGTGGACGGCGAGGGGATCTACATGTTCCTCGTGGCCCGGGAGGAGACACGCGAGCCGGATGCCGGAGCAGAAGGCGAGGCTCAAGGTCTCCGCGTTCTCGATCTGGTACTCCAAGGAGAAGGCCACCGCCGTGATCGAGCGCGACAGCCAGATCGCCGGCGGGATCTGACGGCGGCCGCGAGCCGATGCTGGACGCGCTCCTCGCCGAGGCCAGGGTCCGGTGGGGCCTGGATCCGGCGGCCGGCCTCGCGGTCGTGGTCGCCGAGCGCATCGTCGCCACGGCGATCGAGCCGTCGTCGCCGCTGATCGTCCTGCCGGCCGCCCGGCTGCGGGCGACCGTTGCCGGCGATGGGCAGGCGCCCATTCCGCTGCCCGGGCGTCATGGCACGTCGGGTCGCGACCCGGTTGACGTCCTGCGCCGTCTGTACCCGGTCGATCACGCCGTGGGCCGGTTCGGCAGCCCGGACGGGCACGACGGTCGGCGCGCTGACCGCGGACGACCTCGGCACCCCGCTCTACCTGGCGCCCGTGTCGCCGGTGGCCAATGCCGCCTCGCCCTGGGGCATGCCCTGGATCTCGGACCGCCTGCGCGCCCCCGACGGCTGCCCGTGGGACCGCGAGCAGACCCATCAGTCGCTCCGCAACCATCTGCTCGAGGAGGCGTACGAGGTCTACGACGCGCTCGAGGACGGCGCCACGCCGGCGCTGGCCGGGCGAGCTCGGCGACCTGCTGCTGCAGGTCGTGCTCCACGCGCAGCTCGCCGCCGAGCAGGGCGTGTTCGACATGACCGACGTGTGGGCGGCGATCGCGAGCAAGATCGTGCGCCGCCATCCCCACGTCTTCGGCGAGACCGAGGCCCGGACCGCCGGCGACGTCAACCGCCAGTGGGAGCGGATCAAGCAGGGCGAGCGAGCCGCGGCCGCGGAGGCGGACGGGGGCGAGGCGCCCGCGAAGAGCGCCCTCGACGGGATCAGCCGCTCGCTGCCGGCGCTCGCCGCCAGCCAGGAGATGCAGGAGCGGGCCGCCCACCTGGGCTACGACTGGCCGTCCATCGACGGCGTGCTGGACAAGGTGCGCGAGGAGGTCGGCGAGCTCGTCGAGGCCGAGAGCGACGCCCACCGCGCCGAGGAGCTTGGTGACCTGCTGTTCGTGCTCGTGAACGTCGGGCGCAAGACGGGCGTGGAGGTCGAGGCCGCGCTGCGCTCGGCCAACGACAAGTTCCGCCGGAGGTTCCGGCACGTGGAGCTCGCGGCCGCCGCACGCGGCACGGCCCTCCGCGACATGACCTTCGAGGAGCTGGACGCGCTCTGGGATGCCGCCAAGGCGACCGAGCGCGGGGAGGCAACGGCATGAGCATCGGCAATCGCGGACACGTGCGCGCGGACGGGCGCGGACCGGGCGAGATCCGCCCCGTCACCATCGAGCTCGGGGTCCAGAAGTGGGCCGAGGGCTCGTGCCTCATCCGCTTCGGCGACACCCAGGTCCTGTGCGCCGCGACCATCGAGGACCGCGTCCCGCCGCACCTGCGCGGCAAGGGGACCGGCTGGGTCACGGGCACCTACGAGATGCTGCCGCGGGCCACGGCGGAGCGCTCCGAGCGCGAGAGCGCCAGGGGCAAGATCGGCGGCCGGACGCACGAGATCCAGCGGCTCGTCGGGCGCTCGCTGCGCGGCGTCGTGGACCTCGCGCGACTCGGCGAGCGGACCGTCACCGTGGACTGCGACGTGATCGTGGCCGACGGCGGCACGCGGACCGCGTCGATCACCGGCGGCTACGTGGCCCTGGCCGCGGCCCTGATCACGTACGGCATGGACCGCCACCTCACCGGGCACGTCGCCGCCGTGTCCGTGGGGATCATCGAGGGCATCAACATGCTGGACCTCGACTACAGCGAGGACTCGCGGGCCGAGGTGGACTTCAACGTCGTCGGCACCGACGCCGGCGCCTACGTCGAGCTCCAGGGGACCGCGGAGGGCAAGCCCTTCGACCGCCCGCGGCTCGACGAGCTGCTGGACCTCGCCAACGTCGGCCTCGCCCGGCTGTTCGAGGCGCAGGCCCAGGCGATCGCCACGGTGCGGCGCTAGTGCCCGACGCCGCCGGCCGCCGCCCGGCTGCTGGTCGCGACGCGCTCGCGCCACAAGCTCCGCGAGCTGGGCGAGCTGCTGGACCTGCCGCCCGGCGTGGAGCTGCTGTCGCCGGACGACCTGGGCATCGACGGCGAGCCCGACGAGACCGGGCAGACGTTCGAGACGAACGCCCGGATCAAGGCGCGCTACTACGCCGCGCGGTCCGGCCTGCCGACGCTGGCCGACGACTCCGGTCTCGAGGTGGACGCGCTCGACGGCGGTCCCGGCGTCTACACACGCCGCTACGCCGGACCCGACGCCACCGACGACGACAACAACGCGAAGCTGCTCCGCGAGCTGGCGGGCCTGCCGGCGGACCGGCGCGGCGCGCGGTACGTGTGCGTGCTCGCGCTGGCGCTCCCGGGCGAGGCGGGACCACGGGGCGGGCTGCGGATCCTGGCCAGGCGAGGCACCTGCCGCGGGCGGATCGCCACCGGGCTGCGCGGCGACGGCGGGTTCGGCTACGACCCGCTGTTCGAGCCCGAGCAGGAGCCGCCCGGCGGCCGCACGCTGGGCGAGTGGTCGGCGGCGGAGAAGCACGCCATCTCGCACCGGGCCCGCGCCGCGCGGCGGATGGCGCCGGTCCTGCGGGCGATCCTGGCGGGACGCTAGCCTCCCGCCGGCACTCCGCCTGCTACTCCGCCGGCACCACCGCGATCTCGTACCACTCCGGCCAGGAGAGGCTCCTGGTGGTGGTGATCCGGACGGCCTCCACGCCGGATACGGGGCGCTTGGGGGCCCACTCGAGCACGTCGCCCGTCGTGGTGAACTGCCGGAAGACGGTCGCCTCGCTCCACGCACCCGCAACCATGATCTCCACGACGTGGACGGTATCGCTGGGCGGACTCTGGAACACGGTGAGGCGCAGGCTGGCCAGAGCGATCGGCTCGGGGAAGCGCAACTGGATCCACCCGGGCCCATCCGCGCCGGACGACCAGAACGAGTCGCCGGCGGCACTCCCGTCAAGCACCAGGTCGGGAGTGTGGACGTCACGGAAGGCCGAAGCCGTCACCTCGATGCCACTGGCGGATCCGCTTCCCGGATCGGCCACCAGCCTGCCGAACGCCTCGCAGGGATCGCCCTCGCAGAACTGGACCACGCCATCGATCATCGTGATCAACGGCCGGTTGCCGGCGATGGCGGCTGTCGTGTCGGGCCCGAGCGGGTCCCGCTCGAGCACGAGCAGATCGGCCACCTTGCCCGCCTCGATCGAGCCAACCCGCTCGTCGATCCCCATGGCTGCGGCAGCGTTGATCGTGAGCATCCGCAGGCCCTCCTCGATATCCACGACGTGGAAGCCCGCCCAGGCTTCGGGGCGGCACACCTGCCCGGTAGCGGGGTCCACCGCCCCACCCGTGATCAGGGTGTAGAGCAGCTGCAACGGGTGGCCCGGCACCGATGGGGCGTCCCCGTGCCAGGAGATCCGCATTCCCGGGTTGGCCGCCCGCAGCGCCGCCGAGTTCTCGATCACCCCGAAGGCCGACGATGGCAGGATCGCCCTCCATGCGTCGGAGACGGCAGGGTCGCAGCCGTTGGCCCAGGGTACCGGGAATACCACCGGAACCATGCCCAGCTGCCCGTACAGGGCGAGCACCTCGGCCGGGAGCAGCGAGCTGGCGCTGTTGTGGTCGATCCGCTGGGGGTTGGTGAAACGGTTGGCCTGATTGGCCGCTGCCAGGCCTTGCAGGGCCACCTGGATCGCCGTATCGCCGATGGCGTGGACCACGGTGATCCCGCCGGCGGCATCGACCCGGTCCGCCACCTCGGCGACCTCATCGACCGTCACGTCCAGGCTGCCGGTTCCGACGAACCCGGCCTCCTTCAACCGGTCGGGCACGGTGGCCGGATAGGGCTGGGAGAACGCCGGAGCGTTGCAGACGCCTCCGTCAGCGAAGACCTTCACCCCGGCGATCGTCTGGCGAAGCTCCGGCGCACGACGGAAGGTGTGCTCCGTGGAGTAATCGCCAAATGGCCGCTCCCCGCATTCGTCGTTGTAGCTGAGGTAGAGATGGTTGCGGATGATGACGTCGCCGGCCGCTTCGAGGGCCCTGAACGCCTCGAGCTCGTCGGGCTTGACGTTGGGTGCCCCGGTGCTGGTGACGCCACCCGAGAGCAGGTCCCGTTGAGCGGCCCGCATCGCATCGAGATCGGCAGCGAATCCATACTGCTGCAGGGCGTGGGTATGGGGATCGACAAACCCGGGGACCACCGTCATCCCCTCCAGGTCGACGACCACGGTGTCGTCGCCGACGAGGTTCAGCAGGTCGGCCGACGAGCCCACCGCCACGATGTCCCCATCGCTGATCGCCACGGCCTCGGCGATCCTGAAGGCGTCGTCCACGGTGATGACGTGCCCGTTGTGGAGCACGATGTCGGCAGGCCCCGCCGGCAGGCCCGTCGTCGCGACCGCTCCACGGGAGGTCGGCGACGGTGCGTTCGCCGGCGGCGCATTGGTCGAGGGCGTCGTGGGATTGGTGCACGAGGTGATCGCCATCATCGTGGCGATCGCGCTCGCGACAATTCGCCGTCCAGCTCCCAAGCAGACCCTCCATGGCGTCGAGGTGATGGGGTTCCGAACACCCTAGCACCGCGATTCGATCCCGGGTGCGGGAGCGGCGGGCAGTGGCTGCGGTGCCTGCCCGGTGTGCGATCGGCCGTCAGCCTGCCGGCGCCGCCTCCAGTGGTGCCGCCGGGTAGAACCGCCGGCCCAGCCGGAACGCCACGTTGACCAGCGCGATCATCACCGGCACCTCGACCAGCGGCCCGATGACCGCGGCGAAGGCCACCCCGCTGCCGATGCCGAAGGTCGCCACCGCGACCGCGATCGCCAGCTCGAAGTTGTTGGACGCCGCCGTGAACGAGAGCGCGGTCGTCTGCCCGTAGGTGGCCCCCGCCTTGACGCTCATCACGAACGTGACCAGGAACATGACCACGAAGTAGATGAGCAGCGGGATCGCGATCCGGACCACGTCCAGGGGCAGCGCGACGATGTTCTCGCCCTTGATCGAGAACATGACCACGATCGTGAACAGCAGGGCGATCAGCGTGATCGGGCTGATGCGCGGGATGAACGTCCCCTCGTACCAGGCCCGGCCCTTCCGGCGGATCAGCAGGATCCGAGTCAGGAACCCGGCGATGAACGGGATGCCCAGGTAGATGAACACGCTCTGCGCGATCTGGCCGATCGTGATGTCCACCGCCAGCCCCGGCAGGCCGAGCCAGGTCGGGAGGATGGTGATGAACACGAACGCGAACGCGGAGTAGAACAGGACCTGGAAGATCGAGTTGAAGGCCACCAGCGCCGCGCAGTACTCGGGATCGCCGCGGGCGAGGTCGTTCCACACGATCACCATCGCGATGCAGCGGGCGAGGCCGATCAGGATCAGCCCGGCCATGTACTCGGGCTGGTCGCGCAGGAACAGCACCGCCAGGCCGAACATCAGCAGCGGGCCGATGACCCAGTTCTGGACCAGCGACAGGGCGAGGACCTTCACGTCCCGGAAGACCCGCCCGATCTCCTCGTACCGGACCTTCGCCAGCGGCGGGTACATCATCAGGATCAGGCCCAGCGCGATCGGGATCGAGGTCGTCCCGACGCTCAGCCGGTCCAGCAGCGGCACCACGCCCGGGAGCAGGGAGCCCAGCGCGATGCCGCCTGCCATCGCGGCGAAGATCCAGACCGTCAGGTAGCGGTCCAGCAGCTTGAGGCGCCGCGCGGGCGTGGTCGGCACAGCGGTGGCAGAGGCAGCGGGCGTCACGTCGTGGTCTCCCCGGGGACGACCGACGGCCGCGCCCGCCCTGCCGCGCGGAGCGCGACCTCGATGAACGGCCGCAGCCGGCCGGCCACCTCCTGCTCCGTCCGGCGGAAGGCCGCCAGCTTCTGCTCGTCGGTCCCTTCCACCTCGGACGGATCGTCCAGGCCCCAGTGCAGCGTGTTCGTCGACCCCGGGAACACCGGGCACGTCTCGCGAGCGCGGTCGCAGACCGTGATCACGTAGTCGAACTGCTGGTCGAGGAACTCCGTGATCACCTTGCTGCGGGCACCCGACCAGTCGATGCCGGCGTCGGCCAGCACCCGGATGGCGAACGGGTTGACCCGAGTCGCCTCCGTGCCCGCCGAGTGGACCTCGAAGTCCCCGCCGCCGTATCGAGCCAGCAGCGCCTCGGCGATCTGGCTGCGCCCGGAGTTGTGGGTGCATACGAACAGCACGCGGATGGGATCGGGCACGGGTTCCTTCCTCCTTGCGCGGCCCGCGGCCGCGATCGTCTGCTCCAGGTCGATCAGCTCGCCTTCGAGCCGGTCGAGGTCCTCACGCTGGCGGGCGATGGCGGCCCGCTGTTCGGCCAGGGCCGCGCCCAGCCCCGGGCCAAGATCGACGGCGCCCTGGTCCAGGCACAGGATGGCGAGCCGTCCTGCCTCCCGCGGGGTCACGCCCAGCCGGCGCAGGGCGACGACCAGCCGAAGTCGCGCCACGTCGGCCTCGCGATAGGCCCGGTAGCCATTGTCGCGCCGATCCGGGGCCGGCAGCACGCCGGCCTGCTCGTACCAGCGGACGGCGGACGGGGCGATCCCGACGCGGTGGGCGAGCTCGGCGATGCGCATGCCCGTAGCGTAGACCTTCGAGTGACTCGAGGGTCAAGCATCGTCACGTGGGTCGGCCCTACTGCCTGGCGAGCGCCGACGCTGCCGATTGCCGGGGGCTGCGCGAGCCCGATCCCGCCGCCTGCACCCGCTTCGCCCGGATGCTCAATCCGCCGCCGATCGATGGTTCGACGCCGCGAACACCGCGAGCGAGCCGATGGCCTCGAGCTCGACGTGCTTGAACGACGCGCCGAGGATGCTGCGGAGCCCGTCCTCCGTGTCGCCGAGGTTGTCGAAGCCGCCCTGCCGGTTGAACACGTCGAGCAACCTCCGTGCCATCCAAGTGTGCTGCCCGGAGGTCCCGATGACCGAGGCGCCGAACAGGACGCCCGTGGGCGCGAGGACGGCGGCGATGTTGGCGACGGCCGCCGCCTTGCGCTCGATCGGCCCCGGCAGGCAGTGGATGACCGCGTGCAGCGCCGCAGAGTCGAAAGGGCCCTCGACCGGGAGCGGCTTGAGGACGTCGCCCTCGACAGCCGTCACGTCGAGCGACCGCAGGCGCCGTGACACGTGGCGGAGCACGTTCCTGTTCGGGTCGAGGATGGTCACCCGACTGCCTTCGGGGAGGCCCGCGTGCTCGAGGAAGTAGCCGGTGCCGGGACCGACGTCGAGGTGCCGGTCGCGGATGTGCCGACGGTACCGCTCGACGAGCCGGGTCGTCGGGGAACGCCAGACGAACCGGGCGATGGGCCCGAGCACGAGGGGGTCATACGCGTTCAGCAGCAACCGGTTGTAGTCGCGCTGGCCGTTGTACGCGGGATCGTTGCGATCCATCGGGCTCGAGCTGCCTCCGGCTGCCTGGGACGCATTGGCCCGGCAAGGGTCCCACGGTCGTCACGCCGCAGCCTGATCGACCCCGGCCATCCGATCAGGCGGTGACCGCGACTGCCACCCGGGCGACCCAATCCTCATACGCCTCGGCGAAGGCGATACCCGTTGCCGTGGTGTCAGGGCGGGGCAGGTCTGCGGCGAGGATGTCAGCCCGGAGCGCGTCCACGGCGGCGCGTTGCTCCACGATCCGGACCGCGATCAGGGCGGCCGCGATCCGGTCCTCGAGTGCAAGGACCTCGAGGACGACCAGCCAGCGTGAGGACCAGTCAACCGGCCGGGAGGCGCCGGAGGGCAGCCATGGCCGGACCGGCGCATCCGGAGCCAACCGGATCCGATCCCTGTTGCCCACCCGCTCAACCTCGACGAGCCCCGCCAGCGCCATGTCGGCAACCGCGTTCGCCACGTTGCGTTTCCCGAACCGCGTCATCGCAGCCAGCTCCGCGACCGACTTCGGACCGGCGGCGGTCAGCAGGGCCGCCAGGATGTCGGCCCGCGCATTCAGGCCGAATCCCGCGCGAAGTCGCCAGTTGAGCCGTGCCGGCCCGGCGAGGTCCCGGACGACGATCTTCCCGCGCGAGCCGACATTCGCCCACGCTCCGGCCGTCGCCCCCGGGCCACCGAACGGCCACGAGGGACCTCCCGCGATGTGCACCGCGGTCGCGAGCGGCCCGATCGACTCGGTGGCGCCGAGCTCGTCCGCGACACGCCGGAGCCGCGCGACGTTGATCACGGATCCGAAGCGAGCGCACCACGCGATCGCCACCTCGGCGACACGCGCCTCGGTCGGGCCCTGGCGAGCCGTGGCCGCGACCAGCGCTTCGAGGTCCACCACGCCGGACTCCGGCCGCGTATCGAGCTGTCCGCCCAGCGCGACCCACTGCGCCGCCAGCCGGTCGCGTACCGCCGCCCGCAGGCTATCGATCGAGTTCATCGCCCGGACCCTCCCCTCCCAGGCAAGCAAGCACCGCGAGGAGCAGGTCGCGGTATCCGGGCGACGGGTCCCGCTCTCGAGTCCACTGCGCCGCGGCGACCAGCTCCTCCCACGACGGCGCCAGGGCCGCGAGGTCCTCGAGATGACGATCCGCGGCCGGCCAGCGGTCGGCGGCCGCCCACAGCTTGAGGGCGACCAGGTCGGTTCGGCCCGCAACCCACACGCGGAGCCCGCCGAAGTCGAAGAGCCCGAGGCGGTCGGCGAAGCCGTCGGGGAGGGGACCGTCCAGCAGCGACGCCGGACCGAGGTTGAGCCAGTCGTCCGCGAGCCCGTAGGCGAGTGCCGTCTGACGCGCGGCCTCCGCGAGGGGGGCAGGCAGCGACGCCAGGCGGGCGATGGATCCGTCCGGCCGACGCTCGCCAAGCAGGTCGCCGTCCCTGGTCGGGCGCGCGATCACCCCGCGCAACAGCAGTGCGCCGCCTCCGATCAGGACGACGTCGTACGCCTCGCCTCGGGCGTCGAGGACGGCGCCTGTTGCGGCCAGGGCTTCGGTGAGCGATGAGCGGTCGAGCGGTGGCATCGGCCCAGCATCACGCGTCATCTCGCGCATGTCAACTGCGCAATACGCGCACTCACAGTACGCGATATCCAAGACCTGCGATGACTCCCCGAATGCCAGCGATCGTCCGGTACGAGTAGCCTGGCGGGTCCGAGCCCGGTGGGCATGTGCGCTTGGGCTACCATGTGCAGAACCTGTCGGGGCGTGGCGCAACGGTGGCGCACGTGCTTTGGGAGTCCCGCAACCGAAAACGGTGGAGCCGGGGACCCGCCGAACTCAGGCCCGCGAGCGGTGAAGGTGCCGGTTATTGTGCGCTTCAGGAACGGCGGACCTGGGCTGGGATCGCAACAGCTCGACGGCCGCTACCAGGGCCGCAAGGGCCGCGACCTCGGCGTGGCTCGGGTACTCTCTGCCAGAGGAGCAGCGCCATGAGCCCGTTCATCGACGACCATCGAGCCGCGCTCGCAGACCTGTGCCGCCAGCATCGTGTCCGCAGCCTGTCCGTGTTCGGATCGGCGGCGCGTGACGACTTCGACCCCGACCGGAGCGACGTCGACCTCCTGGTGGAGTTCGCACCCCTCGCCGAGGGCGAGTACGCGGACGCCTATTTCGGGCTGCGAGAGGCGCTCGAGGACCTGTTCGGCCGCGAGGTCGACCTCGTCGCCGTCTCGGCGCTCCGGAACCCGTACGTGAAGGCGGACGTGGAGCGCACGAAGACGCTGCTCTATGCCGCGTGATGCGCGGGCCTACCTGTACGACAAGCAGCGGGCCGCCATCTTGATCGCCGAGTTCACGGCCGGCCTCGACTTCGACGCCTACGCCGCCGACGCCAAGGTGCGCGCGGCGGTGGAGCGCCAGTTCGAGATCATCGGCGAGGCGCTCGGCCAGCTGGCGAAGGTCGATCCCGACACGGCAGCGCAGGTTGGCGACCACCGGCGGGTGATCGCCTTCCGGAACATCCTGGTCCACGGCTACGCCGGTGTCGACGACCGGCTTGTCTGGGACATGGTCGTCACGCGTCTCGACGACCTGCGCCTGGATGTGGACCGGCTGCTCGACTCGGCCTGACGGCCTACGCGGTCCTCGCCGAACGGGAACCACGGCCGCCCGGGTCCCGATCGCCTGGACCGCCGCCGCAACAGAACCTGTTACCGCGACAGCCTTGCGAAGGCGGCCCGGGCGATGCCCGGATCGCGGGCGGCTCGCCAGGCCATCGACCGCTCGTCGGTCAGCGCGAGGACCGAGGCGAGCCGCCGCCGTTCCGCGGGCTTGAGGGCGCCGCGGACCTCGTCGACATCCCCCACGAGCTCGAGCAGCCGGACGAGGTCGTCGGCGTCCCGTGGCGCCTGGCGGGCCTGCCAGGCATGGCCCTTGAGGACGATGGCGCCCGCGACTGACGGCACGGGCAGCGACCGCGAGCCGCCGCCGGTGACCTCGACTGCGAGCAGGCGGCGCGTCGCGAGGGCCCGGTGGCGCGAAGCCGATGACCTGACACAGGGCTCGCGACCCGGTCTGCCCGCGACCTTGATTTACGACCGCGCGTCGTGCTCGAGAGCGACGCGCTGCTCGCCGACCCACGCCACGGCTTTGTCGAGCGTTGCCCGATCGACGCGCTCGACGGTGCCGATCCGCTCAATCAGGAGGTCGGGGTCGAGCTCACCGATGCGCAGGAGCTCGGCGACGAACGCCTTGTCCTGGGGCCGGAACGCCCCCATCTTGGCAGCCGCGATGTCGGTCAGGTCCGGGCACCACGCGATGGGCGACGGCTCGAACGGGACGCGGATCGGGATCTGCCGCTGCCGCCAGCCGGCCGGGTAGCGAGCGGTGTGCTCGCTCACGACATCGACCCAGACGCGTTTCTCCTTCGCATACGTCGACAACGGGCCGAGAGACCGGAGGACAGCGTCCCACTTGAGGATCCGGTCGAGCAGCGCATCGAGGTCTGCCGACACCGCGAGCGGCCCGGTGATCTTCTCCGGGGGCAGGTGGGCGTGGATCGCGTTGCTGCCGATGATCTCGAACTCCGAGATCTCGGCCACCTGTCCGATCAGCCAGACGAGGTTGTTGAACTCGTCGCGGTTCACGCCGCGGCCCGCTGCGACGCCCACCACTCGATGAACGCGTCCGTGATCCGTGCTCGCTCGTCGTCCGAGAGGAGGTCGACGAAGGGTGACGCGTTCTGGAGGACGGCCGCCTCCTCGTCGCGCCGGGTGAGGGTCTCCATGACGGCCTCGGCGCCCTCCTCGAGCACCCGGGCCCACTGGTCCGCAAACCAGGCGAGGTGGTTGTCGCTGCGCATCGCCGCGAGTCGGCGCATGGCCAGGTCCCGCGCGCCGCCCCAGTCGAGGGCGACGTGGGCGGCCTGGACCCGGCCCGACCACAGTTGCAGGAGGTGGGAGCCGTCGACAGCACGCCCGTCCTCGCGTGCGGCCATGTAGGCGTCCACCGTCTCACGCCGAACGCGGCGGTGCTTGCCGACACGGAAGGAGGCCATCTGGCCGGTATTGCAGAGGTCGACGACGTGCTGACGGGATGCGCCGATCAGGCGCGCGACCTCGCCCGTCGAGAGCAGTTCCTCATACACCGCAAACACTCCAATCACCGCAAACACAAGTCTATGATGTCGACTATTCCACCACCGCAAGGCGTTGTCAAGCTCGCCGCGGCCGTGCCTGTTGCTAACGATATCCCGTGATATCGTTAGGTACGATCTCCCTACTGAACGATCCTGAGGACTGGGTCTGATGATCCGAGGGCTCACGGGCACCTACACCTCATCGCGCGACAGCGGTGAGGTGGTGCGCGCCTTCCGGCCGGCAGACCTGCCCCCGTCACCGCCGATCGACTGGACCGGCGACCGGCAGCGTCGCCTCGAGCGCGCGACGCTCGCGCTCGGCCGGCTCGACGCCGTGTCCACGCTGTTGCCCGACACGATGCTGTTCCTCTACAGCTACGTTCGCCGCGAGGCCGTCCTCTCGTCGCAGATCGAGGGCACCCAGTCCTCGCTGTCGGACCTCCTGATGTACGAGCTCGACACGGCCCCCGGCGTCCCCCTCGACGACGTGGTCGAGGTGTCGAACTACGTCGCCGCCCTGGAGCATGGCCTCGCCCGGCTGCGCGAGGGCTTCCCGCTCTCGAACCGGCTGATCCGCGAGATGCACGGCCTGCTCCTCGCCAGTGGCCGCGGCTCTCGCAAGGAGCCCGGCGAGTTCCGGCGCTCGCAGAACTGGATCGGCGGCACCCGCCCCGGCAACGCCGCCTTCGTGCCGCCGCAGCCGGCAGACGTCGGGGCCTGCATGGGGTCGCTCGAGCTGTTCCTCCACGCCCCCGACGCGGGCGTGCCCGACCTTGTGCGCGCCGCTCTCGTCCACGTCCAGTTCGGGACCATCCACCCGTTCCTTGACGGCAACGGTCGCGTCGGGCGGCTCCTGATCCCGGTCATGCTCGCGCACGCCGGCATCCTGGCGCAGCCGCTCCTCTACCTGAGCCTGTTCCTCCGCAAGCACCGGGACGAGTACTACCGGCTCCTCGGGCAGGTCAGGACCGACGGTGACTGGGAGGCGTGGGTCGACTTCTTCCTCGAGGGTGTCGAGCAGACCGCGAGCGGTGCCGTTGCGACCGCGAACCGGCTGCTGGAACTGATGCGCGCGGACCGGGTGAGGGTCGCGGGCCTGCGACGGTCGGCCGGCGCGGCGTCCCGGGTGTTCTCGGTCCTCTGCGAGCGGCCCATCGCGTCGGTGGGGGATGCGGCCGCGCGACTCGGCGTCTCCCTGCCGACGGCGACGCGCGGCATCGAGGCCCTCGCCGGCCTCGGCATCGTCAGCGAGATCACCGGACGCCAGCGCAGCCGCCTCTACGCCTACGACGAGTACCTCTCGATCCTGACGCGCGAGCCCTAGGCAGACGCCGAGGCGACCCGCGACGACCGCGAGCCGGCCCCGGTGACCTCGACGGCGAGCAGGCGGCGCGTCGCGAGGGCCCGGCTGCCGCCAGGGATGGCGACGGTGGTCATGGGTGGGACCGTCGTGAGGTCGGCTCGCGACCCGAGGTGGTCGGGCGCCAGCAGGTCGACGGCATCAGGCCCCCGAAGGAAGCGGTGCGGGTGCTCGGCAGAGGGCTCGAATCCCGCCACGTCGAGGCGGCTGGCGGCGGTCCGGCTGCCCCCGGCGATCGCCCGCACGTCGACGATCGCGTCGAGGTCCCGCGTCGTCCGGCCGGACGTCACGCCCTGCTCGCGCTCGAGCAGCATGATCATCTGCGCCCCGATGATCACCCACGGGATGTCCTCGAACAGCCCTGCCACCTCCAGCCTCGCCCGCCACAGTCCGGCCTCACCGGGGCTGACGGGATCGATCCGGATGCTCACGACCGCGACAGCGCCACGCGGGCGACGTCGCGGCTGCGGGGGTCGCCATCCTCCGCGAGATCGAGCGCCACCGCCGGCCAGGGCGCGACGGAGCCCGTGAGCCAGGCGCGCACCTCGTCGGGCACGACCCGCAGTGTCACGTTGCCGCGCGGGCTGGGCGAGAGCCGGTACCGCTCGATCAGCCGCTCTGCCGTGGCCGCATCCACGTAGAGCTCGAGTGGCGCCCCCGGGGCGACGAGCGACAGCCCGGCATCGGCTGCCGCGCCCGCCCCGGAACGCACGACGGCGGGGTCGCCCGCGATCCGCGCGAGATCCGACGGGTGGGCCCGCAGGACCCGTCGCTCGGCGCGCGTGCCGAACCGGGCGCGCAGGCCCCACAGGTCCCGCTCCCGGAGGACGCGTCGCAGCTTGGAGCGGGCGTCGGGCGCGAGGCCCACCGGATCGAGCCCGGCCGCCATCAGGAGCAGCGCCCAGCCGCGCCGGGCGCTGAACGGACGGCCGTTTGCCACCGCGCCCGAGGCGCGCGCCTCAACTGAGTCGCGGCGCAGCAGGAGCCGGCCCCCGACCCGCTCGGCGCGCAGGTGCCCGTCGTCGACCAGGGCGTACACACGGCGGGGCGAGACGCCGAGACGATGCGCAGCCTCGGCGGGGGAGAGCCAGTCGGCGCTCAGTGCATCAACCATACGCACACGAGCATAGTAGAGGCAATGCCCGGGTCAAGGGCCAGGCCCCCGCTGACCGGAGATCAGTAGGGTTCTCCCTACTAGTCTCCCCCTCACCCCGAGGCTAGCCTCGCCGTGGGCCGTCACTGTCTGGCGGCCGCAGCGAACGGAGGCCACGGGGTGGGTCGCGAGCTCCAGGCAGCGTCCAACAGCCACGCCATGCCGGGCACGCTGACGGGGGGAACCCGCCGCCATCGCGCCCACCCCCTCCGGGCGCTGGTCGCGATCGCGACCGCCATCCTCGTGTTCCAGGCCGGGTACGTGGCACCGGTCGCGGCCGCACCCGCTCGCGACCTCGACCTCGGTCCAGTCGCGCCGGCTGCCGATCCGCCGGTCGACGAGACGCCCGTGCTCGATCCCGCCGACGAGGTCACCGAAGCGCGGACCGAGACCACCCGCACCTATGCCCTCGGCGACGGCCGGTATGCCGTCGAGGCGTTCGCCGACCCGGTCTTCTACCAGCCGGACGGCTCGGCCGACTGGCTCCCGATCGACCTCGACTTCACCGCCACCGACAAGGGGGCACGGGTCGCCGTCACGAAGACGCCCGTGCAGGTCACGGTCGGCGCCTCGGGTGACGGTCTCGTCGCGGTCGAGCACGAGGGCTACCGGATCAGCCTGCGTCCGATCGCCGTGGCGCCTGCCGCCGACCCCAACGCCCCGGACGTGCTGGAGGGCACCGCGCCCGCGGCCGACCCCGGGGCGGCCGACCTGTCCGTCGAGCCCGTCCCCGTCGCGCTCGCCGGGGCCGACGTGGCGGCAGCCATGGCCGCGCCCGTCACCGCCGGCCCGCCCGTCGCCGAGCGCCAGCGCGCCGATCTCCCCGACGTCCTGCCCGGCGTCGGCCTGCGGGTGTTCGCCCATCCGTACGGCAGCAGCAACTTCCTGGTCCTCGCCGAGCCCCTGGCCACGACCAGCTGGACGTTTGCCGTCAGCTCGCCCGGCCTGGTCCTCGTCCCGGGCACTGACGGCGCGCTCGACTTCGTCGACGAGGCGGGCAAGGCATTCGCGACGATGCCCGCGCCCTATGCCGTCGACTCCACCCCCGACGAGCTCACGGGCTCGGGCCGCACCACGACCGCGGCCTGGTACACCCTGTCCGCGCTCGGCTCGCAGCAGCTCGTCACCGTGTCGGTCGATCCGGCCTGGCTTGTGACCGCGGTCTACCCGGTCTACGTCGATCCCTCGATCACCGTCTACAACGAGGGCACCAACGCCAACGGCGACGTCCACGTCAACGAGGGCAACCCGACCTTCCGCTACCAGAACTACCAGCGCCCGGACTCGCCCTACTACTACGAGATGTGGCTGGGCGAGAGCCCCTCGAACAGCAGCTACTTCAACATGGCCTTCATCGGGTTCGGGCTGTCCGAGTACAACGGCACGGTCGTCGATTCCGCGACCCTCGAGGTCCGCCCCTACCACCAGTACTACGACGCCCCCACCAGCACGCGCACCTGGCTGCGGCGCGTCACCGCCTCCTGGACCGAGGACATCAACTGGAACGAGAAGCCCACCAAGACCGACACCGGCATGACTCACGCCGACTGCGTGGAAGGAGCGCCGTGCGCCTTCGACATCACGGCGATGGTCGCCGACTGGCGCGACGGCGACCAGCCCGATTACGGCGTCCGGCTCGACGAGATCGACAGCAGCGGCAACCGCAAGGGCCCCACCTACTGGAAGCGCCTGATCGCGGCCGAACAGGGGACGAACCAGCGTCCCCGCCTGCTCCTGACGTACCACGTCCCGGTGTCGGTCACCTCGCCCGATGGCGGCGTCACCGCGCGGACCGCGGGCCGGACCCTCGCCTGGGCCACCGAGCCGGGCTGGGGCCAGGACATGTACCGGGTCGACGTCTCGACCCAGTCCGACTTCAGCTCCATCCTGGTCACCAGCGACGACGTCGCGGGCACCGCGTCCGCGTGGGCAATCCCGACCTCGACCTCGCTCACCCCGGACACCACCTACTACTGGCGCGTCAGGGCCCGCCGGACCACGTCGCGGACCCCGACGCCCACCACGATGTGGAGCCAGTACGCGGAGGGCTCCTTCACCCATGACCCGGGGGCCAACCTCGGGATCCAGCCCCAGCACACGTTCGAGTCGTTCGATCTGGGCGCCGGCGACAGCCTCGCGGTCAACGTCGCCACCGGCAACCTCGTCCTCTCGCACCCGATCGTCGACCTGCCGATCCGCGGCGGCTCGCTCCCGATCGCGCTCACCTACAACAGCCAGGACATCGGCGACGTCGGCCTCGGCGCCGGCTGGCGGCTCAACGTCCAGCGCGGCCTCGCGATCAGCGGCAGCAGCGCGACGTTCACCGACGCCGACGGCGCCCGCCACGTGTTCACGCTGTCGGGCGGCGTGTACACCGCGCCCAAGACGATCTACGCCACCCTGACCAGGACCACCGGCACGCCCAACGTCTACACCCTCACCTGGCGCGACCGGTCGGTCGACGTGTTCCACGAGCTCAGCACCAACACCGCCTACCTCAAGCAGGCGAAGGACCGCTTCGGCAACACGGGCACCTTCGGCTACTCGGGCACGACCCTGACCAGCGCGACCGATCCCGCCAATCGCCAGGTCACGTTCACCTGGACGTCGAGCATCGTCACCATCACCGACTGGGCGAACGTGAGCGGCGGCGTCGTCCAGACCTCGGGGTCGGGCAACCGCAGCCACCGGATCTTCCTCGCCGGCGGGACGGTCTCGGGCTGGGCCGACCCGCTCAACACCGCAGGCTCGTGCCCGACGGGCGGCAGCCACCTCACGTGCCTGACGCTCACCGGCGGCCTCGTCAGCCGGGTCAGCAAGACCCAGACCTATGAGACCCTCACCGCAGGCGCCCTCGGCACCGCCACGCGCGCCGTCCACACCGACATCGCCTACGCCGGCACCGAGGTCGCCTCGGTCAAGGACGCGGAACAGGTCGCCGCCGGCGGACCGGGCGTGACCTTCGAGCGTCTGGCTTCCGCGCTCGTCGAGGTCGTGCGCCCCGGCAGCCCCGCGTCCACGACCCGCTACGTCCTCGCCGCCGCCACCGATCCCTACGCCCGCGTCACCGGCGTCAAGCGCCTGCTCGGGACGTCCACCTGGATCGAGGCGCGCACCGCCTACGACGCGAGCTACCCGATCGAGCCCGCCTCGGTCATCGAGAACTACGTCGACGGCAGCCCGTCCGACACGGCGCCCGACGAGGACCGGATCACCGCCTACACCTACGTTGCGAGCTCGATGGGGCTCCTCTCGCGGCTCACCGAGCCGCTCACGGCGTCCACCCACCGCACGACCGACTACACCTACAACGCCAACAACGACGTCACCCAGCAGATCACGGCCCTCGACGGCTCGGGCACGATCCGGACCGTCACCCGCTTCTGCTACGACGCCTCGTGCGCGACCTCGGGCACCGGCCTCGCGCTGCTCAAGCGGATTGACAACTACAAGGACGGCACCGCCGGCGGCACCAATGGGAACGTCGAGGACGTGACCACCAGTTACGAGTACGACACCGCCTGCGCGGGCGGTACGACCTGCGGTCAGCGCACCCGTGAGACCCGCGCCAACTACGCATCAGGTGGCACCCTGCTCGACCAGGCCGCCACCGGCTGGACCTACGACAGTCTGGGCAACCAGACCGCCGAGATCCGCAACTACGCCAACGGCACCGTCACCAACCCGGGCGACGACATCACCCCCAACGCGACCACGAACGCCCGGACCGACCTCACCATCGCGTACGTCTACGACACCGCGGGCAACCAGATCACGAATGCCGACCCGCGGCGCGCGATCATCGAGGAGGTCGGCAGCCCGACCCTCGGCTCCGACGACTACCGCTCGACGACGACCTACGACGCGCGCAACCAGGCCGTCACGACCCGCCTGCCGACGACGCCCGGCCAGTCCGACTGCGCCAACCCGCCTGCGTGCCGGCAGACCACGACCGCGTACGACGAGCTGGGCCTCGCCCGCCGGACCGTTGGCGTCGACGGCACGATCACGGCGACGCTGTATGACGCCGCAGGGCGCGCGACCGAGACCTACACCGACGACGACGGCGACGGCGGGACCGCGGCCCGCATCAGCGGCAGGTCCGGGTACGACGTTGCCGGCCGGGTCCTCTGGACCGAGGATGCCGTTCAGGCCAACGATCCCGGGGGTGGCACCGATCCCGGCCGCACCGAGTTCGTCTATGACGAGCTCGGGCGCACGCTCTCGGTCACCGAGGCGGCAGGCTCGGCGAGCCCCGCGGTCGCGAGCACGACCGTCACCGGGTACGACGCGCTCGACCGCACGGTGATCGAGACCGTCGGGACCGAGTCGCCCGACGCCCAGACCACCCGCTGGACGTACGACCTCGCGGGCCGGGTGCTCGACGAGAACGATGGCTTCACCTGCACGAGCTCGACCTACGACTACCGCGACCAGCCGGTCAGCATCGCGGAGGGCCGGGCCGGGGGCACCTCGTGCTCCGGAAGCGCGACCCGCACGATCGCGCAAGCGTTCGACGCCCTCGACCGGCTCACGGGCCGCACGGTGTCGGGAACCGGCATCGTGCTGGAGGCGAACCAGCACGATGCGGCCGGCCGCGTCGTGGCGACGACCGCGAGCGACGGCACCACCGACCGGGTCACCGAGACCACGTGGAACGCGCTCGACGAAGCCACCAGGGAGTACCGCTACACCCAGCCCGCCGGGGGCGGCACCAGGACCGGCGAGACATGGGCCCGGTCCAACCGCGACCCGGCGGGCAACGAGACCGACCGCTGCACCTGGGCCGCCACGCCCGCCGAGTGGTGCCACCTCGCGAGCGACGTGACGTGGGCGAGCCCGCAGCCGATCACCCGCTCGAGCAGCGAGTACGACGCGCACAACAACCGGGTCAAGCAGTACACCCCGGGGCTCGGCACCACGACGTACGACCCGGCCGCGGGCTACCAGGTCAAGGGCGTGTTCCTCCCGACCGCCGCCGGGCGCGAGCACCAGACCCTGTACGGGTACGACCCGCGCGACCGGCTCGATACGATCACGGTCCTGCTGTGCACGGTGTCGGAGGATCCCTGCCAGGCCGGCAACATCGTGAACGGCACGCAGCGTGTCGTCGATGACTACGAGTACGACGAGAACGACAACCGGACCTCGGTCGTCGAGGACAACGGATCAGGAGCCGTCACAAGAACCTACGGGTATGACGGGCGCAACCAGCTGATCGGCGACTCCGCCGGCGGCACGGGCTGCGCCAACGGGCAGGCCTACGCATACGACGCGGCGGGCAACCGCACCTGCGCGTCCGGCCGGACCTTCGGCTACGTGAACGGCACGGGGCTGCTCGAGTCGTGCACCGGCACCGCCTGCGCCCCGGTCCACGACGCCGACGGGCGCCTCACCCGCCTGACCACCGCGAGCGGCACCTGGAGCTACGTCTACGACGCCGAGGGCCGACTGACCTCAGCCTGCCAGTCGGCATCCTGCACCGGGACCGGTTTCGCGCGGCTCGATGCCACCTACGACGGCGAGGGCCACCGGATCGGGCTTACCGAGACCCCGGCCTCGGGCCCCGCCACCACGACGGTCTTCACCTACGGGGGCGACGCGGTCGGGCGCGAGGTCGCCACCACCGGCTCGGTGGTCGTCACCCGCACCTTCACCACCGACGAGGCGGGCGCGATCGTCAAGATGACCCGCGCCACCACCGGCGGCAGCACCGCCGACGACGGCACCTACCTCGTGGTCTGGAACGGCCACGGCGACGCCGTCGAGCTCCTCCGGATCGACCCGGACACGGGCGCCCTCGCCCCCGCCAACCGCTTCAGCTACGACACCTGGGGCACGCCCACCCTGGTCACCGTCGGCACCTTCGGCGACGTCGGCTTCCGCTACCGCTACGTGGGCCGCTTCGACGTCCAATGGGACAGCAGCACCGCCGTTCCCGCTGGCCTGCTCTACATGCACGCCCGCCACTACAGCCCCGAGATCGGGCGCTTCCTGCAGCCGGATCCGTCGGCGATGGAGGCAAACCTGTACGCGTACGCGGAGAACAGCCCGGTGACCCTGAACGACTGCACTGGGCTCTACACTCGCGAGTGCGCCGCGATCGCAGTCAGAATGATGCTCGCGCAACTCCAGATCCTCAGTCGCTGGATAGCGATCAGAGAGAACCGGGGAGTTGGCGATGGCCCATTGCCGATGGCGGGACCGCGCGGCAGGACCACTGTCGCAACACACCAAGAGAAACTCCGCGAGTGGCAGCGGAACGCTCAGCGCTACAAGGACGAGTGGAAAGAGAAGTGCACCGGCGGCGATGGACCTCGCTTGCCACCCGGCTTCTTCGACAGCCTGAGTCGTTGGATCTCGGAGCCGACCCCATCGCCCTTGAGGCAGGCTCCTCGCTTTCGACCCAGGATGCGCGTTGTGCCTGTGCCGTTCTGGATGTATCTGCTTTGGCCTTGGCAGGGTGTCCCTTGCCTGATGCCAGGTGCCTGCGGCGGGCCGCGAGTCGCCTGAGACCTTGCGTATGACGCTGTTGAGGTAATGAGCGTGGACGACATGTCTGAACTCGCCGCCGCCTACTACAGCTACCAGGCGACGCAGGATGATGCCGACGCATGGGCATGGGAACGGGTGAACGTGCTCGGTTTCGAGCGACCCACGGACAAATGGAGCCAGCTGCTCGCCCTCGTTGCCGCGGCTCCGGACGACATCCAGATCGCACTGCTCGGCGCGGGGCCACTGGAGGATCTGTTGCGGTATCACGCCAGCGACGTAGTGGAACTCCTGGAAGGCGAAATCCAGGGCAACGCTCGCCTGCGGGCAGCGCTGGCGAACGTTTGGCTGCAAGGTGCCCACCCTGTCAGGGCCAATGATGCCCAGCGTCGGGTTGAGCGACTCCTGGCGAGCCTCTGACCCGTCGAACTCAGGGGTTCAAGTTCAGCTACGACGGCGCCGGGCGCCGGACCCAGATCCGGACGTACGACAGCGGCTCGGGCACGGCCGTCGCGACCTGGGACCTCCGCTACCAGGGCGACGCGATCGTCGAGGAGAAGCTGACCGACAGCGCGCACCCCGGCGGCGCGATCGTCCGGAGCTACGTCGTCGACAACTCGGCCACGGTGCTCAAGATGACGATCGCCTCCGGCGAGACGGGGGCGGGGACGTACCTCGTCACCTGGAACGGCCACGGCGACGCGCTCGCCCTGTGGAAGGTCAACGGCGACGGCAGCCTGACGCTCGCCAACAGCTACACCTACTCCACCTGGGGCGCGCCCACGACGACGACCCACAACGCGATCCCGGACCTCGCCTTCCGGTTCCTGTACGTCGGCAGCACGGGAGTCGGCTGGGACCACCTCCACGGGCTGGGTCTCGCCTTCATGCAGGCCCGCCACTACAGCCCGGCCATCGGCCGCTTCCTCCAGCCCGACCCGAGCGCGCAGGAGGACAACCTCTACGGCTACGCGGGCAACAGCCCGCTCACCAGCGTCGATCCCGACGGCCTGCGCAGGATCAACCTCGCTGGCGGCGGTCCGGGTGGCTTCCGCTTCGGTGATCCTGGCGGTGGCGGCGCTGGCGGCCGCGGTGCCGGAACTGGCGGGCTAGGAGGCGGTGGTGGTAGCGGTGTCTTCCGCTTGCGTCCGCCGGACTTCAACCGTCATCTGAGGGCAGCTGTCCGCAAGTGGGACAAGTCCACCTATCGGTCACCAGCTCAGTCGCTGCGCGACCACTATGAGAGACATGGTGCCGGGCGGGCATTGACACAGGGCTACATCGGATTCACGAAGGAGGCTCTGCGGCTCCAAGGACTCAGGTACAAGCCAGGCACGAGAGCCGTGCCCACTGCAAGTGGTCCGGGGTACAAGGTGAGCCGCCAAGGGCGATACGGGATCTTCACGGCGGATGGCAAGATCGTCTCGTATGGATTCAATGATGATTGAACCTGCGCGCCAGGAGCTACGCGGGGCGCGCTTGCGCGTGAGCGGTCGCCTTCCGGCGCTCCAGACCCAGGGCATGACTCGCCGTGATGCGTCGGCCGTCCGCGATGTACGCATCGACATGGACCTCGACGAGGCCACGGTCGCGGGCATCATCGAACAAGTGTTGGTCGGGCGGTGGCCGAGGGAGCGGCCGATCCAGCTCGTCGCCGAGGTCGACGCGCGGCTCGCTGGACTAGCAGAGCACTACCCGGCCAACGACTCCCTCCGGGAGCTGATCGCGCGTCGGCAGGAGCTCCGCTCGGCGGTCGAGCGGCTGGTTGCCGCGGCGGGCCTCACCGTCGAGGAGTTCGACGCTCATCCGGGGATCACCGAGCGGTGGTTCTGCCTGGCCGGCGATCCCCCCGACGTGGAGGCGATCCTCGGCGTCATGCGGTCGCGGGCGATCGAGGCGCAACTGAACCCGCAGTTCGCACCGGTCAACCAGGAGGCGCCTTGGCACAGGATCGTGATCGACGTGGCGGAGAAGGAATGGATCTGGCTCGAAGTGCATCGGTCGGACGCACTCTCCGGGTTCCGAGGACAGATCCGCGATGTCATCACGACGGTGCCTGTCAGCGCCAGGCCGCAGCTCCGACGGCAGCTCGGCGAGACTCGCTTCATCATCGGAGCGTACCCGGCCACCGGTATCGCCGGCCGGACGGCGATCGCGGCGCTCCGCGAGTACCTGGTCCGGCATCATCAGGCCGTGGTCTGGGCAGACGGCGAGTTCGTCGAGGGTCTCGACGGCGTGGCGTCCTCCGCGACCGGCTCCGCTGAGCCCCAGTGACGGTCCGGCTCCGGTTTCTACAACGAGCTCGAGTTCAGCGACGACGGCGCCGGGCGCCTCGCGAGCAGCGGCAGCGCGCTGCCCGACTGGCGCTCCCAAGCGGGGCATCGGCGTACGCTGCCGGTAGCGGGACGTTGGCCCGCATGGCCGAGAGGCTCGGATGAGCGCGTCCAGCGAGAATGCGTGCGATCCTCGCCGGCATGGTCGTCACCGGGCGGCTAGACCTGCCGCTCAGGACGCCGGAGCTCATGGACGTGCTCCGGGGGTCCGAAGAGGACGGCGCTGATCGGGAGGCGGTGCGATGACCCGAACCTGGCTGTCAATCCGTGTTGAGTTGGTCCGGGGCAGCGGCGAGTCCCTGTGGCCGCGACCTGGTCGGATCTTCGCTGCCGCGCGGACCCACTCGTTTGCCCTGCTCGGCCGGGCGATCGACGATGCCTTCGCCCGCTGGGACCGCGCGCATCTTCACCAGTTCGAGCTCCTTGACGGCACCCGGCTCACGACGCCTTACCCCGACTGGCAGGAGCTCGGGTCGGTGGCCGACGACCGGCGGACCCGGCTGAGCCGGCTGCGACCCGAGGAGCAGTTCCTGTACACCTTCGATCTCGGCGACGACTGGACCCACCTGTGCACGGTCGGGCCGGAGCGGGTGGACCCGGTGGAGGTCCTCGGCATGGTCCCGGACGTGCCGCTGCCGTTCTGGGGCTGGGGTGACATTCCCGACCAGTACCGGCGCCGCTGGGACGGCGACGACGGCGAGTCGCGCCAACCGCGCGATCCACATGGCGCCGACCTCCCGCCATTGCGTCCCGGGGTGGGGGCCGAACACCCGGTAGGGGCGCCCTGAAACGCGCCCCAGGCGGGCGGGCCTCCTGGTCAGCCGGCAGTGACCACAGCGCCTACCGCCGATAGACCGAGGTGATCGCGCGATCGAAGGCGGCGGGCAGCGACGGATCGAGGACGTTGCAGCAGAACGCGAGATCGTCGCCTGTCGCGAACCAGTCGGTCCAGAACACGCCTCTGGCCCCGTTGAGGCCACGATACGACCGGATCCGGTCGTTCCAGCCAACTACCACCAGCGTGTCGTAGTCCTGCGACAGGTACATCGAGGACCCCGTGTAGCTCAGGGCGGAGTAGACCACGACGTAGTCCGACGCGGTAGCGGCCAGCGGCCCGGCCGGGGCGTCCAGGCTCGCCAGATCGCGCTCGAGCGCGATCGCCGTGGCGAAGCAGTGGATCGCCGGGACGTCTCGATCGTGGCAGAAGAAGTCCGGGATGTCGCTGACGGCGATCGGGACGCCGTCGACGTCGGCCCGCACGGCGATATCGCCCCCTGAAATCGGCACGCACGGGTCCGGCCAACGAGACGACGAGCAGGGCGGCGAGCATTGCGGAGACCGTGCGGGGCATGAGACCCTCCACGTGATGGGTGATGGCTGGCTAGACCGTACGAAGCGCTGCCGGTGCCGTGCAGGGGGTGAATCCCTCGGTGATCGGTAGGGTTCTGCCTACTTTCGCGATCTGCGGCAACCGGTGACGATGCGCTCCTGGCCAACGCGAGCGATCGCGCTTGCCGCGATTGTCCTTGCAACCTGGGCGCTATCGGTCGCGCTGGCTGGGGATGTCGAGTTCGGCACGACTGACGGGTGGGAGCATGGCGTTGTCGGCAGTGTCCTTCCAGATACCTTTCTCTGGGAGTCGGGGCTCGGGTCCGGGCAGACGGTCGAGCGCCTTCGATCCGGTATCGAGCCGGGCGGCTGGGCGGTCCAGACCGCGGAGGCCAACGGCGGCAGGCTCGTCCTGCTGGGTCCGGTGGAACTGTTCCTGCGCGCGAGCGCGTTGCTCGCGCTGGTGGCCCTCGGGCTCGGGGTCCTGGCCCTGCCCGTCGCGCGCCTGCCCCCGAGGCGGGCCGAGCTGCTCGCCGTCCTTGGGATCTGCCTCTCGACGGTTCCGGTCGCCATCGCCTATGAGCGGACCGTGGGTCTCGTGGTCATCGGCGCGGCGGCGATCGGTCCGTGGGTCTGGTTCGTCCGGTGGGGCGGCGGGCGTCGGGTCGCGCTGGGCGGCCTCGCGGCGAGTGCGGTGCTGTGGGCCGGGTGGCTCGTGCTGCGGATCGCCGAGCCCGTCGCCGGCGTGGCGCTGCGCAATGTCTTGGGAGCGGCGATCGCGATCTCGGCGCTGCTGCTCGTCGTGGCCGGTGCCCGCATGACGCCGCGCCACCTGGCCACCGCCATCGCGACAACCCGCCTGGTCGACGTTGTCGTGATGGCCGCCGCGATCGTGGTCGCGATCGGGCTTTTCGCGCTGGGCATCTCGCCCCTGCTCGCGGCCGCGGTGGTAGGGCTGCCGCTGATCCTGTTCGTGGCCACCCGGCGCCAGGTGGCGGACGGCCTCGAACGGGCACTGCTCGCGGACCTCCGCGAGCGCGAGTCGATCCGCGCCACCGAGGAGGAGCGCGCGCGGGTCTCCCGCGAGATCCACGACGACCCGCTCCAGCAGATCGCCGGAGTGATCCAGCACCTCGAGGGTGCCGATCCCGACCCCGCCGCCGCCACCGCGTCGCTGCGCGACGTGGCGGCGAAGCTCCGGGGCGTGGCCACCGAGCTCCACCCGCCGGTCCTCGACGATCTCGGCCTGGTAGCCGCCATCGAGGGCAGCGCCCGCGGGGTCCCGGAGCCCCCGGTAGAGGTCGCGGTTGTCAACCACGCTGGGTATGCGCCCGTCCGACGGCCGCCGCCCGACGTCGAGCTTGCTGCATTCCGAATCGTCGGGGAGGCGATCGCCAACGCGGTTCGCCATGCGGCGTCAACGCGGATCCGCGTGAGCGGCGAGGTGGCACCCGACGCGATCGACCTCGTGGTCGCCGACGACGGCCGGGGTCTCACCGACGCGGTGGCCGAGGCGGCCCGGACCGGGGGGCGCATGGGCATCGCCTCCATGCGTGCGAGGGCGGCCTCGATCGACGCCGAGCTCCACATCGGCGCCGGGCCCGACGGGGGCACCGTGGTCTCGCTCCGGTGGCGGGGATGACGATCCGGGTCCTGGTGGTCGAGGACCATCCGATCGTGGTCAGCGGGCTCGCGGCGACGCTGGGCGCCGAGCCCGACATCGAGGTGGCGGGCCGGGCCCCGAGCCTTGCCGTCGCGCGGGGTCTGCTGGAATTCGACAGCCTGCGATGTCGTGCTGCTCGACCTGCGGCTTCCTGACGGCTCGGGCATCGAGCTGCTCGAGGCGGCCGCAGGGCGCGATGACGGCCCCGCCTTCCTGGTGCTCTCGAGCTTCCTGACCCCCGAGTACGTGACCGCGGCCCTGGCCCTCGGCGCCGCCGGGTTCCTGCTCAAGACCGTGCCCCCGGCCGAGATCGTCGAGGCGATCCGGAACCTCGCCGGCGGCGGGCTCGCGTTCACGGCCGAGCAGCTGCGGACGAGCCGTGGGGTCCCCTGGGCACCGCTCACGCCCCGCGAGCACGACCTGCTCGCGGGCCTCCTGGCCGGTCGATCCAACGACGAGCTCGGGTCGGACCTCGGGCTGTCGCGCAAGTCGGTGGAGTCGTACCTGAGCCGCCTGTTCGCCCGCTACGACGTCGCCACCCGGACCGAGCTCGCCATCGCCCTCGAGCGCAGCGGCGTCCTGGACCTGCCGCCCCAGGAGCGCCGGCGCGGCCCCCGCCGGCCTGGAGATCCATAGGGTTCTCCCTACTATTCTCGCCCTCACCCCGGCGTTAGCCTCGCCGTGGGCCGTCACTGTCTGGCGGCCGCAGCGAACGGAGGCCACGGGGTGGGTCGCGAGCACCAGGCAGCGTCCAACAGCCACGCCATGCCAGGCACGCTGACGGGGGGAACCCGCCGCCATCGCGCCCACCCCCTCCGGGCGCTGAGCCAGGTCGGACGTGCCTCGGTGCGCGGATACCGATGGGGAGGCGACCCCGGCTTGTCCCGGATCCACGGCCTGCTCGCGAGGCTCCTTCCCGCGCTGGTCATCATCCTGGCGTCGGCGGGGATCGCGGTCGCGCGGATGACGCCGCCCGCGACCGTGACCGTGCCCGTGGACGTTGTCACTGGCGGTGCCCCCAACGCCGACCCGGCCACCCTCAAGGCAGCCGCTGCCGACCTGCTCGCGGCCACCACCGCGAAGGATGGCACCGGGTACCGGTTCGAGATCGTCCAGCGCTCGACGTTCGCCGAGAAGGCTGGCGGCCCGGCCCTCGCGCCTGGCGACGCCTACCTCATCGGCCTCGTCGAGACCGGGTACTTCACCCCCGCCGGCTTCTCGATGGAGATGCGCGCGGGTCCCGCGAGCCCCGGAGCAACCGCCGACCTCGCGTCGGGCGAGCTGCTGTTCCGGACCCTGGTCCGCGGCGATGTCACCTACCGCGACGACGGGGAGGGCTGGTACCGCACGGACGCCCCGCCGGGCATCGGGCTCGACCCGGTCACCGCGGCCGCCCTACCGGGCCTGCTCCGGCACGCGGAGAACCCCAAGGACGCGGACCTCGCGGCCGCCACCGGTGAGCTGGGCAAGGCGCGGGCCACGGCCGCCCGCGCGATCACCGCCGATGGCACGGTCGCCGACATCCCGGGCGTCGTCGCCGTCGACGGAGCCGACTTCACCAGGCTCACCGGCTCGATCGACTTCACGTTCGACGAGGCGGGCCGCCTGGTCGGCCTCGTCGTCACCGCCCGCAACACCAACGTCACGGCCTACGACCTCGTGGTCGTGACCGAGATCACCCTCCGCTACGACGACGTCCCGACCGGCCTGCCCAAGCCCGAGCCAGCCTACGCGGGCGACGGCACCCCCGTGACGATCCCGTGAGCGCGAGGGACCACGCGATGACCACCCGACGCATCACCCTTGCCCGCCGGCTGCGGACCACCGCCCTCGCCGCGATCCTTGCGGCCACCTCGTTCGCCGCCACGGCCGCCCCGGTCAGCCGCTCCGCCGCCGACACCGGATCGTCCCCGTTCGAGGGCATCATCGAGATCGCGAACCAGCTGTTCGCGCCCAAGGACGCCCTGGCCGCGTTCTGCGCGTCGAACCCGGGCTTCACGGGCTACCTGACCGCGAGCCCGACCTCCCATTCCGCGGTGGCAGGGATCACGAACTCCCACGTGTACGCCTACATCAGCAACGTCAACAAGGCGTGGAGCTGCACGGCCTACCTGCGCTACGACGGGGTCGCCTGGAATGTGAACTCGACCAAGGGGCGCTTCGACTGGGGCCTGCTGATCACCAGCACGAGCGTGCCCTGCAACTACGTGGTCGGCACCAATGACTTCGTCAAGGGGAATCCCACCGCGGACTGTGACGACTCCGATGCCGAGTACGCGATGGACATTCATCTGACCAAGGAGCGCGTGTACCAGCAGGACGTCGACCACGACAGCGTGGGCGATCTCAGCTTCGTCCACTCCGATTGCGGCACGGTGTACGGCGGCGGGGACGGGGAAGCGCTCTCCGGGACCGAGGACGACCCGGTCAACTTCAACGCCACCAACGCCAACAACCGCCCGGGCGCCAACTGCGACCCGATCACCCTCGACGGGTTCCAGACGTCCCAGACGATCACCTACGACAACACGCCCCCGGTCTTGCACTTCGACACGCCCTCGGCGAGCTCGGGCGTCCCCAGTGGCGCGTACACCGTCGGGTTCGATGTCACCGACGAGTTCGCCGGGTTCGGCGGCACGGCCGGCTGGAAGCTCCAGCGCCAGGTGACGACCGTGGCGAGCCCGGGCGTCTGCAGCCCCTTCACCCCCAGTGCCTACGACCTCGTCGAGCCGGCCAGCGGCGTCAGCACCACCAACGCCGACAACATCCAGGTGGCCCAGACGCTGACCGCCGGCGCCTGCTACCGCTGGGTCCTGTCCGCGACCGACAAGAACGGCAAGATCGCCAGCCTCACGTCGGCCAACGTCATCGCGGACGACACTGCGCCGGTGGCAGCCGTGGTCGCCCCGGCCCTCAACACCGCGTCCGCCCAGAACACGACCGGGTACAGCGTCTCCTGGACCGAGCTCGAGACCGGGTCCGGCGTCGCCAACCGCTCGCTGCAGCGCCAGCGCTCGGCCATCTCGGGCGGCGTGTGCACAACCAGCTGGACCAACGACGACAGTCCGGCGACCACGGCGTCGCCGGTGACCGGAACCCTTGCCACGGGCTACAACTACCGCTGGCTCCTGACCGTCACGGATCGAGCTGGGAACGTGAGCACCCAGGCCATCTCGGGATCCACGTGCGTCGACACCGGCATGCCGATGGCCAACTTCACGACGCCCGACGAGGGCACGACCACGGCGCAGGTCTCGACGAGCTCCACGGTCGCCTGGACCGAGACCTGGGGCTCGGGTGCGAGCGCGCATGCCACGACCCCGCGCTCGCTCCAGCGCCAGCGCGTGCCGGTCAGCACGGCCAGCTGCGCCGGTGTCTCGTTCGCTAACGACGGATCGGCCTACACGGGGGCTTCGTCCCGGGGCGAGACGGGTCTCCTCAACGGCTACGCGTACCGCTGGGTCCAGACGCTCAAGAACAACCTCAACAAGACCGGCTCGGTCACATCGGGCTGCGTGATCGTCGACACCGGATCCCCGACCGGGTCGCTCGCGACGCCGGCTGCCAACGCCGTCCTGTCGGGAGCCGTCGAGATCACCGGCACGGCGACGGACGCGGTCTCGTTCAGCCAGTACACCCTCGAGTACGGCGCCGGCACCTGGCCTGGTTCCTGGACCTCGATCGGCACCTACACGAGCCCTGTGCCGACGACCGGCACCCTCGGCACCTGGGACCCGGGCACCCTGAGCGGCATCTACACGGTCCGGCTCACCGTGGCTGACGCCGCGGGCAACACGCCCTCGGTCACCACGCGTACCGTCGTGCTCGAGAATGCCATGCGCGGCGACGAGGCCTATTACACCCGCGTCGGGTACGACCTCGGCGGCGGCTGGGCGCTTGATGTCGGCGTCGCCAACGGCGAGGCCCGCCTGACGCGCGACCTGTTCAGCATCCCGTCCTACGGTCCGGCGCAGGCGCTCAGCCTCACCTACAGCTCGGCCGAATCCGGGGCGAGCGGGCGGTTCGGGGTGGGCTGGAGCTCCAACCTCACCCAGTACCTGACCTTTGACCTCGCCAGCGCCGTCACCACCTGGCACCGCGCCGACGGCGGCCGGGTGCCCTTCGGCAATGTGGCCGGGACCTGGACGCCGGCGCGCGGCCATTACGAGACGCTTTCCGTGTCGGGCTCCGAGGCCACGATCACCGCCCGCGACCAGACCCGCTACGTGTTCGAGTCCACGGGCGCGGGCCGCCTCAAGCGGATCGTCAACCGCTTCGGCAAGGCGCTCACCATCACCTGGTCCACCTCGGGCGCCACCGTCACCGACGCCTCGGGCCGCGGCCCCGCCGCCGGCCAGACGTACAACGTGCTCCACGACAGCACCAATGCCCGCGTGACCGGCTTCATCGACTACGCCGGGCGCAGCTGGACCTTCGGCTACACGGGCACCGGGGCGAGCTCGGATCTCACCTGTGTCACCGATCCAGCGTCCAAGGTCACGCGTCTGGGCTACACGAGCCACGTGCTCACGAGCATCGTGCGCGGCAGTGCCGGCTGCACGAGCGGCGGCACCACCAGCTGGTCCATCGGCTACACCTCGGGCAAGGCGACCTCGGTCACGAGCCCCGAGGTGAGCCATCCCGACGTATTCACCTACGGCGCGGGCACCGCGACCTGGCGCCAGGTCTACGACGACACCACCCCCGACTATGCGGACACCACCTACACCCTCGACGCCGCCGGGCGCGGCTGGGTCACCGATATCGGGAACCCGGAGAACGCCACGACCCATCGCGAGTTCGACCTCGATGGCAACGTCATCGTCGAGACGACTCCCGAGGACGAGGAGCTCGAGGCGACGTACGAGTACGACGCGGCCGGCAACGTCACCCGCGAGGAGCGCGTGCTCGAGCGCGAGACGGCCGAGTCGTCCGAGGTCACCGTGGTCACCACCTCCACCTACAACTCGGCCAACGACCTGCTCACCCGAACCGACGCCGACAACGACGCCGACACCCGGACCGTCACCCGCTACACGTACGACGGCTCCGGCCACCTCGTGAGCGAGAACCGCAACTGCACGACCACCGGCACCACGATCCCGGGCGAGGGCGCGGGCGGATCCTGCACCGGGGCCGGCACCCAGAATGCCGACACGAACGTCATCACCAACTACGCCTGGACCGCCAACGACCAGCTCGAGTCCGAGCAGGACCCGCGGGGCTACGTGACCAAGCACGTCTACGACGCGTACGGCAACGAGACCGCGGTTATCGCCAATTGCACGAGCAGCGGAACCACGCCACCCAGCCCCTTCAGCACCTGCACCACGACCAACGGCTCCAATGGCGGCACCCACGACGCCCAGACCAACATCGTCACGACCACCGCCTACGATGCCGGCACGACCGGGGGCAAGGCCGGCCTTGCGACCTCGACCACCGACGCCCTCGGGCGGACCACGACCTACACGTACGACGCGCTCGGGCGCCAGCTGACCGAGGTCCTCCCGGGCAATTCGTCGATCCCGGCGCTCACCCGCACCACGACGTACGACGAGTTCGGCAACCCGCTCACCGAGGCCGAGTCATGGACGCCCTCGGGCGGCTCGCTCCTGACCCGGACCACCACCCACACGTACGACCTCGAGCAGCGAGAGACCGAGGTTCTCGACCCGACCAGCCAGACCCGGACCGCGATGAGCTACGACCCCGCCGATAACGTGGTCGAGGAGGTTGTCGGCAGCGTCACGGGCACACCGGTTGCCACGACCACGAGGCGGACCTATGACCGGGTGGGCAACCCGGTGACCGAGACCCTGGTCGGCCCCACCTCCGAGGTGCAGCCGCAGGTCTCGACCTACACGCCGAGCGGGCTGCCGCACACCCGCGCCGCAGCCGACGGCACGATGCAGCTCGCCACCTACCGGCTCGACGGGTCGGCAACCTCGATCGCCGCCTTTGCCGCCGAGGACGGCCAGTTCCAGTCGCCGATCGGCAAGCACCTCACGACCTACGACACGCTCGGTCGAGAGGTCGCGGTCGAGGACACCGACGCCTTCACCACCGACGACACGACCAACACCTACGACCGCCTCGGGCGCCTGCTGACCACGACGACCGCGCAGCGGACCACGACCTACACCTACGACCGCGCCGGCAACCAGCTCACGGTCACCGATCCCGCAGGCATCGTATCCACGACCACCTACGACCCGCTCGGGCGGGCGACCGTCACGATCGCCAACGACGTCGCGAGCCCGTCGAGCCCGGTCGAGGACATCACCACCACGAGCTCCTACGACGCTGCCGGCAACACAGTGGCGGTCGAGGACGCCCGGGGCGTCACGACCCGCTCGATCCTCAACGTCCGCGACCAGGTCGCCGAGACGATCGCGAACTGCACCGATGCCGGCACCACGCCGACCTCGAACCCCGCGGCCTGCACGGGGGCCGGCACTCACAACAACGCCACCAACGTCGTGACCAATACCACCTACGACGGCCAGGGCAGCGTGGTCAAGACCGTGTCCGCGGTCGGGCTGACGGGCTTCACCGCCACGACCGAGACCGCCTATGATGCCGCGGGCCGGGTCCAGGCGTCCAAGGACGCCATGGGCACGATCACCGCCAGCATCTACAACGCGGCCGGGCAGCTGACCGACACGTATGTCAACTGCACCACGAGCGGCACCACGATCCCGTCCGACTGGGCGACCTGCTCGGGCGCCGGGACCGCGAACGGCACCTACAACCTCCACACGGCCTACACCTATGACGAGTGGGGCAATCAGGCGAGCGTCACCGCGCCCAATGGCCGCCAGACCCACTCCCTCTACGACGAGAGCAACCGCCTCGTCGCGGTCATCGACAACTACGTCAACGGTGTCGCCGAGACGGCGGGCGGAGTGACCGACGATGTGACCACCGAGATCGCCTACGACGACGCGGGCCGCCAGGCCGTCACCTGGACGTGGAACGCCGACGGGACTCGCCAGTCGGCGACGGTCACGACCTACAACGACGACGGCACCATCGCGCAGGTGATCGTGAACTGCTCCGACGATACGGCCACCCCGCCCGCGCCGCCGGCGACCAGCGACGATGCGATCGCGTGCACGGGCTCGGGCACCAAGACCGCGGATGCCAACCTCATCACCACCAACACCTACGACCCGGCGGGCCAGCTGGTACAGGTCCAGGCCCCCGACCCCTCGGCCACCACCGGGGGCGCGACCGGGACGGTCACCACCCAGTACGCCCACGACGACGCCGGGCGCCTGTGCCGGGTCGTCGAGAACGCCACCGGGTCAACCAACCTCGCGACGCTTACCCGCCCCTGTACCGACGCGACCCAGACCGCCGGCACGGCCACGGCCAACGTGTCGACCCGCTACACCTATGACGGCGCCGGCAACCTCGCGTCCATGATCGACGCCGCCGGCAACACCACGACCTATGCCTATGACGCTGTCGGGCATCCCACCGGACGGACCGACGCCCTCGACGCCTCGCTCATCTGGACCTACGACGACATCGGCAACCAGTCTACCAGCGCAACCGCACCGACTCGGTGATGACCAACAGCGTCGTCTGGACCCACGACCCCGCCGGCCGGATCCTGACCCGCACCGCCGACAGCGCGACCACGACCTACACCTACGATCTCGCGGGCAACAAGCTCACCGCGTCCGATGGCACTCTCACCATCACCGCGGCCTACGACCGCCTCAACCGGGTGCTCACGGTCGACGACGAGGACGCGGGCACGACCGCGGACACGACCTACACGTACTCGCTCACGAGTCCCACCTGGTCCGACCCCACCGGGAGCTACGCCGCCACCCTCGATCCGTTCGACCGGGCCACGGTCCTCGACGACCCCGCCGACACCGGCACCTCCAACTGGACCTGGACCTACGGCACCGCTGGCCAGATCCTTTCGGGCACCCAGGGCAACGCCAACGCGATCGCCCAGGCGTTCGACGCCGCGGGTCACCTGCTCGACCGCGAGACCAAAACCGGCGGGACCAGCCGCGCCCACTACGTCTACACCTACAACCGGGCCGGGATGATCCTGTCCGAGGCCAGCACGATCACCGGCGACGCCGCCAACGGCACCGTGACCTACGGCTACGACCCCCTGGGCCAGCTGACGGGCTCGACCTTCTCGGGCACCACCACCGCCTATGCCTGGGACGCCGTCACCAATCGGACCAGCGTCCAGGTCGGCGGCGGGACCGCGGCCACCACCGCCTACGACGCCGCCAACCGCCCGACGGCAGGGACCACCCCCACCGCCGCCTACACCAGCGACGCCGACGGCCGCCTCACGGCTCGCCCGAACCAGACGATGACCTGGGACCACCTGGGGAGGCTGACGGCGGTCAAGGACGCCGCGGGCACCACGACCCTCGCCGCCTACACCTACGACCCGCTCGCCACCGGCTGCGCACCGTCGACTATGGCGGGAGCAACCGGATCCGGTTCCGCTATGTGGGACTGACCACGTCGGCTGCCCAGTGGTGGACGACGTCGCGGGCACCGTCACCCGGAGCATCGGCAACGGCTGGACCGGCGAGCGCCTGATGGACTGGACCGGCACGGGCAGCAACCGTCGCTACTACGGCACCAACGCCCACCACGACGTCACCTGGCTCGCCGACAGCTCGGGCACCGTCAGCCAGTCCCTGCGCTACGACCCCTGGGGCACCCCGCGCTCAACGGTCCCGTCGGGCTACGCCCCGTTCCGCTTCCAGGGCTCCTGGTATGACGTCACGACCGATCTCTCGTGGGTCGTCACCCGGTGGTATGCCCCGAGCCTCGGGCGGTTCGTGAGCGAGGACAGCCTCCTGGGCGAGCCACGGGAGCCTGACTCCCGGCACCTGTACGCCTATGCTGCAGGCGAGCCGGTGGGGGCGTGGGACCCGGACGGCCAGCGGCCGATGCCGATGGACGAATTCGGAGAGTATTCGGAGATCCTCTCTTACATGACCCGCGAGATGCGAACGAACTCAAAGAGCAACGACTTCGGCTACTGGTGGCCGATACACACATGGCCCGCTTCGTGGGCTGCGTCGGCGCACAACTGGGTCGTGATTGGCGAGTGGTTCCTCAAGGTCCACGGCATCATCCCCCTTAAGCCTCTGTGCAAGGCAACTCTGCAGTATGTTCAGCGAGGTCGGAATGCAAAGTGCCCGCTGCCGTTGACCATCGGCCCTGGCCCGTGGGACCACAAACCCAAGTTGCAGTGGATGACAGGCCACATCGGCGGAGACGTCTGGTCACGGATCCCGGGAACCGGGCGCGAGGAGCGGATTCGTTTCGATATCTGGAGCAATATCCATTATGGGTATGTCGGTCTGTCACACGGCATCCCGCAGGCACTCCTCTATTTGGCACAGGAGAATGGCAAGCAGGCGGACAACTTGAGCGTCAGTCTGGGGTTCCTGCTGTGGAGGCTCTACGGACGGTCACTCACGGCAGAGCACCTTCATGGATGGATCGTGAGGGTGATGCCGCTGTATCGCGGCTACCCCAATGCGGTGAAGCCCGCATGATGGGCGGTCGGGCCATGCGCCGACCGGCTGTCGCCGCGGGGCTGGGTGCTCTTCTCGCCGCCGCCCTGGTC
>CAVOXZ010000006.1:0-139862 GCA_963700555.1 uncultured Chloroflexia bacterium
GCCCGGGAGCGGAGCGGACGGCGAGCGGCTGCCGGAGGTGCCCGTCTCGCCCGAGGTCGCCGCCTGGATGGCCATGGGCGCGGTGATGGCGGGCGACCTGGCGGAGCCCGGCGGACGCAGGCGGGCCGGAGCGTCGGTGGACCTGGCCTCGGTGCCGACGCGCCGCCTTGCCCGGACCCTCGCGGGAAGGGCGAGGCGCTTCGTCACCCGGCGCCTCGGACGCCGGCCGGCCTGACCGTCACGACGCTCAGGCGCCCAGCCGGTCGTCCAGTTGCTCCCGAATGTGGGCGACGGCCACCGCGACGCCGTGACCGTCGTGTCGACCACCACGTCGGCGTCGGCCGGCGCCTCGTACGGTGACGAGATGCCGGTGAAGTCCGCGACCTCGCCGGCCCGGGCCTTCGCGTAGAGGCCCTTCCGGTCGCGGGCCTCGCACACCTCGAGCGGGGTGCTCACCCAGACCAGCAGAAACGCGCCGTTCGCCTCGGCCAGGGCCCGCACGCGGGCCCGCGAGGACGCGAACGGGGCGATGGGTGCCGCGACCGCGATCCCGCCGTGGCGCGCGAGCTGCGCGCCACCCAGCCGATGCGTTCCACGTTGCGCTCGCGGGACGCGCCGTCGAAGCCCAGTTCCGCGGACAGGTGCTCGCGGATCTCGTCGCCGTCGAGGAGCGTGACGGGACGGGACTCCCGTCGAGCAGGTCCTCGACGAGCGCCCTCGCGATCGGTGGACTTTCCCGAACCGGACAGGCCGCTGAACAGCACGACGGCCCCGCCCGGCGGCGTCTCCGATCCAGCGCGCAGGATCTCGGCGGCCGACGTCTCCGGGTAGATGGCCCGCACGCCCGCCCCCACGCGCCCGCGAGCGACGCGATCCGGTCGAGCTCCTCGGCGGTTCGCAGCTCGGAAGCGACAATGGTGCGCGTCGCCCCGTACGTCTCGAGGACCTCGGCGAGGGATGGCTGCGGCCAGCCGTCCGGCACCGGGCCCGGCGGGAAGGGAACGACCACCGGGACGACCGGCGTCCCGGGCGATCGCTCCCCCAGGGTCTCGGCCGCCGCCAGCGCCGCCCGGGTCAGTCCGGCCCAACCCACCAGATCCGCGCGCCGGTGATCGCCGCGCCACGGGGATCGCGAGCAGGACGGCACGGGGCAGCCGAGGTCTTCGATCCGATCGGTCAGTCGATCAAGGTCGGCCAGTGTCGGGATGTCATCGACGGCCACGGCCACGACGGCGCCATCGGCAGCCGCGGTCCCAAGGCGCGCGCGGGCCTTCGCGAGCGGCAACCGGACCGCGGGATCCCAGTGCGGTCCGCCGTGGGGAGCAAACGGACGAAGGGGCTCCAGGACCGTCCCGTTCCGCCGACCGTCGAGAGGCGGGCCAGCGGCGTGTTCTCGGCATCGGTCAGCACGACGCCGTCGTGGCCCGCACCCGTTCCGGCGGGGAGCGCGGGTGCCGCCATCGCGCCGCCAAGGGCGAGCTCGAGGAGGTCCAGGCCCGCCTCGTCCAGGACGACCCGTCCCGTGGTCATCCGGCGGCCTCCTCGGCGGACGCTTCGGACCGGCGTGCCCTTCGCTTCGGCCCGGGCTGCCTTCGCCGCCGCCGTCGCTCGCGCACGCGACGCTCGAACCCGGTTGCGGATGACGATCCAGATCAGGCTGCCGAGCAGGAGCGCAGCCACGGCGGCCAGCAGGACGATCTCGTTGCTGAAGCCAAGGAGCTTGAGCGACGACGAGAGCAGCAGCACCGCGAGGGCGCGCCGGATGATCCCGCCGGGAGCGCGGGTGGAGATCTGGGCCCCGAACCAGGCGCCGGGGATCGCCCCGAACAGCAGCGAGAACGCGACGGCGAACGAGAAGCTGCCGAACAGCATGTGACCGGCGGCCGCCGAGGCGACCAGCGGGATCGCCTGGACGAGGTCAGTGCCGACCAGCGCCGACGCCTGCAGGGCGGGGTGCATCATCAGCAGCCCGACCACGATGATCGATCCCGCGCCGACCGAGGTCAGGCCCACCATGAACCCGGCGACCGCCCCCAGGAGGACGGTCCGGATCGGCTTGAGGACCACGGCCGGCTTCTTGGGCACGCCCGCGACGCCCTCGCCCAGGGGCAGCTGCCGGCTCCACATCTGGATCAGCGCCCGGACGATCAGGCCGATCGTCGCCACCATCAGCGCGAGCCCCAGTCCGCGCTTGAGCCACGAGTCCAGGTCGACGTCGGGCGGGACCTGGCTGATCAGCCACGCCCCGGAGAACGCCGCCGGGAATGGAGCCCACGCACAGCCATGCGACCAGCTTGAGGTTCACCGTCCCCCGCCGCAGGTGGACCCACGCGCCCACGGGCTTCATGAACAGGCTGACCACGATGTCGCTCGAGATGGCGGTCAGCGGGTCGACGCCGAACATGAACACGAGCATGGGCGTCATCAGCGCCCCGCCGCCCATCCCCGTGAGGCCGACGACGGTGCCCACCAGGAGCCCTCCGATGGCCAGCGGCAGATCGAACGTCATGAGCGCGCGCGACCGCGCTGCCGGGCCTGGAGGGTGCAGGACATGCGCGGATGATAACTTCGGTCCGGCCACGCGGGACCGGCGACGGTCGGCCGCGGGCGCGGATGGGCACGGTGAAGGAGAACGCGGCGGATGACGGCAGGCAGGCCTTGGTGACGAGCGAGCGCGCTGAACCCTCGCCCGTCGCGAACCGCCGACCTCGGCAACGACGCCCGCCTCGCGGCTGCCCTCGCCGATGGCGCCGGACGGGTGCTGGTGGCGCTGCGCGAGCGCGCGGGGACCGACGACGTGCCCCTCGACGGCAAGGCACTCGGCGCCGCCGGAGATGCGGCAGCGCAGGCGTGGCTCGCCGCGGCCCTCGCGGAGCATCGCCCGGCGGATGCGGTGCTGTCCGAGGAGGCGAAGGACGACCCGGCCCGCCTCGGCGCCGGCCGCGTCTGGATCATCGATCCGCTCGACGGCACCCGGGAGTTCGCCGAGATCGATCCCGACGGCACCCGGCGCACGGACTTCGCGGTCCATGTCGCGCTCTGGGAGCGTGGCCGCGGACTGGTCGCGGGCGCCGTGGCGCTCCCCGGCCGCGGCCGGGTCTTCGACAGCGCCAGACCGTCGCGCCCGTCACGGACGCCGGTGCGCGGGCCGTCCTCGCCGGGGAGCGGCCGCTGCGCATCGCGGCGTCGCGGACGCGACCGCCCGCGGTCGTCGGGCGGCTCGCCGAGCGCGACGACGTGGAGCTCGTGGCCATGGGCTCCAACGGCGTCAAGGTGATCGCCGTGGTCGAGGGCACGGTGGACGCCTACCTCCACGCCGGCGGCCAGTACGAGTGGGACTCGGCGGCCCCGGTTGCGGTGGCCCATGCCGCGGGGCTCGCCGCCACCCGCCTCGACGGCTCCCCCATCGAGTACAACAAGCCGGACCCGTGGTCGCCCGACCTGCTGGTCTGCCACCCGTCGCTCGTCGCCCACGTGCGCCGCCTGCTGGCGGCGGCCGGGCCGGACGACGCCCCAGGAGCACCCGAGTGACCACCCATTCCCTGAGCCAGCTGCGCGCCCTGGAGGCCGAGAGCATCCACATCTTCCGCGAGGTCGCAGCCGAGATGCAGCGACCCTGCCTCCTGTTCTCGGGTGGCAAGGACTCGATCGTGATGCTCCACCTCGCCCGCAAGGCGTTCGCGCCGGCGCGCGTGACCCCGTTCCCCGTGATGCACGTGGACACCGGGCTCAACTTCCCCGAGATCCTCGCCTACCGCGATCGCTGGATCGAGAAGCTGGGTCTCACGCTCGTGGTCGCGTCGGTGCCCGACGCCATCGCGCGCGGCGTGGTCCGGGAGGAGCCCAACGGCTCGCGCAACCGGATCCAGACGCCGGTCCTGCTCGAGGCCGCCGAGAAGCACGGGTTCGACGCGCTGTTCGGCGGCGCCCGGCGCGACGAGGAGAAGGCCCGCGCCAAGGAGCGGGTGTTCTCGTTCCGCGACGAGTTCGGGCAGTGGGATCCCAAGAACCAGCGGCCCGAGATCTGGAGCCTCTACAACGGCAAGGTCCACCTGGGCCAGAGCATCCGCGTGTTCCCGCTGTCGAACTGGACCGAGCTCGACATCTGGACCTACATCGGCGAGGAGCGGATCGAGATCCCGGAGCTGTACCTGGCCAAGGAGCGCGAGGTCGTGGAGCGGGGCGGGATGCTGTACGCCGTGAACGAGTTCACGCCGCTGCGCGATGGGCGACACCCCCCGCCGGCTCCTGTGCCGCTACCGGACCGTGGGCGACGCGAACCTGACCGCCGCGGTGGAGTCGCACGCGGACACCATCGAACGGATCATCGACGAGATCGCGGCCGTCCGGATCACCGAGCGCGGGGCCACGCGCGGTGACGACAAGACCAGCGAGACCTCCATGGAAGACCGCAAGAAGGAAGGCTACTTCTGATGCCGATGGACCTCCTCCGGTTCGCGACCGCCGGGTCCGTCGATGACGGCAAGAGCACGCTGATCGGCCGCCTCCTGTACGACAGCAAGTCCCTGTTCTAGCGACCAGCTGGACGCGGTCGAGCGGGTCTCGCGCGATCGCGGCAACGACTACACCGACCTCGCGCTGCTGACCGACGGCCTGCGCGCCGAGCGGGAGCAGGGCATCACGATCGATGTCGCCTACCGCTACTTCGCGACGCCGCGCCGCAAGTTCATCATCGCCGACACCCCGGGCCACGTGCAGTACACCCGGAACATGGTTACCGGCGCCTCGACCGCGGACGTCGCCCTCATCCTGCTCGACGCCCGCAAGGGGATCATCGAGCAGAGCCGGCGGCACGCGTTCCTGGCCACGCTCCTCGGGGTGCCTCACGTGGTGGTCTGCATCAACAAGATGGACCTCGTGGACTACTCGGAGTCGACCTTCGAGGCGATCCGCGACGAGTTCGGCGAGTTCGCGACCCGGCTCCGCGTCCGGGACATGACGTTCATCCCGGTGTCGGCGCTGGTCGGCGACAACGTGGTCACCCGTTCCGAGAAGATGCCCTGGTACGACGGGTCTCCCCTCCTCTCGCACCTCGAACGGCTGCACGTCGCGTCCGACCGGAACTTCGTGGACGTTCGGTTCCCGGTCCAGTACGTGGTCCGGCCGCAGAGCCTCGAGGTCATCGACTACCGGGGCTACGCGGCACCGTCGCATCCGGGGTCCTCAAGCCGGGCGACGACGTCGTGGCCCTGCCGTCGCGGCCTCCAGACGACGATCGCGTCCATCAACACGGCCGACGGCCCCGTGGCCGAGGCCTACCCGCCGATGGCGGTGACGGTGGTCCTGGCCGACGAGCTCGACATCTCGCGCGGCGACATGATCTGCCGTCCCAACAACATGCCGATCGTGTCCCAGGACATCGATGCCCAGGTGTGCTGGATGGACGAGAGCGCGCCCCTGGTCCCGGGGCGCAAGTACGGCATCAAGCACACGACCCGCTGGGCGAAGGCGCTCGTCCGGGAGCTGAGCTACAAGATCGACATCAACACGCTCCATCGCGACGAGACCGCGACCGAGCTCGCGCTCAACGAGATCGGGCGGATCCAGCTGCGGGTCACCCAGCCGCTGTTCGTGGATCCCTACCTCCAGAACCGCCAGACGGGCTCGTTCATCCTGGTCGACGAGGCGACGCAACAAGACGGTCGCCGCGGGGATCATCGGCCGGACGCACATCGGGGGCTGATCGTCCAGGGGCAGAGCCTCTGCTCGCTTCAGGCTCTCAACCGGCCCGCAGCTCGATCCCCGCCGCCCGAGCCTTCCGCCCGCGGGGCCAACGGTCCGCCCGGGCCGACACCAACGAGCAATCCGTCCTATCGTTTCGGTTGAATGGTTCGGTGCGACCGAAGCATCAGCCTCGACCGAAGGGATATCACGATCAACCCGACCAACCGGACCGTCGTCGTCGACGAGGTCATCGCCGGCTACGAGGCGCTCATGCAGCGCCTCGCCGACAGCCATGCCCCCGAGTTCCTCGAGATCGACGTCACGATGCCCCAGGCCAAGGTCCTCTACCTGCTTGGCGCCCTGGGCGACCTCCACATGTCCACCCTGGTCGCCCGCCTCGGGGTGTCGCTCTCCACCGTGAGCGGCCTCGTGGACCGGCTGGTGGACCACGGCCTGGCCACCCGCCACGACGACCCGGCTGACCGCCGCCAGGTGGTGGTCGGCATGACCCCCGCCGGCAGCCAGTTCATCGACCGCTTCCGGGAGCTCAACGCGCGCCAGATGCGCGAGCTCCTGGCCGTCCTCGACGACCACGAGCTATCGCTCCTGCGTGACGCTCTCGCCGCGCTGGAGCGGGCCGCGTCCCGCCTCGCTCCCCGAAAGGATCCTGCATGAGCCGCCTCTCCGAGTTCGCCGTCGCCAAGCGGAGCGTCACGCTGCTGTTGGCTGCCGCCCTGTTCGTCGCCGGCATCCTCGCCTGGGGCAACCTCAAGCAGGAGCTGCTGCCGGACATCGAGTTCCCGGTCATCACCGTCATCGCCCCGCTGCCCGGGGCCGGCGCCGCGGATGTCGCGGAGCAGGTGACCAAGCCGATCGAGCGGGCGATCTCGGGCGTGCCGCGGCTGGAGGGGATGCAGTCCACGTCCGCCAACTCGCTCGCCCTGGTGGTCGCCCAGTTCTCGTTCGGGTCGGACGTCAAGGAGATCCGCGCGGCGATCGAGCAGAACCTGCAGGACGCGGGCCTGCCGGCCACGGTCAACCCGCAGGTGAGCGCCCTCAACATCAACGCCTCACCGGTGATCATCGCGTCGATCGCGGCGATCACGGACGACGGGCTGGCCGATGCCGCGCGCATCACGAGGGACGCGATCGAGCCCGCGCTGCTCGGCCTCGAGGGCGTCGGCAGCGTCGACGTCACCGGCGGCGAGGTGCAGCGGGTGCTGATCACGCTTGACCCGGACACGCTCGCCGAGAAGGGCGTCAGCCTCAGCCAGATCACGGGCGTGCTGGCGGCCAACAACCTGACCTTCCCGTCGGGCCAGATCACGACCGAGGGCTCCAAGATCCCGGTCTCCACCATCGGCCGGATCGACAGCGTCGAGCAGGTGGAGTCCCTGGTCATCGGGGTCGCAGCCCCTGCCCCGCCCATCGGGGACGAGGCGCCGGCCGCGCCGACCCCGATCACGATCGGCGACCTGGGCACCGTCGAGCTCGCCGGTGTGGCCACGACGGGCTACGCGCGCACCGACGGCAAGCCGGCCCTCTCGCTGTCCGTCTCCAAGACCTCCAACGCCAACACCGTCGCGGTCGCGGACGACGTCACGGCGAAGCTCGTGGAGCTCGGCGAGGAGCACGCCGGCCTCGTGTCCATCACGGTGGTCTCGGACCTGTCGAGCTTCATCAAGGAGTCCCGCGACGGCCTGCTCAAGGAGGGCGGGCTGGGTGCCGCGTTCGCGGTCCTGACCATCTTCCTGTTCCTGTTCAGCATCCGCAGCACGGTCGTGGCGGCGGTGAGCATCCCGCTCTCGATCCTGACCGCCCTCGTGATCATGCAGCTCACCGAGGTCAGCCTGAACATCATGACCCTGGGCGGCCTGGCGGTTGCCGTGGGCCGCGTGGTCGACGACGCGATCGTCGTGCTCGAGAACATCTATCGCCACCGCGCCCTCGGTGACGACCGCCTGACGGCCGTTATCCAGGGACCGCGGGAGGTGGCCGGGGCGATCACCGCCGCCACCGTCACCACCGTCGGGGTGTTCCTGCCGCTCGGGTTCGTGGGCGGTCTCGTGTCCCAGTTCTTCCTGCCCTTCGCCCTCACCGTCACCTTCGCGCTGCTCGCGTCGCTGGTGTGCGCCCTGACCGTGGTGCCGGTGCTCGCGTACCTGCTGATCGACCGGGTCAAGCTCAACGTGGACGAGGACGGGGAGCCGAAGAACTCGCTCTGGATCCGCGCCTACACGCCCACGATCAAGTTCGCCCTTCGCAGCCGGACGACCAAGGTCGGCGTCGTCGCCGGGTCGCTGGTCCTGTTCCTGGTGACCGGCGTGCTCGCGCCGCTGCTGCCAACGGCGTTCATCAACGCGGGCTCCGAGAAGCTGCTGTCGGTCACGGTCGCGCCGCCACCGGGCACCAGCTCGGCCGTGGTCCTCGAGCGCACCAGCCAGGCCGAGGCGATCCTCGCCGCGGACCCCGAGGTGCTGCTCGTCCAGACGTCCATCCCGGGCGAGGGGGACTCCGGGTTCCAGACCATCGTCGCTGCCCAGAGCGGGCGGCCCGCGAACAGCGCTCGAATCACCGTCCGGCTGGCGGACGACGTCGACCTCAACGAGCACGCCAAGGTGCTGTCCGACTCGCTGGCCCCGGTCAAGAGCGACGGCTTCGACGTCGCGGTCGCCCAGCTGGCCGGGTTCTCGTCCAACGGCCTCAACGTGATCGTCTCTGGGGCCGACGCCGACCGGGTCGCCGCCGCCACCGATGTCGTGGTCGAGGCCCTCTCGGACAACCCCGAGCTGCTCAACCTCAAGTCCGACCTCTCGAAGGCCACGCCCGAGATCCTGGTGGTCCCCGACCCCAACGAGTCGATCCTGGTCGGGCTGACGGCCGCCCAGGTCGCGCAGGAGGTCAGGGCCGCCCTCGTCGGCAGCGTGGCCACGCGGGTCACGATCGGCGGTGACGCGACCGACGTGTTCGTCCAGGTCGATCCCGATGCGCTGGCCTCCGTGGAGGCCCTGCGGACCTTGCCGGTCGGCACCGTCACCAAGGTTCCCCTCGACTCGGTGGCCACGGTGGACCAGGTCAACACCCAGGGCTCCATCACCCGGATCGACGAGTCCCCCGCGGCCTCGATCTCGGCCGAGATCGCCAGCGACAACACGGGCCAGGTCAGCATGGACGTGCAGGCCGAGATCGACGCCCTCGTGGCGGCCGGCAAGATCCCGGACGGGATCGACGTGCGCCTCGCGGGCGTCACGCAGCAGATGAACGAGGCGTTCGACGGCCTGTTCGTGTCCATGGCCGTGGCGGTCCTCGTGGTCTACGTGGCGATGGTGCTCACCTTCAACTCCCTGATCACCCCGTTCATCATCCTGTTCAGCCTTCCGCTCGCGACCATCGGCGCCTTCCCGGCGCTGTTCTTCACGGGGCGGCCGTTGGGCGTCAGCGCGCTGATCGGTTTCCTGATGCTGATCGGAATCGTGGTGACCAACGCGATCGTGCTGCTCGACCTCGTCGAACGGCTGCGGAGAGAGGGGCAGTCCACCACCGATGCGCTGATCGAGGGCGGCCGGACGCGGGTGCGGCCGATCCTGATGACGGCCATCGCCACCATCCTCGCGCTGGTCCCGCTGGCCGCCGGCTTCAACGAGGGCTCGATCATCGCGGCGGAGCTCGGCACGGTCGTCATCGGCGGCCTGTTCAGCTCCACGTTCCTCACCCTGCTCGTCGTCCCGGTCATCTACTCGTTGGTGGACGGCGTCCGAACCTGGCGCCGGGCGGTCGCCTGAGCCGGTCGCCTATCCTCATCGTCACCAGCAACGGCAAAGGAGCACTCCATGGCCATCACCCGGCATGCAGAGGTCACCTGGCATGGTGACCTCGTCAGCGGCAACGGCACCATCAACTACGTCTCGTCGGGCGCCTTCTCCCGGCTGCCCGTCAGCTGGGCGGCCCGGACCGACGAGCACAACGGCAAGACCAGCCCGGAGGAGCTGATCGCGGCGGCCCATGCCTCCTGCTTCTCCATGGCCTTCTCCTCCGGGCTCGCCAAGAACGGCACCCCGGCCACCAAGCTGGACGTGAAGGCCGTCGTCACCTTCGACAAGACGGACGCCGGCTGGAAGATCGCCAGGAGCGAGCTGACGGTGCGAGGCGCCGTCGAGGGTATCGACGCGGCCAAGTTCGCCGAGCTGGCGAACGCGGCCAAGGACGGCTGTCCGGTCTCGCAGGCGCTCAAGGGCAACGTCGAGCTGGCGGTGGACGCGGCGCTCGTCTAGACGGCCGACAGCCGGGGCGCCTCGTCCCTCGGCGAGGTGCCTACCGGATCGTGAGCAGCCGGCGCGGGTTCACCTGGGTGATCTGGTCGATCTCTGCCTCGCCCACGCCGCGCTCGCGAAGCCTCGGCAGGAACGTCGAGGCGAGATAGGTGTAGCCGTTGCCCTCGTAGTGCCGCAGCTGGCTGTTGTGGCAGACGTCGTGGCTCAGCAGGACCCGGTCGGCGTGCCCGCGGTGCAGCAGCTCCAGCAGGAGGTCGACGATCCGGCCCTCGCCATACTTCTCCATGGGCGTGAACGACATGCCCAGGAGGTCGAACTCGATCGATGCTCCCCGCGCGATCAGCGACAGGTAGTGGTCCAGGACGGGATAGCTGTCGGCATGCCCGATGACGACCCGCCCGGGATCGACGCCCTCGTCCTCGAGGATCGTCAGCTGCGCGGCCCCGACGTCGGACAGGATGGCGTGGGTGGAGATCGCGAGGCCCGTCCGGCGGGCGCACCGGGCCACGGCCCGGAACACGCGCTCCTCGGACGGACTGACCCACGGCTTGTCGGTCCCGATCTCACCCAGGATGCCGATCCGGATCCCGGTCTCGCCCACGCCGACGGTCGCATCGTGGACGAGCTCCTCCGCCAGCGAGTCGACCGAGCGCTTGTCGATGAGCGCCTCGGGCGGGTAGTACGCGGTCCGATACCAGCCGCCACCCATGACGATGCCGATCCCGCTCCGCTCGCTGATCCGGCGCAGCCAGAGCGGGTCGCGCCCGATCCCGGGCAGCGTGAGGTCGGCCAGCGCCGTCCCCCCTGCCTCCCTGTACGCGGCCAGCTCGGCGAGGATCACCGGCTCGTCCGGGGTGAGCTCCCAGTAGTCCCAGCGGTCCTGGATGTGCCACAGGGCGCACTGGGTGTGCTCGTGGGGGAGGATGAACCCCAGGGTCGAGGGATCGACCGGGCCCTGGACGGTCATGATGTGCGCCATCTCACCCGAATCCTAGACCGGGTCCGGCGTTCGGCGCTGCCTTCTTCCGTCGTCCGAAACGGTACGCTGCGGGATACCGAGAGGAGGCTCTGATGACGGAACGACGGGACGGCCCGCTGAGCGGCGACGTGATCGACAAGGGCGGGGTCCGCAGCTACTCGTGGGAGTGGACCGACCTCGGCGGGCCCTCCGGCCGCGGCCGGCTGCCGTGGTTCGGGATCTTCCTGGTCGTGTTCGGGGCGCTCCTGCTGCTCCGGTCGGTGTTCCCGGCGCTCGAGACCGCCGGCTCGCTGCTGTTCCTGGCGGTGGGGGTCGCGTTCCTCGTCTCGTGGCTCGTGAACCGCGGCATGGGATCGCTCTACCTCGGCTCGATCATCACCGCCCTCGCCGCGCCGGACCTCCTGACCGCCGCCGGCGTCCCCGACGAATTGGGCCTGGGCACGCTGTGCCTGGGCGTGGCGTTCCTGTTCATCGCCCTGGTCCGGGCGGCCAGTGGCGGTGGCATCGGCTGGCAGGTGGGCCTGGGGGCGCTGCTTGTCCTGATCGGCGGCTCGTCGTACGCGGTCCCGGGCTTCAACGACCTCGTCTGGCCGATCCTGCTCGTCGTGCTGGGCGGGCTGCTCCTGGTCCGGGCGGGATCCGCGCGCAGGTAGTCCCCGAGTTCCTCGGACGGCCCCGGGCCCTCAGGCTCCGAGCCGGGCGACCTCCACGAGCGCCGCATCGATCGCCTCGCCCAGCCCGTCCGCGATCCGGACCAGCTCGTCGTCCGTGACCACGAACGGCGGACCCAGCAGGATGACGTCGCCGTCGGTCCCGTTCGCGTTGCCCGTTCCCCAGTAGAGCAGCAGGCCGTGGTCGCGCGCGATGCCCACGACCCGCTCCGCCAGCTTCGCCGCCCGGGGGAACGGCGCCTTCGTGGCCCGATCGCGCACCAGCTCGACGCCGACCATCAGCCCCCGCCCGCGGATGTCGCCGACCGCCGGGTGGTCCCCGAGCCGGGCCCCGAGCAGGCTCCTGAGCCGCTCGCCCTTGTCGCGCGACGCCTCGACGAGCGACTCCGCGGCGAGGATGCGCAGGACCTCGCGGGCCACGGTCGCGGCCACCGGCTGGTGGGAGTACGTGAACCCGTGGACGAACCCGCCCGCCCCGACCACCAGGTCCCGCACCTCGCCCGACGCGGCGACGAAGCCGAACGGCCAGTAGCCCGAGGTCGCCCCCTTGGCGGCCACGACCATGTCGGGCCGGATGCCGTAGTGATCCATCCCGAACCAGGCTCCGGTCCGCCCGAAGCCGGTCATGACCTCGTCGGCGATGAGCAGCACGCCATGGCGGCGGCACACCGCGGCAACCGCGGACCAGTAGCCGTCCGGCGGCTCCACGGCCCCCAGCGTCGCGCCGACGATGGGCTCGGCCACGAACGCCGCGACGTTGGACGGGCCCGCCTCCGTGATCGCCGTGTCCAGCTCGGCGGCCAGGGCCTCGGCGGACCCGAGCGCCTGCGACCCCGCCTCGCCGCCCCGGTACGGGTAGGCCGCCGAGACGTGCCGGAAACGGCCGAGCCACGGCTCGTACGGACGGCGCAGGGACCGGCGCCCGGACAGGTCCAGCGCCCCGAGCGTGTTGCCGTGGTAGGAGCTCCAGCGCGCAAACACGATGCTCCGGTCGGCCTCGCCGCGTGCCAGCTGCGCGGCGCGCGCCAGCTTGAGCGCCGTCTCGATCGCCTCCGACCCGCCCGAGACCGGGTACAGGTACGGCTCGTCGACCGGCAGCCGCTCCCCCACCTCCGCGGCGTACCGCTCCAGGGCCTCGGTGGTGAACGCCGACCCGTGCGCGTAGGACAGACGACCCGCCTGGTCCGAGATGGCGTCGGCGATCTCGCGGCGCCCGTGGCCCACGTTGACGACGACCGCCCCGCCGGCCGCATCGAGGTACGTGCGTCCTTCGGTGTCGACGATGGTCGAGCCGCTGGCGGTGGCCGCGACGGCCGGCTCGGGCACCATCGAGCGGCGGAAGACATGGCCGCTCACGTGGCGGCTCCGGGAGGGAGGAGGCTGAGGTGGCTCACACCCCGATTGTAGGCTCGGCGGGCGGGTTCCCCGGGAGGGGTTCCGCCCGCGAGCCTGCGTTCCCGCGGGCGTGCGTTCTAGACGCGCCCCTTGGGCACGGTGTGCCAGTAGGTCTTGTTGAAGATCACCTTGCCCAGGTGCCACAGCTTGCCGGGCTTGGGCGGCTTCGGGGGGTGGTCGTAGTCGAACTGGAGCAGGGTGCCCTTTCCGTCGCCGACCTCGAAGAAGCACATGACCTTGCCCGTGTACGCCGCGTCCTTGCCCTCGGGCTCGCGGCCCTCGACGGCGGCCGCAACGCGCTCGGCGATGATCGGCGCCTCGAAGTGGGCGGTGGACCCAGCCTTGGACAGCGGCAGATCCGTGGTGTCGCCCAGGGCGTACACGTTCGGGTAGCGCGGGACGTCCTCGTCGGCCTGCCCGGGCGCGGGCTTGGCGACGGTCTTGACCTGGAGCGTGTGGCGGTCGGTCGGCAGCCAGCCCGACTTGGGCGTGAGCCCCGAGTCGATCAGGGCCTGGGCACCCCTGTGGGGCGGGACGCAGATCAGCAGGTCGTACGGGTGCTCCTCGAAGGCATCGGTGATCACGACCTTGCGCTCGGCGTCGATCTCGCCCACGCCCGCGAGCAGCTCGAGCTTGATCCCCTTCTCGCCGAAGATCGGCGTCGCCATGTCCGACACGCTCTCGATGGTGAACGCGCGGTTGATGGGCGAGAGGAACGTGATCTCGGTCTTGTCGCGCAGGCCGCGCTCGCGCAGCTCGGATTCGACCAGGAACGCGACCTCGAGCGGGGCCGGCGGGCACTTGTACGGGATGCCGGCGATGCCGATCACGATCTTGCCGCCGGTGAACGCATCGAGGGCCTTGCGCAGCCGGGAGGCCGCTTCGGCGCTGTAGAAGTGATGGGCCTGCGAGTCGAAGTTCGGCAGCTCCTCGGGCACGATCCGCGAGCCCGTCGCAATGACGAGCTGCTCGTAGCCGAGCTCCGCGCCGGATCCGAGTGACACCGTCTGGGCGGCCGTGTCGATGCGGGTGATCAGGTCGACCACCAGCTCGATGTTCTTGTCCAGCAGCTTCTTCTCGGGGCGGACCAGCTTGTCGGCACGCTCCGAGCCCATGGCGATGTACATGTAGCCGGGCTGGTAGGCGTGCACGCCGGTCTCATCGACGATGGTCACGGACGCATCGCCCGCGGCGATCTGGCGCTTGAGCTTGCGGGCGATGAGGTTGGCGGCAAGGGTGCCGCCAACTCCGCCGCCCAGGACGACGACTCGCTGCATCGGTCGCTACCGGACCTTCTCGACGATGATCTCGTCAAAGCCGTCGCGGGTGAACACGCCGATCAGCGTGTGGCCCGCCTTGCCGACCCACTTGGGAATGTCGGTCTTGGAACCCTTGTCGGTGGACAGGACGGCGATCACGTCGCCGACCTCCGACTCCTTCATGCCGCGGATGAGCTCCATCAGCGGGCCGGGGCAGAAGCTGCCGCGGGCGTCGATCGTGCTGGTGATGGGCGGGAGAGCCGTCTCAGTCATCGCTGGATGTCCTTTCGAAAGCGCTTCGGGACGCGTCGTGGAGCGAGGGGCGGGCGGCGGGGGCGCCGCCCGCCCGGGGCGGGGCTAGATGAAGATGGGTGCAGCGCCGTCGCCGACGAAGCCGAGGTAGGTGGCAGCGCCGACGGGCTCACCCATGCCGTCGATCAGGTCCTCGCGCTTGATGCCGAACATGTCCATCGTCATCTGGCACGGGATGAACTCGACGCCCATGGCGGTGGCCATCTCGAGGAGCTCCGCCGGCGAGGCGACGTTGTACTGCTTGGCGAGCTTGCGCATCATCCACGGGCCCATGCCCAGGAAGTTCATCTTCGACAGCTTGCGGTGGGCGATGCCCGGGCGCGACATCATGGACAGCATCTTCTGCATCCAGTTGTCGCCGGTGATCCGCTTCTCTGGCTTCACGAACGTCTGGAGGCCCCAGAAGGTCACGAACACCTTGGTCGGCATCATCATCGCGCCGGCCGTGGAGGCCAGGATCATGGCGGCCCAGGTCTTCTCCAGGTCGCCGCTGTAGCAGATCATCGCGATCCCGTTGTTGCGGGTCCCGGACTCGGGTGCCGGCTCAGCGACGGGAAGCGTCTCGGGGGTGATGGGGGCTTCGGCGAGCGTCATCGGTTCGACCCTACTTCTTCTTCATGACGAAGCGGAACACGCCGCCATCGGTCGCCTGTTCGACGATGTCGTTGCCGGTGGTCTTGGACCACGCGGCGAAGTCCTTGACGGACCCGGGGTCGGTCGCGAGGACCTCGACGGTCTGCCCGGAAGCCATCGCCTTCACGGCCTGGGCTGTCTTGACGATGGGCATGGGGCAGTTGAGCCCGCGGGCGTCAACCTGGACGTCTGCCATGGTTGCTGGTTCCTCCTAGATGAAGACGATCTGGCCGTCGCCGGCGTTGAGGTAGAAGGCGGTGACACCCTCCAGGCCGTCGACGAGCGGATCGAGGTCGGACTCCTCGAGACCGAGGATGTCCATGGACAGCGAGCAGGCCTGGATGTCGACCTCGCCCAGCTCCTTGGCCTGGCGCAGGGTCTCGGCCCAGCTGGCCTGGCCGGCCGCGGCGAGGGCGTCCACCTTCGCCCGGCCCTCGGCGCCCGCCTCCGGGGCGAGCCCGTGGTCGGCGTCGATCTTGGCCTTGCTGAAGGCGTCGAGAGCCCAGTACTGGAGGAAGATGTTGACCTGCTTGCCGAGCGCGGCGGCACCTGCGGTCATGACCGCGAGGGCCTGGAGCTTGTCGTCCGTGCCCGAGAACGCGACGAAGTTGATCGGTTGCTCGTCCAAAGCGCCCTCCTTGGGCCTGTCTGCTGCCGTGGCCATCTACTGGATCTCCACGAGCTCAGCCGCGGCCTGGTCATGGAGCGACAGGCGGCCGAGACGGCTGAGGCGGCGCTGGAGGACGCCGCGCATGATGGAGCAGGCCGTGATGACGTCCTCATCAGTGAGCTGATACCGGACCTCACGGCCGTCCCGCGTGGACTCGACGAGTCCGGCGGTGCGGAGGACGCCGAGGTGCTGGGAGACGTTGGGCTGGCTCGCGCCAAGCTCCTCGGCCAGCCGGCCGACCTCGCACGGACCCTCCGCAAGGCGATGGAGGATCTCCAGCCGCCGGGGGTTGGCCAGCGTCTTGAGGATCTCCGCCTGAAGGATCGTGAGCTCGTCCATGTGTGCAAGCATCACCGTATGCGCAGATGCGCATGAGTGCCATTCGTCACGACCGACAGGGACCTTCCCGGCGTCCCGGGGGTCGCGCGGCCCGGGGCCGCCGGTCTGGGACTGGGCGGTTGCGCGTCTGCCGGTCCCGGCCCGGGCTGATCGCCGGCGCCGCGAGCCGTCACTCGCGGCGACGGGGCTCGTTCCACGCGGCCCAGTGATCCGTCCAGGCCGAGTCGTGGGCGGGGGCCCAGGTTGGCCGTTCACGGGACGTGGCCGGCTCGATCGGCCCTTCAGGCTGCGAGCGGGACGGGGCACGGGCCAGGAGCTGGTCCCGGGCGCGGTTGAGCCGGGCCATCGCCTCCGTCGCTGCGGTCGCCTCGGTCCCTGCGACGTCCGGGTGGATCTCGAGAGCGCGCCGGCGGTACGCCAGCCGGACCTCGCCGCGGCTGGCGCCCGGCGTGACGCCGAGGATGGAGTACGGATCGGCCGGCTGGTGGTGGGGACGCACCCCGCCACGGTGACGGGTGCGGCCGACGCGGTCAAGCGGGATCCTGCGGCGCCCAGCGTGGCGATGGCGGCGCAGGCACACCAAGGGTGCCCATCGGGCCCTGCAGGAGCGCCGGATGCCTCTGGCCCGCGAAGGCGCGGCGGCCCATCCTCGGGTGGTTCGGACGTCGCGGAACGCCGCTCGCCAGAAGCCAGCGGATCGGACGTCAGACGGCAGGCGGGCCGGTCAGGCCCGTGGATCGGAGCGATCCATGCACGTGCAGATCAGCGACGGCACAACGACCCTCGTCTGGATCGACAGCGAGGAAGCCATCATCGTTCGCTGGGCGGACCGGGCGACCGTGGAACGTGTCCGGTCGCAGGTCCGGAGTCACGGCTACTTCGAGGGCCGGGGGCCCGTGGCGGTCTCGGGTCGTCACGGGGACGGCGGCACGGACGCGACGGAGCGGGCCCGCCGCGACGAGCTTCGCCTGTTCGTCGAGGATGTCGCGGCACGCGTCCCACCGACGGATGATGTCGCGGTTGTCGGCCCAGGGGTCCTGCGCGGCCGCCTGGAGCGGATGCTGCGCGCCGACGATCGCCGCCACGGGCGGCGCCGCCTCATCCATTCGTCGGCGGCGGACCGGCTGACGGAGCAGGAGCTCGTCGCCCGGGTCCGGACGCTTGCGGGCGACGAGCCGCCTCGAATGGGCGTGGCCGAGGACTAGTCGGACGCGTGGGCGGCCCGTTGAGGGGATGTCCGGCCCGGCGGGTCATGACGTTTCGGCCCTCGCGCGCGCCCGGAACGGAGGCCATTCTCGAGCCACTGGAGGTGCCAAGTCCCATGGCCATGTCCGCTCCGCTCGCCCACTCCCGACTTCGACGGAGCTCGAGCGGATCACCCTCGTTCCGACCCATCCTCGTCGCGAGCGAGCGATGCAAGGGCTGCAGCCTGTGCATCGATGTCTGCCAGCCCGGTGCGCTGGCGCTGGATCCCACCGTGGTCAACGCGATGGGTCATCACCCGGTGATGCTGGTCAACCCGGAGGCGTGCACGAGCTGCGCGAAGTGCGCGCGGATGTGCCCGGATGCCGCCCTCACGGTGTTCGCCCGGCCCAGGGAGGCCTGATCCCCATGCCCACCCTGGCCCGACCCGGGGCTGCCGAGCGCCCCCACCTCGCCGCCTCGCCGCCTGGGACCGGCGGCGAGGCGTCCTCCGACCCCGCCCGGATCCTGATGAAGGGCAACGAGGCGATCGCCGAGGCGGCGATCGCGGCGGGGTGCGACGCCTACTTCGGCTATCCGATCACCCCCCAGGCGGAGCTGCTCGAGTGGATGGCCCGGCGCATGCCGGAGGAGGGCCGCATCTTCGTCCAGGCCGAGAGCGAGCTGGGGGCAATCAACATGGCCCTCGGCGCCGCCGCGGCCGGTGCTCGCGTGCTGGTCTCGAGCTCCAGCCCCGGCATCAGCCTGATGGCCGAGGGCATGAGCTACATGGCGGGCTCCCGGCTGCCGTGCGTGCTCGTCAACGTGATGCGCGGAGGTCCCGGGCTGGGCAGCATCGGAGCCGCCCAGGGTGACTACCTCCAGGCGACCAAGGGCCACGGCCACGGTGACTACCACGTCCCGGTGCTGGCTCCCTCGTCCATCGCCGAGGCGATCAACCTCGTGGGCGACGCGTTCGTCCTGGCGGAGCGCTACCGGACGCCGGTCATGATCCTCGCCGATGGCATCCTCGGCCAGGCGATGGAGCCCGTCGAGCCGGTCTTCCCGACGCTTGACCGACAGCATCCCGACTGGGCGCTGGAGGGAGCGGCGGACCGCGAGCCCCGCTCGATCAAGTCCCTGAACCTGCACGCGGACGACCTCGAGCGCCACAACCTGGACCTCCAGGCCGTGTACGCCCGGATCACGGAGCAGGAGAGCCGCTGGGCCGTTGAGCAGCTCGACGAGGCGGAGGTGCTGCTGGTCGCCTACGGCACGGCTGCCCGTGTCGCGCGGACAGCCGTGGACCGGGCTCGCGAGCAGGGGCTGCGCGCCGGCCTGTTCCGTCCCATCACGCTCTGGCCGTTCCCGGTGGTGGCCCTGCGCGAGGCGGCACGTGGTGTCCGCGCCGTCGTCGTCGTCGAGCTGTCCGCCGGCCAGATGGTGGAGGACGTCCGCCTCGCCTTGGAGGGAACCATCCCGGTGCTGCTCCACGGGCGGATGGGCGGCATGGTCCCCAGTCCGGATGAGGTCGTCGCAGCCGCCAGACGCGCCTGGTCGACCACGGAGCCCGTGCGGCCATCGCGGTCCGGGGCGGGGCGCCTGGAGGGCGAGCGATGATCACGACCGATATCTCCACCCCTGTCGAGGGGCGCACCATCTACCGGCGGCCGTCGCTGCTGTCCAACCCCACCAGCTACTGCCCGGGATGCGGCCACGGCATCGTGCACCGGCTCCTGGCCGAGGTCCTGGAGGAGATGGGGGTCGGCGATCGGACGCTGCTTGTGGGCTCGGTCGGCTGCTCCGTGTTCGCCTACGACTACCTGCGCCTCGATTCCGTCGAGTCGCCGCACGGCCGGGCGGCCGCCGTCGCAACGGGCGTCAAGCGCTACCGGCCGGACAATGTCGTGTTCACCTACCAGGGTGACGGAGACCTGGCCGCGATCGGCACCGCCGAGATCGTCCATGCCGCCGCTCGCGGCGAGCGGTTCACGACCATCTTCGTCAACAACGGCATCTACGGCATGACCGGCGGCCAGATGGCCCCCACGACGCTGCCCGGCCAGCGCACGTCGTCGAGCCCTTCCGGGCGCGATACGAGCTCGGCCGGCTACCCGCTGCCGGTGACCGAGATGCTGTCGCTGCTGCCCGGCGTGCACTACGCGGCTCGGGTGAGCGTCGGTGACCCCGGGCTGGTGGGCAAGGCCAAGCAGGCCATCAAGCGGGCGTTCGAGGTGCAGCTCGAGGGCAAGGGCTTCTCGATCGTCGAGGTGCTCAGCACGTGTCCGGTCGGCTGGGGGATGACCCCGTCCGAGGCGATGGCCCGCCTCGTCGGCGAGGTGATGCGCGCCTACACCGTCGGGACGTTCGTCGACCGTGGCAAGGGCATCGCCCCGTCGCTGCCGTGGCCGGTGGGTGCCAGCGCGGCCGGCGGCTGCGCGGCCGCCACACCCCGCCGTCCACCCGCCAAGCGGGCCATGGGCCGGCTGGAGGAGTGACGATGGAGCGCTCGACGATCATCGCCGGCTTCGGGGGCCAGGGGATCCTGTTCGCGGGCAAGGTGCTCGCCGAGGCGGCCCTGCTGGAGGACCGGGAGGTGCTCTGGATCCCGTCCTACGGGCCCGAGATGCGCGGCGGCACCGCGTCCTGCACGGTCATCGTGGCCGACCGGCTGATCGGGTCCCCCATCGTGGATCGCGCCGACGGCGTGGTGGTCCTCAACCCGCCGTCGCTGGCCAAGTACGCGCCGCTGGTCGCCGAAGGTGGGGTGCTGGTCGTGAACACGACGCTCATCGAGGCCGAGGCCGGACGCGACGACGTCGACATCCTGGACGTGCCGTGCACGGCCCTCGCGAAGCAGGCCGGTGACGACAAGCTGGTCTCGATCGTGGCGCTGGGGGCCCTCGTGGGCCGCGGCAGCCTGGTGGAACGGAACAGCGTCCATCGCGCCCTCGCGATCCTGCTGGGATCGAAGCGGCCCGAGATGATCGAGGCCGACTGCGCGGCGTTCGACGCCGGCTACGAGGTGGGTCTCGAGCAGGTCATCGCCTGAGACATCCGGTCGGGCGCTCGGACCCCGGCCCGTCGTGACGATCAGCCCTCGGGCCACTCCCGGGGGGTTCAGTCGCCGCGGTCGCCGATGCCGTCGATGTCCATCGGAGCCTCGGGCTCGCCGGGCTCGAGCGGCTCCGGGGTCGCGCCGTCGGGCAGCTCGGCCATCACCCGCAGGAGATCGGAGATCGCGATCACGCCGATCGCCTGGGACTCGTCGGCGTCGGCCACGACGACCAGGCGGCCCACATGGTGGCGTTCCATCCGCCGTGCCGCGACGGTGAGGGGCTCGCCGGCCCCGATGGTGAGCGCGGGCGTCGTCATCAGGTGCTTGACCCGGAGCGTCGGCCAGCTGGCCCACAGGTAGTCCGTTGCCCGGGCGCGGAGCAGGTCCGACTCGCTGAGGACGCCGACGAGCGCACCACTGTCATCGAGCACCGGCAGGCCGGAGATCTGGTGATGCTCCAGCAGCTTCGCTGCCTCGGCCAGCCCTGAATCCACGCGGGTCGTGACCAGCTCCGCGACCATCACGTCGCGGACCAGCGTCGGGGCGCTCGAGTGGACCACGCTCACCAACAGCTCCTCCTGCGGCCCGACCGGTCGGCGGACTCGAGACAAGGCTAGCGTGCCGTGCCCCGCCTCGCGACCCGCGGGCATTGGCGTGGCGAACCACGAGCGCCGCCGGCCGCCGGGCCCTCAGCCCGGCTGCGCTATCCCGATGGCGAGGGGCCCTCCGGGACGTGGGTCACCCGGGCCAGCTCGGCCGCGATCGCCGCCTGGAAGTGCTCCAGGTTGAGCCGCACGGACCGCGACAGCGGCCGCCCGTAGCCGAACCGCCGTCCCCCGATCCCGACGAACGTGCCGGTCGGCAGTCCCCCCGGACGGAGCACCTGGGCAAGCCCGAGCACCTGGTCGATCGGCAGCTCGTGGGACGACCGCGGCGTGGGCGAGGCCGGGTCGGCGAGGATCTCGCTGATGGACAGCGTGACGACGTGGCCCGGCGGGATTCCCACGGCCGTATCGACCACCACGGCCACCTCTCCCGCGGGGACGTCGGTGAGGTCCTCCACCCGAAGGTGCCCGCAACGACGCACCTCGAGGCGCTCGAGGAGCGCCGCCGGCAGGGACGGCAGGAGGGTGGCGACGGCGGACAGGGCCGCCCCATCGTCACCCCGGTCCGCGTTGCCGCACACGAGGAGGCGCACCGAAGGTGGGGCGAGATGGGTCATGTGATCCCCTCCTCGGCCCCGTCCTCCACGATCCGGAGATCGAGGAAGTGGGTGGCGCAGCTGATGCACGGGTCGTAGGCCCGGACCAGCATCTCGAGCTGGTGGACGGCCTGCTGGTGCGGGAGGTCGAGGATGCCCGGCGCGAAGGCGGCCAGGTCGGACTCGATGGCTCCCTGGTTCTGGCTGGTGGGCGGGACGATCTGGGCGTGGGTCACGAAGCCCCCCTCGTCGACCTCGTAGCGGTGGTGGAGGAGGCCGCGAGGGGCCTCCGTGGACCAGGCGGCGACGCCGGCGCGCGGGCTGAACGGGACGCGCGGCTCGCGGGGGGGCCGGTAGTCGTCGATGATGTCGCGCGCCTCGGCCGCCGAGTGGAGGAGCTCCACGGAGCGCGCGACGATGGACCGATGGATGTTGGTCCGGATGGCATCCTGCAGGCCCGTGGCCTCCAGGGCCTCCGCGGCGAGGGGATGGAGCTGGTCCGCGGCGAGGGTGATCCGCGCCGTGGGCCCGAGCAGGTACACGGCTCCGTCGCGGGTCCGGGCGTGGAGCGCGTTGGATCCCTCGAGGTGCAGCTCCTCGAAGGCATCGCCCCAGGCCCCGATCGGGACATCGACGCCGTCTGACGACACGATCCGCCCCTCGTTGAAGGGGTACTCGCCGGCGTGGCGCAACGACACCAGCGGCTGCGGGTGCTCGAGGGCCGGCGGATCCCATGTCGCCACCAGCCGCACCGTTGCCTCCGACCAGGCCACCGCGTCGTCGAGCGCGCGGCGCACCCCGTCGAGGTCTCGGCGCTCGGGCACCCGCGAGAACCCTCCGATCCGCACGCTGATCGGGTGGACCGCGCGCCCGCCCAGGGCGGCGATGAGCTGGTTGCCAACCTTCTTGAGGGCCAGGCCCTGCTCGACCACCGCACGGTGGTCGACGGCCATGGCCAGCGCGGATGGATACCCGAGGTAGTCGGGCGCGTGGAGCAGGTACACGTGGAGCGCGTGGCTCTGGATGTACTCGCCGCAATAGAGCAGGCGGCGGAGCGCCCGGATCGCCGGGTCCACCGTGACGCCATAGCAGTCCTCGAAGGCGTGGACCGCGGTCATCTGGTAGGCGACGGGGCAGATCCCGCAGATCCGGGCCACGATGTCGATGACCTCGTCGCCGGTCCTGCCGACCACCACCCGCTCGAAGTAGCGGGGCGCCTCGAAGATCTTGAGCCTCGCCTCCGACACCTCGCGCCCGCGGACCTTGAGGAGCAGCGTCCCCTCCCCCTCCACCCGGGTCATGTACGGAACGTGGAACTCGCGCTCGGCGCCCTGGGCGTCGGCGACCAGGGTGCCGCCGTCACTGCTTGTCATCGCTGTCTCCAACCGGTGGAACCGCGTACGGGGCCATCCCGGGCGGGCCGCCATACGCCCCACGATCACCTTGAACGATTCGGACCACCCGGTGAACCCCGCGAACAGGCGGCTGACCTCGTCGTCCGGCCGCCCGTCGCTTGCGAAGGTGCCGGCGAGGCTGGTCGCGTTGGCCTGCTCCCGCGGGCCGAAGCAGGCATAGCAGCCGCGGCCGAAGGTGGGACACAGCGCACCACACCCGCTCTGGGTCACCGGGCCGAGGCAGGGCATGCCCTGGGCGACCATCACGCATACGACGCCGCGGCGCTTGCACTCGATGCAGACCGACTCCTCGCGGATCTGGGGGCGCCGGCCGATGGCCATCGACACCAGGACCTCGCGCAGCTGCTCGGGGCTGATGGGGCAGCCGTGGAGCTCCGCGTCGACGCGCACGTACTCCGACACGGGTGTGGCGGCGTTGAGCGACTCGATGAACTCGGGGTGGGCGTAGACCGCCGCCCGGAACACGTCGTGGTCGCTCCAGTTGCGCAGCGCCTGGATGCCGCCGTAGCTGGCACAGGCGCCGATGGCGACCAGGAGCTTGGTCTTGGCCCGGAGCTCGACGATCTCCTCCGCCTGCTCCGGCGTGCTGATCGAGCCCTCGACCAGGAGGACATCGTACGGACCCCCGGAGCGCAGCGAGCTGGCCTCGGGGAACTCGATGAGATCGAACCGGTCGCCCAGGGCGAGCAGCTCGTCCTCGAGATCGAGGAGGGTGAGCTGGCAGCCGTCGCAGGAGGCCATCTTGACCACCCCGACGCGGAGCCTGGAGCGCGCAGGCGCGGTGACCATCACATGCCCTCCCTGCCGAACACGTCGCCGAGCTGCGAGAGCGCGAAGACGGGGCCGTCGCGGCAGACGAACAAGCGGCCGGTCTGGCAGTGTCCGCACAGGCCGATGCCGCACTCCATGTGGCGTTCGAGCGTCACGAAGATCCGGTCGCTGGACAGGCCGCGGGTGTACAGGGCGTCGACCGTTGCCTCCATCATCCGCTCCGGGCCGCACACGAATGCGAGCGAGCGCTCGCCGCTCCACGTCGCCTGGTCGAACAGCTGGGTGACGACGCCGACCGGACCCGTCCAGCCGGGCCCCTCGCGGTCGACGATGAGCTTGACCTCCACGTCACCCCGGGCCGCCCAGCCACGCAGCTCCTCGCCGTACAGCTGGTCGGACGGGGTCCGGGCCCCGTAGTACAGCCGGACCGTCTCGAAGTGGTCCCGCTGGGCCAGGATCCCGTCGATCAGCGGCCGCAGCGGCGCGAGGCCGATGCCGCCGGTGACGATGACCACGTCGTGACCCATCGCCCGCTCGATCGGCCAGGACGTCCCCAGCGGACCACGGATCCCGATCTCGTCACGGGGCCCGAGGTTGCTGATCGCCGCCGTCGCGGGTCCCGCGGCGCGGATCGTGAGGTCGATCGTGTCACGCCCGAACCGCGAGATCGAGATCGGGGCCGGCGGGAAGGCGGGCATCGCGACCATCGCGAACTGGCCGAAATGGCCCGCGAGGAACGCCGGGTCCACGTCGCCGATGGTCAGCGTGGTCACGTCGTGGGTCTCGCGTCGGACGGACACGATGCGGGCGGTCGCGTAGTCGCCGGGGGTCGCGGCAACGGGCGCGGGCCGGACCGGCTCCGGCCGTGTGGTCAGCGGTGGCGCGACGGCCAGCAGCTCCTCACGGATATCGATGCCGACCGGGCACCACGTGATGCACCGGCCGCAGCCGACGCACCCGAAGGTCCCGAACTGGTCCACCCAGGTCGCGAACTTGTGGGTGAGCCACTGGCGATAGCGGTCGCGGGGGCGGCTCCGGAAGTTGCCGCCGGCGACCTTGGCAAAGCCTGCCGTGAAGCAGAAGTCCCAGACCCGCTCGGAGGTCGACACCTCGCCGTCGAGGTCTGACCGCTGGGTCACGCTGCTGCAGAAGCAGGTCGGGCAGACCATCGTGCAGTTCGCGCACGACAGGCAGCGCTCGGCCACCTTCGCCCACTCGGGGCTGTCGAACTGGGCCATCAGCCGGTCGTGGAGACCCGCGGTCGGCACCGGGTCGCCCATCGTCGCGGCCACCTTGCCCACCGACTCGGCCGCGCGGAGCATCTGGCCGGCGTCGGCCGCCCGGAGCGGCAGGTGGGCAACCAGGTCCGCCCCCTCCGGGGACCCCGTCCGAACCACGAACCCCTCGTCGAGCTCCGTGAGCGCGAGGTCAAAGCCGCCCCGGACCTCGGGGCCGGTGCCCATCGAGGTGCAGAAGCAGGTGGACGCGGCCGTCGTGCAGTTGACCGCGATGATGAGGGCGCTCCGGCGGCGTGCCCGGTAGTCCTCGTCGGTGTAGGGACCGCCCAGGAACACGCGGTCCTGGATGCCCAGCGCCGCGACCTCGCAGGCACGAACCCCAAGGAAGGCGAGCCTGGCGGGATCGGCTGACGCCGGCTCGAAGCTGACCGACCGGCCCTCGCGCCGCCCCACGTTGAGCGGAACGATCGGCGGGAAGGTCCAGCGCTTGGGGCCGGTCGGCCCCACCGTGTAGTCGAACAGCCTGCGGTCACTGCGTTCGACCAGCGAGTAGTGCCCGGGTGTCTGGTCGTCCCCGATGCCGGCCGGCAGGTCGTCCACGGACGAGATCTCGCCGTAGACGATCGCGCCATCCTTCACGGTTGGCCCGATCACGGTCCGGCCGTCAGCGTGGAGCTGGTCCAGCAGCAGCCCGAGGTTGGCCCGGGCCAGGAACCAGGGGCCGGTCCCGTTGGGCGAGGCGACCGACGACGGAGCTGCGGCCACGGCGGTGCCGGTCGGGCTCGGATAGGGTGCGTACGGGAGCCGCTCGTTGGTCACCACGGCCGGGTCTCCGCCCGGTTCCATTCCTCGCGTGCGAACAGGTCGAGCTGCTGGAGGCGGGTGGCGGCCAGCCGGCGGCCCATGGCCTGCATCACACGCGGATAGACCGATGCGGCGAGCGGATAGTCCTCGCGCAGGAGCTGGCGCAGCTTCTCGCCGGGGAGGTCGATCAGGGTGACGGGCTCGATCGCGATCCCCACTGACGTGGCCCGGTGAGGCGGGACGATCGCCGACCAGCCGATGATGTCACCCGCCTCGACGGTGAGGATGGTGACCATGCCGCGCTCGGGAACGAGCGTTCGCAGCGCGACGCGTCCGTCGAGGACGATCGACAACGCCTCGGTCACCTGGCCCTCGTGGAACAGCTCCGTGTCCGCCGGCACCGATCGCTTCGACGCAATCGACGCCAGCCGGGAGACCGCCTCGGGGGACAGGCCCCCCCCGAACCACGATGATGCAAGGGCCGGCATCAGGTCGGGGGACGTCGTAGGTGTCACAGGCGGCATCGCGCGCAGACCTCGCTACGTCGGGGACGGAGCCTCGCAACAGGATCACGCGCTCCGGGCCCGCACCACCATGCTCAGCCCACCGGGGGCTCTCGCGGGAGTGCCGTCGGGTGGAGAGGGCCCGGGCCGGTCGGCGATCTGCCCCTGCCGGACGGCCCGCGGGATCAGGCCGAGGCGATCGGTCGCCCGACGCAGAAGGTGGGCCTGCCGGGCGCCCGGCGCGGACCTAGCGAAGGCGTGCGAGCCGCTCCACGAGGACGGCCTCGTCCACCGGGCCCGTGACCTCCGCCTCGCGGATCGTCTCCGGGCGGTGGCCGATCGCCACGATCTCGCGCTCCAGGGCGGTCCGAAGGTCACCATCGCCGAGGACGAGGACTCGATCCACGGCGCCGATCGAGTGGGCCACCTGCGCGAGGGCGGGCGGCGTCATCGCGGGCGCAGCGGGAATCCGGAGCTCGGTCGAGGCAAGCTCCGCGCCGTCGCCCCCACGCACGACGATCGCGCGCCCGGGCTCGATCCAGACGACGGCATTGACGCCGAGTGCGGTGGTTCGTTCCGGGGTCCGGCGACGTGCGGTTCCGTGCATCAGGGTGCTCTCCATGCGGCATCCGCATGGTCCGCCCTTGGGAGCCCTGACTGCGCCTGCCGTTGGTCCCGTTCGAGGGCACCGGGAGCCATCCCGATGGCGGGCCACTTGCTGGACCCGAGGCGGGAGTCGGCTGGCCCGGCCCCGGCACGAAACCGCCGGCGCGGGTGACCCGGCGCCGGCGGCGTGCGGCTGGTGGGGTTGGGATCAGCGGATCAGGGGATCCAGGCCTGCCAGGCGTCCGTGTGGCCGTCGATCCAGACCTTGGCGGCTTCCTCGCCGGACATCCCGCCATTGGTGATCAGGTCCGCGACCTCGTTCTGGTCGGCGTTCGTCCAGTTGAAGTTCTGGATGAACTGCTGGGCCGCACCACCCTCGGCCAGCCATGCGGTCCGGACGATCTTGTTGAGCGTGTAGGCGGGGTAGTCGCAGGCGACCTTCTTGAGGTCCGCGTCGCAGCCCGGGGTGTAGGCGGGCAGCTTCACCTGGACGAGCTTGACCTCGTTCTGGAGCCACTGGGGGTCGTAGAAGTACCCGATGAGCGGCGTCTGGTTCTTGTCGGCGCTCTGGAAGGCGGTGATGCTCGCCGCCTCGCTGCCCGAGAACACCACCTTGAAGTCGAGGCCGAGGTTCTCGATCAGGGCCTCGTCGTACTGGACGAAGGTCGGGTCCGCGCCCAGGAACTGGCCCTTGTCGCCGGACTCGGAGGTCTTGAACAGCTCGGCGTACTTGTTGAGGTTGTTCCAGTCGGTGATGTCGGGGTACTGGTCCGCCATCCAGCCAGGCACGTACCAGCCGATGATCCCCTGGACGCCCATCGGCCCGGCGTCCGTGGCCAGCCCGGTGTCGGTGATGTACTGCTGCTCGAGGTCCGGGTGGCCCCAGTTCTCGAGGATGACATCGACCTCGCCGGTCTCGAAGCCCTGCCAGGCGACCTCCTCGGCCAGGGTGTTGGTCTTGACGTCGTAGCCCATCTGCTTGAGCAGGCACTCGGCGACGACGACATTCGCCTCGGCACCAACCCACTGGTTGATCATCAGCTGGACGGTGCCCTGGTCGCCGCTGCCCTCGCAGGTGGCGGCCACGGGGCCCATGGACTCGGCGGGGGTCTCGGAGCTCGCCGGGGCCGTCGAGGCGGCGGGTGCCGGTGTCGCCGGCGCCGCCGTCGCGCCGGAGCTCTGGGCGCAGCCGGCCACCACCAGCATCGTCGCGGCCGACAGCGCCAGCCAGCGCTGCACGTGGGTACGGGTCATGTGCGTAACTCCTCCTTGCGCCGGCTCAGCCGGCAGCCTCCATGCCGGCACGGCGGTTGCCGCCGGCCCCCTGCGTGATGCGATCCAGCAGGATCCCCAGCAGGACGATCGCGATACCAGCCGCGAGCCCCTTGCCGAAGTCCTTGCCCTGGGCGAACCCGGTGATGACGTCGTAGCCTAGCGCGCCCGCTCCAACGAGCGCACCGATCACGACCATGGACAGGACCATCACGATCCCCTGGTTGGCCGCCAGCAGGAGCGCGAAGCGCGACATCGGCAATTGGACCTTCCACAGCAACTGCCAGGCGGTGGCCCCGGACGCCGTCGATGCCTCGATCACCGCGGCGGGGACCGCCCGGATGCCCACGTCCACGAGGCGGATCACCGGGGGCAGGGCGTAGATCACCGCCGCCACGATGGCGGTGAAGCGGCTCGGGTCGAAAAGGGCCACGGCCGGGATCAGGTAGACGAACGCGGGCAGCGTCTGGGCGGCGTCGAGCAGCGGCCGCAGGAACGTCCGGAAGCGGTCGTTGCGGGCCGAGACGATGCCGATCACGAGCCCGATGCCCAGGGTCAGCAGCGTGCCCACGACCACGTTGGCGAGGGTCGCCATCGCGTGGGCCCAGAGGCCGATCAGCGCGATCAGGGCCAGGCTGGCCAGGACGACCATGGCCGCGCGCAGGCCCGACACCGCCCGCGCCACGACGCCCGCCACGACGATCACCAGCCACCACGGGGACTCGGTCAGCACCGTCTCGAGCGGGTTGAGGAAGCCATAGGCGACAAGGTCCTTGAACTCGATCGTGATCGACCGGAAGGTGTCGGTGAACCAGCCGACGGCCACGTTCACCGGGTCGGCGAACGAGAACGTCACCGCATCCGGGAATTCCCTCGCGTCGATCAGCAGCGGCGCAGCAAGGCCGAGGGCGACCAGGCCGCCGACGACGCCGATCGTCACCGTCCGCCCGCCCCAACGCGGGTGGATCGCCCGCTCCCGGGGATCCAGCCATTCACCCGCGGCATACGTCAGGCGGTCGAGGACGATCGCGAGGATGACGATCGCGATCCCCGCGTCGAACGCCTCGCCGACGTTCACCTTGGACAGGGCCTGCTGGAGGATCCGGCCAAGGCCGGGGGCGCCGATGAGCGCGGTGATCACGACCATCGACAGGGCGAGCATGATCGTCTGGTTGATGGCCAGCCCGATCGGGCGTCGCGCGAGGGGGAGCGTCACCTTGCGCAGCAGCTGGCCCTCCGTGGCCCCCAGGGAGCGGGCCGCCTCCACGGTCGTGGATGACACGCCGCGGATCCCGAGCGCCGTGATCCGGATGGCGGCCGGGACGGCGAAGATCAGGGTGGCCACCGTGGACGGCGCCACGCCGATCAGGAACAGCAGGGTGATCGGGGTGAGGTACGCCATCGTGGGCATGATCTGCATGAAGTCGAGGATCGGGGCGAGGAACGCCGCCACCCGCTCGTAGCGCCCCGCGAGGATCCCCAGCGGCAGGCCGATGAGCAGCGCCAGCAGCACGGCGGCCAGCATCATCGCCATCACGGCCATGCTGGCGTCCCAGAGCTCCAGCACGCCCAGCAGCAGGAGACCGGTGGTCACGAGCACGAGCAGGCGGACGCCGCCGAACACGTACCCGAGCGCCGCCACGATCCCGATCACGCCCGGCCAGCCCAACGATGCCAGCAGCTCGTCGAACACGCCGACCAGGCCGGCGACGCCCACCCGCACCGGGTCGAGGAACGTCCGGTTCTCGTTGACCCACACACGCAGCCCGTTGAGCCAGTTGAAGAGGTCGTAATCGTCGTTGTGGGGCAGGTTCATCTGGCCGCGGAACACGATCCACAGGGCGATCGCCGCCGCCGCACCAGCGACCGTGATCGTGCGACGTGACACCCCGAGGCCGACGGCCGGGACGGCCCCCCGGCCGATCGCGGTCAACCCTCCGGCCCCACGCCCGCGATGGCGGACAGGATCTGTGCACGGTCCACCAGCCCGACGAGGGCGCCCTTCTCCACGATCCGGATGGGACGGTCCGTGGTTGCCGCGACGTGGACCGCGGAGCGGATCGTCGTGGAGGCCGGGAACTCCGGGCCGTCGAGCGGATCGTCGGGACGGACCGGGCGCTTGATCCAGCCCAGCGTGAGGACATACGACTTGGGCACGTCCTGCACGAAGTCGGCCACGTAATCGTCGGCGGGAGCCCCCACGATCTCCTCGGGACGCCCGATCTGGACGACCTCGCCGGCCCGCATGATCGCCACGTGGTCGCCCAGCTTGAGCGCCTCGGACAGGTCGTGGGTGATGAACACCATCGTCTTGCCCATCTCGTGGTGGAGGCGGATGACCTCGTTCTGCATGTCGCGCCGGATCAGCGGGTCGAGCGCGCTGAACGGCTCGTCGAAGAACAGCACCTCGGGGTCCACCGCCAGGGCCCGGGCGAGGCCCACGCGCTGCTGCTGGCCGCCGGACAGCTGGTCCGGGTAGGCCATCGCGTGCGGCTCGAGGCCCACCAGCGTCAGCAGCTCGTGGGCGCGGTCCATGCGCGCCTTGCGGTCGTCGCCCCGGATCTCGAGACCCAGGGCGACATTGTCGAGGACGCGTCGGTGCGGCAGCAGGCCGAAGTGCTGGAACACCATCGAGAACCGGTGGCGGCGCAGCTCACGGAGGCGCTTCGCGTCCGCCTTGCGGATGTCCTCGCCGTCGAGCAGGATCTCGCCGAACGTGGGCTCGATCAGGCGGGTGAGGCACCGGACGAGGGTGGACTTGCCCGAGCCCGACAGGCCCATGACCACGAACACCTCGCCGGGCTGGACCTCGAACGAGACGTCCCGGACGGCGATCGTGGAGCCCGTCTCGCGGCGGAAGTCCGCCGTGACCACGTCCCGCGCCGGCGGCTCCTTGAGCCTGGCACCGGCCGCCCCGAAGATCTTCCACACCCCGCGGGCCGCGATCGTCGGGGCCACGCCGTCCCCGCTCAACGGACGGGGTCCCTGTGCGCGTTCGCCATTCCCACCTCGCCGGTCACGAGCACGTCGTCACAACGCGACCTGGTCGCGGGCCCGACCCCTCGGATCGCCACAGGATGGACACCCGGACACGCGCGGTCAAGGTGGGCGATCGCTCCAGGACCGGGCCGTCCCGGTGGGTGGTCCCTGCCGTCAGCCGCCCTGGGCCGTGTCGAGGGCCGGCTCGGCCCCCCGGTGGCGGTAGAACGGAACCGGGTCCGGGACGAGCGGCGTGTTGCCGGCCACGAGGTCGGCGGCCTTCTCCGCGAGCATCATCACCGGTGCGTAGATGTTGCCGTTGGTGACATACGGGAACGACGACGCGTCGACGACCCGCAGCCCGTCCACGCCGTGCACGCGCATCGTGCCCGGATCGAGCACCGCGTCCGTCCCCGTGCCCATCTTCGCGGTGCACGACGGGTGCAGCGCGGTCTCGGCATCACGGGCGACCCAGGACAGGATCTCCTCGTCGGTCTCCACGGTGCTGCCAGGAGAGGACTCCCCGCCGTTGTACGGGGCAAACGCCGGCTGGGTCAGGATCCGGCGTGCGGTGCGCACGGCCTCCACCCATTCGCGCCGGTCCTGCTCGGTGGACAGGTAGTTGAACCGCAGCGCCGGTTTGGCCCGTGGATCCGCGCTCTTGAGCTGCAGCGACCCGCGCGCATCCGAGTACATCGGACCAACGTGCACCTGGTAGCCGTGGCCCCCTTCCCCCTTCGACCCGTCATAGCGGATCGAGAGCGGCAGGAAGTGGAACATCAGGTTGGGATAGGCCACGTCCTCGTTGCTGCGCACGAAGCCGCCCGCCTCGAAGTGGTTGGTGGCCCCCGGGCCACTGCGCAGGAACAGCCACTGGGCGCCGATGAACGGCCGCCGCCAGAGCTGGGTCGCCGCTGGCTGCATCGACACCGGCTGGAGCGACCGGTACTGGATGTAGACCTCCAGGTGGTCCTGGAGATTGGCGCCTACACCCGGCACGTCGGCAACGACCGGAATGCCCATCTCCGCCAGGTGATCGGCCGGGCCGACGCCGCTCAGCAGCAGCGTCTGGGGCGAGTTGATGGAGCCGCCGGCGAGGATCACCTCACCCGCCTCGATCCGCTCGATCGAGCTCCCCTTCGCCACCTCGACGCCGGTCGCGCGGGTGCCGTCGAACAGCACCCGGGTCACGAACGCCCCCGTCCGGATCTCGAGATTGCGCCGGCTTCGCGCGGGATCGAGGTACGCCTTCGTTGCCGACCAGCGGCGGCCCTTGCGGATGTTGCGGTCGAAGGGCGCGACCCCCTCCTGGCGGTAGCCGTTGACGTCCTCGGTCCGCTGGTATCCCGCCTGCTGGGCAGCCTCGAACCAGGCCTGGAACAGGGGGCTGGTCGCGGGACCCCGCTCGAGCACCAGCGGTCCGCCGTGGCCGCGGAACGGGTCGTCGGGCGCCGCCGCGGTGCAGTCCTCCATCCGCTTGAAGTACGGGAGGCAGTGGGCGAACGACCACGTGTCCATGCCCGGGTCGGCAGCCCAGCGCTCGTAGTCGAGCGGGTTGCCACGCTGGAAGATCATCCCGTTGATGGACGAGGAGCCGCCGAGCACCTTTCCCCGGGCGTGATAGACGCGCCGCCCGTTCATGAACGGTTCGGGCTCCGACTCGTACTGCCAGTCGTAGAACCGGCTCCCGATCGGGAACGTGAGCGCCGCCGGCATGTTGAGGAACACGTCGAACGGCCAGTCGCGGCGCCCGGCCTCGAGCACCAGCACCCGTGTCGATTCGTCCGCCGACAGCCGGTTGGCGAGGACGCAGCCGGCGGACCCGCCGCCCACGATCACGTAGTCCCAGCGCGTCCCGCTCACCTGCCCTGCCACCTCCGGATCGCACGGGGATCACCGGCCATCGGCGGCGGGCCCGATCGTGCAGAGCGCCCATCATGCACGGTGGCTCGCGGTCGTACAGGGTCCATGTGGCAGGGGCCGGTGGGCGCCCGCTGGACATCTGGTCGCCTGATCCCGTAGGCTGCTGCGTGGAGGCCGTTCCGTCATGCGGCACCATTCCACATCGTGGAACAGCGTCCCCAGGCATTGGAGCCGGCGTGACCGACGACCGACCCAGCAATCCGCCCGAGATCTCGGCGGCGCAGCCGACTGTCGTGATCGGCTGTGGCGCCCTGGCCCGGGAGCTGCTGGCGGTGCTGGACCAGGTCCCGGGCGTCGAGCTCACCTGCCTCCCGGCATCGCTTCACAGCCGTCCGGAGAGGATCCCGGCTGCCGTGCTCGATCGTGTCGCCGCCGTGCAGGCGGAGCGCGGGCCGGACGTCGGCCTGCTGGTCGGCTATGCGGACTGCGGCACCGGTGGGATGCTGGACAAGGCGCTCCAGGGAACCGGCATCGAACGCCTTCCGGGCGCGCACTGCTACGAGATCTACGCCGGGAGTGCCGCGTTCGCTGCGCTGTCGGACGAGGAGCCCGGGACCTTCTACCTCACGGACTTCCTGGCCCGCCAGTTCGACACCATCGTGTGGAAGGGCCTCAAGCTCGATCGGCACCCACAGCTGCTGCCGATCATGTTCGGCAACTACCGCCGGCTCGTCTACCTCGCCCAGACCGACGACCCGGCGCTCGATGCCCGGGCGCGGGAAGCGGCCACCCGGCTCGGGCTCACCTACGAGCGCCGTGACACCGGCATCGTTGGGCTCGGCGACGCCCTGGTCGCCGGCGGCGTCTCGCGGCGGGCAGCTGATGGCACGCCGGCCGGCGCTCTCGGACCCCGAGCGGGCCGCGGCGGCGCGGCTCCTCGCCGACCCGATCTTCGAGGTCATCCCGCTCCGGAACCTCGAGGAGCAGGCCGCGCACCTGCCGCCCGGGCTCGCTGGTCTCGGTGACCGCGTCACCCGCCAAGGGTCTCGGGGCAACCCTCGACTGGGCGGAGCGGCTGGCGGCCGCAGGGCATCGCGCCATCCCCCACCTGTCCGCGCGCATGGTGCGCGACCGCGTGGAGCTCGCCGAGCTGCTGTCCCGGGCACGGGCGGCGAACCTCGAGCGGGCGTTCGTCGTGGGTGGCGATGCCGAGGACCCGGGCGCCTATCCTGACGGGCTGTCGCTGCTGCAGGCGATGGCCGAGCTCGGGAGCCCGTTCACGGTCGTGGGCTGCCCCGGCTACCCCGAGGGCCACGCATCGATCCCGGAGCCGGCGCTGCTCGCTGCCCTCGAGGCCAAGTCGCGCCACGTCCACCACGTCACCACGCAGATGGGGTTCGACCCGGGTGCCGTCGACGGCATGGGTCGGGGCCAGGCGGGCGGCCGGGATGACGCTCGACGTGGTGGTCGGGGTGCCCGGGGTGGCGGACCCGAAGCGGCTGATGGGGATCGCGGCCCGGATCGGGGTGGCGGACACGAAGCGGTTCCTCGCGAAGAACCTGCGGTTCGCGGCGGGCCTGGCCCGGAGCGCGGGCCTCTACCGGCCGACGGGGTTCCTCGACGGCCTCGCGCCGCTGGCCGCGGACCCCGCCGCCGGCGTGACCGGACTGCACCTCTACACGTTCAACGGCGTGGACGCCACGGACGCGTGGCGGCGCGAGCAGCTGGAGCGCCTGGCCGTCTGACGGTCGATGGGCCGGTCACGCGGGCGTGGCGCAACCGGCCCCTGGGTGCGAGCGTGCGACCAGCGGAGTCGCCCGGTCAGTGGGTGGCGGCCATGCCCCCCTTCGCGCGCTCGATGACCGGCGCGAGGTGCTCGGCGACCGTCCCCACCACGGGCTCAAGCTCGTAGCGCACGCGGACGACGGGCTTCGCCACCGTGAGGACCCGCGTGATGTCGATCGGCGTGGCGGACAGGACCACGTCGGCCGGGATCGCGGCGAGCGCCGCCTCCAGCTCGTGGATCTGCTTGTCGCCGTAGCCCATCGCCGGCAGCAGCCGCTCGAGCTTCGGGTACTTCGCCAGGGTGTCCGCGAGCTCGCCCGTCGCGTACGGTCGCGGGTCCACCAGCTCGGACGCGCCGAACCGCCTCGCAGCCACCACGCCGGCGCCATAGGTCATGCCACCGTGGGTCAGCGTCGGGCCGTCCTCGACGACCGCGACCGAGCGCCCCCGGATGTCGCCGCCCTCGAGCGTCAGCGCTGAGCGCGCCTCGACGACGGCTGCCCGAGCGTTGACCTCCGCGATGCTGGCCTTGACCGTGGCGAGCGCCTCCGGGGTCGCGGAGTCGACCTTGTTGATGACGATCACGTCGGCCATCCGCAGGTTGGCCTCGCCGGGGTGGTACCGGAGCTCGTGGCCCGGACGGAGCGGGTCGGCCACGGTGATCATCACGTCCGGCCGGTAGAACGGCAGGTCGTTGTTGCCACCGTCCCACAGGACGACGTCGGCCTCGGCCTCGGCCGCCCGCAGGATCTCCTCGTAGTCCACGCCGGCGAACACGAGCCGCCCGGCGTCGAGGTGCGGCTCGTACTCCTCGCGCTCCTCGATCGTGGTCTGGTGCCGGTCGAGGTCCGCGTACGTCTCGTAGCGCTGGCAGCGCTGCGCGACCAGGTCACCGTACGGCATCGGATGGCGGACCACCGCGACCTTGAGGCCCTGCGCCTCGAGCAGCGTGGCCACGTGGCGGCTGGTCTGGCTCTTGCCGCAGCCCGTCCGGACCGCGCACACCGCGACGACGGGCTTGGTGCTCTCGAGCAGCGTGGCGTCGAGGCCCAGGAGCTTGAAGTCGGCCCCGGCGGCAAGCGCCCGGCTGGCCGCGTGCATCACCTGCTCGTGGCTGACGTCGCTGTAGGCGAACACGACCGTATCCACGTCGAGCTCGGTGATCAGCTGCTCCAGCTCGGCCTCGGGCCGGATCGGGATCCCGGCCGGATAGCGCTCGCCGGCAAGCTCCGGCGGATACCGGCGATCCGCGATGCCCGGGATCTGGGTGGCCGTGAACGCCACGACCTCCACGTTGGGGTCGCCACGGTAGACCACGTTGAAGTCGTGGAAGTCCCGTCCGGCGGCGCCCATGATCAGCACGCGTTCGGTGCGCATGATCATCCTTTCGTGAGGGGCGTCGCGGGCACCCGCGCCGATCCGCTCGGGATCAGCGGGCGAGCGCGGCGGAGTGCCGCCTCAGCGTCGATTCCCATGATGGACGTCAGCCGCGGTCCGGGTCGCCGGGCCGATCGCCCTCCGGGTAGGTCCGCAGGTCCCGGCAAGGCGGTCCACTCGGCACTCACCGGGAGCGGGCCGGAACCCCGACCATGCGTGCGAGGTGGGTGCCGGAGGGGACGCCCGGCACCCACCCGAACCTTGCGCCTCCGCCTCGGCGGGGGCGTTCGGTGCGGGTTGCGCGGCGGGGGCCGCTGGCAGGGCCACGTCGGCGGGTGCGGCCGCAGAGCCGGGTGCCGTGCCGCCAGCGGCCACCTGCCCCATATCACCGGTGCTGATCAGGGACGGGTATCCGGGGGCTGAGATGCGCCAGCCGGTGGCCCGTGACGGCTCTGGGCCACCTGCCACGCGCGAAAGGTGCTCGCCTGATCATCGGCGGTGATCTGGTGGCCGATATCCGCCGTCGCGCCGGGCGAATCCGCGCAGTTGATCATCCATGGTGATCAGCACGGACTCAGCAGGGGCTGAGACCGGGAGGCCGTCGCGACCACAGCCGAGTGCGGAGGATCGGCCGGGTCCATCCGGGCACCCGGCGCGGCGGCGTCTACAGCTCGAAGTGCCGTCGCGCCTCGTGCTCGAGCCGGTCACGGTGGTCCGGATGCGCCACCGCGATCAGCGCCTTGGCACGCTCCCGCAGGCTCCTGCCCCACAGCTCCGCGACTCCGTACTCCGTGACCACGGTCCGCACGTGCGCCCGCGTGGTGACGATCCCCGCTCCCTCCTGGAGCGCGGGGGTGATCCGGGAGATCGCGTGGTCGGCGCCCGCGGCGGACGGCAGGGCGATGATCGCCCGACCCTCCGGCGCCAGCGCCGCGCCGCGCATGAAGTCCATCTGCCCACCGACGCCCGAGTACATCCGATACCCGATCGAGTCGGCGACGACCTGGCCGGTGAGATCCACCTCGATCGCCGAGTTGATCGCCGTCATGTGCCGGAACGAGCGGATGACATGGGTGTCGTTGGTGAACTCCACCGCGCGCATCTCGACCATCGGGTTGTCGTCGACGAAGTCGTACAGCCGCTTCGTGCCCATCATGAACGCGGCGACAAGCTTGCCGACGTTGCGCACCTTCGCGGCGCCCGTGATCAGACGCCCGCTTCCACCAGGTCCACCACCGCGTCGGTGAACATCTCGGTGTGGATGCCCAGGTCCTTCTTGTCGCCCAGGAACTCGGCCGTGGCCGCGGGGATCGCGCCGATCCCCAGCTGGAGCGTGGCCCCGTCGGGCACCAGGTCGGCGATGAACGCGCCGATCCGGCGCTCGATCTCGCCGATCTGCGGCCGCGGCACCTCGTGGATGGGCTCGTCCACCTCGGTCGCGAGGTCGATCTGGCTGACGTGGATGAACGACTCGCCCAGGGTCCGCGGCATCGCGCGGTTGAACTGGACGATGACGTGCTTCGCCGCCCTGACAGCGGCGTGCATCGCCTCCACCGAGGTGCCCAGCGAGCAGAAGCCGTGGGCATCGGGCGGCGTGGCGTTGACGAACACGTGGTCGAGCGGCAGCGCGCCGGAGAGGAACAGCGCGGGCACGTCCGAGAGGAACACCGGCACGAAGTCGGCGCGACCCTCGTTGACGGCCCGACGGGCATTGGGTCCGATGAACAGGGCCCGGTGCCGGAAGTGCGGCGCCATCTCGGGCGCCAGGTGCGGTCCGGGCCCCTCGATGTGGAGGTGGACCATCGACACCTGCTCGAGCTCGGCGGCGCGGGCAACGAGCGCCCGGAGGAGCACCTCCGGGGTGGCGGCGGCGCACTGGACGTAGATCTGGTCGCGCGAGCGGACCCCGGCGACGGCTTCTTCCGGACTGACGATTCGCATGGCGGGAGTCTAGGAGCGCCCGCCGTCGCGTCGCCCGGCCGGATGGCACGTGGGTCCGTGACGGACCGCCCCAAGGTGTCAGGGATCGCGGCGGAGCTCGAACGATGGCCCGTTGCCGAGACCCTCGGCGGGGGTGCCGTAGCGCAGGATCAGCTCGCGAACCGCCGCGGCGTGCTCCGCGCCCACGAGCGGTCTCGCCCTCGCCGTCCACGTGTCCTCGCCGATCGTCACCAGGCACGTCGGGGTGGCTGCGAGGTTCAACCCCCAGGCGGCGCCAGGGGAGCCGGCCGCGACCCGCAGCGATCCATCAGGGCCCTCGACGAAGCCCACCACAGCGCTCGCCGGCCGCCCCGTCACGCGGCCAGTGGTCTGGATGCGCAGGACCCGCCCCCAGGCGACGAGATCGTCTTCCATCGGGCGCGGGCGCGCCGGCCGTCGGCTACGGGCCGCCGCGGTCCAGGCGATGCTTGGCCACGAACGCGGCCGCCTGGGCTCGACGCTCGAGGTTGAGCTTGGACAGGATCGAGCTCACGTAGTTCTTCACCGTCTTGTCGGACAGGAAGACCTCCGCCGCGATCTCCTTGTTGGTCTTGCCCTCGGCGACGAGGAGCAGGATCCGCTGCTCCTGCGCGGTGAGCTGCGCCATCTCGTCGGTGTAGGCGCCGGTGGCGATCCTGCGAACGCGCTCGAGCACCTTCTCGGTCACCGCGGGGTCCAGCAGCGACTCGCCGCGACCGACCGACTCGAGGGCCGCCACGAGGTCGCGCGCACGGATCTGCTTGAGCAGGTACCCCGACGCGCCGGCGACGATGGCCGACAGGACGGCCTCCTCGTCCGGGTACGAGGTGAGCATCACCACCCGGGTCGCGGGCAGCTCGGCACGGATCTCACGGCACGCTTCGATGCCCGACCCGTCCGGGAGGCGGACGTCCATGACCACGATGTCGGGCTGGAACCGGCGAGCCTGCTCGATGGACTCCGCGGCTGTGCCCGCCTCGGCGACGACCTGGAATCCCTCGCGACGGTCAAGGAGCGCCACGAGGCCCTGCCGGACCACTTCGTGGTCATCGACCACGAGCAGGCGCAGGGGACGCGAGGTGAGATCAGTCACGGTCATCGATCTCCGGTGGCGGCTTTGGGACGCTCGGATCCACCGGCAGGTGCAGGGGCCGGTATGCGCACGATGATACGCGTGCCGGGGCCATCCGGGCGCTCGATGGCGAACGTGCCCCCCATCCCCACGGCGCGGTCACGCATGTTGCCCAATCCCTGGTGGCGGCCGAAGGCGTCGGGCCGGGGCACGGTGGCCGGGTCGAAGCCGCGTCCGTTGTCCTCCACGCACAGCGACAGCCCGGCGGCGTCCTCCGTGAGGATGATCCTGGCCCGGGACGCGCCCGAGTGGCGAGCGACGTTGGACAGCGCCTCGCGCGCGATGAACAGCAGGTCGGCCCCACGATCCGGCGGCAGCCCGCGCATCCCGTCGGCGCCCTCCTCGAGCTCGACGTCGAGGTCGATCATCGCGTTCATGCCCAGCTCCTCGCCCAGGCGCGCCAGCGCCTCGACCGGGTCCTCCTCGCCACCCATCGTCGGCCGCAGGCGGAGGATGTACGAGCGGATGTCGGCGATCACGAGGTTGAGGGCATCGATGGCCCGGTCCACGCGGGCGACGGCGTCCGTCCGGCCGGCCTCGTCCTCGACCAGCTCCGGGACGTCCTCGAGCGACAGCCCCACGCCGTAGATCGCCTGGATGATGCCGTCGTGGAGATCCTTGCCGATCCGCTCGCGCTCCTCGATCACCGCCATGCGCTGGACCTGGTCGTGGAGCCGGGCGTTCTCGATCGCGATTCCCGCGTGGACCGCGAACATCTCGACCAGCCGCTCGTCCTCGTCCGAGAACGGCTCCCCCTGGGGCTTGTCGGTCAGGTAGAGGTTGCCGACGGAGCGCCCTTTGACCATCACCGGCACGCCCAGGAACGACGCCATGACCGGGTGGTGGGGTGGGAAGCCATACCTGCGCGGGTCCCGGGCCAGGTCCTCGGCGCGGACGGGCAGCCCGTCCCGGATGATGAGGCCAAGCAGGCCGTGCCCCTGCGGAACTGCGCCGATCGCGGCCCGGGTCTCGGGTGACACGCCGCTGGTGATGAACCGCTCGATCCGGCCCCGCGAGTCGGCGATGCCGAGCGCCGCATAGCGGGCCCCGACCAGCTCGCGGACGCGATCCACGATGAGCCCCAGGACGCGGTCGATGTCGAGCTCGGCGGCGACGGCCTGCGTGGCCGCCTCGAGGGCGGCCAGCCTCGCGGCGGGCGTGGCGGTGCCGACCGGGGGCGTCTCGGCCGGGACGGGTCTCGCGCGCGTGGTCATCGGCGGGAGCCTACCAGCCTGCGGTCGCGCGTGGCGGGTGCAGTCCTCGGCCTTTGGGCCAAACGTCACTTCGCATGATTCGCCCGGGACCGGCAACATGACCCGATCGCTTCAGCCCCAGCATCGGAGTGTCCCGCCCGTGGAGCCAACCGTTCACCCCCAGCCCGACGCCGCGTCCCCCGCCGAGCCTGAGCAGAACGGAGCCGGCAGCGCCCTCAGCCGCCGCGGGTTCCTGCGCGTCGCGGGCGCCGCCGGCCTGACCGGCGTTGCCGCGGGCGTCGCGGCGTGCGCCCCTGCCGCTGCGCCAATCTGGAGCTTCGGCGCCGCGGCCACGCCGGGCGCCGCGACGGCGGCTCCCAGCGCGGGCCCCACGGCCCCGCCGAGCGCCGCCCCGACGGCCTCGGCGTCCGTGGTTCCCTCCCCGTCGGCGAGCCCCAACATCCCGGCCGGCTGGTCGGAGCACGACATCGCGGCGCGGGACGTGGTCCGCCGCTTCGTCGGCAACCTGGCCCCGGCCTTCCAGGGCATCTTCGGCGACGCGACGTTCGCCGAGATCGTGGACATCCTGGGCGCGACCGAGCCCTACCCCGAGCTGGACAAGAAGCCCGCCTTCGTGCAGGTCCCCCAGCTCGTGCTCAACGACGCGCTCAAGCCGCTGGAGCCCGAGATCGACGGCGAGTGGAAGGTGTTCCGGCTCACCGTGGACGAGATCGAGCAGGCGATCGACGAGATGAAGCCGACAGTTGCCGGACTGGGCTTCAACGGGCAGACCCCCGGACCCACGATCCGGGTCACCGAGGGTGACAAGGTGAGGGCGATCTTCACCAACAACCTCAAGGAGCCCACCGGGATCCACTTCCACGGGGTCGAGTTCGAGAACTTCCTGATGGACGGCGTGCCGTTCGTGACCCAGAAGCCGTTCGCGACCGGGGAGTCGTTCACCTACGAGTTCACCGCCGGCCGGTCGGGCTCGATGATGTACCACTCGCATCACAACGCGACCGACCAGGTCGGGCGTGGCCTGCTGGGCGCCTTCATCGTCGACCCGGCCAAGCCCGATGAGACCGACACGTTCGACCGCGACTACATCTGGATCTCGAACGACGTCCTGGGCGGGTTCACGATCAACGGCCACGGCTTCCCCGCGGTGGTGCCGATCCTGGCCGCGGTCGGCGAGAAGGTCCGCGTCCGGTACATGAACGAGGGGATCATGTACCACCCGTTCCACAGTCACGGCTACGCGCAGACGGTGGTCGCCCGCGACGGGTACCGGGTCCCCAGGAGCGCCCAGTACGACGCCGACACGATCACGGTCGGGCCGGGCGAGCGCTGGGACGTCAACATCACGACCGACCGGGTCGGCCTCTGGGCATACCACTGCCACATCCTGCCGCACGTCGAGGGCCCAGACGGCATGTTCGGCATGGTCAACGTGCTGATCGTGGTTCCCAAGAAGGAGCACGTGGACGCGATCGTCACGGCGCTCCTTGCATAGTCCATCGACGAGGTGACGGCGTTGGCACCACGGACGGGCAACGACCCAGGCGCCCAGCCTGTCGCCGTGCCCGCCGCCGCGCCGGCGTCGAGGATCAGGAAGCTGCTCCTCGCGACCGACCTCAGCGAGGCCTCGGAATCGGCGACGGACCAGGCGTTCGACCTGGCGTCAAGCCTCGGAGCCGCGCTGCTGATCGTGTCCGTGATCGACCCCGGCTCGCTGCTCCTTCCGGGCGGTCGGTTCCGCGCCCGTATCGACCAGGTCCGTGAGCGACGCGAACAGCTGGCCCAGGCCCTCGTCGAGCGAGGCCGGCAGCTGGGGGTCGCCGTCTCATTCCTCGTGTGGACCGGGGATCCCGGCGACCAGATCGTGGAGGCCGCCGAGGCCGAGCACGTCGACATGGTCCTGGTGGGCAGCCACGGCCGCGGGGCCGTGGGCCGGCTGTTCCTGGGCAGCGTGTCCGAGCACGTCGTCCGCAACGCGCCGTGCCCGGTGCTGGTGGTCCGTCCCCGGGAGCCGGGGCAGCGCTAGCCGGCGTCGCGGCCCCAGCCGCTACTTCGTGTAGACGCCCTCGGGATCGAGCTCCTCGCGGACCAGGCGCAGCTCGACCTCGGTGGGGGCGGGGGTCGTCGCCAGCTCCGGGCTGATCTTCGGCTCCCACGCGATGGTCGCCCGCACCGCATCCAGGGTCGCGCCCGGGTGCAGGAAGTCGAGGCGCATCTCGCCGGTCTCGTCGAAGTGCCAGATGCCCAGGTCGGTGACGACCACACTCGGTCCGCGGCCATTCCAGCCGCCGGCCTTGCGGATCCGCTCCGCGTTCTCCGCTCCGCCGAGGTTGCCGGGCGAGGTCCGGAAGTCGATCTCGTCCACGAACGAGCGCAGGCTCTGGCGCATGATCACGAACACCTGGCGCGCGTTGATCGCGATCTCGCACGCCCCGCCCGAGCCAGGTAGCCGCGTCTTCGGTGCCGCGTAGTCGCCGATGACGGTGGAGTTGAGGTTGCCGAACCTGTCGATCTGCGCCGCGCCCAGGAAGCCGACGTCGATCAGGCCCCGCTGCAGGTAGAACGCAAACAGCTCGAACATCGAGACCACGGCGGTGGCGCCGGTCACGATGGTCGGGTCGCCGATGCTCAGCGGCAGGCGCGCCGGTCGCGCCCCGAACACGCCCGCCTCGTAGACGAGCTCAAGGTCCGGGGCGACGGTGCGCTTGGCGAGGTTGACGGCGATGTTCGGCAACCCCACGCCCACGAAGCAGACGTGCTGGCCGGCCAGCTCGCGGGCGGCCGCGACGATCATCATCTCGTTCTTCGAGAAGCCGAGGTCGCTCACCGGTAATCCCCGTAGTCGACGCTGCCCGACGGCGCACTGCCCGGCGTCAGGGAAGCCACCCGCTCTGCGCCCAGCTTCTGGACGTAGGCACCGCGTCCGTCGAGGTCGTAGACCCACTCGCGCAGCCACGCCTGCGTCTTCTCCTCGTCGCGGCTGATGGGGTCCCAGTCGAGGTAGAAGCGGTTGTCGCGGTCGTAGGCGCCCTGGACGTAGGAGGGATGGGCGCCGAACGGCTCAACCACGACCGCATCCACGATCAGCCCGGGGATCACGGTCCGGTTGGGATCCGCGCGGACGACCGCCTCGTCGACCAGCTCCTCCACGACGACGATCACCCGGTCGGCCGCGAACGCCGCCTCCTTCTGGCAGCCGAGCAGGCCCCAGATCTGGGTGTTGCCGCTGGCGTCCGCGCGCTGGGCGTGGATCACGGTCACGTCCGGGTGGAGCGGCGGCACCGCGTACACGGTCTCGTCGGAGTACGGCGAGCGGATCTCGCGAATGAGCGGGTTCGCCTTGGGCAGGTCCGTCTCGAAGTAGGAGCGGAGCGGCATGAACGGCAGGTTGGCGGCACCGGCGGTGTACCGGGCCACCATGCCGAAGTGGCTGTACTCCTCGATCTCGAGCGCCGTCCCCTCCCCCACGGCCGCGGGCTCGATCCGGCGGCGGATGGCGTTGAGTCCGCCAACCCCCGGGTTGCCGAGCCAGCTGAAGATCAGCTTGCGGGCGACCCCGCCCGCGATCATCTGGTCGTAGATGAGATCGGGCGTCATCCTCGCCAGCGTGAGATCCCGCTTTCGCTGGCGGATGATCTCGTGGCCGGCCGAGAAGCCGATCAGGTGCGTGAACCCCTCGATCGCGACCGTGTCACCGTCGCGGACGAGCTCGGCGACGGCGTCGCGGATCGATGCAACCTTGCCGGACATGGACCCCTGCGCTGTGTGTCGTTGGGCGGTGCTGGGCAGGCCACTGGGCCGTCGCGCCCGCCCACGTTACCCCGTGGCGCTCAACCCCTCGGTGGCGAGACGCGCACGGGTCGAGTGCTTGACTTCCGCGATGTCGGCCGTGCGATTGCCGGCGACATGGGCGACCGCCTCGCTGAAGATCCGCACCGCCGTGGCGGCCTCGGACTGCGACACGACGAGCGGCGGAGACATCCGGACGCAGTCGTCGCCGGCCTCGAGGACCAGGAGGCCGCGATCGAAGGCCTGCATCTGCACGGCATCGGCCGTCTCCCCGGAGTCGAACTGGATGCCGACCATGAGACCCTTGCCGCGGACGTCCTTGACGAGACTCGGGAGCCGGTCGAGGAGCGGCCGCAACCCGTCCATGATCTCGCGGCCGCGGATGCCGGCATTGGCGATCAGGCCGCCCTCGAGCAGCCGGATCGTCTCCATCAGGGCGGCCAGGCTGACCGGGTTGCCGCCGTACGTGCTGCCGTGGGCGCCGGGGCCCCAGGACATCACCTCGTCGCGCGCGATCATCGCGCCCACCGGCATGCCCGACCCGATGCCCTTGGCCGTGAGCAGGATGTCCGGCTCCACGTCCCAGTGCTGGATGGCCCACATCTTGCCGGTGCGGCCGGCACCGGACTGGACCTCGTCCGCGATCAGCAGGATCCCGTGGCGGTCGCACAGGTCGCGGAGGCGGGCCAGGAAGTCGTCCTCGGGCACGACGTAGCCGCCCTCGCCCTGGATCGGCTCCACGATGACGGCCGCGAACTCGTCGGCCGGCATGAGGCGCTTGAAGATGCGCTGCTCGATCTCGTCGAGGCCCTCGTTGCCGTAGGGCACGTGGTAGACGCCCGGCAGCATCGGGCCGAAGTGCGCGTGGTACTTCGCCTTGGAGCCGGTGAGGCTCACGGCGCCCATCGTCCGGCCGTGGAAGGCGCCGAGGAACGCGATCACGTTCTGGCGCTTCGTGTGGTACCGGGCGAGCTTGAGGCCGGCCTCCACCACCTCGGCCCCGGAGTTGCCGAAGAACACCCGGGTGGGGCCCGACATGGGGGCGACTCGGGCGAGCTCCGCCGCGGCCTGGGCGTAGATCGGCAGGTAGAAGTCGCTGGCCGAGAAGTGCTGGAGCTCCGCCGCCTGGCGCTGGATCGCAGCCACCACGTCGGGGTGGCTGTGGCCAGTGGAGTTGACGGCGATGCCGGCCGCGAAGTCGAGGAACACGTTGCCGTCGATGTCCTCGATCGCGCAGCCCAGCCCGCGCACCGGGACGATCGGGTACGCGCGGGGCAGCGAGGGACTCGTCCAGGCGTGGTCGAACTCGATGTGCGCCCGGGCCTTGGGACCCGGCAGCGCCGTCACGATGTCCGGCAGGGGGCGCTCCTGGAGCGAGGTCGTCATGGGGTGGGCTCCCAACGCATAAAGGGTATGCAGGTTGCATAGAGAATAGCAGAGCTCGCCGGCGCGGCCATGGCCCGGACGACCGGGTCGCGGGAGCCGATCGTCCCCGCCGCGGGGCGTGTTACCGATCAGCCTGAGCGCCGCGTCACTCCTGACGCTGCTCGGTCCCATTCACGTCGGACTACGCCGCCGGACCACCGCGAGGACCTCGTCACCTGGCTGAGCGTGGGCGCGCGACGAGCTCCGTTCGGTGGTCGCGCGCCTCAGTCGCACAGGAATACGCGCCTCGGCCGGTGTCCCCGCGGTGGTGACCCCGCCGGTGACGCCGGCGCCGTGCCGCCGTGCCGCCGTGCCGCCGTCAGTCGACGACGGTGTGGCTCTGCTCCCGCAGGAACTGCGCGACGTAGTACATCGAGAGGCCGGACTTGCCGGTGGACCCGGAGCCCTTCCAGCCGCCGAATGCCTGCACGCCCGGCCACGCACCCGTGGTCGCACCGGCGCGCCGGTTCACGTACAGGACGCCGGCGTGGATCTCCTCGAGGAACCGCTGGACCTCGGCAGGGTCATCGCTGTAGACGCCGGCGGTCAGGCCGTACACGTTGTCGTTGGCGAGGCGCAGGGCCTCGTCGAGCGAGTCGACGGCGGCGACGGCCGTGAACGGGGCGAACAGCTCGTCCTGGAACAGCCGATGGTCGGCCGGCAGTCCGGCGACGGTCGGCTCCACGTACCAGCCGCGCGCCAGGGCCCCGTCCTTGAGTCGCTCGCCACCGGTGAACACGGTGCCGTCGCGACGCGCCTCGGCGACGGCCTGCTGGTGGCGGTGCAGCGCCCGGTCGTCGATGACCGGCCCCATGAACGCGGTTCGCGGCAGCGGGTCGCCCACGACCAGCTTCTCGGTCTTCTCGACCAGCATCCGGACGAGCTCGTCGTGGACCGGCCGCTCGACGTAGACACGGCTGTTGGCGGAGCACTTCTGCCCGCCAAAGCCGAATGCGGCCCGCATGATGCCTTCGGCCGCCTCCTCGAGATCGGCGGACTTGAGCACGATGGCCGGGTTCTTGCCGCCCATCTCCACGATGCACGGGCGCGGGTACCGCTTCGAGAAGTTGCGGAACAGCTCGAAGCCCACCTCGTAGGAGCCGGTGAACACGATGCCGTCGATGCCGGGGTTCGTCTGGAGCTCGTCGCCCACCGTGTCGCCGGGACCCATCACGAGGTTGAACACGCCGTCGGGCACGCCCGCGTCGCGGTAGGCCTCCTTCAGCACCGTGCCCGACATCGCGGCGACCGAGGCCGGCTTGAACACCACCGTGTTGCCCGCCATCATCGCCGCCGACGACGGCCCCGCGGCGAGCGCCATCGGGAAGTTGAACGGGCTGATCACCGCGAACACGCCGTGCGGGCGCAGGACCGAACGAGTGTGGACGGCCGCGTCACCCAGGTTGTCCATGGGATGGTCGTAGAACGCGTTGTCCTCCGCCGTCTTCCCGTAGTAGCGGATGAGGTCGGCCGCCTCCTCGACCTCGCCAAGCGCCTCGAGCCGGGTCTTGCCGACCTCGATCGCCATCAGGCCCGCGTACTCCATCTGGCGCTCGCTGATCAGCTCCGCCGCGCGCCGCAGGATCTCCAGGCGCTTCTCCCAGCCCAGCCGGAACCACGCGGGCTGGGCGTGGCGGGCTGCGGCGATGGCGTCCTGGGCGTCCGAACGGGTGCCGCGGGCGAACGTGCCCACGAGGATCTCACTGTCGATCGGTGAGCGGACCTCGAAGACGCCCTCGCCGTCCCGCTCGGCCCCGTCGATGAAGTTGCGGTGGTGCCCGCCGAGGCGGCCCTTCGCCTTCTCGAGGCCTGCCTCGTACAGGGTGTGCAGCTCCTCGTTGTCGGCGCGCAGGGTCGCGTAGGTGATCTTGATCCGCTCGGCCATGGTGCTTGGCTCCAGTCTGGGCGCGCCGGTGGATGACCTGCGGGCGCGCGGGCTCGACGGGGGTGTTGGTGCCAGTCTAGTGCCCGCGCCAGTGGGCGCGGGAGGGCGGACCGGCAGGCGTCGGCCGGGACCTCCGAGCCATGCACGGGACGGGGCTGGAGGCTGCACACTTCGGCCATGCCCCGACCCCCGCGCCGCCGCGCCGCCGTCGTCGCCATCGCCCTGGCGGCCAGCCTGCTGGCCACCGCCGGCCTGCCGGCGCTCGCTGCCAGTGAGTTCCCGCCCGGCTGGGAGGGGTACCACACCTATCCGGAGTTGCGGGCGGAGGTGGCTGCCGTCGCCGCCGCGCACCCCGATATCGTGCAGCCGTTCTCCATCGGCACCTCCCACAAGGGGCGCGAGATCCTGGCCGCCAAGGTCAGCGACAACGTGGGCACGGACGAGGACGAGCCCGAGGTCCTGTTCGACGGGCTCCATCATGCCGACGAGCACATGTCGCTCGAGATGACCCTCCAGATCCTCCACTGGCTGACCGACGGCTACGGCACCGACCAGCGGATCACCGACATCGTGGACACCCGCGAGATCTGGATCGTGTTCGCCGTCAATCCCGACGGCGCGCAGTTCGACATCAAGGGCGGCCGCTTCCACTACTGGCGCAAGAACCGCCAGCCGAACGCGAACGGGACGATCGGCACCGACCTCAACCGCAACTACGGCTACCGGTGGGGCGGGGGCGGCCGGACGTCGACCAACCCGCTGGCGATCACCTACCGCGGTCCCTCCGCCTTCTCGGCCCCCGAGACCCGCGCGATGCGCGACTTCCTGGCCGGCCGCGTGGTCGACGGACGGCAGCAGATCCGGGCGGCGATCACGTTCCACGAGTACGGGCGGCTGGTGATGTGGCCGTACGGCTACACGAGGAAGGACATCCCGGCCGACATGACCGTCGCGGACCGCGCGGCGCTGGCGAAGATCGGCCGTCGCATGGCGAGGACCAACGGCTACCGACCCCAGCAGGCAAGCGACCTCTATGTCACCAGCGGGACATCGCGGGACTACCTGTACGGCACGTACCGCGTGTTCTCGTACACCTTCGAGCTGTCGATCCGCGACTACCCGAAGGACGGTCGGATCGGGCCGGAGACCGGACGCAACCGGGAGGCGGTCCTGTACCTGACGGAGAAGGCGTGGTGTCCGCTGACCGTGCTTGGTCCCGAGGTCCGGGCGGCCCGGTGCGGCGCGTTCGACGATGACCTCGAGGTGGCGCGCGGCTGGACCGTGGACCCGGACGGGACCGACACCGCGCCGGCGACCGGGAGGTGGGTCCGCGGCAACCCGGCCCGGTCCATCGCCGGCGACCTCGTGCTCCAGCGGAACCGGGTGCCGTCGGGCCGGAAGGCCTTCGTCACCGGTGCTCCCGCCGGGACGTCGGCCGGCGCCTACGACCTGGACGGGCTGACGACCGTCCGCTCCGGGCCGATCCCGCTGCCGGCGGCCGCTGGCCAGTCGCTCACCTTCGGGTGGCTGTTCGCCCACCCCGCCGGGTCATCGTCGGCCGCGGATCACCTGCGCGCGATCGTCGAGGCAGCGGACGGCACCCAGGCCGTCGTCTGGGAGCGCAACGGGTCACCGGCAGCGGCGGTCGCGGGGACATGGCGCAGCGCGTCCGTGAACCTCGACGCCTGGGCGGGTCAGACGATCCACGTGCGGTTCGAGGCGCTCGACGGCGGGCCGGCATCGCTGGTGGAGGCCGGCATCGACGACGTGCGGGTGACGCGCCCGAGCGGGTGACGCGCCCGAATCCGATCAGCCCGGGAGCGCCGCCACGACCTCTCCGATGGACGGCGCGATCGCATCCGGACGGTAGGCGCCTCTCCCCTTCCCTGCCGCCGCCGCCAGCTCCACGTCGCCGTGCTTGCCGGTCTGGACGAAGACCGTGCGCAGGCCGGCGCGCCGGCCGCCGCCGATATCCGACCCCACGTCGTCGCCGACCATCGCCAGCTCGGAGCGGCGGAGGGGCCGCTCGCCGCGTGCCTTCGCCTCCGCGGTGAGCCGCGAGACGGCCGCGGCGAAGAACGCCGGGGCCGGCTTGCCGACGATGCGCGCCCGGCGCCCGACGGCCGCCTCGAGCCCGACCAGGAACGCCCCGGCATCCAGCGATGGACCGGCCGGCGTGAGCCACCACAGGTTCCGGTGCATGGAGATCAGCTCGGCGCCGGCCCGGCAGCAGCGGAACGCGCGGTCGAGGTTCTCCCGGGTGAGCTCCTCCGGCGAGTCGCCGAGGATCACCGCGGCCACGGACGCCGGGGCCGCGTCGGCCTCCACGCCGCTCACCGCGCGGATCCCGTCCAGCTCGGTCCGCGCGTCCTCGGAGCAGATCACGTACACGGGCCGGTCGCCGTACTCCCGGCGCACCAGGTCGGCCGACGCGCTGAGCGCCGACTGGAACCGCTCGGCCGGCGTCGAGAACCCGGCACCCCTCCCCCACCGAGCGAGGGTCGCCCGGGAAACGAGCGACGTGTTGGTCACGACCAGGTACGGGAACCCGCGCCGTTCCAGCTCGGCGAGGGCCGCCACCGCACCCGGAACCGCGGCGCCCTTGAGCACGAGCACGCCGTCGAGGTCCAGCAGCAGCCCGCGGACTCCCTGCAGGGCTGCACGAAGCGCGGGGTCCGGGTCGGGCAGGTGGGGCATCATGCACAGCCTATCGAGTGAGGAGGAGCCGCGCATGGGACTGCTCGACGGGCGCAAGGCGCTCGTGTTCGGCGTCGCGAACGACCATTCCATCGCCTGGGGGATCGCCAAGGCGTTCCACGATGAGGGTGCCGTGGTGGGCTTCTCGTCGGTGGAGAGCCTGATCGAGCGTCGCGTGCGACCGCTCGCCGAGAGCATCGGCAGCCCGTTCGTGGAGCCGTGCGACGTCACCAGCGACGACGACATCCGGGCCGTCATGACCAGGTGGCATGAGCAGCAGGGCGAGATCGACATCCTCGTCCACGCGATCGCCTTCGGGAAGCGGGAGGACCTCGACGGCCAGTTCGTGGACACCTCGCGCGACGGCTTCGCCCTCGCGCTCGACGTCTCCGCCTACTCGCTGGTCGCCCTGGCCCGCGAGGCGCGCCCGTACCTGCACCGCGGCTCGTCGATCATGACGCTGACCTACTACGGCGCCGAGAAGGTCGTCACCCACTACAACGTGATGGGCGTGGCCAAGGCGGCGCTCGAGGCGTCGGTGCGGTACCTCGCCGCGGACCTGGGCCCCGAGGGCATCCGCGTCAACGCCATCTCGGCGGGCCCCATCCGGACCCTGTCGGCGGGCGGCATCGCGGGGTTCCGGAAGCTCTATGGCCCGTTCGACCAGGTTGCACCCCTGCGCAGCCACATCACGATCGAGGACTGCGGCAGGACCGCGGTCTACCTCGGGTCCGATCTCTCGTCCGCCGTGACGGGGGAGGTGATCTACGTGGACGGCGGGTTCAACATCCTCGGCGTGCCCACCACCGCCGACTGAGGCGGGACGGGGAGCCGCGCATGGACCTCGTGCTGGTGGGGCTCGGTGGATTTGCCGGAGCGGTCGCGCGGCGGATCCTGGATCTCTGGGTCAGCGATCGCGCCGGAGCGGGGTTTCCGCTGGGCACGCTGGTCGTCAACCTGTCGGGTGCGTTCCTGCTCGGCCTGCTGTTCGCGTGGGCGACCGAGCGGGACGTCCTGCCGCGGGAGATCCGGGGGCCGCTGATGATCGGGTTCCTGGGCGCCTACACCACGTTCTCGACGTGGATGCTGGAGTCCTGGCGGCTGGTGGAGGACGGAGCCTGGCAGCTTGGCCTGCTCAACCTGGGCGGGTCGGTGATGCTGGGCGTGATCGCGGTCGTGGGCGGCCTGGCCGTCGGCCGGCTGCTCCCATGAGGTCGGATCGATGACGCTCGAAGGTGAGGCCCTGCTCGTCCGGATCTACATCGGCGAATCCGACCACTGGGAGGGGCGGCCGCTGTACGACGCGATCGTCCGGCTCATGCGCGAGCGCGGCATCCGTGGCGTCTCCGTGTTCCGCGGGATCGAGGGGTACGGACGCTCGTCGCGGGTTCACACGACCCGCATCCTCGCCCTGTCGGAGGACCTGCCGATCCTGGTCGAGGCGGTCGATGAGGCGGACCGCGTGCGCGCGATCCTGCCCGAGCTCGAGTCGATGATCGGCGGCGGCCTGGTGACCCTCGAGCGGGTGGAGGTGGCGATCTACCGGTCTGCCGCGGACACGGGCGAGTGATCCCCCGCTCCGGACGGCCGTTCGACGCCGGCGTGCTCGACGCGGTGGACGGGTGGGGCGCGCCGATCGTCGCGGTCGCGGTCGTCGACAGGGAAGGGCTGGTGGCCGCCCGCGGACCGCTCGACGCCGTCCTGCCGTGGGCCTCGGTGACCAAGCTCCTCACCGCGTGCACCGTGCTGCTCGGAGCGTCCCGGGGCGTGGTCGACCTCGATGACGCCGCCGGACCGCCGGGTTGCACGATGCGGCATCTGCTCGCGCACGCGTCCGGCCTGGCATTCGACGATCAGCGCGTGCTCGCGCCGCCGGGCCGGATGCGGATCTACTCCAACAAGGGCTTCGACGTCCTCGCCGAGGCGGTCGCCGGCGCGGCCCGACAGCCATTCGGCTCGCTCGTCCGGGACTGGGTGCTCGATCCGCTGGGCATGACGGACACGCGCCTCGTCGGGCGGCCATCGGAGGGGATGGCCGGTTCGTGCGGGGACCTGGCGCGGTTCGCGCAGGAGCTGCTTGCGCCGCGGATCCTGCCGCAGGGGCTTGTCGCCGACGCGGCCCGGGTGGCCTTCCCCGACCTGCGCGGCGTCCTGCCGGGCTTCGGCCTCCAGGCCCCCAACGACTGGGGACTGGGGTTCGAGATCCGGGGGACCAAGACACCGCACTGGACCGGAGCCCGGAACTCATCGGGCACCTTCGGGCACTTCGGGGGATCCGGGACGTTCCTGTGGGTGGACCCGGCCGTGGGCATTGCGCTCGCCTGCCTCACCGACCGGCCGTTCGGCGCCTGGGCGGGCGACGCGTGGCCGGCCCTGTCGGACGCGGTGCTCGCCGCGGTGGCTCCGGACTGAGGCCCCGCCGCGAGGCCGGGGTCCGCTACCAGCCCCAGGAGCCCGGCTCACCCTTGACCGGCCCGGCGATCCGGGAGGTCATCCAGCCGCCGTAGAAGCCGCCGGCCTGCGGGGCTGCCAGCTCGTCGCCCACCCACGCCTCGTCGACCTTCGACGCGTAGAACGCGAGGTGCCCTCGGATCGCCTCGAAGCCGGGGCTCGGTCGCTCGTAGGACCAGGCGAGATCCGGGATGGGCCGAACGCCGGGACCGGCGAGCGACCAGTACGAGGCCACGCCCTTCCACTCGCAGGCGCTGGACGATGGCGACGTGACCAGGAGGTCCATGCGGACGTCCTCCGGCGGGAGGTAGTACGTGGGCGGATGGGACGTCTCCAGGACCCGATGGGCGCGCGTCGTGTCCGCGACCGCCACGCCGTCGACGACCACGCGGATCCGCTCCGGGACGGGCTCGACACGCGGCGGCCGCGGGTAGTCCCAGGCGGACTCCTGGCCCGGCGCCGGGACCAGCGGCGACACCCCGCGGGGCACGAGCCCCGACGGGCGCCAGGGGCCGTCAGCCATCGTCGGCGCAGTCGCTGCAGATCCCCGCGATCGAGAGGTGCGAGAGCTCGACGGCGAACCCGCGGTCCGCATGGAGGGCGCCAACCAGCCCCGCGGCCTCGGCCTCCCCGATCTCCCACGATTCCCGGCACGAGAGGCAGTGGAGGTGTCCGTGCTCCGCCGTCGGCAGCACGTGGAACTCCTCGCGCCCATCCGCGCCGTGCGCGTGGCGAACGATCCCGAGCTGCTCGAGCACATCGAGCGTCCGGTACACGGTGGACGGTGTGGTCGCCGCATCCACGTCGCGGCAGCGCTCGACCAGCTCGGCGCCTGTCACGTGGCCGTCGAGCCGCGCCAGGACCTCGATCAGGGTGCGTCGCTGGGGGGTCCAGCGGAGCCCGCGGGCGCGCAGCCGATCACGGACGTCCGCCCAGGGCGCGGCCCGGTGCGGCGCGTCAGCGACCAGAGGCAATGCGGACCCGCGCTGCGGAGATCCATGAGGGTGCATGCAGCGAAGGATAGGGTGACCGCGACCAGTAATGCAACCGATTGCAATAGCAACGCGATGCGAGTAGCATGCTGGTCCACCATCCGCCCTCTGCCCACCCGCCGGGAGACCGTCGCCGCATGGATCTGCTGAGCATCGCCGCCGCACCCCTGGTCGCCACTGGCGGTCCGTCCCTGCACGCCGCGGACCGGTTCCTCAGCGTCCCGGTGTCGCTCCTGTTCTGGGCAGTGTCGGCGGCCGTCCTCGCGATCGCCGTGCGGCGCACCAACCGGACGCTCGACGAGCGTTCGATCCCGCTGATGGGCGTGATGGCCGCGTTCATCTTCGCGGCCCAGATGATCAACTTCCAGGTCGCCGGCGGCACGTCCGGCCACCTCCTCGGCGGCGTGCTCGCGGCCGTCCTCCTCGGCCCCTGGGCGGGCACGCTCGTGATGGCGTGCGTGGTGGCGGTGCAGGCGCTGGTCTTCTCCGACGGTGGCCTGGTGGTGATGGGCGCCAACATCTTCAACATGGGGATCGTCGGCACGCTCGCCGGCTACGGCATGTATCGCGCGCTGTGCGCCGTCCTCGGCGGGGAGGACCGGTCACGCGTCCCGGCGGCCGCGATCGCGGGCTGGCTCTCGGTGGTCCTCGGGGCGCTCATGATGTCGCTCCAGCTGATCGTGTCGGGCACGAGCCCCGCGGAGCTGGTGCTGCCGGCGATGCTCGGCGTGCACGCGGTCATCGGCATCGGCGAGGCCCTGATCACGGGCGCGGCCGTGGGGTTCATCGCCGTCACCCGGCGGGATCTGCTCGATCTCCGCCCGGACCGCGCAGCACGCCGGGAGCAGGCCATGGGGATCGCGGCATGACCGCCGTGTCCGAGCCGGAAGGCGCCCCGGTGCCCACAACCGGGAACGACCGCAAGCCCGCAGACCGGGGCCGCCTCGGCCGATGGTGGTGGGCCGTCGGGCTGGTGATCGCCGCGGCCGTCGTGGTCATCCTCGCCCCGCTCGCCTCCTCCGATCCGGACGGCCTCGAGCGGGTCGCGGAGGACGCCGGCTTCATCGGCATGGCCCAGAACTTCTTCTCGGGGCTCCTGGGCGACTACGCGATCCCCGGCATCGACAACCCGACGCTGTCCACGATCCTCTCCGGCCTGCTGGGCGTCGCGATCGTCGTGGCGCTGGTGTACGTCCTCGGGCGCGTGGTCGCCCGCCGGCGCGCCTGACGAGCGGAGCGCCGCACCCTGGAGCTCGATCGCTACGTCGAGGGCGACAGCCCCTTCCACCGGGCCGACGCACGGCTCAAGTTCATCCTGACCATCGCGACCATCCTGGTCATCAGCCTGCTGCCGATGGGCTCGGCGCTGGCGATGCTGATCATCTGGCTGGTGCTCGTCGCCTGCTCGGCCACCGCCGGCCTGGGGCCATTCCGGTTGTCCCGCTCCGCCGTCGTGGCGCTGCCGTTCGCCCTGGCGGCGTTCCCGCTGATCTTCACCGTCCAGGAGCAGATCATCACGACCATCGCGCTGGGCCCGCTCAACCCGACCATCTCCGCCGAGGGCCTGCGGCGCTTCCTCACGATCATGACCGGCAGCTGGCTGTCCGTGCAGGTGGCCCTGCTGCTCGCGTTCACGACGCCGTTCCACGACCTGGTGGATGCCCTCCGGGAGCTGCGCGTGCCCCGGATCATCATCGCCATCATCTCGTTCATGTACCGGTACCTCGCGGTGCTCACCGACGAGGGCGCCCGCATGCTCCGGGCGAGGGACGCTCGCTCGGCCGCGGGCGACGGCAATGCCGGCGGGTCCATCCGCTGGCGCGCCACCGTGACCGGGCGGATGGTCGGCTCGCTGTTCCTGCGCGCGTACGAGCGCAGCGAGCGGATCTACGCCGCGATGCAGGCGCGCGGGTTCGAGGGCGAGTTCCGCCACCTGCGGACCCGGGCGCTCGCACGAACGGAGATCGCCTGGCTCGTCGCCATCATCGCCCTGCTCGCCACCTACGAGGTCATCGCCGTCCTGTGGCTCCCCCGCCTGTGACCATCCCCGACCCGGTCGTCGTGCCCGAGCTCGAGCACGACCATGTCCACCTCCACGCCCACGAGGGCACGCCGCCCCACGCGCATCCCCATGTCCACGATCCGGGTGAGCCGCCGCCCGCCGCCTCGGACGAGGTCGACCAGCTCGGCCGGGTGGACCTCGAGCACGTCCACTACCGGTACCCCGACGGGTTCGAGGCGCTGCGCGGCGTCGACCTCCACATCGGCAACGGCGAGAAGGTGGCGCTCGTCGGCCCCAACGGGGCCGGCAAGAGCACGATCATGCTCCAGCTCAACGGCACGCTGCGACCGGCTCACGGGTCGGTACGGGTCGCCGGCCTGCCGGTGACCAGGGAGACCATCCGCCGCGTTCGGGCGGAGGTGGGCCTCGTGTTCCAGGACCCGGACGACCAGCTGTTCAGCCCGACGGTCTTCGACGACGTGGCCTTCGGGCCGCTCCACATGGGCCTGTCGGCCGACGAGGTGCATCGCCGGGTGGAGCGGGCCCTGGCCGCGGTGGGCATGGCGGCCTTCGCCCACCGGGTCCCCCACCGCATGTCGCTCGGCCAGCGCAAGCGGGTGGCCCTGGCCACCGTGCTCTCGATGAACCCGTCGATCCTCGTCTTCGACGAACCGTCGGCGGGCCTCGACCCGCGAGGCCGTCGGGGGCTGATCACGCTTCTTCGGGGCCTCGGCCAGACGCTGCTCGTCTCCACCCACGACATGCGCCTCGTCGCCGAGGTGTTCCCGAGGACGGTGGTCATCGACGGTGGCCAGGTCGTGGCCGACGGGTCCACGGACAGGATCCTCGCGGATGCGGAGCTGCTGGAGCGCCACGGGCTCGAAGCCCCGTAGCCCGGCATCCCGCGCCCTCGGCCGCTCGGTGATGGGCATCCGGCCCCGGAACCGCGCTCACCGCGCTCTCGACTGCGCGGCGATCGCGATCTGGATCAGATCCGGCTCTGCCGCTCGGCGGCCGACCAACGAAACCCCGGGTTCGGGTCTCCGCCCCGCGTGCGCAGGCTGATCCTGATGCAGCTGGCGATCATGCGATCGCGATCTCGGGTCGCGCCGACGGGGAATCCCTAGCCGAGCCGGTTGAGCGCGGGGACGTCCAGCGGCGGCAATCCATCCGCGCGCCGGAACAGCCGGGCGACGGCCGACGGGGCCCACCAGCGGAGGAAGTACAGGCGGCAGCCGACGCAGATCCCGGTGGCCGCGAGCAGGGTCTGCAGGCCGGCCACGGCGGCGGCCAGGACCCAGCCGACCGGCGTCGCGCCGAGCAGGAAGGCCCCGGTGGCCAGCGCGAGGAACGTGCCGCCAAGGGCCTGGGCGAAGCGCGGCGGGTACTCGTGCTCGGGTTCAGCCGGGCCCAGGCGCAGGGTGCGGCGGATGAGCGGCCACGCGCGGCCGGGGAGGAACCACCGCGTGCCGAGCAGGGCGGCCACCAGCAGGTTGAGCCCGACCAGGGCGGCGAGCCACGGCTGGCCGAGGACGAAGGCGACGGCAAGGATGGCGACCGACACGGCGGCGCCGAAGCGCTGGCCGCGTGGGTCGATGGATCTGGCGGGGACGGGGGTGAGGATCGAGGGCAGGGACATTTCGAGGGACTCCGGTCGGACGGGACGGGCGTGCGAGGACACGCTGGGCGACTGGAGGGGCGAGGCCCGGAGCGGTCAGGCGGGGCGGATCAGCTGAGGGCGTCCGCGCGCTCGACCATCACCGGCGCTCGCCGGCGACAGGAGCACTGTTGACCCATGCAGCCCCTGGGGGCGATCTCAACCACGGCCGAAGCGTAGCGGCTGGTGGTTGTCTCGTCAACGAGGATGCTCTGGTGACCACGGACACCGCCCAGGAGCTGCACCCGGTCGCGGGGGCTTTCGCGATACCGCGTTTCCCGCGTACGATCCTGCCAACGGGGCCGCACGGGGATGGCCACGCTCGGAGAACAGCCCATGTCCCTCACCTCGCGAATCGAGCGCGCCCAGAAGGCGGCCTCCGGGGCCACGACGCCCGCCGCGGACGCGGATTCCAGGCCCGCCACGAAGGCGATCACCCCGGTGCCGATCGGCGCGCCCGGGGCCTACGCTGCTCGAGGCGAGTGGCTGCGCGAGGTCCGGCACCGCCTCCAGGACGAGGTCGTCGGCGCGTCGCATGCCCTGTTCGAGGCCGCCAAGGGCTCGGATCTCCCGACCGCCGTGGACGCGATCGTCGGGCGGTTCATCACGGCCAACGCGCTCGCGGTCACCCGCGAGGAGCGCAATCGCCTGACCGAGGAGGTCATCGCCGAGGTCAGTGGCCTGGGCCCGCTCGAGCCGCTGATCGCCGACCCGACGATCACCGAGATCATGGTCAACGGCCCGGAGCACATCTACATCGAGCGCAAGGGCAAGATCTCGCGCGTTCCCACGACCTTCCTGAGCGATGACCACGTGCTGCGGATCATCGACCGCATCATCACGCCGCTCGGGCGCCGCATCGACCAGTCCAGCCCGCGGGTGGATGCCCGCCTGCCCGATGGATCGCGCGTCAACTGCATCATCGAGCCGCTGTCGCTGATCGGGCCGGTGATCACGATCCGGAAGTTCTCGCAGCGGCCGTACACGGTCGAGGACCTGGTCGGGTTCGGCACGGCGTCCGCCGAGATGTTCGACTTCCTGCGCGCCTGCGTCGAGGCCCGCCTCAACATCTTCGTCTCGGGCGGCACCGGCTCGGGCAAGACGACGACCCTCAACGTGATCTCCGCCTTCGTCCCCGAGGAGGAGCGGATCATCACCATCGAGGACGCCGCCGAGCTCCAGCTGCGCCAGGAGCACGTGATCACCCTCGAGGCCCGCCCGCCCAACCTCGAGGGCCTGGGCGAGATCACCACCCGGGACCTGCTCCGCAACTCGCTCCACATGCGCCCCGACCGGATCATCGTCGGCGAGTGCCGCGGCGGCGAGGCGCTGGACATGATCCAGGCGATGACGGTGGGCCAGGAAGGGTCGCTGTCCACGGGCCACGCGAACAGCTCGCCGGACATGCTCCGCCGCCTGGAGACGATGATCCTGATGGCCGGCTACGAGATGCCGCTGCGCTCGATCCGGGAGCAGATCGCGTCCGCGGTGGACCTGATCGTGCACACCGCCCGCCTGGGCGACGGCTCGCGCAAGATCGTCAACATCACCGAGGTCTACGGGATCGAGGACGACCAGATCCTGACCCAGGACATCTTCGAGTTCAAGCAGACCGGCGTCGACGAGAACCGCAAGATCGTGGGCACGCTCCAGCCGACCGGCGAGCGTCCGACGTTCATGCCCAAGTTCCACGCCTCGGGGATCGAGCTGCCGCCGGGTGCCTTCGGCATCCCTCCCGAAGATGCCGAGCACCCGGTCAAGGTCCGGATCGGCAAGGGTCGCTCGATCGGCATCGAGCAGGCCGGCGAGCTGGCGCCCCGGCTCACGATCGGGCTCGGGCGGGCGGTGAAGGCCGGCGGCATGGTCTACGTGTCGTCGGTTGGCCCGGTCAACCCCGACACCGGGCACATCGCGGGCGAGTCCATCGCCGTCCAGGCCACCCAGTGCCTCGAGAACCTCAAGCGCCTCCTCGAGGCGGAGGGCTCGTCCCTGGATGGGATCGCGTGGGCGAACTGGTCCCTGCGCGACCCCGCCGAGTTCGACGCCTTCAACGAGGAGTGGGTCAAGTGGTTCCCGGGCGACGCGCCAGCCGGCCAGGGAACGATGATGCCGCCGCAGCAGCGGCGAGCCGGGTTCCGGATCTCGCTCGGCGTGATCGCTCAAGTGGGTGGAACGCCACCGGTGGCCGCGACGGAGCGGCGACGGGCCGACCGGCGGACGAACAGCGCCGCGGTACCTCCCGGGGCGTCGAGCGCCGCCGTGGTGAGCGGCGCCGGACCCCTGCGCCCCGGAAGCGGCCACCGAGACCTGACGGCCGGCGAGCCGTCTACCCCTAGCGGGCGTCCAGCAGGGACCCGTACAGGTCGAGCGTCTGGCGGGCGATCGCGGCCCAGCTGAAGTGGTCCACCGCGCGCCGGCGGCCTGCCAGGCCCATGCGCTCGCGCAGCGCCTCGTCGAGCCCCACCCGGTTGATCGCCTCGGCCAAGGCCGGCCGAGAACGCTGCCGGGTCCGCCGGGTCGAACGTCCCCTCGCGGATCCGCGGATCGACCAGGAGCCCGGTCTCCTCGGGGACCACGACCTCCGGGATCCCGCCCACCGCGGACGCCACGACCGCCGTCTCGCAGGCCATCGCCTCGAGGTTGATGATCCCGAACGGCTCGTAGACCGACGGGCAGCAGAACACCGCGGCGTGCGAGTAGAGCTGGATCGCGGCCTCCCGGGGGAGCATCTCGCGGACCCAGATCACGTCCGCCCGGCCCACGCTCACCTCGGCGACCCGCTCGGCCATCTCGGCCCCGATCTCGGCCGTGTCGGGGGCGCCGGCGCAGAGCACGACCTGGAGCGAGGGGTCGATGTCGGGGATCGCGTTGACCAGGTGGATGATCCCCTTCTGGCGGGTGATCCGGCCGACGAACAGCACGAACGGACGGTCGGGATCGATGCCGTACTGCTCGAGGAACGCCGTGCCCGGGTCCGGGCGGTACTGGTCGAGGTCGATCCCGTTGTGGATCACGTGGATCCGGTCGGGGTCCACCGGGAAGAAGCGCAGGATGTCCGCCCGCGTCTCCCGGGACACCGCGATCAGCGCGTCCGCGTCGAGGATCGTCGTCCGCTCCATCCAGCTCGACAGGTGGTAGGCGCTGCCGAGCTGCTCCACCTTCCACGGGCGCAGCGGCTCCAGCGAGTGCGTCGTCACCACCAGCGGCACGCCCCACAGCTTCTTGGCCAGGAACCCGGCCATGTCCGAGTACCACGTGTGGCAGTGGACGACGTCGGCGTCGAGCGTGTCCTTGGCCATCGAGAGGTTGCGCTCAGAAGGCGTCGAGCGCGCCCTTGAACCTCGGGTCCGTGTCGTGGGTGGCCTCGGCCCACGGGCGCGTAACCCCTGACCCGGAGGTTCGGCTCGTCCTCGTCCTGGTCGCCGAAGCAGCGGACCTCCACCGGGACGAGCTTGGCCAGCTCCCGGCTCAGGTACTCGACGTGCACGCCAGCACCACCGTAGACGTTCGGCGGGTACTCGTTGGTGAACAGGGCAACCTTGCTGGGCAACGACACGGGCTTCCTCCAGGCAACGCTGATGCTACGGCATCGCCGCGTTCGCCATGCGCCAGGCCCGGACCGAACGACCGGCTCGCGGCGGGCGGTGATCGCCACCCGCATCAGGTTCGCGGTGCTCTCGCAGGGGTCGTGCCCGCAAACCCGAGTTCCGGGTCCCAAGGCCCGCTTGGAGCGGCCGATCATGATCCACGCGGCGATCACCGGTCCGACCTCACACCGCCACGGTCCTTGGGGTACTCGGTCCCCTCTGCCCTCCTCGAACAGGGACCGGCGCCGCGCTCGGACTGCGCATCGGAACCGGGCACCCCTGCAGGACGCCCAGCGAGCCGTCGCCTATGTCCCGCCAGCCTGCCCGAGGCGACCGGCCATCGGTCGTGCCGCCACAGCCCATCGCGCGAGCACGATCGATCCGATCGCGACCCACCGGATGAAGCCGAGGATCGGGATCCGCTCGAGAAGGCCCATCATCGGCCACAGGTTCGCGGTCGCGACGGCGGTGACCGGCCCGAACACCGCGATCACCAGGAGCGTGACCACCGAGTACCACCCGAATCGTCGCAGCGAGGGCCGCCCCAGGGCCCATGCCGCGACCAGGGCGATCGTGACGATCGTCAGCAGCGACGCGATGGCAGCGAATGCGATGTGCAGCGTGCCGGCCGTGGTCGCGGGTGCGCCGACGGGGTCCTGCCAGAAGACGTCGTCCGCCAGGCCGGCGATCGCGGTCAGCACAAGGGCGATGCCCCCGGCCCGGCCGATGGCGCGGCGCGGATCGCCGACGGCCGGGACCAGACCGTAGACAGCGACGCCGAACGCCAGCACCAGCACGTTGTAGACGCCGAACGACGCGGCAATCCACGGCCCGTTCGGGGCACCCGCCTGGTACAGGGTGCTGACGTGCTCGCCGATGTGGCTGTACCCGGGGGTCATCAGCGCACCTACGAGCATCACCGTGGTGTACCAGATGCCTGCCACGAGCCCTGCCCAGAGCAGGCGCGCGGCCGCCGAGTTGTCAACAGGACCTCCCGGCGCTGCGGTCGTGCAGCACCAATCGCACCATGGGTCGTCACAACGCCGGGCCGAGCGGCTCCATGCTGGGCGGGACGACGGCCCGCCTCGCCGCAGACGGTACGCAGGTCCCGCCCGGCGTCGACCTGCCAGCCGGACCGATTAGGTCAAGTCCGGGGCCTTCCCTCAAGTGCCGATCGGCATCCGGCCGCAGGCCGCAGGCCGCGGCCCGCAGGGCGGCCGATCCGGGGACGCCCCATGCCCAGACGAGCACCACCGGCCGGGGCGGCATGCTACCGGGGACGGCCACGAGAAGGGGTTGGAGCGGGAGACGGGGATCGAACCCGCGACATGCAGCTTGGAAGGCTGCCGCTCTGCCAGCTGAGCTACTCCCGCTCGGTTTCGTGCTCCGCTACAGCGTCTAACTGCATTTCGGCTTGACCACAGCGCTTTCGCAGCGGATGCGTCTCACCAGGTTGGAGTTCCCGATGAGCGTGGTACTACGCTGAGGACGCAGGACCCGTGGTCAAGTCGACGAGCACCAGGACCACTATATCGGAGGCGACCGGGGTGCCACGCCTCGGGCTCAAGGCGGCCATCGACAGCTGGCGCCTGAGCCTCCGTGCCCCGCGACGGTCTCGCTCGCCTACCGCTGCCTGCAGGCGTTCTGGAAGTGGGCGGTGTCCGAGGACGAGGTCATGCTGCCCGACACCGGCATGCGCCGGGGTGAGATCACCTGCCCGCGCCTGGCGGACATCGACCTCGAGCTGGCTGGCCCGCACAGCCTTGTCGGACAGCTAGGTTCGGATGAGGTCGCGGGCCTCTGGCAGGGCGGCAAGCGCTGGCTCGACGATTCGACGTTCAGACACCGAAAGCTCCGCCTTCTCCGCTTCGCTCTCCCATGCCGAGACGGCGCCGACGACATCGTGCAGGATCGCGTAGGCGTCGCCCTCCGAGAGCGCGTAGAGGCGATGCGTCGACAAGGCCGTGACGACGTCCTGGTGTCCGCTCGCTCCATCCAGGGAGAGGCTGTGTTGATGAGCCGCTCGGGCGGGGTTCATGTCGAACGCCGGCGCAAGACGCCAGCCATCAGGAGTCCGAAGGAAGCCGTGATTGCGCAGGTGATCATCGCGATTGCCAGCGACCACGTTGAATAGCAGCCTTCGAAAGAGCTGCGCCAGATCGGGCTTCACTGATCCCCTCGCCCCGAAACGACTGATCGCTTGGGCGATGTCGGGGTACGACGCTGCTTCGCCATTTCGATGGTCCGTCAGGGTCATGGCGGAGACGAACAGGCGTCGGCCGCCGTCGGCATCGCGATCAAACCTGCGGACCACGTAGGTCCGGCCCCGACCAGGGCCATTGACGGCAATCATGCGATGCTCGGCGACGTGGATGCCCGCCTGCGCCGCGAGGTTCGCATAGACGAACTCCCACGCCCCGATGTCGAGTCTGCGATCCTCCCGGGATGGAAACTTGGCAATCCACAGACTGCCGTCGGTGTCCCTGACGTTGGCCTTCGGCCGCGCTCCGCCCAGCGACGATCCTGGATCCACCAGGTCGCCCAGTCGCTGATCGTCGATCTCGGCATCAGGGCTTTCTTCGACCCAGCGGGCCAGATCCTGCAGCTCGCGAAGCGAAGCCATGGCGGGCACCTGGGGACGACTCCCGCGGAGGTAGGGGCCGTCAGCCGTCAGCCCCAGTCGAAGGGCCCCCATCCGGGTCTCGTCGGAGACCCCGACAAGAAGCTCCCAGTTGCTCAGCAGGCGATGCTGCTCCCTCGCCAGGAGCATTTGGCCCCAGGCGTCCGGGGTGGTGTCGACCAGGGCCGGCGGCAAGGTATCGGACCCAAGTGACTGCTCGCCCGAGAAGAGCAGGGTGCGCGGATCCAGCGGAAAGGCGCCCCGTGCGCGCAGCCAGTCCTCGTCGTAGACGAATGAGATCGGTCGGTGCTCGCCTCGCCCTGGCCATCGGATGAGGGTGCCGACTGTGGTCGGCGGACCCAGCTCGGGCGAGTCGAGGACGACAACCAGCCGATCGCCGTTCTCAGCCATTACCCACACCTGCCTCGGGTATGAGGAAGTGGCGTCCGGGCGTCCGCGAGGCGGTGTCCGAGCTCATCGTCGGCGGCAATCGAATCGAGGTCCTGCTCAAGCCCCAGGACTTCGAGAACGCGGGCGAGGATTGCCGTGCTCACGGTGAGATCGCCCGCCTCGAGCTTGCGCAGGGTCGTGCGGGAGATGAAGGCGCGTTCGGCCATCTCGGCCTCGCTCATTCGGCGGCGAAGTCGGGCGGCATGGAGACGCGCGCCGAGTGACTCGGCTCGGCGCTGAGTGGCTGGAAAGAGGCTGCGTGCTACTCGACCCATGGTCAATAGTATGGACACGAGTATGGGATGTTGTCAAGAGTATTGAACAACGTCTGACCAACATCCAGCGGCGACAACCAGGCGATGTTACGCTGCCGACCCCACCAATGCAGGCTGACGCTGTTGCCCAGTTATCACGCTGTGGGCACGAGAGCCAAATTCGGCCCAAACGGGCCGTCCATGCGAGGAAACCCGAGATCAGAGCACAGCGCTGGGGAACGGGAGACTTGGAAGGCTGCCGCTCTGCCAGCTGAGCTACTCCCGCGTGGCCGAAACCGTACCACGCACACCCCGGCCCGACCTCGTTCAGAGGCCGGCCGCGTCGTACGCGATGGATCGCACCGTGAACTCGCCGTAGGCGAACGGACCCTCGGGCCGGGCGTACAGCGCGGTGCCCCGGGTCGGCAGGCGCATGCCGTCGGACTTGCGGTACCCCGAGACGGGGGTGCTCCAGCGGCGGTCAACGAACCCCCCGTCGACGCTCTCCGGCCGGTCGTCCGACCAGAAGTCCACGAGCTCGTCGTCGTCGTTGAAGGCCAGCGTGGCCGTGACGCGGTGCGGTCCGTTCGTGAACGCCACCGCGGCCGTACGGTCGTCGACCGCCGTCCAGCTGAGGCGGGGGTCGGCCAGCGTTCCGGGGGCGAGCATGCACATGTCGTTGAGGACGGTGACGGTTTCGCCGCGGCTGATCACCTCGCCCGCCTGGTCGACCATCGTCAGCAGCCCTGCCGCGCGCACCTGGAACGTGGCCTGCGCGTCCCGGTAGAGATGGAGCGCCCGGACGGGCAAGCCGAACATCCGGGCCTGCATCAGGAACATCCGGGCGGGGCGGGCGAACCAGTTGCACTGCGTCGAGGTCGCTCTCATGCCCCGATCACCGGGTTGGCGATGCATCACCGCCTCGAGCTCCAGCCGCATGCTGGTGGGCACCGGTCGCCCCACGGCGCCGGATGCGAGCACATACCGGCGAACCGGCCCGGGTAGGCCCGCGAGGGCGTCCTCCGTCAGCAGGGGGCCCGGCCCATGACCCTGGGCGTCCAGCTCCTCGGCCACGGCCGCCTTCCAGCGCGCCGCGAAGGATCGCCGGCTCATCGCTCGCCCGGCCCGTCGGCGGGCCCTGGCGGGGTCGGGCGCTCCCGCCCGAGCGCCTCGATCCAGCGCCCAAGGAGAGCGTTCAGGGCGGTCACGTCGTCGGGCGCGAGGCCGTCGAAGGCGCTTGCGATCAGCTCGTGGCCGCGGGCCACTCCCTCGGGCTCGTCGAAGATGCGGACGCGGTCCGTCAGCACCAGCCGGGTGGTCCGTCCGGTCGCAGCGGTCCGGCGACGAGACGCAGGAAACCGCGCACTCGAGGCCGATGGCGATCTGCTTCACGTTCTGGCGCGAGCTGCCATACGCGGCCGCGGCCTCCGACAGGGACGGCGCATGGCCCGGGAAGCCGCGCGACGAGCACGGCCAGCAGCAGCCATTGCCGTGTGGTCAGGTCCCAGTCTGCGAGGCGAGCATCCGCGAGCCGGGTCAGGTGCCATACCACCACGAAGGCCCGAGCGAACGCGTCGGACGCCGCCCGGTCCTGCGCCGGATCCATGGTGGCGGGTGTCAGATTCGTCATGATGCGTAAGGTATTACGCAGCATCGCTGGCGTCAATGCCATACTTCGGACGCTGGATTTCCGTACGGAGGGCGGCATGGAGCTTCGACGGTTCGCCGAGCGTCGGCGAGTTCCTGGACGTGGCCGGCGGACTTCCTCGGCGCTCGCGAGGCCGAGCACAACCTGATCTTCGGGATCTGCTCCAACCTGCAGGCGACCCCGGAGATGTTCGGCGGCCCGCCCTATCTCGCGGCGGTCATCGACGGCGGTCGCGTGGTCGCCTCGGCGCTGCGGACGCCACCCCACCGGTTGATCCTCTCGGAGGTCGACGATGCCGCCGCGATCGAGCCTGCTGGTCGGCGACGCCGCGTCTCCGGAGCTGTCGGGGGTTCTCGGCCCCGGCCGAGCACGTCGCGAGCCTTCGCGGACGCCTGGACCGCGGCGGGCGGGCCGCCGGCGCGAGCTCGCGATCTCGGAGCGGATCTACCGCCTGACGAGGGTCGTGCCGCCGCGCCCGGTTCCGGGTTCGGTGCGCGTCGCCACGCAGGCCGATCGCGACCTCGTCGTGACCTGGACCGAGGGCTTCATGCGCGACGCGCTCGGGGAAGCCGACCCGGCCGACGTCGTCGAGACCGCCGACCGCTGGCTGTCCGGACGAGAGCGCACGCTGTACCTGTGGGTGGACGGCGAGCCCGTGTCGCTCGCCGGCGTCGGAGGACCCACGCCGAACGGGATCCGGATCGGACCGGTGTACACGCCGCCCGCGGCCCGGCGGCGCGGCTACGCGAGCGCGCTGGTGGCGGCGGTGAGCCAGGCGGAGCTCGACGCCGGTCGCCGCTTCTGCTTCCTGTTCACGGACCTCGCGAACCCGACCTCGAACCACGTCTACCAGGACATCGGCTACGAGCCGGTGCGCGACGTGGACGCCTACAGCTTCGACGCGTCCTGAGACTGGTTCAGCCGCAGTTGACCTTGCGCACGTCGGGATGCGCCTCGGCCCACGGGACGGCCACGCTCGCTCACGCGGGTCGCCTCGAGGAACAGCTTGGGGTACGTGTAGTTGGGCCCGGTCGAGGTCTGGAGCCAGAGCTTCTCGGCGGTCTTGAACACGCCGTCCATCGTCTTGGACTTCCACGCCTTGTCGATCACGTACGTGTACTTCATGTTGTCCGACGTGTACACGGAGACCCGCAGGCCGATGAGGTCCGCGCCCCGGTTCTTCAGCCACTGGTTGAGCAGCGGCAGGAACATGCCCTTCCGCGCGTGGGCGAAGACAAACGAGACCCCGGGCTCGGTGGGCTGGCTGAGCGCGCCCTGGTACATCGCGACGTTGCAGTAGGGATAGCCCTTGGGGCTGCGCACCACCGCGAGGTCGATGCCGCGATCGAGCACGCCCTGCTTGGTCATCCTGACGCGCGTGGCGTGCGGGAAGTTGAGGTTCCCGCAGCGGACGCTGCTGCCCGAGACGAACCGGATGGCAAGGCGGCTGGACCAGTTCGCCTCCCAGATCGTGAACATCTTGTTGACCGAGAGGGACCGGCTGGTCGACTTCCTGCCCGTCGAGGACGCCTTGAACTTGGCCAGGCGCGTCACGACGCTGCCCAGGTTGCCGCACTTGCCCTTGCGGATCTCGACCTTGTACGTGGCGCCCTTGCGCAGCTTCTTGAGCGCGTACGTGAGGTGCCCCGAGCCGTCCGTGAAGGCCGTGATGGCGGCGGTCCCGCTGCTGCCACCGCTGCCCACCTTGGCCGTGAACGTCCGGTGGGGGGTCGCTGCCTGAACCGGGGCGGCCAGGATGACGGTCATCAGGAGAGCGGCGAGGAGCGAGAGGGGACGACGCATGGGCAGGAGTTCTCCGGGTTGCGAGCGGCGGGATGGTGCGGCCAGGCGCCAGCATGCCCTATGAGTACGGGTTCTGGCCACCCCACCAAGGTCCTGTTGCGGTGCGCCGACGCAACCCAACCGCCCGCCGGCAACCGGCCCGCAGCGTCAGCCGCGCTCGAGGATGGGGCGCGCCTTCTCCGGGTCGTCCACCACGAAGGCGAACGTGGCCCGGTCGCTCCAGCGTCCGATGAACAGGTGACCGAGCACGTTGACACCCGCATCCGCGAGCTCGCGCGCGATCCGGGCCATGCCGCCCGGCCGGTCGTCCACCTCGGCCAGCAGCGACTCGCCCTCGTAGAACACCCAGGCCCCTTCCTCGAGCACCGCTCGGGCAGTGTCGTCGTCGGCCGTGGTCATGATGAAGTGCCCGAAATCGCCGAGGCCGCCACCTCCGATCGCGCGCAGGTCGACGCCGGCGGCGGCCATCTGCTCGGCGAGCCTGGCCATCTCACCGGGCTTGTTGTCAACCTGGACGACGAACTGCCTGGGCATCGGTGCCTCCGGGCGGCGGGTGCCGCGGGCTGCGACGGGACGAGGGTGGGATTCTACCTGCGGCGGGTGATGGTGGTCCGACGGTTCTCCCCGGCGCCGGGATGCCGACTATCATGTCCGGCTCATGGACCCCCTTGTCGACATCCCGACCGCGCCCGGCGCCTCATTCTCCCTGCCTCCCCGGCTCGAGGGCCTGCGCCGCCTCGCGTACAACATGTGGTGGAGCTGGCACCCGAGGGCACGGGTCATGTTCTCCCGGATCGATGCCGGTGGCTGGGCTCGCTACCGCAACCCGATCCCGGTGCTGTCGGGAGCGGTGAACTGGGCCCAGCTGCTGGACAACTCGCGGTTCATGGCCGAGTACGAGGACATCCTGCGCCAGTTCGACGCATACATGGCCAACGGCGCGGATCACTGGTTCCATCGCAACCACGCGGACGCCCTGCCCGGCCCGATCGCCTACTTCTGTGCCGAGTACGGCTTCCACGAGTCGCTGGGCATCTACTCCGGCGGCCTCGGCGTGCTCGCGGGCGATCACATGAAGGTCGCCTCGGACATGGCGCTGCCGCTGGTCGGCGTCGGACTCATGTATCGCCGCGGGTTCTTCCGGCAGACGATCGACGCCGACGGCCACCAGGAGCATGCGTACGCGGACTACGAGCTCAGCCGGCTGCCGATCCTGCGCGTGCTCGACCGTCTCGGCCAGCCGCTGACGATCAGCGTCCAGCTGCCGGGCCGTGACCTGTTCGCGGCCGTCTGGCTGGCCCAGGTGGGCCGGGTGCCCGTCCTCCTGCTGGACACGGACCTCCCGGACAACGACGATTCGGACCGCCATATCACGCACATCCTGTACGTGCGCGGCCGCGAGATGCGCCTGCACCAGGAGCTGCTGCTGGGCGTCGGCGGCGTCCGGGCGTTGCGCGAGCTCGACCTGTCTCCCACCGTCTGGCACCTCAACGAGGGTCACTCCGCGCTGCTGCTCGCGGAGCGGGCGCGAGAGCATGTCGCCGGAGGGGCCACGCTCGCGGAGGCGTGGGCGACCGTCCGGCGCAACAGCGTGTTCACCATCCACACGCCGGTCGCCGCGGGCAATGAGCGGTTCGACACCTCGCTGGTCCGGCGGGTGGCCGGACCCCTGTTCGACGGCGACGGCCGGCCGGGAACCGGCGGCATCCCGATGGACCGGATCCTGGAGCTGGGGCTCGGTGTTGACGGCGACACCGGCCAGTTCGACCTCACGGCGTTCTCGCTGCGGCTGACGGGCGGCGCCAACGCGGTCTCCCAGCTGCATGCGCACACTGCCAACGGCACCTGGTCCGGTGTGAGCTCGCGCGAGATCCTCGGGGTGACGAACGGCGTCCACAGCCCCACCTGGGTGGGCCAGCCGATGCGCGAGGTCCTGGAGCGCTACGCGAACGCGAACCTCGACACCATGGACGACGAGTCCGAGGAGCACCGCTTCTGGGAGCGAACCGGCCACATCCCCACGGCGGAGCTGTGGGAGGCCCACCAGCGGCAGAAGCTGGACCTGGCGATCTTCGCCCGTGGCCGGCTCCGGAACCAGTTCGCCCGCCACGGGGAGGCGCCGTCGGCGCTCGAGGAGCTCGAGGAAGCCCTCGACCCCGGAATCCTGACCATCGGCTTCGCACGCCGGTTCGCGACCTACAAGCGGGCCGGCCTGCTGTTCAGCGACCTCGATCGCCTGGCCCGGCTCCTCTGGAATGCGGATCGCCCCGTCCAGGTCGTGTTCGCCGGCAAGGCGCATCCCGCGGATCGGCCGGGCCAGCGGGTCATCCAGGACATCTTCGAGCACTCCCGCAGCCCCAAGCTGCGCGGGCGCGTGTTCATCGTCGAGGACTACGACATCCGGATCGCCCGCTTCCTGGTCCAGGGAGTGGATGTCTGGCTCAACAACCCGCGGCGCCCGCTCGAGGCATCCGGCACCTCGGGCATGAAGGCTGCCGCCAACGGCGTCCTCAACGTGAGCGTGCTCGACGGCTGGTGGGACGAGGGCTTCACCGGTGACAACGGCTGGGCCATCGGCGGACGCGAGACCAACCCGGACGAAGCTGCCCAGGACTGGGCCGACGCCCAGGACCTCTACCGGATCCTGGAGGAGGAGCTCGTTCCCGCGTACTACGAGCGCGACGCGGATGGCCTGCCCGCCCACTGGGCCCAGCTCATGCGCAACTCCATCGCGAGCACCATCTGGCAGTTCTCGAGCACCCGGATGCTCCACGAGTACGTGGAGCAGCTCTACCTGCCGGCCGCCCGCACCGACCCTCCGGCCACTCCCGCGGCCAAGCCCTAGGCGGGCGCCGCCGTCCGCCGCGGCCGATCCGGTCCCCGCTCACGACACACCAGAGGACCCTCCTCCGTGGCCCCCCGCATCTCGCTGGCTCTCGCGATCCACAATCACCAGCCCGTGGGCAACTTCGGCTGGGTCTTCGCCGAGGTCTACGACCGCGCCTACCTGCCGATGCTCGAGGCCCTCGAGCGCCATCCGACGGTTCGGCTGTCGCTCCACTACACGGGCCCGCTGCTCGAGTGGCTGGAGGCGGAACGACCGGACTTCCTCGATCGGCTGCGGACGCTCGTGGCACGCGACCAGGTGGAGCTGATGGGAGGCGGCCTGTACGAGCCGATCCTGGCATCGCTTCCCGAGGAGGACCGCGTCGACCAGCTGAACCGGATGACGGCGAAGGTGGAGGCGCTCGCGGGCCGCCGCCCGCAGGGAGCGTGGCTGGCGGAGCGGGTCTGGGAGCCCGATCTGCCCACCTCCCTGGCCAGGGCCGGCTATCGCTGGACGATCCTCGACGATCAGCACTTCCGGGCCGCCGCGATCCCGGAGGACAACCTCTGGGGGGCGTACACGACGGAGGATCAGGGCCAGCTCCTGACCGTCTTCGGGACCGAGCAGGGACTGCGCTACCGGATCCCCTTCGGCAGCGTCGAGGCGGTCATCGACTACCTGCGCGTCCACGCCTCGGAGGACGGCCGGCGGGTGGGGATGATGGGCGACGACGGCGAGAAGTTCGGCGCCTGGCCCACCACCCACGAGCACTGCTGGGGCGAGGGGCGCTGGGTCGAGCGGTTCTTCACCGCCCTCGAGGCCAACGCCGGCTGGCTGTCGACCGTCACCCCGTCGCAGTGGCTCGAGCGCGAACCGCCGATCGGGCGGGTGTACCTCCCGACCAGCTCCTACGCCGAGATGGGCGGCTGGGCGCTGCCCGCGGACGAGGGCGCGATCTTCACGCGACTCCTCCACGAGGCCCAGGCGAACCACGACCCGGCCGCGCGCTGGCTGCGCGGCGGGTTCTGGCGCAACTTCCAGGTGCGATACCGGGAGATCAACGACCTCCACAAGCAGATGCTGCGCACGTCGAGCAAGGTGGCGGCGATGCCGGAGGGTCGGGAGCGGACCGCGGCGGTCGACCACCTCCATCGCGGCCAGTCCAACGACTGCTACTGGCACGGGCTGTTCGGCGGCATCTACATCAGCCACATGCGCCTCGCGACCTGCGAACACCTGATCGCGGCCGAGGACGCCGCCGACGCCGTGCTGGGCACCGCCAGCGCCGCCGAGCAGATCGACCTGGACATGGACGGCCTGGATGAGGTCCGCCTCGCCGAGCCGGGCCAGGTCGTGACGATCAAGCCCACCGAGGGTGCGGGGATCGGGAGCTGGGACGTCCGCGCGGCGCGCCACGCCCTGGCATCGGTGCTGCGCCGGCGCCCCGAGGCCTACCACGAGGCGCTCCGGGCGCACGACGAGCGGACCGGCCACGAGACGGCCGGCACCGACGGCGCGATGTCGATCCACGATGTGGTGATGGTCAAGGAGGAGGGGCTCGCGAGCCATCTCCACTACGACGACCACGAGCGCCGCAGCGGCCTCGTCCGGTTCCTGGCGCCCGACGTCTCGCCCGACGAGGTCGCCACGGCGGCAGATTCCGAGCTGGGTGACTTCCGGGACGGCGCCTGGCAGGTCGACCACCTGGCCCCCCGCCAGGTCAGCCTGTCGCGGAACGGGACGGCGCTGGGCCAGCCCCTCGCGATCTCGAAGACGATCCGGCTGGCCGGCGGGAGGCTTGACCCGGAGCTCGTCGTCGAGCTCGAGCTGCGGCACCGGGGCGACACCGCGATCGAGACCCGACTCGGCCTCGAATGGTCGCTCCACCTGCTCGGCGGTGGCGGCAACCCGTCGGCCTGGTACGAGGTCGGGGGCGCCCGCTCGGCGCATGACGGATCCGGGCAGGCACCCGGCGTCGCCGCGGTCGGCCACGGCAACGACTGGGTCGGCATCTCGGTCGAGACGCGGCCGGATCCCGTCGCGGACGCGTGGTGGAGCCCCATCGAGGCGGTCAGCAACTCGGAGACGGGCTTCGAGCGGGTGTACCAGGGCAGTACCCTGCTGCTGTCCTGGCCCGCGAGGCTCGAGCCGGGATCGACATCCCGGTTCGCCGTTGCCTCGAGGGTGACCGTGGCGCGTGACCGGGCAGAGGAGGAACGTGCGCGACCGTGATCCGTGATCGACGCGGCCCGGCGCTCGCACGCCGGGCATGAGCCGCCCTCGCCTCGTCGTCCACGCGCACTTCTACCAGCCCTTCCGGACGGACCCGTTCACCGGCCTGGTGCACCCGGACCCGACCGCGGCGCCGTTCAGGGACTGGAACGAGCGGATCACCGAGGAGTGCTACCGCCCGAACGCCGAGCTGGGCACGCTCGAGCGCGCCAGCTGGAACCTGGGTCCGACGCTGACGAGCTACCTCGCCGACACCAAGCCCGAGGTCCTCGCGGGCTTCGCCATCGCGGATCGGCGAGGCGGTGGCGCCGTCAACGGCCCGGGCATCGCCCAGCCGTTCCACCACTCCATCCTCCCGCTGCTGGCCCACCACGACCGCCGGACGGAGATCCTGTGGGGCCTCCGCGACTTCGAGTTCCGGTTCGGGCGGCCGGCTCGCGGCATGTGGCTGCCGGAGACCGGCGTGGACCTGCCGACGCTGGCCCTGATGGCCGGAGCCGGCGTCGAGGCCACCATCCTCGCCCCGTGGCAGGCGGACGCGGCACATGTCGACAACCGCCTCCCCTATCGCGTGGACACCGGGAGCGGTCACCACATCGCGGTGGTCTTCTACGACGGTGACCTGTCCGGCTCGATCTCGTTCGACCCGGGCGTCACGGCAGACGCCGACCGATTCGCCCGCGAGCGGGTCCTGCCGCGCCTGGCCGGATCGCTGCTCGACGGGAGCGCACCGATGATCCTCCTGGCCAGTGACGGCGAGCTGTACGGCCACCACCAGTCGTTCCGCGACCTGTTCCTCAACCGCCTCGTGGCCCCCACGGAGGAGGCGCCCGACCGGGGCTACGACGTGGTCACGCTGGCGGACGTGACCGCGGAGCAGGCTGGCCACCCGCCCCCCGAGATCCACATCCGCGAGCGCACGTCATGGAGCTGCCACCACGGCGTGCTGCGCTGGTCAGGCGAGTGCCCGTGCGCCACCGACGGCCGCTGGAAGGCACCGCTCAAGGCGGCCCTCGACCGCCTCGCCGGCGGCATCGACACCATGACCGAGACGCTGGCGAGCGGGCTGCTGGACCCGGGCGACATCTGGGCCGCCCGAGACCGCTACGTGGAGGTGGTGATCGGTGCCCGGGCGCCGGACGCCTTCGCCGCCGAGGTGCTCGGTGGCCGGGCATCGGCGGAGGATCGAGGGCGCCTGCTGGCCATCCTCGAGGCGCAGCGCTGGCGCCTTGGCATGTTCGCCTCGTGCGGATGGTTCTGGGGCGACCCCCTCCGGGTCGAGACCCGGCAGGTCCTGCGAGCCGCGGCACGCGCGGCGCGGCTCGTGGACGGGCTGGCCGGAACGGACCTCGAGGCCCGGCTGGTGGCCGATCTCGGCGCGATCGGGGCGCCCCGGGCCGGGATCGACGGGGCGATGCTCTACCGGCGGGCGCTGAGCGAGATCGGGCAGCCTCCACCGCGGACGTCACACGAGGGCCGCGAGCCGCATCCCCGCTGACCAGCCGGGATCCGCCGGCTCGGGGAATCCAGCGACCCCCGGTTGTCCGTCCGGGGGTCGTCTGGGGCTCGAGCGCCGGAAGGAGGGTCGGGTCGGCGCTCGAGGCGAATCTGGTAGGTCGACGACGCAGCGTCGACGCGCGGCCCTGCATTGATATAGTCAACTAGGCCAAGGCGAACGATAGTTGGACTAGTCCACTATGTCAACAAGCCGGAATGGCCCCTCGTTGCCGGCCGAACGGCCCGGCGGGAACGGGCCTGGACCCGGGGGGCACGAGCTCGACGTCGAGCGTGATTCGGACGTCCCGATCTCCACCCAGATCTACTGGCAGCTCGCCTACCAGATCGAATCGGGCCGCATGCAGCCCGGCACCCGGCTGCCACCGGTCCGGGAGCTGGGTGCGGCCCTGCGGGTCAACCCCAACACGGTTCGCGCGGTGTACCGGCGCCTGGCCGACTCCGGGTACGTGGTCGGCCGGCACGGAGCCGGGACGCATGTCGTGGACCGGCCGCCCGTCCGGCGCGGGTCGGAGGCCCTGGCCGGGATCGTCGCGGAAACGCTGCGCCGGGCGGTGTCGCTGGGCTTCACCCCCGACGAGGTGGCGCAGGCGACGTTCACCGCCGCCGCGGAGCGCAAGCGGCCGGGTCCGCACATCCGGGTGCTGTTCGCGGAGTGCACGTCCGCCGACGCCACGTTCGACGCCGAGCGGATCACCGAGGCGTTCCCCGAGCTGGTGGAGGTCATCCCGGTGCTCCTCGACGACCTGGCGGAGCGCCTGGACCGCTACCACTACGACCTGGTGGCGACCACGACCTTCCACGCCGACGAGGCACAGGCGCTCGTTGCCGGGCAGGTTCCCGTGGTGGCGATGCTGGTCGGGCCCGCCTACCTGTCGCTCATCCACGAGATCGGCGAGCTGGCCCCGGGATCCAAGCTCGGTGTCGTGTGCGGCTCCCAGCGCGGGGTGGAGAACATCGCGGAGGCCCTCCAGCTTGCCGATGGCTCCAGCGTCGAGCTGATCAGCGCGGTCGCCCACACGACCGACGAGCTACAGCGCGTGGACCGGGAGGCGGACCTGGTGCTGCTCTCGCGGGAGGCGATCGCGCTGGGGCTCGAGTCCCGGTTCGAACGGCCCGAGCGCTTCCGGGCCTGGAGCTACGAGTTCGACCCGGCCGGCTTCGAGCTGCTGCGCCGGGCGATCCAGCGGGCGGCGGCACAAGCCCCTCCCGGGCCCTGACCGCCCACGTTCCTGGGCCCGGCGCGGCGGCCGGCACATCGACGGCCGGGCCAGCATTGGCGCGTAGGTGCGACACTTGGGCGATGCGAGCCCTGCCCATCTCGCGCACCGCAAGGACACGCTTCGCGCTGGAAGCGATCACCGCGGCCGCGCCGACGACCACCGTCACCACTGCAAGCAGCGAGGCACCGGCCGCCGCCGACGCCCCGGCTCCGGCACCCGTCACCGCTCCGATTCCGACCCCGGCGACGACGCCGACCCCCGCCCGGCTGGCCGCCAACCTCCCGGTTGCCCGCCGGGTCGCCGCCGCGGTCAACGCCACCCGGCGAGCAGGCGAGCCGAGCGCCCAGGCAGGCGACCTCGCGGCGCTGGAGATGCTCCACGAGATCTCGCACCTCGTGATCCGGCGCGCGGCCGAGCTGCAGCCCCTGACGGCGATGAGCGTCACGACCGACGCCCTTGGACAGGCGATGGGCTCCAGGCGGGCGGAAGGACTCCTGGGGGCCGTGGGCGGTGAGTTCCCCGACGTGGCGGGCGCCCCGTCGCCGGCCCGCCTCGAGGAGCTGCTCCTGATCCGCGTCGCCAACGAGAACCCGGCCGCGCGCCCGCTGCAGGTCCTGGTCGACGATGCGCCTCTCCCCCAGCCTGACCGCGCCACCGCGATGGCCGCCGTCGAGGCGTACCAGGCCGCCCTGCCGCCGGTCGGGCCCAACGGTGAGACGCTGGTCGAGCTGCTTCGCGCCCCGGCTCGCGCGCACCCCACGTCGCTCGCCGGCCAGCTGCGCTACGTGAAGCAGCACTGGGGCGGGTTCCTGGGTGGCGAGCTGGACGCGCTGCTGGACCGGATGCTGCTCACCCTCGACGTCATCGCCGAGGAGGAGCGCGGGCTCCACCTGCGCTTCGGCGGTGGCGGTGGTGGCCTGGTCGGAGGCGGCGCCGGTCGCGGCGAGGCGCCCGACCTGACGGGCCTCGAGGCCGAGCCGGAGCGGTTCTCCAGCGACTCCGCCTGGATGCCGCGCCTCGTCCTGGTCGCCAAGAGCACGCACGTCTGGCTGGACCAGCTGTCGCGTGCCTACGGGCGGGACATCCGCACGCTCGACGCGATCCCCGACGAGGAGCTGGACCGGCTCGCCCGTCTCGGGATCACCGGCCTGTGGCTGATCGGGCTGTGGGAGCGCTCGAAGGCATCGCAGCGGATCAAGGTCTGGCGCGGCAACCCGGACGCGGCCGCGTCCGCGTACTCGCTCGATGACTACGCGATCGCGGGCGACCTCGGCGGCGAGGACGCGTGGGCCAACCTGCGCCACCGGGCCTGGCAGCGCGGCGTGCGGCTGGCGTCGGACATGGTGCCCAACCACATGGGGATCGATTCGCGCTGGGTCGCGGACCATCCGGACTGGTTCCTGTCGCTCCCCGAGCCGCCGTACCCGGGCTACGCCTTCACCGGCGAGAACCTCGCGGAGCACGACCGGGTGGAAGTCCGCCTCGAGGACCACTACTGGGACAACAGCGACGCCGCCGTCACCTTCGAGTGGCGGGACCGCTGGTCGGGTGAGCGGCGCTACATCTACCACGGCAACGACGGCACCAGCTTCCCGTGGAACGACACGGCCCAGCTCGACTTCTCGTCGGCGGTGGTGCGCGAGCAGGTGATCCAGACGATCCTCGCCGTCGCGCGCCGGTTCCCGGTCATCCGCTTCGACGCCGCCATGGTGCTCGCGAAGAAGCACGTCCGACGGCTGTGGTTCCCGGGGCCCGGCGAGGGCGGCGGGGCGATCCCCTCGCGCGCCGAGTTCGGGACGATGACCCAGTCGCAGTTCGACGCGGCGATGCCGGTCGAGTTCTGGCGCGAGGTCGTGGACCGGGTCGCGGCCGAGGTGCCCGACACGCTGCTCCTGGCCGAGGCGTTCTGGCTCCTCGAGGGTTACTTCGTCCGCACCCTGGGCATGCACCGCGTCTACAACAGCGCGTTCATGCACATGCTCCGCGACGAAGACAACGCGGGCTACCGGCGCGTGATCAAGGAGACCCTCGAGTTCGACGCCGAGATCCTCAAGCGCTACGTCAACTTCATGAACAACCCGGACGAGAAGACCGCCGTCGAGCAGTTCGGCAAGGGCGACAAGTACTTCGGGGTGGCCACGCTCCTGGCCACCCTGCCCGGGCTGCCGATGTTCGGGCACGGACAGTTCGAGGGCTACGCCGAGAAGTACGGCATGGAGTTCCGGCGGGCGACGCTGGACGAGCGGCCTGACGACTGGCTGGTGGGCCGCCACGAGCGCGAGATCGTGCCCCTGCTCCACCGGCGTGGCGACTTCGCCGAGGCCCACGACTTCACCATGTACGACTTCGGCCACGACGGCGGCGGGGTCGACGAGAACGTGTACGCCTACTCCAACGGGTCGGGCGCGTCGCGCTCGCTGGTCGTCTACCACAACCGGTACGGCGACACCTCGGGCCGGATCCACGCCTCCGTGCCGTTTGCGGTCAAGGATGCGGATGGATCCCGGCGGGTGGTGACGCGGACCCTGGCCCAGGGCCTGGGGATCGCCGACGGCGCGGCGGACGACCGCTGGCTGGCGTTCCGCGAGCAGCGCTCCTCGCTGGAGTACCTGCGGTCGGTGGCGGAGATCCGTGAGCGGGGCCTGCACCTGGCGCTGCATGCCTACGAGACCCGCGTGTTCTGGCAGGTTCGCGAGCTCCACGACGGCGCCGGGATCTGGCGGCGGCTGGCGGAGCGGATCGGCGACCGTGGGGTGCCCTCCCTCGAGGACGAGCTGCGCAACCAGCAGCTCGGGCCCATCCACGATGCCCTGCGGGCCGCGATCGCCGAGCCGTCGCGCGACGCCGCGTGGCGGATGGTGAACGCGGTGGCCGAGGCGACCGGGACCACGGGCGACCGTGGGGCCGTGGTCGAACAGATCGTCGGCCGCTGGGAGGCCTCGCAGCTCCCGGCCGAGGCGATCGAGGATCCGTCCCAGGCAGCCGCACTGCTCGTCTGGACGCTGCTCTCGCCGCTCGGGTCGCTGCCCGAGGGTGCGCCGGTCGGCCCGACGAGCCGGGCATGGTACGAGGAGTTGCGCCTGGCGCCGGTCGTGGCCGATGCCCTGCGTGGCCGAGGTCTTGACGAGGGTGCCGCGTGGTGGGCGGCCGAGCGCGTCCGGACCCTGCTGGACCTGCCGCTGCCGTCGACCGTCGGCGGACCGGCCGGGACGCTGCCGCTCCGGCTGGTCGATGCCTGGCTGGCCCACCCGGCCGTTCGTCCGTTCATCCGGGTCAATGCCTGGGACGGCGTCGAGTGGTTCCACCGGGAATCCTGGGACGAGCTGCTGGCGTGGATGGCCCGGCTTGAGCGGATCCTGGTACCCGCAGCCGGGCTCGGCGGGCGCAGTGGCCGACGCGTGGCCCGACCAGCGCTGGAGCGGAAGCTGGCCAACGGGGCCGAGACGACGGGCTACCGGGTCGACCGCCTCCGGGCCGCGCTCGGGGCACCGGCTCCCGAGGCCGTCACCATGCCGGCGCCGTCGCCGGTGCTGCCACCCGCGCCTGGGGCACCCAGCGATCGCGGCCCCGCGAAGGGCACCAAGGCGAAGGAGAAGGGCGCCAAGGCCGACACGGCCAGGAAGCCCCGCAAGGAGCGCTAGGCCGTCAGCCGTCCCCGAGCATGATCCGCCGCAGGATCGAGATGGGCGGCCGGCCATCGGCGATGATGGCCTCGAGGTGGGCGCGCTGGTCGAAACCCGGCGTCACCGGGTAGTCGCCCACCACCCTGGGCGTGGGCACCGCGTCCTCATCCGCCCCGGCCGCGATGGCGGCGCGACGGCGGGCGGCGTCCTCGATCTCCCACATCCCGACCGAGCCCAGGAAGTACGTCACCAGCTGGGTCGACGACAGGCGGGCCCGCTCGTCCTTGGCGAGAGCCTCGGCACGCTCCTGGAAGCCGCCGTCGACCATGAGCGCGATGGCCGCGTCGGAGGTCATGCCCGCGGTGTGGATGCGGACGTCGATGATGGCGTTGATGACCGCCCGCAGGTAGAACTTCCAGTGGACGAGCCAGAGTGCCGGGTCGTCGTCCGCGTACCCGCGATCGAGCATGACCTGGGTCACGTAGACGGCCCAACCCTCGGCGAACAGCCCGGATCCGAACACGCGCCGCACGAGCGACGATCCGCGGTTGCCATGGGCGCCCTGGAGGTAGTGGCCCGGGACCGCCTCGTGGATCGTGAGCAGCTTGAGCTGGCGCGAGTTCATCTCGCGCAGGTACGACTCCACCTCGTCGGGGGACCACTCGTCGCGGACCGGCGTGATCGAGAAGAACGCCCGCTGCCCGGCATCGAGCGGGCCCGGCGAGTCCAGCATGGCGCCGCCGAAGGAGCGCATGAACTCGGGCGTCCAGTCGATCTGGAGTGGCTCGTCGGGGAGGCCGATGATCCCCCGGTCGCGGCAGAAGGCCTCGATCCGGGTGAGCTCCCCGGTGCAGACGTCCACCAGCTCGTCCGCGGCGGGATGCTCGGCAGCGATGGCATCGAGCGTCCCACGGACCAGCTCGCCGTCGTCGTCGGGCACGGCCTCGCCGGTCCGCCACTGCGGCCAGATCTCGCGGGCGATCCGGACCATCTCCGCGCGGACCACCGTGTACTCCTCCTCGGCCCTGGCGAGGACATCGGCGGCGCTGATCTCCGGGTCACGGAGCGTGTGGCGGAGCTTCCTCGTGTAGAGCGGCTCTCCCAGCTCCGCGGGGCCGCTCGTGCCGGGGACGATCTCGTCCGCGAGGTGGCGGGCCATGACGTCGATCGCCGCGATGGCCTCATCCGCCGCCCGGGCCAGCTCCGGGAGGAGCTCGGCGATGTCGGCGTCGCCCGCAGAGGCCGCCTGGGCCTGGGCCACCGCGTCGCGAGCGAGCGCCCCGATCCCGCCGATCCGGCGGGCGGCTGCCTCGGCATGGAGCCTCGCCACCGGGCGGGTCGGGTGCGTGCCGACGACCTCTCGTGCCTGGTCGATCAGGCGTGGGATCCCCTCCAGCCGCCCCAGCACCGATGCCAGGCGCACGGCCAGCGGCGCGAAGTCGCGGGCAAGGAGCGGGTGCAGGCCACCACCCAGCACGTACACCCAGGCGAGCGGGCTCCAGCTCTCCTCGATGAGCTCCGCCTCCGCGAACCGGAGTGCCGCCAGCTCGCCCCGGAGGAGGTCGAGGTCGAGCCGCTCGTCCCTCGTGAGCGTCTCCATGTTCACGCGAGCGAGCACATCGTCCCAGCGGTCGGCGAAGGCGAGTCGCGCGCTGCGGCCCGACTCGCTCATGTCCGACCACTGGTCGTCGTACCGGTGGTCGCCCATGGCGGTGGCGAGCTCGGGCTGGAGCGCGAACAGCTCCTCGAGCAGGCCGGCGACGAGGTCGTCGAACGCGGACAACGGGCACCTCCAGGGGGATACGGCTGACCGAGGATAGCCCGGGCAGGCTGACGGGCGGGCGGGGCCGGGGCGAGGGGCGCGCCCATCCCGTGGCTCCATCTGCGATCATCGGGACCGACGTCCGACACCTCGGCTTCGGCCTCCGTGTCGACCATCGCACGGAGGGCTGATGTGAAGGGCTTCATCCTGGCAGTCGCCGCAGGCGCGATCGCGTTCCTGCTCCTGCTCCAGATCCTGCCGTCGTCGCTGATCCAGATCAGGGGCGACCTGTGGCCCAACCAGATCCTGGTCGCCGTGGTGATCGGCCTGGTCAACTCGACGATCAAGCCGATCGTCCAGGCACTGTCCTTCCCGGTGTCGCTGCTGACCATGGGCCTGTCCGGCTTCGCGATCAACGCTGGGCTGCTGCTGGCCATCGCCTGGGGGATCCACGCCTTCACGGCGGTCAAGTTCACGATCGGCGGCTGGCCCATCTCCGACCTCAGCTCCGACACCGTCGTCGGTGCCCTGATCGCGTCGGCGCTGCTGTCGCTCATCACGGCCGCGGTGGGGCTCGTCGTCCACGACTGACACCAGACCTGCGCCAGGGACGAGGTTGCAACGCATGCGCACTGCCCGACTCGCGCTCGCCGCCGCGCTGGCGGCCATCGGCCTTGTCCCCGCGTTCGCCCTCGCGGCCGGACCGCCGTTCCCCGACCCCGTCAACAACCAGGCGGTCTACGACACCGCCGGCGTGCTCGAGGCCTCGACGATCGCGACCGTGGAGGCCCAGATCGACCAGATCGAGGCCGACACCGGGGCCGAGATCGTGGTCTACACCCAGCTCGTGGACGGCGGCGTGGGCTACGTCCAGGCCGAGCAGCACGCGATCGCGCTGATGGACCAGTGGGGCGTGGGTCGGGCGGGCGTCAATGACGGCCTGGTGATCCTGTTCGACCTCTACGCCGACGACCCGTGTCACGGGCAGGTCCAGCTGTACGCCGGCTCCGGGTACCGCGAGGCGTGGCTGTCCAACGACGACCGGCAGCGGATCTTCGAGAACGACATGCTGCCCCATCTGCGGGATTGCGATATCGACGGAGCCCTGGTCGCGGCCATGGAGAAGATCACCGCGGTCCCGGGTGCCAGGCAGCTCAACGCGGTGCTGGGGCTGATCCTGGCGCCCGCGATCCTGATCCTGACCGTCCTCTACTCGCTGTTCCGCTGGTTCCGCGCCGGACGGGATCCGGTGTACCTCGACGATCCCTCGATCCTGATGCCGGCGCCGCCCCCGGGGCTCACGCCGGCCGCCGGGGCCGCCATCCGTGACGGCACCGTCAGCCGCCGGGCGCTGACGGCCGCCAGCCTGGACCTCGCCGCGCGCGGCCGGATCGCGTTCCAGGCCGTCGAGAAGCGGCACCTGTTCGGGAGCGGCCAGCCGGAGCTCGGGATCTACACCCGTGACTCGATGACGCAGGACCCGGTCGAGCAGGCCCGGCTGAGCCGCATCCGGCGCCGGCCGCTCGACGAGGGCACGGCCTACCTGCTGGGGCGGCTGCACAGCGTCGGCGGATCCGACGGCTGGATCGAGCCGGACGAGATCCTCAAGCTCGGCACCCACGTCGCGACCTTCAACTCGAACCTGGAGAAGCACCTCGTCGCGGAGGGCTGGTACCGGGAGCCGCCGACGCGGACCTCGGGGCGCTGGGCGGCGCTGGGGGTGGTCGCGTTCGTGCTGGCCATCGGCGCGATCATCGTCGGGGCCAATCTGCCGTCCTCGGGCATCGTCCTGGTCGGCGTCTCGCTCATCGTCTCGGCCGTCTGGCTGTTCATCATCTCGAGCGTGATGCCGGCGCGGACCCAGGCCGGCGCCGTGATCGTGGCCATGCTCGAGGCCTACCGGCGAACCCTGGAGAAGACGATGGCCCAGGCCCGGTCGATGGGCCAGGTGGTCGAGGAGTCCGCCATCCCGCTCATCGAGGACCCCGACGACGCGGTCGTGTGGGGCGTGGCGCTCGGCCTCCAGGAGGAGGTCGAGCAGGTCCTCCAGCGATCGGCCGAGGACTTCTCCTCGGGACGCATGACCAGCGGCTACTTCCCGCTCTGGTACTCGAGCGGATCCGGCTCGTTGGGGGAGGGCCGCGGTGGCGGCTGGGCACCCGGGATGATGAGCTCGTCGCCGATCCCCAACTTCGGCGGCATGATGGCAGCGCTGGGCACGATCGGGAACTCGCCATCATCGTCGGGAAGCGGGGGAGGCGGGGGCTTCTCCGGGGGCAGCTCGGGCGGTGGCGGGGGCGGCTCCGGCGGCGGCTTCTAGCGGAGGGGACCCGCCGGTAGCCTCGCTCCGGTCCGGTGGGACGGCTCGGGGTACACTCGGGCCATGGGTGCCGCCGACACGATGGAGATCTTCTTCGAGCAGCTCAACGCGGGCGACGTCGATGCCGCGGTGGCCCTCATGGATGAGCGCGTGGAGATGCGCATCCACGTCGGCGACAACGCGCGGACGCTGCGGGGCCTGGAGCAGGTGGGCGGCTGGTTCCTGCGGGCCGACAAGGGCCTCAAGATGGTCCCGGGCGACGTGCGGGACATCGGCAACACCTACCAGGCGGACATCATCGTCGTCCGGCCGGGCGCTCCCAGCCAGCACCTCGACGCCCAGTTCCGGGTCGAGGCCGGCAAGATCACCTCGATCAACCTGACGCCCTTCTCGCGGTAGCCGCCACCGGCAGGGTCAGCGCCGTGCGCGTCAGGGCGACGCGGACTCTCCCACCACGGTCCCGTCGTCCGGCACGAACCCGTTCTCGTCGGTCGCCAGCGGGATCGTGATCTCGTCGCCGATCCCGATCTTGTCGGCGTTCTTGATCTGCGGGTTCGCGGCCAGGATCTCCTCGACGGTCAGGCCGAACTTCTTGGCGATCTTCGACATCGTGTCTCCCTTGGCCACGATGTAGACCTGCGGGGTCGGCGCCGGCGGCTCGGTCGGCACCGGCGTCGGCGTGATCGCCACGGTGGCCGACGGGGACGGCGAAGCGGCTCCGCCGTCGTCGGCGACGAGCCCGAGCAGGCTGGGCCCGAACAGGAACAGGAGGGCGGCGACGAGGAGCAGGACGATCAGCCAGACCCCCACCTTCGGAATGCCCCCGAGACTTGGGAGGCCGATCCGGGTGCGCAGCGAGGGATACGCCTCGTAGCGGCGAGGCGCCTCCCAGGCCGGCCCGAACAGCTCCTGGGGATCCTGGGCCGGTGGCCGGTGCACCTGGTCCCGGCTCGATGGGCGCGGATCCGGGCGCGGCTCTCCCCGGGGATCCCGCCGGGGGTCGGGTCGCGATCCCCGCGCAGGCCGGCGCGAGGGCGGGGCATACCGGGCTTCGTCGTGGTCCGCGGCCGCCGGGACCCGCGGCGCGACACGCTCGGAGGCTGAGTCCAGGTCGTACGGGTCGGGAACGGCGCCACGGGGCTCATCCGGATCGGGTCCGGCCAGCCGGTCGGCCGCGCTCCCGGCCAGGCCGCGGGCGTCGCTGCCCCACCCGTCCGCGCGGGGCACCGGGTCGCGCCCAGCACCACGGTCAGGTGCGCGTGACGTCGCTCCGGAGGCGTCAGCATCCGGGCCCCAGAGGGCGCTCGATGCGCCGGCAGCTCCGGCGGCCGCAGCGGCACGCGCGGCCGCGGATCCCGTCTCCGGCCCGTCCGGGTCATCACCCAGCCAGGGCGGCGGCGCTGCCCAGTCACGGTGCTGCGCCCGTCGCGGCGGGATGGGCGGTGGCGTGTCGGTCAGCGATGCGCGGCGGGGCTCCCGCTCGGCGGGCGGCATCGGCCGGCTCTGCGGCGGCTCGTCGCTCGACGGCAGTTCTGACGGCGGCGCGGGCCGGGCGGCCGCGGCCTCACGTCGAGCCCAGTCCTGGAACGTGGGGCAGACCGGGAAGGCCGACGACAGGCAGTACGCCTCCTGGTGGGCGAGGGCCCGCGGCGCCGGGCGCAGCTCGGCAAAGCAGCGGTGCCGGTGATCGGGCGCGGTGGCCCGGCCGTCTCGGTCGTCCTCGAACGCCACGAACGGACAGGCCGGCGCCGTGTCGGTTGGGAGCCCTCGCTCGGTCATCGGCGCGATGATACCCGGCCGTCCTGTCCGGCTGTTGCGCCCTGGGCAACCAGGGCAGGACCCGGTCCTGCGTCCGGGGCCACGGCCGACGGGTGGCATCGGCATCGAGCCGCAGCTCGCCGATCCCGATGCAGAACGGGATCACTGGCCGCCCGCGACCGTTTGACAGTCCTTGCCAGTCGCGCGGACACTTCCTTGACGGGCCACAGCCCGGCCCGACGACCCGCGGCCACCGCTGCCGCCCCTGCCCGGAGGTCACCCAGCCATGTCGTTCGTCTCCCGGATCCTCGCCCCCAGGGCCATCGCCCACGCCCATTGCGACCTGCCCTGCGGCGTCTACGACCCGGAGCAGGCCCGCATCGAGGCCGAGTCCTGCTACCGGATCATCGAGAAGTACGCGGCCAGCGAGGACGCGACCTTCCGGACCCGCGCCATCGGGATCAAGGAGCGCCAGGCGGACCTGGTGAAGCACCACCTCGACGTCCTGTGGCACGACTACTTCAAGCCCGAGCACCTCGAGGCGGTCCCCAACCTCCACGAGCTGTTCTGGAACGCCAACAAGCAGGTCAGCAAGGTCAAGGCCAGCACGGACCTCGCGGACGCCAAGGCACTGCTGGACATGATCGACGCGGTCGATGCGGCCTGGAAGGCGACCGGCGGTCTGGGCAAGACCCGCGTGGCCGGCCGCCCCGGCTGATCACCGCGTCCATGCGCGAGCCTGAGGCCCCGTCAATCGACGGGGCCTCGTTGCGTGGCGGAGCCAGCAGGATCGTTCCCGGAGCCGCACGCGACCCGGGTCCACGGGCGGGCCTCCACGGCCTGTGGCGGGTCACGGTCTCCGAGGGATCGATGGCGCCCGCGATCCTGCCCGGCGACTGGCTCCTGGTGGACCCCACCGTCCGTCGCTGGCCCCGTCGCGGCACGATCGTCGTGGTTCGCGAACCGTTCACCGATGTGCTCGCGATCAAGCGCGTCGGGGCGCGGCCGGGTGACTGGGTTCCCTTCACCGACGGCTGGCTCCAGATGGCCGAGGACGAGGCCTGGCTGCTGAGCGATGCCGACGATCGCGCCCTCGAGGCCGCCGGGTACGGGGCGGCCATCGATTCGCGCCGCTACGGCCCGGTCCCGGTGAGCGCGCTCCTCGGCCGGGCGTGGTTCCGTTACGGGCCCCTGCACCGGATCGGGCGGCCGGCGAGCGCGCCCAGCGACCTGTTGGCACGGGGACGATCCTCCGCCATCCCGACCCCGTAGGGTCGCCCACCGGCCGGGCGCGAGCGACGCAACCCGACGTGCTGAAGGGTCGCGCGGGCCGTAGGATCCCCGCCATGGACGATCTGCTCGCCGCACTGCCCGGCTTCCGCCCCGGCGACCCACTCCCTGGTGCTCCCGAGCCCTGGGACTACGGGCCGATGCCCGCGCTCCGTGATGGGCCCCCGTGGGCGATGGCCGAGATGATCGCCGCGGAACCCGCGCTCGGGGAGCGCGTCGGCCGGCGGCTGGTCGCCGACGGTTCCGCCTCCGCCCTCGCGGGTGCGGTCCGGGCGGCTGCCGAGGCCGGGGCGCCGGTCGTGGTCACGGGCTGTGGCACCTCCGAGCACGGGGCGATGGCCGTGGCGGCGATCCTCCGCGATGGCTGGCGCGCCGCCGGCCTTGCCGGGTGGGGCCCGGTGTCCGTCCAGGCCTTCGAGCTGGCCCAGGACCCGCCGCCGCGCGGCCTGGTCATCGGGATCAGCCACGAGGGTGGCACCGCAGCCACGATCGCGGCGCTCGAGGCGGCCCGGGCCAAGGGCGTCCGCACGGCGCTGATCACGGGGTCGGCGGGGGCACCGGCGTCCGCGGCGGCCGAGATCGTCCTCGCCACCGTGGAGCTGGACCAGTCCTGGTGCCACACGGTCGGCTACGTCTCGCCGATGGCGGCGGCCACGGTCGCCGCCGGCATCCTCGCGGGTGGCACGCCGAACCCTGAGCGGATCCGGGACAGGCTGACCGCGGGGATCGAGTCGGCCCACGCAGCCGGACCCGACGGCACCCGCCCCAGCGCCTCGATCGGCGCGACGATCGCCGGTGCCTCGCACCTGCTCGTGGTGGCGTCGGGCGTGGACCGGACCACGGCGCGCGAGCTGACCCTCAAGGTCGAGGAAGCGGCCTACGTCCCCTCCGCCATGCGCGACCTGGAGACCTTCCTCCATGGCCACCTGCCGGCGACCGGGCCGTCCACGGCGCTGGTGCTCGTGCTGCTCGAACGCGGTGTCCTCGAGGAGCGCACCAGGCGCGCGCGGCAGGCGCTCAGGGCGGCAGCCGCGACCGGGATCCGGGCCGGGGCGATCCTCGGCGCGGCGGCGGCGGCGCGCATCCCGGCGGAGCTGACCCCGGCCGGCCGCGTCGTCGTGCCTGACCAGGGGGACATGCCCAACGGTCCCGCCGCACTGCTCGGCGCCGCAGGCCCCCTCCAGCTGGTGACCCTGGCCGTCGCGCATGCGCGAGGCACGAACCCCGATCCGATCCGCCGCGATGACCCGGTCTACTTGCGAGCCGCCGACGTGGCCGACGCGCCCGAGGCCTGATCCGCTCAGGCGTCGAACAGCACCTCGGCCGCGAGGTCGATCATGTCCAGGTCCCGGGCGAGGAAGTCCTGGAGCACCAGCCGCTCGACGCCGATCGCCGCGAACCGCCGGACCACGTCCCGGGCCTGCTCGGGCGTGCCGTAGACCCAGCGCGGTCGCCGGGCGCCGAACCACGCCTCGGACTCGTCGTCCTCGCCGCCGAACGCGGTCATCAGCTCGGCGGACCGGCGCTGGAGCTCTGCGTCGTCCCGCCCGATCAGCAACCCGGACATCGCCGAGTGCACGAGGCTCGCCGGCTCGCGGCCCACCGCCCGGCACGCATCGTCGAGAGCACCGAACTTGGCGACCGCACCCTCGGGGCTCGTCGACGAGAGGTTGAACTCATCCGCGAACCGGGCGGCGATCCGGTACCCGCGCGGTGTCCCCTGGCCACCCGTGATGATGTTCGGGCGTCCCCCTGCCCGGGCTGGAAGGGAGCCGGGCCTCGGACGGAAGAAGGCGTCGTCCACGGCATAGTGCGCGCCCAGGAACGACCAGCCGTCCGGCTGCTCCCAGAGGCCGTGCAGGATCTCGAGCGCCTCCTCGAGCCGGTCCGCCCGCTCCCCGATCTCGGGGAACGGGAACCCGTGACCGCGATGCTCGTGCTCGTGCCACCCCGCACCGAGACCGACCTCGACCCGGCCGCCACTCATCTCGTCGGCGGTGACCACCATCTTGGCCAGCTGCCCCGGCGCCCGGAACAGCACCGGCGACACCAGGGCGCCGAGCCGGATCGTGGTCGTCTCGCGCGCCAGGCCCGCGATCACCGTCCAGGCGTCCGTGGTCGGGTTGTCCGTGCTGCCCGGGAAGGCGTCGTAATGGTCGGACCGGAACAGCGCCTCGAAGCCGGCCCCCTCGGCCCGCCTGGCGACCGCGAGCTGCTCCTCGTACGTGAGCCCCATCTGGGGCTCGATCATCAGGGCGAAGCGCACGCCGGGTCCTCCGTGCGAGATGGAACCTTCACGTTGACAGGATAGTTCGGTTGGCGTAAATACTACGCGTCATGCGAACCACAACCACCGGCCTCGCCGGGGTCGACGCCCGGATCCAGGCAGCCGAGGACGCGATCGCCGGCCTTGGCCGGGCGGTCGGGTCGCTCCGCTGCGCGGGCTCCCAGCGCATGGTGCGGCTCGGCATCAGCATGACCCATTTCCACGTGCTCACGCTGCTCCGCCACCACGGCGAGCAGCCGATGGGTCGCCTGGCGGAGATCCTCGACGCGTCGATGTCCAGCGCCACCGGCATCATCGACCGGATGGAGGAGCGCGGCCTCGTCGAACGGGCTCGCGTGCCCGACGACCGGCGAGTCGTGCTGGTCCGACCCACGGCGGCCGGCGAGGCGCTCGTGGACGAGGCGGAGCTGATCCGCAGCGACGTCATGCGGGCGGCCATCGGCCGGCTGTCCCTCGAGCAGGTCGAACGCCTGTCGCGGGCAGCGACCGACATCGCCACCGCCGTCGAGGTCGAGCTCGCCGAAGCCGCCGACCGCCACGCCGCCGCCACCCACTGCTCGCACGCGCGTCCGTCGCTCGCCGACCCGCGTCCCTAGCTCCCCGAAAGGATCCTTCTTGGAAGCGATGCCCACGGCCGACGAGGCCGCACCCACCCACGGCCTCGGCGCCCTCGACCTGTCCCATCGCGCGAAGATGGAGATCCTGTTCGCGGTCATGATGGGCCTGTTCCTTGGCGCGCTCGACCAGACCATCGTGGCGGTCGCCCTGCCCACCATCGTCACCGAGCTCGGCGGCCAGGAGCTGCTGACGTGGACGATCACGATCTACCTGCTGACCTCGACCATCACGGTCCCGTTCTACGGCAAGCTCTCGGACCTGTACGGGCGCAAGCCCCTGCTGATGATCGGCATCGTGCTGTTCCTGACCGGCTCGGTCCTGTCGGGGTTGAGCGGGGACATGACCCAGCTGATCATCTTCCGGGGCATCCAGGGCCTCGGCGCGGGTGCCCTGTTCCCGATCAGCCTTGCGGTGATCGGCGACCTGTTCACTCCCGCCGAGCGCGGCAAGTACCAGGGCATGTTCGGGGCCGTGTTCGGCCTGTCCTCGATCATCGGCCCGCTGCTGGGCGGGTTCCTGACCGAGCAGATCAGCTGGCACTGGATCTTCTTCGTCAACGTCCCGGTGGGCCTCGTGGCGCTGGCCGTGATCTGGCGCCTGCTGCCCACGGTCAAGCGGCCGGACGCGTCCCGCAACCTGGACTTCCTGGGCGCCGGTGTGTTCATCGTCGCCGTCAGTTCGCTGCTGATCGGCCTGACCAACAAGCAGAGCAGCGACTGGAACACGTTCGAGGTCGGTGGGCTGATCCTCATCGGCCTGGCGCTGGGCGCCGTGTTCACGCTCGTGGAGTCGCGCGCCAAGGAGCCGATCGTCCCGCTCGACCTGTGGAAGATCCGGACCTACTCCGCCTCGATCATCGCGACCTTCCTGATCTCGTTCGGCTTCTTCGGGGCGGCGGTGTTCCTGCCCCAGTGGTTCCAGTTCGTCCAGGGGGCAACGCCCACCAACTCGGGCCTGTACTCCCTGGCGCTGCTCGCGGGACTGATCATCGGCTCCGTCGGCTCCGGGATCCTCGTCTCCCGCACCGGCAAGTACAAGGCCCTGATCCTCGGCGGGCTGGTGCTGATGGCCGCGGGCCTGCTGCTGATGACCCAGATCCGCGCCGACACGCCGCTGCCGGTGCTGTGGGCCTGGATGTTCGTGGCCGGCCTGGGCATCGGCCCGACGCTGTCCGTGTTCACGATCATCATCCAGAACGCGGTGCCGGTCCGGGCGCTGGGAGTGGCGACGTCCAACCTCACGTTCTTCCGCCAGATCGGCGGGTCCATCGGGCTCGCACTGCTGGGGACCGTGTTCGGCAACCGGCTGACCGAGGAGCTGCCGAAGCAGCTCGTGACCGCCGGGGTTCCCCAGCCGCTCGTCACCCAGTTCACGAGCACCGGCGACGGCAATGCGACCGGCCTCATCCAGGTCGGCGGCGATCTCGGGGCAACGATCCTCGCCGGCGTCCCCGAAGCGCTCCGGGCCGTGGTCCAGCCGCTCATCCCTGACATCGTGTTCGCGATCCAGCAGTCGTTCAGCCTCGCGATCTCGACCGTCTTCCTCATCGGTGCGTTCGCGACGGTGGGCGCGTTCGCCGCGGCGCTGTTCCTCCGGGAGCTGCCGCTGCGCACGTCCGCCGGGGTGCGCGAGGCCGTTCCATCGACCGCGTCGGCGTCCCCCGGGGCGCCGGAGGGAGCGCCTGCTGGCCAGCCCCCGGTCGCGGCACCCGCAACGGACTGACCGGCCGGCTTCCTCGGCCCTCGTGTCCGGGCTGCGGACAGGATTGCGCCCAGCCCGCGCTACCCTAGCCTCGTGGTCGACGTCCTTCCGTTCCCCCACTCGCTCCGCGCGCCGGGCTCCAGCGATGCGCCGTTCCGGGCAGCCCTCGCCGTCGAGGACCTGCCACCGGGCGCGCTCCGGCGGGTGACGCTGGGCGAGACGGACGTCCTCGTCGCCCACACCTCGCTGGGCGTGTGCGCGGTGGACGACCGTTGCCCGCACATGTCCGCACCCCTCTCCCTCGGATCGCTCGACGGGTGCACGGTCGCCTGTCCGCTCCATGCTGGACGCTTCGACCTGTCCACCGGCGACCCGGTCCAGATGCCGACGACCGGCGGGCTGTGGCCGGACGGCACGTACGAGCCGGTCTGGACGCCGCCGGGTCGCGATCCCAAGGAGGATCCGCCCGGGCCCAAGAGCGAGGCCCGGCGCCTCACCCGGGTCCGGCGCTTCCGCTACTACCCGGTCCGGGTCTCGGCCGGCATGATCGAGGTCGCCGTCCCCGACTGAGCGGGTAGCCTGTGGCGGTGCGCGCTCCACGCCCTGGATCCCCGCTCGAGGTCTTCGGTGCTGCGCTGCGCCTCGGCCTGACCTCCTTCGGCGGACCGATCGCCCACATCGGCTACTACCGGCGCGAGTACGTGGAACGGCGCCGCTGGCTGGACGAGGCGGCGTTCGCGGATCTCGTGGCGCTCAGCCAGATGCTGCCGGGACCCGCCAGCAGCGAGCTGGGGATCGCGATCGGGACCAGGCGCGCCGGGATCCTCGGCGGCATCGCAGCCTGGATCGGGTTCACGACCCCGTCCGCGATCGCGATGATCGCCTTCGGGCTGCTCGCGTCGCCGGCGGACCTCGGGAACGCGGGCTGGGTGCACGGGCTCAAGCTGGCGGCCGTCGCCGTGGTCGCCCAGGCCGTATTCCTGATGGCACGGGCCCTGGCCCCGGACACGCGCCGCCGCCTGATCGCCGCCGCGGCGGCGGCCGCCTCGCTGCTGATCGCCTCACCGCTGTCGCAGGTCGCGGTGATCGCGGCCGGCGCGGCCGCTGGCCTGGTCCTGCTGCGCGCCCCCACGCAGCCGGGTCACGATCCTCAGCCTCCCCCGATCGGGCGTCGCGCCGGCATCGTTGCCCTCGCGATCTTCGCCCTGCTGCTCGCCGGCCTGCCCGTCATCCGTCTCGTCGACGGCCAGGCCGCGGCCATGTTCGACAGCTTCTTCCGGTCGGGCGCACTGGTGTTCGGCGGCGGACACGTGGTGCTGCCGCTGCTCCATGCCAACGTGGTCGACCCCGGATGGGTCTCCGATGGCGCCTTCCTGGCCGGCTACGGTGCTGCGCAGGCGGTGCCTGGGCCACTGTTCACCTTCGCGGCCTACCTCGGCACCGTGTCGAGCGTCGCCCCGAACGGCGTGGCCGGCGGGCTGCTCGCGCTGCTGGCGATCTTCCTGCCGTCGTTCCTGCTGGTCTTCGGCGCCCTGCCCTTCTGGGACCGACTGCGCGCCGCACCCCGCTTCCGACGGGCGCTGCTGGGGACCAACGCGGCCGTGGTCGGCATCCTGCTCGCGGCGCTCTACTCGCCGATCTGGACGGGGGCGATCGATGGCCCGGGCGACGTGGTCGTGGCGGCGGTCGGGCTCGGTGCGCTCCTGACGGGGCGCGTGTCGCCGATCGTGGTCGTCGGTCTGGCGGCGCTTGCCGGGCAGCTGGGCGTGGGCACGATCTAGCCGGATGGCAGCGAGTCCAGCCGTCGGTCAGCGACGCGGTCCCGTCACGGGGTCAGACCATTGGCCTTCGCATAGTCGGCGATGATCCTGACCGCCTCGACGGGGTCGTCGGTGATGGTCAGGAGGTCGAGGTCCGCCTGCTCGATCGCCCCGGCCGGCAGCTGGACGTCGCGGATCCATGCGAGCAGGCCGTCCCAGTAGTCGTGCCCGACGAGCACCAGCGGGAAGTTGCGGACCTTGCCGGTCTGCACCAGGGTCAGCGACTCGAACAGCTCATCGAGCGTCCCGAACCCGCCCGGCATGATCACGAACGCGTCGGAGTACTTCACGAACATCGTCTTGCGGGCGAAGAAGTAGTGGAACTCGATCGAGAGGTCCACGTACGGGTTGAGGTGCTGCTCATGGGGCAGCTCGATGTTGCAGCCGATCGACAGCCCGCCCTCCTCGTGGGCGCCGCGGTTGGCCGCCTCCATCGCGCCCGGGCCGCCGCCGGTGATCACCGCGAAGCCCGCCTTCGCCAGCTCGGCGCCGACCCGCCTGGCCGCCTCGTAGCCCGGGCTGCCCTCCGGCGTGCGCGCGGACCCGAACACGGCCACAGCCGGTCCGATGCCGGCAAACGCCTCGAACCCCTCCACGAACTCGGACAGGATGCGAAGGGCTCGCCAGGTGTCGGTCTCGAGGAACTCGGGACGGCCGCGCTGGGCCGACAGCAGCTTCTCGTCCTCGGTGCGGCGGGACCCGGAGTGGCCGAGGCGCTCGTGGGTCTCCGGCCGCATGGCAACCCGGCCGTGGCGGAAGGTGCGGGGAGACGCGGTCCGGCCGTGGTCGTCCTCGGCGCTCGCGGGGGGACGGTCTTCGCCCGGCTCGTGGTCAGTCATGGGGTGAGCATGCCACTCCGGCCCGGCCCGCGCAGGGTGGTTCGCCGGACTAGCGGGGCGTTGCGAGCCAGGCCTTCCAGGCCGCCTCGTCCTTGCCTGCCGTGACCGCGTCGCCGTATCGCACCAGCGGGAGCCGGATCAGCCGCGCATCCGCGAGCAGGCGGGCCATGACACCCGCCGTGTCGGTCGCGAGGTACGCCAAGCCCTGCTCCCTGTAGGCCCGGCCGTCGGTGTCGAGGACCGCGACCGCGCCAAGGCGGTCCACGAACCGGCGCAGCTCGCCCGCCGCGATCGGCTTCTTGCGCAGGTCGACGAAGTGGACGACGATCCGCCGCTCGCGAAAGAACCGGAGCGCGGCGCGGGTGGCGTTGTCGTCCTCCATGCCGAACACCTGGATGTTGGGCATCTTCTTCGTGGGCGTCTTGCCCAGCGGGGCAGGCATCAGGGCGTCCCCTCGTCCGCCGGTTCGAGCGCGAACACCGGGATGCGACGGTGGGTCCACTGGGCGTACAGGTCGTAGCCCGGATAGCCGCGCGCGGCCAGCGACCACAGGCGATCCCGCTCGGCGCCCTCGGCCTCACGCGCCCGCACGGCCCGCTCCTCGCGCCCCACGAGCACGCGGACCTCCGGGAATGCGCGCACGTTGCCCACCCAGGCGGGCTCGCGGTCGTCGCCCGCGTTCGAGCCGATCACCACCAGCCGCGCTCCGTCCTCGAACGCGTAGAGGGGGATCTCACGTCGCTTGCCGGACCTGCGGCCGGTCGTGGTGACGATGACGTTGAGCACGCCCAGGTTCCGGCCGAGCAGCCAGCGTCCGCCGGTCAGCCGGTACAGGGGCGGATGCAGGCGGCTGACCGGCCGACTGGTGCCGATCCTGCCGACCAGCCGGTAGAAGCGCGCAGAGTGACGGGTCGTCATCGAAGCGCAGGGTAACGTGCGCCCCGCGTACCATGGGCGGCCAGGAGGTTCCACGTGACGATCTGGTTCACCGTGCAGCTCGACGACCGGCCCGGAGCCCTCGCGCAGGTCGCCCAGGCCCTGGCCGACCGCGCCGTCAACATCACCGGCATCGTCGGCGTGGCCGAGGACACCGACGGGGCGCTGATGCTGACCACCAGCGATGCCGCGCTGACCCGCGAGGCATTCGGCGCCCTGGGCATCGCGTTCGAGGAGCACGACCCCACGAGCGGCGCCGAGCCCACCGGGCTGTCCATCTCCGACATCGTCGCCGGGCGCGCCTCCTAGGCCGATGGCGCGCCCCGTCCCCCAGCCCCTGCCGCCGGCGATCGCCGCCCGCCTCGAGGTGGTCGACGACCCGCGGGCGCTGGGCATGATCGCCACGGCCGTCGGCGAGGTTGGGGGGCGGATCCGCACCCTCGCCACGGTCCGCCGCGGGGGTGTCGCCGGGGTCGCGCCCGACGCACCCGACACGGTCGAGGTGGAGCTCGAGGTCGAGAGCGTCGACGAGCAGGCCATCGTCGGGGCGCTCGAGCCTCTGCGGGAGGTCCTCGCGATCAAGCTCACCCGCCCGCTGGGCAAGGTGTTCGGCAAGCGCGTGATTGTGATCGGCGGCGGCGCCCAGGTGGCGCAGGTGGCCCTGGGGGCCGTGACCGAAGCCGACCGACACAACCTGCGTGGCGAGCGGATCTCCGTGGACACGATCCCGCTCGTCGGCGAGGACAACATCGCCTTCGCCGTCCGTGCGGTCGCCGACCTGCAGCGAGCCCGGATGCTGGTTCTCGCGGGCTCGATCATGGGTGGCGACATCAGCCGGGCGGCCGACGAGCTGCGGGCCGTGGGGATCCCGATCATCGCGCTCAACATGGCCGGGTCGCTCCCTGATCACGTCGACCTCGTGGTCAGCGACCCGGTCCAGGCGGGCACGATGGCCGTCATGGCGGTCGCCGACACGGCAACGTTCGAGCTCGCCAAGCAGCGCGGCCGGCGGTACTGAGCCCGACGGGCCGTACGGGGAGCACACGTTGCGCTTTGCCATCCATTGCTCGGACACGACGGTCACCTTCGAGTGGGAACCGGAGGGCGGCGACGACCTCCAGCACCGGCATGCGCGGCTCGTCGGGCAGTCCGCCCGGGTCGTTCTGCCGGTCGCGGTCAGCCGGGCGGACATCCACCCGGATGTCGAAGCGCTGCTCGCCACGCTCATCGTCGGCCCGTTCTCGGAGACGTTGACCTTCGAGCGAGGGGTCAGCAACCGGTTCGCCGCTGCCGTCCGAACGCACCTCGGCAAGACGGCCCAGCCGGTCGATCCCGGCCTGGAGCCGCGCCGGGCGCCATCGTCCGGGCGCGTCGGGCTGGCGTTCAGCGGAGGCTCCGACTCGAGCGCGGCGCTCGCGGTGCTGCCGCCCGACACGCTCGCCTGCTTCATGAACCGGCTGCCCCCGCCGGACGGGCAGCCTGCAGGGCCCTTCTCGACAAGCGCACAGCTCCATGCGTGCGAGGAGCTGGCGAGCCGGGGCTGGCCCGTCGTGGTCGCGTCGTCCGACGTGGTCCACGTGCGCCAGCCGGTGGGCTTCACGACCGACTGGGTCAACGCGGCCCCGCTCCTCCTGATGGCCGAGGCGGAGCGCATCGACTCCGTCGGCTGGGGGCTGAACTCCCATGCCGCCTACCTGATCGGTCACGTGCGGTATGTCGACTGGGCGGCCCGCCAGGAGGACCGCTGGGGATCGCTGTTCGCCGCCGCCGGGCTGCCGATGGCCAACGCCGTGGCCGGGCTGAGCAACGTGTGCACGGCGAGCATCGTCCACCGGTGGGAGCATGGCGACCTCGTGCAATCCTGCCAGTTCGGGGACGTCGGCCGGCCGTGCGGCGCCTGCTGGAAATGCTTCCGCGCACGCCTGCTGCACGGTGCCCTGACGGGGGACTGGCCCACCGATTCCGAGATCGATGCCCTCGCCAGCTCCAGGCAGAGCCGTCGGATCCTGACCCAGTTCCCGATCCAGAACGAGAACGCCGTGGCCTGGGCCCTGCGGTCGTACCGGGGCAGCCACCCCCTCCTCCGCCAGCTCGTGGTCCGGACCCGGGCTGACCGATCGGATCTCGGCTGGCTGGAGCGGTTCTACGGGCCGTCCCTCGACCTGGTCGGGGAGCCCCATCGAGAGGTCCTCCGCGAACGGCTCGGCGGCTACCTCGAACCGATGTCGGCCGTGGACGAGGAACGCATGCGAGCCTGGGACATGACCGCGTTCCTCGCCGATCCCGCCACGCGATCGGCGGATGACACGCTGCGGCTGATGCTGGGCCGGCGCGCGCGCCGGCCAGAGCCGCGCAGACCCAGGAGATCCGTCGCCAGGGGGCTGCTCGCGGCCATTCGCGGCGGCCGGCGCCACTGAGGGAAGTCGGGAGGCTCCATGCGCATCGCGACCTGGAACGTCAACTCGCTCAAGGCCCGCCAGGAGGCGGTCGAGCGGTGGCTGACGCGCGCCGAGCCGGACGTGCTGCTGATCCAGGAGACCAAGCTCTCCGATGCGGACGCGCCCGAGATGCCGATGCGGATGCTGGGCTACGAGATGGCCCACCACGGCGAGGGACGCTGGAACGGCGTCGCGATCCTGTCCAGGGTGGGGATCGAGGCCGTGGTCACGAACTTCGGCGACGGGGCGGTCAGGGATTCCTCCGCGGGGGCCACCGTGGCGGTGAGCGAGGACGACTTCGACCCGTTCGACGAGGCACGCATGGTGTCAGCGGTGTGTGGCGGCGTTCGCGTTGCCTCGCTGTACGCGCCCAATGGTCGAGAGGTGGGCTCGCCGTTCTACGAGGGCAAGCTGCGGTGGTTCGAGCGGCTCTCGCGCTGGCTGGCCGAGACGCAGTCGCCGACCGCGCCATTGGTGCTGGGGGGCGACTACAACGTGACCCCGTCCGACATCGACGTGTGGAGCCCGGCGCGAGCCCATGGCGGCACGCACGTCTCACCGCCCGAGCGCGAGGCGCTGGCCAGGCTGCGCGACTGGGGTCTCGTGGACACGTATCGGGCGTTCCAGCCGGACGGCGGGCGCTTCTCGTGGTGGGACTACCGGGCGGGCATGTTCCACAAGAACGAGGGGATGCGGATCGACCTGCTGTATGCGACGGCGCCGGTGGCATCGCAGGTGGTCTGGGCCGAGATCGACCGCGAGGCGCGCAAGGGGCCGCCCACCCCGTCGGACCATGCGCCCGTGGTCATCGACCTCGACGAGCCCGGCAAGCCCTTTGACGCTGGCTGGGAGGGGGCGCTGGGACGAATCGCGGCGAGGTCGAGGCCCAAGGGGTAGCACCCGGCGGCGGGTTGCGACCCGGGGGCAGGTGGCGACCCGGCGGCAGGTGGCGACCCGGCGGCGGGTTGCGACCCGGGGGCAGGTGGCGACCCGGCGGCAGGTCCGCTCATCTACGCGCCCGACGCGGCGGCCATTCACCACAGACTGCCGTCGACGACCACTGAACAGAGTTCCGCGCGCGGCCACGCGTGGGCCAGCGACGAGCTCCTCGTGATGGTCGGGCTGGCCAGTCGCTGGTGACTTGCGGTGGCGTCATCGGGGGAGTCGGTGGGCCGGCGGCCCGCGGTGGCCAACGAGGGAGGGCGGTGGCCCGCCTTGTCAGCGTCGGCGTCGACCCGCCCGGCGCAGGCGGGCGGCGGCATCGGCATAGTCGGCGTAGGCGATGGGTCGCCGACGGGTCCCCACCATGGGTGGCCGCAGCCATGCCGCGGACCGACTCGCCGGATCGCATGTCGCCAGCGTCCAGGCAAAGGGGGCCGGCGCCCGTGGGTCGTCGATCCACGAGAGCAGGCGGTCCACCGGCGAGGGAAACGCGCGCGCGATCAGGTCACGGTTCTCCGCCAGGCGCGTGGCGATCGTCGCGCTGTCGAGCATGGTGCCCAGCACCACGAGCCGTGTCGCGCTCCAGCCCAGGCGACTCGCCGCCTCCCTGGCATTCCGCTCGTAGAAGGCGAGGCTGCGCTGGAAGGCGCCGACATCGGGGAGATCGCCCTTCGTCTCGTCCACGATCAGCGCCCGGTCGACGGGACGGAATGCGAGCAGGTCGATCCAGCCGCGTGGTGACGGGTTCCCAACCGGAACCTCGAGCGCCGTGCGGAACCCACGCCGCTCCAGGTTCGAGGCCAGGAATCCGTTCATCCGCGCGTGCACGGGGTCGCGCTGACGGCGCCGATCGCCCAGGTGGCGCCCATCGATGTCCAGGCTGGCGCGGAACCCAAGCGCTGCCAGCACCCGATCGGCGAGGAGCATGTCGAGCGGCTGGGCGACACCGCGCTCGAGCCGGCTGCTGGCCGACTGGGTCGTGGCGGCCCGGCGTGCCAGCTCCACCTGGGTCCAGCCGGCGAGGCGCCGCGCGTCCCGGACGAGCTCGCCGAGGCGGATCGCGAGCGAATGGCTGCCGAGGGGCACGATGAGGTCGGACATGGGCGGGGGTATAGCCCGTGCCGCTTATCACGGGCTTTGGTGGGCCCCCTGACCTGCGGGTTGCGCGGCCCGGGCACCCCGCACCCACGACAAGTCACCAGCGACTGGCCGCTCCGACCACCACGATGAGGTGGCCACCCGCCCCAGCGTGGCCGCGCGCGGAGCTCCGATCGATGGTCGTGGTTCGCAGTCGCTGCTGACTTGGCGCCCCTCACCAGGTGCCGGGCGCCGCCTCGCCGGGTGCCGGGTGCCGGGCGCCCCTCACCAGGTGCCGGGTGCCGCCTCACCAGGTGCCGGGTGCCGGGCGCCCCTCGCCGGGTGCCGGGTGCCGGGCGCCCCTCGCCGGGTGCCGGGTGCCGGGCGCCCCTCGCCGGGTGCCGAGTGCCGCCTCAGCAGGTGCCGGGTGCCGGCTCCGCGGGTGGCGGGTGGCGGGTGGCGGGTGGCCGAGTGCCGCCTCAGCGGGCGTTGACCGCCCCCACGATCGCCGCGATGTGCGCCGGCGTGGTCCCGCAGCAGCCGCCGATGATGGTCGCGCCGAGATCGGCAACGGTGCGGGCATGGGCCGCCGCCTCTTCGGGCGAGGCCGGGTAGTGGGTCACCCCGTCGCCGTCGACCGTGGGCAGCCCGGCATTCGCCTTCGCGACGAGATGCAGGCCAGGCGCAGCGTCGCGCATGGCGGCCATGACCATCTCGACGGGGGCGAACCCCTCGCCGCAGTTGGCGCCCACACCAGCCACGCCGTGCTCCGCCAGCGCAGCCGCCACGGCCTCGGGCTTGTTGCCGAACATCGTCCGGCCCAGCGGCGTGAACGTCATGGTGGCGATGACCGGCAGCCCGGGAGCGCCCTCACGCGCTCCGTCAACCGCGGCGACGGCCTCGTTGACGTCCATCATGGTCTCGATCCAGAGCACGGCGACCCCGGCCTCCGCGCAGGCGGCCGCCTGCTGGGCATAGGTGGCCCGCACCGCGCCCTCGTCGAGCAGCCCGTACGGCATCAGCAAGCCGCCGGTCGGCCCCATCGATGCGGCGATGATGGTGTCCGGCCCGGCACCGGCCTTCGCCGCAGCAACGGCCGCGCGACAGATCTCCACGGTGCGCCCGGGCACGTCCGACGTCTCGAGACGCAGCGAGTTGGCGCCGAACGTCGACGTCAGCACGATCTCCGCGCCGCCACCCACGTGCCCCCGGTGGACGTCGGCCACGGCCGCCGCCCCTTCGGGGGTGAGGAGCCACGCCTCCGGGGCTTCGCCGATGGGCAGCCCATGGGCGAACAGCATGGTGCCCATCGCGCCGTCGGCGATGAGCGGGCGGTCGAGGGTATCGGGCGCGGGCAGGGTTCTCACCGGGTGAATGCTAGCGCGCCTGCCTACCGGCTACCGCCGGAGTCGCCTCCTCCCAGGCCACCGGCCTGCGGGCCGGCGTGACCATCGTCCCGGCCTCCCCGGCCAGCATCCGTGCCGCGTCCGCGAGCGCCCCGATCACGGCGAACCCGCCGTCGGTCTCCGCGAACCGCTTCGCGGCGGCGACCTTGGGGCCCATCGACCCTGTCGCGAACAGCGCCGGATCGAGCTCATCGGGCGCGATCCGCCGGATGAGCTGGGCCTCCGGCGTGCCGAAGTCGCGGTACACGCCGTCGACGTCGGTGAGCATGAGGTATGCGTCCGCCTTCAGCGACCGCGCGAGCAGCGCGCCGGCGAGATCCTTGTCGATGACCGCCTCGACGCCGCCGTAGCCGCCGTGCCCGCCGACCACGGGGATCCCGCCGCCGCCGGCGCAGATCACCAGCACGCCGCTCGTGACGAGCTGGCGGATGACGTCGATCTCGAGGATGCGGCGCGGCTCGGGCGACGGCACCACGCGCCGCCACTTGGCGCCGTCGGGCGCGATCGTCCATTCGCGCTCCGCGGCCAGGCGCTCCGCCTCCTCGCGCTCGTACACCGGGCCGATCGGCTTGGTCGGGTGCATGAACGCCGGGTCGTCGCGAGCGACCTCGATGCGCGTGAGCAGGGTCGCGATGCGGCGGCCCGGCAGGTGGTTGCCGAGCTCCTGCTCCAGCAGGTAGCCGATCATCCCCTCGCTCTCGGCGTCCAGGATGTCGAGCGGGTAGATCTCGTCGGGCCGGTAGGCCAGGTTCTGGAGGGCGAGCAGGCCGACCTGCGGCCCATTGCCGTGGGTGAGCACCAGCTGGTGCTCCCGGGCGATGGACAGCAGGGCCTTGGCCGCGATCGCGATGTTCGCCCGCTGGTTCGCGGCCGTGAGCGGCTCACCCCTCCGCAGCAGGGCGTTGCCGCCGAGGGCCGCGACGACGCGCATCAGCGCAGCCCGTCGCGCGACAGCGTCGCGACCAGCACGGCCTTGATCGTGTGCATCCGGTTCTCGGCCTGGTCGAACACGATCGATCCCGGCGCCTCGAACACCTCGTCCGTGACCTCCATGGCCGTCAGGCCATGACGCTCGAACATCTTGCGGCCCACCTCGGTCTCGAGGTCATGGAACGCGGGCAGGCAGTGCATGAACCTCGCGTCCGGGTTGCCGGTGGCGGCCATCATCGCGCCGTCCACCTGGTACGGCCGGAGCATCGCGATCCGCTCGTCCCAGACGGCCTCGGGCTCCCCCATCGAGACCCAGACATCGGTGTACACGACATCGGCGCCACGAACGCCGACCGCGATGTCGTCGGTGACCGTGATCCGGGCACCGCTGGCGGGGGCCTGCTCCTGGGCCCAGGCGAGGAACGCCTCGCGCGGCCAGACGGGCTCGGGCGCCACGATCCGCAGGTCCAGGCCCATCGTCGAGCAGCCGATGAGCAGCTCGTCGCCCATGTTGCTGTGGGCGTCGCCGACGTAGGCGATGGTGACCTGGTCGAAGGGCTTGGCGACGTGCTCGCGGATCGTGAGCAGGTCGGCGAGGACCTGGGTCGGGTGGTCCTCGTCGGTGAGGCCGTTGTAGACGGGCACGCCGGAATGCTCGGCGAGGGCCTCGACGTCCGCCTGGCGGAAGCCGCGGAACTCGATCGCGTCGTAGACCCGGCCGAGGACGCGCGCGGTGTCCTTCACGGACTCCTTCTTGCCGACGTGGCTGCCCGAGGGCCCGAGGTAGGTCACGTGGGCGCCCTGGTCGTAGGCGGCGACCTCGAACCCGATCCGGGTCCGGGTGCTGTCCTTCTCGAAGATGAGGGCGATGCTCCGGCCGGCGAGCCGGCGGATCTCGCGATGCTCCCGCTTCTCGGTCTTCAGCTGGGCGGCGAGTGCCAGCAGGTGCTCGATCTCGGCCGCGGAGAAGTCGCGGAGCGTGAGGAAGGAGCGCCCGAACAGGTCGGCACCAAGGTCGAGGGCCATTGCCGGACTCCGGGGACTGGTGGCGCAGCAACGGGTCAGGGCCCGGACGCGCCGTGCCGGCGTCCGGGTCGGAGTGAACCCAGCGTGGCTCGGACCCGGGGGGCTGTCATGGTTCATCCGGCCCGTTGCGGACGGGACCCTCGGTGGATCAGGGCTCCGGGCGACCGGGTGGCGTCAGGCTTCGGCCGTCGCCCTGGCCCGTGCGGTTCGCCGGGCGCTCCCGGTGGAGCCATTGCCCATTCCCCCGGCGGCCCCGCTGGTGCCGTTGCCGTTCGCGCCATTCCGCTTCGCGCCCTCGTCCGGCGGCCGTGTCGGCGACGGGGCGAAGTCCTGCCGGGGAGTCGACTTCCAGCCCGCGACCGGATCGCCGCTGTAGCGGGCCGCGACCATCAGGTCGAACGCCTGCACCGACGCCTCCTCGCTGGAGTAGCGCCCGGCCTTCCACGTCCGCGACCGCGTGCCGCGCTGCTGGAGCTCGCACACGTGCCAGTCCTGCTGGTTGGTCATGTCCCAGAACTCGATCGGCTCGGAGGGATCGAAGTCGGGCCGCTCGATGATCTCCTTCTCGAACAGCCACTCGCAGATGACCCGCGTCCGGTCCGGCGCGATGGGCTCCAGGCGGTGGACGAGCAGGTAGTCGGGGTGGATCGACAGGAACGCCAGCGGCCAGACGACGTAGTAGTAGACCCGGATCTCGTCCTCGGTGGTGATGCCGCACATCGGTGGCCGCCCGCCGCGCGATCCGTGGCCGCCGTCGAGCGCCATCGTCTCGGCGCCGTCGACCAGCTCCATGTAGCCGCCCTGCCAGGCGCCGTTGGGCTCGAACTCGCCGCCCAGGTCGTAGGGGGTGAGCTTGTTGAGCTGCGGGTGGACGCCCGGGCAGTGGTAGCACTCGCTGTAGTTCTCGGCGATGAACTTCCAGTTGGCCGCCACGTCGTACTCGATCCGCTTCGCGGACCGCAGCGTCGTGAAGTCGAAGCGGGCGAAGTGGTCGACGAGATCGCCGAGCTGCGACACGAGCGGCTCGACCTCCCCCTCGGACAGGTTGAGGAAGATGAACCCCTGCCAGGTCGCGACATGGATCGGCGCCAGGCCGAAGGTCTCGAAGCTGAAGTCCTCGAGATCGTCCGTGTGCTTGGCCCGGATGAGCTTGCCCTCGAGGTTGTAGATCCAGGCGTGGTACGGGCACTGGAAGCGGACGGCCTTGCCGCACTCGCGCTCCTCGACGGCCGTGCCCCGGTGCCGGCACACGTTGTAGAACGCCCGCAGGATCCCGTCCCGGCAGCGGACGAGGATGATGCTCTCCCCCTCGAGCTCGACCAGCCGGAAGCTGGTGGGCTCCGGCACGTCCTCCTCGCGCGCGACCAGGACCCAGTCCCGGCGGGCGATGTGCTCGCGTTCCCACTCGAGGATGGCCGGGTCGTGGTAGGTGCGGGCAGGAAGAAGCGAGGCGGCGCGGTACTCGCGTCGAACACTCGCCAGCTCGGCGGCGGTGAGGATGGCCGCGCTCATGTCGATGCGCTCCTGTTCGCCGGGCATGTGGGACGCTGGCCCGACCTCTCCATCTTGCGCCACCGCCGCGAACTGGGCCAGCCGCCGTCCTTCGCCGTGCGACACCCCCGGCGACGTGGCCGATCGACGTGTCCCGGCAGGACCGCCCGCGACGACGGCAGCGACCGTAGACTCTGCCGATGCACCCCGCCGGTTCGTGAGGCTCCGCCCAGGCTCGACACGTCGCCAGATCACGACGTCGATCCCGGTCGTGCGGGCTGTCCTGGGCAGCCCGGCCCTCCGGCGCGTCATGGGTGCGTTCCTGCTGTTCAATGCCTCGGTCTTCGGCACCTGGATCGCCGTCCTCGTCTACGCGTACGACGCAACGGGCCCCGGGTCCGTGGGGATCGTGGCCCTGGTCCAGCTGCTGCCCGCCGCGGCGCTCGCCCCGGTCGCAGCCTCGCTCGCGGACCGCTTCCCGCGGGAGCGGGTGCTGCTCGCCGGATACCTGGCCCAGGTCGTCACGTTTGGGGCGACCGCCGGCGGCATGCTGCTGGGCTGGCCCGGGCCGGTGGTCTATGCCCTGGCGGCAGCCGGCGCGGTGGCGACCACGCTCACCCGGCCGGTCCAGGGGGCGCTGCTCCCCACCCTGTCACGGACGCCCGAGGAGCTGACCGCGGCAAACAGCCTGGCCAGCGCGATGGAGGGAGCCGGCGTGCTGGCCGGACCACTCGTTGCGGCGCTGATCCTGACGGCCGGCTCGCCGGGTGCGGTCTGGGCCGCGGGCGCGGGGGCGTTGTCGGTCGCTGCCGTCCTGGTGGCCAGGCTGCCGCTCCACGGGAGCCGCGTCCCGATCGGCACGCACGCGGGCGAGGCGGAGCCCGGCACGGAGCTCCCGCTTGTCCTGGAGGAAGCCGGGTCGATCCTGGTGGGCGGACTCCGGGCGATGACCGGAAACGGGGACACGCGCCTGCTCGTCGGGCTCCTCGGAGTCCGGATGCTCACGTCCGGAGCGATCGACGTGCTGTTCGTGCTCCTGGCGATCGAGGTCCTGGGCACGGGCAACGCGGGAGCCGGGTTCCTGACGGCAGCGCTCGGCCTGGGCACGGTGCTCGGCGGTGCCGCCGGGATCGCCCTCGTCGGGCGCCAGCGGCTTGCACCGGCCATGGCCATCGGCGCCCTGGTGTTCGGAATCGCGCTGGCCCTCGCGGCGATCGCGGGCTCGGCCTGGCTGGTTCCGCTGCTTGTCGCCGCCGGCGGGATCGGGTTCGCGGTCATCGACGTCACCGGCCGGACGGTCCTGCAGCGGGTCACCCCCGACCGGCTGCTGGCCCGAGTGCTCGGTTCGCTGGAGGGCGTGGGCCTGCTGGCGGTCGCCCTCGGATCCGTGATCGTCCCGGCCATCGTGAGCGTCGTGGGCGTGGGAGCCACGCTGGCCATGGTCGCGGCACTCCTGCCGGCGGCGGTCACGCTTGCCTGGCTGCCGCTCCGGCGCATCGACCGCCATGCCCACGTGCCGCTGCGGGAGCTCGCGCTGCTGCGGCGTTCGTCGATCTTCGCGCCTCTTCCGGCGCCCCAGCTGGAGACGGTCGCGAAGCGCACCCGGTGGCTCAGCCTGGGACCCGGCTCCGAGGTGATCCGCAAGGGCGATCTCGGGGACCGGTTCTATGTGCTGGAATCGGGCCGCCTTGACGTGTCCATCGACGGGGTTCCGGTCCGCAGCCTGGACGCTCCCGGCGACGGCGTGGGCGAGATCGCGCTGCTGCGGGACGTGCCGCGGACGGCCACGGTGGTCACCGGTTCTGCCTGCGTGCTGCTGGCCCTCGAACGGCACGATTTCCTCGAGGCCGTGACGGGCCACGAGGTCGCCCTCGCGGCCGGTCACCGGACCGCCGGCGATCGACTGGGGGCGCCTCCTGCTGATGCGGGCGGTGGATCCGGCCCTCGCGGGCACCAGGGGGGCCTCTAGACTTGCCGCCCATGCGCCCCACCCCCGCAACGATGCCCCACCTGCGTTGAACAGCCTGGCAGGGGCGCGCCGGCATCTCGGGATGTCGGTCCGGGTCATCCGGGCCGTGCTGCGCAACCCGTCGCTGCGCCGGGTCCAGCTGGCGTTCCTGCTGTTCAACGCGGCGGAATACGGGACCTGGGTCGCGATCCTCCTGTACGCGTACAGCGCGCTCGGCGCAGCCAGCGTCGGAATCGTGGCGCTCGCCCAGCTGGCGCCGGCCGCGGCGTTCGCTCCCGTCGCGGCCTCGCTTGCCGACCGCTTCCCACGCCAGCGGGTGCTGCTGGCCGGCTACCTGCTGCTCTCCACAGCTCTCGGCCTGACCGCCGCCGGCATGCTGCTCGATGCCAGCCCGGTGATCGTCGTCCTGTCCGCCGCCGGGGCCTCCGTCGCCCTGACCTTCACGAGGCCGACCCAGGGCGCCCTGCTGCCGAGCCTGTCCCGGACGCCGGAGGAGCTCACGGCCGCGAACGGAGTCGCCGGCACGGTGGAGGGCGCCGGGGTGCTCCTGGGGCCACTCGCGGCGGCCGGGCTGCTGGTGATCGGCACACCGGGGCTCGTGTTCGCCGCAGGGGCCGCAGCGAGCCTGGTGGCCGCGGTCGCGGTCGCAGGGCTGCCGATGCGACGGGGCGAGACGTCCCGCCCGGCGTCCGACCGTGGCCCCGCCGACACGGGCCAGCGGGCTCGCCGGTCGCCGATCAGCCTGATGGTGGGCGGGCTCCGCGCCCTCACCTCCAACCGGGACACCGGGCTCGTGGTCCTGCTGCTCGGGCTCCGGATGCTGACCATGGGTGCCGTCGACGTGCTGCTCGTGCTCCTGGCGCTGGAGGTCTTCGACACCGGCGAGTCGGGAGCCGGCATCCTCAACGCCGCCCTCGGCCTCGGGACGGTGGTCGGCGGAGCCGTGAGCTTCGGGCTCGTCGGCCGCCAGCGACTGGCACCGGCGCTGGCCGCGAGCGCGCTCGCCTGGGGCCTGGCCCTGGTGGCGATGGGCACGATCGCGTCCGCGCTCGTTGCGCCGGCGGTGATCGCGCTCGGGGGCATTGGCCTGGCCGCCTGCGACGTGGCGGGCCGCACGATCCTCCAGCGGGTAACCGACGACCGAACCCTGGCCCGGGTGCTCGGAGCGCTCGAGGGCGTCGGGCTGACCGGTCTCGCGATCGGCTCCCTGCTCGTCCCCGTGCTGGCCGGCGCCTGGGGACCGGAGGTCGCGATCATCGCGGTCGGTGCGGTCCTGCCGGCCGGCGTCGCGATCGCCTGGGTCGGCCTGCGGGCCATCGATCGTCGCGTCCGCGTGCCGGTCCGAGAGGTTGCCCTGCTGCGCGACTCCGAGCTGTTCGCGCCGCTCGCTCCACCAGAGCTGGAATCGGTCGCGGGGCGGACCCGCTGGTTGACGGCCGAGCCTGGCGAGGTCCTCATCCGGGAGGGTGACCGGGGGGATCGGTACTACGTCCTCGAGACCGGCGAGCTGGTCGTCACGCAGCGCGGCGGGTACCTCAACCGGCTCGATCAGCGCGGCGACGGGTTCGGCGAGATCGCCCTCCTCCGCAGCGTGCCGCGAACCGCCACGGTCCGGGCCGACGCGCCATCCGTGCTGCTGGTGCTGGAGCGGGTCGACTTCCTGGAGGCCGTCACAGGCCATGAGCAGGCGCGCCACCTGGCGGAGCGGGTCGCGACCACCCGCGAGCAGGTCAGGCCGGCCGCCGATTGAGCCGCTCGATCGGTGGATCGGTGGCACGATAGGGGTCCCCGGTGCCGTCCTCCGCGGCATCGGCGAGGACGGCAGGTCCGGGGCGTGGACCGGGGGTCAGGCGTGGGCTGGGAATCGGCAGGGCGGGCGAGGACGGGGGTTGCCGCGTTCGTGCTGGCGCTGAGCACGACCATCGCGGGCTGCCAGGCGTCAACGGCGCCGGCGTGGATCTACCCGCCGGAGGTGCCCGTCGCCACCCCCGGCGAGCCGTCGTCACCCGCCGCCGGGCTGCCGGCGCCGGTGGTGACCTCGCAGGCAGTGGCCCCGGGCGACCCGCCGGATCGGGCGCCGTCGGACGCGCCCCCAGCCGCGCTCGCGCCGGCCCCACCCGGCGCGCCTGGTGCGGATGCCGCCGCTTCGACCCCGGCCGCCGTCACCGTCCCGATCCTCTACTACCACCGGGTCATCGCGCCGCCGCGCGGGTTCCGGCAGTGGACCCGTGCCCAGCGGGAGCGGTTCCTCGCCTACGATGTGATCCCCGTCGCGTTCGAGGCCCAGCTCGATTGGCTGGTGGCCAACGGCTACACGACGATCCTGCCGCGGGACCTGGCCTCGTCCTGGGACGACGGCGTGCCGCTTCCCGAGCGCCCGGTGATGATCACGTTCGACGACGGCACCCACGACTGGGCACGCACGGTCCTGCCGCTGCTGCAGGAGCGGGGCATGGTGGCCGAGTTCTACGTCACGCTCCAGTCGCTCAAGAGCGGCGGCATGACCTGGCGGGAGCTGCGCGAGCTCGCGGCGGCGGGCAACGGGATCGGCACCCACGGGCTGCACCATCGGCAGCTGGCCCGCCTGGGCGGCAAGCGGGACGCCGTCTCGGAGTCCGTGATGCGCCGCGAGGTCAGCCGGCCGCGAACCCTCATCGAGGCCCACCTCGGGCTTGTCCCCGATTCGATCTCCTACGTCGGGGGCGGGTTCAACGCCACGCTGCAGCGCATCGTCCGCGAGGCCGGCTACACCACGGCCCGCTCGATCCTCCGCGGCAGCACGCAGCTCGAGGGACGCCGCTACGCCCTGCGGGTCATCCGGATCGGCAGCGGCACCGATGTGGTCGACGTCGTGAAGGGCACCCTCGTTCCCGGCCTGCCGCGGTTCACCCGCCTGATGCAGCGGAAAGCCTGACCGAGAGCCGGAGACTCGCTCAGTCCAGCGGCACCGTCTCGTGCCAGGACGGGACGTGGACGTCGAGCCCGAGCGCGGCCACCTTCGGCGCGAGCGCCGCCTGGGCCGGCGGATCGCCGTGGACGAGGTACACGCGACCCGGGACGCCGGGGTCTCCCGCCTTGCGGCCGCGGATGAACCCGCCCACCCAGTCGAGCATCTCCGGTTCGTCGGCATGGGCCGAGAAGCCATCGAGCGACCGGATCGTGGCTCGCACGGGCATCTCGCGCCCGAAGATCTTCGCGCGCTCCGCGCCGCGCATCAGGTGGCCGCCGAGCGTGCCCTCGCCCTGGTAGCCCACGAACAGGATCGAGGCGGACGGGTCGTCCAGCAGGCGCTCCGCGTGACCCACGGAGCGTCCGCCGGTCAGCATCCCGTTGGACGCGATGATCACGTACGGCGGCTTGGAGCGCTCGATCTTCTGCGACTCCTGGACGTTCTGGACCACCCGCTGGCCCGGGTAGTCGAGCGGCGCGCCCTGCCGCCGGAGGATCTCCGCCGTCTGCTCGTCGTACGCCTCGGGGTGGGCGCGGTAGATGTCCGAGGCCGCCTTGGCCATCGGCGAATCCAGGTACAGCGGCAGCTGCGGGATCCGGCCGGCCTCCACCAGGCGTGACAGCTCCCAGACCAGCTCCTGGGTGCGCCCGATCGCGAACGACGGGATCAGCACCACGCCCTTCCGGCGCACGGCATCGTTGACCACCGAGGCCAGCGTGTCGATCGCGGCCTCCGCCGCCTGGTGCTCGCGACCGCCGTACGTCGACTCCATCACGACCACGTCCCCCTCGCCCACCGAGGTCGGGTCGCGCAGGATCGGCGTGCCGGGACGGCCGAGGTCACCCGAGAACACGATGACCGTGTCGCGGCCGCCACCGGGCCGCGCGATCCGCATCCGGACGATCGACGAGCCCAGGATGTGCCCCGCGTCGAGCAGCGTCACGTGGACGCCCTGCGCGACCTCGTGCTCCGACCGGTACGGGATATGGCGCAGCAGGGGCAGCGTGGCGCCCGCGTCGTCCTCCGTGTAGATCGGATCGTTGAGGCCCAGCTCCACGATCGGACCAGCCGCCCTGAGCAGGTCCTCCGGGTCCGGTCCGCCCGGCGCCTCCGCTCCGTCGGCGGCCAGCTCCACGGCCTCCTCGAACAGGCGCTCGTCGCGGGCCTCGCGGGCAGCCGCGCGATCGGGGTCACGGCGCTCGCGACGGGCCGCTCGCTTGGCAAACTCGGTCTGGAGCTTGGCGCTGTCGAGGAGCACGAGCCGGGCGAGCTCCGCGGTGGCCGCCGTGCACCAGATCCTCCCCCGGAACCCCTCGTGGACGAGGAGGGGCAGCAGCCCGCAGTGGTCGAGGTGGGCATGGGTGAGGACCACGGCGTCCAGCGTGGCCGGGTCCACCCCGAGTGGCACGCGGTTGCGGACCGACTCGTCGGGCCCTCCCTGGAACATGCCGCAGTCCACGAGCACGCGGGCGTGACCGGTATCGACCAGGTGGCGGGAGCCGGTCACGGTCCGGGCGCCGCCGAGAAAGGTGAGCTCCATCCCCGGATCCTGACACACCGGTCCCCGCCGCGGGGCCGCCGCGTGCGACGATCACCGGGTGCTACCGGCTGCTCGCCTCGCCGCGCTCGAGGCCGCGTACCTCGCGGCCAGGGAGGCACGCGACCGCCTCGATGTCGCGCGGGCGACCGGCGAGGCTCCGGGACTCGCCGGGCTGGAGCGAGAGGCAGCCGACGCGTCGGCCGCCGTGCACGCCGGGCTCGCCGCGTTCGATTCGGACGCCGCGGACGGCCTCTCCCACGATGACCGCCGGGCGCTGGAACGCATCCGCGACGGCATGGCCGAGGCAGAGGCCTACAGCCTGCCGGTCGCTCCCGAGACGGCGCCCGGGGGTGCGCCGGAGACCGGCGGGGGCTCCTGCGAGGATCCCGGAGCCTGGGACCGCCTCATCGCCGCGGGAGGCGAGCCCCTCCACCAGCAGCTGGAGGCCTGCTACGGGGCGACGGCCGACGCGCTCGCGGTGCGCGGCGAGGTGCTGTCGCGACCCCAGGTACTGGGCCGCCTGGGCACCGAGCCCGATCCGGATGTCCGGCGCAACCTGTTCCTCGCCCTCGCGCCCCTGTGGCGGGTGGTCAACGGCGATGACGACGGTGGCTCCCCCTACCGGGCGCTGATGCGCGAGGCGTCACAGGAGGCTCGCCTCGGACGATCGCGCCTTGCGGCGAACGCGGCGGGGCTGGGCGTTGCACCGGAGGAGATCACGTCGTGGGCGGAGGGGGTGCTCCAGGCGTGGCGGACCGCGGTGGTCGAGCCGGCTCGCTCCGCGGGCGAGCCGCCGGTCGAACCATGGGACTGGTGGTGGCACGCCGGCGCCGTCGGGCGCGCGATCGAGCCCATGTCCGTCGACGACAACGTCGCGGTCAACCGCGCGGTCTACGCCTCGCTGGGCGCCGACCTCGACGAGCTCCAGGTCCGCCTGGACATCACGCCCCGGGCCGGGCGGGCGCCGGTCCCAGTGGCCTTCACCACGTTCGGGGGACGGCCGCACCGGCAGGCGAACGGCAGCTGGTCGCCGGGCCAGCCCACCGTGCTCGCCACCTACGTCGACGGCGGCCTCGGCGAGCTCGCCGAGCTCATCCACGAGACGGGGCACGCGATCCACATCGCCGGCATCCGCACCCGACCCGCCTTCGCCGACTGGCCGGACGCCGATGCGCTGACCGAGGCCCTGGCCGACGTCGTCGCCTGGAACGTGGCCGATCCCGCGTGGCTCCACCACTGGCTGCCCGGTCAGCCGGTGGTGTCGCCCGGGACGGCCGCGCGCTGCCACTTCGCCGGGGTCGTGATGGACGCCGCCTGGGCCCTGTTCGAGACCCGCATGCTCGACGACGCGGGCCGTCGGCCGAACGACGTCTGGACGGACCTCACCAGCACCTGGCTTGGCATCGCCGCCCATCCCGAGTGGTCGTGGTGGGCGATCCGGGGCCAGCTGGTCCAGGAGCCGGGGTACATGGGCAACTACGCGGCGGGGGCCGTGCTGGCGGCTGCGCTGCGGGCCGCGATTCGGGCCGGGCGCGGCGACTGGACGCTCGGCGATGCCGGCTGGTATCCGTGGCTCCGGGATCGCATCCTTCGCTTCGGTCGCGAACGATCAGCCGGGGACGCCGTGCGCGGGATGCTGGGCCGCCCGCCGACGGCCGACGCCCTGCTGACAGAGATCGCACGGGCCGCGTCGACGAGCTGACGGGCGTCGACGAGCCGACCGGCCACGCCGGTACCATTCGCCGGGTGCCCGAGCCTGCCTCCCGCTGGTCCCCTTCCGTCGTGCTGCCGAGGCTGCCCGGCCTCGTCGGCGGCCTGGTGCTGTTCGGCGCGGGCATTGCCGCCATGGCGCAGGCGGGCGTCGGCCTGGGTCCGTGGGAGGTGTTCCACCAGGGCATCAGCCGGCTGACCGGGCTGCAGCTGGGCACGGTGAGCATCCTGGTGGGGATCCCCGTGCTGGCGGCCTGGTGGCCGCTGGGCGAGCGGCCCGGCGTCGGCACGATCGTGAACATCGCCCTGATCGGGGCATCGACCAACGTGGCGCTCGGCGTCATCCCGGCGGCATCGGGTGTCCCTGCCCAGCTCGCGATGATGCTGGCCGGCGTCGTCACCATCGCGATCGGGTCCGGGCTGTACCTCGCCGCGGACCTCGGCCCGGGGCCTCGAGACGGCCTGATGACCGGGCTGCACCTGCGCTTCGGCTGGTCGATCCGGCGAGCTCGGACGGGGATCGAGCTCAGCGTGCTGGCCGCCGGGTTCCTGGCCGGCGGGACGATCGGCCTCGGGACCGTGGTGTTCGCGCTGGGGATCGGCCCGCTGGTCCAGGCCGCGCTGCGGGTGTTCGACCGCGAGGGGCGGGTCTCGCGCCGCCGGCGGGCCGTGCTCGAGGCGCGCGGCGATATCGGCGACTGACGCGATCAGCCCGCGGTGCCCACCACGAGCGCATCGATTGCCACCGCCGCGAACAGCAGCGTCAGGTAGCTGATCGAGTACCGGTAGAGGCGGATCGCCTGCGCCAGCGAGCCCTCCGGCGACCTCGCCTGCCGCCAGAGCGTGAATGCCCGCCAGATGAACAGCGCGCCCAGCACCACCGCGGCCCCCAGGTAGATCGGGCCCATCGCGGCCACCGGCCAGAAGATGAGGCTGATGGCCACCAGCAGCAGCGTGTAGAGCGCGATCTGTCGAGCGGTCTCGGGGACCCCCTTGACGACCGGGAGCATCGGCACGCGGGCCGCCTCGTAGTCCTTGCGGATGCGCAGCGCCAGCGCCCAGAAATGGGGTGGCGTCCAGTAGAAGACGAGGAAGAACAGCATCAGCGCCGGGATCTCGACCCGGCCGGTGACGGCGGTCCAGCCGATGACCGGCGGCAGGGCTCCGGCCGCTCCGCCGATCACGATGTTCTGGGGCGTCGTCCGCTTGAGCAGGATCGTGTAGACGAGGACGTAGAACGCGATCGCGAGCAGGGTCAGGAACGCCGACACGAGGTTCACGAACATCGCCATCAGGGCGATCGAGATGACGCCGAGCACGATCCCGAACACGACCGCGTTCTCCGGTGTCACGTCGTGGGCGGGCAGCGGCCGTCGCCGGGTGCGCGTCATCAGCAGGTCGATGTCGCGGTCCAGGTACTGGTTGATCGCGTTGGCCGAGCCTGCCGCCAGCGAGCCGCCGAGCATCGTCCAGAACACGAGCCGCAGCCACTCGGGCAGGTTCATGCCCGGCAGGTCACGAGTGGCGAGGACCATGGCCGGGATCGTGGTGATCAGCAGCAGCTCGATGATCCGGGGCTTGGTCAACGCGATGTAGGCGCGGACGGTGGAGCCACGGGTCGATGTGGCGTCGCTCGCCGTGCCGTCACCGCCGCCCGACGGGCTGTCGGCACCCGATCCGCCGGGTTCGTCAACGGGCAGGGCGCCGGCCCCCGTCGGTGCCGCGAGTCGCGCCTCGTAGTAGGCGGTCATCGCCAGCGCGACCGACAGCCCCCAGAGCAGCGCCGAGATCGCGACGTGGAGCGTCTGCGTCCAGCCGGCGAGCAGGGTGAACACCTGGAGGCCGCCGATCGCGACCTGGACGGGGTAGATGACCGCCATCGTCCCGGCCAGGATCACGACCGCTCGCCGCGACCGCTGCGTCCGCCGGGCAGCGAGGGCCGTCGCCCAGACCAGCACGAGGACGAACGCCGCCACGTAGCGGTGGAGCACATGGGCCTCGTACAGGCCGCGAACCTGTGGGTCCAGCCCCGCGTTGATCGGGATCAGGCTGCCGTTCATCAGCGGCCAGTCGGGGAACACCAGGCCCGCGTCCTGCGCGGTGACGTTGGAGCCGAACAGGAGCAGCCCGAACATCGCGGCCGAGGTCAGGACCGCGAGCAGGGTGAAGCGCTGGGAGCGGCCGCGGCCCGCCAGGCGCGCCGGGTAGAAGGCGCGGACCGTGACAAACACGAGCAGCCCCAGCAGGGCCATCGCGGCGGCCAGGTGCGCGGTGACCGAGTCGCCCGAGTTGTTGAGGCGGACCGTCTCCCGCCCGAGCCACGCCTGGAAGACCACGAGCAGGACGGCGACCAGGCTGGGCCACAGGATGGACCGGCGGTCGCGATGGTCCTTCCAGGCGAGGAAGGCGACGCCCAGGATCAGGAAGCCGATGACCGCCGCGATCGTCCGGTGGATCCACTCCCACCACGCCTTCGAGTCCTCCAGCGGCGGCAGCAGCTGCCCGTAGCACAGCGGCCAGTCAGGGCAGCCCATGCCGGAGCCCGTGGCCCGCACGATGACGCCCACGGTGACGAGCAGGACCGTCGCGACGACCGTGGCGACGGCGATCTTCTGGAATCGTGTCAAGGGTGGTTCGAAGGTCCTTCGAGGTGGGCGACCCAGGGGCGCTCGGCGCGGGGCTGGGAAGGCAGGCCAGCATTCTACCCGCCGTCACCCGCGGGCGAACGAGGGCGACCTTCGGCGCGCCCCGGAAGGTGGGGCTACGCTTGGCGCGATGCGTGGTCGATCACTCCGACTCCTGGGCGTTGCGGCGCTGGCCGCCGCGCTGCTCGCCGCCTGCACGTCGGGCGGTGGAGCCCCTGCCTCATCCGAGGGCGCCGCCCCCGCCGGCTCGGGCCGGCCCGGCGGCAGCCCTGCCGCGACGTCGAGCGGGCCGTCGGTCATCCCGGTGATCATCGGCCAGCACCAGGCCGGTCCCGCGCGCTTCGTGTTCTCGTTCCTCGACGCGGACGGCAACCTCCCCGTCGGGTCGCCTGACCGCACCGCCCAGGTCGCGTTTCGTGGCCCCGGGTGAGACGGATCCCGGTCCGTCGGTGCCGGCGGAGTTCGTGTGGGCCATCGACGGCAGTCGCGGCCAGTACATCGCCTACACGGAGTTCCCGACCGCGGGCGCCTGGAAGGCGATCTTCATCACCCAGTCCCCCACCTCGGCCCAGGAGGCGATCGGGGTCTCGTTCGACGTCCAGGACGACCTGCCCCCCATCGACATCGGCCAGCCCGCCCCCGCGTCCGTCACGCCGACCGCGGCCGACGCCGGCGGGGATCTCTCCACGATCAGCACCGACACCGACCCCGACCCGCGCTTCTACGAGCTGTCGGTCTCGGACGCGCTCGCCCAGGGCCGGCCGTTCGTCCTCGTGTTCGCCACGCCCGCCTTCTGCCAGAGCGCCCAGTGCGGCCCGACGCTCGATCGCGTCAAGCAGCTCGCGGCGACCGCGCCCGACGACATCGCGTTCATCAACGTCGAGCCGTACCGGTTGGCGTTCACGGAGGGACGGCTCCAGCCGGTGCTGGACGCCAACGGCCAGCTCCAGCCCGTCCCGGCCGTCGAGGAGTGGGGCCTCCTGTCCGAGCCCTGGATGTTCGCCGTGGATGGGTCCGGCATCGTGCGGGCATCCCTCGAGGGGGTCGTGACCGACGCCGAGCTCCAGGACGTGTTCGCGGCGATCTCCGGAACCTAGCGCACCGCGGAGCGCGCTGGCGGGGAGGCACCGAACCCCGGGCCGGTCCTGCTACTCCGCGTCCTCCAGCCGGTACACCACCCGCTCGCTGCTCTCGAGCCGGAAGAACACCCGGATCGGGGTCCCGAGCGCCATGTGCTCGGCGAGGTGCCCGGGCGGGAACTCGGCCCCGTTCTCGAGGATCCCGAGCCGGAACTCCAGCTCAGCGCCGTCGTCCGTGCGGAGGCTGAAGCCCTGGACCCGCGTCAGTCCCTCGGACTCCAACTTGACGAGCTGTCCGACAACCGGCGAGCCCACGGGGATCGGGCTGCCGCTCAGCGCGGGCCCCGGCGATTCGCTGCCGACGGGGCGGCCGGTGGCCTCGCCGCCACCGCCACAGGCCGCGCCCAGGAGCAACAGAAGCAGCGGGGCCAGGCCGACGGCGCGGGATTCCCGCCCCGGCCGCGCCGGGATCACGCGGACGCCATCCGGGTCACGCGGTGATCAGCCGGGTCACTCGGGCGCCAGCCGGGTCACGACGCGGTCAACCCCGTCCCGCTGCTGCCGGGCTTGACCGCCGCCTCGCCCGCCTCGCACCCCGGGCAGGTGTCGGCGCCCGGCTCCCAGCTCGGCAGCTCCAGGCGCCACAGGGCTCGGAGCGGGTACACGCGTCCGCTCGACGGCGACGCGAGCGTGGACAGGCCGCCTGACCGGTCCACCAGCACCACGCACTCGACGATCTCCCCGCCCAGCGCCTCGACAGCCGGGATCATCGCCAGCAGCGAGCCGCCGGTCGTGAGGATGTCGTCCACCAGCAGCACCTTCTCGCCGGGCCGGATCTGGAAGCCGCGGCGGAACTCGCGGCGGGGTCCATCCTCCCCGGACACCTCCTCGGCGAAGATCGCCCGCGTCCCCAGCTGGCGGCCGGTCTCGAACGCGAGGATGACGCCGCCGGTCGTCGGGCCCGCGACAAGGTCGACCGACGCCGTGCCGTCGCGCCGGGTGTGGAGGGCCGCCAGGAACGAGCACAGCTCGCTCGTGACCGCCGGCTCCTGGAGGACCTGGAACTTCTCCAGGTAGGCGTCGGAGTGGCGGCCGCTCTTGAGGACGAAGTGGCCCTCGCGGAGGGCGCCGCTGGCGCGGAACAGGGCCTCGGTCCGCGCGGCGATGGCGCGGCTGGCGGTCTCGGACAGGGATCGGCGGAGGGTGGTCATGACCGGCTGATTCTAGGGGCTCCGGCGGCGAGCCACGGACCGGGTGACTCCGGGGCGCAAGCCTGGCGGCCCTGCACGGCCGACCCCGAGGCGCCGGACCACCGTCGGCGCCTCCGGTCCGCCCGCCATGTCCGGTCCGCCCGCCATGTCCGGTCCGTAGTGCGCCAGCGTGTAGCCGGCCAGGCCCTTCGCCCAGGCCTCGATCATCGGCGCGGCGTAGTGCGACCCCTCCCACGCGGCGACGATCGGGATCGCGAGGACGGTCCCGCCGGCATCGATCGTGAGCGGGTGAAGCCCGTACCGGGCATCGTCGGACACGATGGCGACACCGGTGCCTCCGGCCGACAGCGTCTGGGCCACGGCGGACAGGTTCGACTCGCCCACGGCCTGGTACGCGAGGCCGGCAGCCGCCACGGCCTGGTCGAAGACCCGCCGCGTGCCGTGCTCGGTCGTGAGCAGCACCAGCGGCTCACGGGTCACCTCCGCCAGCGTCACGCTCGTGCGGCCGGCCCACCGGTGATCGGGCGGGACCTGGGCGGTGATCGAGAACCGTGCCACCGGCAACGACACCAGCTCGCCCGGCGGCGGTCCCACCGAGACGCCCAGGTCCGCGTCACCCGAGCGGAGGATCCGGAACACCGCGAGCGACGGGGCATCGCGCACGGACACCTTGAGCGCCTCGGTGCCGAGGGTCGCGAGATACGGCGCGATGACGTCGACGATGGTGACGTGCGGCGCCACCACGCTCAGGTTGGTCGCCCTCGCCGCCTCGAGGTCCCGCATGGCCGCCTCGGCGGCGTCGGCACGGGCAACGATGTCCCGCGCCAGCGGCACGAACTGGCGGCCGGCGGGCGTCAGCCGGAGGCGGCCGTCCGCCCGGTCGAACAGGCTCCGCCCGAGCGATGCCTCGAGCCCCCGGATCTGCCGCGAGAGTGACGGCTGGGCGACGCGCACGACCGCAGCTGCCCGCGTGAGCGAGGTCTCGTCGACGACGGCGAGGAAGTAGCGGAGGGTCCTGACTTCCAAGGGTGTTCCCCAAAGGCCATGCCTCTCGGGCATGGACTGTGACCAACGAAGTATTGGACGCCGGAGCCCGAACTGGCAACACTGCGGAACCATCGGGAGGAGGGCCGCGGTTGCGTGCCCCCTGAGCAGCCGGATCGAGGGACAACCCATGCACGCGGATCCGTCCACGCGACGCACCGGAGCCCGACGGCTCCTGGTTCTGATGGCCACGGGCGCCCTGCTCGTCGGCGCCTGCAGCTCGAGCACCCCCACCCAGGCACCGGCCAGCGGCCCCGCCGCCAGCGCGCCGGCCACCCAGGCCCCGGCGACGCCTGCACCCACCCCGGCGGGCCCGGTCGTCCTCAAGGTCGCCGCCACCGCCAACATCACCACCTGGGACCCGGTGAAGTCGTTCTCCACCGAGGCCCTCTACCTGGCCAACCTCTACGAGCCGCTGCTCCGGGTCAACCCGCCCGGCGCGGCCGAGCCGTTCACAGCCGTTTTGGCCACGTCCTGGGAGGCAAGCGCGGATGGCCTGACCTGGACCTTCAAGCTTCGCGACGGCGTGACCTTCCACGATGGCGAGCCGCTCACCGCGGACGCCGTGAAGCAGTCGATCGAGGCCGCCGCGAGCCGCGGCGGCGCGTCCTTCATCTGGGGCGCGCTGGACACGGTCACGGCGGTCGATGCGTCCACCGTCGAGCTCAAGCTCACCTATGCGGCGCCGATGGACCTGGTTGCCTCGTCGCTCTACGGCGCCTGGATCGTCAGCCCCAAGGCCCTGACCGCCGCCGCGGCGGATGAGGCCTACTTCGAGCAGGGCATCGAGGCGGGCACCGGCCCGTACACGCTCGAGTCGTACACCCCTGACAAGGAGGTGCTGCTCACGAAGTACGACGGCTACTGGGGCGGCTGGGACGGCCCTCACTATGACAAGGTGCTGGTGTCGATCACGCCCGAAGCCGCGGTCCAGCAGCAGATGCTCGATGGCGGTGCGGTCGACCTCGCCCTGTCGCTGCCTCTCGAGAACGTCGCCGCCTACCAGGCCAACCCCGACTTCACGTTCATCAACCAGCCGTCCTTCTTCAACTACGTCGGCTTCTTCAACACGGCCCGCAAGCCGCTCGACAACGTGAAGGTCCGGCAGGCCCTGTCGTACGCCATCCCGTATGGCGACGTCATCACCGTCGGCGCCCAGGGCTACGGCACCCAGTCGCGGGGCCCGGTCCCGGAGGGCGTCTTCCCGTGGTCCGCCGACGTGCCCCAGTACACGCAGGATCTCGAGAAGGCGAAGGCCCTGCTCAAGGAGGCCGGGTACGAGAACGGCGGGTTCAAGCTCAACCTCACGTACGCCGCCGAGAACCAGAACGAGGCCCGCTTCGCGCCGCTCATCCAGGAGGCGTATGCGGCCCTGGGCGTCGACGTCACCATCACCCCGATCGCGTTCAACCAGCAGTGGGAGCAGGCGAAGGGCGACCCGAAGGATCGCCAGGACATGTTCCTGCTGCTCTACTGGCCGACCTACAGCGACGCCGGCTCGGACAACCTGTGGTCGATGTTCCGCAGCAGCGAGAACCCGTTCTTCAACCTCTCCTACTGGAAGAATGACCAGTTCGACGCCCTGATCGACGAGGCCCTCGGCCTCACCGCGACGCAGCGGGACCAGGCCCAGGCGAAGTACACCGAGGCCATGAAGCTGCTGGTCGACCAGGCACCCGGCCTGTTCTTCTACGACACCCGCTTTGTGACCGCGATCCCCAACCGGATCGCCGGGTTCGAGTACAACCTCAACTACCCGTTCGCCCAGTTCTTCTACCCGATGTACCCGGCCGGCTGAGCCGGACCATCCACGGGCACCCGGTCCGAGTCCCTCGACCGGGTGCCCGCCCTCTCGCTGACCTCCTGACGCCGCCGTGATCTCGTTCATCGCGCGCCGCCTCGCCGGCTCGGCAGCGGTCCTGCTCGGCCTGTCGGTCATCACCTTCGCGCTGGCGCGCGTCGTGCCGTCCAACCCGGCCGCGGTGTACATCGGCCCCAAGGCCCGGCCCGAGGACATCGCGCGGGTCGCCGAGCAGCTCGGCCTGAACCAGCCCCTCCCGATCCAGTACCTGACCTACATGCGCGACATGCTGACCGGTGACTGGGGCACCTCGATCGGGACCAAGCGCCCGGTCCTCCAGGAGATCCTCGACCGTCTCCCCGCGACCCTGGAGCTGATCCTCGCCGCGATGCTGGTCGCGGTCCCGCTGGGCGTCCTGCTGGGCATCCTGTCCGCCCGCTGGCGACGGCGACCGCCCGACCTCGTCGTGCGGATCATGTCCATCGCGGGCGTCTCGCTGCCGGCGTTCTGGCTCGGCCTGCTGCTCCAGGTCCTGTTCTTCCGGAACCTCAACCTCCTGCCGCTCACCGGCCGGGTGGATGCTGACCTCCGCTTCGTCTCCCCGATCTCGGAGCTGACCGGCTTCTACCTGTTCGACAGTGTCGTGTCGGGCAACTGGACGGCCTTCTCGGACGTTGCCTGGCACCTGGTGCTGCCGGCGCTCACCCTGGCCGCGTACCCGATCGGGCTGATCGCCCGGATGACACGGGCCTCCATGCTCGAGGCGCTCGGCCAGGACTACGTCCGCGCGGCCCGTGCGGCAGGGATCAGCGAGCGGCTGATCACCTACCGGCTGGCGCTCAAGAACGCGCTCATCCCGGTGGTGACCGTGGTGGGCCTCACGCTGGCCTACGCGCTCACGGGAACGTTCTTCGTCGAGGTCGTGTTCAACTGGCCGGGGCTGGGCACCTTCGCCGTCAAGGGCCTGCTCAACCTCGACTACCCGGTGATCATGGGGATCACCCTGTTCGGGGCGGTCGGGTACGTCCTCATCAACCTCGCGGTGGACCTCGTCCAGGCGTGGCTTGACCCGCGGACGAGGCTGGCCTGATGGCGGTCGAGGTCCTCCGTCCCGCCGCGATGGTGCCCCGAGCCGGCCTCTGGCGCCGGTTCCGGCGGGCGCTCCGCCGGGATCCGCTCGCCCTGTTCGGTGTCTCGGTCATCACCCTGCTGGTCGTGTTCGCCGTGCTGGGGCCGTGGATCGCGCCCTACCCGGAGCAGGGCGAGGGAGCGAGCAACGTCCCCGAGCGGATGCTCCCGCCCAGCGGGGAGCACTGGTTCGGCACCGACGGCCTCGGACGCGACGTGCTCAGCCGGGTGATCATCGGGGCTCGCTCGGCGCTGGCGGTGTCGCTCGTGGTCGTCGGGCTCGCGATGCTGATCGGCATCCCCCTCGGGGCGCTGGCCGGCTATCGCCGCGGCCGGATCGACGCGGCGATCATGCGCCTGACGGACCTGTTCCTCGCGTTTCCCCCGCTGCTGCTCGCGATGGCCATCGTGGCGGCGCTGGGTCCGGGCCTCGACCACGCGGCGATGGCGCTCGCGATCTCGTGGTGGCCGTGGTATGCCCGCCTCGCCCGCGGCACCGCCGCCTCGCTGCGCGAGCGGCCGTTCGTGGAGGCGGCGCGCTCCATCGGCGTGCGAGACCTCGCCATCCTCGGGCGGCACATCATCCCCAACTCGCTGCCCCCGCTCCTGGTCCAGGCCACGATCGACGTCGGGACCGTGATCCTGGCCGCGGGATCGCTCGCGTTCCTGGGTCTCGGCGCCTCGCCGCCTACGCCCGACTGGGGCCTGATGGTGGCGGAGGGCCGGACGTTCATCCTCGACCAGTGGTGGCTGTCCGCCTTCCCGGGCCTCGCGATCTTCGTGGCGGTGCTCGCCTTCAACCTGGTCGGGGACCTGCTCCTCGACCTGCTCGACCCACGAGGGACGCGATGAGCGCGCCGCTGCTCGAGGTCAAGGACCTCGGTGTCCGGTTCGTCACCCCCGACGGCACGACCACCGGCCTCGACGGGGTCAGCCTCGAGGTGGGACGCGGCGAGATCCTCGGCGTGGTCGGCGAGACCGGCTGCGGCAAGACGCTGACCGGCCTCTCGATCCTGGGACTGCTGCCGGCCACGGCGAAGGTGTCGTCCGGCTCCATCCGGCTCGACGGCGAGGAGCTGCTGGGTCTGCCGGAGCGAAGCCTCCGGCAGGTTCGTGGCGCGGGCGTCGGCATGGTCTTCCAGAATCCGGCCTCGGCCTTCAACCCGGTGTTCTCGATCGGCTGGCAGATGCGGGCGACGCTGGCTGCCCACGAGTCCCTCTCGAAGGAGGACGCGACGACGCGGATCCGCGAGACGCTCGCGGAGGTCGGGCTGCCGGAGGCGGACCGGGTGCTGAGGTCGTACCCGCACCAGCTCTCGGGCGGGATGCTCCAGCGGGCGATGATCGCGAGCGCCCTGCTCTGCCGGCCGCGCCTCCTGATCGCGGACGAGCCGACCACCGCGCTCGACGTCACCATCGAGGCGCAGATCCTGCGCCTGATCCGCAGCCTCCAGGCGTCCCGCGGGTTCAGCGTCCTGTTCATCACCCACGACCTGGGCGTCATCCGGCGGGTCAGCGACCGGGTCGCCGTGCTCTACGCGGGTCGGGTCGTGGAGACCGCGCCGACGACCGCCCTGTTCGAGCGGCCGGAGCACCCGTACACGCGGGGCCTGATGGGGGCCGTCCCGGATCCGACGGCAACCGGGCGGCGCTCGCTCGTCGCCATTCCGGGTTCCGTCCCGGCCGACCCCGGCCTGATCGTCGGGTGCGCGTTCGCGGACCGCTGTCCGCTCGTGTTCGACCGGTGCCGCGAGGAGCGGCCGGCGCCGAGAGCCGCCGCGTCGGGCCACGACGTCGCCTGCCACCTCGTGGAGCCTGGAGCCACCTCGTGAACCCCACCGTCCTCACCGGCGACGCGCCGCCCACCACCGCCGGGCCGGCCCCGCTCGACGACGGGGTCCTGGTCCGCGTTCGCGGTCTCGAGAAGACGTACCGGGCCGATGGGCGAACCGTCCGTGCGGTTGCCGGTGTCGACCTCGACATCCGGTCGGGCGAGGTCCATGCCCTCGTGGGCGAGTCGGGCTCCGGCAAGACGACGCTCGCGCGCTGCCTGCTCCGGCTGGTCGAGCCGACAGCCGGGCGGATCGAGATCGGCGGGCAGGATGTCGGGGCCCTTCGAGGGGACCGGCTGCGCGTGTTCCGGCGTGAGATGCAGCTCGTGTTCCAGGACCCGCAGGGTTCGCTGGATCCCCGCCTGAGCGTGCTCGACCTCGTGGCCGAGCCGATCCGGACGCACCTCAAGCCCGGGCGAGGGACGGTGGAGGCGACCGTCACCGACCTGCTCGACGGGGTCGGGCTCGCGAGCCGCCACCTGGACCGGCGCCCCCACGAGCTGTCGGGCGGCCAGTGCCAGCGGGTGGCGATCGCCCGTGCCCTCGCGCTCCGGCCCCGTCTCCTGGTCCTCGACGAGCCGACCTCGGCGCTCGACGTCTCGGTCCAGGCGCAGATCCTCAACCTCCTGCTGGAGCTCCGGGAGCGACACGGGCTCACGTACCTGCTGATCTCGCATGACCTCGGGGTGGTCCGCCATCTCAGCGACCGGGTCTCGGTGATGTACCTCGGGAGGCTCGTCGAGCTGGCCGACGCAGGTTCGGTGTTCGGCGACGCGCGTCACCCGTACACGCGGGCCCTGCTCGCCGCCGCACCCGGCGTGCTTGGGGAGCCGTCGCCGGCCGTCGTCCGCGGCGACCCGCCGAGCGCCGCGGACCCGCCTGCGGGCTGCGCGTTCCACCCTCGCTGCTGGCTGCGCGACCACGTGCCGGACCCGGCGCGCTGCGCGACCGAAGCGCCGCCCATCGTCGCGGGACCGGTTCGCTCCGCCTGCCACTGGCCGGAGCTCGTCGCGCAGGTCGCGGCCACCGATCAACCGCCGGTGAGCGCCCGGGACTGGCAGGACCAAGCCAATCTCCGCTGGTCGTATGCGAACGTGGACCGTGTCCTGCGCGTCGACCGGATCCCCGCCGCGGCCGCGCCGGCAGCCCTGCCGCGCGCGACGCGCGACCTGTCCGGGCTCGAGGTCAGGGTGCGGGGTGTGACGCATCGCCTGGGCGACATCCTCGATCGCACCCAGACCGACGGGTTCCTGGTCCTCCACCGCGGACGGGTGCTGGTCGAGCAGTATGGGGGCCATCTCGGCCCGGAGCGTCCGCACCTGCTGCAGTCCGTCTCCAAGTCGCTCACGTCCGGCCTCGCGGGCGCGCTGGTGGGCGCCGGTCTGCTGTCGACCGAGAGCGCCGTGACCGACTACCTGCCGGAGCTGCGCGGGGGTTCGTTCGAGGGCTGCTCCGTCCAGGAGCTGCTCGACATGCGTGCCGGCACCCGGTTCTCCGAGGACTACGAGGACGACGACGCCGACGTCCGGATCAGCGAGCAGGTGACAGGCTGGCGGCCCAGGACCCGGCCGGATCTGCCGTCCGACCTGTACGCCTACATCGCCACGCTCGCCAGCGGGCGCCCGCACGGCGGCGCATTCGAGTACCGGTCGATCCTGACCGACGTCCTCGGCTGGGTGCTCGAGCGGGCGGGCGGTGACCGGTACGCGGCCCTGTTCTCCCGCCACGTGTGGCAGCCGATGGGCGCCGAGCACGAGGCGCTGATGACGGTCGATGCCGGCGGCGCCCCGGTCGCGGACGGCGGCCTGTGCGTCACGCTCCGGGATCTCGGCCGGTTCGGCCAGCTCTACCTCGACGGCGGCGTGAGCGGTGGCCGGCGGGTGCTGCCCGAGACGTGGACCGCACGCGCGGGCGAGCCCCGGCCGGACCTGGTGGCCGTGTTCAACGGGTCGCTCACCTACGAGGGCGTCGCGACCCCCACGTCGCACTACCACGACCAGTGGTGGGTGTTCGATGCCCGGCGCGGGATCTTCGGCGGGATCGGCATCCACGGCCAGGCGCTGGTGATCCACCGGCCGGCCCAGGTCGTCGTGGCCAAGCTCTCGACCCATCCCGACCCGCTCGACCGGGACAAGCACGAGCTGAGCCTGGCGATGGCGATCGCGCTGGGCGACGCCCTCGAGGGGGCCGGCTGACGGCCCGGGCCCGTCCGACACGAGACTGACCGGCTCCGACCCGGCCGGCGGCTCAGGGCGCCAGCACGCGAACCGACTGGGCCGGGTCGAACCGGGCAACGACCCGCCAGCGGGGTTCGCCGTCACACGCTCCCCACCGGGTCCGTGGCGTCGCACGCCGCGGGGAGCATCACGAGATAGCGCCCTCGCGTGACCACGGCCGAGGGATCCACGTCAACCACCGCCGGGGCGAGGTCCACGAGGCCACCGCGTGATGACCGGAGGACGCCGTCCGCATCAGGCTCCTCCGCCGCCAGGAACGGGACGGGGAGCGGGCACGGGGTGGCCGACACGCCCGGCCGGTAGCAGGGAGAGGGCGGGTTGACCACCAGCCAGCCGTCGACCTCGAACAGCGTCCGCGGCGGCTCCGCGAGCTCCCCCGCGAAGAGCCGGCGGGTGAGCCCGTCGAGGGCGTTGGGAACGGCGGGATCCGGGACCAGCGATCCCAGGTACACGAGGCCGCGGGAGCGGGCCACGGTCACGATCCACGCGCCCGGCGGCGGGTCCCCTCGCCACGGGATCGCGTCGCCGCCCGCCCAGACCGGGAGGCCGATCCCGGGGATCTCGAGCTCCACGCACCCCACGCTCCCCTGCGCCGGGCTCTGGCACCGGACCGGCGTGATGCGCAGGTCGCCGTCGACGAAGACCAGCTGCTCGTCGATGAGGCCGGCCACGACGCCGTCTCGAAGCTCGTCCCGGGCAAGCCGGGGCGGGGCGCCGAAGCCCGCGGGATCGATGGATGTCGGAGCCGGCGAGGTCGCCGATGACGGTGAAACCGCCGTGGCGGGCGTGGGCGACGTCCCGGCCGGCGACCCGGCCGGGACCGATCGACGTCTCAGGCGACGGCGAGGCCGGCTCCTGGGCCAGCGCGACGGCGATCACGAGCACCCCGGCGATCACGGCGATGGCGGCGATCCCGCGCCGGGCTGAACGCGGCGACCCGACCGGCGTCGGAGGTACCGCCATGTCGCGGAGGGGCGGCTCCACGCCGGGCTCCTCGCGGCTCAGCGCGCGTACTCCGCCCCGTGGCTCGCCGGTGGCCCCGGCTTCGCGGGCAGCGCCGCCCCCACGAGCTCTCCCACGTCCGCCACACCGGCCGCCCGACAGGCATCGGCAAGCTCGTCGGCCAGTCGCACCGGGAGCATCGGGTCGGCCAGCGCGGCGACGCCCACCCCCACCGCCACGGCCCCCACCGCGAGCATGTCGAGCACGTCGTCCACGGTCGAGATCCCGCCGATCCCGATCACGGGCAGGTCCACGGCCTGGGCGACCTCGTAGACGACGCGCAGGGCGATCGGCTTGAGCGCCGGGCCGGACACGCCCCCGTACCCGGATCCGAGGGCCGGGCCGCGCCGGTCGGGCGCGACCGCCAGCCCGGGCAGGGTGTTGATGGCGCTGATCGCGTCGGCGCCGGCGTCCTCGCACGCCCGGGCGACCGAACGCACGTCCGGCGCCAGGGCCGTGAGCTTGGCGATCAGCGGCAGGTCGCAGGCCCGGCGCACGGCGGCCACGGCACTGCCGGCCGTGGATGCCTCCAGCCCGAACGACGAGCCGCGCGGCCCGTTGGGGCACGACAGGTTGAGCTCGACGCCGGCGATCCCGGGCACACCCTCGAGGCGCCGGGCCGCGTCCGCCAGCTCCGAGGCGGACTCGCCGCACAGGTTCAGGACCACCGGGATCGCCCAGCCCGCCCAGGCGCCGGCGTACCGCTCGAGCACCAGGTCGATGCCCGGGTTCTGGAGTCCCACGCCCCACAGCAGCCCCGCCGGAACCTCGGCGGTTCGGGGAGGCGGGTGTCCGGCGCGTGGCTTGAGGGTCGTGCCCCGGGTCACGAGCCCGCCGAGCCTCGGCAGGTCCACGAGGTCCGCCACCTCCACGCCGTATCCGAACGGCCCCGCCGCCACCAGGATGGGGTTGGCGAGGAGCAGGCCTCGTCCGAGGTCCACCTCCAGCACCACCGGCCGGCCGCCGATGGCATCGAGCGCCGGGGCGCCACCGGCGGTCTGACCGCCCCCCGCGGCACCGGCCCTGCCGGCGGCACCATCCGGACCGGACGCCTGGCCGGGGGTCATGGCCCCCGCCCGGCCGAGCCTCGAGGCCGAGGGCGGCGCAGGCGTGATCGCCGGACGGACGCGTCGAACGGTGGGCGTCCGGCGCGTGCGGCCGCCGGGCACGGCGCGGCGCTTGGGCTTCATCGGGCGCGCCTCCACCACCACCACGCGGCGAGCGCGGTCCAGGCCAGGATCCCGCGAAGCACGGCCCACTCGAGGATCGGCACGCTCCAGATGTCAGGGCGGGCTTGCGGGACGCCGAGCGCCTGGTCCGTGATGACCGGGTCGATCCCCAGCGACACCAGGAACCCGAGCATGGCGATGAGCGTGAACCCGGCGATCACGCCCAGCCAGCGCGGGAACCGCGGATCGCCCCGACGGAGCAGGTCGGCCGTGGCTGTCCCGACCGCCATCACGCCCAGGCCGAAGAACGCGAGCGCCGCCAGCGCATGCTCCCAGCCGGTTGTCATCGGGAACACGCCGACGAGCATGCCGGCGATGCCCGCCCCGACGCCGATCGGACCCCACGCGTACCGGGCCTGCCCGGCCGACGATGCCGCGAGCAGTGCCATGAACACGGCGAAGGCGGCCCCGCCGACGATCACGCCCGAGTTGAACACCGTCGCGAGCCGGGACACGCCCGGCTCGCCCAGCTCCGAGATCCAGTGGCTGAGCGTGCTGTAGGCCTCGCCCTGGGATCCCGTGTAGGCGAGCCCCGCGACGACCGACACGACGCTCACCACGGCGACCCCGAGGAAGCCCGCGGACGCGCCCACGCGAGTGCGCTGCGCGGCGGTCACGGCGTCACTCCCCGCCCCAGTCCAGCTCGTCGGCCGCGAAGGCCGGGCCCTCGCGACACACCCGCACGGTGCCGGCGGATCCGTCCACGGCACAGCCGCCGCAGGTGCCGGCCGCGCAGCCGACGGACTGGTCCACGGCCACCTGGAGGAAGGCCTTGCGCCGGGCCTCCGGGGACCCGGGCGCGGGTGGTCGGCCTCCGCCCCGCTTGCGACCCAGGGTCGCGACGCCCAGCCGGGCCCGGCGCCCCCTTGCCAGCCGGGCCACGCCCGCAAGCATGGCGGGCGCTCCGGCGGCAAACGCCTGGTCGGCCCACGCCTCGTAGCCGGTCACAAGGTCCACCACGGACCCCGGTGCCCGAGGGAGCCATCGGCCGTGGCGACGACGTACTCCACCTCGTCCGGGAGGAGGCTGGAGGGATACACCGTGCCCGCCGTCGCGGCGCCGTGGAGCAGCACCACCGATCGCCCGTCGCGGAGCGCCTCGTCCACCAGCAGGCGCAGCGAGGCGATCGCGGGGCCGGCGGCGACCAGGAGCAGGTGCCGCGACCGGGGGTCCACCTCGAACGGCCGGCCCAGCGGCCCGGCGAGCTCGGCCCGATCCCCGGGTCGAAGGGCGGCCGCCCAGCGGCGGGCGGCGGGCGGCGCCGTGCCCGGAATCTCGATCGTGATCACGCCGCTCGGGGCATCGGCCGTGGCGACCGGCCACGGCCGCCGGACCGGCAGGCCGCCGACTTCCAGGGTGAGCGCGTGGACGTACTGGCCGGCGCGGGCGGCCGAGGCGATCGCGGGCGCGTGCCAGGTCGCGAGGCGCGTGCCGGCGACGATCTCACGTGACGCGAGCAGCTCGGCCCCGGTCAGGCGCATGCGCGCCGATCCCGGCCGGGAAGGTGCGCGGCGAAGCCGCTAGCGCGTGCCGTCCGGCGCGACCTCGACCTCGGGCTCCCCGTCATCGTCGTCGCCGTCGTCGCCGTCGTCGCCGTCGTCGCCGTCGTCGCCGTCGTCGCCGTCTTCCTCGTCGCCCTCGTCACCGTCTTCCTCGTCGCCCTCGTCGCCCTCGCCTGCCAGGGCCTCCGGCGCCACCGAGGGGAAGGACTCGGCGAGCGCGTCGGCCAGGTCGCCGAACACGTCCGTGGGGTCGTAGTACTCGACGAGGTCCTCGGGCTGGACGAGCTCGCGCCACTCGCCGGCGCCGTCCTCGGGCAGGACCTCGGCGCGGAAGCGGCCCGACGTGGTCAGCGTGAGCCGTTCGTCGTCGTCGTCCACGATGATCAGGTCACCCAGGGTGCCCGACAGGCGGGCGACGGCGTCCTGGAACTGGTCGATGAGGCTCGCCTCGTTGGCCTGGCTCCGCTCCTGGAAGTCGAGGGCGAGGTTGTACATGGCCGCCGCGGCGGACTCGTCGTCGCTGGCGTCCGCGACCACGGGCTGGCCGGCCGCCCACTCGTCGGCGGCGCCGGCGTAGGCCGCGTCGTCGTCGAGGCCGAAGGTGTCCTCGGGCGGCACGCCGGCCGCATCCATGAGGTCGCCAGCGGCCGTGGGCTGGGCGCCCATGCCTGCGGCCTCACGCGCAGCGTCGGCGAATGCCGCGTAGATCTCGACCGGGTTGTAGAGCTCCACCAGCTCCGAGGGCGTCTCCACGACTTCGGTCTCGGTGACCCACTCGCCGGTGTCGGGATCCTCGAACCGGCTGCGGACGCGGAACGTGCCGTCGGGGGCCACCGACAGGTAGTCCGGGTCCTCGTCGATGAGCGTCATGCCACCGATGTCCGCGATGCGCTCGCGGTGGCGGTCGAGGAACTTGGCGAGCTGCTCGGTCGCCTGCACCAGGAAGTCCGTCCGCTCCGAGGCGGCGTCGCTGGCGAGCTCCCCGAGCATCGAGTTGCGGCTCACGTCCATGCGATCGCCTCCTTCAGCCGTGGTACTCGAGGTCCGGTCCGAGTCGCTCCCGGAGGAACATCGAGTGATGTCGTTCGAAGATCCATTCACCGGCCCGGTGGCCGAGCGCCCTGGTGGCCTCGTCTGCCTCGAGCTTGTCCAGCGTCCCGTAGTCAGGCAGGTCGAGCATGATGACGTTGTCGAAGTCCCAGCCGTGCGCCACGTTGAACCAGCCGACGAACCGGATGCCGAACTTCTCCTCGTACTCCTTCACCTGCCGCGGGAAGATCGTCTTCATGAAGAACTTGAAGAACGGATCCCGGCCGCGACGGACGGAGAAGAACGTGGCTAGGACGGGCACGTGTCGCAGTGACTCCCTGTGTTCCCTGGGTTGAGCGGGCCTATTCTCGCATGCCGGGGTGAGGCGGCAGGTTGTCCGTCGGCGGATCGTCCGCGGGGGGCAGATCGGCGGCCGGCGGCGTGGCCGGCTGATCGGCGGGCGGCTCGGCGGCTGCCACGGCCCGACCGAGGGCGTCCACGTGCGTGGCCGAGTCCTCGAGCTGGCCCACCGTCGGGGTCGAGGAGGCGCGGGGCGCGTGCCGGACCCCCTCGCGGCGGTCCGCCGCCACCAGGCGGAGCAGGAAGATCACCGTCTGGCCCGCGAACAGCAGCAGGATCAGGGTCGCGAACAGCAGCAGGATGCTCACCTCCGCGGGCCAGCTCCAGGCAACCGTCAGCGGCGTCACCACGACCAGGACCAGCAGCAGGACGACCTGGAACCGGAAGCAGCCGAGACCCGGGCCACGCTCGGCATCGAGCGGCTCGCCCTTGTACTCGACAGGGCGGACCGGAGCGGGTCGTTCGGGGGAGGTCACGCCCCCAATGTACCGCCCGGCGCCGCTCGGGCGCGGACTTCCCGTTCGTCCCGGGCGCCGATGGCACGAACCCACCCTGAGGGCGCGTCGATCAACTCCGAGGCTGCGGATCCTGTACGGCGGGGGGTGTCCACGTCCAGTCATCCGGCTCAGTCGAGCCGTTGGACCACATGCGCGCCTCGAGCCCGAGACTCCGGACCAGGCCGGCGAGCCTCTGGGCGATCGCCGCAGGGGCCACTAGCAGGAGACCCCCTCCGCGGCCATCCGTGCGGACCATGCCCTGCCGCATGAGCTCAGCGGGCTGTGGCTGGTAGCCATCGAAGCCACGATGCTTGTAGGTGTCGAACAGCAGGAGCCACCACGGACCGCTGCCGCCCATGTGCTTCCACATCCCCGCGAGACCCACGAAGTGCCCCACGCCCCAATCATCACGGGGAATGCGATCCTCCGCATCGGCGGCCCGCAGGTTGTCCGGTGTGAATGACGGATCGTTGGGGCGGAGCAGCTGGTCGGATTCGTAGTTGAAGATGGCATGCCAACGCCAATCTGCGACGTGTTCGGCGAGCGCGTCCAGCAGTGCGCTCCAGCGCGCTTCCGTCAGCTGGACGGTGCCGCCCACGGTGCGGGCCGGGATTGGGACGACCGTCAGCCGACCCGAAGATGCCAGCGTGACCGCCCGCGCCACACCGGCCGGGCTGGTTCCAGACTTCACCGGATCGCTCGAGCTCCGCACTGGAAACCGGTACCAGGCCCCTCCGGACTCCGCGAGAGCCTGCGCCTCAGTCAGCACACCGGAAGCGACGCGCCGGCCAACCTCGGCGGACGGGGCAACCTCGTAGTCTTCGATCACGACCGCCGCGAGGTGCGCGAGATAGTCCTCGGCGCCGAGATCGTGACCCTCGTGCTCGACGAGATCCAGCGCCGGAAACAGATAGGAGAGTGCGTAGGCTCCGCAGGTCGCCGGTCGCTGGTTGCCAAGGGCGTCGAACGCCGCTGCCATGCGGTCCGCGCGATCAACCAGGACCAGGCGCTCCCCCGGGAACAGCCGCTCGAAACGACCCCGAACAGGTCCGGCCATGTCAGACGGCCTCCAGGTACGTCTGCCGGTCCCACAGCGGGACCGCCGTCGGGTCGCCCTCGGCGGCCCGAGCCTGATCGCCGAGCTGATGCTCGAAGCGCTTGACCCGCGGGTAGTGTTCGAGAATCACCGGCCCGAGGGCATCACTGAGCACCGGGTCGGCTTCGAGCGAGGCGAGGGCCGGCAGCAGGTCCGACGGCAGCCGCTCGAAGCCCGCGGCCTCGGCCTCCTCATCGGCAAGGTGTCCGACGTCAACGGTCGCGGGCTCCATGGGCTCGAGTCCTCTTGCGATGCCATCCGCGATCGCGGCGAGGAGCCCGGTGGCGTGGAGGTAGGGGTTCGCGGAAGCGTCGCCGAGGCGGTACTCGAGGTGACGTCCTTCGCCGTGGCCGGGGACGCGGACGAGCGCCGCCCGGTTGCCGACCCCCCAGCACCGGTGCGCAGGGGCCCACGATCCCGGCTGAAGCCGCTGGTAGGAGTTGCGGATGGGTGCGCCGAGCGCGCACTGCCCATCGGCATGCGCGAGCAGGCCCGCGACCGCCCCACGGCCCACCGTCGAAAGCGCTCGCTGGTCCGACGGGTCCGGGATCACCTGGCGCCCGGTCGCGTCGCTGAGCGACAGGTGCGTGTGCAGCCCATTTGCCGGTAGCCCGCCCCAGGGTCGGGGCATGAAGGTCGCGACCAGCCCCGCGTCACGAGCCAGCGCCTTCACGAGCTGCCGCACGAGCAGGAACCGGTCCGCTGCCGTCACGGGGTCCGACGGCACGAGGCTGATCTCGTACTGGGCCGGGCCGTACTCCTTGGCCAGCTGGTGGACGGGAACCCCGGCCCGGTCAAGGACCTCGAGCACCTGGGCGCACCAGGCCCATCTGGCGTCGACCTCGTCGATCACGAACATCCGTCCTCGGTCCGAGGGTCCCCAGTCGCCGTCGGGCCGCTCCACAGCCAGGACGAACTCGGCCTCGAACGTCATGGACACCGCGAGGCCACGGGCGGCGAGGGCCTCCACCTGGCCACGGAGCCGCGCCCGGGGATCTCCTTGCCATGGGCGGCCGGAGGCGTCGGCAAGCCATCCGAACGCCTGGGCGACTCCGGGCCTGTGCGCGAGGGCGACGATCGTCGCGGGGTCCGGGATCACCCGGAAGTCACCGCTGTCCGCCCCGAATCCCGGATGGGGCAACTGGTCATCGGTGATCGCAAAGTCCCAGTTCGCAAGGGCGAACGACACCCCGTCGCGTGCCACCTCTTCGAATCGATGGCGAGGGACCACCTTCGCCTGGCTCAACGACGAGTAGTTGTGGTAGGTCACCCAGAGATGCCGCGCTTCGCAGCCGTCCAGGCGTCGGAGAACCTCGGATGGATCGTTGAGATCGCCCACGTTGTCTCCACGGCTCACCGAGCGCGGAATGGTGCCCGGCCCCGCTCAGGCTAGCGTGTTTGCCGATTCGCGCCGCATCGGCTTCGGGCCGGTGTCTCGTCAGCGACCCGGGGCGTCGAACAGGTCGTTCGGCAGGTACCCCGAGACGACGTAGTTCGGGTGGTCGACGATCTCGCTGATCTTGAGGTCGAGTGCCACCGAGCAGAGCTCGTAGGCCTCGATCGGCTCGATGCCCCGCGTCCGGACAAGGCGATCGATCATGCGGCGGACCGCCCCCTTGGCGGCTTCATACAGATCCGGGCCGATCCCGGTGGTCACGTAATAGCCGGCGGCAGCCGCCGATGCGCGCTCGAGCGGCCGGCGAATCTCGTATTCCGGGGAGTCGATCTGGAGATCGCGTCGAACGGTCAGGCGGGCAGTGATCTTCATCGGCGCCTCGATCCCGGATCCGCCCACCTCGCCGTCGCCCTGCGCGGCATGTGGGTCGCCGGTCCCGAACAGGGCACCCTCAACCTCGACCGGCAGGTAGACCGTGGAGCCGACCCCGATGTGCTTGGTATCGAGGTTGCCGCCCGTGCGACTCGGCGGGATCACCGAATGGACGCCTGGCTTCGCCGGCGCGCACCCGACGATGCCGACCATCGGCTCGATCGGGACCGAGATGCCACCGACATACGGCGCCCGCGGCCCGCTGATGTCCCACACGTACAGCCAGGCGTCGGGGAAGTCCTCGGGCAGCAGCCCGGAGCCAGGGTAGTTCGCTGACCAGCCATAGGACCCCAGCTCGAGCTCGAGCAGATCGACCTGGAGGACGTCGCCCGGGCGGGCGCCCTCGACGAACACCGGGCCACCGATCGGGTCCACCTGGGCGAAGTCGATGGTCCGGATCGCCTCGGCCGTCGAGTTGGGCTGGACCTGCCCGTTCGAGCATTCGGGCGCATCGACGACGATGACGCTGCCTGAGGGGACAACGAGGGCCGGCTCATAGTCCCGGCTCCAGCCGAAGCTGAGACCTGACCGCGGCAGGTGAAACGACGTGGTCTGCATCTGCTCCTCCGTTGTCATTCGGCCACCCGGACCTCGAGACCCCGCTCGCGGAAGGCGTCGACGATCCCAGGATCGGCTGAAGCATCGGTGATGAGGAGATCGATCTCCCCGATCCCGTACAGGTGGACCAAGCTGATCTGGCCGAGCTTGGAGGCGTCGGCGACCAGGATGCGCAGCCGCGCCGCACGCATCATCAGGCGCTTGATCTCCGTTTCCGCGACATTGACGTGGGTCACGCCGGCGGCCGGATCGACACCATCACACTCGAGGATCGCGACGTGACCATGTACCTGCTCGAGGATGGTCGTGCCGAACGGATTCACCAGGCTGTGCTGCTGCCGCCGCAGCGTGCCGCCCGTCACCAGCACATTGATCTGCGGGATCGCAGGCTCCAGTTCCAGGGCAACTCGGAGCCCGTTCGTGAACACGGTGACGTCGTGCAGGCCGTCCTCGCCGCCAGCGAGCGGGCGGTTGCAGCAGCGGTCGTCCCGGCATCGAAGATCACCGTCTGGCCGCTCTCCACGAGGTCGCTGGCCGCCCTCGCGATCGACAGCTTCTCTGCCACGCGGGTGTCGAGGGCCTGCTCGTACGGGGCCTCGAGGCTGGAGGTGGTCCGGTGAACCGCCCCGCCGCGCACCCGGCGCAGACGACCATCCTCGGCGAGCGTGTCCAGGTCGTTGCGGATCGTCACCTCCGAGACGCCGAATGCCGCGCTGAGATCGGCCACGGACGCAAACTGCTGCCGACGCACCGTCTCGAGCACCCGTGCGCGCCGCGCGGCCGTGGGCAGACCCACGGTCTCCGTGGCCGTCGAATCCTCGGCTCCCCCGGTTCGTCGGGGACGCGGCGTGAACGCTCCGCGGCCCCGGCAGTCCGTCGTGTCTCGTAGTCGACGTCCACGCTTCCCTTCCCATCTGCGGTGAGCGGCCGCGCGCAGCCGGCCGGATCGAATCCCGCGGCCTTTCATCTTGACAAGCCCGCGTACCCTGATCGTAACCTCTGGGCGCAAGGACCTTGCGATTGCCCAAGGCCGCTGAGCCCGGCGTTCCCGACCACAGCAGCGAACATGGAGCGCGATGTACACGGGAGCCACAACCGTTGGCTGACCCGGTGGCCGGTCCCGAGACCGCACCGGCGGCTGAGACTGCCTCGCTGATCGTCCGGGACGTGGACATGTCCTTCAGTGGCCTGCAGGCGCTGCGGTCCGTGGATCTCGACCTGCAGCCCGGGGTCATCCTCGGGCTGATCGGCCCGAACGGATCAGGAAAGACGACGCTGCTCAACGTGATGTCGGGCGTCCTGGCGCCAACTCGTGGCGTTGTGCGTCTCGGGGACAGGGACATCACCGGCTGGCCGGCTCACCGGATCGCCGCCCTCGGTATCGCGAGGACGTTCCAGAACATCCGGCTGTTCAACCAGCTGACCGTGCTGGAGAACGTCGAGGTCGGGGCGGCACTCCATCCGGAGCGGCCGGGTGGAGCCGCACTACGGCGCGCCGCCAGGGCGATGCTGATCGAGCTGGGCATCGCGGACATCGCGGATCGGCGCGCGGCGACGCTCCCGTACGGGATCAGGCGCCGGCTCGAGATCGCTCGGGCCCTTGCCACGCGGCCGACGTTCCTGCTGCTGGACGAGCCGGCAGCGGGCGCCAACGAAGCGGAGTCCGACGAACTCCGGGAGCTGATCGCCGAGCTTCGCCAGCGCTATGGGCTCGGGCTGCTGGTCGTCGAGCATGATCTGCGGCTGATCATGCGCGTCGCGGATCGGATCACTGTGCTCAACGAGGGGCAGCGGATCGCTGATGGCACCGCCTCGGATGTCAGCGCCAACGCCGCCGTTCTGGAGGCGTACCTGGGGCGCCGCTCGGTCGAGGAGGCAGTGGTCGCCCATGGATAGATCTCAAGCCAGGGAACCCTCCGGGGCGCGCGGCTGGACGAGGAGCCAGCCGCAACGTGGTCGGGGGTATGAGGGGTCGAGGGCGTCCAGCCACCGACTCGTACAGGCAGGAGGAGAAGCGTGATCGGACGAAGAACAATCAGCGTGGCAGCAGCTGCGATGCTGGTGGTGGCTGCTTGTGGAGGCAGCGACGGCGGGGGTGACAGCACGTATTCGATCGGCTACGACTCGTCGCAGACCGGCGGGCTGGCCTACTCGGATGTGTCCGCATCGAAGGGGGTGCAGCTCGCGATCAAGGAGATCAACGCCGCCGGTGGGATCGCCGGCAAGTGGCAGATCGAGCTCACCCTGCAGGACAACCGGAGCGAGGCAGCCCAGAGCGCGGTCGTCGCGCAGGACCTGATCTCGAAGAATGTCCACTTCCTGATCTGCACGTCGGACGCCGATCCGTGCACAGCGGCAGGCCAGATCGCCCAAACGGCCGGGGTCCCGACCATGTCCACGGCAGCAACCTCGCCCACCCTGCCGGCCTCCGTGGGTGACGTCATGTTCATGAGCGTGTTCGGCGACAACACGCAGGCAACGGCCCTGGCCACCTATGCAATCGATGCCGGCTACCGGTCGGCCTACCTGCTGTGCTCGCCGGACTCGTCCTATACCTCGAAGTCGTGCGACTACTTCGGGCAGGTGTTTGAGAACAAGGGCGGCACGATCGCCGGCCTCGGGTCGTTCACGCTCGGTGCCGCGGACTTCAGCGCCGAGGTCACCAAGATCCAGGCCATGTCTCCGGCACCCGACGTGATCATGACGCCCGCGTATCCGCCGGACGCACCGACGTTCATCAAGCAGCTGCGCGCCGCCGGCGTTGAGATCCCCGTCATCTCGATTGACGGTGTCGACTCCCAGGACACGATCAGCGCCGGCGGACCGGCCGTCGAGGGCCTCGTGTTCACGTCCCATGGCTTCCCGGTCGAGGGCACGCCCATGGCGACCTTCTGGGACGCCTACACCGCCGAGTACGGTGTGGCCCCGGACAGCGTATTCGCGGCCACCGGCTACGACCTCATCAAGGTCGTCGAGGCTGGTGTGATCGCGGCCAATTCCACCGATCCGGCCAAGGTCCGCGATGCGATCGACAACCTGGAAAACGTCCAGGGCGCAACCGGCACGATCAGCTACAAGGGCCAGAACCGCATCCCGCTCAAGACCGTGTACCTCATCACGGTCAAGAACGGTGCCTTCGAACTGCTCGACACCATCATGCCCAGCGGGGCCGACATCCCGGCCCCGTAGCCAGCGGGACCGCCAGCCTTGTCGCTTCTGTCCGTCAAAGGACTTACGGTCACGTACGGCGCGATCCGCGCCGTACGTGACTTCAGCTTCACCGTTGAACCCGGTGAGATCGTCGCCATCCTCGGCGCCAACGGCGCCGGCAAGTCGAGCACGCTCAACGCCATCATGGGACTCGTCCCCAAGGTGGAGGGGGCCGTGGAGTTCGACGGCAGGTCGATCCTGGGCGAGCGACCAGAACGAGTCGTCCGGCTGGGAATGACCTTGACGCCGGAGGGACGGCGAGTCTTCCCCGGGCTGACGGTGGCCGAGAACCTGTTGCTCGGCGGCATCCCGCTCAAGGATCGCGCGCAGGCGGGCCGGCTACGGGACATGGCCTATACCCGCTTTCCAGTCCTCGCAAAGCGGCGAGGGCAGGCCGCTGGAACCCTGTCGGGCGGGGAGCAGCAACAGCTGGCGATCGCGCGCTCGCTGATGTCGAGCCCGCGCCTGATGTTGCTCGACGAGCCATCGCTCGGCCTCGCCCCGAGGTTCGTCGACCTCATCTTTGACCTGATCGTCGACCTCCGGAAGGACGGCACCACGATCCTGCTCGTTGAGCAGAACGTCGACCGCACGCTTTCGATCGCGGATCGTGGCTACGTGCTCGGGGCGGGGGAGCTCCAGCTGTCAGGCCCGGCGGCGGAGCTTCGCGCGTCGAGCGGGATCGAGCGAGCGTATCTGGGGATCGGGGCAGCCTGATGGAGCTGTTCATCCAGCAGCTCATCAACGCGGTCAGTCTGGGCGGCGTCTACGCGCTGCTCGCGCTGGGCCTCGCCATCGTGTTCAGCATCATGGGCATGATCAACTTCGCCCACGGCGAGATCATGACCCTCGGCGGCTACGCGATGTGGTTCGCGACGGTGCAGTTCGGGGCGCCACTTCCGGTGGTCATGGCCGCCGCGATCCTGACCGCGCTGGCGGCGGCCGTGCTGATGGAACGGATCGCGTTCCGGCCGGTCCGGGGTGCGAGCGGGGCCACCATGCTGCTCACGAGCTTCGCGGTCTCGGTCACGTTGCAGGTCACGTTCCAGAACGTCATCTCGCCCCGGCCGCGTGGAATCCAGCTGCCGCCCGAGCTGAGCCAGGTGATCCCGGTCCTGGGCGTGGGAATCGGGCGATCCAGCTCATGGCGATCGTGATGGTGCTGGTCTCGCTCGGTCTCGATCTCCGTGTTCCGTGCGCCGCACGACGCTCGGGATCAGCATGCGAGCGGCGGCCCAGGACTTCTCGGTCGCGCGCCTGATGGGCATCCGTGCCGACGCCGTGATCGCCACGGCCTTCGCCATCGGGGCTGCTTGCCGGCGTCGCGGCATTCCTGGTGGGTTGCCCAGCCAGGTTCGGTCGAGCCCGCGATGGGTCTCACGCCGGTCATCAAGGCGTTCATCGCCGCCGTTGTCGGCGGCCTCGGCAGCCTGCCCGGCGCCGTCCTGGGCGGGTTCATCCTCGGGTTCATCGAGGTGATGTTCCAGGCGTGGCTGCCGGAGGCGGCACTTCTCGTTCAAGGACGCGTTCACGCTGACCATCGTGATCGCCATCCTCCTTTCGGCGGCCCCAGGGGTCTCGGCAAGGTCACGGACCGCGCGTACAACTCACCGGACCCATCGAGCCCACGCCGACCGGATCCGTCGATACCGCGGGGCCCGAGGCCCACGTTCTCGGCCCACGTTCCGCAGACAGCCCGGCCGTTCGCGCCCTCGCCGGGTTCATCTACGCTTGGCCTGCCGCTGCTGGCATTCACCGCCATGGTCGCGCTCCTGTTGGGACCTGCTGAGCGGCAGGTGACCCAGAACTTCCTGATCGCGCTGGTCGCCGTCGTCGGATTCGGGATCTACAGTGGCAATACGGGGATCCTGACGTTCGGGCACGTGGCGTTCATGGGCGTGGCGGCTATGCCGCCGGAATCCCGACGATCCCCGCGGCGATCAAGGCGACAGCCCTGCCGAACCTGATGCCGTTCCTGCGGGAGACCGAGCTGCCGCTGTTCGCGGCCGCCATCATCGCCCTGGTCGTGGTGGGTGTTCGTTGCGCTCCTGTTCGGCTTCCCGCTGTCGCGCCTGTCCGCCCCGGCAACCCCGATCGCCACCCTCGCAATGCTGATCATCGTCTACGTCGCGCTGGTCGGCTCCTCGGACGTCACCCGTGGCAGCCAGACGTTCTATGGCGTACCACCCGTCGTCGCCCTCCTCGTCGCGTTGGAACGATCGGGGCGATCTTCGTCGCCTTCGCCTGTTCCGTGAATCGAGGAGAGTGGTCTGCGGTCCGGGCGAGCCGGGGGACAGTCGCCGAGCGGCGCTCGATGGGCATCGATGTCGCAACCTGCGGCGGTCGAGCTGGATGCTGGCGCGGTGGTGGTTGGCGTGGCGGGGATCCTCCTCGGTCACACGCTGACGGCGTCTCCCCCAAGCAGTTCTACCTCACGTTCCAGTTCGCGCTCGTCGCCATGCTCGTCGTCGGTGGGCCGACCACCGTGACCGGGGCGGTCGGCGGTTCCTT
>CAVOXZ010000007.1:0-99779 GCA_963700555.1 uncultured Chloroflexia bacterium
GATCTCGTCCCCCGCCTCCACGCGTGCTACCAGGCGCGAAAGGTGGGTCTTCGCGTAGCGAATGCTGAACTGGTCGGTCATCGCTCATCCTCGCTGTCGCGAGCCCCAACGGCAGACATGCTCTGCATTCTGCCAGCAACCCGGCATGCTGTAGGCTCGGCCGATGAAGGTGACGTTCGACATCGACGCAGACCTGCATCGCTCGTTGACGGTGGAGGCCGATCACACGGATCGGACGTTGCGTGAGATCGTGACCGATGCCATATCGCATTGGCTCGAGTGTCGCGAGGAGGCCGAGGATCGCGCAGCGGCGGCGGGCGCGCTGGAGGAGTACCGGCGAGACGGCGGGACCACGGCCGAGGCCCTCCTCAAGGAACTCGCGTAACGAACATCCCGCTACACGCGGAGAACCGGCACCCGACCCGCCGCGCCGCACACCTCGAGCAGCGCCCCGATGTCGGCTGGGTCGCCCGTCAGGATCGCGGAGCCCGGCACGGCCAGGGCCTCGAGGACGACCGTGGCGTCGGCGTCGTCCCGGATCCCGGCGCGCCGCTTCAGCCCGCCGACCTGGTGGGCGATGGCCGGGAGCAGGGGCAGCTCGGCGTCGAGGGCAGCGAGGACCTGGTTCAGCCTCGCGGGTGACCGAGCCCCGTCGAGCGCCTCCATCACGACCAGCACGGGCACCACGACGGCGTATCCGCGACGCACGGCCGCTCCCAGCTGGGCACGGGCCCGCGGGTCCCCTCGCTCGAGTGCGATCAGCGCGCCCGTGTCGAGGACGAGCCTCGGCTTCAGCGGGGTCGCGCCGCGGCGTCCCATTCCGCCTCCACGTCAGCGATGACGTCGGGCGGGACCGGCCCCAACTCCTCGTCCATGTCTGACAGCAGCTCCGCGACGCGGAGAGCCTGGAGACGCTGCGCGACCGCGTCGTTGACAAATCGCGAGAAGCCACGCTCCCCTGCCCGCTCCAGGGCTTCCCGTCCGACCGCCTCGTCGAACGCGACCGACTTCTTGATCACGGCCATGGATCGACGCTCCGCTGCATTCCTACCAGTGGTGGGAATGGTGGAGGGTGCGGGTGACGAGGTCAAGGGGCCGGCTCCTGACGATGGGTTGTCGCGAACCCTACCGGCCACCGCTTACGTGGCGCTTATGGGCCGCTCACCTGGCGCACGACACGCCGCCCACCGCGCGCCCGCTCCTCAGCTGCTCCCCGTGATCCGGTCCCACGCCTCGCGAATGAGCTGCTGCGAGGCCGTGCCCGGGATGCGGGAGCTGCCCGCGGAGAGCCGGTCGACCCGGTCCTCGCCCTCCATGGCGTGCATCGACTGGTCGGGGGTGTGCCAGCCCGAGAGGTCCCGCGCCTGCTTCGTCACCCGCATCATCCGCCGGAAGATCGTCGTGTTCGGGTCCTGGCCCCACTTCGCCTCCTGGGCCTCGTTGGTGGGCTGGTCGCCCTCGGGACGCATCGGGGCCGGCAGCCGACGCTTGAACTCCGCCCATGCAGCGGCCCTCGCGGCATCCACCGTGGCCCCGGTGAAGTCGTCGCCCGCGGCCATCTCGTTGATGACCGACGCCACCCGGCCGCGCGTCATCTCGAACGCGAGGTCGCTGTCCGCGACGTGCTCGTCCTCGCCCGCCAGGATCCGGTTCGACCACTCCTCGGTGACCTCGAGGATCTGGCTCCCGCGCCCGTAGTCGCCGATGCGGTGCCGGCCCGCCGCCGGCCACCAGACCTCGTGGTCGGGCCGGTTGAGCCGGACGTCGCCGGGCTTCACGTGCCACGTCTCGCCCACCTGCTCGGTGCGCCGGATCCGGAACAGCGGCGCGTCCGCCCCGTAGCTGGTGCGGGTCAGGCCGCGGTTCCCGGGACCGCTCGCGTCCATCAGGGCGCGAAGCCCGGCCGGCGGCTGCTGCTGGCGATCGGTCCGGGTGAAGCCCACGAGCTGGGCCGTCGCCGCGTTACCGGCCGAGGCCTGGATGTCCGCCGCGAGCCCGATCCGCGACCCGAGGTCCAGTTCGGCGGCCGCCCCGGCGCGGGCGGCCAGGCTCGCCGGCGGCCGACGGGGCAAACCCGCGGGCGCCGACCAGCGGCTCCTGGGCGTCGAGACGCCGGGTGCGGGTGCTACCGCGCATCGCGAGGGAGCCGCGAGTGTCCGATCACGAGTTGAGTCTAGAGCCGCCCGCAATACGCCCTGCAGAGTCCCTGCCGAGCCGGCCCACGGGGTCGATGGGTCAGCCGGCGAGGGGATCCCGCCAGCGCACCTCGACAAACCTCGCGAAGTCCGTGTCTGCCGAGATGATCTCGGCGCCGTGCTCGATCGCCAGCGCCGCGAGGTGCGCGTCCGGCACCAGCTTGGCCGACGGGCGATAGCGGCGAACGAGATCCCCCAGCACCGTCGCGTGGCGATCCGTTGGAACCGGCACCCATGCCGCCGGCGCGGCCAGCCACTCCTCGACGAACGCCCAGGCGTCGGCCGGCTCCAGCGGCCTCGACACCACTCTCGGATTGGTGGCGAGGCGCACGAATGCGGTCAGTGACTCCCATGGCAGGCCCACGCGGCGGCTGCCGTTGAGCGAATCTTCCAGCCACGCAGCCGCACGCTCGTGCTCAAGGGCGGCAACGTTGACCGCGAACAGGAGGATGTTGGCGTCGACCAGCATCAGCGGTGCGCCGGACCTTCCGCCAGCTCAAGCGCCTCGGCCACGTTGCGAACGTCGATGCCCGTGCCGAGGTCCGCCGTCCGCTGGCGGAATGGCGCCTGCGGCTCGGGCGCCTTCAGGCCTGCGCGGACGAGCTCGTTGAGAGCTTCGCTCAGGCCGAGGCTGCGGTCTCGCCGGAGCCGCTCCAGGGCGACAGCGACATCATCGTCAAGGGTCACGGTTGTCCTCATGGCTGCGATTGTAGCATCGTGATGCGCAATGTCATGCATCGCAATGCAGCACGGCCCTTGGGTGCGCCTGCCATGATGGCGGACGCGACTTCACAGCCGCTTATCTCGACCCCGCTGCCTGAGGGCTTCGGTGTGCTGCGCCGCGGGAGATCAGCCCCCCGCGACCAGCCGCTCCACGTCGCCGCCCACGTTGTCGATCCGGTACAGGCGCGTCTGCGGGTGGAGCATCGCGCGCAGCTCGTCGCTCACCTCGGGGGCGCCCCGATCGATCCCCTCCGCGAGCAGCTCCACCGGGAGCACGTGCCCGAACCCGTCCTCGATCCCGAGGTCCAGGCGGTCCCACCGATAGCTGCCGGCCACGCGGAACACGGAGAGCTGGCCCCACGCCGGCAGGTGCGGCGCCACGATGAGGTCGTCGACGTGGACGCCATCCGGCTCGGCCGTGCGCATCCGGAGCGAACGCCGGGCGAGCTGCTGCTCCTCGCTGAGCGGCTTGCCGCGCTTGACCAGCTCGGCGATGACATCGAGGTCCTGGCTGTCGTCCCAGCCCCAGCCCTGGCGCAGGTTGCCCTTGGCCGCCTCGGACCAGATGAGCTCCCGGCGGCCCGGGCTCGTGCGCATCACCCAGTAGCGCCGACCCTTGACCCCCGGCAGTCCGTGGATCTTCCTGGAAAGGGTGACCGATGCCGGACGCTTGGCTGCACGCCCGCCCCTCGACACCACGCCGAGGCCCTGGAGCGCGACATCGATGTCGCCCGCGACTCCCGGGGCCAGGTCCTCTCGGTCCACCGCCTTGAGCTCCGCCACCACGGCATCGCGGCACCCGGCGGTCCGCCCGATCCGCTCGAGCACCCGAACCGCGAACGCCGCCAGCCGCGGGTCCGCCAGCCAGTCGGTCAGCTCGTCGATCGCGGCCTCCCCGTGGGCGGCGATCGGGTCACGGAACTCGATGCGATCACGCGGATCAGCGGTGCGAGCGCGTTCGAGCAGCTGGTCGAGGGATGGGGAGGTCATGCGACAAGTATCGCCCCGACAGGTGATGGGCGTCGTCCCGTTGCGATCTCGCGACGGTGCAGTCGGAGACGATCGGTCACCGTGCCAGCTGTTGGGAGGCCAGGCGGAGGTAAGCCGCGGTTGAGTCCGCGCCCGTACGCTTCCCCGGTTGACATTGCCATTATGTGTGACACAATTCGGTGGATGACGATCAATGGCTGGCGATCCGCCCTTCTGCGCGGCGCCACGGGATCAGCGATGAGCGCATCCGGCACGTGATCGCGACCTGTCCGCTCGCCCTCGATCACCCCATGAATCCCGGGCAGCGCCTGTTCCTGGGCGTGGATCAGCACGGTGTCCCCATCGAGGTCGTTGCGTACGAGGATGCCGCGGGCACGCTCACCGTCGTCCACGCGATGCGGCTCCGGCCCAGCTACCGACGGATCTTGCAGCAGGTGTGGCGATGGCACTGATCGGCAAGGACGGGCGCGTCGTCACCGACGAGGATCTCGACCGCATCGCCGATGAAGCCGAGGCGGGCTACGACCTGAGGGACTGGAAGCCGGTCCCGTGGCGAGGCCGGCCCTCGCTGTCGGCCGGTCCCGTGGCGCCAGGCACGCATTCCCCTCGCGTCGCCACGCGGATCCCCGTCGAGCTGCGTCAGGAGCTCCTCGCGTACGCGGCGCAGGAGGGCATGACCATGAGCCAGCTGTTGCGGGGCCTGCTCGAGGACTACGTCCGGCGACGACGAGCGGCGGGGACCGACCAGACCGGTCCCCGCGACCACTCGTAGCGACTGCCATGCCGACCCGACGCCCCAGGATGCGCCCCACCGCCACGATCGACGACCTCCTCACGGCCTACCTCGCCACGCTCGGCCAGGAGCCGGGCGACGGCGACAGCGGTGATGACGAGGCACTGGGAGCGAAAGCCAGCCTCGACCTGCTCCGCTCCGCCCTCGACGGTTACGGCTACCAGGTGCTGAGCCGGGCCGAGCAGGCGCGATTCCGGGCCGCCTACGACGCCGGCGACGAGGGCGCGTTCTGCAAGATGGCCAAGCCGGCGGCGCTGCTCCGCTACCTCGACGAGTTCCTCGGCTACTTCCTGGTCCGCAAGGTGATGCTGCGCGATGAGCAGATCGCCGAGATCGTGGAGGACGTGCGCGCCTTCGTCGCCTGGCTCCGGGATGAGGGAGCCATCACCGCCGCGGCGGCGCGCAAGGCCCTCGGCGCCCTCGCCACCGCGTCCGTTGACCTGCCTGCCGCGGAGCGGTTGAGCGAACTCCTGTACCGGCTGAGCGAGGTCGGCCGCGCCGAAGCGGAGGCCGGCGTCCGGCACGAGTACGAGGAGATCGTGGAGGATTATCTCGTCGTCGAGAGGGTCGCCCCCGGGCGGATCTGGTTCCTCGACGGGGTTGGTCCCATCAAGGTCCCGAGCGAGGCGAGTGCACTCGCGCGCCCGGGCTGGACCATCAACCTGGTGCTCGGCAAGCGGGGTGCGACCTGGGACGTCCTCGAGGTGGGCAACGTCTATCCGGAGACGCTCGCCTAGCCAGCGGCCACCTTTGCGCGACTGTAGATCTCAACCGGCATAGGTCGCTCAAGCTCCCAGACGATCTGCATCGGCCGGTCCGACTTGTGGCTCACGTGGCGAGCCGGACCGAGACACAGATACGGGGTGCTCACCTCACGCTCGTCGCGCTTGTTCTCGCGAACGAACAGGACGACTCGTGATCCACGCGCCGCGTGGTGGATGTAGCGCTGACCAGTCGGCGAAGCGGTGGCCGTGCGCGATTGTGACTCCCAGTGGAAGAGCGTCGGCGAGATGGGGTAGTCCTGGTATCGAGTCGTCGCCGAGTAATCCTCGTCGGACTTGTTCAAAGTGATGAAGAACAGGTCCGACCTCTGCGACTCGACCCACATCACGCCCTCACGGGTTTCGCGGAGGGCTCCGTTTCCGGCAACCCCGTGGCCGGCCACAATCTCGTAAAGACCGTAGGTCGCGTGGCTGTGAAGCGGAACCACACCCGCGGGATCGATCGGGCGCGTATCGAGGCGCACCCGTTCGCGAAGCACATCGAGCAGATCGACCAGCTCGGCGCGCAACTCGGGAGCTCGCCATAACTCGCGCAGCGCAGCCTGGACATCCGCCAGTGGGCGCTTGCGCTGTCCTAGCGCTGCGAAGAGCATCCACTGGAGTCTCTCCTCGCGCGAGCCTGCCTCAGCAGACAAGGGCGGCTCGGTGGCACTCAACCACGAGCGCCAAGCTTCATAGCGCTCCTCGTCATCGATATGGAGCATCTTGCCGATGGCTTTCGCGAACTCGTTCTCGTCGACGGTTGGCGCACCTCGCAGATGGCCGGCCGCGCGTCTGGCGGACGTGAACGTTGAGCCGGATGCCGGGCTTGCATAGATGTCGCGGAGATCGAGCGAACTCTGTGCCAGGAACTCTGGCAACGTGGCCGAAGCAGGCAGTCCTCGAAGGTCGTCGATAAGCGCCTTTCGAGTATTGCGAATGGCCAGTCTCAGGTTGTCGAGAACGATCTGCTGAGAAATCTCATCAAGCCGGATGGCGCACCCAGGCGGCATCAGCGGGAAGCCATCCTCGACCAGCTTCTTGACCTGCTGGCGCGTCCCGCCGACGAGCGCCCGGTAGCGAATATCGAACCGATAAGCCGCGTGAGCCTGGCCAATGAAGTCAAGGACCGTCAGGACGCTCTTGCCCTCCGCCCACCGCAGGCCGCGTCCGAGTTGTTGCAGGAAGATGGTCGCGCTCTCGGTCGGCCTAAGCAGCAGGAGAGTGTCGACCTCAGGGATATCGACACCCTCGTTGAAGATGTCCACTGTGAAGATCGCCCGGAGCTCTCCCCTCCTGAGTCGCTCGATGGCATCAAGCCGTTCCGCCGGACTATGTGATTTGTGCAGCGCGACTGCCGGCAGGTTCGCACTGTTGAACTGCTTTGCCATGAACTCCGTGTGCTTGATGCCGACACAGAAGCCGAGTGCGCGCATCTTCTGCGGGTCGAGGACCCATTCGCCGACAGCGTCGAGGATGCGCCGCGCCCGAACGTGGTCGCCCGTCAGGACACCCTCGAGCTCGGAGGTCACGTATCGCCCACTCTGGAATCCGACGCCCCGGAGGTCCGTGCCGTCCGCAACACCAAGGTAATGGAACGGGCACAACAGCCCTTCGTCCAGGGCCTCCCACAGCCGCATGTCTGAGGCGGTCCGTTCATCGAACCATCGATAGACGGACTTGCCGTCGGCGCGGTCAGGTGTCGCCGTGAGCCCAACGAGTACCGCTGGCGAAAGGTGCTCTAGGAGCTTCACGTAGGTTTCAGCTTCCGCGTGATGGAACTCGTCGATGATGACGACATCGAACTGCGTGGGCCCCAGCTGCTCGATGTGCCTGTGGATCGACTGGATGGACGCGAAGACGTGGTTCCAGGCGGTTGGCCGCTCACCACCAATGAAGCGCTCACCGAACGACGGGTCATCTAGGACCAGTCGAAACACCTCCTGGCTCTGCTGGAGGATCTCGTTGCGGTGGGCGACGAACAGCAGGCGCATATGTCCCGCTGCCCTCAGCCGTCGATAGTCGAACGCAGATACCCACGTCTTGCCCGTGCCGGTCGGAGCAACGACGAGATTTCGGAAGTGACCTCGCTGGCGTTCGGCGCTCAGCGCCTCCAGGATCTCGAGCTGAAACGGCTTCGGCTCAACGTGTACGCGTAGGCGGAGTGGCATCGGGGCTCCACCCGCGTGGCTCTCTGCGTCAAGAGCAGCCTGCAGTCGTTCGCCGTCAATCCGTGGGTCGTACTCCTCGAACTCAGGCTCATTCCAGTACTGCTCGAACGTGGCCTGCATGCGCCCGACAATCGCCGGGTTGTCGACAGCCGTAGCCCGGACGTTCCACTCGAGGCCGTCCAGGAGTGCGGAGTGCGTTAGGTTCGAGGAGCCAACGTAGGCGGTGTGAAAACCGGAGTTGCGCTCGAACAGCCATGCCTTTGCATGCAGCCGGGTCTGGGCGGTCTCGTACGAGATCTTGACCTTCGCCCCGAGGCCGACGAGTTCGTCGAGGGCTCGCTTCTCGGTCGACCCCGTGTAGACGCTCGCGATCACACGCATTTGCCCGCCGCGAAGCAGGAACTCCTGCAACTCCCTGCGGATCATCCGCACGCCCGCGAACCGAACGAAGGCGCAGAGAAGATCGATCTGGTCAGCACTTTGGATCTCGAGCGCGACCTGGCCGCCGATCTGCAGGTCACGATGACCATTCGTGAGCAGGACGCTGTCACGCAGCGAAATCCCTGGCCGTGGCCGGATCTGACGCGGCTCGCCTGGCTTCGATGGAGGTGCAACGTCGAGCAACAGCTGCGCACCGGCTCCAACCAGTTCGTCGTCGGTGCTTGCTGAGTACGTCGCCAATGCCTCGAGAACGCGGTTCGCCAGGTCAACCTGGGCGCGACGGCGGTCCATCAGGGAGGACGGAATGCTGTCGATCCGCTGCCGAGCTCGGTCATGGATGTGGCGCGCGAGGATTGCGGCGAGCGTGGCGTCGTCGATCGCCTTCCACTCGACGAGCCAACCCTTGGCCTTTGCTCGCTCGATCCGGGCCCTCAGGGCCTCGGTTACCAGCGCTTCGTAGAGTCCCGGAGCCAGCTCGTCAGGCATGTCGGGCACGATAGCCGGCCAACACCATCTACACCCGCTCCGGGCACATCGCCCGATAGTTGCACCAGCGGCACGCGTCGCCCGGGTTGGCCGTGAACTCGCCGGCACGGATCGTCCTCACGCGGGCAAGGATCTCATCGCGGGCGGCGTCGAGCTGCTCGTCCGTGCGCACGGTGGACTGGCGGGTGCCGAGCTCGGTGTAGTAGAGGGTCAGCCGCTCGGGGGTGCCCAGGCGCAGGGCATCGCGGCAGGCGAGGGCGTAGATGGTTAGCTGGAGATTCTCGTCGACGCCCTTCTGGCTCCGGGGGCTGCCGGTCTTGTAGTCGATGACCTCGATGCCGCCCGACGGGAGGCGGTCGATGCGGTCGATGCCGCCGTGGACCTTCACGGGCGCGCTGCCATCGGCGGGCTCCAGCACGAGCTCGAAGCTCTGCTCCTCCGAGAGTGCCTCCCCCACCGACGCGACCTCGCCGTTCCAGAAGTTGTCAAGGAGACGCCCAACGCGCCGGCCGAAGGCCTCCTCCTCGGTCCGGTCGCCAAAGCCGGTGGACTTCCAGTTGGCGGCGAACAGGCGCTCGAGGTCCTCGCGGGTGGGCGCGGGCTCGCCACGGGCGATGCGCTCGCGGCGCTCGCGGGTGAAGGCCTCGAAGGCGGCGTGGGCGGTGGATCCAAATGTGAGCGGCGCCTGGGGCCGGGCGGGCTCGGGGATCCGGTAGACGTACTCGAGGGCATAGGCGAGGCCGCACCGCTCGAAGGCGTTGAGCGCGGAGTAGCTGAAGTGCCCGGGCACGGGCGCGACGTCGAGCAGGCCGGAGCCGGCGGCGGTGTCCAGCGCGAGGTGGCGGAAGGTGAGCGGGTCCAGGCCGGCGGCCCGGGCCTCGTCGGCGACCGCGGCGCGCTCCGCGCCCGACGTCCGCCAGCTGGGCGGCAAAGGCGTCGCGGGCCGCGTTCCGCCTCGGGGTCGGTGGGGGCGGTGGCCTCCATGAGCCCCACGAGCTCGGCGGCGCGGAGCCGGAGGGCGAGGCGGCGCTCCCGGGCGGTGGGCAGCGGCATCACCCGGCGGGCGTGCGGCGATGGCCCCGGCCACGGAGTCGCCGGGGATGCTCTCGAGCGGCTCCTTCGCGCCAACGCCGTTCGCTGAGCGGATCAACGGTTGGCCGGGGGCGACGTCTGGCTCGCCGGGCGGCGCAATCGTCGGCTGCGTGGCATCGCCAGCGAACGAACGGTCCGGCGGGCGGAGCGATTGTTCGGGGGAGCGGACCGTTGGGCCGGTGAGCGGCTCGCCGCCGCCGGGCTCGCCCGCACCGACCGTGCGGTCCACCACGTGGAGCTCCTCCCCCGCCCCATCGCGCAGCTCGCTCACGAACTGTGACGGCCCCTTCCCCCCGGCGCCCACGGGCGATGCCAGGATCAGCCGCTCCTGCGCCCGGGTCATCGCCACGTACAGGAGCCGACGCTCCTCGTCGAGGTGGATGTTGCCGGTGGGCACGGCCTCCCGCAGCAGCTCGCGCGGGAACCAGCCGGCACCCTGCTCGCGGACCGGCCACTCCCCCTCGAGCAGGTTGGGGACGATGACGATCGGGAACTCGAGGCCCTTGGCCTGGTAGAGGGTCATCAGCCGCACGCCCTCGACGTCCTCGGTCAGCTCCACGCTGGTGGGCAGCTCGCCGCCGGCGGCCTTGTAGGCGTCGAGGTAGTCGACGAAATCGGCCAGGGTCCGCGAGGGGTTGGCGGCCTGCCAGTCGGACGCGAAGCGCATGAAGCTGGCGATGTTGACGACGGAGCGCCGCGCCTCCAGCGTCCCGGTGGCGAGGAGGTCCAGCACGACGCCGGTCCGCTCGAGGTACCGCTCGAGGATGGTGTACGGCCCCTCGCGCCAGGTGAGCGGATTGAGCTCCTCGATGGCGCCCAGGAGCAGCCGCAGCTTGGCCCGCAGCGCGGCCGGGACGGGCGCCAGCTCGCGCCACGGCTCCCGGGCCTCGCCGGTGGCCTCGTCGATCACGTCCTCGTGCTCCTGGCCCTGCTCCACCATTCGCTTGACGGCATCGGCGAACCGGCTCCGGTCGAAGCGGGCGTCGCGGGCAACGCGCAGGATCTCGAGCGCATCCATGCGCCACGGGCCGGCGGTCATCATCCGGACGAGGGCAGCGTCGTCGTGGGGGTCCGCGATGGCCCGCAGGCCCTGCTCCAGGTCCCGGATCTCGGGCGCCTCGAACAGCGACAGGCCCCCGACCACGGTGTACGGGATGTCCTCCGCGCGGAGCCGCTCCACGATGGCGTCGCGGTGCTTGTGCTTGCGATACAGGACGGCGACGTCGGTCCAGCGGCGGCCGGTGTCGGACTCCTCGCCCGCGTGGGCCCGGATCGCATCGACGATGGCCACGGCCTCGTCCTCGATCCCGGCACACACGTGGAGCTCGACCGCGATCCCCGCCTCGCGGTCGGTCCACAGCCGCTTGTCGGGCTCGAACCGGGTGACGTTGCGCTCGATGAGCCGGTTGGCGGCCTCGATGACCCGGCGGTGCTGCGGAAGTTGCGGTCGATGCGCAGGCGGCGGGGCGGCTCCGGCCGGGGCGAGCCGGGCGCGTGGGCGGGCGGCGCCGAGAAGCGGGTCATGAACTCCGCGAAGGCGGCGAACGACGCCCCGCGGAACCGGTAGATCGACTGGTCGTCGTCGCCCACCACCATCACGTTGTCGGGCCGGTCAGGCGTGCGGCCGAGGAGCTCGATCAGCTCGATCTGGGCGACGTTGGCGTCCTGGAACTCGTCGACGAGGAGGTAGCGGAATTGCCGCTGCCAGCGACGGAGGACGTTGGGCCGGGTCTTGAACAGGCGCGCGACGAGGGCGATCTGCTCGCCGAAGTCCAGCGCCCCGCGGCTCCCGAGCTCCTGCTCGTAGGCACGGTACACGCGGGCCAGCTCCTCCAGGCGCATGACCTCGAGGGCGGCGCCATCGCGCTCGTACTCCGCGGCAAGCGCGTCGATCCGGGCCTGGTCCTCGCGACCGAACTGGTGGAGGCTGTGAGCGTGGCCGTCACCACCGACCGTGCGCCGGGCCTCGCGGTTGGCGACCTTCTCGGCCATCCGCGGCTTGTAGTGGCGTTCCTCGCCCGCCGCCTCGGCGCGCTCGTTCGCCCGCAGGCCGGCATAGGCACCGCGAACGGATCGCAGCGGCGCGAGGTTGCCCTGGGTCTCGAGGCGCTCGGGAGCACCGGTATAGCTCCCGTACCTGCGCTCGTATGCCTGCCGCTCCGTCTCTACGAACCGGTCGAAGTCGTCCGGGTCCACCAGCTCGTCCTTGGCCCGGTTGATGAACTGCACGAACCCCGGGAACGACCAGTCGCTGTGGTAGCGGAGGTCCAGGGTGTGGCGCAGGTCTCGCAGGAGCAGCAGCTGGCCCACCCCGTCGAGGACGTCGGGCCTCGCGGGCAGCCCGGCGTCGCCGGCGCTCTCGGTGAGCACGTGCTGGCAGAAGCTGTGGAAGTTGCTGACCGTGATCCGGGCCCGGACCGCGGCGCCCACCGCCTCGTCCAGCCGGTCACCGAGCTCCTTCGTGGCCTTGACGTTGTAGGTCAGGACCAGGATCTGCTCCGGGACCAGCGGGCCGCCAAACGGATCACCGTGCCGCGGCGTGGGCTCCGCCGCCAGGTTGCCGCCCGGGTCCCCCTTCGTCTCCAGCAGCCAGCGCACCCGCTCCACGATGACGCGCGTCTTCCCCGTCCCGGCACCCGCGATGACGACGACCGGGCCGTCGTCGGCCTCGACGATCGCGCGCTGCTCGGGGGTCAGCTCCATCTCAATACCGGTAAAGCGAGGCAACGAACGGGACGCGGTTGAACAGCATCAGCCCGATCGGCAGCGTGAGGATCAGCAGGCACAGGGCGTACCCGATCGTCATCACGAGCGCCGACGCCCACCAGCCCACGAGCACGAACCACAGCCCGCGCGCCCACCAGGGCGGCTGGTCGATGGCGGCCTCCCTCGTGAACGTGCGCCCGTAGGCGTCCGTGTACGAGTAGACGTAGCTGGTGCGCGGCCGGAGCGTGAGGACCGTGGGGATGCGGTTGATCAGCCAGATCCCCAGCGGGAGGCCGATGATCGTGATCATGCTGAACCAGGCGACCGCGGCGACGATGGCCGTCAGCCACCAGCCGACGAGCACGAAGTAGAGGGCGCGGACAAGCAGGTCCGGACCGGTCTTCCGTTCCGCGACCAGGGCGCCACCCGTGGGGGCGGGCGTGTAGACAGGCGGCCGCGGCGGGAGCGGCTCGGTCACGCGACTCCTCCTCGCGGTTCGACCCGGATCATCAAGCGCATCGTCGACCCTCGCTGTGACAGGTTGGATGTCATCGTCGCAGCCGGTCCGCGAGCGCGGGGGGCGCGATGACCACGAGGTGGGTGGTGGCCCGGGTCAGCGCGGTGTAGAGCAGGGCGTCGAGCCGGGCCGCCTCGGCCGACAGCTCGCACAGGACGATGACCGGGCGCTCGAGCCCCTTGAACCGGCGGATGGTCTCGAACAGGACGACGCCGGCATCGGCCGGTGGCTCCGGCACCCGGTCGGCCGGCAGGCGGAGCGACTGGCCCTCGTCGTCGATCGCCCCGTTCCAGAGGGTCGCGTTGCCGAACGTGCGCTGGCGCCAGACCTCGCTGTGCGCCGCGCTGGCACCCGAGAGCACGGCAACCTGCCAGCCCCGGACCTCCTCGTCCACGAGCAGCCGGTGAAGCTGGCGCCGCACCGCCTCGACGGTGTCCCGCCCCGGCTCCGCGATCTCGATCACGGGCTGCCGCCCGGCCTCGGTCATCGCGATCGGCTCGAACGGACCTCGATAGAAGCTCGCTGCGAGCTCGGCGACGGGCGCCGGTGAGCGGTAGTCCTCGTAGAGCTCGATCGACGGCAGTCCAAGCTCGGCCACCCGATCGTCGCGGATCAGCGCCTGGCCGGGGTCGTGGAAGATCCACAGGACGTCCTCGTCCGGGGTGCGAAGGAGGAACGGGAGCGACTCCAGCCAGCCGAGCTCGAAGTCCTGTCCCTCGTCCACGACGATGGCCTGGAACCGCTCGTCGGGCAGGCGGTCGATGGCGCTGTCGAGGGCTGACGGCAGGACGGCGTCCCACCAGTCGGGTGGCAGTGGCTCCGTCTTCGGGCGGCAAGGTGCCCGCCCGGGTGGCGAACGTCTCGCACAGCTGGTGGAAGGTGGACACGGTCGGGCGGCGATCGGGCGGCTCGCCATCTGCCTCGAACTCGCGCATCACCGCGGTCGCGAGCGGCTGGTTGAAGCACACGTACAGCGTCCGCCATCCCTCCCGGGCAAGGCGGCGGGCCTTCTCGATCGCGACCAGGCTCTTGCCGCTGCCCGCCGGGCCGACGATCTCGAGGCGGCGCGTGGTCCGGTGCTGGTTGAGCACGATCCGCTGGGCGCGCGAGGCGCTGAGCAGGCGATCGCGGTCGTCGTCGACGTCCCGCCTGAGCAGGCGGTGCAGGCTCACGACCGGGGCGAGGAACTCATCGATGCGAGTGAGCTGGGCGTCGGTCAGTGGATGGTCGCGGGTCCCATCGCCCACCCACAAGGCCCAGGTCCGCTCGAGGGCACGTCGGGTGGCGTGGTCGTCGGCGAGGTCCGCGGCGTCGAGGACCAGCTCGCGGGGGGCGTCGGGGCCGAGCAGGACGTGGCCGGGAGGGAGGGTCGCGAGGTCCGCGTCGGGGAAGGCGACGGCGTGGCCCGAGCGCGGGCGATGGTCGGCTGGCAGGGCGAGCACCTCGCAGACCGCGTTGGCGAGGTCTCGCTTCGCCGCCTCGGCCTGCTCGAACGGGCTGCGCGGCAGGGGGTGGTCGCCGATGAACCAGCGGCCGGCGCTGTCCCGACGCGGCTCGCCGGCCTTGGTCTCGATCACCAGCAGGCCGTACTCGGGATGGACGACGACGAGGTCGGCTTCGCCGTCGTGCGCAGGCTTGTCGGGTCTCGAGCGCGCGACGAAGCGGACGTTCGCGTAGCACGCGGGCACCCTCGGGCAGCGCGGCGCGGATGCGTTTCTCGGCGTGCTGCTCGGCCCGTTCCCCCAGGCTCGTCAAGCGCTTCCTCCGACTCCCCCACCCGTTGCCGCGACGCTACCCGAGTGAAGGGGCTGCGGCACCGGTACGACCGTCCCGTAGGACGGCGCCGAGTGGCCCTGATCGCAGGTGTCGGGCGCCGGGGGGCCGGCGGTCAGCCCTGAGCGTCGGGCGGCCGTCCTGGGCGTCGGGCGCCCCAACGAGCGCATCGCGCATCGTTTCGGGCGTCGAGCGCCCCAGGTGCCACGCAGGTGGCGCTGGCCGCGCAACGAACGCGTCGCGGGACGCCCAAGTCGTCTCGCGACGGAACCGTTAGGGCGTGGGGCGCCCGACCCGGGCTGGGGGCGGGTCGCGGGGCCGGGGTGCGGTGCCGCGCGCGGGTCACGGTGTCGCGCGCGGGTCGCCGCGTCGCCGGGCGGCTGGCGCCCCAACGAGCGCATCGAGGTGCGAATCGGGCGCGTGGCGCCGCGAATGTCACGCGGCGGGCATGGGCCGCGCAACGAACCGGACGCTGGACGCCCGTAGCGTCGCGCCGCGAGACCGTTAGGGCGTGGGGCGCCCGGCCCGGGCCTGGAGCGTGGGATCCGGGGCAGGGACGTGGGGCGCCCGACTTGGGGCCCGGGGCGCGGGCCCGGGGCCGGGGGCCGGGGCCCGGGGCCGTGACGCAGGAAGTGGCTCGGAACCCACGAGGCAACCCAGACGCCGCACCCGGCGTCATGGGGGGCGACCGGCCACGATGACGCCGCTCCCCACCCTCGTGAGGAACCCTGATGAGCACCAACCCCGCTCCCGCCCCGACCTCCACCTCCTCGACCTCCCAGGCGATGCGCTGGGCCATGCTCGCCGGCGCGGGTGCCCTGCTGGTCGGCCTCGTGGCCGGCCCGGTCCTCGCCGGCGCCGTGGCCCCCCGCACCTACGCCCCCACCAACGGCGCCACGGACCAGCCGCCCGAGCACACGATCTCGGTCTCGGGCTCCGGCAAGGTCGTGGTCGTCCCGGACCTCGCGACCGTGAACCTCGGCGTCGTCATCGAGCGCAACACGGCGAAGGCCGCTCGCACCGCTGCGGCGGAGGCGATGACCAAGATCGTCGCCGCGATCAGGGCCCTGGGCATCGACGACAAGGACATCGCGACGGTCAACGTCTCGCTCCAGCCCGTCTACGACTACCCCAGCAATCAGGCACCGAAGATCCGCGGCTACCAGCTCCAGAACATGGTCACCGTCACCGTCCGCGATCTCGACAAGCTGTCCGACGTGCTCGACAACGGCGTCCAGGCCGGCGCCACGTCGGTCAACGGGGTCAGCTTCGACGTCGCCGACCGGACCGCCAGCGAGGCGAAGGCCCGCGACGCCGCCGTGGCCGACGCCAAGGCCAAGGCCGAGGCGCTCGCCTCCGGGCTGGGCGTCCGCATCGAGGGCGTCGCGTCGGTCTCCGAGCAGTCCTCCACGCCGATCTGGTACGACCGGGCCTACGCGGCCGGGGCGATGGCAGAAGACACGGCATCGACCCCCGTCCTCCCGGGCACGACCGACGTCGTGATCACGGTCCAGGTGGTGTTCCTGATCCCGTAACGCCAGGCGCCCGCTCCCGCGGGACCCCCAACCCAGGAACGGCAGCGCGCCGGGCACCGCCCGGCGCGTCGCCATGAATCCGGACCCGCCCGCCTCGGCGCCTGGGGCGGGCTGCCTACCCCTCCAGCGCCTGCGCGAGGTCCGCGATCACGTCGTCCGGGTGCTCGCCGCCGACGGACAGCCGGATCAGGCCCGGGTCGAGCTGGGCCACGGCGCGGCCCTCCTCGCCCTGCTGCTGGTGGGTGGAGATCGACGGGATCGTGGCGATGCTCTTCACGCGCCCGAGGTCGGTACCCCGGAAGATGAGCCCGAACCGGTCGTAGGCCCGGCGCGCCGCGGGGAGCCCGCCCCGGAGCGTGAACCCCAGCAGCGTCGAGTAGCGGACGGCCTCCGCCCCGTCGGCATCGCCATCGGCCAGCCGGAAGTCACGCGCGGCGATCTCGTGCCCCGGGTGCGACTCGAGGCCCGGATACGACACGCCCTCCACGGCGGGGTGCGCCTCGAGGAACCGCGCCACCCGCATCGTCGCCCGGCTCCAGGCGTCCATTCGCGTCCGCAGGGTCCGCAGGTCCGAGAGCAGCATCAGCGCGCTGAACGGCGACAGCGCGGGTCCAAGGTCGCGGGACGGGAGCAGCTTGAAATGGGTGGCGCAGTCGTCGCGCAGCTCGTCCGACCCCACCCGCACGTGAATGTGCTGGCGGGCGATCACCGCGCCCGCGATGGCGAGCCCGGACGACCCGATCGCCTTCGACAGCGACTGGATGACGATGTCCGCGCCGAGGGCGATCGGCCGCAGGAGCGCCGGCGTCGCCACGGTCGAGTCCACGATCAGCGGCATCCCGTGGGCGTGGGCGAGGGTCGCGAGCGCGGGGATGTCCGCGATGGCCAGGGCCGGGTTCGACGGCACCTCCGCGTACAGGAAGCGCGTGTCGTCGTCGATGGCCCGCGCGAAGGCCTCGGTGTCGAGCGGATCCGAGATCCAGCGGACCTCGATCCCCCGCTCCGCCGCGTAGCGGTTGAACAGCATGAACGTGCCGCCGTAGCAGCGCGCCGAGGCGACCAGGTTGATCCGGGCGCCGGGCCGGGCCGGGTCGATCGCGAGCAGCGCGTTGGTCGCGAGATGGACGGCGGCCATCCCGGAGCTCGTGACCACGGCGGACGCCTCGAGGTCCGTGCCGTAGGTCTCGAGCAGGGCCAGCGTCTCCTCCAGGTAGTGGGTCGTGGGGTTGGCGATCCGCGTGTAGCCCCAGGCCGGGATGAGGTACGCGAGCGCCGCCTCGAGCTGGTCCGCGTCCTCGAAGTGCTGGGCGGGCGACAGGTAGGCGGGTTCGATCAGGCTGCCCTGGTTGGCCATCGCGGCCACGTGGTCGTACATGCCGTGGACGGCGATGGTGTCGAACCGCCGGGACCGGGCCCGCTTGCGCCGCTCCGCCTCCGACGCCACCTCCTCTCGGCCGCGCTCGATCCAGGTCTCGAGGCCGGAGGTGGTCGTGGCGGCAGTCATCGGTGGAGCTCCTCGTCTGCGGGGATGGGGTCAGAGCGGAAGGGCCGGCGTGTCCTTGACCGTCGACAGGACCACGCTGGTCTGGATCCGGGCGATGCCGGGCAGCGGCGTGAGCTTGTCGACGACGAAGCGCTCGAGCGCCCGGCGGTCGCGGAGGACGACCTTGATCTGGTAGTCGAACTGCCCGGTCAGGTGGTGGCACTCGAGCACCTCGGGCAGCTCCGAGAGCGCCTTGCGCACCCGGGCGACCGCGTCCTGCTGGTGGAGCCCGATGCCGATGCTGACGAGGCACAGGAGGTCGAAACCGGCCAGCTCGGCGTCGACGCGGGCGGCATAGCCGGTGATCACGCCGCGCTCCTCGAGCCGGCGCACGCGGGCATGGGTCGCCGCGGGGCTGAGCCCGATGGCCCGGGAGAGGTCCAGGTTGCTGATCCGTCCGTCCGCCTGGAGCCGGCGCACGATGTCGCGATCGACGTCATCGAGGCTGATGGTGGTCACGTGAAGCCCTCGTGGCAAGGGGATGTTCGGTCACCAGCCATGATGTCCGAACACCTATCGGTCTGGCAACCCGAATCACCGTGATCATTCGGCGCGATCGGCCACTGGAGGAGCGAGTGCCGGAATCCGGGGTCCGACCGGAAATGGCGCAATGGCCCACGGCAGTGCAGGATGTCCCCCGCATGCGCCGCACGATCGCCTTCCTCGCCGTCGCCCTCGTCGCAGCCACCGGGCTGGGCGCGGTGGCTCCCGCGCGTGCGCTCGCGGCCGACGGCTACGACCAGGCGGCCGCCTCGGTGTACCAGCTCGACCCGGCCAACGGCCGGCTCCAGGTCACGGTCACCCTCAAGGTCACGAACCGGACACCGGACCGGCAGGAGCCGTACACCTGCATCGAGTACACGAACGGCTGGCTCCCTGTCCCCTATCCCTCGACCTGCTACACGACCACCCGGTACGCGATGACCACGACCACCGCGCTCGTCGAGAACGAGGCGACGGACCTGGGCGCCGTCTCGGACGGGCAGCCACTTCCGCTGACCGAAGGGGCCCCGGGCGTCGCCTACCGCGTGGTGACGATCGCCTTCCCCAACCTCTACCTCGGCGAGACGCGGACCGTGACGCTCACCTACTCGGTCAAGGGCGGTGAGCCGCGCAGCCAGTCCGCGACCCGGACGATGAGCGCCTTCGTCAACTTCTGCGCCATCGCCAACGGCGTCGACCAGGGCAACGTGAAGGTCCGCCTCCCGAAGGGGTTCAAGGTCACGACCACCGGCGAGACCCTGGCCTCCAAGGTCGTCGGCACGGAGCGCGTCCTCTCGTCGGGCAGGATCACCACGACCTCCGACTGGTTCGCGTGCTTCACGGGCACCAATGCGGGCGCCTACAAGACGGCCAAGGTGGCGGCCCACGACGGGCAGACGATCACCGTGCGGTCCTGGCCGGAGGACCCGGCATGGGCGAAGGGCGTCCGCGCGGACATCGCGGCCGGCCTTCCGGCGCTGGAGCGCCTGACGGGCACCGGGCTCGCGGGCGAGGCGGCGCTGAGCGTCCAGGAGGCGCCAACCGGCATCCACTACGCGGGCTTCTACGACCCCAGGACCGGGATCGTCACCGTCGGCGAGGACTACGGGCAGCCGGCGCTCGTCGAGCACGAGCTGGCGCACGTCTGGTTCAACCAGACGGGCTTCCGCGAGCCGTGGCTCAGCGAGGGCCTTGCCGAATGGGCCGGACGGGCGGTCAGCGGCGAGGCGCCGGCCTGCACGCGCCCCGACGCGTCGGCGGGTGCGATCACGCTCGCCCGATGGCAGACCCTGTCGGCGCTGTCGACCCCCGCCGAGCACGACGCGGCCAGGCTCCAGTACGACGCGGCCTGCTACGTGGTCACGGCGGTGGCCACGGCGGCGGGCGACAAGGGCATGACGCGCGCGCTGTCGGCGCTGCTCACCCGGCGCGACCCGTACGCGACCGACGACACGGCACGGCGCGCAACCCCCGCGGCCACCTGGCGGGACTGGCTCGACGCCGTCGACGAGCTGGCCCTGGCCCCTGCCGGCGCGGGCGACACGCTGGCCTCGGACCTGCTGGTGGAGTACGGCGTCGCCACCGAGACGGCGCTGCTCGCGGAGCGGGCGGCGGCACGACGCGCCTACCTTGACCTCGCGGCGACGACCGAGGGCTGGGTGGTCCCGGCGGCGGTGTGGACGCCGATGTCAGCGTGGGACTTCCGCAGCGCCGGAGCGGCGATCGAGGCCGCGGGGCCGACCTGGGTGCTCACCGGCGAGACGGACGCGGTCCTCGCGGGCGTGGACGCGCGGCACGGACCCGCCGCGGAGGCCTGGATGGCGGCGACGTCGCTCGCGGATCTCGAGGCGGCCGCGGACCTCGCCGCCCGGCAGCTGGCCGCGGCGCGTGACCTGGCCGCGGCGCGCGACCTCCTGGACGCCCCGCTCGACATCGCGCAACAGGTGGGCCTGTTCGGGACACGGGTGCCCAGCGTCGACGCCGCCATCCCGGCGGTTCGCGCGGGCGACGGCGACACGGTGGCCGCGGTCACGGCAGAGGTCCGAGCGACGGTCGCCGGGCTGCGCGCGGTGGGCCAGCAGCGGATGGTCGGCGGGGCCGTCGTTGGCGTCCTGCTGCTGGCGATCCTGGCCGTGGTGCTGGTCCGGCAGGCCCGGGCGGCGTCCCTTCGGCGCGCCACCGCGGGCCCGGAGACGATGCTGGCGGTCGCGGAGGCCCGGTCGCGGCCGCAGCCCTGGACGCGGAACGCGCTCGATGACTCGCCCACCGAGATCTGGGAATTCCCCCTCGTGCCATCCGACCCGGACGCCGACCTTGGCGCGCTGGTCCGGGAGCGCCGCGACGACGACCGGCCCGCGTGACGCCATCCCCTGAACGGCCCGCTCCGACCGCCTCGGCGATCCACAGCCGCCGAGCCGCGCTCGTCCTGCTGGTGCTCCTGGCGCTCGTCTGGGGCGTGCACTGGGTCGTGGTCAAGCAGGGGCTCCACTACCTGCCGCCGCTCACGTACGGGGCCTTCCGGATGCTCGGCGGCCTGCTCACGATGGTGGCGATCCTCGGCGTCCAGCGGCGCATCAAGCGGCCGCCGCGCCATGACCTGCCGATCATCGCGTCGGTGTCGCTGCTCCAGATCGCGGCCGGCGTCCTGATCATGAACTTCGCCCTCCAGGCCGTGCCGGCGGGGCGGTCGTCGGTCCTGCTGTACGCGATGCCGCTGTGGGTCGCGCTCCTCCTGTGGGCGTTCTTCCGCACGCCCCCCCGTCGCAACGAGGCGGTGGGCCTGGTCCTGGGCCTGGGCGGGATCCTGGTCCTCGTCAACCCGACGGTCATCGACTGGGGCATCCCGCTGGAGCTCGCCGGGACGCTGGCGCTGGTGGTCAACGGGATCCTGTGGGCGGCGGTCACGATCCACATCCGGCGCCACACCTGGGTGTCGTCGCCGCTCGACCTCCAGCCGTGGATGCTGCTCACCGCGTCGGTGCCGATCGTGCTGGCGGCGCTCCTGCTGGAGCAGGGGCGCGAGATCCGGTGGGAGCTGCCGGCGATCCTCGCCCTGCTCTACAGCGGTCCGCTCGCCACGGCGTTCGCCAACTGGGCCAGCCAGTCGATCACGCGCTCGCTGGGTCCGCTGGCATCGGCGATCGGGTTCCTGGCCACGCCCGTGGTCGGCCTCGTCAGCGGTGCGGTGCTGCTGGGCGAGTCGCTGGGGCTGCTCGACATCCTCGGGTTCGGGCTGGTGCTGGGCGGCATCGCGGTCACGTCGCTGATCCCGGCGGCGCGAGCCCAGCCGTCCGAGGCCGCGGAGGCTGCGGCGGCCGCCGAGGCGACGCCGGCGTCTCGCTGAGTGGGGCCCGGGCCCGTGGTCGCCCGGCGACGCCGACTCAGGCCCGGGTCATCCGCTCCGCGATCGAGCACCACTCCCAGAGGCGCTGCGGCTCGGAGCGGCAGGTGCTGATGTCCTTGAGGGTGAACTCGACCGGGCAGCCGTTCGCCGCCGTCGCCTCGAGGACCTCGCGGAAGTCCTTCTCCGCGATCTCCGGCACCCACTGGTCCATCGCCACCATCGAGGGGTTGGGCTTGCGGCTGAACACGAACTCGGAGCCGATCGCCTCGGCGCCCTTGCCGATCTTCGCCCACGGGCTCATCGAGATCTTGCGGACGTTGGGGATCTTGCGGACCGAGTCGATCCGGTTGTGGAGCGGGTCGCAGCAGCCGAAGTAGCCCAGGCCGAACCGGTCGAACCAGCGCGCGTAGTAGGGCGGCACGAACTCGTCGAACGTGGCGTCCCCAACGGACACGAAGAGCTGTGACCGGCCGACCGTCCAGGTGTCGATCGCCCGCGGCCGGGCGGGATCGAAGCCGGGCTTGGGCAGCTCCGTCGTGTGGGCGCCGGTGCAGTGGATCCGGTCGTTGCCGTAGCCCATGAGGCCCTTCGCCTCGAGGATGTCGAGCTCGGCGAGCCGGACCTCGGTCAGGCGGTCGGCGATGGCGTGAAGGTGCTCGGGGCGGTCCATGAAGTCGAGCAGGATGGGCTCGGTGCCGCGGAACTGCTCGATGTCGTCCCACAGCGGGAAGCCGAGCTCGTCGCCGTCGTAGCCGGTGAGACCCTGCATCCGGACCTCGAGAGCCCGTCGAGGCACTCGTGGGCCCAGGCCTCGCGCTCGGCGGTCGCCTCCGACGTCCAGGCTGGGTTCCAGGACCCGCAGCTTGTCGATGTCCTCGGGGTTCTCGAGCTGGTCCTGGTAGTGGTGGCTCTGGATCGTCGCCGCCCTGGTCGATCGTCTCCTGCGTGATGCGGATGCCCCAGCCCGGGCGGTCGATGACCTTCTTGATGTCGAGGTAGGGCTCCACCACCATGTCCACCCGCAGGTGGTTCCAGCGGTAGAGCTCGCGGCGGAGCCGGGTCTCCAGGTCCCGGGTGAACGGGTGCGTGCACTCGACCCGCAGCTCGTCGGCACCGGGGACGTCGCCCGCCAGCTCGTGCCACGGGACCTCGTCGATCATCGCCATCGGGCGCTCGGGATGGAGGTCGTTGAGCGCCTGCCACTCGCGGATCCGCTCCTGCTGGACGGGCAGCGCGGCGAGCTCGGCGACCTTCGCCGCGAGCTCGCGGACGACCGCGACGTCGGCGGCCGGGAGGCCGGTGCTGGTCTCGGTGGTCATCGGTGATCCCTTCGGGTGCCGACGTGCGGCCTAGGAGGCCAGCAGGCCGCGGGCGAGGTCGACCGCGGACCCGGCGTCGGGGGCATAGCCGTGGGCGCCGATCTGGTCGGCGAACTCGGGGGTGACCGGCGCCCCGCCGATGACGACCCTGGCCGAGAGGCCGGCAGCCTTGACCGCCTCGACCACGCCACGCATGTTGGGCATGGTCGTGGTCAGCAGCGCGGACACCCCGACCAGGTGGGCGTCGTGCTCCCGGGCGGCCTCCACGAACTTCGCCGGCGGCACGTTGACGCCGAGGTCGAACACCTCGATCCCGCCGCCCTTCCACATCATCCCGACCAGGTTCTTGCCGATGTCGTGGAGGTCGCCCTCGACGGTGCCCACGACGGCGCGGAACTCGGGCTTGACCCCGGCCGCGAGCAGGACGGGCTCCAGGATCTGGGTGCCGGCCTTCATCGCCCGGGCCGCGATCAGCATCTCGGGCACGAACAGCTCGCCCTCCTGGAACTTGCGGCCCACCACGTCCATGGCGGCGGTCATCGCGTCCAGGATCGTCTTGGGGTCCAGCCCCTCGTCGACGGCGGCCTGGGTCAGCTCGGCGGCGGCGGTCCGGTTGCCCGCCTCGACGGCGGCGGTGAGGGCGGCAAGGTCGGCCATGGTGTTCTCCTCTGCGGGGGATGCTCAGGCGAGGTGGGTCCAGGAGGCCGTGCGGCGCTGGATCTCGGCCAGGTTGTGGCGGGAGCTGTCGGCTGCCCGCTCCTCCCACGCGAAGACGCACACGGTCATGATCCCGTCGAAGCGCAGCTCGCCCAGCGTGTCGAAGAACGTGTCCCAGCGCACCTCGCCCTGGCCGATGTCGAGGTGCTGGTGGACCCGGACGGAGTTGCCCGGCGGGTTGGTGATGTAGCGCAGGCCGGACGAGGCCCGGTGGTCGAACCCGTCGGCCACGTGGAGCTGGGTCAGGAGCGGGCCGGCGTAGCGCATGATCTCGGCCATGTTGCCGCCCTGGTGGAAGGTGTGCGGCGCGCAGTACAGGAACGAGACGTTGGGCGAGTTGATGCCCCGGATCAGGTTCACCGCGGCGATGCCGTCCTCGATGAAGTCGTCGGGATGGGGCTCCAGGGCCAGCCGGACGCCCGCCCGCTCGAAGACCGGGAGCAGCTCCTCGAGCGACTTCCAGAACTGTCCCTCGGAGATCGGACGGGCTCTCCGGCCGGCCGTTGAACTCCGAGTTCATGACCGTGACGCCCAGCTCCTCCGCGATCTCGATCGAGCGCTTCCAGTAGCGGACCGCGGCCTGCCGCTCGTCCTCGTCGGGACCGGACCAGCGGAAGAGCGGCAGGATGGAGCTGACCTCGACACCGGCGGCATCGAGGGCCTTGCGGAACGACCGGATCCCGGCCGTATCCACGCGCGGGTGCCGGAAGAACGGGATGAAGTCCTCGCGGGGCGAGAGCTCGATGTAGCGATAGCCCAGGTCGGCGACCAGTCCCGGCAGCTCCGCCAGCGGGGTCGTGCGGAACATGTACGGGTCGAGCGCGATCTTCATCGTGTCCTCCTCGCTGGTCGCCGGTCCGGACCGTCCCCGCATCGAGCCTTGGCTAGCGGTAGATGGCGGGCTTCTCGATGTAGTCGATGGCCACGCGCTGGCCGGACTTGACCGCCTGCACGCCGAGCTCGGTGACGCGGGTCGCGGCGTAGCCGTCCCACGCGGACGGGCCCACGATCTCGCCGTTCTGCAACCCGGTGATCCAGGCCTGGAGCTCGGCGGTGTACGCGGGGCCGAACCGGACCCGCCAGTCGGGCGGGACCACGTCCACGTCCTGGCCGCCGGTGGTGGTGCTGGCGACCACGGGGTTGACCAGGCTCGCCGTGCCCAGCTCGCCGACCAGCTCGCATCGGACGTCGTAGCCGTACTGGCAGTTGGCGAAGAACTCCGAGGTGGACAGCACGCCGGACTCCATCCCGAACAGCGCGAACTGCGGGTCCTGGAGGTGCGGGAACGCCTTGCTGGTCCGCTTGGGCGGCGCGACCTGGACCGACGTGATCTCCTCGCCCAGGAGCCAGCGGGTGGTGTCGATCTCGTGGATCATCGAGTCGGTCATGGTCATGAAGCTGGTGAACGACTCGGGCACCGTCGCGTTGCGGTGCACGTTGTGGAGGATCAGCGCGGCGCCGATCCGGCCGGCGTCGAGCGTCGCCTTGACCTGCTTGTAGCCGGGGTCGTAGCGGCGCATGAAGCCCACGATGACGAGGCGCTTGCCGTGCTTGACCTCCGCCTCGAGGATCGCCTCGCACTCCGGGGTCGTGGGCGCGAGCGGCTTCTCGCACATGACGGGCTTGCCGGCGGCGATCGAGGCCAGCGTGTACTCCGCGTGCGTCTCGCCGATCGAGCAGATCAGCACGGCGTCGACGAGGTCGCTGTTGATGAGCGAGATGCCGTCGTCGAACACCTTGACGTCGGGGCCCAGCTCCGCCGCCACCTGCTCCGCGCGGGGGCGGTTGACGTCGGTCACGGCGCTGACCGTGGAGCCGTTGATCACGTTGACGAGCTTGTTCGCGTGATCGGTGCCGATGAGCCCGGTGCCGATGACGCCGACCCTGATGGTCCTGCCCGCCTCGGTCGCGGCGAGGGTGGGGAGACTAGCCATCGCGGACTCCTTCGGGGGGACGGGACTACGCACTGAAGGCGGCGCGGAACGCCTCGACGGCGACAACGTCATCACCGCTGGCGAACGACTCCAAGCCGACCACTCCCGAGTAGCCGGTGGCCTTGAGGGCTCGGGCGACAGCCGGCCAGCTCACCTCACCGGTGCCAGGCTCCATCCGCCCCGGAACGTCGGCGACCTGGACCTCGCCGATGAGGGGGCCTGCCCTGCGGACCAGCTCGATCAGGTTTCCTTCCCCGATCTGGGCGTGATACAGGTCCAGCATCATGCGCACGCCCGGCCGATCCAGCGTGCCCACGAGGGCCATGGTGTCCTCGGCCTTGCCGAACGGGGTGCCCATGTGGTCGGTGAAGAGGTTCAGGTTCTCGAGACAGAAGACGACGCCGTTGGCCTCGCCCAGGTCAGCGAGCTCGGCCAGGGTCCGGTAGGCGTTGAGCCACATCCGGCCCGTGGTCACCTGCTGGGGCCGGAACGGCAGCCCGTTGCGCGAGCCGTCGAGCTCGGCGCCGTGGACCACCAGCCTCGGGCAGCCGATCTTCTTCGCGGCATCCACTGAGAGCCGCGCCGTGCGCACCATCTCGCGGCCGCCCTCGGCGTCGTAGAGGTCGCCGTGGATGTAGCCCGTCATCGTGGACCAGGTGGCGCCGATTGCTGCCACCGCGTCGAGATCCTTGGCCGTCCAGTCCCACATCTCCACCTGGAACCCGAGCTCGTGGATGCGGCGGACACGCTCGAGGTACGGGAGGTCGAGGAACAGCATCTCGCTGGTGACCGCGAGAGGGAACATGGGCGTGCCTTCCATGTCGTGTGTCCTTTCCGGGCGGGACATCCCGCCATCACGGCCAGGAGCGGCCCGCCGCTGTTCGCTTTCCTGTCGACGCCCGACCGGGGCCTGGCCCGGGGAAAAGGCCAGCCACGCAATCGATTACAATCGTGCCGAACGGTAACCTGCTGGTACGACGGCGTCAAGGGCGCCCCAGCTCGCTCGGAGGCAGCATCGTGGACTCGAGGATCGGCCCGGCAGAACGCGTCGCCATCGTCACGGGCGCGTCGCGCGGCATCGGCCGCGCGCTCGCCCAAGCCCTCGCCGACGACGGAGCCACCGTCCTCGCCGGCGTACGCGACACGGACGGCGCGGGCAGCTGGGTGCTCGATTCCGGACCGCGGATCCTTCCGCTCCGGATGGACGTGAGGGACATCGAAGGCACCCGGCAGGTCATCGACCGGGCGGTGGAGGAGCACGGCAGGATCGACGTGCTGGTCAACAATGCCGGCCTCGGCGCCGAGCACGACCCGCTGCTGGTGACCGAGCAGGACTGGGATCAGCTGGTCGACGTCAACCTCAAGGGCGTGTTCTTCACGACCCAGGCCGTCGCCCGGCACATGGTCGAGCGCAGGTACGGACGGATCGTGATGATCAGCTCGCAGGCGAGCGTCGTCGGCCTCCCGAGGTCGGCCGTGTACTGTGCGACCAAGGCCGGTCTCAACGGGATGGTCCGGGCGCTCGCGCTCGAGTGGGCGCCGACCGGCGTCACGGTGAACGCGGTCGCGCCGACCTGGATCTACACCCCGGGAACGGCAGAGCGGCTGGACGATCCCGCCTTCCGACGCTCGGTCCTGGCCAACATCCCTGTCGGGCGGATCGGGACGCCCGACGACGTCGCGGCCGCGGTGATCTACCTCGCCTCCGAGGCGGCGGGGCTGGTCACCGGGGCCGTCCTGCCGGTGGATGGGGGCTGGACCATCCAGTAGCAGCGGCCACCGCGGCCATCGACGAGCCGGCTGCCCGCCGGCAACCGGCGGGCAGCGATGGGTTGCGGGTTCAGGGTCGGCGCGTCAGCTGCTCGCCGGCGGTGGCTGATCGGCGTTGGCGAGGGACTCGAGCTCGCGGGTGAGCTCGTGCAGCTCGCTTCCGCCGCCCATGTAGCCGTGCAGCTGTTCGGAGTCGATCTCGCCGCGCTTGAAGGTCCCGGAGATGCGTCCCCGCGATAGCACGGTGAACGTGTCGCCAATCGGCAGGGCGTGGAGCACGTTGTGGGTGATGAACACGACGCCGAGGCCACGATTGCGCGCGGCGATGATGTGCCGGAGCACCGTCGCGGCCTGCTTGACGCCCAGCGCCGATGTCGGCTCGTCGAGGATGAGGACCCGCGCGCCGAAGTACTCCGCGCGGGCGATCGCCAGCGTCTGACGTTCGCCACCCGAAAGCGTGCCGACCGCCTGGCCCGTGTCGCGGACGTCGATCCCGATCCGCGCCATCTCCTCCTTGGAGATCCGTGCGGCCCTCCCGCCGTCCCATCGCCGCAGCGGACCGAATCCGATGGTTGGCTCGTTGCCCAGGAAGAAGTTCCGGCTGATGCTCATGAGCGGCATCACCGACAGGTCCTGGTACACGGTCGCGACACCGGCGTCGAGCGCGTCCCGGGGAGCCGAGAACCGGACGTCGCGCCCGTCCACCGCGAGCGAGCCCTTGTCCGGCTCGAACACGCCCGAGAGGATCTTGATCAGCGTGGACTTGCCGGCACCGTTGTCGCCCAGCAGGCACACGATCTTGCCAGCCTCGACGGCCAGCGAGACGTCCTCCACCGCGACGACCGCGCCGAAGTACTTGGAGACGTTGCGAGCCTCGAGCAGGGGCGCGTGCCCGGGGGCGGCTGCCGGCGTGGCCGTGGCGAGGGTATCGACCGGGTGTTCCATGTTCGTCGACCTCCCTCAGCGCAGACCGGCGAAGCGGCGCCGGATCCCATTGTTGAGGACAACCGCGATCAGGAGCAACGAGCCCAGGGCGACGTTGTACCAATCCGCATTGATGCCCGCGAAGAAGATGCCGATCTGGGCCATGCCCAGCGCCATGGCACCGATGGCGGCGCCGACCACCGAGCCGTAGCCGCCGGTCAGGAGCGACCCCCCGATGACGGCGGTCGTGATCGCGCGCAGCTCCATGCCCTGGCCGCGCAGCACGTCCGAGGAGTAGAAGGTCATCGACTGGACCGCGGCCAGCACCGCTGCCGAGAGGGCCGTGCCCGCAAACAGCATGATCTTCACACGAGCGACCGGGACGCCGAGGTTGCGCGCAGCCGCCGCAGACCCACCGACGCCGGCGATCCAGTTGCCGAACGATGTCCGCGAGTAGACGTAGGCCCCGAACGCCGCGATGACGATCCACCAGAGGATCGACACCTTGATCGCGCCACCGAAGGGGAAGTCGATGCTCGCCCGGAACAGCTGGGCGATGGGATCGCCGTCGATGACGGCCCTGGCGATCGGGATGTAGGTGATGTTGGTGATCTCAGCCGTGGCGACGATCGTGATGCCCTTGATGATGAACAACGTGGCCAGCGTGACGATGAACGACGGCAGGCCGGTCCGTACCACGATGACGCCGTTGCCAACACCCAGGAGTGTCGTCAGAGCCATCGAGATCGCGATGGACAACGACACCGGGAGGCCAAGCTCGGTGATGCAGATCCCGGTCACGATGCCCGCGAACCCGACCAGTGAGCCGACCGAGAGATCGAACTCACCGGCGATCATCAGCAGCGCCACCGCCGTGCCGAGGATCCCGATCTGGGCGGCCACGTCGAGGTAGCTCAACGTGCCCTCGGCGGTCAGGAACCCGCTCCGTCCCCCAAGGAACGCGAACACGACCCACACGAACACCACGATGATTGCCGCACCCGCCGCAGGACGGGCGAGCACGCGCTCGTAGAGCGGGATATGGCGAAGTCGCGAGCTCTGGTCCGGCGTTGCCGCGGGTGCTGCCATCACCTACCTCCGGCGAGAAACCGGACGGGGCCGGCCAGCTGGCCGGCCCCGTTCGGGCACGTTACGTGGAAGGGCTAGAGCCTGTCAGCGAAGGCCGGCGGCCGCGAGCGAGATCACGTCAGCCGCATTGTCGGGGGTGACGAACCCGGGGCCGGTCATGATCAAGCCGGTCCCGTTGCCCGTGGGCAGGTTCTTGGTCTGGATGTACTGGATCATGAACATCAGGGAGTCATAGCCCTGGATGTACTGCTGCTGGTCGACGGCGAAGTCCATGTTGCCGTCCTTGATCGCGTTGAGCACGTCGGTTGACAGGTCGAAGGTCGCGGTGCGGATCTTGCCGGTCAGGCCGGCCTCCTCGACCGCCAACGAGCATCGGGCTCGCGGCCGACGGGCCGAGAGTCAGGATGCCGTCGATCGTCGGATCGGCCTGGAACGCAGCCTTGATCGTCGCCGTGATCCCGGCCGGGTCGGAGATCACGCCCGTGAGGACCTTGTCGGAGCCGTCAATGCCGAGGCCGTCGAAGAAGCCGTTGCAGCGGTCTGTCAGCGCCTGGTTGGCGACCTCCTGGTTGAAGCAGACCGGGTTCTTGACCCCGGCCTCCTTGAACTTGGTCCCGGCGCCGAGGCCGGCCTCGTACTCTGTCTGGCCGACGTGGGCGATGAGGCCGAGCTCCTTGAACACGTTGGAGCCCGAGTTGATCGAGATCACCGGGATCCCGGCGGCGACGGCCTTCTCGATGGACGGCCCGAGCGCCTCGGCGTTCGGGATCGAAACGATGATGCCCGACGGGTTCTTGGCCACCGCGGCGTCGATCAACTGCGACATCTTTACGTAGTCGCTCTCGGTGTCGGGGGCGCTGTAGTTGTAGCTGATGCCGAAGTCCGAGGCGGCCTGCTTGAAGCCGTTGCGGACCACGCCCCAGAACCCGTCCACGGCCTGGCCGTGAGTCACGACCTCGATGCTGATCTTGTCGCGGGTGACCAGCACGCCCTCGGCGTCAGCGCCGCCGCCTCCGCCATCGCTCGCAGCAGGCGTCTCCGACCCGCAGGCGGCCACGAGCAGTGCCATCCCGGCTAGCGCGACGAGTGCCCTGTTCCGAAGAATCATGAGATTGCTCCTCCTTGGTCCGGGGCGGTCTGCCCCGTGCTGTACCCGCTGACGTCAGCTCGGCCCGCCCCAATGGTGGGGCGGCCGTGCATCCGAGAACGCTGGCAACTGACGCATCGTCGGCGCAAATCGGATCGGTTGTCAATGTTGAGCTTGCTCCACCTCCCCGTCGCGGGCTCGGCAACCCGTCGCGTCCGACCTGGTCCCCGGTCGCGGTGGCACCGGACTGTCACGAAGCTGGTGCTCGAGACCGGCGCGCCGTTGCCAGCATAGGGTGTAATCGGTTACCCGTGAAGCCCGAGATCGCGGCATCACTCCGTCCTCCACGCCTGGCGCGCTCGCTCCGCGATGCGCTCCGGCGTGAGCCCGTGCCGCTCGAGCAGCCACGCGTTGGGCGCCGATTCTCCCCACGTGTCCTCGATGCCGATCCGGACCATGGGCCGCGGCTGATGCGTGGCCAGGATCTCGGCCACGAGCCCGCCGAGCCCACCGATCACCGTGTGCTCCTCCACCGTGACCACGGTGACGGCGTCGGCGGCGATCGCGGCGATGGCCTCCTCGTCGCAGGGCTTGATCGAGGGCACGTGGAGCACCGAGCGCGGAGCACCCGTCCGCCGCCAGCAGCTCGGCCGCCGCGAGCGTGCGCGACGTCTGCATGCCCGTCGAGATCAGTAGGACGTCCCGACCCTCGCGGAGCCGGATCACCCGGCCGGGCTCGAAGACGTAGTCCGGCCCGAACACGTCGGGACCGGCCTCACGGCTCAGGCGCAGGTACACGGGGCCCGGCGTCGCGGTCGCCCAGCGGGTCATCGCCGCCGTCTCGGCGGCATCGACGGGCGCCAGGACCGTCATCCCGGGCATCGCGCGCATCACGGCGAGGTCGCTGATGTCCACGTGGGTCTTGCCGGCGAGCCCGGCCAGCAGGCCCGTGTAGGCTGCCCCGATCTTGACGTTGGCATGTGTCTGGGCCAGCGCCATGCGGACCTGGTCCAGCGCCCGGTTGGTGAAGAAGATCCCGAACGAGCTGAGCCACGGCACGTAGCCGCAGAACGAGAGACCGGCCGCCGTCCCGACCATCCCCTGCTCTGCGATCCCCATCTGCAGGAAGCGGTCCGGGTAGGCCGCGGCGAACTTGTCGGCCTTGGTCGAGGTCCCGAGGTCCGCGTCCATGACCAGGATGTCGGGGTTCGTGGCGCCCAGCTCCACCAGGGTCTCGGCCCACACGTCACGCAGCGGCTTGCTCACGGCACGCGCCCCTCCCAGTCGAGCTCGCGTCGGGCGGCCTCGGTCTCCTCGGCGGTCGCCGGGCGCGCGTGCCACTCGGAGCGACCCTCGGTGAACGAGATGCCTCGGCCCTTGACCGTGTGGGCGAGGATCGCCGTCGGCGTCTCCCCCGGGCCCGTGGACCGCGCGTCCTCGCAGGCCGCGAGGATCTGGCCGAAGTCGTGGCCGTCGATCTCGAGCACGCGCCACCCGAAGGCTTCTAACGCCCCGCGGAGGTTGACGCCGGCCCATGGATCGCGCCGGTTCCCGCGGTGCTCCTCGCCCTCGTCGAGCGGCCAGCCGTACTGCTGCATGCCGTTCCAGTCCACGATCATCGTCAGGTTGCCGGCGCCGTACCGGGGAGCGACGTGCACCGCTTCCCAGACCTGGCCCTCCTGCATCTCGCCGTCGCCGAGCATCGCGAACACGTGGCTCGGCAGCCCGCGGCGTCGGGTGCCCATGGCCAGGCCAAGCGCGATCGAGATCCCCTGCCCCAGCGAGCCCGTCGAGGAGTCCAGCCCGGGCAGCCTGAGCATGTCCGGGTGACCCTGGAGCCGGCTGCCCGCCGTGTCGAACGTCAGCAGCTCCTCCTCGGGGAAGTAGCCGCGCATCGCCATCACCGTGTACAGCGCGATCGCGCTGTGGCCCTTGGACAGGACGAACGGTCGCGCTCGGGCCAGTCCGGGCGGGCCGGGTCGATCCGCATCGCGCGGAAGTAGAGCGCCACCAGCAGGTCCATCGCGGACAGCGGGCCGCCGACATGGCCGGCCCCCGAGTGGGCGACGGTCTCGATGACGTGGAGGCGTCCGCGCCTGGCGAGCGCCTCGAGGTCCGCGAAGGGCCCGGTTGCGGGCGAGGACCCCGGCGGGGAGGCCGGAGGGGTGCCTGCGCTCATCCGGCCGGCGCCAGGCGCCCGAGCAGGGCCTCGAGGTATTCACGGTTCGCGCGGGCGACATCCTTGGGATCGTCCGGCGTCGTGTCCTGCTCAAGGACGAACCAGCCGTCGTAGCCGCGCCGCAGGAGCGCGTCGACGACCTCCGGCACCTGGGCGATCCCCTCGCCGAGGGCCGGGAAGATCCAGGTCTTGAGCGCCTGGCCGAAGCTCCACTCCTCGGCGCGCGCGCGAGCGAGCACGTCGCCGTTGACGTCCTTGAGGTGGATGTGCTTCACCCGGTCGCCGTACGCGCCGAGCATCTCGAGGCTGTTGCCGCCACCGTAGGCGAGGTGCCCGACGTCGAGGCACCAGCCGACCTTGGCCGGGTCCGTCTCGTCGAGCAGGCGGGCGGTCTCGGCCGGGGTCTCGACGTAGGTGCCCACGTGGTTGTGGAAGACGACGCTCATGTCGAGCGGCGCGAGGTTGTCGGCCAGGTCGTGGAGCCCGCGCGTGAGGTTGCGCCACTGCTCGTCGGTCAGCCCCGCAGCCTCGTTCACGTGGCCCGCCTCGGCGCGCCGGCGGTCGTCGCCACCCTCGGCGGCGACGAGGAGCCGGCCGCCGGTCGCGTGGAGCCGGCGGGCGATCGCCATCGCCTTCTCCATCTCGGCCTCGTGCCGGTCGGCGTCGCGGAAGCCGAGGCCCACGAATGCCCCGACCATCTCGAGGCCGCGCCTGTCCAGCTCGACCTTGAGCTCGGCCGGGTCCTCGGGCATGCCGGGACCCCACTCGGTGGCGTCGTAGCCCGCCTCCACGAACTCGTCCATCATCTGCTCATAGGGCAGCCAGGCGCGGTACTCGGGAACGTCCGGGTTGTTCCAGTTGACGGGTGCGGTCGCAATTCTCATCACAGCAGCTCGGCTCGCTGGCGGCCAACGGCCACCTCGTACTTCTCGCGCGCCGCGTTGACCGTGTCCGACCCGGACACGGCGGCAACCGGCACGTCCCACCAGGAGTCGTAGCCCGGGGCCCGCTTGTCGGGGCTGACGGCCACGTGGATCACGGTCACGCCGTCGTGCGCCCGGGCCGCCTCGAGGGCCGCGCGGATGTCGTCCTCGGTCCGGGCGTAGATGCCCAGGGCGCCCATCGACTCGCCGTGCTTCTTGAAGTCGACCGGGATGTAGCCGCCGGTCAGGCGACCACTCTGCTCGTCCCGGAACCGCAGCTCGTTGCCGAACTGGGGCACGCCGCAGTTCCAGGCGAGGTCCTTGATGCACTGGTAGCCATGGTTGTCGAAGACCACGATCGTGAGCTTGATGCCCTCGGCGACCGCGGTCACGATCTCGGCGTTGAGCATCAGGTAGGTGCCGTCCCCGATGGCGACCACCACCTCGCGCTCGGGCTCGGCCATCTTGATGCCGATGCCGGCCGGGATCTCGTAGCCCATGCACGAGTAGCCGTACTCGAGGTGGTAGGCCTTGCTGTCCTCGGGCCGCCACAGCTTGAGCAGGTCGCCCGGGAGCGAGCCGGCGGCGCAGACGACGGTCGCGTGGCCGCCGACGGCGTCGTTGAGGATGCCGATCACCTCGGGCTGGGCGAGGTCTCCCCCGTCGTCGACGGGCGTGCGGTGGAAGGTCACCCGCTCGTCCCACTCGGCCTTGAGCGAGGCGACCCGGGCCCGGTAGTCCTGCGACGTCCCTGCGTGGCCGGCGGCTGACAGCCCGGCGCCGATGGCCTCGAGGGCCGCGCGGGCATCCGCGACCACCGGGACGGAGCGCATCTTGCCCGCGTCGAAGGCGTTGATGTTGATCCCGACGAACGTCACGTCGGGGTCCTGGAAGGCGGTCCGCGACGCGGTGACGAAGTCGCCCATCCGGGTGCCGACGCCGATCACGAGGTCAGCCTCGCGCGCCAGCCGGTTGGCCGCCAGGCCGCCGGCGGATCCGATCGGTCCGACATTCCAGGGGTGGTTCCAGGGCAGCACGCCCTTGCCCGCCTGGGACTCCGAGACCGGGATCCCGTAGGTCGTGGCCAGCGTGTCCAGTGCCGCCTCGGCCCCGGCGTAGATGGCCCCGCCGCCGGCCACGATCAGCGGCCGCTTGGCCGTCCGGATGAGGTCCACGACCTCGTCGGTGACCTCGGACTCGGGCCGCGGGCGGCGGACGCGCCAGACGCGCTTGTCGAAGAACCGGGCCGGCCAGTCGAAGACCTCGGCCTGGACGTCCTCGGGCAGGGACACGGTGACGGCACCGGTGTCGGCCGGGTCGGTGAGGACCCGGAAGGCCTCCGGCAGGCTCGAGATCAGCTGCTCCGGGCGGGAGATGCGGTCGAAGTAGCGCGACACCGGGCGGAAGGCGTCGGACGCGGACACGTCGTGCTCAACCGGGTGCTCCACCTGCTGGAGCACCGGGTCCACGAGGCGGTTGGCGAAGTAGTCCGAGGGCAGGAGGAGCACAGGCAGGCGGTTCACCGTGGCCGTCGCGGCGCCCGTGATCATGTTGGTGGCGCCGGGGCCGATGGAGCTGGTGCAGGCGAACGCCCGGAGCCGGTTGTTGTGCTTGGCGAAGGCCGCCGCCGCGTGGACCTGCGCCTGCTCGTTCTGGGGCCGGTAGTACGGCATGTCGTACTCGTCGCCGAGCTCCTCGAGCGCCTGGCCGAAGCCGGCGACATTGCCGTGACCGAAGATCCCCCACACCCCCGCGATGAACCGCTGCTGGTGGCCGTCGCGCTCCACGTACTGCGCGGCCATGAAGCGGACGATGGCCTGGCCCACCGTCAGTCGGATCGTGCTCAACGCCAACGCTCCTCTCGCCTGCTCGAACGATTCCGGCAACAGCTCCGTCGGCGCCGCCCGCACTGGTCCAGACGCCGCCCGCACCGGTGGTGCAATCGATTACAAGTCTAGACCGCGGCGGACGCCGCTGGCAAGCCTCGGGATCCGCCTGCTCGCGCCCGGGGGCGGGTCCAGGCGCCCGGACCGCCCGGCGGCCCAACCATCCGTCCAGGCCGACCTTCGCGTCCGAACCGCCCGGCGGCCCAACCATGGGTCCGGACCGACCTTCGGTGCGCCCGGCGGCACGTTCGTCCGCTGGGCAGGCACGCGCGCCATCGCCCGGACCTCCCGGCGGCACGTTCGTCGGCTGCACCCGACGGTTGGCCCGCCTGCCGGACCGCCACAGCCGAGCTGGCAGCCCGCTTGACGCGAGTCCGAGCGGACGAGTAGGCTGCAATCGATTACGCGTGTCCACGCCGCGTCCACGTCGCGCCCACGACGCGGTCGTTCATCGGAGGTCCAGGCGAATGCTGCCAGCTCGACCAGTCGAAGGGCTGCCGGTTCGTCGTGGCGCCGGGCGAGGTCGGGCGAGCGACACCGCGACCAGCGAGCGCACGCGCGATGATCGAGCGCACCGCCCCCGCCACCATCCGCACCGTCGCGGACCGGGCCGGGGTCTCCACGGCCACCGTCAGCCGGGTGCTGGCCGGGATCGGCAATCCCCGACCCGACACGGCGGCCGCCGTGATGCGGGCCGTGCAGGAGCTCGGCTACCGGCCGTCCGGGGTCGCCCGGTCGCTGCGGATGAAGCGCACGCGCACGCTGGGCCTGATCATCACCGACATCGAGAACCCGTTCTTCCCGGAGCTCGTGGTGGCCGCCGACGCCGCGGCCCGCAGCCGGAACTACTCGATCATCCTGGGCAGCGCGGCGTACGACGAGCATCGCGCGATGCACTACCTCGACGTGATGGTCGATCGCCGGGTGGACGGCCTGATCATCGCCTCCAGCCAGCTCTCGGACGAGAGCTGGGAGTGGCTGGAAGGCTCGCCGGTCCCGGTCGTGGTCGCCAATGCGGAGCCCAGCGGGCTGGGCGTCCCGGTGATCACGAGCGACAACGAGGGCGGCATGCGGATGGCGGTGGAGCACTTGGTCGGCCTCGGCCACCGCAGGCTGGCGTACATCCGTGGCCACGAGGGATTCACGGCCGACATCCCGCGCTTCGAGGGGTTCCGGGCGGCCTGTGCCGATGCGGGCCTGGCAGCGGCGGACCTGGTCGAGATCCGGGGTGACGGCCAGTTCGAGGGTGGAGAGCACGCGATGGCCGAGCTGCTCGCCCAGGGTTCTCCGGTCACCGGGGTGATCTGCCACAACGACGTGACGGCGATCGGCGCGATGCGGGCGATCCGGACGGCCGGCCTGCGCGTCCCGCGCGACATCAGCGTCGTCGGCTGCGACGACATCGCGGCCGCATCCTGGGTGACGCCCGCCCTGACCACCGTCGCCCAGCAGAAGGCGGAGATGGGACGACTGGCGGTCGAGCACCTGACGATGGCGCTTGACAACCTCGGCCAGGGCGGCGAGGCGGAGACGATCCGCATCCCGATGATCCTCCGGGTCCGCGGGTCGAGCGGCCCGGCGCGGACGGACGTGGACGCCGCATGACCGGGCCCGTCCGGATCGGCGTGGTTGGCACCAGCTGGTGGGCGGATTCGATGTACCTGCCCGCGCTCACCCGCCACCCGCTCGCCGACGTCCGGGCCGTGGCGGGCGGTCGCCCCGAGCAGACGCGCGCCTTCGCCGACCAGTGGGCCATCCCGAACGCCTACCCGACGTTCGAGGCGATGCTCGACGCCGAGGCGCTGGACGCGGTGACGATCCTCGCGCCCAACATCCACCACCACCCGTACACGATGGCGGCGCTGAAGCGGGGCCTCCACGTCCTGTGCGAGAAGCCGCTGGGCATGACGTCCGCGCAGGCGCGCGAGATGACCGAGACCGCGGAGCGGCTGGGTGTCGTCAACATGTGTCCGTTCACCTACTCGTTCATGCCCTACGCCCGGTACACGAAGGAGCTGATCGAGAGCGGCTACATCGGCCGTCCGTACCACCTCAACATGCGCTACTACGCCGACTACGGCCGCGACGGCCGATACATCTGGCGGTTCGATGTCGGCGAGGCTGGGGCCGGCGTGTCGGGCGATCTTGCCTCTCACTGGTCGTACCTTGCCCGCTGGCTGTTCGGCGAGGTGGCGGCGGTCACGGCGGTGTTCTCGCAGATCGTTCCACGAGCGCCTCGGCCCGATGGGGCGCCGTTCGAGGCGGCCGAGGACTCGGCGATGATCCTGCTCGAGTTCGCGTCGGGTGCAACGGGCAACTTCCACGTGTCCTCCGTGGCGTACGAGCCCTCCCGGTTCGGGCAGCTCCACGCCTGGGAGTTCCATGGATCGGAGGGCACGCTCCACGTGACCTGCGACTGGGACAGCACGGAGCGCGTCGAGGGCGTGCGGATCTCAGGGTGCCGAGGCGGATCGCACGGTCGAGCGGCCCCGGATCGCCGAGCTGCCGATCCCCGACCGCCTGTTCGAGGGACTGCGCCGGGACACGGTCCACAACACGTACAAGGACACCTTCCGCGAGCACGACAACATGGCCCGCGGGTTCGTGACCGCGATCGCCCAGGGCGGGACCGCGACACCGTCCTTCCGGGACGCCTGGGCCGTGCAGCGGATCGTGGATGCGGCTGGACGATCGGCCCGCGAGGGCCGCCGGGTGACGATCGAGGAGATCGCGGCCGGCGAACGGTAGGCTTGGAGGCGATGTCCAACGAGGCGCCTGCTCCTGCACCGCGGCTGGCCGACCCGCAGCCTGATGTCCCGGCGGCCCCGTCGCCCGCGCGGCCGTCGCCCGCCGAGCGGAGGATCGCCCACCCGGCGCTCCGCATGTGGGCCGGCACGCTCGTGTTCCTGGCGCTCCTCGCCGTGACCTACGCCGCGTTCGTGTTGACCGAGCCCGGCCAGCAGCTCGAGAACCTGGCGCTCGAGGGCTCGGCGCTCCGGGCCCAGGCGACACGCGCCGATTCCACGTTCGGGCTCGCGACCATCAGCGTCGTGTCGTTCGGGATCGCGATCGTGGCCGCCGCGCTCGTCGCCCTGCTCCGCCGCCGGCCCGCGATGGCGGTCGCCGCTGTCGTCGCGATGGGCGGCTCGGCCGTGCTGGGATCGCTGCTCAAGGACATCCTTCCGCGTCCCGAGCTGGTCGAGGGTCCCGCCTGGCTGCTGCGGAACAGCTTCCCGAGCGGCCACGCGACGGTGGCGGCCGCGGTCGGCGTCGGCATCCTGATGGTCAGCCCGGGCCGCCTCCGCTGGGCTGCGCTCCCGGTCGCCGCGGTGGGCGCGGCGGTCATCGGCCAGGCGACCCAGATCGCCGGCTGGCATCGGGCGAGCGACGCCATCGGGGGCACGCTGCTGGTACTCGCCGTGGCCTCGGCGTCGCTTGCCCTGCTGGCGGCGGGCGGGTTCGTCGAGCCGGATCCTCGCGGCCGCGTCCATCCGCGGATCCACGTCGGCCTGCTCGTCTCGGCGCTCCTGCTCCTTGCCATGGCCGCCCTGATGGGGCTGCTGCCGTTCCTGTTCCCGCTGCTCCGGGCACCCAACGGCGCGGAGGGCGTGTTCGTGCACCTCGGACTCGGCCTGGCCGGGGCGGGGTTCACCCTGCTCGCGTTCGCCGGCCTCGCTCGACTCCAGGAGCCGGTGGCGCTGGGCCGGCGACCCGCCACCGCCACCCGGACCCCGAGGAGGCGCGCCTCGCGGAAGGAGGCTGCCGCGCCGCCCGAGGAGGCGGCCCCGCCCGAGGCTGCCGCGCCGCCCGAGGCTGTTGCGCCGGCCAATCCGGCCTCACCGCCCGAGGCTGTTGCGCCGGCCAATCCGGCCTCACCGCCCGAGGCTGTTGCGCCGGCCAATCCGGCCTCACCGCCCGACGAGATTCCGGCCTCCTCCTGAGCCCCGCCAAGGGCCCGGCGAACCGGGCAGGGAAGAGTGCGGGGGTACCATGGATGCCTGCAGACCGTCCTCACGCCAGCGTCGCTGAGCAGCACGTCAGAAGGGAATGCCAATTGCCCGAGCGCCTCCTTGTGGTGTCCAACCGCCTTCCGTTGACGATCAGGCGGAGCGGCGAGAAGTGGCACGCGGAGCGCAGCAGCGGCGGGCTCGTGGCCGCGATGGCCCCCGTCATGGAGCAGGCAGACGGCCTGTGGATCGGCTGGCCCGGGGAGGCCTCGCCGGCCGCGGCAGCCGGACGCGCCGAGCTGCTCGCAGAGCTGGAGCGCGAGCAGGCGATGGTCCCCGTGGAGCTGCCGGTCTCGGTGAGCCGGGCGTTCTACGAGGGCTTCAGCAACAACACGCTCTGGCCGCTGCTCCACGGCTTCCCGTCCCGGGTCACCTTCGACGCCGCGGCCTTCACGGCCTACCGCGACGCCAACGCGCGGTTCGCCGACGCGGTGGTCGAACGCCTTGGGCCCGACGACCTCGTCTGGGTCCAGGACTACCAGCTGATGCTCCTCCCGGGCATGCTGCGCGAGCGCCAGCCCGACGCCCGGATCGCGTTCTTCCTCCACGTCCCCTTCCCGGCGCCCGAGACCTTCCGCGTGCTTCCGCAGCGCGACGACCTGCTGCTCGGCCTGCTGGGAGCGGACGTGATCGGGTTCCAGACGCACGAGCACCTCGGGCTCGTTCCGGCGCACCGTGCTGTCGGTCCTCGGCCTGGCCAACCGGATGGACCGGCTGGACCTCGACGACCGCACCGTGTCCCTCCATGCCCGGCCGATCGGGATCGAGCCCGAGGCATGGGAACAGCTCGTGGCCGACGACAAGCGGGTCATCACCCGGATCGGGGATCTCGAGCGCCGCCATGCGGGCCGCCACCTGGTCATCGCGGTCGACCGCCTCGACTACACCAAGGGCATCCCGGAGCGGTTGCGGGCCCTTCGCTACCTGTTCCATGCCCATCCGGAGTGGCGGGGCCGGATCACGCTGATCCAGGTCGCGGTCCCGTCCCGGGAAGGGATCCCGCGCTACGCGGCCCTGCGGCGCGAGGTCAACGAGCTGGTGGGCGAGATCAACGGCGAGCTCGGCACCGCGGACTGGACCCCGGTGATCTACCTGCGCCGCTCCGTGCCGCGCCACGAGCTGGCCGCGCTGTATGCCGCCGCCGACGTGGCCTGGATCGCGTCGCTCCGCGACGGGATGAACCTGGTGGCGAAGGAGTACGTCGCCTGCCAGGGCTCGCGCACGGGGGTCCTCCTGCTGAGCGAGTTCGCCGGCGCCGCCGGCGAGATGGGCGAGGCCGTGCGCATCAACCCCTACGACGAGCAGGGGTCCGCCGACGCGCTGATCCGTGCGCTCGAGATGGACGAGGAGGCCCGGCGGGACCGCCAGGAGGCCCTCCAGGCGCGGATCCGCCAGAACACGGCGATCGCCTGGGCCGAGCGGTCCGTTGCCGACCTGCGCGAGGCCGTCACCGAGCGTCGCCGGACGGTCAGGGACCTGCCGGCCCCACGGGTCGAGGAGCTCCGGGCCCGGTTCGCCGCGGCTCGCCGCCGCCTCTGCTACCTCGACTACGACGGCACCCTGGTCCCGCTGGCGCCGCGTCCCCAGGATGCGACCCCACCGCCGGGCGTGCCGGAGGTCGTGGCGTCCCTCGCGTCACGGCAGGACACCACCGTCGCGATCGTCTCCGGCCGTCGGGCCGCGGATCTCGAGCGCTGGTTCGGGCATATCGAGCACCTGTGGCTGGCGGCCGAGCACGGGGCCGTGGTGCGGGCGCCGGGGAACCCCGACTGGGTGCCCCTCCACCCCGGCGCCAACGGCGAGTGGAAGGCGCGCGTCCGCCCGTTGCTGGAGCACTTCGGCGAGCGCGTCCCCGGCAGCCTGATCGAGGAGAAGGACTACGCCCTGGCGTGGCACTTCCGGCTGGCCGAGCGCGAGTCGGGAGACTGGTTCGCCAACGAGCTCGCGGCGACGCTGGACCACCAGCTCGCGGGCACGGACCTCGCGGTCCTGCGCGGCAACATGGTGGTCGAGGTCCGGTTCGCCTGGGCGAACAAGGGCGACGTCGCGGCGTCGATCCGGGCGTCGGGACCCGCCCCGGACCTGGAGCTGGCCATCGGCGACGACCGGACGGACGAGGACCTGTTCGAGCGCCTGTCGCCGGACGCGATCACGATCCGCGTGGGTGGCGGGTCCACCCGGGCGAGGTACCGGCTGCCCACGGCCGCAGCGACGGTCGCGCTGCTCGGCACCCTCGCCGAGGCCGTGCCGGCCGGACGCTGAGGACGGAAACGAAGAAGCCGGCCCCGGGACCGGAGTCCCGAGGCCGGCGGCGGAACAACGTCTAGCTGTTGCCGGGGAAGACGAGGCTCAGCGGCCCCTGCTTGCCGGGCTCCGGCCAGCGCTCGGTGACCATCTTCTGCTGGGTGAAGAAGCGGACGCCGTCCTCACCACGCATCGCCAGGTCGCCGATCGCGGACTCCTTGGCGCCGGAGAAGCTCATGTAGCCCGCGGGCACCGGGATCGGCACGTTGACGCCGATCATCGGGACCTCGACCTCGAGCTTGAAGCGCCGCGCCGCGCCACCGTCGGTGGTGAACACCGCGGTGCCGTTGGCGTACTTGTGGTCGTTGATGAGCTTGAGGCCATCATCGAACGTGTCCGCGTACACGATGCCGAACACCGGTCCGAAGATCTCCTCCTGGTAGATCTTCATGTCCGGGGTGACGTGGTCGAACAGGCTCACGCCCAGGAAGAACCCGTCGGGATTGGGACCCTCGAACTTGCGCCCGTCGACGAGGAGCTCGGCGCCCTCGGCCTCGCCGATGCCGATCCACTCGATGACCGACTGGCGATGCTCGTCCGTGTAGATCGGGCCCATGTCGGTGCCCGGCTCCATGCCGTCGCCGATCTTGAGCTTGGCGATCCGGTCGAGGATCTTGGGCTTGAGGCGCTCGCCCGTGTCACCCACCGCGACCATCAGGGTCTGGGCCATGCAGCGCTCGCCGGCGGAGCCGAAGCCCGCCGCGACCGCCGCGTCCGCGACCAGGTCCATGTCCGCGTCGGGCAGGACGAGCATCGCGTTCTTGGCGCTGGTGTAGGAGCCGACGCGCTTGCCGCGCTTGGTGCCCTCCTCGTAGACGTAGCGGCCGACGGCCGTCGAGCCCACGAACTGGATCGCCTTGATGTCCTTGTGCTCGACGATCGCCTTGACGGCCTCGCGGCCGCCGTACACGATGTTGAAGGTGCCGTCGGGGCCGCCGGCCTGCGTCCACAGCTCCGCCTGGAGCTGGGTGGCACCCGGCGTGTGCGAGGACGGCTTGAGGATGACCGTGTTGCCGGTCATCAGCGCGATCGGGTAGATCCAGGTCGGGACCATCACCGGGAAGTTGAACGGCGTGATCGCCGCCACGACCCCGAGCGGCGCGCGGAACGAGAACGCGTCCACCTTGGTCGAGACGTTGGGCGTCATCATGCCCGCGAGGTGGACCGGCAGCCCGCAGGCGAAGTCGATCGTCTCGATGCCGCGCAGGACCTCGGCCAGGGCGTCGGGGAACGTCTTGCCGTGGTCACGGGTGATCAGGGCCGCCAGCTCCTCGCGGTGCTCGTACATCAGGTTCCGGAACTGGAAGAAGATGTTGGAGCGCGCGATGAGCGGCATGTCGCGCCAGGCCGGGAAGGCAGCGCTGGCGGCTTCGACGGCCGCATCGACCTCGGCCTGGCCGCCGCGTGGCACCCGCGCGAAGACCTTGCCCGTGGCGGGGTTGGTGATGGGCCCCGTCTGCTCGGGCAGGACCTCGACGGCGGTGCCGTTGATCCAGTGGGAGAGGATCGGCAGGATCGCCGTCTCCTCGCGGGTCTCGATCGTCATGGTTACTGGTATTCCTCCTGGGATTCCGCCTGGTTCGTCTAGCCTAGATGTTCGTATGCGGGGTCAAGTCGGCCCCGCGGTCACGCGCTCTTGAGGTCCGGGTTGGGCATCATGATGTCGCGGACCGTTCCCTGCAGATCGTGATACGACTGGACGAACCCGCGCAGGGTCCGAACGGTCGCTCCATAGCCCCCGAACTCGACGGGCGTCAGGCCATCCGGCTCATAGGCCCGGCGGAAATCGGGGATCCGCGTGAGCAGATCGTCGATCAGGAGCTGGTCGACCGGAACGTCGATCCGCGGCTGCGGATCGATGCCGGACCCGTTGAACCGGACCTGCCACGCGTGCGGCATCGTGAGGACCACGTCGCCGCCGACGAGCTCGGTCCAGTGCAGGCGATGGCGGTACGCCGCGGCGAGCAGCCGCGTCCGGTAGCCGCGTTCCTGGAAGATCCCGTAGGCCCGCTTGAAGGCGGCCACGCCCGCCCAGTTGGTCGCGTCGGGGTCGACGGCGATGGCATCCTTGTCGACGAGGACCTTCATCCAGTCATCGAGCCGGCCGATCATCAGCGAGCACACCGGGCTGAACCTGCTGGTGTCGCCACCGGCTGCCTCGAAGCGCCTGATCCCCCGCTCCACGGCCTCCGCGGCCGCGATGCACTGGGCGACGGTGAACACCACCGTGACGTTGACGACCACGCCCCGGGCGGTCGCGTCCTCGGCGGCCTGGAGGCCGGCCGCGGTGCACGGGAACTTGACCTGGATGTTGGGGGCGAGGGTGCTGAAGTGGACCGCCTGGTCGGCCATGCGGGCCGGGTCGCGGTAGTTGGCCGGGTTCGTCTGGAGCGAGAGTCGGCCCTTCATGCCGTCGTGGGCATCGAACACGGGCTGCAGGATGCCCGCACCGCGGATGCCCATCTCCTCGATCAGCGCCCAGGTCAGCTCAACCTCGGACCAGGTCGGGTTCGCCTCGATCATCTCGCGGACGCGCGGGACCCAGTGCTCCTTCTCCTTCTTCATCACCTCGCCCACGATCACCGGGTTCGAGGTGGCGCCGGTGCCGCCGCGCTCGACCGCGTAGGCGAGCTCGGCGACCGCGCAGGAGTCGTTCCAGAAGTCGGTCGGGGTGGCATCGACCATCCGGGCCAGCGGGCTGTCGATGGTGGTGAGCGTGGTGGTCATCCGTTCTCCCTGAGCTGAAGCCCCCCGGGCCCGGTCGCGTGCCCTACATAATCGATGATCGATGTTTTCTACGCAAGCGCCGGGGTGCCCCGGCTCGCTCTGCCGCCGGCCGGCCGGCGCGACGAGTCCCCTACCGCTGGGCGGCCGGCGCCGCGGGCGTTGCCGCCGGCGGCGTCCAGTTCATGAGCCAGGCATGGTCCGGATCCAGCGTGAAGTGCCACGCCCGGTTCGGGCCGGCCATGACGTTGAGGTAGTAGCAGTCGTAGCCCGCCGGCACGCCGACCGGGTGATACCCCTCCGGCACCAGCACCAGGTCGCCGTCGTTCGGCGTCATCGCCTCGTCGAGGCGGCGATCCGCGGTGTACACGCGGGCGAACGCGAAGCCCTGGCTCGGCTTGGCGAACTTGTAGTAGTACAGCTCCTCGAGGCGCGCCTCTACCGGCGGGTTCTCGGTGTCGTGCTTGTGCGGCGGATAGCTCGACCAGTTGCCGCCCGGCGTGAACACCTCGAACGCGATCAGGCGACCGGCCTCGGCCGACGGCGGCAGCAGGTGGTGGATGCGGCGGGCCGTGCTGCCCTCGCCGCGGGACTCGACGAGGATGTCCTCCGAGGCGACGAGCGCGGTCCGGCTGACGGGACCGCCGGGAGCCGCCCCGATCGCGACGAGCGCGCCGGTGGTGGCCGTCGCCGACAGCGACCGCCCGGGCTCCACGAGCAGGACGGGCGGCGGCGGCCCGTCGAACACCGAGGCGCGGGAACCCTGCTCGCCGAGGTCATCGTCGCCGGCGGTCAGGACGGCGCGTCCCTCGAGCACGAGGAGGAGCCTCTCCTTGTCGTCCGCGGCCCGTTCGACCCGCTGTCCGGGCTCGAGCCGATAGACGTGGAACGTGGTCCAGTCCCACCCCGCCGATGCCGGATCGATCCCGTTGACCAGGCCGTCGGAACCGGGATCGGCCGCGCGGCGGAGGAGGCGCCGCGCGGCCGATCGGTCGGGATGTGCGACCGGATCCAGTGTGGGAGAGGTCATCGATGCAGGCACCTCCGCGTCGCCCGGCCCGACGTCGAGTTCCGACGGGATCTCCGTCCTGGGGCCCGATCGGCCAACTGTGGCAATCGATTACATGGGCAATCTTCGCGCACCCGAACCGCATCGTCAAGGGATTTCGACCGTTTCCCAGGCGGCCCGGTCGGCGGGGCCGTGTCCTTGGCTCCGCGTGGCCCGTGGCGTCACGGACGCGCCGGTCGCGGCGCCCGGGGATGCGCGATGCCGGGCTCCGTGGCCTGTGGCGAAGCGTCGAGCGGACTCCCCTACTTCGTCACCGTGAGCCGCACGCTGCCGGCCGACGTGTAGGCGTCCGTGAGCAGGTAGTGCACGACGTACTTGCCCGGCGGCAGCGGCCACGGCTTGCCCGGGACGCTCGCGTCGAGCGCCAGCGAGCCATCCACCACCGGCGGCACTGTCCCCGACGCGTGCAGTCCCGTGTAGGCCCAGATCAGGTAGTCGTCCACGTTCGGGTCCGCCTTCTTCGCCTTGTACACGCCGATCCAGTCCCAGCGGTTGGCCGGCCCGTCGGTCCAGCTGACCACGATCGGCTCCCCCGACGCGTAGGTCGTCCTGTCCGTCGAGAGCTGGACCTTGGCGCGCTCGGCGCGCAGCCACACCGGCACTCGCGCGATCTCGGTGCCGTCACCGGCCGCGAGGACGGCCTCATAGCCACCGGCGTCGAGCGTTGACGTGTCGAACGTGTGGGTGCCGCTCGCTCCGGGCGCATCCTGGCGCATCAGCGGGGACGCCGGTTCGCCGCCGGCGGGCACGATCGCGACGGTCGCGCCACTCGTGCCCGGGGCGTTCCAGGTCACGTCGACCGTGTCACCCACGGTCAGCAGCCGGGCGTTGACGGCGACCATCGCGGGCATGGCCACCGGGGCGAGGTCGAAGGTCGAGACGACCGCGCGATGGTCGGATGGCCAGGGCGTGACGCTCAGCACCACGTCCTGACCGCCCTTCTCGCCCAAGATCACGCTGGCAACCGTCGTGGACGGTCCGGCGGCATAGACGTAGTCGATCCGGTCGCGAGGCTCGCTTCGCGGACGGGTTGCCGGCCCAGGCCGCAACCCTGGGGCGCTCGGCCGGCCAGGTGACGCCCGGGTTCGCGACCGGGTCGGGGTTCGCGTCCCGGTAGGAGTCGCGGAAGCCGGCGGCAAACAGGGCCTCGCTCACGGGCCACGCAACCGGCGCCACGATCTGCGGCCGCAGCCCGACGGTCGCGGTCACGTAGTCGAGGCTGGAGGGCTCATTGAAGTCGCCCGTCAGGAACACGGGGTAGCCCTGCTCGGCCAGCGGAGGCAGGACCCGGAGCAGCTCCGCCATCGCCGACGTCCGGACGACGTTCTCGGTGGCGATCACCGCGTCGACGGCCTTGCCCCGGAGAAGCGCGCTCGGCCCGTCCCTGACGTAGTCGAGGTGGATGTTGCCGAAGGCGACGACGTGGCCCGGCTGCACCTCGACCAGGGCGTACAGGCCGTCCGCCCCCGACGGCTCGTGGATCGGGTACTTCGAGATGATCTGGAGGCTCATGTTGTAGTACGGGTAGCCCGTCGCTTTCGCGATCCTGGGCAGGTTCTCGTACGGCTCCAGGAGGCCGACGACGTCGGCGTCGGCGAGCCGGATCGCCGCCTCTGTCTTCTTGAGGCTGACCAGCGCGCCCCCGTACTCGACGTTGTAGACCAGCACCTTGAGCTGCATCGGCTCGCCGGTCGCGATGGGTTCCGCGGTGGGTTCGGGGGTCGGGGCGGGTGATGCCGTAGGGGCGGGAGTGGGCGGCGGGGTTGCTGTCGGAGCCAGGGTTGGCTGCCCGGTCACCGGGGGCGACGTGGGCGACGGGGTCGGGCTGCCGCACGATGCGAGGACAAGGGCGGCGACGATGACCTGGGCGACCCGTCGAAGCCCGGCGGACCTTGACGTGAACGCTGCCGCGTGTTCCACGTGAGCTCCCTCTCCTGCCCCTTGCCGCGGTGGAGGTTCGCCGCCATCCGGCGAGCCACACGCCAGAGCCCGGCCAGCATAGTCCTCCCGGATTCATGCAACAGCCCGGGTCGGCGAGGCGCCGGGCCCGGGCTGTCTCGAGCTGCGGTGGACGTAGCCTCAGCGCTTCTGCGACTTCCCGTCCACGGTCCGCATCCGCGCGGACATGCTGGCCGCGAAGTGCATCTCCTTGAGGGCCAGCGCGGGCATCGGGGCCGCGAGCTGGGCCTCGTTGCCCACGAGCTCCTGCTCCAGGTCCGCGAGCACGGCATCGTCGTGTGCGTACTGGTGGACCTTGCGCCGGACAGCGGTGAGCGCGTCGCGCGCATCCTCGAACCGGCCCTCGCGGTTGAGCCGCACGGCCTCCTGCTTTGCGCGCTCGGCAAACAGGCGGGCGACCACCCGGTCCACCTCGACGTCCCGCGGCTGGCCGTCGTTCGCGAGGTGGTCCGCGTACTGCCAGGCGAGCGAGACCGGGGCTGCGGCAGGCGTCGCGAGCTCGAAGGCCCGGTCCCGGTCCTCCACCCGGACCACGGCGCCGAGCTCGCGGCCGAGATCGCCGTAGTCGAAGCTCAGCCGCAGGGCGATGGTGAGCACCTGGCCCGACACCATGTCGCCCAGGTAGATCCGGGCATACCCCGGACCCTGCTCGACGCGGAACGGGCTGAGGGATTCGACGCGGACGGACTCCGGGAGCTTGAGGTCCACCACGACCTCCCGGGCCACGATGTCCAGCGTCTCCCCCACCTCGGAGGTGATGTGGTCGCGCATCGCTTCCACGTCACCGGCGAAGTAGAAGTGGCCGCCGCCGCTGTCCGCCATCGCCTGAAGCAGCGATTCGTCGAAGTCCGTGCCCACCCCGAACGTGGAGGTCGTCACCCCACGCTGGCGCAGGTCGTGGGCGGTGCCGGCGAGCTGGGCGGGGTCGGTGATCCCCTGGTTGGCGAGTCCGTCCGTCAGCAGCAGGACCCGGTTGACGCCCTCCGGCGCGAGCGCGGCCGCGACCTGCTCGCAGCCGGTGAGCCAGCCGCCGTGCAGGTCCGTGCTGCCACGGGGCTGCACGGGTCCCAGGCGCCGCGCCGCATCACCGCGGGCGTCTGGCGTCGCCAGCGTGCCGGGCATCACCACGTCGATTTGGCTGTCGTAGGTCACGACCGAGAAGCGGTCGGCAGGATCGAGGCGGTGGATGGACTCGAGGACCGCCTGCTTGGCCAGCCCGAGCTTGTTGTGCCCGCCCATGGACCCGGATCGGTCGAGGACGAACGCGAGGTTCACGGGCGGCCGGCGGCGGGCGGGATCCGCCTGGACCGTGGGCGCGGTGACGTCGATGACGAGGAACCGACGGCTGCGTCCGCTGGCGCGGATCAGGCGGCGGTCGGGGCGAACGGCAAGGCGCGCGTCGGCCAGGCGGCTCGCAGGCTGGGGATTCTGGGGATTCTGGGGGTTGGTCACGTGGGGCCTCCTTCTCGATGGCTGGTCGAGGCCCGGATGGGGCGGGTCTCTGGGCGTGGCCGGCCCGCGAAGTGAGCGGGCCGATGGTGGTCGCGGGATCTAGGTGTCTTCGAACAGCTCCCGGGCGATCCGCTCCAGCTGGTCCACGCGCTTGTTCGTGGTCCGGTCCAGCGGGCGGCGGACGTGGAGCTCCACGTCCGGGGTGATGGCGAGGCGCTCCCAGGTGGAGCGATCGGCGATGGGCCCGGGGGCAGCCGGCGAAGCGGCGGACGGCGCGGGCGGCGCGAGGATCTCCGTCGCGGCGGGGGGCGCGGACATGGCCGGGGGCGCGGACATGGCCGGGGGCGCGGACATGCCCGGGGGCGCGGCGGGGACGTCGCCCAGCGGGGCGGGAACGTCGCCCAGGACGTCGGCAACGGCCATGCGGCTGAGCAACACGCCCCCGCTGTCCCTGCCGGCGGGCGCGGTCGGCCGGACGCCGGACCGCATCATCAGCGAGCGCACGAAGGCCAGCGTGTCACCCGGTTCCTGGCTGGGCGCCGCCGGCTGGGGAGACAGCGCGCTGACCGTGGCGATGATCTCGTCGTCCCCCATCCGCTCCAGCCGCAGCCGGATCTCCGCGAGCGGCAGGTGGTCCCGCTGGAGCCGCCGGATCAGCCGCAGACGCGCGAGGTGACCCTCGCCGTAGCGGGTGGCCGGACCCGCGGCGTCGGGGGATGGCAGGAGCCCTTGCGCGATGTAATAGCGCACCGTGCGCGGGGTCACATCCGCGAGGCGGGCCAGGTCGGCGAGGGAGTACGGGTCATCGGGCATGTCGGTATCTTGCCACTACTACGTGCTGGTGTCAAGACGAATCTCTCCCAAGCATCGGGCGGCGACGTGTCCAACTGGGCACGGAGCAGCCGGTCGTGCCATGCGACGTTCGCCGGCCAGGCGGCTAGTCGCCACTGACTGCCCGGCCGGACCACTACGAAGAGCTCGTCACCGGCCCGAGCGTGGCCGTTCGACGAGCTCCGCTCGGTGGTCGTGGATCCCAGTCGCTCGTGACTTGGCGGGTGGACCGCGGCCGGGCGGGTGCCTGGCGGGTGGACCGCGGGCGTGCGGCGGGGGTCCGGCGGGTGGACCGCGGGCGTGCGGCGGGGGCCTGGGCGGGGGCCTGGCGGGTGGACCGCGGCCGGGCGGGTGCCTGGCGGGTGGACCGCGGCCGGGCGGGTGCCTGGGCGAAGGCACGGTCCCATCGCCCCATGGCCCGAATTCGGGGTTTCGCGATCCGGCCGCGTCTGGCACCCTCGGGCCATGCCTCTCCTCCACCACCCCCAGCGTCGCCTCGCGCGCCTCGCCGCTCCCCTCCTCCTCGCCGGCGCCCTGGTCCTGCCCGCGGCCGCTCCGGTGGTGGCTGCCGAGCCGGACTTCCCGGCCGACATGAGCGGCTATCACAACTGGACGGAGCTCCAGGACGAGATCGCCCAGGCCGCGGCCGACCACCCGGACATCGTGTCCCTGTTCTCGATCGGGGACAGCGACAAGGGCCGGCCGATCTGGGTGGCCAAGGTCAGCGACAACGTCACCGAGGACGAGGGGGAGCCCGAGGTCCTGGTCGACGCGCTCCACCACGCGCGAGAGCACCTCACGACCGAGCAGGCCCTGGCCCTGTTCCGCTGGCTGACCGACGACTACGGGACCGACGACGAGGTCTCGCGCCTCGTGAACACCCGCGAGATCTTCATCCTGTTCGCGCTCAACCCGGACGGCCTGCGGTACGACCTGACCGGCGACCCGTTCCGGGCCTGGCGCAAGAACCGCCAGCGGGACGCGTCCGGCGCCCCGATGTTCACCGACCTGAACCGCAACTACGACTACCGCTGGGCGTGCTGCAACGGCTCGTCGGGCAAGCGGAACTCGATCGTCTACCGCGGCCCCGCCCCGTTCTCGGCACCCGAGACGCGGGCGCTGCGCGACTTCGTGGACAGCCGCGTCATCGACGGGGTGCAGCAGATCGGGACGCACGTGACGCTGCACACCAACGGTGAGCTCATCCTGTGGCCGTACGGCTACACGAGGCAGAACGTGCCCAAGGACATGACCACGCTCGACCACGACGTGTTCGTGTCACTGGGCCGGGCGATGGCGGCAACCAATGGCTATACCGCCCAGCAGTCGTCGGACCTGTACATCACCGACGGGGACCAGATCGACTGGCTCTACGGCCGTCACCGGATCTTCAGCTACACCTTCGAGCTGTTTCCCACCGAGAAGGCCACCGTGTGGGGCGACCACTACCCCGACGACTCGAGGATCGCCGCCCAGACGGAGCGCAATCGGGAAGCGCTGCTGCTGCTGATCGACCGGGCAGCCTGTCCATACGCCGCGCTGGGATCGGCGGCGGCGAAGGCCAACTGCGGACCGCTGTTCGACGACCTCGAGATCAACCGCGAGTGGGTGCGCGACCCGTTCGGCACCGACACCGCGACCTCGGGCAGGTGGGCCGTCGCCAACCCGCAGCCGACCCGGAGCAACGCCGGCCGGATGCAGCGAGGCAGGCCGGTCTCGGGCAGGTATGACCTCGTGACCGGGGCGAAGGCCGGATCCAGGGCCGGCTCGAACGACGTGGACGGCGGCAACACGACGATCCGGAGCCGCGCGATCGTGCTGCCCGCGGATCCGGCCGACCTTGGCAACCTCACCTTCTCGTGGACGTTCGCCCACACCGCCAAGGCGACGGCCGACGACGCGCTGCGGGTGGTCGTCGAGGCCGAGGACGGCACGCCGACCACGGTCTTCGAGGTCCTGGGCAGCCCGTCCGCGGAGACCGCCACCTGGCGCACCGCGACCATCGACATCGACGCGTGGGCGGGCCAGGTGGTCCACCTCGTGATCGAGGCGGTCGACGGCGGCACCGGCAACCTCGTCGAGGCGGCGATCGACGACCTGCGGATCCGCCGACCCTGACCATCCTGGGGCGCCCTGGAACCAGGGATCACGCCTCCTGTTCGTGGGTGCCGGCCAGCGCATCGAGGAGGGCACCCACGGGTGTCGACCGCTCGAGCGGGTGGCGCATCGGGTGGTCCAGGTTCAGCAGATAGCGAGTGCGCCGACCCTGACGCTCCTTGGTCAGGTAGCCGGCCCGGGCAAGACCGGTGAGGATCCGGTGGGTTGCTCGCTCGGTGATGCCAACGCGATCAGCCAGATCTCGCACGCGGAGCGTCGGATCCATCCTGAGACAGACCAGCACGTGAGCATGGTTCGTCAGGAAGGTCCAGGAACGGTCCGCTTCGCCATCCGGATGCTCCATGTGCCTGCCTCGCAGCGCCGGGTTGCCGTGGACTCCAAGCGTACGGATTTCGTTGACATGACACAAGAGTCCCGATAACCTGATCATCACCGAAGGGGAGTACCCAACAGGCTGCCCGGCGACATCTCGGCCCAGTGGCCCGCCGGCGCCGGTCCGCGATGGCGAACCGGGGAGACCTTCGGACGGGAGCGTCGCGTCGGAGCATTCCGCATGACCACTCCGCCCGAAGGCATCGCCTGTCGTTCGGCCATCGCAGTCCATCGGATCCCTGCTCCCGCTCGCCCGGCCCGCCCGGAGAGCGTGTCGAGTGCGGCCGGCAAGGCCGCGCGGCCTCCGGCCCCCGGAGCGGGCCATGGCGACGGGCCCGCCGAGCGGGCAGCTTCGTGACGATGACCGCCCTGCGGGTCCTGTTCGCAACCGACGGCTCGGACGGGGCCGCGCAGGCCCGGAAGCTCCTGGAATCGAGCTTCGATCCGGCCAGGACGACCGTGGAGGCCATCTCGGTGGTCCCCCGCGCCGCGGGCGGGCCGGGCTCCGGAGCCATCGAGGTCCCGAACGCGTTGCTCGGCAAAGGGCTCAGCGACGCAGCGGAGCATGACGTCCATGAGGCCGCGAAACTCCTGCGCTCCGCGGGGTTCGAGACCGTCGAGACCATCGCCGCCGGTCACCCGGCCGAGACGATCGTGACCCGCGCCATCGCCGCTGAGTCCGACCTGATCCTGCTCGGCACCCGGGGTCTCGGCAGGCTGCGCGGCCACCTCGTGGGCAGCGTTTCCGGGAAGGTTGCGAGGTACGCACAGACCTCGGTCCTGGTGGCGCGCGCGGCCGGCCCGATCCGCTCGATCCTCCTCGGCTATGACGCGTCCCCCGACGCGGACGAGGCGCTCGAGCAGGTGGCGAGGCTGCCCTTCCGCGAGAAGCCAATCCTGAACGTGTGCTCCACCTACGCTGTCGTCCGGCCTCTGAGCTCCGGACTGGCGCCGACGATGGTGAGCCAGGTCAGTGCCGCCTACACCGACAGCCTGCGCTGGGCACGCGAAGCCGCGGAGGCGATGGCCGAGGTTGCCGCCGAGCGGCTCCGTGAACGCGGCGCAGCGACGACGCATCGGACGGCGTGCGGCCCCGCACATGAGCAGCTGGCCGTGGTCGCCGGCGAGCTGTCCGCCGATCTCCTCGTCGTGGGGTCGCGGGGCGTCTCGGCGATCCAGCGCTTCTTCCTGGGCAGCACCAGCGCCGCGCTCGTCACGCAGCCGCCGACAAGCGTCCTCGTTGCCCGCGGGACCGGAGGTTGACCATGGATGCGTCGAGCGGCACGGCCTACCAGGTGCTGCTGGCATCCGACGACTCGGATGCCGCCCGGAACGCCGAAGCGTGGGTGACCCGTCTGCAGTGGTCGCAGCCCTGTGTCGTCGACGTGCTGTGCGTCGCCCGAGAGGGCCTCACGCGCCTCGGCTGGGGGATGCAGACGTACCGGACCGCTGTCCGCGAGGCCGTCGAGCAGCTTCGTTTGGGCGAGGTGCTGGCGGCGGAGGCCGTCGCCAACGAGGTCGGTCAACGCCTGCAGGCCTACGGTTTCACCGTTCGCGTCTGGGCGCGCCAGGGCGATCCGGCCGAGGAGATCCGGGCCGCGATCACCACCGAGCAACCGGACCTCGTGGTGCTCGGGCCACGAGGCCGGTCACGCCTCGCGCAGCTCCTCCTGGGAAGCGTCTCACGCCAGGTGATCTCCGAGGCGGACGAGCCCGTGCTCATCGCCCGCCGACCTCCCGACGGCGAGGGTCGACTGCCGGGAAGCCTGCTCATCCTCGTCGACAGGTCCCTTGCGGCGGAGTCCGCGATCGACTGGGTGGTGACGGCCGGCTGGACAAGGGAGGCGAACGTCACGCTTCTCGGGCTGGGCGGGCTCGCCCCAGGCGTCGAGACCACGGAGCCGGAGCTCGCGGCGGAGGTCTCTGGTCTCCTGCGGGACGACGTTGTGGCCGCCCTCGATCGGCTCAGCACGCGCCTCGGCGACGAGGCCGTCACGGTGACGACCGAGATCGAGCTCGGCCATCCGCTGGATGGCACACTGCGAGCAGCGGAGCGGCTTGCTCCCGACCTGATCGTCGCTGCTCGACCGTCCCGACAACGAGGTCAGGACCCGTTCGTCGAGAAGGTCGCCCGGTACGCTTCCACCTCGGTGCTCATCGTCCCGCAACACTGACGTCCAACGGAGACCATCTGATGGGCCCTGTCCTGCTCTGGCAGTGGGTCGCGCTGTTCGCCGTGTCCGGCCTGTTCGTCGTCGGAGCCGGCACGATGCTCGCGCGCGCTGGTGACGAGATCGCCACCCGCACGGGTCTGGGCGGGCTGCTCGTTGGCATGCTGCTGCTCGCCGGTGCCACGTCGCTCCCCGAGCTCGCCACGGACATGAGCGCAGCACTCGCGAACGCTCCCGACCTGGCGGTCGGGGACCTGTTCGGGAGCAGCATGGCGAACATGGCGATCCTCGCGATCATCGACATCGCGCACCGCGGCCGCGTGTGGCCCGGCGTGAGCATCGGCCACGCCCGGCTGGCAGCGATCGCGATCGGCCTCACGGCGTTCGCCGTGCTCGCGATCCTCAGCCCGACCGGCGTGGCGATCGGCTGGGTGGGGATCGAGACGCTGCTCATCGTCGTCGCCTACATCGCCGCGGCCACCTGGATGCATCGCTCCCGCGGGGAGGGCCCACGGACGGCGCGACCAACCGGCGAGATCGTCGCGCCAACCGGCTGGGGGCGTGAGACGGAGGCGAGGCACAGCCTGCGCTACGAGGTCGGGCGGTTCGCCGCTGCAGCCCTGGTGATCCTCATCGCGGCCCCGTTGCTCGCGATCTCCGGCAAGGGCATCGCCGACGAGACGGGAGTGGGCCAGACCTTCGTCGGTGCGCTCCTCCTCGCGATCGCGACCTCGCTGCCCGAGGTCGTGGCGTCGCTGGTCGCCGTTCGGATCGGAGCCTACGACCTGGCGGTCGGCAACCTGTTCGGCAGCAATGCCTTCAACATGACGGTCCTGTTCGCGGCCGATGTGGCCTACCTTCCGGGTCCCATCCTGAGCGCGGTCGACCCGGCCCAGGTCGTCGCCGGAGTGGGCGCCATCTTGCTGATGGCGATCGCGCTCGCCGCCGTCGTTCACGGCACCCGCACGCGGATCCGTCAGCTCGAGCCCGACGCGGTCCTCGTCCTCCTGACGTACGTGTTCCTGCTCGGCGCACTGTGGAGGGTTTCGACTTGAAGGCCTCAGCCGAGGTCTCATCCCTGACACCGGCCCGACCCTGGACGATGGAGCCTGCATCGCTAGCGGCCGCCCTCGACACCGATGCCCGCACGGGGCTCAGCGCCGCCGAGGCCACGGACCGGCTTGCCCGATTTGGCCCGAACGAGCTCCTGGAGCGAGACCGCAAGCCGACCTGGCGCCTGTTCGTCGAGCAGTTCACGAACACCATGATCATCGTGCTCATGATCGCGGCCGCCATCACCGCGGCCATCGGCGACGTGAAGGACACCGTCGTGATCATGGCGATCGTGGTGCTCAACGGGGTCATCGGGTTCATCCAGGAGTTCCGGGCCGAGCGGGCGATGGCCGCCCTCAAGCAGATGACCAGTCCCAGCGCCCGCGTCCTGCGTGACGGCGAGATCGCGGTGATCACCGCCGGCGAGCTCGTGCCCGGTGACGTGGTGCGGCTGGAGACCGGCGACATCGTGGCGGCAGATCTGCGGCTGATCGAATCGATCGCCTTGCGGATCGACGAGGCGGCGCTGACCGGCGAATCGGAGCCGGCCTCCAAGATGGTCGCTGCGCTGCCGGACGTCTCCGACGCGATGCTGGCCGACCAGCGGAACATGGCCTTCAAGGGGACGGCGATCACCTACGGCCGAGGCCTGGGCATCGTCGCCCGGACCGGGATGGCGACGGCCCTGGGACGGATCGCCGATCTGCTCCAGGAGCACACCGCCGGCCCAACTCCGCTCCAGCGCCGGTTGACCGTGCTCAGCAAGCGGCTGGCCGCCGCCGCACTGGTCGTGTGCGTCGTCGTGTTCGCCGCAGGGGTCGCACGGGGCGAGACGGTCGAGCTGATGTTCCTGACCGCGGTCAGCCTGGCCGTGGCGGCGATCCCCGAAGGCCTGCCGGCCGTGGTCACCATCTCCCTCGCCCTGGGTGCCCACCGCATGGCCCAGCGCCGCGCCCTCGCCCGCAAGCTGCCGGCGGTCGAGACGCTGGGCTCGGTCAGCGTCGTGTGCTCGGACAAGACCGGCACCCTGACCCAGAACCGGATGCTCGTGGAGCGGGTCTGGACGCCGGCCGGAGCGTACGAGGTCTCGGGCACGGGCTACGAGCCCGCCGGCGCGGTCATCGGCGACACGGATCCCGCAACCGACCCGTTCCTGCCGCGACTGGCCCGCGTGGCGGCAGCCTGCAACGACGCCGTCCTCCGCGCTCCGGCGCGGCACGGCGACCCGTGGACGCTGGCGGGCGACCCGACGGAGGGTGCGCTGCTCGCCTTTGCCGGCAAGTTCGGCTTCTTCCGGCGCGAGTTCGAATCGGACCACCCGCGGATCGCCGAGGTCGCGTTCGACAGCAGCCGGCGGCGGATGTCCACGCTGCACGAGGACGGCGACCACATCTGGGTCGCCACGAAGGGCGCCCTCGAGGCGCTCGCGCCGCTGGCCGGGCCCGAGGCCGGGGAGGCGTGGACCGCTGCCCGCGAGGTCGCCGATCGGCACGCGGCCGACGGGTATCGCGTGCTCGCGATTGCCGAGCGGACGCTCGACGCCGTCCCGAGCGCGGTCGAATCGGCGGAGGAGCGGCTGTCCCTGCTGGGCATCGTGGCCATGGCCGACCCGCCGCGGCCCGAGGTCGTGGGGGCGGTCGCGGCTGCCCGCGACGCGGGGATCACGCCGGTCATGATCACCGGCGACCATTCCCTGACCGCCGTCGCCATCGCCCGCAGGCTGGACATCCTCACCGGCGACGCGCGGGTCGTGACCGGAGCCCAACTCGAGGAGCTGGACGATGCGGCGTTCGACCGCATCGTGGAAGAGGTTGCGGTCTACGCACGGACCAACCCCGAGCAGAAGCTCCGGATCGTCAAGGCCTGGAAGTCACGCGGCGCTGTCGTTGCGATGACCGGCGATGGGGTCAATGACGCGCCCGCCCTCAAGCTCGCCGACATCGGGGTCGCGATGGGGATCACCGGCACCGAGGTCAGCAAGGAAGCGGCGGACATGGTCCTCGCCGACGACAACTTCGCCACGATCGTCGCCGCCGTCGAAGAAGGCCGCCGGATCTACGACAACATCCGGCGCTTCGTGCGGTATCTGCTCACGACCAACTCGGCCGAGATCTGGGTGATGTTCCTCGCCCCGTTCGCCGGCCTCCCGATCCCCCTGCTGCCGATCCACATCCTGTGGATCAACCTCGTGACCGACGGCCCGCCCGCGCTCGCCCTCGGCGTCGAGCCCGTCGAGCGACTCGCGATGCGGCGACCGCCGCGCCCGCCGTCGGAGTCGATCTTCGCGCGCGGCCTGTGGCAGCACGCGCTGTGGGTCGGCCTGCTGATGGGTGGCGTCACGCTCGCCATCCAGGCCTTCTCGATCAACGTCGGCTGGCACTGGCAGACGATGGTGTTCTCGACGCTCGCATTCCTCCAGCTGGGTAACGCCCTCGCCGTGCGCTCGGAGCGGGAGAGCATCTTCCGACTGGGCTGGCTGACGAACAAGCCGCTGCTCGTGGCCGTCCTGGCCATCGTCGTGGTCCAGATCGCGATCATCTACCTGCCGCCGCTCCAGGCGATCTTCGAGACCCAGGCGCTGTCCCCGCTGGAGTTGCTGGTGCTGCTCGCAGCCTCGCCCGCGGCGTTCATCGGCGTCGAGATCGAGAAGTGGTTCATCCGGCGGCGGACGTCGCCCGTCGCCGGGAGCCTGGCTGTCGCGAACCATTCCCGGTGACCCGGCCCCCTCGGCGCTCCGCTGTCGGCGAGGCGTGTGCGCCGCCACCCGGCCGTGCCCACCGCAACCGCCCGGCAACGTCGCGTCCACCCGAAACGGCACCTCGCCGCACCGGCATCGCGCGCTGACCACGGGCCCCGGCCGGCCGCAATGTGCCGCCCAACACGCTCAGCCGGACCCTGGCGGCCGGGAGCGTGACTGGGAGGATCCATCGAGATGCGAAGCCCACGCAGACTGCTCCTCGGCGGGCTGGCGGCATCGGGCCTGCTTGCCGCCCTGCCCGCGGTCGCGCTGGCGGCCGACGAGGCACCGGTCGCCGACAGCGGCGACACGGCCTGGCTCCTGGTCTCGACCGCGCTGGTCATGGTCATGCTGCCGGGCCTTGCCCTGTTCTACGGCGGTCTCGTGCGCCGCAAGAACGTGCTGTCCACGATCATGCACAGCTTCTTCGGCCTCGCCCTGGTCTCGGTCGTGTGGGTGGTCGTCGGCTTCTCGCTGGCCTTCGGCAGCGACGTCGGCGGGCTCGGGCTGATCGGCAACCCGTTCGACTTCGTCGGCTTCATCGCCGTGGGCCTGGAGCCCAACCCGACCTACGGCCCGACGATCCCGTTCATCCTGTTCGCGGCGTTCCAGCTGATGTTCGCGGCGATCACCCCCGCCCTGATCACGGGTGCCTTCGCCGAGCGCAAGCGGTTCGGCGCGTTCGTGGTGTTCACCGTGCTGTGGTCGGTGCTCGTGTACTCCCCGGTCGCCCACTGGGTGTGGTCGGTGGATGGCTGGCTGTTCAAGCTGGGCGCCCTCGACTTCGCGGGCGGCACCGTCGTCCACGCGACGTCGGGGATCTCGGCGCTCGTCGTCGCCCTGCTCATCGGGCGCCGGGTGGCCAACGGCGAGGGGCTGGAGCCGCACGACATCCCGATGACCGTCCTCGGCGCGGGCCTGCTCTGGTTCGGCTGGTTCGGGTTCAACGCCGGCTCCGCGCTGGGTGCCAACGGGCTGGCGGCCAATGCCCTGCTCGTGACCAACACCGCGGCGGCGGCAGCGACGCTCACCTGGGTCCTGGCCAGCTACATGCACAAGCGGAAGGTCAGCGTCGTGGGCGCGGCCGCGGGCGCGGTCGCGGGCCTGGTGGCCGTCACCCCGGCCTCGGGCTTCGTGACCGCGGGCGGCGCGCTCGCCATCGGCCTGGCGGCCGGTGGCCTGTGCTACAGCGCCACCCTGCTCCGCGAGCGGCTGCGGATCGACGACGCGCTCGACGTGTTCGCGGTCCACGGGGTGGGCGGCGTGTTCGGCGCCGTCGCGACCGGCGTGTTCGCGACCACGGCGATCAACGCGGCCGGGGCGGGACTCATCGACGGCAACCCCGGCCAGGTCCTCACCCAGCTGCTCGCCGTCGGCGCGACCATCGCCTACGCGATCGTGGCCACGTTCGTCATCGTCAAGCTCGTGGACGTGATCCTGGGCCTGCGCGTCTCGTCACACGACGAGGAGATGGGCCTTGACCTCGCCCTCCACGGGGAGGCTGCCTACCAGAGCTGAGCGGGGGCATCCGCGCCGGCACCCCCGGCGCGGATCAGCGCCCGGTCCGGAACACCCACCTCTGCGCGCCGACCGGGTTGCCCGTCCGGTCCTGGGCCTTCGTGGTGACCTCGACGCGATAGCGGGTGCGCGGGTACATCAGCAGCACCGGGTCCAGCACGAGCGTGTTCGTGCGCTTGATCCAGCGGGTGGTGGTGCGCACGATCAGGCCGGTGTCCAGGTTGCGCAGGCGAACCGACCCCTCGGGCGTCCGGAGCGGCTCCGAGAAGCGGATCCGGACGTTGGCATCCCGGTCGATCCGGGTCGAACCGGGCGCGGGCCGGCGTCGGACGATCGTGGGCACGATGGGGTCGATCACCTGGATCGGCTTCGAGATCGCCTCGGCGAAGTTGCCATCCTCGTCGATGGCGACGACCAGGATCCGGTAGCAGTGCCCCTGCCGGAGGCCGGTGAGCGGCATCTCCTCGGCGTAGGCCAGGTCGTGGAGGCGCACCCGGCCGCGGTAGTCGCACTTGCCGGCGTCGATCCGCCAGTCGCCCAGCAGCGCGTACGCCTCCGAGACCTCGTGGTTGGTCTCGACGCGCGCCGTGTAGGTCGAGCCGGTCTGGACCACGGGAGCGGTCGGGGCAAGGAACGTGAGCTCGAGCTCCGGGAGCGCCGGAGCCGGCTCGAGATCCGGCAGCGGGTCAGGGACCGGCTCCACCAGGGCGGCGGCCGCATCGATCCGGCCGTCTCCGAACGAGAGGTCCCAGCCCGGCTGGCCGAGATCCACCGCCGACGCGCGGAGGACGGCCTCCAGCTCCACGACCCCCAGCGCCGGGCGAGCCGACCAGGCAAGCGCCGCCACGCCCGCCACGTGCGGCGAGGAGCCGCTGGTGCCGCTGCCGGCCTCGTACCCGCCGTCCGGGACCGTCGACCACGTGTCCACGCCCGGCGCAACGAGGTCGAGCGCACGCCCGGTGGTCGAGAAGTCCGCGAGGTTGTCGGCGCCGTCGACCGCGCCCACCGACACGACTCCGCGGAACGACGCCGGGTAGCTGCGCGTGGACATGCCTTCGTTGCCGGAGGCGGCGACCATCAGCACGCCGGCGTCGCGCGCGGCGGTGAACGTGGGCTGGCCGAGGGCCACCTGCTCGCTGCTCAGGTACCCGCCGAAGCTCATGTTGATGATGTCGGCCCCATGGTCGCGGGCCCAGTCCACGGCATCGAGGGCGTCGGCGAACGAGATGCCGCCGTAGTCGTCGGCGATCTTGACGGGCATCAACGTGACGTCGGGGGCGATTCCGGCGACCCCCTCGCCGTTGTCGGTCTCGGCCACGATCGTGCCCGCGACCCACGTCCCGTGGCCCACCTCGTCGGTCACGTCGCCGTTGTTCCAGACCACGTTGCGCTGGGCCGTCACGGCGACGTCGTCGAGATCCGGGTGGGAGAGGTCCACGCCGCTGTCGATCACCGCGACCACGACCGACGGATCGCCCGTCGTGACCGTCCAGGCGTCGGGCACCTCGATCTGGGGCAGATTTCCCTGGTCGCCGTAGCGCGGATCGTCGGGTGGCGCATCCACCGGCCAGGCGTTGAACGCCAGCCTCGCGTCAGGCACGACCGCGAGGACTCGCGGGTCCGCCCGCAGCCGCGCCGCCACGGCGGCCGCCTCGCTGGCGCGGGCCCGGACGACGGATCGCATCGGCCACGCCGTTGCGGTGATCGAGCGGACGCCGTTCAGGGCGAGCGTCGATGGCGCGGCACCCTTCCAGACCACGATGAAGCGGTCGCGGTACGCGCCGGCATCGGCGACCTGGCGGGCGGACGCCGCCGTCGCGGCGCTTGCCGGCGTCGTGACCCCCGGCAGCGCCACCCCGATGGCGAAGGCGAGGGCAAGGAAGCGGGCGGCGCGCCTGCGGTTCAACATGAGATCAGGTCCCCCGGTACGGTGCCCCGTCGGCAGCTCGGATCAGGACGCAGCGCGACTGTACTGCCCGGCGACGCCAGTTGCGCAACCGAAATGCAACCGCGTCGACGCTCGCCCGGGGATCGCGTCGAGGACCCCGGGCGCGGATGATCGCAGACCCACGGATCCGGTCCCGGTCCGTCAGCCAACCGGCAGTGTGCCGGCCCGCCCGCCAGGGAGGACCCACCGATGACCTTCTCCGCCTTCGACACCAGCCCCTCGCGCGGGACGTCGACAGGACCCGTCACCTGCGCATCCTGCGGCTGCCGCCTGACCCGGGCGACCGACGGTCGCCAGGGGTGGGTCCACTTCTCGCCGATCGCCGGCCGGGACGCCCGTGGCTGCCGGGTGGCCTGCGCAGACTCCGCGCACGACGACGCCGGTCGCGCCGCCGCCTAGCGCATCTCGCCGGCCACCGGCCGGCGACACCACAACGACACGGCCCTGGGCACGCCCCCGGGGCCGTTTCGATTCAGGTGGCCGTCACCGCCGTCAGGCGGCCTCGTCGGCCTCGATCCGGTAGCCCACCGAGCGAACCGCCACGATCCGCGGGCCGCCCACGGCCTCCAGCTTGGAGCGGAGACGGGCAAGATGCGGCTTGAGCCACAGCAGGTCCGGGTCGGGCTCGGCCGGCCAGCCGGCGCGCGCCAGGCGGTGGTGCGCGACAAGGTCGCCGCCGGCGCGGACGAGCGCCTCCAGCAGGCGGAACTCGGTGGGTGTCAGGCTCAGTGGCATCGCGCCCACCCGCGCCTCGTGGCGTGCCGGCTCCAGGGTCAGCGAGCCGGCGGTCAGGACGCCCGACCCGCCCTCGCCGCCCCCGATGCGGCCCGTGCCCGCGAGGTCCACCCGACGCATCACCGCCGAGATCCGGGCCAGCAGCTCCTGCTTGCCGAACGGCTTGACGAGGTAGTCGTCAGCGCCGATGCCGAGGGCCTTCACCTTGGCCGCCTCGGCGCTCTCGCCGGAGACGACGAGCACCGGCACGTTGCCCGACGAGCGCAGCTGCCCGATGACGGTGAACCCGTCGGGACCGGGCATCGCGAGGTCGAGCAGCACGAGGTCCGGCCGCTCCTCGCGGAAGCGCTTGACGGCGGTCAGGCCGTCGTAGGCGGTGATCACCTGGTGGCCCTCGGTGCCCACCAGGGCGGTGATGGCGCCGACCATCGCGGGGTCGTCGTCCACGACCAGGATCCGGAGCGGTCTCGTTCCGATCACGTCAGGTTCCTCACTTCCTCAGGCGGCGACCGACGCCGGCAGCGCAAGCACGAAGCGTGCGCCCCCGGACGGTGCGGGCTCGCACCACAGCCGGCCCCGCATCGATTCCGCCAGGCGGCGCGCGGCGTAGAGCCCGATCCCGGACCCCCGTGCCGTGAGCGTCTCCCGGCGGGAGTAGGGCTCGAAGATTCGCTCTCGCCACTCGGGCGGGATGCCCGGCCCCTCGTCGGCGACCGCGATCCGCACCACGCCCTCGACGAGCGTCCATTCCAGCTCCACCGGTGTCTCGGGTGGGGCGTACTTCACGGCGTTCTCCAGCAGGTGCTCGAGCACCTGGCGGAGGCGGGCCGGGTCCGCGACGACGTGGAGCTTCCGCGACCGCGCAACCGACGGGTGGTGGCGGTGCAGCAGGGGCGCAACGTCATGGAGCAGCTCGTGGACGAAGTCGTGGAGGTCGATGCTGTGGAGCTCGGCCGGCCGGTCGGGCACGACGCGCACCGATTCGAGGATCGAGCTGACGAGGCGATCGAGCCGCTCGATCTGGTCGACGGTCCCCTGCCGCCAGGCGGCCCGGGTGCGGCGCCGGTTCGGATCCCGCGAGGAACGGCCATCGAGGACCGGCTCCTCCGCCAGCAGGTCCGTGTACGCGCGCACGACCGCAAGGGGCGTGCGGAGCTCGTGAGTGACCAGCGCGATCAGCTCGTTGCGCGCCTGGTCGAGCGCCTGGAGCTGGGCCACCTGCGCTTCGGCCTCGCGCTGGAGCCGGCCCTTCTCGACGATGCCGGCGAGCAGGTCCGCGATGGCCGACAGCTGGGCGACGTCCTCGTCGGTGAACGCCCGGCGCTCCTCGGTCTGGATGTTGAGCACGCCGATCACCTGGTCGTGCCAGGTGAGGGGCACGGACAGCATCGAGGCCACGTAGCGGCGCTGGTCCAGGCCACGGACCCACAGGAAGCGCGGATCCTCGGCGATGTCGGGCACCGCGATCGGCTCCCGGTCGGCGGCGACCCGCCCGGTGATCCCCTCGCCCAGGGGCACGACCGCGTGGCCGATGTGGTGGCGATCGAGGCCGTTGGTCGCGGCGAGCGTCAGGGACAGGCCGTTGCGGTCCATGAGGTACAGGGACGAGACGCGCGCCCGGAGGGCCGTCCGCGTGCCGTCCACGACGGTCTCGAGCAGGTCATCCCAGGTCTGGGCGGTCGTGGCGACGCGCAGCAGCTCGTGCAGGAACCGGAGCTGGGCGACCGGGTCATGGCGCGGCGGCGCTTCCGGAAGCTGCGGCTCCCCGAGATTCACCGGCTGCTCCTCGTGCGGCGCCATGTCGATCACACCGGCAAGCGTAGGAGGCGCCGCTACCGAATACCGTTGCGGCACGGTACCGGGACGGTGCCCTTGCAGTCGAACCGTAACCGATGGGCTCGTGACAGCCGCGTGCCGCATCGGCATCCTTACCCGGATGTCAGCCACCGCCGACCGCCCCTCGAAGGGCAAGCCCGCGCGTCCCCGGGATTCCCGGTTCCCGGCGATCGCCGCCGAGCCGCCGGGGCCCGGTCTCGGGCGCGCCCGCGACCCGGTGCGGCGGGAGGTTGGCCTCCTGGGATCGCTGCTCGGCCAGGTCATCGCCGAGCAGGCCGGCCGGGGGCTGTTCCTGCTCGTCGAGCGGATCCGCCGGCGGATGATCGCCTTCAGGCGCGGCGACCCGACGATCACCGTCGAGCCCGATGCGGAACGGCGCCGGCTCGATGCCGAGATCGCCTCCCTGTCCCTCGACCAGCTCGCCGCCGTGGGCCGGGCGTTCACCATCTACTTCCAGCTGATCAACCTGGCCGAGGAACGGCAGCGGATCCGCACCCTGCGCACGCGGGCCCGGCGCGCCCAGGGGGGCCCCATCGCCGAATCCATCGGCGAGGCCGTCGCGACCCTCGGTGCCGAGCACGATCGGGCGGCGGTGGCCGCGATCCTCGAGCGAACCCGGGTCAACCCGGTCCTGACCGCCCACCCGACCGAGGCCCGGCGGCGGACGCTGCTGGTCGCCCAGCGTCGGATCCGGCGGCTGCTGGACCACCTCGACGACGCGCTGATCACCCCCGACGAGGACGCCGACGTCCGACGCCGCCTGCGCGAGGAGATCTCGCTCCTGTGGCACACGGCCGAGCTCCGCTCGATCGCGCCGACCGCGCTCGACGAGGTGCGGTCGGAGCTCGCGATCTTCGACGAGACGCTGTTCGTGGCGGTGCCGCGCTTCCAGCGCACCGTGGACCGCGCGCTCGACCGGCTGGACGCGCCGGCCGACCGCCCCCCCGACGGGGCCGTCGCGACCGATGCGGGCCGGACGGGAACGCGGCCGACCCAGGCACCCGCCCTGCTCCGCCTCGGCTCGTGGATCGGGGCGGACCGCGATGGCCATCCGGGCGTGACCTCCGACGTGACCCTCCAGGCCGCCCGCCTCCAGGCGGACCATCTCCTGCGCGGCTACGAGGCCGTCTGCACCCGGCTGATGCAGACCGTCGCGGCGCGCCTCCCCGCCTCGCGCCTGGACCGGGCGCTGGACACGGCCCTCGTCCGCGACGCGGAGGACCTGGGCGAGCCGGCCAGCCACCTGCGCCGGCGGTTCCCGGACGAGCCGTATCGCCAGCACCTGGGCGCGATCGCCGAGCGCCTGCGCCGCACGCGCGCGGGGCTCACCGGCGAGTCGGCGCCGCGCGCGGGCAGCTACCGCGATGCCGCGGCCTTCGACGCGGACCTCGCCATGCTCCAGGCAGCCCTCATCGCCGACGACCTGACGCGCGTCGCCTGGGGGGAGCTGGCGGATCTCCGCTGGCAGGTCGCGACATTCGGGTTCCACCTGGCCTCGCTCGAGGTTCGCCAGCACGCCGGGGTCCATCGCGATGCGCTTGTTGCCCTCGGCGGAGGGAGCCGACCCAGAGATGGAGATCACCGGTGGCGTGTCGCTCGCCGAGGTGCTCGCCACCTTCCGGTCGATCGCCCGGATCCAGGCGCGGTTCGGGGTCGAGGCCTGCCGGCGCTACGTGATCAGCTTCACCACCTCACCCGACGATGTCGCGAACGTCCTCGAGCTCGCCCGCCGGGCCGCCGTCCCGGAGCCGTTCACCCGCCCGGCGCCCGCGCTCGACGAGCTGCCGGCGGCATTGCCGATCCTGGACGTGGTCCCGTTGCTGGAGTCGGCCGATGCCCTGTCCGGGGCGGGTGCCCTGCTCGAGGCGCTCCTCGCCGATCCCCGGTACCGCGACCACCTGCGGGCTCGGGGCGACCGGCAGGAGGTGATGCTCGGCTACTCCGACTCGTCCAAGGAAAGCGGGTTCCTGGCGGCGAACTGGCTCCTCTACCACGCCCAGGAGGCGCTGGTCCGCACCGCCCGCCGGCACGGCGTGACGCTCACCCTGTTCCACGGGCGCGGCGGCGCGATCGGGCGTGGCGGTGGACCCGCCAACCGCGCCATCCTCGCCCAGGCGCCGGGCTCGGTGGACGGCCGCCTCAAGTTCACCGAGCAGGGCGAGGTCATCGCCGCCCACTACGCGGACGTGACGATCGCCCAGCGCCACCTCGAGCAGGTCACCGCCGCTGCGCTGCTGGCGTCGACGCCCGAGCACGAGCGCGAGACCGAGGCGGCCGCCGCCACGGGTCGGGACGCGATGACGGAGCTGACGGCGATCTCACGGTCGGCGTACCGGGCGCTGGTGGAGCACCCGGGGTTCGCGGCCTTCTTCGGCGCGGCGACCCCCATCCGCCTGATCAGCGGGCTCGGCCTCGGGTCACGGCCCTCCTCACGGTCGCGAGGTCGGTCGGACGCCGGCGCTCCGCCGGACCTCGACACCCTGCGGGCGATCCCCTGGGTGTTCGCCTGGTCCCAGTCACGCGCGAACCTGCCCGGTTGGTACGGACTGGGCACGGCCCTTGAGGCGGTGACCTCACGAGGCGGCCGCGAGGTCCTCGACCACCTCTCGGAGCTCTACCGCCGCTGGCCCTTCTTCACCTCGGTCATCGACAACGCGGAGATGTCACTGGCCAAGGCGGACATCGCGACCTTCCGCCGGTACGCGGACCTTGCCACCGGGTCCGAGGCGATGGCCATCCGCGGGCTCATCGAGGCCGAGTACGCGCGATCGATCCGGCTCCTGCTCCAGGTGACCGGGGACGACCGGCTGCTGGCCGGCCATCCCAGCCTCGCCCGGTCCATCGAGCTCCGGGCTCCCTACATCGACGCGCTGTCGGCAATCCAGGTGGAGCTCCTCGGCCGGTTGAGGCAGGCGGAGGCCGCGGGCGAGGGACCGGAGACCACGGCCCCGCTGCGGGGCGTCGTAGGCGCCACCATCAACGGCATCGCGGCGGGCCTGCAGAACACCGGCTAGGCGCGGCACCATTGCCGGAGGCGCACCGATCGGTGCGCGTGGGCGCGTCGCTCGGCGCGCGGGGGTCGGATCCGGAGGCGGCGCGTGCGCGAGATCAGGGCGGCGGTCATCAACGCGGCCGGGGAGCCCACGGCCATCGAGCCGCTGCGGCTCGACGACCCGGGTCCGGGCGAGGTCCTGGTGCGGATGACATCGGCCGGCGTCTGCCACTCCGACCTCCACGTGCGCGATGGCCACTGGAAGCGGCCCGGCCCGATCGTCATGGGCCACGAGGGGGCGTGCGTGATCGAGGCGGTCGGGGCCGGGCTGGACCCGTCGGTCGTCGGGCGAGCGGCAGCGCTGTCCTGGTATGCCCCGTGCCTCCGCTGCCGGGAGTGCCAGCGCGGCCGGCAGTGGCTGTGCTCGGGGTCGCCGTCGCTGCGCCACGCGCAGGCCGACGGGACAACGCGACTCTCCCGGCCGGACGGGACCCCCGTCCTCGCCTACCTCTCGATCGGCACCATGGCGACCCACCAGGTCGTGCCGGCGTCGGCCGTGGTGCCGATGCCCGACGGGGTGCCGCCCGAGGTCGCGGCGCTGATCGGGTGCGGCGTGTCCACCGGCGTCGGGGCGGTCGTCAAGACCGCCGAGGTGCCGGCCGGGTCGACCGTCGCCGTCATCGGGCTGGGCGGCGTGGGCCTCTCGTGCGTGATGGGCGCGGTGCTCGCCGGGGCCCGTCGGATCATCGCGGTGGACGTGAGCCGGGCCAAGCTGGACCTTGCCGGCGAGCTGGGCGCCACCAGTTGGGTCCAGGCCGACGCCGCCGACCCGCAGGCGACCGTGGACGGGATCCGGCGCGCGGCGGCGGGTGATGGTCCCGACTTCATCTTCGAGGCCATCGGCCTGCCCGACACGATCGCGCAGTCGATCGCCGCCCTGCCGCCGGGTGGAACCGCTGTGCTCGTCGGCCTGACGCAGTTCGGGCAGGTGGCCGCCTTCGAGCCGTTCCCGTTCGTCGATGGCGGGCGACGGATCCTGGGGTCGAACTACGGGTCCGCGGTCGCGGCGATCGACTTCCCGCGGTACGCGGAGGCGTACCTCGCCGGCCGCCTGCCGATCGGGAAGCTGATCGACCGGCGGCTGCCGCTCGATGACCTCGAGGACGCGTTCGACCGGCTGCGGGCCGGGGAGGCGGCGCGCCAGATGGTCATGTTCGAGGGCTGATCGGCGGGGCGAGTCCGTGGCTCGCGGCGCGTGCGCGGCTCGCCCTCAGATAAGCGCGGCGTAAGCGCCCGACGGCATGCTCCGTCCGGTGACACCAGAGGCGATCGGACGAGTCCTCCGTGCCCTTCGCCAGCGGAAGGGCTGGCGGCAGTCGGACCTTGCGCAGCGGGTCCGGATCGGGCAGCCGGCGGTCTCCGCGGTTGAGCGCGGGGACCTCGGAGCGGTGTCGGCGCGAACACTCGGGCGCCTGCTTGGTGAAGCCGGAGGCGAGCTCGTGCTCAGCGTCCGGTGGCAGGGTGGCGAGCTGGACCGGCTGCTTGACCGGGCCCACGCCGAGCTTGTCGAGCGCGTCGCGCGACGGCTCAGCGGGCTGGGCTGGGATGTCCACGTCGAGGTGTCGTTTGCCCGCTACGGCGAGCGTGGCTCGGTGGACGTGCTCGGATGGCACGCCGCCACTCGAACCGCGCTCATCGTCGAGGTCAAGAGCGAGATCACCGGCGTGGAGGAGACGCTCCGCCGGCACGACGTCAAGGTGCGCCTGGCGCCGCAGATCGCCTTCGAGCGCCTTGGCGAACGGCCCGCGCACGTCGGCCGACTCCTCGTCCTGCCCGACACCTCGACAACGCGGCGGCGGCTCGCGGACCACGACACCACGTTCCGCGGGGCGTACCCCACGAGGGGTCGCGCCGTCTCCCGCTGGCTGCGTCGTCCGGAGGGGACGCTTGCCGGGGTGATCCTGATCCGCGGGTTGCGCGGCGGCTCGCCGCATCGACGGCGGGTCCGACAGCCGAGAGCGCCGCTCAATGCGCCGGATATCAGCCCTGACTGATGTAACGACGGCCGAGAGGCCTGGGAGGCGCCAGATATCACCGCCCGGTGATATCGCCCGCAGGAACGTGGCACCGGGTCGTGCGAATAGCAGTCAGGAGTGATATTCGGTGCGAATGGAGCCCGCGGCCGGGCCGGCGGTGGAGCCGGCGGATGGAGCCCGCGGCCGGGCCGGCGGATGGAGCCCGCGGATGCTACGCCGGCGGCTCCGGCCGCTCGATCGGCAGGACCTGCGGCGCGCCCGTGATCAGCCGGGTGCTGCGGCCGCGGGTCAGGAACGACCAGGCCCAGCGCACGGTCACCACGATCCGGTTCGCGAACCCGATCAGGTACACGAGGTGGATCCCCAGCCACAGTGCCCACGCGATGAACCCGCCCTGGCGCCCGAAGGGGCCCATCCAGCCGATGTTGGTCACGCCGCGGAGCCGCCCGATCACGGCCACGTCGCCGCGGTCCTGGAAGTGGAAGGGCCTGATCGACTCATCGCGGAGTCGCGCGACCACGAGCCGGCCGGCGTACTTGCCGCCCTGGATCCCGCCCTGGGCGACGCCGGGCACCGGGCCGGTCCTCCTTCCACGGCTGCACGGCCGCGTCCCCCACCACCAGGATCTCGGGATGGCCGGGAACGGTCAGGTCGGCCCGACGAGGATCCGCCCGGAGCGGTCCGTCTCGGCGCCGACGGCCTCGGCGACCGCCCGCCCGAACGACGCGGCGAGCACGCCCGCAGCCCACAGGACGGTTCGAGCCCGGATCTCCTCGCTGCCCCGCTCGTCCTCCACGCGCACGAACGCCTCGCCGATCTCGGTCACGCGAGTGCCGGTCCGCACGGTGACCCCGAGCCGCTCCAGCTGCCGCTTCGCCGACGCCGACCGGTCCGCGCGGGTAGGTCGGCAGCACCCGGTCCAGCGCCTCGATCAGCTCGATCCGGGCGTCCTGGGGTCGGATCGACCGGAAGTCGGACCGCAGCGTGTCGTTGGCGATCTCGCCGAGCGCGCCGGCCAGCTCGACGCCGGTCGGCCCGCCGCCGACGAGCACGAAGGTCATCCACTCGCGGCGCCGGGCGGTGTCCATCTCGCGCTCGGCCGCCTCGAACGCGATCAGGATCCGGCGCCGGATCTCCGTCGCATCGTCGATGGTCTTGAGGCCCGGCGCGAACGGCGCCCACTCGTCGTGCCCGAAGTAGGCATGTCGGGCGCCGGTGGCCACGATCAGGGTGTCGTACGGCAGGTTGAGGCCGTCCTTGAACCGGACCTCGCGCGAGTCGGGGTCGATCCCGATCGCCTCCCCGAGCAGCACGGTGGCGTTCCGCTGGGTGCGGAAGATCGAGCGCAGCGGCTGCGCGATGTCCCCCGGCGACAGCGCTCCGGTCGCCACCTGGTAGAGCAGCGGCTGGAACAGGTGGTGATTTCGCCGATCCACGAGGGTCACCGCGACCTGGTCGCCGGCCTTGCGCAGCTCGCGGGCGGCGTACAGCCCGCCAAAGCCGCCACCGACGATCACGACACGGTGCGGGCGCGCAGCTGACGGGGACGCAGGCTTGCTCACCTGCCCATGCTAGCGCCGCTTCGCACGGGCCACCGCGAGCGGCGCGGCGTACCGGATCAGCCCGCGACCTGGGACCGCCCCTATGGCACCGTCACGGTGGTGGCGGCCAGCGGCCCCCGGTCATCACCAACGCCGTCGATGACGATGCTGTAGCTCAGGCCGGACGCCAGACAGCCCACGGCCACGGACCCGGACCCCGCTGGCCCGGTCGCCTCCAGCACGCCGTCGAGCGTCAGCCCGCCACCGGGCGTGACGCCGGCCACGGTGGGATAGGCCCGCACCACGACGCTGTCCTCGCCGATCCCGACCAGCTCGTACGTCACGTTGGCGCTGGTGCAGGCGCTCGACGCCGGCGCGAGCGCCACCTGGTCGAGGCAGAACCCGGTGCCGCCGAAGGCTGCCGGTTCGTCGCAGGACACCCCGGCCAGCTGGTCGAGCCGGACCATGGGTCGCAGGAAGGCACCGGCGGCGACATGCGAGTAGGGCGAGAGGCCCGTGCCGGCCTTGAACACCGGTGATGCCACCGCGGCGAGTGACACGTCGAAGGTCTTGACCCCGCTTCCCGTGGTGAACGAGCCGATCCCGCTCGACCCGGCGAAGATCCCGCTCCCGGCCACCGCCTGGAAGCTGTACGTGGTCGCCGCCTGGACGTTGAGCTCGGCCAGGACCATCGGGGTCCCGAACAGGGTCACGCTGGTCACCGACGATGCCGAGTGCACGTCGGCCGGACTCCGGCCCTGGACCCAGAACTTGACGTTGGACGTCATCGGTGGATCGACCGTGAAGCCGACGATCGCCTTGTTCGCCCGGTCCGAATCGACGAAGACGACCTTCACCGTCGGTCCCAGCTTGAGCTGCAGCAGCGGCGGGTTGCCCGCCGGGAATATCGCCTCGATGCCGGCCGGGCAGCCGGGCAGGCTGGGGCTCACGATGCAGATGTCGAACACCGGGGTGACCAGGATGGCGTCCCTCAGGCCCCCCGCGACCGGGGGCTCGGGCGGGTCGGCGACCTCGAGGACGATGTCGCCGGGCTCGACGGGCGAGAACCCGGACGGCGGCGCCGGCGTCGCGCCGGGGTCGACCGACGGCGGGGCGCTCGCGGACGGATCGGGCGTCGAGTCGGGGCCCGGTCCCGTGCTGTCGGCGGGGATCGGCAGGACATCGGGACCCACGACGTCGGGGGGCACGCCGCCGGGCGGGAACGCCCACATCGCCGGGATCCGGCCGCCGCCGAAGGCCATGCCGAACGCGGTCCACGATCGAGGCCGGCCACCAATCGCCCTTGTAGCCCGAGTGGGGCCGCCCGAGCGGGTCGATCACGTAGTAGGCCTCGGGGATCCCGCGCTTGGCGTTGCCCGGGTAGTAGCCGTCGAGGTAGATGGCGTGGCCGCCGGTGAAGTCCTTCTGGAGGCGGAGCCCCGTGGGGATCTCGCCGTAGATGCCCTGCACGACCGCGCCATAGCCGGAGGCGAGCAGGTCCTTGAGCTGCTGGGGTCGCAGCAGGCCGATGGGTGCCGACACGCCGTACCCGCGCCACAGGGCCGCCTTGAGGTCGTTGAGGCCGGTGCCGCCGTCCTGGTCGTCCTGGAGCGTCCGGAGCACCGACCCGTTGGTCACGACGCCGAACGCGAGCCGGGCGAGCATCGAGCCCGAGGCGAGCGTGCAGTTGGCGCCCTGGAACGGCCCCCCGTCGAACTGCGTCACGGGGTCGATGCGCGGGAAGCCGGTGGGATCCGTGAACAGTGCCGGCTCCACGCCCTGGCCCGGCTCACCCGCGCCGAGGATGGCGGCGGCGGCGGCGCTCAGGTCCTCGGGGTTGAGCGGCGCGAGGGCGACGAGGTCGGCGGCTGGCTCCGAGTCAAAGGCCACGACCGCGGGGGTGTCCCCTGCCAGCGGGGTGTCGGCGCCGCCCAGGAGGTAGTCGGGCGCGTCACCGGCGGTGGACACGGGCGTCCGACCCGACATCGCGCCGACCACGACGCTCGCGACGACGAAACCGAGCACGGCACTGACGACGAAGGCGACGATCTTGGGCAGGAGCGACGTCACGGCGGTCATCAGCTTCACGCAGGACATGGTGTAGGTGTCGACAGCGGCTCTTCGTCTTGCCGCCGTACTTGTCCGTGGTGACGGCGTACACCGTCAGGTACCCCGAGTCGAACTTGTTGCCGTCGAAGGTCGACGTCCTGCCCTCGTAGTAGTTGTAGCTCCCGACCCGCTTGGCCGTGACGGTGCCCGAGACTGGTCTTGCGGTTGGTCCGTCGGTTCTCAAGTACGTTCCAGTGGAAGACCACCTTGAGACCGTACTCCGGCTGGTCCTCATCGTCTGCGTAGGTGCCGATCGAGATCCTTGCGGAGCCACACGGGTACGTGAAGACGTAGTCCTTCGGGAACACCCCGTCGAACGTCGCCTCGGTGTCGCACCGCTTGATCGTGATCGTCTTCGTGCTGGTCTGGCTCGAGATGCCCGCCCCGTCGACCGCCTTGATGTACCAGCGCAGCGTGCCCGTGGGCGGGTTGGGGATGTAGATCTTGTCCCCGCGCGTGTCCAGGTTGGCGTACCACTTGCCCCTGACCGTGTTGGGATCCATGGGCTTGGACGCCCAGGCCTCCCCCGGCCGCTTGAAGAACAGCGTCGCCGACTTGACCCCGTCGCTGTCCTTGATCGTGGCGGTGAGGTCGGTGGCGGTCTGGCACGAGCCGACGCCCAGCGGATCCCAGAACAGCTTGGAGCCCGACGATGCCGACGCCCCGCTGATCGTGGGCCCCGTGTTCTTGCAGACCTTGACGGCGATCGAGTCGGACCCCTTGACCGGGATCCTCTTGGTGGCGCCTGCCGAGTCCGTGCCCACGGCGTAGAACGAGAGCTTGCCGGCCTTGGTGATCCCGTCGGCCGCCGTTCCCAGCGTGACGGACCAGGTCCCCTTCGTCGCGTTGCCGGCGGTCTGCGTCATCGCGGACTGGGCAAAGGACCCAGCGCCCGGCTCGCGCCAGTAGAGGGTGACCTTCTCGATGCCGATGTCGTCGGTCGCCTTGACGGTGAAGACCGCCTGCTTGACCGCGTTGGGGCAGTAGTCGCCCGTGTCGTAGCTGAGCTTGCTCGTGGACACGCTGAGCGCCGTCAGGGACGGCGCCTTGTCCGGGGCATCGCTGGGGGTCGGCGCAGCCGTCGGGGCTGCCGTCGGCGGGTTGTCCTGGACGGCGGTCAGCGTGGGCGCCGGACCGAGCGATGGCGGCGCGGCGGCCGTCTCGGGGGCGCATTCGGCGACAGGCAGGCCAGCGACCGAGCCCTGGACCTCCAGCGGCCCCGCCTCGACCCAGGCCTCGGTGCGGCCGGGCTCCGGGAAATGGATGCGCAGCCAGGACGCATCCTCGGTGCGGCCCGTGGCCAGCAGCTTCTGGCCGGCCTGGATCATCGTCAGCGGGGCGCCGGTGTCGGGACACGGGTACACGGCGAGGGAACCCGTCGCGCTCGCGGCCTGGCCGGAGCCACCGCCCGCCACGAGGCCTCCGCCAATGGCCCCCATGAGCAGCCCACCGCCCACGATCGCCGCCGTGCCCGGCCCGCCGATCGCCCCGAGCACGCGGCTGAACACCGCGCCGATCGCGCTCACGCCACGATTCCGGGAGGCTGCTGGGACGACATCGCAGCGCAGGATACGCGCGGCAGCCGGTTCACCGTCAAGACCCCGGGATTCCCATCACGACGATCTCGCCGAGCGCCGTGTCGTCGAAGGGCGTGCCCGCAACCGAGGTGGCCTTCGACGGATAGGTCGACAGGATCGTGATCCGCACCGCCACCGCACCCGAGACGTTCTTCACGTCGATCTTCTGCGGGCTGCCGGTGTCCTTGAGGCGGATGGTCTGCGGCGCGGCGTTGCCCACCCGGATCTCGATGTTCTTGAGGCGGCGATTGCCGTTGTAGAGCGCGTTCGAGGCGTTGTACCCGTTGGTGATGATCACCGCGGTCACCTTCGAGGGCGCGAACACGACCTCGATCCACTCCCCCCTCTCCTTCTGGCTGCCCTCCTGCCAGCAGGTGTCGGGGTCGCCGTCGATCGCCATCGTCGGCTGGAACTTGGGCAGGTCACCGACGACCGAGGACGCCGAGGCGCCGAGCAGCGCGAGCGGCTCTGCCTTGGGGCCCGGCGTGGGGGTGGGCGTGGGAGCCTCGGACGGGGTCTCCGTCGATGCGGTCGGCGTGTCCGAGGTGCCCGGGGAGGCGGCTCCCTGCCCGGTCGAGGGTTGGGCGCTGGCATCCGAGTCCGGCGCCGTGCCGCGCAGGAGGTTGCCGGCGACCACGATCCCCACGCCGACCAGCAGGCCGACGATGGCCATGATCACGATCCACTTGAGCACCCCGCTCCCCGATCCTCCGGTCTCCGGCTCGGGCCGGGCCGACCGGACGGTCGTCGTGGTGACGGTCGCCGGCCGGTTGGGCGCGCTGACCGCTGCGGCGATCTGCTCCTGGGTGACGGGAGCCACGCCTCTGGCATCGGCCAGCCTGGATCCGCAGGACTGGCAGAACGTCCGCGAGTCCGCGTTCGCGATGCCGCAGGCGGGGCACCGGATCAGCCCCCCGGCGGCCTGCGGCCCGGGCTGCGGCTCGGCGTGCGGTGTCGGGTACGGCGCGGTCACGGGCGGGACGTCGGAGCCCGTGCTCACGGGCGGGACGTCCGACTCCAGCTGCTCCCCCTCCCACTCGAGGAACGCTCCGCATGACCCGCAGAACTGGTCGCCGGGAACGTTGGTGAAACCGCAGCGGCGGCAGACGAGGGGGCTGTGGGCGGTCACGGGCGGGTCATCCTCGGATCACGAGCACGAGCGGGACATCGATGAAGCGCAGGATCACGAACCCCGGCGGGATCACCGACGGGCGGGTCACGAGCATGGTGGCAGCGACGGGCGGGAAGGCCGTGCCATCGAACGGCGCCGCCTGGAGCTCCCGCGGGCCGGTCCGGTCATTGTGGAACACCAGCATCGGGACCCGGAAGTCGCCCTGGTCATCCGTGATCACGGGATCGGTCCGGGAGGTGATGCCGGGGCTCCAGGTGAGCATGACAGGCGTGTCCGGCGGGAAGCCGCTTCCCTCGACGATGGTGACGATGCCGGGCTGCCCGATCGGCGGATCGAGCACGAGCTGGCCCTTCGAGGCCACGCCCCGCAGCCTGACCGTCCGGGGTGAGCCGTCGAAGTCGTCCGCGACCGCCAGGGTGGCGACCCGGGTCCCCTTGGCGAGCGGGCGGAAGGTCACGGTCACGGTGCACGCCTCGTTGCGGCGCAGCACCCTGGCGCCGCAGCCGTCGGCGACGATCCGGAAGTCCTTCCGGTTGGCCCCGGTGATCGTGGCCCCGGTGACCTGCAGCGGACTCCAGCCGGCGTTGCCCAGGGTGGCCGCGAGCGGCAGGCTCTCGGTGTCCACGGCGCGCGAGCCCAGGTCGAGCGTCGCGGGCGTGATCACGGGTACCGGCGGCAGGTCCCGCAGGAACACGTCGTACGTCTTGTTGTCGTCGCCGCCCACGAGCTGCGGCGAGTCGGAGGCGAACGCCACGAACCGGCCATTGCCGCCGACCGTGGGCTGGAAGCTCTGGCCGCCGCCACCGGCGTTGACGAGGCTGACCGAGATGAGCAGCGTCTCGCCCGCGGTGATGTCCCGGAGGTAGACGTCGGAGACGAACCGTGCCAATGCGGCGGGAGCGATCCGGCCCGCCGTCTCCGGGACGAGGTTCGACGCGGTGGATGTCCAGGCGACGAAGTTGCCGTTGCCCGAGATCGCGGGGAGGAGGCTGATTCCATCGCTCGCCCCACCCTGCGGCGTCACCGAGACCATGATCGTGGTGCTCGTCTGCAAGTCTCTCCGGAACACGCCGCCGGCGCCTTCGCTGGTGAGGTTCGACGCCGCAGACGCGAACGCCACGTACCGGCCGTCGGTGGAGATCGCGGGGAGGATCGCGTCGCCGCGCGGGGGCCGTCCGTCCGGCGTACCCGACACCTGCCGCGTCCGAGCCGCCTCGATGTCGCGGACGTAGACCTGGTAGCCCGAGCCAGTATCGGCGTCGACGACACTGTCGCCGCCATCCGAGGCGAAGGCGACGAGGTTCCCATCACCGGAGATGGACGGGGTGTTGGCGGCCCCGGCGATCGGCTCGCCATCGAACCCGCGGCTGACGAGCACGAGATCGCCGGTGGTCCGATCCCAGCGGGCGACGTCCTCCGCTCCCTCGTCGCTGTCGCTGCCGATGTTGCCGGTCGTGGTGAACGCGACATAGCGGCCGGTCCGCGACAGCGACGGCTGGTACGCGGGCAGGGCGATCAGGCGGCTGCGGAGCTCGATCGTCACGAAGACCGAGACGTCGGAGCGCGTGTTCCAGAGCACCACATACGCGCGAGGAGGGACGGCGACGGTCGTCACGGACGAGGGCGGCGACAGGTAGGTGAAGGCCACCCAGCGGCCGTTGGCCGAGATCGCCGGATCGGATGACGTCGTCTGGGTCGTCCGGACCGCCCCCGCGGGCAGCGGTGCCATCCGGATCCTGCCCGTCTGGCGGTCGAGCAGGAACACGTCCATCGTGCCCGCAGCGTCCCCCGCCACCAGGTTCGACGCGACGGACGTGAACGCAACGTATCGCCCGCTGGCGGACATGGATGGCTCGATCGATCCGTTGTTGGGGAACCCCCCGCCACGGGCCTTCGACAGCAGGGTGGTCCGGCCCGGCGGCGCGGGCAGCGGCGCGGCCGGGAGCGGATCCGTCACGAGCGGTCCGGAACGGGAGTCGTGCGTCGGCGACGCGACCACACCGGCGGCCCCAGCCGCGAGGAGCAGGAGCGCCAGCCCGGCCGCGAGGAGCCGTGTCATGGCGGGCCTCAGGGCCGCAGGTACCCGGAGTAGAGCACCGCCGGGTCGCAGTTGGCCGCCGGCTCGCACACGAGCGACAGCCGCAGCTGGTCACCCACCCCGATCACGATCGGCGTCACGAAATGCACGTCGTAGTCACGGAAGTTCTCCAGGCGCAGGCGCATCAGCTGCGTGTCGTTGCGAAGCACGACGATCGCACCCTGGCGCCCGTTGGGATTGGAGAACAGGAAGTCGGTGAGGAACAGCGTGCCCTCGAACGTGGCTGTCTTGGTGGTGTTGTCGAGGGACCCGTCGATCGGCGCGCCGAGACCCGGGATGACGACCCCACCGCCGCCCGGCGTGGCCGTGGGGGGTTCCGCGGTCGGTGGACCAGCGGTCTCGCCCGGAGCCAGCGTTGCCGTCGGCGGCGCGTCGGTCGGCGCCCCGCCACCGTCGCTGCCCATCGTCGGCAGCCCCGCGTCGCTGAGCGCCTGGTTGACGTCCTCCTTGAGGCTCGCGAGCGGCGACGACACCGCGTCGGATGCCGCGCTCTCGATGGTCGGCTTGAGCAGGAACAGCCAGATCAGGATCAGGGCGACGATCGCGACCACCAGCAGCAGCAATGCCTTGAGGAACCACGGCGGCAGCACCGACTCCTGGAGGAGCGTGCCCTCGAGCTGGATCGGCGCGCCGCCCTCGGGCTTGACGAACAGCTGAAACGGCCGGGTCTTGGGCTGGCCGCGCCAGAAGCGCTTGGCCGGGCTGACCCGAACCTTGGCGAACTCCGCCAGGCCGGGCTCGACCACGAGCGCGGGGGGGTTGACGTCGAACGTGAGCTGCTGGTCCGCGTCGGTGGCCTCGATCTCCGCGTTGAGGCGCGAGTTGCCCCGGTTGTCGACGGCGATCTCGTGGGTGCCGCCCCGGGATCCGCGCGACGTGCGTGGGACGAGCTCCGCACGGGGGTCCATGAAGGCCCCGACCTGGACCGTCCCCTCCTCCACCGCGGAACCGGCGGGGTCCTCGCGTGACCGGGCGCGCAGCCCGAACGCGATGACACCCGACGGCGTCGTCGCGGCGCGCGGCGGTGCGAAGACGGCTTTCGCCTCGCCCTCGGCGCCGGGGAACAGGCTGATCGTGGCCGGCTGGCAGACCGCCCATGCGGCGGCTTCCCCCAGGACGTCGAGCGCGAACTCGTCGACGACGGTCCCGGTGTTGCGAACCTTGACCGGGATGGAAACGGATTGGCCCGGCTCGACCGCGATGGCCGGCGTGACCAGCGTGACAGATGCACCCACGGGCGGAGTGTAGCGATCCGAAGCTCCGGCGAACAGGGGTTGGACCACCGGCGAACGGGGCGGACTGGTGTCCATTCGGGCACCGCTGGGCTGCCCGTTAAGTCAGCGTTGACTGGCCGCACATACCCCCGCGCTAGGGTCCGGGTGCGCGTCCGGGCCTGCACGAAGCCTCCGTCCCACCCGGGCGGCGCCCAGGGGAGACGTGCATCGATGGTCGCCGAACCCGTTCCCTTCAAGGCCCGTATCCCGGTCCACGTGTCCGCCGCCGACCCGCTCTCGCGGGCCGGGATCGTGAGCCAGCTGCGCAAGGCGCAGGGCTTCTCCATCGTGGCCGAGGGGGAGCTCCCGGACGACGTGGTGGCGCTCGTCGTGGGCGACGAGCTCGACGCCGACGTGCTCGCCGCCATGCGCTCGCTCCGCGGCCGGGGCGTGCGGCGGGTCGTGCTGCTCGTCTCGCGCGTGGACGACCGGAGCCTGCTCGGCGCCGCCGAGGCCGGCGCGACCGGCGTCCTGCGACGATCCGAGGCGACGCCCGGCAACCTGTCCGCGGCCTTGCGCTCGGCTGCCGCCGGCGAGGGCACCCTGCCCCCGGACCTGCTGGGGCGGCTCCTGCGCCAGGTCGGCCAGCTCCAGCGCCAGGTGCTCTCACCGCGCGGGCTGACCTTCTCGGGCCTGACGGAGCGGGAGGCGGCGGTGGTGCGGCTGCTCGCGGACGGGCTCGACACGGCGGAGATCGCCGGCCACCTGTACTACAGCGAGCGCACCGTCAAGAACATCATCCACGACATCACGTCACGCCTGGAGCTGCGCAACCGGACGCACGCCGTGGCGTACGCGATCCGCGAGGGGCTGATCTAGCGGCGATCCCGGCCGCGCGTCCGGGGTGCGGTCAGGCGGACACCGTCCGGGGCCCGGAGAGCTCCGTCACATCTGGAGCTCTTCTTCCTCCTCGTCCTGCATCTGGCGCTGCACCGCGCCCACGACCTGGCTGGCGGTCTGGTCGGCCGCGCGCTCGAACCGGTCGGACGGGTCGCTGACCTTGATCCCGCCCGGTGCATCCGTCCCCTCGACAGGTCCACGCGATTGCTGGACGACGTGCGTCAGCTCGTGGGCGAGCGTCTTCTGGCCCTCGGCGGAGCCCGGGTTGTACTGCCCGTCCTTGAACACGACGTCGGAACCGACGGTGTAGGCGTTCGCCCCCACGGACTCGGCGGACTTCGACGCCTGGCCGCCGGTGTGCACCCGGACATCCTCGAACGAGGTGCCGAAGGCGGACTCCATCGACGTCCGGGTCGAGGTGTCCAGGGGCGCCCCGCCGCCGGACCCGACCACGTCGACGACCGGGGACTGCTCCTCGTCGTTGCCCAGCATCTGGACCACGCCCTGGTTCCCGGCGGTCCGCTGGAGATGCATGATCGACGCCGCGTCGAGCGCGGGTCCGCGCGTCGTCGGAAGCGGGTGAGCATCCGCCCGTTCCGGCGCCTTCCGGTCCACGTGCGGATGGGCGATGGGTTCGCGCTCGTAGTCGCGCATGCGCTGGTCCCTCCTGGTGGCACCCGCAGCATCGCCCACCGCGGGGCCGGTCGCAATCCCCCAGCGGCGATGCGCCCCGAAGTCTGCCTCAACGGGCAGGCCGGCCCACTGATCAGACGTCGAGCAGGTGCATGTAGGGCCCGAACTCGGCCTCGACCGTCAGCCGGCCCAGCTTGCGGTACTCGCGCTCGGTGCCCCGGATGAGGTCCGCCATCGCGATCGGGCCGGGCCGCGGCGGCCGCGAAGTAGGCCGCGGACACGCAGATGTTCCGGATGTTGCCGCCGGGGAAGCGGAACTGGCGGGCGAGGAAGTCGAGGTCCAGCTCGCCCTCGCGCGGGACCCGGTCCGGGAGGTTGCGCACCCAGAGCCGGAGGCGGTCCTCCTCCTCGGGCAGCGGGAAGTCCACGATCGCGTCCAGCCGCCGGGTGAACGCCTCGTCCACGTTGGCGCGCAGGTTGGTGGTCAGGATGGCGATGCCGTCGAAGCGCTCCATCCGCTGGAGCAGGTAGGCCACCTCGACGTTGGCGTACCGGTCGCGCGCGTCCTTGACCTCGGAGCGCTTGCCGAACAGGGCGTCGGCCTCGTCGAACAGCAGCACGCCGTTGACCCCGTCGGCCTCGGTGAAGATGCGGTCCAGGTTCTTCTCGGTCTCGCCGATGTACTTGTCGATGACGGTCGAGAGGTCGATCACGTACAGGTCCAGCCCGAGGTCGCCGGCGAGGACCTCGGCCGACATCGTCTTGCCGGTGCCGGAATCGCCGGCGAACAGGGCCGTCACCCCACGACCGCGGGCGGTGGTGTGCCCCATCCGCCACTCGCCGATGACCCGGTCGCGGTGCCGTGCCCGCGCCGCGATCTCGCGCAGCTGGGTGTCCACCGCCCGGGGCAGGATCAGGTCGTCCCAGCCCGCGACGGGCTCCACCCGGCGGGCGAGGCGCTCGAGACCGGCGGCGTTCTGGGCGCGGGCGCCGGCGGCGATATCGGGCGGCTCGAGGTCACGGGCGGCGGCGACGGCCGCGCGATGGGCCGCGCGGGCGGCCCGGACGACCTGCTCCGGGCCGAGCCGGAAGGCCCGCGTCGCGGTCGCCGGGTCGAAGGCCAGCGGCGCCGACCCGTTGAGCGCACCGACCCACAGCTCGTGGCGCTGCGCCTCGTCGGGAACCGGCGCGTCCAGCACCAGCGGCACCTCGCGGCTCCAGGCCGGGTCCCAGCCCCGGGTCCCCACCAGGACGACCGGCGGCCGGGCCTCACCGAACGCGCGGACCGCCGACGCTCCCCGTTCGACGATCGCCTCCACCGGACCCGCGATCAGGCCGGCACCCGCGCAGCCGGGCCTCGCGGGCTGGCCGCCTCGGCGAGCGGGCGTGGCTCGTCGGTCGCCCGGAGCCGCGAGAGGTCCACGTCGACGGCGGGGCGCCCCAGCGCGGCGAAGGCTGCCCGGGCCAGGGCCCGCCCGGACGCACCGCCGGCCTGGCGAACGTAGACGAGCGGCACGCCGGCCTCGAGCGCTCGCGCCAGCACGGCCGCATCGCCGAAGCGCACCTCCTGCGCCTCGCCGAGCAGCGGCGCCACCAGCGGGTCGGGCGCGTCATCTCCCAGCAGGTGTGCCGCCACCCGGTCCGGGACCCGCAGCGGCCGGGTGAGGAACGGCCGGTCGGTGTCCTCCACCAGCAACAGCCCGCCCTCCACCAGGGCACCCTCCGGCCCGAGCCTGGACCTCGTGGGTCCGGCGCCGGCGAGCTCCGAGCCGCCGACCAGCTCCAGGGCGAGCCCGGCGCTCGCCCGGCGCCTCGACACGTCGTCGTGGAGATAGCCGTACAGGCGCTCGAAGCGGGGGTCGAGGTCCGGGGCCAGCGCGATCAGCAGCAGGTCGACGTCGAGGGCGTCCAGCCCGAACGCCCGGGCCAGCCTGCGCAGCCGCAGGTCCGCTCCCGCCGCCTCGGCGGCGTCGGCATCGAGCTCGGCAGCGGCCAGCTCCGCGGCGTCGAGCGCGGCCGCGGCGAGGACCGCGGCACGGATCTCGGCACCCGGATGGCCGTCGGCCCCCAGGAGCCGGTCGACCTGGTCATCGCTGATGTACAGGCCCCGGAACCGGTCCTCGGGATCCGGATCCACCGCGCGGCGGCGCTCGACGGCGGCCCTGACGCGGGCCTCGAGACGCGCGAGGCGCCGGTACAGGTAGGCGAGCGACGGGTCCGATGCCTGCGTCGGCGGTCCCTCCTCCGCCGCGGCGGGCGTCGGGGTTCGGCTGCCTCGCGTTCGTCGCGCTCACGACCGGGAGCCGCGCACCCGCAGCCTGATGCCGCCCGCCTCTTCGCCCTTGGGGCCCCTGGGCGCGGGAACCGTCTCCTCCGCCACCGGAGCGGGCTCGGCCGTGTCAGCCTGCTTCCCGCGCCGAGATCCGCCCATCGCCTCCTCCGCGCCGCCCGTGCTCGAAAGCCCGATCGTCGGACCGGCGGTGACCGGCGGGCCGTAGTAGCTGTCGCTGTCGGGCAGCACCGGGGCGATGACCACCAGGTCCAGCGACGGCTTGAGCTCGCCACCCAGCGCCGACCAGATGTCGGCCAGGGAGCGCTCCTGGGTCTCGGGCTGGCCGACCTCGATGTAGACGGGAAGGTCCGTCTCGTCGAGCGATCCCCCGAGGTTGCCGGGCTTGAGCATCGGGTTCTTGAGCATGCACAGCAGCAGCGACGAGAGCAGGCGGTGCTCGTCCTCGGGTCGCTGCGTCCAGGCGGTCACGAGGTAGGCGAGGCGGAACCGGCGGGCCGGCTGCCTGCGGCCCGAGACCTGCCCGTCCGGGCCGCGCTTGTCCTCCCAGGTCGGGACGCGGCGCTGGAGGTCCTCTCGGATGTCGTACAGGTACAGGTTGACGCAGGGGCCGCTGCGGCGCGCCACCCAGTCCTTGGTCGGCGCATCGAACACGAGGTCCACCGACGAGCCGTTGAGGGCATCCCGGCGGACCAGCTTCTCGAGGAGCTGGTCGACATCGTGGATCACGTAGGGATCGTCCGCCGCGCGCGCGAGACCCGCCACCCGTCGGCGGGCATGCGAGCGGGCAGCCCTCGCTGCCCCTTCGGGCACGTGCCGCCGCCCTGCCGCGCGCCCGCTCGAACCTTGTTCGCGCCCTCCAGGGGGTGCGAGCGTCCAAGCGTCGGGATCCACCCCAACGGGAGAGGCCACGCATGCCGAACTATCTGTCACCCGGCGTCTACGTCGAGGAGGTGGAAGCCGGGTCGCGTCCGATCGAGGGCGTCGGCACGGCGGTCGCCGCGTTCGTCGGGCTCGCCGGTCGCGGGCCCGCCAACACCCCCACGCTCGTGACGAACTGGAACCAGTTCACGTCCGTGTTCGGGGACTTCGTCGAAGGCTCCTACCTGGCGCACGCCGTCTACGGCTACTTCCTCAACGGCGGCGGTGCCGCCTACGTGGTCCGGGTCGGCGCCGACGGCGTCATGCCCACCGCGTCCGCAGAGCTGCCCAGCGCGGCCGAGAAGGGCAAGCCCGCCTTCCGCGTGGCCGCCCTCGAGGCCGGCCCGGGCGGCAACGACCTGAGCGTCAGCGTCGAACCCGCGAGCGAGGACGCCGAGGGCGCCTTCAAGCTCGTCGTGAAGCAGGGCAGCAAGGTCGTCGAGACCTTCGACAACGTGACTGCCGGCAAGGGCAAGACGAGCGTCGCGACCGCCGTCAAGGCGCAGTCGAAGACGATCACGATCGAGGAGGTGGGCGGCGCCCTCACGGCCCCGTCGACGGGCTCGGTGAGCCTCGCCGGTGGCGGCGCGGCGGTTCCCGCCCGGGTCACCCCCAACGACTACGTCGGCAACTCGTCGGACCGGACCGGCTTTGCCGGCCTCGAGGCCGTGGACGAGGTCACGATGCTGACCGTCCCCGACCTGATGGCCGTGTACGAGCAGGGGATCATCGATCTCGAGGGCCTCCAGGCCGTCCAGCTGGCGATGATCGCGCACTGCGAGCTGATGGGCGATCGGGTTGCCATCCTCGACGCGCCGCCCAGCCTCAACGCGCAGCAGGTCAAGGAGTGGCGGGTCGACAAGGCCGGCTACGACTCCAAGTACGCGACGCTGTACTGGCCGTGGATCAAGGTCTTCGATCCGCCGTCGGGCCAGTCGAAGTTCGTCCCGCCGTCCGGTCACATGGCCGGCATCTGGGCCCGCAACGACGACACCCGGGGCGTCCACAAGGCGCCCGCCAACGAGGTCGTCCGCGGCGCCATCACGCTCGAGCTCAACATCACCAAGGCCGAGCACGACCAGCTGAACCCCAACGGCATCAACTGCATCCGGGCCTTCCCGGGCCGCGGGATCCGCGTCTGGGGCGCCCGGACGATCTCGTCCGACCCGTCCTGGCGCTACCTCAACGTCCGCCGCCTGTTCAACTACGTCGAGGAATCGATCTTCGAGGGCACCCAGTGGGTGGTCTTCGAGCCGAACGACATCCGGCTGTGGGGCCGGGTCAAGCGGACGATCAACGCGTTCCTGCTCCGCGTCTGGCGCGACGGCGCGCTGTTCGGGGCAACCCCCGACCAGGCCTTCTTCGTCAAGTGCGACGGGGAGAACAACCCGCCCGAGGTCCGTGACGCGGGCCAGCTGATCGTCGACATCGGCATCGCCCCGGTGAAGCCGGCCGAGTTCGTCGTGTTCCGGATCGCCCAGTTCTCGGGGTCGCCGGACAGCGAGTAGTTGACCATCCCCTGACCACGCGACCTCACGGAGGCACAGATGCCCACGACCGATCCCCTTCTGCAAGGAAACGTACTGCTCGACCTCGACGGCGTCGGCGTCGTCGCGAACTTCAGCTCCGTCTCGGGGATCTCGAGCGAGCTCGAGATCGTCGACAACCCGTACGTCACCGAGCAGGGCAAGGTCTACATCGGCAAGTTGCCGGGCAAGCCCAAGACACCGACGGTCACCCTCAAGCGCGGTCTCACCGGAGCCAAGCAGCTCTGGGACTGGCACAAGGCCGTCATGGAGGGGACGCCGGACCGGCGCAACGGTTCGGTGATCATGATGAACACCCTCGGCGAGGAAGTCCTCCGCTACAACTTCACCAACGCCATGCTGTCGAAGTTGAGCCTCTCCGAGGGCGGTGCCACCACCAGCGGCGTCCAGGTCGAAGAGGCGACGCTCGCCTGCGAGACGCTCGGGCTCGGTTAGGCCCGTTATGACAGCCGCGGCCTTGCCCGAGATCCCGATCGAGCGCGGGAGCGCGAACGTGTCCGACGCCCTCCGAACGGAGTATGCGTTCGTGCTCCCCCGCGGCTATGTCGACGGGTCCGGGACGGTCCATCGTGAGGGCGTCATGCGCCTCGCGACGGCCCGGGACGAGATCATCCCCCAGCGCGACCCGCGGGTGCGGGAGAACGAGGCGTACCTGACGGTGCTCCTCCTCTCGCGCGTCATCACCAAGCTCGGCTCCCTGGGCCAGATCCACACGGGCGTGATCGAGGGGCTGTTCGCCTCCGACCTCGCGTTCCTGCAGGACCTGTACCGGCGGATCAATGCCGAGGGTCACACCCAGGCATCCGTGACCTGCCCGGCCTGCAACCACGGCTTCACCGTCGACGTGGCGGGTGAGCAGCGCCTGGGGGAATCGTGACGTACGCGACCGACCGCCTGTTCGAGGAGGTCGCGTACGTCGCCTACCACTTCCACTGGCCGATGGACACGATCCTCGACCTTGAGCACCCCCTGAGGCTGCGCTTCGTCGAGGAGATCGGCCGGATCAACAAGCGCCTGTCCGAGGAGGAGTGACCCCGTGCGCCTGCCCTGGCCGTTCGGCCGCAGGACGCCGTCGGATGGGCCCTCCCCGGCCGCACCGGAGGGGGCCTCGCCGTCGGCCCCGTCCGCGCCCCGAGACCTGACGGCGCCTCCGACCGGCGCCTGGACATCGCTGCCCCCGATCCAGCGGACCATGGGCGACGCCCCGCTCGTCGCGCCCAGCGCCGCCTTCCTCGATGAGGTCCCGGGCCACCGGCCGCTGCCGCCGATCGTGCAGGCGCTGGGCCACGAGACGGGCCCCAGCGCCCCACCGGGACTCGTGGTCGCGAAGCCGTCCGCGGTCCCGAGCCTGACCTCTCGCGTGCCGATGCCCGTCCAGCGGCGCGCCGCCGCGAGCCCCGGCGAGGTTCCCGAGGCGTGGTCTGAGCGCTGGTCCGAGCCGGAGTCCCCGGTCGACGGTCCGCCGCCGGTTCGCGAGCTGCAGGCCATCGCCCCGAGTGCGACGGTCACGCCGGCCCCGCTGCCACTGACGCAGGCACCGGCCGTCGCCACGCCCGTCGCCCAGCGATCGGGCGCGGGCGCACCGCGGCCCTCGTCGCGCGGGGCGCCGAGCCCGGCCGGCGCGAGCAGCCCGGGGGTCGCCTACTCCCCGGCCCTTGCCGGCCCCACGCGGCACGGGTCCCTCGCGACCCGGCCGCTGGGCGGAGCACCCGACGAGCCCCGCTCCGACGCCCGGCCTCGGGGCGCCGCTGCCGTCAGCCACGCCCGCGGCCGCCTCCCTGGGCACGCCGGCCCCCGCGCTCACGTCCTCACCTGCCTCAACGGCGCCACGACCCATCGGAGACGGACCTCCGGCCGCAGCCGCCGCGAGCGCGGGCTCGTCCCCAGCGACCGGGGTCGCACAGCGACGCGCGGGTCTGGGCAGCCCGATGACGTCGGCACCGGTCACCTCGGTCAGCCGACGCCCGCCGATGACCCTGGCGCCGGGGCGGCCGTCGCCCGGGATCGCTGACGCGCCGGAGGGCCCGGCCTGGTCGCTCGAATCCGACGCCGCGCCGACGCCGGCATCGGCTCCCGGCCAGGCGCCTCGCCCGCTGCCGGTGCTGCCCGTGTCGAGGCGGGCGACCCAGTCCCCTGCCCCGGCGGCTAGTCCCGGCGAGCACGAGCACGCCCACTCGTCGCCCGAGATAGGGAGGCGCCCCGGACGCGGCGCGTCCGCCCTCGCGGCTGACCGGGCCTCGCGCGCGGCTGGTCAGACCCCGCCCGCGATCCGGCCCACCCTCGGCGCCCGCCCGCTCCGTCCCAGGGTCGAGGTCCAGCGTGAGGCCTCTGACGGCGGGCCCGGCGGACCGGCCGAGCCCCCCACGCCCGGTCCCGTGGCCGCTCACTGGCCATCCGGAGGCGATCTCCCGGCCACGATCGATGCGCTGCCGCGGACGTGGACGGCCGAGGAACCGGTTCCGCTCCAGCGACTGGCCCTGCCCCATCCCGGGCCGACGCCCGCCCCACAGGGAAGTCCGCCCGCCATGCGCGAGATCGTCTTCCCGCCGCCGGGTGTCCCGGCGACCGCGTTGCCGACAGGCGCGGCGGAGGCATTCCAGGGATCTCCGGTGATCGAGCGGTCGGCAGTGACACCCGCCCCGAGCGGGCGCCAGGGAACGTCACCGCCGGCGCGCCGGACCGTCGAGCCAGCCCTCAACCTCGCGCGCCCGAGCCCGTCGGCGACGGTCACCGTCCCGACCCCGTCCGTCTCACCGGGGCGCCGGTCCAGCGGATCGTCGATTCGCCATCCGCCGGCTCCCCGGCTCCCGTCGTCCAGGCGACGCGGCCCGGCCCCTCGACCGTGCCCGACATCTCCGTCACCCCCGTGATCCAGCGGATCGACGGGTCGGCCCCCGCGCCCCAATCGGGACCCGACGGTGGCGCCAGGTCCGACAGGGAGCTCGACGAGCTGGCGCAGGCGCTGTTCGGCCGGCTCCGCACCCGCCTCCGCACTGAGGTCATCCACGAGCGTGAGGCCCGCGGCCTCGGCTTCGACGCCTTCTAGCAAGGAGCACCCATGGGCGATCCCGCCATCAGCGTGTTCTACAACGTCACGATCGACGGGTTCATTCCGCTCGGCTTCTGGACCAAGGTCGACGGGCTCGGGATGGAGTACGAGGTCTTCGAGTACCGCGAGGGCGGCGTCAACGGCTACATGCACAAGCTCGTCGGACCGGTGAGGTTCACCAACTTGCGGCTCTCGCGACCCGTGGACGCCACGTCGCCCGCCCTGATGATGTGGCTCCAGAGCAACCAGATGATGGTGTTGCCGCACACCATGGCGATCACGGCCATGACCGCAGCAGGCGAGGCGATCACCGCGTGGAACCTGGTCGGCGCGGTGCCCGTGAAGTGGACGGGGCCGTCGCTCGACGTGATGAGCAACAACCTCGCGACCGAGACGCTCGAGGTCGCGTACCAGGAGATCAGCCTCATCGGCGGGCTGGCGAGTGCGCTCGCCGGTGCGGTGAGCGGCGCCATCTCTGGCTCCGTCTCCGCGAGCATCTCGTTCTGAGGCCGATGCGATGGTGATGGCCGCCGCGGGCGCCGCGGCAAGCTTCGTCGGCGATGCCCTGGGGTTCATGAAGCCCACCAAGGCCAAGCTGGTGTGCAAGGACGACAACCTGCCCGACGGCTACGCGCCGCTCGAGGTCATGTTCAACCCGACCGAGTACACCCTCAAGACGGCGGCCAAGGTGACCCGGACCGACAGCCCGGCGACCCCCGGCGGCACCGCGCAGTTCGCCGGGACCGACGCGATCACCCTGAGCCTGACGCTGTTCCTCGACGCGTACTCCGAGCCCGATGGGGACGTCACGCCCAGGGTCTCCACCCTGCTCGGCTGGACGTATCCGACCAGGGCGACCGCCGGCGAGGGACCGACCGCCCACCCGATGCCGCCGCAGGTGGGTCTCGAGTGGGGCAACACGCAACTCGAGACCTTCTTCGGCTACATCACCAACCTCTCGGTCAAGTACACGGTGTTCCGCATGGACGGCACGCCCGTGCGGGCGACGGTCGAGCTGACGATCGTCGGCCAGAGCGAGAAGCTGGCCCGCACCAACCCGACCTCGCACGCGATCGACAGCCGGCGCGTCCGGACCCTGACCGACGGGGACACGCTCCAGTCGATCGCGCATCGCGAGCTCGGCAAGGCCGCCTCCTGGCGCGCGATCGCCGAGCTCAACGGGATCGACGATCCGCAGCGGGTGCCGGCGGGCTCGTCGGTGCTCATCCCCACCCGCGCCGACGCCTCGCGGTACCGCTGATGACCGTCGCCCAGTCCGCCCCCACGGCCGCCGTCGTGACCATCGACGGCACCGACCTCGACGACGGGGTCGCGGGGCGGCTCACGGGCGCCATCGTGGTCGACCGGCTGACGGCGCCGGACATGTTCGCGCTGGTCTTCGACGACCCGTCCCGGACGGTGCTGGCGGACGCGGGGCTGGAGATCGGGAAGGTCGTCGAGATCTCCACCAGCTCCAGGCAGAGCACGGAGCTCGTGCCGCTGATCAAGGGCGAGGTCACGTCGATCGAGACCGAGTTCGACGCCCTCGGCGCGCGGGCCGTGGTGCGCGGCTACGACAAGTCGCACCGGCTCGCGGCGGGCCGCAAGACGGCCACCTTCCAGGGCGTCACCTACTCCGACATCGCGAGCCAGATCGCGTCCGACACCGGGCTCCAGGCCGACGTCGATACGACCGAGGGCGTGTTCGACCACGTGTTCCAGGTCAACCAGTCCAACCTCGACTTCCTCTACGGCCTCGCCCGGCTCGCCAACCGCGACTTCCGGGTGGAGGGCGACACCCTGGTCTTCAAGCGGCCCGTGCCGTCCACCGAGGGCCCGGGCCAGGGGGATGCGGAGACCGCGACACCGGACCAGCTCGTGTGCGGAGAGAACCTGGTGGAGTTCCGGGCCCGGATGAGCGCCGTCGGCCAGGTCGCCAAGGTGCAGGTCCGTGGCTGGGACCCCGGCGAGAAGAAGGAGGTGGTCGGCGAGAAGGACGCCGTCGCCACCAACGCCGAGGTGCAGCTCACCGCGGCCCAGCTCGCGGACCGGGTGGGCGGCCAGACGCTGGTGGTGGTGGACCATGCCGTGGAGGACCAGGAGTCCGCGGAACGCCTGGCCCAGGCCCGCGCGGAGCAGGTCGGCAGCGCGGCATTCGAGGCAACCGGCGTTGCGGTGGGCGACCCGGGCCTGCGGGCCGGCGTGGCGGTCAGCGTCTCGGGCGTGGATCCCAGCCTGTGCGGCAAGTGGGTCATCTCCGGCTCCCGCCACGAGATCGTGAACGGCGTGTACCGGACGGCGCTCGACTTCACCGGCCGCCAGGACCGGACGCTGTTCGGGCTGCTCAACCAGGGCAGCGGGAGCAGCGGCGGCGGGGGTGGCGCGAGCGAACGGGTGCCCGGCGTGGTCATCGCGATCGTCGACGACAACGCCGATCCCGATCAGCTCGGACGCGTGCGGCTCAAGTACCCGTGGATGGGTGACGACGCCGTGTCCTACTGGGCTCGGGTCGCGGCCCCGGGCGCCGGTCCCGACTACGGGATGGTCTGGCTGCCCCAGGTCGGCGACGAGGTGCTGGTGGCCTTCGAGCACGGCGACACGAGCCGGCCGATCGTGGTCGGCGGGCTGTGGAACGGCACCGATGCCATCCCGTTCAATTACGACGACATGGACAACGGCAAGGTCACCTACTGCGGCTGGACGTCGCGGACGGGGCACAAGATCAGCATCTGGGAGAGCCAGGGCGACGCCTCGATCCAGCTGCTTACCGCGAACGGCGAGGTCAACATCGTGCTCGACGACAAGAACAAGGAGCTCAAGGTCGAGACGACCGGGAAGATCACGTTCGACGCGCAGGGCGACGTGTCGATCAAGGCCGGCGGCTCGATGACCCTCGAGGCCACGGGCCAGATGACGGTCAAGGGCTCCACCGTGGCGATCAACTAGGGGATGCGGGCATGAACGAGGAGTTCATCGGGCGCGGCTGGGCCTTCCCGCTGCGCGTGGACGCGACCGGCGGCATCGCCCTGGTCGGGCGCGAGCAGGAGATCGAGGAGTCGATCCGCCTCATCCTCGGCACCTCGCCCGGCGAGCGGCCGATGCGCCCCGAGTTCGGCTGCCGGATCCACGAGTACCTGTTCTCGTCGGCCGACTCCGAGACGGCGGGCGCCATCGCTCGCGAGGTCCGGGGCGCCCTCCAGCGCTGGGAGCCCCGGATCGACATCGCCGACGTCAACGTGACCTTCGATGCCCGCGAGGCGACGCTGCTCTACATCAACGTCGGCTACACGATCAAGGCGACCAACGACCGCCGGAACCTCGTGTTCCCGTTCTACGTGATCCCGGGAGGAGACTGACCATGGCCCTGCCGGTCCCCAATCTTGACGACCGCCGCTTCCAGGACCTCGTCGACGAGGCCAAGCGCCTGGTCCAGCAGCGCTGCCCGGAGTGGACGGACCACAACGTCTCCGACCCGGGCGTGACTCTGATCGAGCTGTTCGCGTGGATGACCGACCAGGTCGTGTACCGGCTGAACCGCGTGCCCGAGCGGAACTACGTGAAGTTCCTCGAGCTGATCGGGGTCTCGCTGTTCCCGCCGACCGCGGCCCGGACCTCGGTCACCTTCTGGCTCTCGGCGCCGCAGCCGGACGTCGTGACGATCGCCGCCTCCACGCAGGTCGCCACCGTCCGGACGGACACCTCCGAGGCGATCGTGTTCGCCACGACCGACGACCTGCCGATCGTCCCCTGCTCGCTGGCGCGGCTGGGCTCCATGATCGACGGCAAGACCTTCCGTGACCACACCGAGACCCTCACCAAGGGTGCGGACATCTACGGCTTCCACGAGGTTCCCAAGCCGGGCGACGCCCTGTACGTGGGCCTCACCGAGGCGGTCCCGTCGAACGCGGTCCGGCTGCGCTTCAACGCCCATATCGAGGGCGTCGGCGTGGATCCCACCAACCCGCCGCTCGCGTGGGAGGCCTGGACGGGCGACGACTGGGAACCCTGCGAGCTGGACTCGGACTCCACCGGGGGCCTCAACCGCGACGGCGACGTCGTGCTGCACGTGCCCAACGGTCACGTGGCCTCGCTCATCGCCAAGCAGCGGGCCGGATGGCTCCGCGGCCGGGTCACCGAGACCGTCGAGGGGCAGCCCGGCTACAGCTCGTCACCGTCGGTCACGGGCCTGTCCGCGATCACCATCGGCGGGACGGTTGAGGCGGTCAATGCCGACCTGGTGCGGAACGAGGAGATCGGGATCTCCGCCGGCGTCCCCGGCGAACGGTTCCCGCTCAAGCGCGGACCAGTCGTGCCCGGCGATGGCGCGATGATCCTCGAGGTGTCCGACGACACCGGCTGGGACGAATGGACGCAGGTGTCCGATTTCGCCAACTCGGGCGCGGAGGACAAGCACTTCACGGTTGACCTCTCCGCCGGCGAGGTCCGGCTGGGTCCGGCCGTCCGGATGGCCGACGGCGCGCTCCGCCGCTACGGCGCCGTGACCCCGAAGGGCGCCCATCTCCGGATCCGCGAGTACCGCGTCGGCGGCGGCCGGCGCGGCAACGTCGCCCCCAGGGCCCTCGCCGTGCTCAAGTCGTCGATCCCATTCGTGAGCCGGGTCGAGAACCGCCGCCCAGGGCGCGGCGGCGTCGATGGCGAGGACATCGAGAACGCCAAGGTCCGCGGTCCGATCCGGCTCCGGGCCAGGGGTCGGGCCGTGACCACCGAGGACTTCGAGCAGCTGGCGCGGGAGGCGGCCCCCGAGGTCGCCCGCGTCAGGGCGGTGGCCGCCGGCGATGGCGCCGACGCGGGGTCGGTGCGCGTGCTCGTGGTGCCGGCCGCCGTCTCCGACCAGGGTCGGATCCGGTTCGAGCAGCTGGTGCCATCCGAGGACACGCTCCAGGCGATCACCGATCGCCTGGAGGAGAGCCGGGTGATCGGGACGCGAGCCAACGTCGAGCCGCCGGTCTACCGCGGCATCACCGTGGTCGCGAAGCTCAAGCCCAGGTCGCGGGTCAACCCGTCGCGACTCCAGGAGGAGGCGCTCGAGTCGCTCTACGCCTACTTCCACCCCATCACCGGGGGGCCCGACGGCACCGGCTGGCCATTCGGCCGCCCGATCAACGTGGGCGAGGTGTTCTCCGTCCTCCAGGGGCTGCCGGGGACGGAGATCGTCGAGGATGCGCGCCTGTTCGGGGCCGACCCGGTCACCGGCCAGCGCGGCCAGCAGACGCAGCGCCTGGAGCTCGAGCCCCATGCCCTGGTGTTCAGCTACGAGCACCAGGTGCTCGTCGAGGGCGCCTGATGCGTGGCGGCCTGACCGGTCTCGCGACGCCCCATCCGCTGGGGCCGACCCTGCCCGCCATCTACCAGGACGACGACCTCGCGCAGCGGATGCTGGAGGCCTTCGACCAGGTCGTGGCCCCCATCTACTCGACGCTGGACAACTTCGACGCCTACCTGGACCCGTGGCTGGCGCCCGAGGACTTCCTCACCTGGCTTGGGGGATGGGTGGGGATGGCCCTCGACGACAGCTGGGACGAGGGCCGCAAGCGCGAGGTCGTCGCCCGGGCGGCCGAGCTGTTCCGGATGCGTGGGACAGCCGCGGGGCTGGCGGGCCAGGTCGAGATCCAGACCGGCGGCACGGTGGAGATCATCGAGAACGGCGCGACGGGCTGGTCGGTTGACCCCGGCGGCGACCTGCCCGGCTCGCCCGAGCCGCTGGTCGTGGTCCGGGTGACCGTGCCCGATCCCAAGGCCATCGACGGCGGGCGCCTGGATGCGCTCGTCGCCGCGGCCAAGCCCGCCCACGTGATGCACCGGATCGAGCTGGTAAAAGGCCCGGCACCGAAGGGATGATCCAGCCGCGCTGGATGGCACCTGCCCGGGCCGACTATCCTTCGCGGATCGGCGGCTGGGACTGGGGAGTGCACGCGTGATCGTCTGCGGCAATTGCGGCCACCAGAACGAGGCTACGGACGCGTTCTGCGGGAACTGCGGCCAGTTCCTCGAGTGGGTGGCGAAGCCGGCAGACGGCGCCCCCCAACCGCCCGCGGGCTCCTCAGCGGCTTCCGGCCGCGTGGTCGTGATCGACACGGGACCAACGCCGGAGCCTGTGCCGGAGCCGGAGGCAGTTCCGGAGCCGGAGGCAGTTCCGGAACCCGAGCCGGAGCCGGAGCCAGCCGAGCCCGAGCCGGAGCCGGAGCCGGAGCCGGAGCCGGAGCCACAGCCAGAGCCAGAGCCGGAACCCGTTCCGGAGCCTGTCGCGGAGCCGGTGCCGGAGCCGGAGCCGGAGCCGAGCCTGAGCCTGAGCGAGCCTGAGCCCGAGCCCGTTCCGGAGCCCGTTGCGGAGCCCGAGCCGGAGCCCGAGCCGGAGCCGGAGCCCGAGCCGGAGCCCAGCCGGAGCCGGAGCCCGTGCCGGAGCCCGAGCCGGAGCCGGTGCCGGAGCCTGAGCCGGAGCCGAGCCGGAGCCCGAGCCGGAGCCACTGGGAGCCGGAGCCGGAGCCCGAGCCGGAGCCATCGGAGCCTGAGCCTGTGCCGGAGCCCGAGCCGGAGCCCATGCGGAGCCGGAGCCGGAGCCTCAGCCGAGCCCGAGCCGGAGCCACAGCCGGAGCCCGAGCCTGTGCCGAGCCCGAGCCGGAGCCCAGCGGAGCCTGAGCGGAGCCGGAGCCCGAGCCCATTGCGGAGCCTGAGCCCAGCCGCCCGAACCGAAGCCGGAGCCGGAACCCGTTCCTGAACCTGAGCCTGTCGCGGAGCCCGTTCCCGAGCCGGAGCCCGAGCCTGTTGCGGCGCCCGAGCCGGAGCCGGAGCCCGAGCCGGAGCCGGAACCGTTCCGAGCCGGAGCCCGTTCCGGAGCCACCGGCGAAGCCGCGAGCCCGTCGCGGTGGCCCGACCAGGAAGCTGTCGAGCACCCTCCCCGACATCGATCAGGCTTCGCCTCTTCACGAGCCGCCGTCCGGGTCGTCGTCCACGTGGCCGGCACCCGCAACACCGGGCGGCGCCGAGAGCGGCCCACCGGCAACGTCCCCGATCGCCCCGCCACCAGCCAGTTCCACGGGTGCGATCCCGGGTTGGGGTCAATCGGCAGCGGCCATGCCCACGCCGTCGGTCACGCAACCGCCGGCTTCGCCCATCCCGCCGCCCGTGGCTCCCACGCCGCCGCCGGCCGCCCCCATCCCTCCGCCGATGCAACCAGCCGCGGTGAGACCAACAGCCTCCCAGGCGGCCCAGCCGACGCCCATCCAGCCGACAGCGGCCAGTCAGCAACCGGCGGCGCGCGCGCCGCAGCCCGCGGACGACCAGCCCGTCGCCCGATTGCCCACGGCCGACCAGGCCCCCAAGCCTCGTGCAACGCCTCAGGCCGAGGAGGACACCGCCCAGCCCGGCGACCGGATCTGCGGAGCGTGCGGTGCGCCAAACGATCCGTCCCGGAAGTTCTGCCGCCGTTGCGGGACCAGCCTGGTCGAGGCCAGGGTGGTCGCCGAACCGAAGCTGCCGTGGTGGAAACGCCTGTTCGGCGGTGGCAAGAAGAAGCAGGCGCAGGTCTACGCGGCAGGCGAGCGCAAGTCGTCGATGAAGAAGGCGGCTCCGAAGACCGCCGGGATCCGTGGCCTCCTTGGCAAGATTGGCATCGTCCGGGGCCTGCTCGGCCTGGTCGTGGCGATCGGAATCTTCGGCTACATCGGCATCCCGTCGTTCCGCGGCATGGTGACCTCGGCCGCGGATCCTCTCCTCCGCGGCGGCCCGACCCAGGTCATCGAGAACATCCGCAAGATCGTGTCGCCGCAGCCCGCCCAGGTCGTGCCGCGGCCCGAGGACATCTCGGCGACCAGCGAGGTGAAGGACCACGAGGCGCGCCTCATCGGGGACAAGGCCAGCAATACCGACTGGCAGGGCACCGACAAGGTGCCCGAGATCACGGTGGAGTTCGAGGAGCCGATCGACCTCGGCTGGGTGATCGTGCGTTCTGGCAATCCGTCGGCCTTTGCGGACCTGCGCCGCCCGTCCGCCATCGAGCTTGTCTTCCCGGACGGCTCGACCAAGCGAATCGAGCTCGAGGACACCAAGGACCCGCAGACCTTCGAGGTGTCGCCGGGCACCATCGACAGCCTCGTCATCCGCGTGGTGGACACCAACGGGCCGGAGGCCGCCCCGATCTCGATCTCCGAGATCGAGTTCTTCAAGAGGAGCTAGACCTCCACATCCGCGGTCCCCGCCCGTCCGATTGCGGACTGGGTCAGAAGCGGACGCTGCGTGCGTGGCTCGCACCCGGAACCCGCGGTTCGTGGCGCGACGCCCGCACGCAGGGCGCCGATCTGAACCAGTGCTGCATCAAGCGGCGGTCGACGCCGGGGCACGAGCGGGCGCGATGCAACCCCGGGGACTACGCCTGCGAGATCGCGGCCGCCCCGTCTGCGGCCACGCCAAGCGCCTCGAGGACCTGGGCATATTCGCGCCGGTCCCGCGTGGCGGCTCCGGCATCTCCGCCCCGCTCCCGGGCGGCGATGAGCATCCGCCACAGCGCGTCCTGGTAGCGATCGAGCTCGAGCCCGAACCGGCACGCCCGGACGGTGGTGGCAAGGTCGTCGGCGAGGAGGGACACCTCGGCGAGTCGCTCCGCCGCCTCGATCGCCCGGGCACGGCACTGGTCGCGCCGCTCGATCACCCAGCCGGCCGGGCCTTCCTCCGGCAGGAGCTCACCCGTGTAGAGATCGACGGCGGCCGCAAACACAGCGGCTGACGGCTCTCCCCCGGCAAGGGTCGCCCGCCCGGCGGCGATGGCCTGGTCGAAGCGTCCGAGATCCACGTCCTCCGCGGCCACTGCCAGCCGGTACGCATCACCGTCACGGGCGATGAGCCTGCTGCCGCCCGGACCCGCCTCCTCGTCGAGCAGCCGCCGCAGCGCCGACAGGGCGACGTGCAAGCTGCGGGCGCCGGCGGTGGCGTCGGACTCCGGCCACAACGACTCCTGGATCGCCTCTCGATGCACCGGCGCTCCGGCGTGCAGGGCCAGCAGCCGGAGCAGCGAACGGGCCCTCGGCTTGACTCCATCGAGCGAGACCTGCCGCCCATCGACCTCGAGCGCGAACCCGCCCAGGGTCCGGACCTCGACCTGGGTCGCCTGCCCGGTGGCCCGGGGCTTCCCGGGCCTGCCGACCGGCCTCGCGGGCTTGGAACCCGGGGTCAGGGCGGACAGCCCTTCGTCGCCGTCGCTCGCCCAGGGAGGCGGGACGAGGCCAGTCTCGTCGGCCGCGGCGCTCGCCAGCCGGACGTGGTCGTCGCCATGCACGGGGTCCACTCGCGCCAGGGCGGCGTGGGCGAGCAGCCGCGCGGCCGCCGAGCCGGACGCTCGGGCGAGGCCCTCCGCCGCCACCGCCTGCGCACCCGCGTCGGGCAGGCCCGCCTGCGCGGCCGCAAGGGCGCCCAGCGACCGGGCCCAGGCCTCGAGGACGCCGGCTCCGAGGCGACGGAACGCGTCGGCGGCCGCCTCCGCCGCGGTGGTGGTCGCCTCGTTCGACCCATCCCCGCACCACGCCTCCGCGAGGTGCAGGAGCGCGGCACCCCACGGCTCGTCGATGCCGACGACCGCGCCGCGGTCGGTGCCGGGGGCCGAGCCGGACGCGCGCTCCAGCGGCCTCGCCGGTGCATCGGCAGCATGCGTTGCCAGTCGGCCACCGAGCACCCGCCCGAGCCGCGCTAGCCACGCCACCCCAGCCCGCTCCGCATCCTCCACGGCGCGGTCGAAGGTCCGCGCATCGCACGCATCCCCCGCCAGCACGGCGGCGACGGTGGCGCCCAACCGGGCAGCGGCGGTTGCGACGGGCCCGCCGTCGCCCGCGTCCGCCGCTTCCGTCAGCATCCGGCGAGCGTGGACGACCTCTCCCGACGCCAGCGTGAGCAAGCCGCGGGCCACGGAGGCCAGGTTGTCGGGCCGGCGCGCCAGCTCGCGGGTCGCGGTGCCCGGATCGCGCACCAGGCCCGACCGCAGGATGCCGACCGCATCCGCCTGGGGGATCGCGAGCGGGTCCAGCCAGGCGGTCAGCGCGAGACGCTCCGCGCGGGGCACCTCGGCGGCCCGGACCGGCCCGAGACCTGCCTCGGCGTGGGCATAGGCAGCGATGGCGGCAGCCCACCGCCCGTCATTGCGCGCCCGACGGGCGGCGGCGAGGGCGACCCACGGGTCGTGGCGCTCGATGGCCGGCGGCAGCTCCTCGATCCAGCGCCCTCCGGCACCGGCGGCGAGGCGCTCACCCTCCCCACCCAGCAGCCGCCGCACCGCGTCCCAGTCCTCCGCCCGCGAGTACGCGCGCAGCGCCTCGGCCAGGGCGCCATCCTCCTCGAGCAGGTGCCCGGCACGATCGTGGCGCTCACGGGCCGCGGCCTCGCCGATCTCCTCGACGAGCATCCGGTCGAGATGCTGGCGGAGGATCTCGTGATAGCGGTAGGCGTCCGTGCCGTCCTCGACCGGGACGGTGAACACGCCGCGCCGCGCGAGCTCGTCGAGAAGCGCGCTGCTCCCCGCGGCGCCCCGGACCTCGTCGCACAGCTGGCCGGACAGCCGCCCCAGGACACAGGTGTCGAGGAGGAACGTCTGGAGCTCCGCCGGGAGGCCGCCCATCACGTTCTGGGCGAGATACTCCCGCAACAGCCGGCCGGACGAGCCCGGGCCACCCAGCACGCGGCGTCGCTCCTCGGGGGACCGGCCGTGCGTCGCGAGGTGGAACAGCTGGAGACCAGCGGCCCAACCCTCGGTGCGCCGGGCGAGGATCGCGAGGTCGGCCGGGGGGACAGGGTCGTGATAGACGTCGCGGAAGAGCTGCTCCACCTCCCAGGCACGGAACCGGAGATCGTCGGTGCCAACCTCGAGCAGGTCGTCGGCGACGCGGAGGCGCAGAGGTTGAGCGCCGGGGCGACCCGGGTCGCCACCAGCAGGGTGAGCCAGGCGGGCGCGTAGTCGACGAGCCTCCCGAACGCCGCCTCGGCGGGCGTGTCCTCGAGGGAGTAGAAGTCGTCGATCACGAGCAGGACCGGTGCCTCCGGCGAGCCCGTCGCCTCGAGGTCGCGCACCGCGTCCTCCACCGTCCGCCAGCCACCGCCGAGCGCGGGCATGGCGGCCGACAGCGACGCCTCGAGGTGGCGGACGAAGGAAGGCTCGTCCGCATCCCAGGTCTCGGCGCGATACCACGCGACGGGCCGGCCAGCGATGGCGGCGAAGCGGGCAAGGAGCGTGGTCTTGCCCGAGCCCGCGGGAGCGATGACGAGCGTCAGCCGCTTGTGGACGGCATCCGCGAGCCGCGTCTCCAGGCGCTCACGGGGCAGCGCGGCGAGCACGGGCACACGGATCTTCGCCGGCACCACCAGCGCCGATCCCGCATTGACCGAGCGGTCCCTTGTCGCGCCCTCCCGCGCGTCACGCAATCCGACACTCCCCTGGCAGACACGGACTCCCGGGTACGTCAGGCAGGACGCCCGGGCCCCGTATCGTCCCACGGTGTCGGACGCGGGTCTAGGGGGTAGGACGCCGCA
>CAVOXZ010000008.1:0-318473 GCA_963700555.1 uncultured Chloroflexia bacterium
CCGACCGCAGGATGCCGACCGCATCCGCCTGGGGGATCGCGAGCGGGTCCAGCCAGGCGGTCAGCGCGAGACGCTCCGCGCGGGGCACCTCGGCGGCCCGGACCGGCCCGAGACCTGCCTCGGCGTGGGCATAGGCAGCGATGGCGGCAGCCCACCGCCCGTCATTGCGCGCCCGACGGGCGGCGGCGAGGGCGACCCACGGGTCGTGGCGCTCGATGGCCGGCGGCAGCTCCTCGATCCAGCGCCCTCCGGCACCGGCGGCGAGGCGCTCACCCTCCCCACCCAGCAGCCGCCGCACCGCGTCCCAGTCCTCCGCCCGCGAGTACGCGCGCAGCGCCTCGGCCAGGGCGCCGTCCTCCTCGAGCAGGTGCCCGGCACGATCGTGGCGCTCACGGGCCGCGGCCTCGCCGATCTCCTCGACGAGCATCCGGTCGAGATGCTGGCGGAGGATCTCGTGATAGCGGTAGGCGTCCGTGCCGTCCTCGACCGGGACGGTGAACACGCCGCGCCGCGCGAGCTCGTCGAGAAGCGCGCTGCTCCCCGCGGCGCCCCGGACCTCGTCGCACAGCTGGCCGGACAGCCGCCCCAGGACACAGGTGTCGAGGAGGAACGTCTGGAGCTCCGCCGGGAGGCCGCCCATCACGTTCTGGGCGAGATACTCCCGCAACAGCCGGCCGGACGAGCCCGGGCCACCCAGCACGCGGCGTCGCTCCTCGGGGGACCGGCCGTGCGTCGCGAGGTGGAACAGCTGGAGACCAGCGGCCCAACCCTCGGTGCGCCGGGCGAGGATCGCGAGGTCGGCCGGGGGGACAGGGTCGTGATAGACGTCGCGGAAGAGCTGCTCCACCTCCCAGGCACGGAACCGGAGATCGTCGGTGCCAACCTCGAGCAGGTCGTCGGCGACGCGGAGGCGCGAGAGGTTGAGCGCCGGGCGACCCGGGTCGCCACCAGCAGGGTGAGCCAGGCGGGCGCGTAGTCGACGAGCCTCCGAACGCCGCCTCGGCGGGCGTGTCCTCGAGGAGGAGTAGAAGTCGTCGATCACGAGCAGGACCGGTGCCTCCGGCGAGCCCGTCGCCTCGAGATCGCGCACCGCGTCCTCCACCGTCCGCCAGCCACCGCCGAGCGCGGGCATGGCGGCCGACAGCGACGCCTCGAGGTGGCGGACGAAGGAAGGCTCGTCCGCATCCCAGGTCTCGGCGCGATACCACGCGACGGGCCGGCCAGCGATGGCGGCGAAGCGGGCAAGGAGCGTGGTCTTGCCCGAGCCCGCGGGAGCGATGACGAGCGTCAGCCGCTTGTGGACGGCATCCGCGAGCCGCGTCTCCAGGCGCTCACGGGGCAGCGCGGCGAGCACGGGCACACGGATCTTCGCCGGCACCACCAGCGCCGATCCCGCATTGACCGAGCGGTCCCTTGTCGCGCCCTCCCGCGCGTCACGCAATCCGACACTCCCCTGGCAGGCACGGACTCCCGGGTACGTCAGGCAGGGACGCCCGGGCCCCGTATCGTCCCACGGTGTCGGACGCGGGTCTAGGGGGTAGGACGCCGCATCGGTGGGCCGCAACGACGAAGCGCCTCCCCGGCGACCGGGGAAGCGCCTGTCCAGGTGCGGCAAAGCCGGGCCGCCGTGGCCCGGCGGGCTACTTGTCGTGCGAGGTGGCCAGCACCGCCTGCGCCGCCGCGAGCCGGGCGACCGGCACCCGGAACGGCGAGCAGGACACGTAGTCGAGGCCGACTCTCGCACTTGTGGATGGACTCCGGATCGCCACCGTGCTCGCCGCAGATGCCGAGCTCGATGTCGGGGCGCGTGCTGCGACCCTTGTCGACGGCGATCTTCATCAGCCCGGCGATCGCGTCGTCGAGCGTCTGGAACGGGTTCACCGGGAGGATCCCGTCTTCCACGTACTTGAGCAGGAAGCCGCCCTCGGCATCGTCGCGGCTGTAGCCGAACGTCATCTGGGTGAGGTCGTTGGTGCCGAAGCTGAAGAACGACGCCTCGGTCGCGATCTCGTCGGCCGTGAGGGCGCCGCGCGGGATCTCGATCATGGTGCCGAACTTGTAGTCCACGTTCACATCGGCGGCGGCCGCGATCGCGTCCGCCTCGGCCGCGAGGAGCGCCCGCGTGACCTTGAGCTCGTTCACGTGGCCCACGAGCGGGATCATGATCTTGGCGATCGGGTTGCCGCCGGCGCGGCGCACGGCCACCTGGGCATTGAGGATGGCCCGGGTCTGGATCTTCACGAAGTCCGGGATCATGATCCCCAGCCGGCAGCCGCGCAGCCCGAGCATCGGGTTCTGCTCGTGCATCGACTTGATCGTCGTGAGCAGTTGCTTGTCCTCGTCGGACGCCCCGCCGCTCATCTCGGCCTTGGTGACCTTGACCAGCTGCTCTTCCAGATTCGGCAGGAACTCGTGGAGGGGCGGGTCGATCAGGCGGACGACGACCGGCAGGCCGTCCATCGCCTGGAAGATGCCCTCGAAGTCGACCCTGCTGGAGCGCTTCGAGCTTGGCCATCGCGGCATCGAAGGTGGCCACGGCCCCGGTCTCGTCCGCGGTGAGCGCCTCCCCTGCCGCAACCTTGGCCTTGGCACGGGTGGCGACGTTGGCCACGAGGATGGCGCCGCGGACGATCTCCAGGCGCTCGCCCTCGCGGAACATGTGCTCGGTCCGGCAGAGGCCGATGCCCTCGGCGCCGTAGGAGCGGGCCTGGGCGGCCTCCTCGGGCTTGTCGGCGTTGGTCCAGACGCCCATCCGGCGGATCTCGTCGGCCCAGCCGAGGATCTGCTGGAGCTCCGGCTGGTCCTCGAAGCGGGCCTCGACGGTCGGCAGGGCCCCCACGAACACCTCGCCGGTGGACCCGTCGACGCTGATCCAGTCGCCTTCCTTGAACGTGGTGCCCGACAGCGTGGACCTGGCACTCCGCGTGCCGTAGTCCACCACCAGCTCCGCGCAGCCGGCGACGCACGGCTTGCCGATCTGGCGGGCCACGACCGCGGCGTGCGAGGTGGCGCCGCCGCGGGCGGTCAGGATGCCCTGGGCCACGGCCATGCCGTGGAAGTCGTCGGGGCTGGTCTCGACCCGCACCAGGACGACCTTCTCGCCCTTGTCCACCCACTCGACCGCGAGGTCGGCGTCGAACACGGCCCGCCCGACGGCGGCACCCGGCGAGGCATTGAGGCCCTTGGCGACCTTCTCGGCGTCCTTGCGGGCACCCGGGTCGAACTGGGCGCGCAGCAGCTGGTCGACCTGGGTCGGCTCGATCCGCTCGACGGCCTCGCGCTTGGAGATCACGCCCTCGTCGACCATCTGGACGGCGATCCTCACGGCCGCCGCCGCGGTCCGCTTCGCGATCCGCGTCTGGAGCATGTACAGCTTGCCGTTCTCGATCGTGAACTCGAGGTCCTGCACGTCGCGGTAGTGCGCCTCGAGCTGGTCACCGATCTTGACGAACTCGTCGTAGGCCTCGGGCATCTCGACCTTGAGGTGGCTGATGTCCTGCGGCGTCCGGATGCCGGCCACGACGTCCTCGCCCTGCGCGTTGACGAGGTACTCGCCGTAGAGCTCCTTGGTCCCGTCGAAGGTGTTGCGGGTGAAGGCGACGCCCGTGCCCGAGGCGTCGCCCATGTTGCCGAACACCATGGTCACGACGTTGACCGCGGTGCCGAGGTCGTGGGCGATCTTCTGGCTGTTGCGGTAGTCCCGGGCACGCTTGCCGAACCAGGAGGCGAACACGGCCTTGATGGCGAGGTCGAGCTGCTGGTTGGGGTCGTCCGGGAAGTCGGTGCCCGTGTCCTGCTTGACGACGGCCTTGAACTCGCCGACCAGCGCCTTGAGGTCCTCGACCGTGAGGTCGGTGTCCTTGGCGTCCGGGCCGTGGACGTGCTTGCGGGCCTCGAGCGGCTCGTCGAAGCGGGAGGCGTCCACGCCCATGACGATCCGGCCGAACATCCCGATGAACCGGCGGTACGCGTCCCAGCCGAAGCGCTCGTTGCCCGACAGCGCGATCAGCCCGTTGAGCGTCTCCGCGTTGAGGCCGAGGTTGAGGACCGTGTCCATCATGCCCGGCATCGAGAACTTGGCGCCCGAGCGCACCGAGACCAGCAGCGGGTTCTTCGGATCCCCGAAGCCCTTGCCGGATCGCTCCTCGACCTCCTTCATCGCCCCCAGGACGTCATCCCAGAGGCCGGCCGGCAGCTGGTTGCCGCTGGCGAAGTAGTCGTTGCACGCCTCGGTCGTGATCGTGAATCCGGGCGGCGTCGGCAGGCCGGCGAGGGTCATCTCGGCGAGGCCCGCGCCCTTGCCGCCGAGGAGGTCCTTCATCGTGCCGTTGCCTTCGGCGGTGCCGGCACCCCAGGCGTAGATGTAGCGCTTGGCGGCGACGTGCGACCGATCGGACGTGGTTGGGCTGTGGGCCATCGTGCAGGGGCTCCTTGTGCAAGCGTGGCGGGCACAGGCTGGGGACGCGGCCCGCGGACATACCTCGATTGGGTCGCGACGATTGTACGCCGCGATCCGCCGCGATCCGGGTTTCGGCTGGGTTGCGAAGGCAGGGCCGGAGCGCCCGGGGAATGGGGCCGTTCGGCGGCGAGGCGCGGGCCACGAGGCACGGGAACGCGGTGTACGCTCAGGTCAAGTTGCGCGCCCCGAACCGCACCGTGAACCACAGGGAGTCCGTTCCGTGCCCGATCCGGTCGATGCTCAAGCCATCGAGGACAGCCGCGTCATCGACATCTTCGCCGACGTCTACAACGCGACCCTGGTCCACCGCGAGGACCTCACCGAGGATCTCGCCTACTTCCGCATCAAGATGGACGGTCCCGCCACCCCGTTCGTCCCCGGGCAGTACATGACGCTCGGCGTCGTGGCCGACGGCAAGATGCTCCAGCGCCCGTACTCGATCGCGTCCGCGCCCGCGACGGCGGACACCCTCGGCTACGAGGTGTTCGTCCGGCACGTCCCGATCGTCCGGTTCACCACGGCGCTGTGGCGGCTCAAGGTGGGGCACCGGGCGCGCCTCATCGGGCCCAAGGGCAAGTTCATGCTGGAGCCCGAGGACGAGCGGACTCACCTCTACGTGTCCACCGGCACCGGGATCGCCCCGTTCCTCTCGATGATCCGGGAGACGATGGCCGAAGGAAAGCCGCGCGAGACCGTGGTCATCAACGGCTGCTCCTTCGCGGACGAGCTGGGCTACCGCGAGGAGCTGGAGGCCTGGGAGCAGGATCCCGCCTACCGGCTGACCTACGTGCCGACCATCTCCCGGCCCAAGGACGCGCGCAACGCGGGCTGGACGGGCCGGGTCGGCCGTGCCGAGCAGGTCATCGCGGACACCTGCCGCGACCTGGGCATCGCGCCGGAGCGGACCGTGGTCTACATCTGCGGCAACCCGGAGATGATCCTCAACGTAGAGCGCACGCTCATGGAGCGTGACTTCCCGGAGTTCCACGTCAAGAAGGAGCTCTACTGGCCCAAGGGCAAGGCGCCCGCGCCCGCGCCTGCGGCCGGCTGAGACCAGGGAGGCGCACCATGCAGTACGAGATCCGCTACCAGCCGTCGTACTCGCTCGCCGTCATCACGCTCCAGCCGGGCGAGCGGTTCCGGGCCGAGGCCGGTGCCATGGTCAGCATGAGCGACTCCATCCAGATCGAGACCAAGACCGGCGGCGGGCTCGGGTCGGTGCTCAAGCGCTCGTTCCTCGGCGGCGAGTCGCTGTTCGTCAACGACATGGTCGCGACCCAGCCCAACAGCCAGGTGACGGTCGCGCCCGCGCTGCCCGGCGACATCGCGCCGGTCGAGATCACGGCCGGGCGCAACCTCCTGGTGCAGTCGGGGTCGTACCTGGCCTCAACTCCGGAGATCGTGGTCGACACCAAGTTCGGAGCCGGACGCTCGTTCTTCTCCGGCGAGGGCCTGTTCCTGCTCAAGCTGACCGGGCCCGGCCTGGCGTTCCTGTCCAGCTACGGGGCCATCGCGGCGATCGACCTGGGGCCGGGCGAGGCACACGTGGTCGACACCGGGCACATGGTTGCCTTCGACGAGGGCATGGGCTACGAGGTCCGCAAGGCCGGCAACTCATGGAAGACGACGCTGCTCGGCGGCGAGGGCCTCGTCTGCCGGATCACCGGCCCCGGGCGCTTCTACTTCCAGACCCGGAGCCCCGGCGGCCTGCTCGACTGGCTGATCCCGCGCCTTCCGCGCCAGGGGTCCTCGAACTAGGTCGAGCGAGCACGCCGTCCGAGACCCGGGCTCACGGGCGCCCCTGAGCGCCGACGCCTCCTCTTGCGCGTCGGAAGCCCTATAGTGGCGCACCCCCAGCGATCGGCCACGAAGGCCCGCCGTGCGGGCCATCCGGAGGCAGCGTGGTCAAGCGGTCCTCATCGCCCGGCGTGGTCGGGCGCGTCGTCGTTCTCGTCTCGGTCGCAGCGATCCTGGTCGCGTCCTGCGCGGCCCCGGCGGACGCACCGAGCCAGCCGGCCCCCACGAGCCCACCGGCGGCCTCGGCTCCACCGACGTCCGGCGCCTCTCCTGCGGCCGACCTCGGCCCGATCGTCAGCGTCACGTCCCCGGTCGTCGCCGATCCCGCGTTTCCCGACTCCGTCCTGGCGCTCGGCCTGGACGAAGGCACCGCGCAGTTCATGGCGGACACGATGTCGACCGTCGACGTGGTCGATGCCCACACGTACGTGGTTCACCACGCCTTCCCGAACGGGGCGACCGGGGACGTGACCTACCACCTGTTCCAGGGCACGGGCATGAGCCCGGAGGATCCGCCGGAGGCCACCAGCGAGGTGTCCGGTGACCAACTCCGGTTCACGGCGACCTACGCGCTCTCGAGCGCCGACATTCCCGAGGACGCGAGACGTGTCGTCGTGGAGGGCCTGCCCGCATCGGCCCCGGCAGGGTTGGGCTTGACGGACGGGGCGGCCAGCCTGCTGGGCCTCGCCCCCGCGGACACCGCCCGGGGCAGCGTCGCCGCGGACTCGAAGATCACCGTCGGAGTGGTCGTGGATGGGGTGATCTCGCAGGGCAAGTCCGTCTACATCGACTCCTGGTTCAAGCGTGCCGAGGGCCAGGGATGGACCAAGACGGCCAAGTCCTGGAAGGCGTTCAAGGCGGGCAAGAAGGTCTGGGAGGCCCTCGGGGACAACGACGTGATCACGACCGCGATGGCCGAGCTGAAGGCCCTCCGGAACTGCGCCGAGAACCCCACCAACCCGGCCACCCTCACCGAGTACGAGGGCAATCCACAGGCGAAGCAGGTCGTGCTCGACGAGCTCACCCGGATCGAGAACGACATCCAGTCCAACACCATAGTCCTGTTCACCATGCGCCTCACGGACACCGGGTCGTCGCTGATCAAGGCCGCCCCGTGGCTGAAGTTCATCACCGGCCCTGCCACCAAGTTCAGCCGGTCGACCCTCCTCGACCTGCTGGACAGCTACATGCGGCAGGCGGAGCAGCGGGTCGTGCCGTGCCGGGTCAGCTACGCGATCTCCGGATCCATCGCCTCCAGGCCCGCCGGCATCACTCTTTCGGGGATCGCGTGTTCGCTGGAGAAGCCATTCAAGGTGCAGACGGAAGGCGACATGGTGGGCACGCTCCGGTTCAACCCGCGTGGCGAGACCGGCGGCACGTGGTCATTCGCCGGCTCGGAGAGCCAGGCCGGGTTCGGAGTCGAGGGCTCAGGGGGCTATTCCGTCAGCCTCAGCGAGGACAAGACCTCCGGTGCGATCGATCTCGGGTTCGTCCTGACGATCAACATTCCCGGGGGGAGCAACCAGACAGGAGGCGGCCCGGCGACGCTGGACCTCAGTCAGGCCCCGCTCTGCACCGAGTGATCTCCGGGCGATCGCCGCGGTGGGCACCGGGCCACCGCTTCCGGGCCTGCTGTGCCCTCCGATCGGCCCTGCCGCTAGGTGACCTTCGGACCTGAGCCCGATGCCATGCGAGGGTAACGTGCACGGTTTGGCGTTTGGGACGATGCTTGCAACCAACAGCACAGCGAGGTTTCATGCATCCCGTCATTGAGCGTGAGCAGCTCTCCCCGAACGTCGTCCGCCTCGTCGTCGAGGCTCCCCGGGTCGCGAAGGTCCGGCGTCCCGGCCAGTTCGTCATCGTCCGGAAGGGTCCGGGCGCGGAGCGAATCCCGCTCACGATCGCGGACAACGACCCCGAGGCCGGGACCATCACCCTGATGATCCAGGCCATCGGCGCCAGCACGACCGAGCTCACCGCCCTCCAGGTCGGCGACGCCATCCAGGACGTCGCGGGCCCCCTCGGGCGTGAGACCGATCTCCTCGAGTCGGGGCACGCCGTATGCGTGGGCGGCGGCGTGGGCACCGCGGTGCTCCTGCCGATCGTCCGCGCGCTCGCGGACAAGGGCGTCCACGTGACCAGCGTGATCGGCGGCCGCAGCAAGGAGTGGGTCATCCTCGAGCCGGAGCTCCGCGCCTGCGGCGACGTCGTGGTGTGCACCGACGACGGCTCCTACGGTCGCCACGGCTTCGTGACCGAGGCGCTCAAGGACCTGCTCGACGCGGGCGGCATCGACGCCGTGTACGCGATCGGCCCGGTGCCGATGATGAAGGCCGTGTCGGCGATGACCGAGCCCTACGGCGTCGAGACCACCGTGTCCCTCAACGCGATCATGGTCGACGGGACCGGCATGTGCGGCGGCTGCCGCGTGACGGTCGGCGGCGAGACCAAGTACGCGTGCGTGGACGGACCCGAGTTCGACGCGCACAAGGTGAACTTCCAGGAGCTCGCCGACCGCCTGACCACGTACCGCAGCTTCGAGCAGGCCGCGCTGGCCCGCCAGGCGGACGAGGAGGCCAAGGGCGCCTGCGCAACCACCGAGGTGAAGGCATGACCGAGCCCGCGTCCCCGGTGCCGGCCGACGAGGACGGCACCGAAGCACCCAAGGCCCCGCTCACCAACAAGGAGCGGATGCTCATCGATCGGGTCGCCATGCCCGAGCAGGCGGGCGACGCGCGCGCGAAGAACTTCGAGGAGGTCAACCTCGGCCTCACCTACCAGCTGGCGATGCTGGAGGCCGAGCGCTGCATCCAGTGCCCCAAGCCGTTCTGCGTTGACGGCTGCCCGGTCCGGGTGGACATCCCGCGGTTCATCAAGTTCCTGCGCGAGGGCAACATGCCCGCCGCGGCGGAGAGCCTCCTGGGCGACAACGCGCTCCCCTGCGTCACCGGGCGCGTCTGTCCGCAGGAGACCCAGTGCGAGGGCGTCTGCATCCGGGTCAAGAAGGGCAACCCGGTGGCCATCGGCTACCTCGAGCGGTTCGTCGCCGACTGGGCACAGGCCAACCTCGACCAGCTGCCGAAGGCCAATCCGACGCCGACCGGCAAGAAGGTGGGCATCGTGGGCTCCGGCCCGGCCGGCCTCACCGCCGCCGGCGAGCTCGCCCACCGCGGCCACGACGTGACCGTGTTCGAGGCGTTCCATGCCCCGGGCGGCGTGCTCATCTACGGCATCCCGGAGTTCCGCCTGCCCAAGGACATCGTCCAGGCCGAGGTGGACCGCCTGGTGGCGGACGGCGTGAAGATCGAGGTCGACGCGATCGTCGGCCGGACCTACACGATCCCCGAGCTGCGCGAGGACTTCGACGCCCTGTTCCTGGCCGTCGGCGCTGGCCTGCCCGTGTTCATGAACGTCCCGGGCGAGAACTACAAGGGCGTGTACTCGGCCAACGAGTACCTGACCCGCGTCAACCTCATGGGCGCCTGGAACCCCGAGTCCCAGACCCCCATCCTCCACGGCCAGCGCGTGGTCGTCGTCGGCGGCGGCAACGTCGCGATGGACGCGGTCCGGACGGCCAAGCGCCTGGGCGCCGCGGAGGCGACGATCGTCTACCGCCGCTCCGAGGAGGAGCTGCCCGCGCGCAAGGAGGAGGTCCACCACGCCAAGGACGAGGGCGTCCAGTTCCAGCTGCTGACCGCGCCCGAGGAGGTCATCGGCGACGAGAATCGCTGGGTCACGGGCCTCAAGGTCTCCTCGATGGAGCTGGGCGAGCCCGATGCCTCCGGTCGCCGCCGCCCGGTCAAGATCGAGGGATCGGAGCACGTCATCGACTGCGACCTCGTGGTGGTCGCCATCGGGACGCGGGCCAACCCGCTGCTCACCGGCTCCGCCCCGGAGCTCAAGGTCAACGAGTACGGCTACATGATCGCCGACGAGTGGGGCATGACCTCGATGGACGGCGTGTTCGCGGGCGGCGACATCGTCCGCGGCGCCGCGACGGTGATCCTCGCGATGGGCGACGGCAAGCGCTCCGCCCAGGCGATCGACTCGTACCTCAAGGGGGTCTGGCCGCCCGAGGGCGTCGATCCCAAGGGGAAGCAGGAGGCCGTGGCGGCCGCCGGCTGATCCTCCCGTGGCCCCGCTCGCCGACCTCGCCGCGATCATGGCTGCTGATCAACGGCGGCTTTGGGCGGCGTTGGCGGGCCCTGGGATGGCGTCCCGGCCCCGCCGTTGATCATGGCTGTGCAGCAACCACGCAGTCGTGGCGGCCGGATCCGGCCGTCGTCGAGGTGATCCGGGCTGGAAAGGGTGATCTGATCAGCACTGCTGATCAGCCGGCCGATCGTGGCTGGACCGGCCGTGAGGTAGCGTCGTGGCCAGGGCAACTCGCCATCCGTGGGCGGCGCGCGCTTGCGCGCGTCGTCCGGGGGCCGCGGCCTCGTCGCGCGAGCCCCCGCCTGATCCCCGTCCCGCCAGCGGTCCGCTACGGGCCGTTGACCAGTCCCGTCGTGTCCACGACCTCGAGATCCGCGCCGGTGAACCGGTCCAGCTCGTGGAGCACGTCGTCGTCGAAGCGCGGGTCGCTCATCCCGGACACGTACCACGGCGAGCCGTTGTCGGCGAGGATCATCCCGTAGCGCTGGAGCGCGATGGCGATGACCCGCGCGGCGGGCGAGAGCCCCGACAGGTTCGACTCGGCCCGGAGCCGGACGCGGAGCCCCATCGGCGGCAGCGAGGCGCTGGTGGACGATGAGGCGTAGTGCCGCGCCGGGTAGACGTACGCCTTGCGGGTCTGCGGCGCGGTGAACCGCAGCGCGTGCAGGATCGCCCCGGCCGCGACCTCGTCGTACCGGACGAGACCGGGCAGGATCGGCAGGCCCGCCGCGTCCGCACTGGTCCAGCCCGCGGGTCGCAGGGCGTTGGACGCCAGGTCCCACTGGGCCCCGGAGCCGGCCCGCCACGCGCCGCCGGTCGTTTGCCGCACGGCGTAGAGCTCGTACAGCCGGCACGTGTCGCGGTCGACGGCCAGGAGGTGGCGGTCGGAGCCGCCCTCGATCAGGGGCGCGTCCGGGATCGGGTACGGCCCCGCGTCCGATTCGTCGGCGTAATCGAAGGTCACCGCCCGCCTCGGTGTCGTCCCGTCCACGACCTGGTACGGGATCCCGTACCCCGCGTACGAGCCGAAGTCCATGTGGAACGTCCGGGTCGCGCCGATCGAGGCGATCAGCGTGGACGAGTTGGCCGCGACCGGCCGATCGTCGATGCGCACGTTCCAGACGTTGTCCGCGGGGAACACCGTGCAGCCAGGAGCGCCGGGCACCGTCGGGGCGCTCGCTTCGGGCTCAGGCTCGTTGCCGTCGAGGATGCCGTCGTCGTCCGTGTCCGGATCGAGCGGGTCCGTGCCCCGGACGAGCTCGGCCAGGTTCGAGAGCCCGTCGGAATCGGCGTCCTCGTCCGGGTCCGGGGTGCCATCCCGGTCCGTGTCCACCCTCGCCGGGTGGAGGCCCAGCCGCTGCTCCCAGAGGTTGACCAGGCCGTCGCCGTCCCGGTCCTCGAGGCCGTCGCGCGTCCCATCGCCGTCCGTGTCCGTCTTGCGGGGATGGGTCCCGGACCGCATCTCGACGCCGTTGCGGAGGCCATCGTGGTCCGCGTCCTCGCGGTCGTCCCGGAGGCCGTCGCCGTCCGTGTCCTTGCGTCGCGGGTTGGTCCCCGACCGCTGCTCGCCCAGGTTCGTCAGCGTGTCGTGGTCGGGATCCTCGCGATCGTCGCGGATTCCGTCGCGGTCCGTGTCCTTGCGGTGGGGGTCGGTGTGCGACCGGTGGCGCTCGAAGTGGTTCGAGAGCCCATCGCGGTCGCTGTCGGTGAACGCCGCCGCCGAACCGGGCAGCCCGGCCAGCATGCCGAAGGCGAGCAGCGAGGCCAGCCCCACCACCGGCATTCGCGGCTTCGGGTTCACGACGATTCACCCCCCGGACGTGGATGGGCGCGGCCATCGACGCAATACGGCCCGACAACCGCACCCATGCCTGGGAATCTCGCGCATCACCCCGGGCGACGGCCATGACCCGTGAGTCACGGTCGGTGCGATCGCGCACCGGACCCCCGGCCGGTGCCGCCGGACACCGGAAGCAGGCGGTGTCGGGCCGGTCCCGGGCACGGCTGACCGATCCGCCCCGGCCATGGGGTCGTGTGCGCCCCGCTACGGACCGGCGAACGGGTTCTCGACACGGACGCCATCGAAGTCCGTGCCCGCGTCGAGATCCTCCGACAGGACGACGGAACAGCCAAGCGCCCGGCTCGCCTCGATGACCGCGGCGTCCCAGCAGGAGATGCCGAAGCGGCGGCGAGTCTCGAGCGCGGCGGCCATCACGTCAACGGTGGTCTCCTGCACCGGAAATCGCCGCCACGCCTCGATCAGGCCGACCGCCTGTTCGTGGGTGATCGCATCCTGCCGGCTCGCGCGCGTTGCCTGGACATAGAACTCCTGCAGCACCTGGACCGACAGCCCCAGGTCGCCAGCCACCAGGATCTCGTTCGCCCGGCGAGCCTTGCCGGCCTCGTCAGGGTCGCGCGAGATGGCGTACAGCAGGACGTTGGTGTCAGCGAAGCGCACGATCGTGGAGCTCGGCTCGACCCAGGCGATCACCCGCCCGGAACCGCTTGATCTGGCGTTGGATCCGACGCTGCTGCTCCTCGAGCCTCGTGAACTCCGCGCCCCCTCCGGACAGCGAGGCCAGGTACTCGGCGACGATGGCGCTGACCGAGCTGCCGCGCTCCGCCGCCCGGATCCGCGCCTGCCGATACACGTCGTCGGGCACCGATACCGTGATGTTCCTCATGCCGGCGAGCCTACCACAGGATCACAGGAACTGTGTGTCACAGCCGCTCGTCTGGCCCGACCGCGCGGTCCTGGCCTCGCGTCAGCCCCCGATCAGGATCCGGTAGACCTGCGTGCCAAGCCACACGCCGGCACCGATCGAGGCCAGGATCAGCCCGTGCGCCACGGGTCGCCTGATCCTCATGATCGTCCCTCCAGCTCGAGCATGATCGCGGCCTTCGCCGTCTCGAACTCGGCGGGGTCGAGCAGGCCGCGGTCGCGCATGTCGGCGAGCCGCTCCAGGCGGTCGAGGAGCGCCTGCGTCCCCTCGGTGAATGACGGCTCCCCGTCCGCGAGGTCGGCAAGCCTGGTCTCGTCCATCGATCGCCCGACCACCGCCCCGAAGTCCGCGGCGATCCCGGCCAGCGCCTCGCGCTCGGCGCTCGGGGGTGCCGTCGGCGGGCTCGGCAGTGGCGCGGTGGCACCAGTCGTTCCGACGGGCCTGGTCGGGCGGACAAGCCGCGGCGCGGGCCGACTTGGCTGCCCGGGACCCGGCATCACCCGCACGTCGACCACGTGTGGCGGGCTCCCCCGCCCACTCCCCCGGGCCGACCGGCCACCCACCGAACGCAGCACCTCGGCAACCGTGCCCAGGACCAGCAGCGGCCCGGCCGCCATGATCCAGAACAGCACGCCGGGGATCGCCCAGCCCCAGTCGATCCCGGACGGAGCGTCGAACACCCCGTACTCCATGAAGTTCCAGCCCAGCGACCCGAACAGGGCCGCCCAGGCCAGGAACGGCGTGGCCATCCAGATCCCGCCGACCCCGACGCCGCCGACGCTGGCCACGAATCCGAAGCCCATGCCAAGGATGGTTCCGAGGACCAGCGCGGCCGCGGAACCATCGGGGCAGCTCTGGGCCGACACGTAGGGCCCACCGTCGGCGCAGGCGCCGCCCACGTCCATCACGGCGCGCATGCCGAGGAACACGAGCGTCAGGCAGGCGGCGAGGCCGAGCCAGCCGACCACCGTCAGCGCGACCGCCCGGGGAGACGCCCCGCCGGCCGCTCGTCGCTGAAGCCCATCCTCCCTCCCCTGGCGAGGACCTACGGCCGGACGGCGGCCATCCGGTCGAGGATCAGCCGCTTGACGCCCTCCACGGGCACCCGCTCCTGGGTCATCGAGTCCCGGTCGCGGATGGTCACCGCGCCGTCCTCGAGCGAATCCACGTCGACCGTCACGCACCACGGCGTGCCGATCTCGTCCTGGCGACGATAGAGCTTCCCGATGGCCGCCGTGTCATCGTAGACGGCCATCATGTCCCGCTTGAGGTCGGCGAGCAGCCGGTGGCACAGCTCCACGATCTCGGGGCGCTTCTTGAGCAGCGGCAGGACCGCGACCTTGTACGGCGCGAGGTCGGGGTGCAGCCCGAGCACGACCCGCGTCTCCTCGCGGACCGGCTCCTCGCGGTAGCTGTCGATGAGGAACGTGAACGCGGCGCGGTCCGCGCCGGCGGCCGTCTCCACGATCCACGGGATGAAGTGCTCGCCGCTCGCCTGGTCGAAGTACTCGAGGTTCTCGCCCGACGCCTTGGCATGGTTGCCGAGATCGAAGTCGCCGCGGTTGTGGACGCCTTCGAGCTCCTTCCAGCCGAACGGGAAGCGGTACTCGACGTCGATCGCCTGCTTCGCGTAGTGGGCCAGCTCGTCGGGAGCGTGCTCGCGCAGGCGCAGGCGGGCGGGATCCACGCCGTACGCCTCGTACCAGGCCTTGCGGCGCGGCAGCCAGTACGCGAACGCCTCCTCGGCCCCCGCCTCGGGGCGCACGAAGTACTGCATCTCCATCTGCTCGAACTCGCGCATCCGGAACACGAAGTTGCCGGGCGAGATCTCGTTGCGGAACGACTTGCCGATCTGGGCGATGCCGAACGGGACCTTCTTGCGCGAGCTCTGCTGGACGTTCTTGAAGTTGACGTAGCTGCCCTGGGCCGTCTCCGGCCGGAAGTAGACGACGTTGCCGTCATCCTCCACCGGGCCCATGTGGCTGGTGAACATGAGGTTGAAGCGGCGGGGCGCGGACAGGGGCTTGCCATCGTTGGGGCAGACCAGGCCCAGGCGCTCGGAGATCGTCTCGTCGCGGAGGTCGGTCGCGGTCAGGTCCTCGGCGCCCGGCAGCTCGTCGAGCCGGTACCGGCGATGGCACTCCCCGCACTCGACCAGCGGATCGCTGAACGAGCCCACGTGCCCCGACGTCACCCACACCTGGGGGTGCATCAGGATGCCCGCGTCGAGGCCCACGATGTCGTTGCGGTCCTGGACCATCGCCCTCCACCAGGCGCGCTTGACGTTGTTCTTGAGCTCCACGCCCAGGGGCCCGTAGTCCCACACGGCGTTGATCCCGCCGTAGATCTCGGACGAGGGGAAGATGAAGCCGCGGCGCTTGGACAGCGAGACGATGGTCTCGAGGTTGGCGACGGCGGGCGCGACGGCGTTGGGGTCGACGGTGGGATCGAGGGTCACGAAGGGCTCCGAGGTCCCGTGGCCTTGGCAGGGACACGGGTGGGCGACGACTGGACGGGACGCGGCCCAATCTAGCAGAGGGCCCGACTCGTACACTGGGCGGGCACGGGCGGCCGGTTGCGGCCCGCACCGACATCGGGAGGATCGAGACACCCAGTGGAGTCCCGCCGATACGTGGGTGCCCTGGACCAGGGCACCACCAGCAGCCGGTTCATGGTCTTCGACCGCTCGGGCTCGGTGATCGCGATCGACCAGCGGGAGCACAGCCAGCTGTACCCGCGGCCGGGCTGGGTCGAGCACGACCCGCTCGAGATCCGGGAGCGCTGCGGCGAGGTGATCCGCGGCGCGCTCGCGAGGGCCGGTCTCACGCCCGGAGACCTCGCCGCGATCGGGATCACGAACCAGCGCGAGACCGCGCTCGTGTGGGACCGGCACACCGGCGAGCCCGTGCACAACGCCATCGTGTGGCAGGACACGCGGACCGACGAGCTCGTCGACGAGCTGGCCCGCGACGGGGGCCCGGACCGGTTCCGACCGACGACCGGCCTCCCGCTGGCCACCTACTTCTCCGGCCCCAAGGTCCGCTGGATCCTCGACCACGTCCCCGGCGCCCGCGAGCGGGCGGAGGCGGGCGAGCTCCTGTTCGGCACGGCGGACTCGTGGCTCATCTGGAACCTGACCGGCGGCCCCCGGGGCGGCCTCCACCTGACCGACGTCACCAACGCGTCGCGGACGCAGCTCATGGACCTTGCGACCCTCGACTGGGACGAGGCGATCCTCGGGGTCATGGGCATCCCGCGCGCCATGCTGCCGGCGATCCGGTCCTCGTCCGAGGTGCTCGGGACCGCCACCGGCGACCTGGACGGCGTCCCGATCGCCGGGATCCTCGGCGACCAGCAGGCGGCCCTGTTCGGGCAGGTGTGCTTCAACGCCGGCGAGGCCAAGAACACCTACGGCACGGGCTGCTTCCTGCTGCTCAACACCGGTGAGCGGCTCGTCCCCTCCACGCGCGGGCTGCTGACCACGGTCGCCTACCGGCTGGGCGACGCGCCCGCCCGTCTACGCCCTCGAGGGATCGGTGGCCATCGCCGGCGCCCTGGTGCAGTGGCTGCGCGACAACCTCGGCATCATCCGCTCGGCGGCGGAGGTGGAGACGCTTGCCGCCTCGGTCGAGGACAACGGCGGGGTCTACTTCGTGCCGGCCTTCTCGGGGCTGTTCGCCCCCTACTGGCGGAGCGACGCCCGCGGCGTCATCGCCGGCCTCACGCGGTACGCCACCAAGGCCCACATCGCTCGCGCGGGCCTCGAGGCCACCGCCTGGCAGGTGCGCGAGATCCTGGACGCAATGAACGAGGACTCGGGGGTGCCGCTGACATCGCTCCGGGTGGACGGCGGCATGGTCGCGAACGGCCTGCTCATGCAGCTCCAGGCCGACGTGCTGGGAGTGCCGGTGATCCGGCCGGTGGTGGCCGAGACCACGGCGCTGGGCGCCGCCTACGCGGCCGGCCTCGCCGTCGGCTACTGGTCCTCGCTCGACGAGCTGCGCGCCAACTGGGCTCGCGGTGCCGAGTGGACGCCCGCGATGGACCCCGGCGTCCGCGAGCGCGAGCACGCGACCTGGAGGAAGGCCGTCACGCGGACCTTCGACTGGGTCGAGGGCCGGGCGCAGGAACCGGGCAGCGCCGGGACATGAGCGCCGGATCCGTGCCGCCCACGCCGCTTCCCCGCGTGCTCGTGATCGGGTCGGGAGCCGTGGGCTCGTTCCTGGGCGGCACGCTCGCGGCCGCCGGCCACGAGGTCGTCCTGCTGGACCGGCGCGTGCTCGGGGGCGAGGATGCCACGCGGCTGCGGATCGAGGGACCCGCCGGCCCGACCATCGTGCCGGTGGAGCGCATCGTGGACCCTGCTGCCACCGCGGAGCCGGGCCTGGTGATCGTCGCGGTCAAGGTGTTCCACCTCGAGGGTGCCCTCGCGACCGCCGCGCGCTGGCCCGACGTCCCGCTGATGACGGTCCAGAACGGCGTCGGCGCGGAGGAGCAGGCCCGCGCCGCCCGCCGCTCGCCGTTGCTGGCCGCCTCGCTGACGACCGCCGTGGAGCCCCTTCCCGACGGCGTGCGGCGGATGCGCACCGGCGGTGTGGGAGTGGCCGTGGTCGGCGGTGAGGGGGCAGCGGCTGCGGCCCCGGTCGCCGTGCTGCTCGCCGACTCCTGGACTCGAGCCGGGCTGCCCGCCCGCGTCTACCCGGACGCGGCCGCCATGAAGTGGTCCAAGCTCCTGGGCAACCTCGTCGGCAACGCGACGAGCGCGATCCTGGACCTGGACCCGGGCGAGATCTACGCGGACCGGCGGACGTATCCGGTCGAGCGAGACCAGCTCCACGAGGCGGTCGCGGTGATGCGTGGCCTGGGACTGCGCCCGGTCTCGCTGCCCGGGGCGGACGTGTCGCTCCTGATGCGCGGCCTCGCGTTGCCCGTCGCCCTCGGCCGCCCGATCGTCTCGCGCGCGATCGCCGGGGCCCGCGGCGGCAAGTCGCCGTCGCTCCGCCTCCACGTGCGGCGTGACGGAGCCGGACTGCCCACCGAGGCGCCCTGGCTCAACGGGGCCGTAGCGGCCGGCGCCGAGCGCGCGGGCGTGGCGGCGCCGGTCAACGCGGGCCTGGCTGCCGTCGTGGACGACGTGGCCGCCGATGCCGAGCGCGCAGCCTGGTTTGCCGGCCGGCCGGACCGGCTGGTGGACGCGCTGGAGGCGTGGCGGCGGGGCCCGTAGACCCGGCCTGCGAGCCCTATACTCGGGCCCCGTGGAACCCTTCGACCTCCTGCGCGCCGCCGTGCTGATCGCCGTCGGCTACGTCATCGGCGGTATCCCCTGGGGCGTCATCGTCGCCAAGGTGGCCGGTGGCCCCGACCCGCGGACGATCGGCAGCGGACGGACCGGCGGCGCGAACACGATGCGGGCCCTGGGTCCCCAGCTCGCGCTCGTGGCCGGCATCCTCGACATGCTCAAGGGCACCGCGGCCATCCTGCTCGCCCGGGCGCTCGGCGCCGGCGTCGAGGTCGAGGTCCTCGCCGGCCTGGCCGCGATCATCGGCCACAGCCGCTCCCTGTTCCTCGGGTTCGGGGGCGGGCGCGGCGTCGCCCCCGCCTTCGGTGGCCTGCTGGCGTTCCAGCCGCTGGTCGCGCTCGCGGTCCTGCCGGTCTTCGGCGGCGTGATCGTGATCACCCGCTACTCGTCCCTCGGGTCCCTGTCGGGGTCGGCCTTCGGCGGGATCCTGCTGGCCGTCCTGACCGCGACGACCCCGCTCAGCCCGTGGCTGTACCTGTTCTCGATCGGGGCAACCGGCCTCGTGTGGCTGTTCCACTGGGACAACATCGGGCGACTGCTGCGCGGGCAGGAGCGCAAGATCGGGACGCCGCGCCCCGAGGGCTGAGGCTCAAGCGCGCGGCAGGGTCGTCGCCAGCAGGCGCAGCACGTTCTCGCCCATGATCGCGCGGATCGCGTCCTCTCCCAGGCCCACCCCGAGCAGGGCGTCCGTGAGCCGGACCGTGTTCGCGGCATCGAACGGCACCGGCACCGCCCCGTCCCAGTCCGAGCCGAGGGCGACGTGCCGGGCGCCCACCCGCTCGACGGCGTAGGCGATCGAGCGCGCGATGGCCGCGGCGCCGTTGCCGCCGCTCGCGGTGGGCCAGAAGCCGATGCCGACGAGGCCGCCGGTCGCCGCGATGCCGTCGAGGTGCGCGTCGGACAGGTTGCGGGCGTTGTCGAGCACGCCGCGCAGACCCGTGTGCGAGGCGACGACCGGCCGGGTGGCGATCTCGAGCGCATCGTCGATGGTGCGTGACGAGCTGTGGGCCAGGTCGAGGATCACGCCCCGGGACTCCATGCGGCTGACCATCTCGCGGCCCTTGGGCGTCAGCCCGTGCTGCTCGACCCCGTGGGCCGATCCGCCGAACGCCGTGTCGAAGAAGTGGGCCGGCGAGATCATCCGGATGCCCGCGTCCGCGACCACGTCAACGTTCGCCGGGTCACCGTCGAGCGCGTGCGCCCCTTCGATCGAGAGCAGCCCGGCGGTGATCCGCGGCGTCAGCACATGGTCCTCGAGGTGGTGTACCAGGTCCTCCCGGCTGCGGATGACGCGGAAGGCTCCCCCGGAACGCCGGGCGAAGGCGTCCGCGCGCGAGGCCAGGTACAGGACCCGGGGCAGCATCCGGCGCCACGTGGCCGGCGGCCAGCGCCTGGCGAGGGCGATCTTGAGCACCTCGTCCGAGTCGTCCGCGTTGCGCTCGATGTTGAGGTTGGCGGGCACTTTGACGGCCATCGACAGGACCTGGAGCGCGACCCTGCCCTCGATCAGGCGGGGGATGTCGACGTGCCCGTAGCCGGCGCACCTGAGCAGGTCCCGCCCGAACAGCAGCGAGTCCGCGTGGAGGTCGGCGACGCGCAGCGACGCGTGCAGCGCGACGGCCCGGTCCCCCGGCGGCGAGGACGGCTGCGGCAGCAGCGGGCACATCCGGCGTTCCGTCCGCGCCACAACCGCGTCGAGGGCCGGGCGCGCGATGGCGAGCGCCCCCACCGCGGCTGTGCCGGCGGCCAGCGCGAGGGTGCGCCGCCGGCTCACGCCTAGAACGCCCGCCCGCGGGTCGGCCGGATCCGGATGGGCACGTTGTAGATCGTCTGCATCTCCTCGGCCGAGCCGATGAAGTCGACGATCCAGGTCCCGTACTTCGCGAGATACCCCTCGTGGCCGGTCAGCGGTGGCGACATGTCGTCGACCCGCGCCTCCCCCTCGATGACCACGACGTCGTTGCCGCGGCCGTCGTCGTTGAGGTGGAGCGTCACCCGCGGGTTGGCGGCGATGTTGACGTTCCGCTTCGCCCGCCGGTCGCTGTAGATCAGGGCCTCGCCGTCCTCCCACAGGAACCAGATCGGGAAGGTCTGCGGCTGCCCGTCGGGCGTGACCGTGGTCAGCCAGCCGATCATGTCCGTCTCGAGGCGCTCGAGCGCATGACGGTCGGCATCGGAGCCGGTGGCGAAGACCATGGGCGCGTCCTCCGTGTGGCGTCAGATGGCGGCCGGCCGTCCTGCCGGCCGGGAGCGGACCTCGTCGAGGAAGGCGAGCGAGCGCGGGTCACGCTCGAGGGCGACCCGCATGAAGTCGCGCATCGAGGCCTCGACCTCGCGCTCCGTCGCCTCCGAGAGGCGCAGGCCGGCGATGGCCTCGGCGTCGAGCCGCTGGTACGCCTTGAGCAGCTTGAGCGCCTCGAGCGAGAGGCCGGCCCGATCGGCAGGTGGCCCGGGGCACCGGCTGCAGACCACGCCCCCCAGCGGCGGCACCCAGCGGAACGCCTCCGAGGCCTCGAGCATCCGGTCGCACTCCACGCACCGGTCCACCTCCGGGCGCTGGCCCAGCTCGTCGGCGAGGTGCATCTCGTACCAGCGGGCAACGCGCCCGGGTGCCATGCCCGCGTCGAGCAGCTCGAAGGCACGACGGAGCAGCGCGTACAGCGCCTGGGCCTCGTGGCGCTCCTCGAGGCTCCGGTCGGCGAGCTCCCCGAGGTACCAGGCCGTCGCGGCGCTCTCGAGGTTGTCCCGGAGGCCCAGCCACGCGTGTCCGACGCGGACCTCCGTGACCACGTCGAACGTCCGGCCGCGCGCCAGGCCGACCGTCAGCTCCGCGAACGGCTCCAGCGAGCCACCGAGGCGCGAGGTCGGGCGCCGGATGCCCTTGGCGATGGCCTTGAGCTTGCCGTGGTCGGGCGTGATGAGCGTCAGGACCCGGTCCGCCTCGCCCAGGTCGAACCGGGACAGGACGATCGCATCGGTGACGTAGCGGCGCGGGGCGGGCACGCACCCACGCTAGCACTCCGGGGGTCGGCCGTCCGTCGCGTGCGTGCCGTCAGGCCGTCGCCGCGAGCTCCGCCTCGCGTGCCAGTCGGACGGCCTCTCGGGCGCCATCGGCGAATGCGTCACCGTGTCCCGGCAGGACCAGGGACGCCTCGATGGGCGCGAGCCGTTCGAGCGAGGCGAGGGCGGCGGCTCGATCGGCGCAGAACGGGGCGATCCTCGGGCCCCGCTCCCCTGTCGTCACCGCGTGAGTGGCCAGGGCGTCGCCGACGAACACGGCATCGTGCCCGGGCAGGTGGAGGGCCGCGCTGCCGGGCGTATGCCCGGGGACCGCGATCACCCGCGGCGAACCCGGCAGGTCCAGCGTCGCCCCGTTGCCGAAGCTGGACACCTCGGTCAGCGCAGGGACACGCAGGAGCCCGTGGCGAGCCGCCCACCACAGGAACGAGAGCATCGGCCGGATGCGCGTCGCCCCGTTCTGCGCCGGGTTGGGGACCTCCTGCCGGGCGAGCGCCGCATCGGCCTCGTGCACCAGGACTCGCCAGCCGCGCTCTCGACGAGCCCGTTCCGCATAGCCGACGTGGTCGGAGTGGCCGTGCGTCAGGACGATCCCGCGGACATCCTCGAGCGAGCGGCCCATCGCCGCCAGCTCCGCCGGGACCTGCCCCCAGAGCCCGGGGGCGCCGGCGTCGATGATCGTGACCTCGCCCCCGTCGTCCACGAGGTACGAGTTGACGAAGTCGTTGGCGCCGACACGATGGATCCCACGGGCAACCTGCATCAGATCTCACTCCCTCCCGGCACCGGCAGCAGGGTACCGGGCACGCGACCCCCGCGCCTTGAGGTTCCAACAGGCTACCTTTGGCGAACACGTTTATCGCGAGACCCGCTACACTCCTCTGGTCATGACCGTTTCCAACGACATCGACCTCGACTTGCTCCTCGCCGACACCGAGGCGGAGATCCTCCGGGTCGTCAGCGACCGCGACGCCTCCACCGCCGGCGTCTACGAGATGATCCGCTACCACCTCGGCCTCGACGGATCAGACGGCCCTCGCGGCAAGCGCATGCGCCCGTTGCTCGGGCTGCTCGCCTACGCGTCCATCGCCGGGGACCATGCCCGTGCCCTCCCCGGGGCAGCCGCCGTGGAGCTTGGCCACAACTTCAGCCTCGTCCATGACGACATCGAGGATGGTGACGTCGAGCGTCGCCACCGGACGACGCTGTGGGCGCTCCACGGCGTGCCCCAGGCGATCAACACCGGGGACCTGATCTTCAGCCTCAGCCGCGTGGCCCTGCACCGCCTCACTGACCTCGGCTTCAGCGACGCCAAGGTCCTGCGCCTGATGCGCCTCTACGACGAGACGTGCGTGATGCTGTGCGAGGGCCAGTACATCGACATCGCCACCTCCGCGTCCGACGAGCCGATGACGGTGGATCTCTACTTCGACATGATCGGACGCAAGACCGCGGCCCTGATCAGCGCCTCGATCGAGGCCGGCGCGCTGCTCGCGACCGACGATGAGGCCGTGATCTCCGGCTACCGGCGCTTCGGCTGGTCGCTGGGACTCGCGTTCCAGCTCAACGACGACCTGCTCGGCATCTGGGGCGTGGAGCAGCAGACGGGCAAGGTGCCGACGGACGTCGCGCGCCACAAGAAGACCCTGCCGGTCCTGTACGCGTTCGAGCATGCCGGGCCTGCGGACCTCGAGCGGCTTGCGGCGCTCAACGTGAAGGCCGATCTGAGCCCGGCGGAGATCGCCGAGACCGTCGCGATCCTCGAGCGCACCGGGGCGGCGGAGTTCACCCGCTCGGAGGCGCAGCGCCACCGGGATGCCTGCCTCGCGGAGCTGGACGCCCTCACGACCGTGGAGGCCGCCGCGCGCGAGAAGCTGCGCGGCATCATCGTCTCGGTGATCAGCGCCTGACCGGGACCCACGAAGGGACCGCTACCCGTCGTCGCCGGGCGCCGAATCGTCCTCCGTGTGCCGGAACCGGACGACGAGGACCTTGCCCACCCGCCGCCCGTCGGTCGTCTCGACGGTGAGGCGCAGCCCGTCCACCTTCACCTCGTCGCCCGGTGAGGGGATCCCGCCGACGCGGTGGTAGACCAGCCCGCCCACGGTGTCGTACTCGTCCTCGTCCTCGAGCGGGCCCTTGATGTCCCAGATCTCGAGCAGGTCCTCCACGGACGCCCGCCCGTCCACCCGGACCCGGTCGTCGTCGAGGCGCTCGACGAGCGGCTCCTCGACGTCGTACTCGTCCTGGATCTCGCCCACGATCTCCTCGAGCAGGTCCTCGATCGTGACCAGGCCCGCGGTGCCGCCGTACTCGTCGAGCACGATCGCGATGTGGACCTTGCGGCGCTGGAACTCGTGGAGCAGGTCGTCGATCGTCATCGACTCCGGCACGAAGACCGGCGTCCGGAGCAGGGTCCGCAGCTCCGGACGCTCGCCGGTCGACTTGAGGAACGGCAGCAGGTCCTTCGCGTAGAGGATGCCCACGACCTCGTCCACCGAGGTCTCGTAGATCGGGACCCGCGAATGGCCCTCCCCGACGATGGTGTCGATCACCTCGTCGAAGGTCGCCGTCGAGCGCAGGGCCACCATGGCGATCCGGGGAACCATGACCTCGTGCAGGCGCCGGTCGCCGAGCTCGATGACCGCGTTGATCATCTGCTCCTCCTCGGCCTCCAGGATCCCCTGCTCCCCGCCGCGCTCCACGATCAGGCGCAGCTCCTCGGCGGTGATCTGGGCCTTCGTGCTGACCTCGGCGCCCAGCAGGTGTGCGATCGTGCGGGTGGCGCGGGTCAGGAACGCCACCAGCGGATGGAACACGCGCCCCAGGATGTCCACCGGCCCCGCGAGTGCCAGCGAGTAGGCCTCGGGGTGGGCAAGGGCGAGCGTCTTGGGGACCAGCTCGCCGAACACGATCGTGAACAGCGAGAGGAGGCTGGTGACCAGCAGCAGGCTGACCACGACCGAGGCGTCGGAGGCCAGGCCCAGGGAGGTGAACAGCTGGCCCAGCCGGCTGGCCAGGCTCACGCCGGCGAACGCCGAGGCCAGGAAGCCGATGAAGGTGATCGCGAGCTGGATCACCGCGAGGAACCGGCCAGGGTCGCTGACGAGGCGCCGGACGCGCGCGGCCCCGCGCCGGCCTTCGTCCATGAGCTGCTCCACCCGGCTGGGCCGGAGCGAGACGAGGGCGATCTCCGCGGCCACGAAGATGCCGTTGAGCAGCACGAGCAGGACGATGATCGCGAGCTCGACGAGGATGTCGCCCATCAGGACTTGGGGACTCCCGGTGCGGGTTCCGACGGGAGCGGCGGCTCGGGCTCCCCGATCCGTGGCTCGGCATCCGCGGCGCGCGGCGGGATCGGCCGGGGGTCGCGCATGCGGGCAGGCATGCCGACGGCAAGCTTGCCGGGCGGCACGTCGCGGGTGACCACCGCACCGGCGCCGGTCTTCGCGCCGTCGCCGAGCGTGACCGGCGCCCGGAGCATCGTGTCCACGCCGAGGAAGACACCCTCGCCGATGGTCGTCCGGTACTTGTGGACGCCGTCGTAGTTGGCCGTGATGGTGCCCGCGCCCACGTTGGTGTCCGCGCCCACGTCCGCGTCGCCCAGGTACGAGCTGTGGTGCTGGCGCACGTGCTCACCGAGGTGGCTGTTCTTGATCTCGGCGTAGTTGCCGATCTCGCTGCGGCGGCCGACGTGGGCGCCGGGCCGGAGGTGGCTGAACGGCCCGATGGTGACGTGGTCCTCGACCGTGGAGCGCTCGATCACGCTGGCCCAGATCACGCAGTCCGGCCCGATGACGCTGTCGATGATCTGGGAGCCGGATGCGATCCGGGTCCGCTCGCCGATCGTCGTCGCCCCCTTGAGGGCGACGTTGGGCTCCAGGACCACGTCCTCGGCCAGCTCCACGCCGTGATCGAGGTACACCGTGGACGGGTCGGCCATCGTGACGCCGGCCCGCATCCAGCGGTCGTTCACCTCGACCCGCATGTCCCATTCCGCCCGGGCCAGCTGGGCGCGGTCGTTGATGCCCGTCAGGCGCCCGTCATCGTCCACCTCGACCGCCGCCACGAGGCGCCCGTCCTCGCGGGCGAAGCGCACGAGATCCGTGAGGTAGAGCTCCCCGGTCACGGGCGACGGCCGAAGGTCGCCGATCCGCCGCCGCAGCCAGGCCGCCTCGAAGGCGTACAGGCCGGCGTTGATCTCGGTGATGCCGCGCTCGTCCTCGGTGGCGTCCTTCTCCTCGACCACCTGCTCCACCGTGCCGCCCTCGTTGCGCACCACGCGACCGAGGCCGGCCGGATCGATCGCGTCCACGCTCACCAGGGACAGCGCGGCGGCATCCATGTCCCGCGCCTCGAGCAGCGCGGCGAGCAGTTCCGCGCCGACCATGGGCACGTCGCCCGACAGCACCAGCACGTCCTCGACCTTCGCGTCGAGCGCGTCGAGGGCCGCCCGCAGGGCATCACCGGTCCCGCGCGGCTCGTCCTGGAGGGCGGTGTCCGCACGGCCCGCGACCGCGTCCCGGACGGACTCGGTGGCCGGCGAGTAGACGACCAGGGGTCGGGCGCCCGTCGCAGCGATGGCCGCGTCGAGCACGTAGTCGATCATCGGGCGGCCGCACAGCGGGTGGAGGACCTTGGGGGTCGCGGACTTCATCCGCGTGCCGAGGCCGGCCGCGAGCACGACCGCGACCGTGCGGCGCACGGGCACGCCGGGACTTGAGGGTGTCACGAGATCGGCGCGCCGCGCGGATCGCGTTCGTTCGGCCGCAGGTGGTGCGGCGGCGTCGCCCGGGAGGGTAGGTGGTGTCGTCATGTGAGGCTGCCCGATTCTGGGGTGGGTACGCGGGAGTGTCAACTCGGGTCCGACATCCGGTCCGGCCCGCCCAGCCTCATCGGGCCGGGCGACGCTACACTCGGGCACATGCCCACCCTGCGCAGACGCCTTCTCGAGCCGGCCTGGACCGGCTCGCGGCGCGCGACCGGACTGATCGCCCTGGCGGTCCCGTTCGCCCTCGCGAGCCTGGTGGTCCTGGCCGTGGTGTCGCTCGCCGTGGCGCCCTCGGCGCTCGCCGAGAATGCGTCGGCGTCCGCCTCGGCCCCAGCCTCGGAGGCCCCAGCCTCGGCGGCCCCAGCCTCGGCGTCTCCCTCGACCGGGCCCGCATCGGGAGGGGCCGGCGATGACGGCCTCGCCGGGTTCCTGGGCACCGGGCTCGTGGTGATCGTGCTGGGCGGCAGCTCGCTGTTCCTCATCCGCACGCTCAGCGCCAGGCAGCAGACGCCACCCCCGAAGGGCCGCAACCGGCGGCGCTGACGGGGCGACGGCGTCCGGCTGACGTCCGTCGCGGAGGTCGGCGCGACGAACGTTAGCGCCCAGCGAGCCGTCCTGCCGGGCTCAGCGCTGGCGGCGGGCGATCGCCTCGATCTCCACCAGGCCGCCCTTGGGCAGCGCGGCGACCTGGACGGTGGACCGGGCGGGCGGCGGGTCCGGCATGAACCGCGCGTAGACGGCGTTGACGGCGGCGAAGTCGGCGATGTCGGCAAGGAAGACGGTCGTCTTGACCACGTCGGCCCAGCCGAGGCCGGCGGCGTCGAGCACGGCGGACAGGTTGCGGAGCGAGCGCTCGGCCTGCGCCTCCACACCGTCCACGAGGTCACCGCTCGCGGGGTCGAGGCCCAGCTGGCCACTGCAGAACAGCAGCCCGTCGATGGCGATGGCCTGGCTGTACGGGCCGATGGCGGCCGGGGCGCCGGCGGTCGAGACGGTGAGGCGGGTCATGGCTCCCTCCCTGGGTTGGGCTCGGTGGCGGGGTCGGCGGCGGGCTGGGTGGCGGGGTCTGCGTTGGGTGGCGGCGCGAGGATCCGGGTGGCGGCGACGAAGGGCTCGTGCGGCCCCGGCGCCGGCAGGTCACCGGCGGCGATCGCCGCGCGGACGGCGCCGGCAGCCGCCTCCGCCTCCGCATGCGAAGGATAGAGCGCCCAGTGGGTGGGCCCGGAGCCGCTGAGGCCCACGGGGCGTCCGAGGAGCCGCAGCAGTGCCCGCTTGAACGTCACCAGGCCGGGCTCCACGACCATCGCCGCGGGCGCCAGGTCGTTGGCGGCCGCGAGCACCGAGGCCCGGGCGAGCAGGTCCGCGACCCGCAGGTGACCCCGGCGGAGCTCGTCGGCGAGGTGCTGCGACGCCAGTCGCGCGGCGCCGCCGCCGACCCGGGCACCCTCGTCCCAGGCACGGAACGCGGCCGGCGTGGAGATGCCGCAGGACGGCGTGACGAGCAGCAGGCCGGGGCGGTCGTGGGCCGGGTCGGCGTCCCGCAGCCAGGGCAGCGGGGAGATCCGCTCTCCCCGTCCCTCGACGAGCGCCGGTCCACCGGCGAGGAAGAACGGCACGTCCGAGCCCAGCTCGGCCGCCAGCGCCCGACGGGCCCCGGGCTCCAGCGTGACCCCCCACGCCTCGAGCGCGGCATCGGTCGGCCGCAGCCGCATCGGACGAGCCGCCGGCGAGGCCCGCGGCGATCGGGATCCGCTTCTCCAGGCGGGCGGCGAGGGGCGGGGGCGGCTCAGCCCTGCCCCACTCCGGCCGCGCGGCCTGGCGGGCGGCGCGGATCGCGCGCAGGACCAGGTTGTCGGCCGGATCCACGCCAGGGTCGTAGCCCGCCACGTGGAGGCTGTCCTCGCGGCCCGGGGGCAGCACGGCCACGGACAATCGGTCCGCGACGTCGAGCGGGACCATCACGCTGTGGAGGTCGTGGAACCCGTCAGGACGGGTCCCGAGCACCGCGAGCGTCAGGTTGACCTTGGCCGGGGCGAGCCGGACGACGGGCTCGAGGCGGCGGGCGGGATCGACCGGGTCCGTCATCGGGCGCCGCTCAGCGAGCCTCCGGGATCTCGCCGAGCGCCTCGACGAGGGCCAGCCACTCCCCCACCGCGAGGGTCTGCGGTCGCCGGTTGCGGTCGATGCCGGTGGCCTCGAGGGCCGCGTCGACACGGTCGGGCGGGATCGGCAGCTGGCGGGTGAGCACGTTGTGGAGCATCTTGCGCCGCTCGCGGAACCCCGCCTGGACGACGCGCCACAGGCCGTCCTCGGCCTCGGAGCCGAGGCGGTCGTCGGCATCGAACGGCTCCAGCACGAGAATCGCGGACTCCACCTTGGGCGCGGGCTCGAAGGCCTCCCGTGGCACCAGGAACGCGACCCGCGCCTTGGCGTGGTACTGGCAGAACACCGAGAGGTAGCTCATCTGGCCGGGCGGCGCCGCGATCCGCTCGGCCACCTCCCGCTGGACCATCAGCACCAGCCGCTCCGGGCGGGGGGCCTGGCCCAGCAGCCGGTGCAGGATGGGGCTGGTGATGTGGTACGGGATGTTCGCCACGACCTCGTACGGCGCCGGCACGAGGTTGACCAGGTCCTGGTCGAGGGCGTCGCCCTCCACGATCCGCAGGGCGCCCGATTCCAGCTCGTCCGGGAAGGTCTCGCGCAGCACGGCCACCAGCCCGCGGTCCAGCTCCACGGCCGTGACCTGCGCGCCTGCGGCCAGCAGGCCGCCGGTCAGGAACCCGAGCCCGGGGCCGATCTCCAGCAGGCCGCGCTCGGGGCCAGGGTCCGCCTCGCGGAGAATGCCCTCGAGCACGTCCACGTCGGCGAGGAAGTTCTGGGACAGGTTGTGGCGTGGGCGCAGGCCGGCCTCGCGGAGCCGCCGCTGGACGAACCGGGGATCGAGGCGCAGATCGGCGGCGCGCCCGGGACCGCTCATCGGGCGAGCGGCAGCGAGGGTCGCGCATCGAGGTCCAGGCCGGCGCGGACGCCGGCGGCCAGGCGCCGGGCGCCCGCCGCCCCGATCATCGCGCCGTTGTCGGTACACAGGCCGGGCCGCGGGATGACCATCGCGATGTTGCGGGCCGCCGCCTCCCCCGCGATCCTGGCCCGCAGCGCGGCGTTGGCCGCGACGCCACCGCCCAGCACGATCCCCCGGGCACCCACCTCCTCGGCGGCCCGGATCGTCTTCGTCGCGAGCACGTCCACCACCGAGTCCTGGAAGCCCCAGGCGAGCTCCGCGATCACCTCGCCCGGCAGCACGCCCCCCTCGCGCTCGTCGGCCGGCAGGCCCGCCTCGGCACGGGCCTGGCCGATCGTCCGGCGAGCCGCGGTCTTGAGTCCCGAGAACGAGAGGTCGTACGAATCGCCGAGCCAGGCCCGCGGAAAGACGCGATCACGGGCGGTGGCCCGCTCGGCGGCCCGCGAGATCTCCGGGCCCCCGGGATAGCCCAGGCCGAGCAGCCGGCCGACCTTGTCGAACGCCTCGCCGGCCGCATCGTCCACGGTCGTGCCCAGGAGGCGATAGGTCAGGTGGTCGGCCATCTCCACGAGGAACGTGTGGCCGCCGGACACGACCAGGGCGACGAGCGGGAACGGTGGCGTCTCGCGCTCGGCCTCGCCCGGGTCCAGCAGCCAGCCGGCGTAGACGTGGCCCTCGAGGTGGTTGACCGGGACCAGCGGCTTGGCGTGCGCCCAGGCGAGCGTCTTGGCGAAGTTGATGCCGACGAGCAGCGACCCGGCCAGCCCCGGACCATAGGTGACGGCGACCGCGTCCACGTCGGCCATGGTCACGCCCGCGGTCGCGAGCGATTCGTCGAGCACGGGCACGATCCAGCGCAGGTGGGCCCGGGCCGCCACCTCGGGCACGATGCCGCCCGTGGGCGCATGGAGCGCGACCTGGCTCGCGACGACGTTGGCATGGATCCGCCGTCCGTCCTCGACGAGCGCGATCCCGGTCTCGTCGCACGAGCTCTCGATCGCGAGCAGCAGCGGGCCGCTCATGCCCAGGGCCCCGCCCCGTCGGCCGGGGCATCGACGGTGTCGGGCACGGGGTCCGGTGCCGGCGCTGCGTCCAGCTCCGCGCGAAGGGCCGCGATCCGCGACCGCATCCGCTCCTCGGCGAGCGGCTCGGTCGTCATGATCAGGGCATCCTCCCCGTTGTCGCTGTAGTAACGCGGCCGGATGCCGACGGGCCGGAACCCGTACTTCTCGTACAGGCGTCGCGCCGCGAGATTGGACAGCCGGACCTCAAGGGTGGCCTCGCGGGCGTGGCGGTCGAGGGCGAGGTCCATCAGCGAGAGGAGCAGGCGCTCCCCGATCCGGCGGCGTCGGTACCGCGGGTGGACCGCGAAGGTGGTCACGTGCGCCTCGTCCACCATCAGCCAGATCCCGCCGTAGGCCACGATCTCGTCGTCGATCGTCGCCACGAGGTACATCGCGAGGCGGTTGGCCTCCAGCTCCTGGCGATAGGCGTGGGCGGGCCAGGGAGTGGTGAACGACGCACGCTCGATGAGCTGGACTGCCGGCAGGTCGGCCACCGTCATCGGGCGCAATCGGAGGACCGGGATCTGGATGCTCACCGGGCGCCCCCGGTCAGCTCCACGCCGTCGTCTGCGGGAGCCTCGCGGACGCCCCGCGGGAGCGTGACGTACTCGGGGACCAGTCGGGCCAGGTCGTCGGCATCGCCGGCCGCCAGGCGGGCCGCGCCCACGGCGAGAAGAGTGGCAGCCAGGCCGGCTCGGGCGGCGTCCCCACGGGCTAGCGCGTCGTCCGGGGCCCGTCCGGCGAGGTCCACGGCGACCAGGCGCTCGCCCGGGCGCAGGTCGGGATCCGTGCCGCCGGGCAGGATCACCGGCGTCTCCCCTGTGCGCGAGAGGACGCGGTCGGAGGGGCCGGCGGGCTGGAGGAGCACGCTGGGCGCCTCGGGTGTGTCCCCGGCGCTCGCCAGGAGCGCGGTCGCCGTGGCCACGCCCGCGATCGGGAGCGAGAGCGCATGCGCAAGGCCCTTCGCGGTCGCGAGGCCGACGCGCAGCCCCGTGAAGGCGCCGGGCCCGGTGCCCACGACCAGCCCGCCCAGGGCCGACGGCAGCAGGCCGCGATCGCGCAGGAGCGTCTCGATCTGCGCCAGCAGCTCCTCGCCGTGGCGGTAGCCGGCCGTCCAGGTCCGCGCCTCCACCAGGGTCCCGTCGGGCCGGCCGAGCGCGATCACCGCCTGCGTCGTGGCGGTGTCGATGACCAGGATCGCGCCGCCGGCCGTCATGCCGCGGCCTCCAGGTAGCGGGCGTACTCCGGGTCCGCGGAGCGGATCGCGATCCGTCGCGGCTCATCCCCGGTGCCGTCGATCATCACGTCGAGCCGGCTCACCGGGAGCGCCCTCCCGAGTCGCTCGGCCCATTCCACGAGCACCACGCCCGCGAGCTGCCGCTCGTCGAGCAGCCCGCCCGCGACGGCATCGGCGGCATCCTCGATCCGGTACAGGTCGAGGTGGAACATCGGCAGCCGGCCCGCGTACTCGGTCATCAGGACGAACGTGGGCGAGCTGACGATGCCGTCGATCCCGAGACCCACCGCGAAGCCCTTGGCGAACTGCGTCTTGCCCGCGCCGAGGTCACCCACCAGGCACAGCAGGTCACCCGGCCGGGCGACGACGGCCAGGCGGGCAGCGAGCGATCGGGTCTGGGCGGGGTCGAACGTCGTGACGACGCGCTCCGCCGCGAGGAGTTCGGACATCGCATCCGAGGGTAGCCCAAGCACGCATGCCCCGCCGACCGGGCGGACTCCCACCGGGCGGCGCAAATCGATCAGACGAGGCGCTCGAGATCCCCGACCGGGACATCCACCGCCGGCTGCCCCTCGATCGCGACCCGGGCAGCCTCGGTGACCACGCCGGCCGCAAACCGCCGAGCGCCGAGCATCGCGACGACGCGTCCCTCCAGACCCGCATTGGCCCCACTCCGGATGCGGACCCAGTCCGGCCCCGGGACGGGCAGGTCGCCCGGGTCGGCATCGAACACGAGGGCGGGCGGATCGACCAGCAGGGCGACCTCGGAGCCGGCCATCCGCTCGAGGATGGCCGCGACGGGGCCGGCGATCGGCCGGCGGACCGCCCCGTCCAGCACGAGGACCCCGAACGGAGCCAGGGCGTGGAGCGAGGCTCGCTGGCGCCGCTCCGAGGCCTCGAAGTCCCGGAGCTCCTTGCCCGGCAGCGTGGCCACGACGATCCCCCGGGCGCCCATCGCCCGGGCCCGGGTCAGGGCCTCCGCGTCGATGCGGGCGCCGACCACGAGGATCGAGCCGGCACTGCCCACGTCGATGCCACCCGCGCGCAGCTCACCGGACGGGTCGGTGGCGATCTCGAGGCGCCCACGCGTGGCCGAGCCGGCGGCGAACACGCCGCGCAGCGCCGGGCCGGCGGCCCTGACACGGATCTCGGCTGCGGGCTGGACCGCCGTGATCTCGCCCGGCATCGGCGATTCGACCACGTCCCGATGCTGGCCGGTCACCAGCCGCCATCGCTCCCGGCGTCCGGGCAGCCGTGCCAGCAGCTCGCCATCATGATCGCGACCTCGCCCCGGGCTGTCGGGCCAGCGGGTGCCGACCGCCGGCCGCACGTCCCCGGTCCTCGGTCCGGACATCGACCTCCTCGATCCGCCGGTCGCGAAGGCGCTCGAGCAGCGGGTCGCCTGCCGCGACGACGGCGCCGGGATCGACGAGGGGCCGGTCGCCCGGCAGCATCGCGAACCTGGACTCGAGGCCATGCACGAGGAGCGTCCGGGACGGGATCTCGTCCAGCCAGTCGGGCCAGGTCATGCCTCGATCCCCGTCCAGGCCGCCGACTGCCAGGTCGCGAGCCGCGCGCGGCGGGGCTCTGGTCGATCGGGAAGCCGCAGGGGGATGTCCCGCAGGTCGACGAGCAGCCCGCCCAGCCCACCCGCAACCTCGACCGCCACGTGCCTGGCCCGGACGCCGAGGTCGACCGTGTCCCGGAACCGGAGCTCGACGACCGCCCGCTCGCCGGGCGACAGGTCCACGCGCTCGATCCCGCCCGGCGCGAGCTCGAGGTCCACCGGCCCCTCCGGGCGCGCGACCGACAGGCTGCCGGCCACCTTGCCCGCGCGAAGCCCGGCCGGCATCACCACGCTGCCCAGCGGGACGAGCAGCTCGTCCCGCAGATCGGCCATGACCGCTCGTCGCTCGTCCTCGTCCTCGATGGTCCCCAACGGCGCGAGGAGCCGCGCGTGGTCCCAGCCCTGGGCGCGGACGCCGGGCCGGCGGATCGACGTCGGCGAGCGCGAGCGCCACGGCCGGCGCCGGGGCCACTGCCCAGGCACCGCCGGCCGCCACGAGGACGTCGGGTCCCGGCCCGGCATCGAGCGACGGCGTCGCGGCGACCAGCCTGGCCAGCGCGGCCCGGGCCGCCGCCAGGCGGAGGAGCGCGCCATCGCCGGTCGCATCCCCCCACGGCACGAGCGCGAGCTCCCGGAGCCGGTCGCGGACCCTGAGCCTGTCGACAGGCGTCGTGAGCCAGCCGGCGACGGCATCGAGGTGCGCGTCCGTGAACGACGGGGGCAGGAGCGCGGCCGCCGGAACCGATGCCCAGCGGGCGCGCGAGACCGCATCGGCCCGCCAGGATGCAACCGCTCGCGTGGCGCCTGCATGCCCGATCTCGACGAGCTCCACCCGGCGCCGCAGGACCTCGGCGAGCGTCCCGGTCGCGGCGGCCAGCGCCCGCCGTCCGTCATCGGCGCCGCCGCGCAGGCTGTCGAGCAGCGCATGCAGCGGGACGCCGCCGTCCGCGAGCGGGGATGGGCCCAGCACCATCGAGGAGGCACGGTCTCCGAGCAGCGCCTCCAGCCGGTTGCCGGGCGCGGCCAGGCCGCCGGCCAGCACCGTCAGCAGGTCCGGGCGCCGGTCGGCGGCCGCCGCGATGACGGCGGCCAGGTCCGGGATCAGCGTCCGCTCGTCGGCGCCGGGTGGATCGGAGGTGGCCGCGACCACGGTCGTGACCCGCGGGTCCGCGAGGGCCGTGACCACGGGCAGGATCTCGGCTCCATCGAGCACGAGGGTCCTCACCCGCCAGCCGGCGGTCGCGGCGGTGGCGGCCAGCGGCTCGGCGATCCGCCGGGTGGCCGCCAGGACGGCGATCTCGGGGGGGCGGGACGTGGAGCAGGCCACGCGCGGGAGATCGGCACCGGCACCTGGTCGAGCGAGGTCGAGCTCACCGGCCAGCTCCGGCTCCACCTCGGCCAGGCGACGCCGCATTCGCTCGACCAGCGCGTCGACGGCCACCGATGTCGCGGCGGAGGTCGAGCCCAGGAGGCGCCAGGTGCCGGCCACCCTGGCCACGAGCGCGACGGCGTTGGTCGCGGTCCCGCGGTCGACGGTGACGAAGGCCCGGCGCTCGGTGCTCACCGGGTCGATGCTACCAGCGGCCCGGCGCTATGCGTCCCAGCGATCGCTCTCGTCGAGCTCCTCGAGGCGGTCGATCAACGCCTCGATGCCGACCTCATCGGCCAGGAGCTCGGTCGCCGACGGCGACTCACCGCCGAACAGCTCGCCCAGGACCGGGTCGAAGAACAGCATCGCCGGCGCACCCAGCGGCCGGTACGGGCGGCTCGCCTCGAGGAAGTGGACCGCGGGCCCGGTCAGGCCGCGCAAGCGGATCTCCCTCGCGACGGCCTCGACGAGGGCCTCGCGGCGAGGGTCGACCGGCTCCATCGAGAAGCTCACCGGGTGGCTCCCTGATCGTCCGGGCGCCCGCCGACCTCGCCGGCGACACCGGCCGTCCGACCGGGGCCGACCGGCCGCCATGTCGCGGGCTCGACCAGGGGTCGGGACGGTGCCGGCTCGTCCGCGGACAGCGCCGCGGCGAACGCCTCGTAGGCCGCGGTGCCGCGCAGGGCGAACACGACGTGCTCCACGCTCGGGGTCCGGGGCAGCTCGTCACGCACGGCGGAAACGGCGATCCGCGCCGCCTCGTCGAGCGGGAACCCCCCGATCCCGGTGCCGAGCGCCGGGAAGGCGATGCTCGAGAGCCCCAGCTCGCGGACGCGGGCCATCGCGCTGCGGGCGGCACGGTCGATGGCAGGCGCGGTCGTCCGACGGTCGCGCCCGAGCGAGACGGCGTGGATGACCACCTTGGCGGCGAGGCTGCCCGCGTGGGTGACGATCGCGTCGCCCAGCTGGGCGGGCGCCTGGCGGAGCGCGGCGAACTCGATCGCGTCACCACCGGCCCGCTTCAGCTCACCGGCGACGCCGGCGGACATCCACAGCGACGTGGCTGCAGGAGCCACGATGGCATCGACCTCGAGGTTGCAGATGTCGCCATTCCAGAGCTCGATGCGCGTCATCAGGATCTCCCACCCGCGAGCGTGCGCGCCCCCACGACACGACCGGCGGCATGGTACACCCGGGCCAGCCGGCGGGACATCGCGGTGACCACCTCGTAGCTGATCGTTCCACAGGTTGCGGCGAGCGCCAAGGCCGTGATCCGCTCCGTGCCCTGCTCCCCGAGCAGCACGAACTCGTCGCCGACGGACACGGGCGGCCCCGGAACGTCCGTCACGTCGGCCATCACCGCGTCCATCGACACGCGACCGACGAGCGGGACACGCACCCCCCGGACCAGCGCCTCGGCCCGGTCGGACAGGTCGCGACGCCAGCCGTCGCCGTAGCCGAGCGGGAGGGTCGCGATCCGCGTGGGCCGCGCCGTCACGTAGGTCGGTCCGTAGCCCACACCGTGGCCGGCCGGCAGCTCGACCACGCGAACCGGCCTGGCCTTGAGGGCCATCACCGGGCGCAGGCGTGCGGCAGGTCCACGGGTCGAGGCGGGGGGATCGAGAGCGTCGGGAACCAGGCCGTAGATCGAGATCCCGGTCCGCACGGCGTCCCAGCGGGCCACATCGCCTCCGAAGACGCCACCGCTCCCCGCGAGATGGCGGCGGACGGCTCCGGAACCGGACTCCCAGGCGACCGCGTCCACGAGCCGCAGGACATCCGCGAACCGGGCGTCCTGGCCGAGCGCCTTTCCGGAATCGTCGGCGGCCGCCAGGTGGGTCCAGATGCCCCCCAGCTGGACCCCGTCCACCGCGGCGATCGCGGCCAGGGCCGCCTGGGTATCGCCCGGGAACACGCCGCCCCGACCGAGCCCGGTGTCGATCTCGAGGTGCACCTCGAGCGGGGCGGGGAGGCCGGACGCGGCCCGAAGCATCGACAGGCTCGGCTCACCCGGTCCGATGCTCACCGTGATCGACGCCCCTGCGGCGGCAGCCACGGTCTCCGGCGGCACGGGGTACAGGACGAGCAGCGGGAGCGTGATCCCCGCCTCGCGCAGCTCGAGCGCCTCGTCGAGCGTGGCCACGGACAGCCCGTCGGCACCCGCGGCCTGGAGGGCGAGCGAGATCGGGATGGCCCCGTGGCCGTAGGCATCGGCCTTGACCACGGGCTCCACGCGGACGCCGGGGCCCGCGACCTCGCGCAGGACCGCCAGGTTGCCGCGCAGCGCGTCGAGGTCCAGCTCCAGCCACGCGAGGCGGCCGAGCGGCGGCAGCCCGGCGGCGGCCAGGCGCGTCTCGATGGGATCCGTGCGGGACGCTCCGGGACCGCTCAGCGCGCCGCTCCGTCCGCCCCCGCATCCGCGGGTGGCGTCCCGGATCCGTCGCGGATCCCGAAGCCCAGCGTCCGACCGGCGCGGAGCCGCTCCGCCCGTGCGGCAAGGCGCTTGCGCACCATCGGGATGGCCTCCGGGAGGTCGGAGGCGAGCAGGCCGGCATCGCCGATCCGCTCGCGCACGAGCTCCCCCGCCTGGGCGTGCAGGTAGACGCCGAGTCGAGCCGCATCGTAGGCCGGGAGACCCTGGGCCAGCAGGGCGCCGATCGTGCCCGCCAGGACGTCGCCGGTCCCGCCGGATGCCATGGCCGGGTTCTCGAACGGGGCATACGAGGTGCTCCCGTCCGGGGCGGCAACAATCGTGTTCGCACCCTTGAGCACGACCACCTGGCTCCACTCCGCGGCTGCGGCGGCAGCCGCCCGGACCCGCGCCGCGTCGTCGCCGGCGAGGTCACCATCCTCGGCGGCGTCGTGACCGCTGCCGGTCCGCAGTCGCGCGAACTCGCCGGCGTGCGGTGTCAGGACACATGGGCGCCTGACCCCGGTCCACCACTCGTCGGCCGAGGCGAGGGTCCGGAGCGCCTCCGCGTCGAGCACCACGGGAGGCCCGCCCGCCTCCTCGGGACTGGTGAGCAGGAGCCGCAGCAGGTCTGCCGTGGCCAGCGACGGCCGCAGGCCGGGTCCGATGACCAGCGCGTCGTGCTCGTGGTCGAGCACCTTGGCGAGGGCCGGCTCCGGGTCGACCTCCTCGACATCGTCCTCGGGCAGCGCCATCGTGGTGGCCTCCACCACCTTGGCCGCGAACAGCGGCTGGAGCGACTCGGGCACGGCGAGCGTGACCAGCCCGGCCCCGGCGCGACCGGCGGCGCGACAGACCAGCAGCGCGGCGCCGGCGTAGTCGAGGGATCCCGCGATCACCAGGATCTTCCCGAACGTGCCCTTGTGGCCCCGCGCGTCCCGCACGGGGACCAGGCGCGCGACGGCGTCGTCGTCAAGCCTGGCCACGCCATCGGGCATCACGCCGCCGCCCGAGGACGCATCCTCCGCCCGCCGCCCGAACCCCACCGGCCGCCGGTCAGCCACCGCTGTCGTCCTCCGTCTCCGGTGCCGCCGCCTCGAGCGCTGACCCGGCCTCATGGAGCTCGCGCAGGCGCTCCATCCGCGCCAGCAGCTTCCGCTCCCGGTCGTCGAGCCGCGCATCGATGTCGAGCGGGAACACGTACTTGCCACCCGCGGTCCGAACGCCGAACGCGACGGCCACGGCGTACTCCGCCTCGTGGCTGATCGACACGGCGATCCGGCCCATCCCGAGCTGCCCGGCCCGCTGCGCGGCCCGGCCGTGGAGGATGATGTTCGGCTGTCCGGTCGGCAGCCGCTCCACCTCGATGTCGCGCCAGCCCACGCCCCGGACGCCGAGACCGAGCACCTTGGACACCGCCTCCTTGGCCGCCCATCGGCCGGCGAACGTCTCGGGACGCTGGCGCACGTAGCGCTGCTCGCGCGCGGTCAGGACCCGGTTTGCGAACCGCATCCCGAATCGCTCGATCGCGGTCGCGATCCGCTCCACCTTGACGATGTCGATCCCGAGCTCGGTCGTCCCGGGCGGCACGATGCCCGCCGGCAGGACGGGGTCGGCGGCCGCCTCGGCGCGGGTCATCCCTACTCCACCGTCACGGACTTGGCGAGGTTGCGCGGCTGGTCCACGTCGGTGCCCCGGGCAACGGCGGTGTGATACGCGAACAGCTGGAGCGGGATCACGGCCAGGACGGGCGACAGGGCCTCGTGGGTGTCGGCCACCCACAGGATGTCGTCGGCATAGCGGTCGATGGCGGCGTCGCCCTCGGTCGCGACGGCGATCACGCGCGCGTCGCGGGCACGGCCCTCCATCACGTTGCTGATCAGCTTGTCGTAGATCCGGCTGCGGGTCGCGACCGTGACCAGCGGGCACTCGGCATCGAGCAGCGAGATGGGGCCGTGCTTGAGCTCGCCGGCGGCATAGCCCTCGGCGTGCATGTAGCTGATCTCCTTGAGCTTGAGCGCACCCTCGAGCGCGGCCGGGAACGAGTACCCGCGACCGATGAACATGAAGCCGCGCGAGTTGACGTAGCGCCGCGCCAGGGCCTCGATGCCCGGGTTGAGCTCCAGGGTGCGGGCGGCTGCCTCCGGCAGCAGGCGCAGCTGGTGCCCCAGGTCCATCACCTGCCCCGCGGTCATCGCGTCGCGCGCCCTGGCGATCGCCGCCGCCAGCACGATGAGCGTCGTCACCTGGGTCACGAACGTCTTGGAGGCCGCGACCGCGATCTCGGGGCCCGCCTGGAGGAACATCACCGCATCCGCCTCGCGGGTGATCGCCGAGCCCACGGTGTTGGTCACGGCCACGATCGGGCACCCCTGCGCGCGGGCCCAGCGCGTGGGCGCGATCGTGTCCGCCGTCTCGCCCGACTGGGTCACGGCGATGACCAGCGTGCGGTCGTCGAGCGGGGGCGGCGCGTACCGGAACTCGGAGCCGACGGTCACCCGGGCGGGCAGCCCCGTCCACTCCTGGATCGCGGCGGCGCCGACCAGCGAGGCGTAGGACGCGGACCCGCAGGCCACCAGCTCCACGCGGGTCGCCCGCCGGAACGCGTCCTGGAGGCCGTCCACCTCCGGGGCATGGATGTCGCCGGCGAGCGACACGCGTCCCGCCAGGGACTGGAGCAGCGCGGTCGGCTGCTCGTGGATCTCCTTGAGCATGAAATGGTCGTAGCCGCCCTTCTCGGCGGCCTCCGGCGTCCAGTCGATGATGGTCTCGGGTCGCTCGATGCGGTGGCCGTCGAGGTCGGTGACCTCCACCCCGCTCGGGCGCACGTCCGCGATGTCGCCCTCCTCGAGGAACACGACCCGGTTCGTGTGGGCGAGGATCGCGGCCACGTCGCTCGCGATGAAGCTCTCCTCGCCATTGAGCCCCACCACCAGCGGCACGTTCTGGCGGGCACCCACGAGGCGGCTGACCTCGTGCTTGTGCATCACCACCAGCGCATAGGCGCCCTCGGTCTGCCGGAGGGCGACCCGGACGGCGGCCGCAAGGTCGCCCTCGTACGCCTCTTCCACGAGGTGGGCGATCGCCTCGGTGTCGGTCTCGGACACCAGCGTGTGGCCGCGGGCCTCCAGCCCGTCACGGAGCTCGCGGAAGTTCTCGATGATCCCGTTGTGGATCACGGTGATGTTCCCGGAGCAGTCCTGGTGCGGGTGGGCATTGAGGTCGTTGGGGCGGCCGTGGGTCGCCCACCGGGTGTGGGCCAGGCCCAGCGCCGCGTGCGGGCGTCCGGTCGACGAGGGCGGTCTGCAGGTTGGCGAGCTTGCCCGCCCGCTTCTCGACGAACACGTCACCCGCCTCGTCCACGAGGGCGATCCCGGCGGAGTCGTAGCCCCGGTACTCCAGGCGCCGGAGGCCCTCCATCAGGATCGGACCCGCCTCGCGAGGCCCGGTGTAGCCGACGATTCCGCACATGTGGTCAGGAGGTCTCCATTAGGAACGCGCCGCCGAGAACCGGGCGGCTAGTGTAGACGCTCGTCCGCGAGCGCCGCGATGGCGTCGGCGAGCTCCGAGACGAGGGCCGCCTCGCGGCCCTCGACCATCACCCGCAGCACGGGCTCGGTCCCCGATGGACGAACGAGGATCCGTCCATGCGGCGCGAGGCGCGCCTCGGCGGCCGCGATCGCCCCACGCAGGACGTCGTCGTTCATCCACTGGTCGCGATGCCGGACGCGGATCGCGCGCTGCTGCTGGGGCAGGAGCGGGATCGCGGTCGCCAGCTCGTCGAGCCCGGTGCCGGCTCCACGCATCACCCGCAGCAGCTCGATCGCGGTGACGAGCCCGTCGCCCGAGGTGGTGTGCTCGCGGATGATCACGTGGCCGCTCTTCTCCCCGCCGAGCCCGGCTCCCGACACCAGCATCGCCGCGAGGATGTGCTTGTCACCCACCGGCGTGCGCACGATGCGGCCGCCGGCCGCCTCGACAGCCTGGGCGAGGCCCCCGTTCGAGAGCACCGAGACGACGAGGCTGTCGCGATCGAGAACCCCTCGTGCCAGGCGCTCCAGGGCGAGGATCCCGAGCACCTGGTCCCCGTCCACCACGGTCCCGGTGCCGTCGACCGCGATGCAGCGGTCCGCGTCCCCGTCGAGCGCGAACCCCACGTCGGCCCCGTGATCGCGCACCGCCGCCATGAGGGCGTCCGGGTGCGTGGCGCCGGAGGCCCGGTTGATGTTGTCGCCATCGGGCTGATCGTGGATCACGGTAACCCGCGCGCCGGTCGCCCGCAGGATCTCCGGCCCGACCCGGTAGGCGGCCCCGTTGGCCGTGTCGAGCACGACGTGGAGCCCATCGGCGGCAACCGCCGAGGCGAGGCCGAGGCGGTGGGCAAGGTACCGCTCGAGGAGCCCCTCCGCCTGCACGCCTCTCCCGATCGCTGCCGGGGGCACGCCCGGGAGCTCGTCGGCGCGCAGGATCAGCGACTCCAGCTCGTCCTCGAGGTCGTCATCGAGCTTGAGGCCGGACGGGTCGAGCACCTTGAGCCCGTTGTCCTCGGCCGGGTTGTGCGAGGCCGAGACCATGATCCCGGCCCGGAAGTCGCCGGTCGCGGCGAGGAACGCGAGGGCCGGGGTGGGGACCACGCCCACCGCGTGGACGTCAGCGCCCATGCTCGCCGCACCCGCGGTGATCGCGGCGACGAACATGTCGCCCGACCGCCGGGTGTCCTGGCCGACGACGATCGACGCCCCGGCGCCGCCGACCTGGTGCGCCGTCGCCCGCCCCAGCGAGAAGGCCAGGGTCGGACGCAGGTCCACGTTCGCAGCGCCACGGATGCCGTCGGTGCCGAACAGGCGGGTCATGCAGGATCCTCGGTGCGATTGGGCGGCACGTCAGGGCGTCGGCGTCGAGGCGGGATCCGGGGACGGCGTCGGCGCGGGCTCCGGCGTCGGGCGTGCCGTCACCGTGACCGTGATGGTCTCGGGCGAGATCGCCGCCACCGTCACCGCCGAGGTCAGCGTCGGCACGACCGCGACCTCGTGGCTCCCCGGCTCGAGATCCGAGACGTTGAGCGAGATGACGATCGGGATCGTGCCCAGGCGGTCGAGCACGGCCGTCGACCCGAACACGCTCAGCAGGATCTGCGACTCGCTGGTCTCGTAGGTGAGCTCGGCCGAACGGCCGTCGAGGCGGATGCCCGCGAGGAAGGTGCGGGTCTCGGTCACCGACTCGATCCGGACGATCACGGTCGCCGTCTGGGCTCCGATCGGGGAGACGCCCGTCGGCAGCGCGTACGGGACCGTTGCCGTCACGTCGCGCGTTGCCCCCGAGACGACCACGGGGGCCGTGTCGGCGGCGGCCAGGAGCTCGAGCTCGTCCTGGTCACCCTCCACGGACACGATCAGCGGGTCGACCTCGACCGCGGCAATCCGGAATCCCGCGGCCGGCGTCCCGGTGACGATCGGGTTGACGGGGACGCTCCGGTTCTGGAGGTTGTCGTACACCGGGATCGTCACGTGGACCAGGGCCGGGTCGAGATCGACGCCGGTCACGATCTCCCCCGCCAGGTCGATCGGGTTGGCCTGGATGTCGCGATCGATGTTGACGCCACTGCTGTCGATCGTGACGGCCACCCGGGCGCTGACGACCAGCCGGACGATCGACGACGGACCCGTGACGGTCACCTCGGCGGGGTCGAGCGTCACGTCACCGACCGTGAGCCCATCAGGCGGGGTGGACATGTCCACGGTCACCGGCACGGTCTTGGGCACCAGCTGGTCGAGGACCACCGGGATCGACCGCGGGGTGGCGTCGACGATGGAGACCCGGGGGTCCACGGCCGTGACGGTGACCCGGACGTTCACCGGGTTGCCGTCGGGCTGGAGGCTCGACAGGTCGACCGTCGCCCGGAAGTCCTCCGCGCCAAGGCGGCCGAGCTCGGCCGGCGCCACGTAGCGGATCTCGTCCACGTCCCGCAGCTGGTTGACCACGACCGTGCCGCCCGGCTGGTTCACCGGTGTCACCTTGAGCGGGCCCGGGTACGTCGCGCTGTCCTGCGAGGCCACCAGACCGATGTAGAGCAGGGTGGCCAGGACCGTCGCGGCCACCTTCAGCGGCCAGTTGTCGATGATGATCCCGGCCACGCGCCGGGCGGCGCGGCGGGCGTTCACGGGCCGGGCACCGTGGCGGGGGCGGCGCCTTCGTCGTCATCGAGCGCTGCAGGCTGGGTGGCCGGCGCCGAGCCCTCGGTGGCCGGCGCGGAGGCCTCGCCTCGCTGACGCCGGCGCGCGAGGTGGAGCCGCCCGGTCCGGGCCGTTCCCGCTCCAACACGGCCAAGACGTCCCGAGACGGTGGGCGTCTCGAGCCGGGCGATCAGCGCCCGCTCGAGCTGGGATTCGCTGGGGATCCGGACGATGCGGGCCCGCTCCACGAGGCTCATCTGGCCGCTCTCCTCGGACACGACGACCGCCACCGCGTCGGTGTCCTCCGTGATCCCCAGGGCGGCCCGGTGCCGGGTGCCGTAGCGTGCCGAGAGGTCCATCTCGGTCAGGGGCAGCAGCGCGGCTGCCGCCAGGACGGCATCACCACGGATGATCACCGCCCCGTCGTGGAGCTCCGTGCGGGGCATGAAGATCGTGCCCAGCAGCTCGTGCGACAGGTCGGCGTGCATCATGATGCCGGTCTCCGCGATCTCCTCGAGACCCGTCTCGCGCTCGATCACGATGAGCGCCCCGTGACGCTCCCGGGAGAGGGTCGCGGCCGCCTTGGAGACCTCGGCGGCGACATGCGCGGTCCGCCGCTGGGCCGCCGGCGCGAAGATCCGCCCGATGGTCCCGAACCTCCCGATCCGCTCCAGGGCCCGCCTCAGCTCGGGCTGGAACACGACGACGATGGCGAACAGGCCCACCACGGCACCGGCCTGGAGCAGCTGGGTGAACATGCGCAGCTGCAGCCACTGGGCCAGGGCATAGGCCCCGAACAGGATCGTGACGCCGATCACGAGGGTCACCGCGCGCGTGCCCCGGATCAGGCTGAACAGCCAGTAGATGAAGAACGCGGTGATGGCGATGTCAAGAAGGGTCGCCAGCGTGATCTGCCGGACCAGCGACTCGACAAACGGGAGCATCTTCCGCCAATCCTACCATCGGGCCCCGGGGTTCAGGCCCGCGCGGCCCTCGCGGCAGACACCTGCTCGGCCAGCGCAGGGTCGGCATCGAGCGCGACGAGGCGGTCGAGGAGGTCCAGCTTCTCGCCGGCCAACCTGGTCCAGCCGCTGTCGTCGTATAGCTGCACGAGCGCGAGGTGGAGCCCCACGTGGTCGGGGTCCGACGCCAGCGCCAGGTAGCAGGCGTCCACGGCGGCGGCGATCCGGCCGGCCGATCGGTGGAGCGCCGCGACATCGAGCAGGCGCTCGACGGCCTCGGCTCCGTCACCGGCGTCGATCGCCGAATCCGCGAGCCGGCCGAGCTCGCCGGCGTCGGCATCCGGAGGGAGATCACGCTCGAGGACGTGCCGGACGGCAGGCGCTTCCTCGCTCAGGGGCTCGGGCGCTTCCTCGCTCGGGGGCTCGGGTGCCGGCTCCGGCTCGTCGGCCGGGGGCGTCGTCGAGGGGAGGCCCGCGGGTGCCGGCGCGGAGAGGGCCCGGCCCTCGAGCACCCGCAGCGCGCGTTCCAGTGCCAGCCGTCCGGGTTCGTCGGGCTCAGAAGCCCGCAGGCGCTCGATCAGTCGCTCGAGCGTCCGGCGCCGCTCGCGGCCCTCGGCGAGCTCGAGGCCGCGTCGTGCCGCATCGACCGCGTCCGCCAGGCGTCCGCCGGACGCCCGCTGGTCGGCGAGGGTGTCGAACCCATCGGCAGCGGCACCCCGTCGCTGGAGCGCGGCGAGCGCGTGGGCGCGCCCGAGGAGCGCCGCCTCGTCCCGGGGGGAGACCGACAGGGCTGCCTCGTAGTAGCGGAGCGCATCCGCTGGCCGCCGGCGCCGCAGGAGCGCGGTGCCCGCGCTCGTGAGTGGGGTCGGCCGCTCGGGCGCGATCCTGGACGCATCCGCGTAGGCGTCGAGCGCCTCGTCCAGCCGGTCATGCAGGGAGGCGACATGGCCGCGTCGAAGCGCTTCCTTGTAGCGTTCGTAGAGCGTCTCGCCCGCCACCGCGTCCCTCCCTCCCGCTGCCGCCATCAGCCGCCGGCGGGCTCGACAAGGAGCTCGACGAGGAGCGCCTTCTGGGCGTGCAGCCGGTTCTCGGACTGCTCGAAGATGAGGCTCGCGGGACCGTCCATCACGTCGGAGGTGATCTCTTCGCCACGGTGGGCGGGCAGGCAGTGCATGACGACGGCTCCGCCGGCGATGGCCATCAGGTCGGCATTGACCTGGTAGCGCGCGAACGCGTCACGCCGCTCCTCGGCCTCGGCCTCCTGGCCCATCGACGTCCACGCGTCCGTGTACACCACGGCGGCGCCCTCCACCGCCTCGCGGGGGTCCTCGGTGAACGCCAGCCGGGCCCCCGACGACGCCGCGATCTCCCGGGCGCGAGCCACGATCCGCTCGTTGGGCCCGTAGCCGACGGGGTGGGCGAGGCGAACCTCCATGCCGAGCGTGGCCCCCATCAGGGCCAGCGAGTGATAGACGTTGTTGCCGTCGCCGACGAAGGCGAGGACGCGTCCGCGCAGGTCGCCGAACCGCTCGTGCAGGGTGAACAGGTCGGCCAGCGCCTGGCACGGGTGCTCCCGGATGGTCAGCCCGTTGATCACCGGGATCGACGCCCGGGCCGCGAGCTCGACAACGACCTCGTGGGGGCCGGTGCGGGCCATGATCGCGTCGACGAAGCCCTCGAGGTTGCGAGCGACGTCGCCCACCGACTCGCGGCCGCCGAGCACGACGCCCTCGGTCAGGTAGATCGCGTGCCCGCCGAGCTGGGTCATGCCCGCTTCGAACGTCACCCGTGTCCGGAGCGACGGCTTCTGGAACAGCATGGCCAGCGTCCGCCGCTCGAGCGGCGGGTTCGGGTGCACCCTCGCGTGGCGGTACTCGGCCTTCAGCTCGACCGCCCGCGCGAACAGGCGGCCGATCTCGTCCGCCGACAGGTCGGCGGCGCTGATGAGGTCCCGTCCGCGGAGGCTCTGGCTCATGGCATCGGGGTCCCTGGGCGGGGGCGGCGATCGGACCGTCCGGACCGTCACCGCTCGCGCAGCTAGCGCTTGGTGTACTGCGGCGCCTTGCGGGCGCGCTTGAGGCCGTACTTCTTGCGCTCCTTCATCCGCGGGTCGCGGGTCAGGAGACCGGCCTGGCGGAGCGGGAGGCGATAGCTCTCGGGGTCGGACTGGAGGAGCGCTCGGGCGATGCCGTGGCGGATCGCGCCGGCCTGCCCGGTGGTGCCGCCACCCTCCACCTTGATCATCGTGTTGTAGCGGCCCTCGGTCCCGGTCACCCGGAACGGCAGGAACAGCTCGGCCTCGGCAAGGATCCCCCCGAAGTGCTCCTCGGGGGTCCGCCCGTTGACGACCATCTGGCCCTCACCGGGGATGAGGCGAACGCGGGCAACCGCCGTCTTCCGGCGGCCGGTGCCCCAATAGAACGCGGGTGTCGACATCAGGGCTCCTCGATCAGGCAAGCGGCTCGGGCTTCTGGGCCTGGTGGGGATGGTCGTTCCCCGCGTAGACCTTCAGCTTCCGAAGCATCTGGGTTCCGAGGCGGTTGTGCGGCAGCATCCCCTTCACCGTGCGGCGGATGACCTCCTCGGGGCGGCGGGCGAGCAGGTGACCCAGGGTCTCCTCCTTGAATCCGCCGGGGTAGCCGCTGTGGCGCGCGTAGACCTTGGACTCCAGCTTGTCGCGGGTGACGGTGATCTTCGCGGCATTGAGGACGATGATGTGGTCGCCGGTGTCCATGTGGGCGGCGTAGGTCGGCTTGTTCTTGCCCTCGAGGACGTGCGCAATCCGCGTCGCGAGGCGGCCGAGCGTCTCGTCCGTCGCGTCGACGACGTACCAGCGTCGCTCGATCTCGCTCTCTCGAGGCGTATAGGTCTTCGCGCTCATTCCTCGTCTTCCTTGTCGTCCGTCCGCGATCGTCCGAGGACGACGCGCCGGAGGCAGAGCCCCTTCGCCGGAGCGGCTGCCCCACTGAGGGCCGGCATCCGTCCGGCGAGCGCCGCTCGGAGTGCCGCTTCATCGATCTTGCCGGTGCCGACCTCCAGGAGGCCGGCCACCATTCTCCGGACCTGTCCCCGCAGGAAGGAGTCCGCCCGGACGTCGATCGTCACCAGGTGACCCTCCCCCCGGACCCGGACCATGTACACGGTCCGGACCGGAGACCGGTCCGTGCCGCCGAAGGCCGAGAAGTCGTGGCGGCCCAGGTAGGCCGACGCGGCGCTCGCCATGGCGGCGATGTCGAGCGGGGCCCGCACCCCGAGCGCCTGGCGCTCGCGAAGCGGGCTGCGCGGCCCGTTCCAGACGGTGTAGCGGTACTCCCGGTACCGCGCCGCGTAGCGAGGGTGGAACCCGTCGGGCACCCGTCGGAGGTCGCGGATCGCGACGTCCGGCGGGAGCAGGGCGTTGACCGCCCGCTGGAGCCTGGGTCCCGGCACCGCGCCCTCGTAGGTGAATGCGATCACCTGCCCGATGGCGTGGACCCCGGCATCCGTGCGTCCTGCCCCCTCGACCACCACTCGCGCACCTCGGGTGAGGCGGGCAAGCGCGATCTCGAGCTCTCCCTGGACCGTCCGGGCGTTCGGCTGGAGCTGAAACCCGGCAAAGTCCGTTCCATCGTATTCACACCGGGCGCGGTAGCGCATCGGTCGAGTCCTCTCGGACTCTGGTCAGATCGGGCTGGTCAGACCAGCTCGATCTGGAAGATCTCCGCCGCGTCGCCCTTCCGCTGGCCGATGTGCACCAGCCGGGTGTAGCCCGAGGTGCGGTCGGCGTACTTGGGGGCGATCACGTCGAACAGCTTGGCGACGACGAGCGGCTCGTTCGGGAACTCCGAGACGACCGCGCGCCGGGCCGCGAGATCCCCGCGCTTGGCGAGCGTGATCATGCGCTCCACCCTGCCGCGGATCTCCTTGGCCTTGGCCTCCGTGGTCCGGACCCGCTCGTAGCGGAGGACCGAGACCGTCAGGTTCTTGTACAGCGCCAGGCGCGGTCCGCGCTTGCGCGAGAGCTTGCGACCGTCGATTCGATGGGCCATGGCTCAGGCCTCCTCGTCACCGGCGAACGGCTCGTCACCGACCAGGGGCTCCTCGCCGGCCTCGTCGAAGGCCACCTCGGACTCCTCCTCGGGGAGGATGAACCCGCGCATGCGCAGGCGCTCCTTCATCTCGTCGAGCGACTTCTTGCCGAAGTTGCGCATCCGGAGCAGATCGTCGTCCTTGAGCTGCAGGAGCTGCCCGACCTTGACGATGTTGTTGCGCTTGAGCGAGTTGTAGGCCCGCATCGGCAGGTCCAGCTCCTCGATCGGCATGTCGAGCATGTTGGGGGGCAGCTGCGGGACGCCGGGGGCGGCGCGATCCGGGACCGCCGCCTGGACGCCGATCGTCACGAACGGCTGGAACTGGTGCACCAGCGTGTCGGCGGAGCGGCTGAGGGCCTCCTCCGGGGTGATGGTGCCGTCGGTCTCGATCTCGATCGTGAGCTTGTCGAAGTTGGTCATCTGACCGACCCGCATGCTCTCGACCCAGTAGTTGACCTTCCGGACGGGCGTGAAGATCGCGTCGACCGCGATGACGCCGATCGGGAGGGCCTCGGAGCGCTCGGCGGCCAGGTAGCCGACGCCTCGCTCGACGGTGAGGTCCATCTCGATGGTGACGTCGTCGGAGTCGATCGTCATCAGCACCAGCTCGGGGTTGACGATCTCGACGTCAGCCGACTCGGCGACGTCGGCGGCGATGACCGGACCGGCGCCGCTCTTGATCAGGCGCAGCTGGACGGGGTGCGACGCGAAGCTCTTGAGGCGGAGCTTCTTGACGTTCAGGACGATCTGGGTGACGTCTTCCTTGACGCCCGGGATCGTCGAGAACTCCTGGTACACGTCGCGGATCTGGATGGACGTCACGGCCGCGCCCTCGAGGGAGGACAGGAGCACGCGCCGGAGCGCGTTCCCGAGCGTGACGCCGTAGCCCGCCTGCAGCGGGCCGGCCTCGTACTTGGCGTACGTGCCGGCTTCGGCGACGGGCTCGATCAGCGGGGTCTCGAGTTCGATCATGGAGGGCGGCTACCTCGAGTAGTACTCGACCACGAGCTGCTCGTTGAAGTCGAGCGGCATCTGGTCACGGCGCGGCATGGCGATGACGGAGCCGGCGAGCTTGTCGGCATCCAGGCTCAGCCAGTCAGGCGCCTGGTGGGAGCGAAGGGTCTCCTTCACCGTCTTGAACAGCTCGCGCTCCTGGTGGGAAGCGCGGACCTCGATCCGGTCGCCCACCTTGAGGCGGTAGGACGGGATGTTGGTCGGGACGCCGTTCACGGCGAAGTGGCCGTGGGCCACGATCTGGCGAGCGGCCGCGCGCGAGGGCGCGAAGCCGAGCCGGTAGGCCACGTTGTCGAGTCGGAGCTCCAGCGAGCGGAGCAGGGCCTCGCCGGTGACGCCGGTCTGCCGGGTCGCCTCGATGAAGTAGTTGCGGAACTGCTTCTCGAGGACGCCGTAGACGCGGCGGACCTTCTGCTTCTCGCGCAGCTGGAGACCGTAGTCCCCCACCTTGCGGCGCCGGACGCCGTGCTGGCCCGGCGGCGTGGGACGCCGCTCGAACGAGCACTTCTTGCTGTAGCAGCGGCTGCCCTTGAGGAAGAGCTTGAGCCCTTCCCGGCGGCACAGCCGGCAAACGGGGTCGGTGTAGCGGGCCATGGTCTCTTCCTGCTCAGACCCGGCGCCGCTTGGGCGGCCGGCAACCGTTGTGCGGGATGGGCGTGACGTCGGTGATCGCGCTGACCTCCAGGCCGGCGGCCTGGAGCGAGCGGATGGCCTGCTCGCGGCCGGCGCCGGGGCCCTTCACGTAGACCTCGACCTGGCGCATGCCGTGCTCCATGGCGCGCTTGGCGGCGCCCTCCGCGGCCAGCGCGGCGGCATACGGCGTGCTCTTCCGGGAGCCCTTGAACCCGGCGATGCCTGCGGAACCCCAGGAGATCACGTTCCCGGTGAGGTCCGTGATCGTCACGATGGTGTTGTTGAAGCTCGCCTGGATATGGACGTGCCCCTGCGGGACGTTCTTTCGCTCCCGGCGCCGCTGCTTGACGGCGCGCTTCCGATCGGCCATGCCTTAGGGGTTCCTCGTCACTTCTTCTTGCGGGCGCCGACCGTTCGCTTCGGCCCCCGGCGCTGGCGGGCGTTGGTCTTGGTGCGCTGCCCGCGCACCGGGAGGTTGCGGCGGTGCCGGAGGCCCCGGTACGACCCGATCTCGATCAGGCGCTTGATGTTGAGCGCCACCTCGCGTCGGAGGTCGCCCTCGACCTTGAACGTGCGGTCGATGACCTCCCGCAGCCGGTTGACCTGGTCCTCGGTGAGATCCCGGACTCGCGTGTCCGGGTTGACGCTGGTCTGCTTGAGGATCTTCTGGCTGGAGCTCAGCCCGACCCCGTAGATGTAGGTGAGGGCGACCTCCACGCGCTTCTCGCGCGGGATGTCGACACCGGCGATACGTGCCATCCGTCAGCCCTGCCGCTGCTTGTGCTTTGGGTTCTCGCAGATGACCATCACGGTGCCGTGGCGCCGGATCACCTTGCATTTGTCGCAACGCGTCTTGACAGACGCTCTGACCTTCACCGGGTTCCTCGATCTCTCACTTCAAGCGATACGTGATCCGACCCCGAGTGAGGTCGTAGGGAGACAGCTCCACGCGAACGCGGTCCCCGGGCAGGATCCGGATGAAGTTCATCCGGAGCTTCCCGCTGATATGGGCGAGCACGCGATGGCCGTTCTCGAGCTCCACGGCGAACATCGTGTTCGGCAGCGGCTCGATCACCGTTCCCTCGACCTCGATCGCGTCCTTCTTCGCCAACTGGCTCCCTGGTCCTTCTCAGCATGAGTGTCGGCCCGGCCGGGCCGACACACGAACGGTGAGGATACCAAACGCCCGCAGTTTCCACAACAGCGCGCTCACCCCTGGACCCGGGTCAGGATCTCGGCGCCGTCGGCGGTGATCGCGATCGTGTGCTCGAAGTGCGCCGCCAGCGAGCGGTCGGCGGTCACCACCGTCCAGCCGTCGGCCAGCGTCTCGGTCTCCTCGCGCCCGATCATGAACATGGGCTCGATGGCAAGGCACATCCCGGGCTCGAGCCGGGCCCCCGGGCGACCGGTCCGGAAGTTGGGCACCGAGGGATCCTCGTGCATCGACGTCCCGATGCCGTGGCCCGTGTAGCCGCGCACGATCCCGTAGCCGGCCGCCACCGCGATGTCCTCGACGGCGGCCCCGATGTCCTCGATGTGGTTCCCCGGCCGGGCGGCCGCGATGCCCGCCATCAGGCCCAGGCGGGTGGTGTCCACCAGGTGGACGGCCTGCGGGGTGCCGGCATCCGGACCGCCGCAGATGAAGCTGCGGGCGCTGTCGCCGTGCCAGTCCCGGTAGATGGCGCCGACATCGACGGAGACGATCTGCCCGGCGCGGATCTCGCGATCACCCGGGATGCCGTGGACGATCTCGTGATCGATCGAGATGCACGTCGATGCCTTGTAGGCGCGCGGATGATGCGGGTCGTAGCGCCGTCCGCCCAGGTAGCCGAGGAACGACGGGATCGCCCCCGACGCCCGGATGTGCGCCTCGGCGACGCGGTCGATCTCGGCCGTGGACACGCCCGGCCGGATGCTCTCCTCCACCAGGGCGAGGACCTCGGCGACGATCCGGCCGGCCGAGCGCATGATCGCGATCTCCGCCTGCGAGTGGCGCGTGATCATCCCTGGCCGGCCCTCACGTGCACCCCGGCCGAGGTGAGGGCCGCGTCGATCGCCTCGGCGACCTCGTCGATGTCCTGCAGGCCGTCGACCGTCGCGAGGGTGCCCCCGCGCCGGTAGTGGTCGATCACCTCGGCCAGGGCCCCCAGCTGCTGGTCCATCCGGGCCCGGATCGTCTCCGGCTCGTCGTCCCTGCGCTGGTACAGCTCCGAGCCGTCCAGGTCGCAGACGCCGGCCACGCGGGGCGGGCTCGACGTCTCGTGGTAGGGGTGGCCGGCCGCCCGGCACACCCAGCGGCCCGACATGCGGCGGATGAGCTCCTCGGCCGGCACGTCCACGAGGACGGCGGCGGAGACGCGCGCCCCGCGCTCCGTGAGGGCGTCGTCCAGCGCTGCGGCCTGGGCGGCCGTCCGCGGGAAGCCGTCGAGGATCACCCCGGCGGCTGCGTCCGGACGGCCAAGGCGCTCCAGCAGGAGCTTGACCGTGATCTCGTCGGGGACGAGCTGCCCCGCGTCCATGTACCGACGCGCGTCCATGCCCAGGGGTGTCCCGTCCCGCACCGCGGCCCGGAAGAGGTCCCCGGTGGCAACCACCGGGAGCGCGAGCCGCTTGGAGAGCAAGGGGGCCTGGGTGCCCTTCCCGGCGCCGGGGGCGCCGAGCAGGACCACCACATTCACCTGATGAATCCCTCGTACTGGCGGACCAGCAGCTGGGCTTCGAGCTGTTTCATCGTCTCCACGACGACGGAGACCACGATCAGGATGCTCGTGCCACCCAGTGCGATTCCACTGAACTGCGGCTGGACGAGGCCGATGAACGGGGGCAGGGCCGCGACGATGCCCAGGAACAGGGCGCCGGCGACGGTGATCCTGGTGACCACCCGGGCAAGGTAATCCTGCGTGGGACGCCCCGGCCGGATGCCGGGAATGAAGCCGCCGTTCTTCCGCAGCTGCTCGGCGGTCTCGTCCGGCTTGAACGTGAACGCCGTGTAGAAGTACGTGAAGCCCATGGTCAGCAGGAAGTACAGCAGGACGTACAGGCCGGAGCCGGTCCCCAGCCAGGTCGTGACGCCCTGCGCGATGTCGCTGATCGGGGACGGCGAGTTGATGAAGTAGCTCGCGATCTGGCTCGGGAACAGCAGGATGCTGACCGCGAAGATGATCGGGATGACGCCGGCCTGGTTGACGCGCAGGGGCAGGAACGTCTGGCCGCCCTGGTACATGCGCCGACCGCGCACGCGTGACGCGTACTGGACGGGGATGCGGCGCTGGCCCTCCTGGATGTAGATGATCACCGCGACGGCGGCGATGGCGACGATCCCGAGCAGCATGATCCGCGCCAGGTCCGGGTTCTCGAGGAAGCCCGCGACGGCGCTCGGCACGCGGCTCACGATGCCCGCGAAGATGATGAACGAGACACCGTTGCCGATCCCCTTCTCGGTGATCAGCTCGCCCAGCCACATCAGCGTGACCGACCCGGCGGTGAGGGTGACGATCTGGGTCCAGGTCTCCCAGGTCCCGAAATCGAACGGCGTGTTGAGGGCGCCGCTGCTCGAGAGCAGGGCGAGGAAGCCGTACGACTGGAGGAGGGACATCGGCACCGCGAGGTACCGCGTGTACTGGTTGATCTTCTGGCGGCCGTACTCGCCCTCGCGCTGGAGCGCCTGGAGCGAGGGCACCACGCCCGTCATCAGCTGCATGATGATCGAGGAGTTGATGTACGGGTTCACGCCCAGGGCGACGACCGAGAAGTTGGCCAGGCCGCCACCGGAGAACAGGTCCAGCAGCCCGAAGATCGGGTTCTGGTCAAGGAACGTGCGCAGCTCCTGGCTGTTGACTCCCGGCACCGGCACATGGGCCAGCAGCCGGAAGACCAGCAGGATCCCGGCGACGAACAGGATCCGGCGCCGGAGATCCGGCGCCCGGAACGCGTTGAGGAGAGCCTCGAACACGGGACGCTACGCGTCGTCGGCCGGGTCGTCGGCCGCGGCCTCGGCGGCCGGCTCGACGCCGAGCGCGGCCAGCGGCTCGGACGGGATCTCGATGACCTGCGCCGTGCCCCCGGCCCCCTCGATCTTCTCGCGGGCGCTCTTCGTGAACGCGTCGGCCAGGACGAACAGCGGGGCCGTGACCTCGCCGCTGCCCAGGATCTTGAGCGGGAAGCGATCGCGTCGGACCAGCCCGGCGGCCTTGAGGGTGTCGGCGTTGACCGTGACCGGAGCGCCCTTCTCCTGCTGGAGCCTGCCCGCCTCGACCGCGGCGCTGATGGCGCCGACGTTGACGACCTCGTACTCGATGTCGTTGATGTTGCGGAAGCCGCGCAGCTTGGGGATCCGGATGTGGATCGGCGTCTGGCCGCCCTCGAACCAGGCCGGGATCGAGGCGCCGGCGCGCGAGCGCTGGCCCTTGGTGCCGCGGCCGGCCGTCTTGCCCTTGCCCGCGGCGATCCCGCGTCCGACTCGGGTCTTCCTGGTGACCGACCCCTTGGCGGGGTGCAGATCGTGGATCTTCATCAGGACTTCTCCGGGTTGGTCGCGCCCTCGGGAAGCTCCTCGACGGTCACGAGGAACCTGACCTGGCGGACCATCCCGCGGACGGCGGGGTTGTCCGGCAGGATCGACGAGCTGCCGATGCCGTGGAGGCCCAGCGCTCGGATCGTCGCCCGGTTGCGGTGGATATGGCTGATGGTGCTCCTGGTCTGGGTGACCTTCAGGCTACCGGGCATCGGGGGCCTCCCCGAGCGCTGCCGCGGGCTGACCGGGCACGACCAGGCGGATCTTGACGCCACGCATGCGCTCCACGTCCTCGACGGAGCGGAGGCTGCGAAGCGCATTGAGCGTCGCCCGGGTGACGTTCACCGGGTTGGTGGACCCGTGCACCTTGGCCAGGATGTCGCGGACGCCGGCCGCCTCGACGACGGCGCGCACGGCGCCGCCGGCGATGACGCCGGTGCCCTTGGAGGCCGGCTTGAGCAGCACCCGTGCGGCTGCGTACTCCTGGCGGACCTCGTGCGGGATCGTCGTCCCGATCATCGGGATCCGGACGATGTTCTTCTTCGCGTCCTCGACGCCCTTGCGGATGCTCTCGGGCACGTCACCGGCCTTGCCGAGGCCGACGCCGACATGGCCGTTGCCATCGCCCACGACGATGACCGCCGAGAACGAGAAGCGCCGGCCGCCCTTGTGCACCTTGGCGACGCGGTTGATCTGGACGACGCGCTCCTCGAGCGCGAGCTTGTTGGGGTCGATGCGGGCCACAGGCGTCTCCTAGAAGTCCAGGCCGGCTTCGCGGGCCGCCTCGGCGAGCGAGCGAACCCGCCCGTGGTACTTGAAGCCCGCCCGGTCGAAGACCACCTGCTCCACGCCGGCCGCCCTGGCGCGCTCGGCGACGAGCTTGCCGACGGCCTTGGCGCCGTCGAGCTTCGTGCCGGGGGCGCCCTTGAGCGATGCATCGAGCGACGAGGCGGCCGCGAGCGTGCTGCCGCTGGCGTCGTCGATGACCTGGGCGTAGATATGGGTGAGGCTCCGGAAGATGGCCAGGCGGGGCCTGGCCGCGGTGCCCGCGAGCTTGAGGCGGAGCCGCTCGTGGCGCTTGACGCGCGACGCCGTGCGGCTGGCAGCGATCTTCTTCATGGGCTACTTCTTCCCGCCGATCTTGCCGGCCTTGCCTGCCTTGCGGCGGACCTTCTCGCCGGCGTACCGGACGCCCTTGCCCTTGTAGGGCTCGGGCTTCCGCGTGGACCGGACCTTGGCGGCGACCTGCCCGACGAGCTCCTTGTCGATGCCGACCACCGCCAGCTTGAGCGGGGTCTCGAGCTCGAAGCTGATCCCCGCCGGCGGGTCGATCTCGATCGGGTGGCTGTAGCCGAGCGCGAGCTGCAGCTTCTCGCCGATCTTCTGCGCGCGGTAGCCGACGCCGACGATCTCGAGGCCCTTGCGGTAGCCGGTGGTGACGCCGACGACCATGTTGTTGACCAGGGTGCGGGTCAGCCCGTGCAGGCTCTTGTCGAGCTTGGTCTCCGTCGGCCGCACGACCGTGAGGGTCTCCCCCTCCCGCTCGAGCAGCATGCGGGGCGGCAGCTGACGGGTCAGGGTCCCCTTGGGGCCCGTGACCGTGATGACGCGACCGTCGAGCGTGATCTCCACGCCCGCCGGGACGATGATGGGGAGTCGACCGATTCGGGACATCGCTCGGCTACCAGACGTAGGCGAGGATCTCGCCACCCAGCTCGGCCTTCTTGGCCTCGCTGCCGGTCATGATCCCCTTGGAGGTGCTGACGATCACGACGCCGAGGCCGCCGAGCACCCGCGGGATATCGGTCTTGCGCGCATACACGCGCAGGCCGGGCTTGCTGATCCGCTTGAGGCCGGAGACGACCGGCACCTTGCCGTCGACGTACTTGAGCTGCAGCCGCAGCAGGGCGGTCGGCCCCTCGCGCTCCTCGTGGACGTCGGCAATGAAGCCTTCGGCCACCAGGATCCGCGCGATCTCGCGCTTGGTGCGCGAGGCGGGGACGATGACATCCGTGTGGCGCGCCCGGGAGGCGTTGCGAACACGCGTGAGCATGTCCGCGATGGGATCGGAGACGTTCATCTTCTTACCAGCTCGACTTCGTGACGCCGGGCAGCTCGCCGACGAGCGCCCTCTCGCGGAAGCAGATCCGGCACAGCCCGAACCGGCGCATGTAGGCGCGCGGCCGGCCGCAGACAAAGCAGCGGTGGTATCCCTGGACCGGGTGCTTGGGGTCTCGCTTCGCTTTCGCGATCATTGACTTCTTGGCCATTGCGGACTCCTCCCCGCGCCCTAGCCGGCGAAGGGCATGCCGAGGAGCTCGAGCAGACGCTTCGATTCCTCGTCGGTCTTCGCCGTCGTCACGATGCTGATCTCCAGCCCGCGGAGACGGTCCACCTTGTCATAGTCGATCTCCGGGAAGGCCAGCTGCTCCCTGAGGCCCAGGGAGAAGTTGCCCCGGCCGTCGAAGGACTTGCCCGGAACGCCCCGGAAGTCGCGGATGCGCGGGAGCGCGAGCCGCGTGAGGCGCTCAAGGAAGTCCCACATCCGCTCGCCGCGAAGGGTGACCTTCACGCCGATCGGGTTGCCGGTCCGGACGCGGAACTGGGCGATGGAGCGCTTGGCGCGGGTCACGATCGGCTTCTGGCCCGTGATGAGCTGCAGGTCGCCGACCGCGGCATCCACCGCCTTCGCGTTCTGGAGGGCCTCGCCGAGCCCGATGTTGACGACGATCTTCTCGAGCCCGGGAACCTCCATCGGGTTCGAGTACTCGAACTGCTTGGTCAGCGCCGGCACCACCTCGGTGACGTAGCGCTCCTTCAGCTGGCCGCTCACGACTTGACCTCCAGGGGCTCGCCGCAGTGGAGGCAGACGCGCACCCGGACGTCGTTGTCGAGCGTCCGGTGGCCGATCCTGGTGGGTCGGTCACAGTGGCCGCAGACGACCATCACCCGGGCGGCCGGCATCGGCATGGCATGGTCGAGGATGCCGCCCGGATCGACCGTCGGCATGGACCCCGGCCCGCCCTGCGAACGCTGGCGCGGCTTGGTGTGCTTGCGAGCGATGTTGAGACCCTCGACCACCACGTAGGCACCACCCTTGGCGGACACCCGGCGGTAGCCGGAGCGGAGCGCCGACGGAGCGGCATCCCGACGGATCACCTGCTCCACCTTGCCGCGCTTGCCGGCATCCTTGCCGCTGAGCACGACCACGGTGTCGCCCTTGCGGATCTCGGGCATCTTGGTCTGGTGCTCGATCGACCGTGACGGTCATCACAGCACCTCCGGCGCGAGGGACACGATCTTCATGTAGTTCCGGTCCCGCAGCTCGCGCGCGACGGGCCCGAAGATCCGGGTGCCGCGCGGGTTGCCCTGGTTGTTGATGAGCACGGCCGCGTTCTCGTCGAACCGGATGTAGCTCCCGTCCGGACGACCGATCTCCTTGCTGGTGCGGACGATGACCGCCCGCACGACGTCGCCCTTCTTCACCGGGGCATTCGGGATCGCGGTCTTGACGCTGGCGACGATCACGTCGCCGATGCCGGCGACGGTCTTGCGCGAGCGGCCCATGACCCGGATGCACTCGATGGTCCGGGCGCCGGTGTTGTCGGCGACGCGGAGGCGCGTCGATGCCTGGATCACGCGCGACCTCCTTCGGCTGCCGACGCGTCAGCGTCCGCCGCCGGGTGGGGCCGCGCGCTCGTCATCCCGATCCGAGCCGACGTGGCCGGCGCCATGGAGCGCCTCGGTGGTCGCTGCCTCCTCGGCAGGGATCACCTCGCCGGCTCGCTCCTCGCCCGATCGGGAAAGGACCGACACCAGGCGCCATCGCTTGGTCGCCGAGAGCGGGCGCGACTCCTCGATCAGGACCGTGTCACCGATCTTGGCCTCGTTGCTCTCATCGTGGGCCGCGAACTTGGTCGAGGCCTTCATGACTCGCTTGTAGAGCCGGTGGCGGGTCAGCCGCTCGACGGACACGACGATCGTCTTGTCCATCTTGTCGCTGACGACGCGGCCGACCTTGGTCTTCCGCTGTCCCTTCACGGGGCTGGTTGCTCCTGCGGTGGGCATCCCGACGCTCCTACTCCGCCGAGCGCGGCGCGGTGGCGCGCTCACGCTGGACGGTGAGGATCCGGGCGATCTTCCGTCGCGTCGCCGGGATCTGGCTGTAGTCCTTCAACTGGCGGGTCGAGAGGGCGAACCGGGCCTGCCAGAGGTCCTGCTTCGCCTCCTTGAGCCGGTCGTCCAGCTCGCGGTCCGAGAGCTGCCGGATCTCACCGATCTCCACCGGTGACCTCCTTCGCTGTCTCACGGACGACGACGTGCGTCGCCACCGGGAGCTTGTGGGACGCCAGGCGCATGGCCTCGACGGCCGCCTCGCGGTCGACGCCCGCCATCTCGAACAGGATCCGCCCGGGTCGCACGACGGCGACCCAGTGGTCCGGGGCGCCCTTGCCGGAGCCCATGCGGGTCTCGGCGGGCTTCTTGGTCGCGGGCTTGTCCGGGAACACCCGGATCCAGATCTTGCCGCCTCGCTTGACCGAGCGGGTCATCGCGCGTCGTGCCGACTCGATCTGGCGGGCGGTGATCCACGCCGGCTCGAGGGTGGCCAGGCCGTACTCACCGAAGGCGACGGTATGACCGCCCTTGGCGGTGCCGGACATCCGGCCTCGCATGACCTTGCGGTGCTTGACGCGTCGGGGCATCAACATCTCGTCAACCCCCCAGCGCGGCGCCGGCCGCGGCACTGCTGACGGCGGCGGCAGCGGCCTCGCGGCGCTTGCGCTCGACCGGGATCTCGCCCTTGTAGATCCAGACCTTGACGCCGATCCGGCCGTAGGTCGTGTGGGCGTGCACCTGGCCGTAGCTGATGTCCGCGCGCAGCGTGCCCAGCGGGATCCGGCCTTCGCGGTCCCACTCGCGGCGCCCCATCTCCGAGCCGCCGAGACGACCGGCGAGGGCGATCTTGACGCCCTTGGCGCCAGCCTTCATCGATCGCTGGATCGACTGCTTCATCGCCTTCTTGTAGGCGACGCGGCGGCTGAGCTGCTGGGCGATGTTGAGCGCGACGAGATACGCGTCGAGCTCGGGCTGGCGGATCTCCTGGATCTCCAGCTTGACCTTCCGCTTGGTCAGGTCGCCGATCTCCTTGCGGAGCACCTCGACGTTCTGGCCGCCGCGGCCGATCACGATGCCCGGCTTCGCGGTGTGGATGGCGACGGTGACATGGTTGATGCCCCGCTCGATCTCCACGCCGCTCACGCTCGCGTTCGCGAGGCGCCGGTCCAGCAGCTGCCGGATCGAGATGTCCTCACGAAGCAGGGCGGTGTACTCCTTGTCGGCGTACCACTTGGCAGTCCACGTTCGGGTGTAGCCCAGGCGGTAGCCGTACGGATGGACCTTGTGTCCCATGCCTAGGCCTCCCGGTCGGCCACGACGATCGTGATGTGCGTCATGGGCTTGTGGATCGGGAATGCCCGACCCTGTGCCCGTGGACGCCACCGCTTGATCGTGGGGCCCTCGTTGGCGATCGCATCCGCGATGAACAGCTCATCGGGCGATCGGTTCAGGTTGTTCTCGGCGTTGGCCGTCGCGCTCTTGAGCACGCGCGCGACGTCGCGCGCGGCTGCCTGCGGCATGAAGCGCAGGATGGCGGTGGCCTCCTCCACGGGCTTGCCCTTGATCGCCTCGGTGATGAGGCGGGCCTTGCGGGTGGAGCCGCGCAGGTACTTGGCGGTAGCAGAAACGCGCACGTCCGCCCCCTACCGAAGCCCGCCGGACCGGTCGGCGTTCTTGCCGTGGCCGCGGTAGCTGCGGGTGGGCGCGAACTCGCCGAGCCGGTGCCCGACCATGTTTTCCGTGACGTACACCGGCACGTGCTTCCTGCCGTTGTAGACGGCAATCGTGTGGCCGATGAAGTCCGGGAAGATCACGGACGCGCGCGACCAGGTCTTCAGCACCCGGCGCTCGTTCCGCTTGTTCATCTCCTGCACCCGGGCGAGAAGCCGGTGCTGGACGAACGGTCCCTTCTTGACCGATCGCGACATGCTCTAGCTCCTCTCCTTACGACTTGCGATGACGGCTGCGGACGATGAGCTTGCTCGTCGTCTTGCCGCGCCGGGTCCGGTAGCCCATCGCCGGCTTGCCCCACGGGGTCTTGGGCGGCATGCCGGTCGGGCTCTTGCCCTCGCCGCCGCCGTGCGGGTGGTCCCGCGGGGTCATCGCCACGCCGCGGACCTCCGGACGCAGACCCATGTGGCGGGCGCGCCCGGCCTTGCCGAGGCTCTGGTTCTCGTGATCGAGGTTGCTCACCTGGCCGACCGTCGCGATGCAGCGGAGCGGCACCCGGCGCATCTCGCCCGAGGGCAGGCGCACCGTGGCGTGGTCACCCTCCTTGGCCAGCAGCTGGGCCGCCGTGCCGGCGGACCGGACGATCTGGCCGCCCTTGCCGGGGATGAGCTCGATGTTGTGGATCGTGGTGCCCAGGGGGATGCTCTTGAGCGGCATCGCGTTGCCCACGCGGGCCTCGACGCCCGGCCCGGACACGACGATGTCGCCGACCTTGAGGCCGTTGGGCAGCAGCATGTAGCGCTTCTCGCCGTCCCGGTAGTGGAGCAGGCCGATGCGCGCCGACCGGTTCGGGTCGTACTCGATCGTCGCGAGACGGGCGGGCACGCCGAACTTGTCGCGCTTGAAGTCGATCCGGCGGTAGTGGGCCTTCTCGCCGCCACCGCGGTGGCGCACCGACAGGCGACCCTGGTTGTTGCGGCCGCTGATCCGCTTCTTGGGCTCGAGCAGCGGCTTGTGCGGCTGGTCGGTGGTGATCTCGTCGAACGTCGAGCGAGTCATCCACCGGCGGCCCGGCGAGGTGGCCTTGTAGCTTCGCAGCGGCATTCCTACACCCCCTCGAAGAATTCGATCTTCTGGCCGGGGGCCAGGGTGACGATGGCCTTGCGCCAGGACGAGGTGTAGCCGGTGATCCGGCCGCGCTTCGTGCCCCGGCGCTTCTCCTTCGACTTGGTGGTCAGCACGTTGACGGCGACCACGGTCACCTTCTCCTTGCTGTACAGCTCCTCGACGGCGGCCTTGATCTGGATCTTGTTGGCCTTCTCGTGGACGGCGAACGTGTACTTGCCGCGCCCGGACTCGTCGATCGACTTCTCGGAGATCACGGGGCGGAGGATGACGTCCGCGGCGGTCAGGGCGCTCACGCGTACACCTCCTCCATCCGGGCCAGCGCCGGCTGTTCGATCAGCACGGCGTCCGCGTTGAGCAGGTCCACGACGTTGAGCGAGTCGGCGAGGATGACGGTGACCGACGGCAGGTTGGCCGCCGACCGGACAAGCGGCTCGTCCCGGCCGGGTGCCACCACGAGCACGCGACGGCCATGACCGTCGCCGGCGCCGAGGGCGGCCAGCACGCCGGCGAACACCTTGGTTCGCGGCTCGTCGGCCATGCCGAACGCGTCGACGACGCGGATGGCGTCGTCGTTGAGCTTGGCGGTCAGCGCCGAGCGCAGCGCCAGGCGGCGCATCTTCTTGGGCAGCTTCTGCTCGTAGGACCGCGGGTGCGGGTCCGAACACGACGCCACCGCCGCGATAGTGCGGCGCGACACGGCTGCCCTGGCGGGCGCGGCCGGTGCCCTTCTGGCGGTACGGCTTGCGGCCGCCGCCGCGGACCTCGCCGCGGGTCTTGGTGTTAGTGGGTTCCCGAGCCGGCGTCCGGCCAGCTGGGCGACGACCGCCTGGTGGAGGACGGCCTCGTTGACGGGCGCCGCGAACAGCGCGTCGGCGAGGTCGACGTTGCCCACGGCGGCGCCGGTTCGATCGTAGAGGGTGGTCTGCGGCATCGGTCAGGCCTTCCGGACGAAGGTGAGCGCACCGGGAGCGCCGGGGACCGAGCCCCTGACCAGGATCAGGTTCCGCTCGGCATCCACGCGGACCACGCGCAGCTTCTTCATGGTGACCCGCTCGCGTCCCATGTGGCCGCCCATCTTGAGGCCCTTGTACACGCGTCCGGGAGTGGTGCCGGGGCCGATGGAGCCCGGCTTGCGGTAGTTGTCGGAGCCGTGGGTCTTGGGGCCGCGCGAGAAGTTGTGGCGCTTCACGGTGCCCGCGAAGCCCTGGCCCTTCGAGACGCCGGTCACGTCGACCAGCTCGCCCTCGGCGAAGATCTCGCCGACGTTGAGCTGCTGGCCCACGGTGTAGCCGTCGACGTCGTCCAGCCGGAACTCGCGGATGTTGCGCACCCGGGGCAGGTCCTTGAGCTGGCCGGCGAGGGGCCGGGTGAGCTTCTTGCGCTCGCCGGCACCGAGCTGGACGGCCGTGTAGCCGTCGCGCTCCTCGGTCCGGACGCGGGTCACGGTGTTGGGCGTGACCTGGACGACCGAGACGGCGACCATGGTCCCGTCCGGCTGGAAGACCTGGGTCATGCCGACCTTGCGGCCGATGAGGCCGATGGTGTGCTGGCTCATCACATCTTGATCTCGATGTCGACGCCCGCGGCAAGCGAGAGTCGCATCAGGGCGTCCACCGTCTTCGAGCTCGGGTCCAGGATGTCGATCAGCCGCTTGTGGGTGCGGATCTCGAACTGCTCCCGGGAGTCCTTGTCGATGAACGGTGAGCGCAGGACGGTGAACTTCTCGATCCGGGTCGGCAGCGGAACCGGTCCGACCACGTCGGCGCCGGTGCGCTGCGCGGTCTCGACGATCTGGGCTGCCGACTGGTCGAGCAGCCGGTGGTCGTACGCCTTGAGGCGGATTCGGATCCGCTGCTTCGCCATCTCGTTACTCGACGATGCTGGTGATGGCGCCGGCGCCGACGGTGCGGCCGCCCTCGCGGATGGCGAAGCGCTGGCCGACCTCGAGCGCGATCGGGGTGATCAGCTCGACGGTCATGTCCACGTTGTCGCCGGGCATGATCATCTCGGCGCCCTCGGGCAGCCCGATCGCCCCGGTGACGTCGGTGGTGCGCAGGTAGAACTGCGGCCGGTACCCGTTGTAGAACGGGGTGTGGCGGCCGCCCTCCTCCTTGGTCAGCACGTAGACCCGGGCGATGAACTTGGTGTGCGGCTTGACCGAGCCCGGCTTGGCCAGGACCTGGCCGCGCTCGATGTCGTCGCGCTCGATGCCCCGCAGCAGGCAGCCGACGTTGTCGCCCGCCTGGCCCTGGTCGAGCAGCTTCTTGAACATCTCGACGCCGGTCACGACGATCTTGCGGGTGTCGTGGATGCCGACGATCTCGATCTCCTCGCCGACCTTGATCACGCCGCGCTCGATGCGCCCGGTGGCGACGGTGCCGCGGCCCTTGATCCCGAACACGTCCTCGACCGGCATGATGAACGGCTTGTCGACGGGGCGCTCGGGGTTGGGGATGTAGGTGTCGACCGCGTCGAGCAGCTCCTGGATGCAGGCGTAGGCCGGGTCGGCGACGTCGTCGCCGGCCTCGAGGGCCTTGAGCGCGGAGCCGCGGATGACGGGGATGTCGTCGCCCGGGAAGTGGTTCTTGGTCAGCAGCTCGCGGACCTCGAGCTCGACGAGGTCGAGCAGCTCGGGGTCGTCGACCATGTCGACCTTGTTGAGGAACACGACCATGTACGGCACCTCGACCTGGCGGGCCAGGAGGATGTGCTCGCGGGTCTGGGGCATCGGGCCGTCGGTGGCGGCGACCACGAGGATCGCGCCGTCCATCTGGGCGGCACCGGTGATCATGTTCTTGATGTAGTCGGCGTGCCCGGGGCAGTCGACGTGCGCGTAGTGGCGCGCCTCGGTCTCGTACTCCACGTGGGCGATCGCGATCGTGATCCCGCGCTCGCGCTCCTCGGGGGCATTGTCGATCGTGTCGAACGCGCGGTACTCCGCCTTGCCCTTGAGGGCGAGGTACTTGGAGATCGCGGCCGTCAGCGACGTCTTGCCGTGGTCGATGTGGCCGATCGTGCCGACGTTGACGTGCGGCTTGGTGCGCTCGAACTTCTTCTTGGCCATCCGGCTGGACTCCCGTGCTGCTCGCTCGCGCTGGGGCGAGCCGACCCTTAGACCTTCGACTTGGCGACGAGCTCCGCCGCGAGGCTCGCGGGAACCTCGGCGTAGTGGCTGAGCTCCATGGAATAGCTGGCTCGACCCTGGGTCATGGACCGCAGGTCGGTGGCGTACCCGAACATCTCGGCGAGCGGGACCGCGGAGCGCACGACCTGGGTCGTGCCCCGGGGATCCATGCCCTCGATCAGTCCACGCCGGCTGTTGAGATCGCCGATGACGTCGCCCATGAACTCCTCGGGCATCGTCACCTCGACCTTCATGATCGGTTCGAGGATGGTCGGGCTCGCCTTCGCGACCGCGTCCTTGACCGCCATCGAACCGGCGATCTTGAACGCCATCTCGGACGAGTCCACGTCGTGGTACGAGCCGTCGACGAGGGTGACCTTGACGTCGACCATCGGGACGCTCGCGTAGATGCCCGAGTCGAGCGTCTCGCGGATCCCCTGGTCGATCGGCTTGATGTACTCGCGCGGGATCGAGCCGCCGACGATCTTGTCCACGAACTCGTAGCCGCCACCCTTGGGCAACGGCTCGACGTTGATGACCGCGTGGCCGTACTGGCCCTTGCCGCCCGTCTGGCGGACGAAGCGGCCGTTGCCGACGGCCGCCTTGCGGATCGTCTCGCGGTAGGCGACCTGCGGCTTGCCGACGTTGGCGGCGACCTTGAACTCGCGGATCATGCGGTCCACGATCACGTCGAGGTGCAGTTCGCCCATGCCCGCGATGAGGGTCTGGCCCGGACTCCTCGTCCGTCTTGACGCGGAAGGTCGGGTCTTCCTCGGCCAGGCGCTGGAGCGCGATCCCGAGCTTGTCCTGGTCGGCCTTGGTCTTGGGCTCGATGGCCACCTCGATGACCGGCTCGGGGAAGGTCATCGACTCGAGGATGACCGGATGGTCCGGGTCGGTCAGCGTGTCGCCGGTGAAGGTCTCCTTGAGGCCGACGGCGGCGGCGATGTCGCCCGCGTAGATCTCCTCGATCTCCTCCCGGTGGTTGGCGTGCATCTGGAGGATGCGGCCGATGCGCTCCTTGCGGCCCTTGGTGGCGTTGAGGACGTACGAGCCCGAGCTTGAGGGTGCCGGCGTAGACCCGGAAGAAGGCGAGCTTGCCGACGAACGGGTCGGTCGCGATCTTGAACGCGAGGGCGCTGAAGTTGCCGCTGTCGTCGGGGCTGACGAGGACCTCGACCTCCGTGTTCGGCTTGATCGCCGTGAATGGCCGGCACGTCGAGCGGCGAGGGCAGGTAGTCCACGACGGCGTCGAGCATCGGCTGGACGCCCTTGTTCTTGAGGGCGGAGCCGCAGAGGATCGGCACCCACTTGTACTGGAGGGTGGCCTTGCGGATGCCGCGCTTGATCGTCGGCCTCGGACAGCTCGTCGCCCTCGAGGTACTGGTGGGCGAGCTCGTCGTCGACGTCCGCGACGGCCTCGAGCAGCGCCTCGCGGTGCTGCTTCGCCTCGGCCAGGAGCTCGGCCGGGATGTCGGCCTCGTCGAAGGTGTTGCCCAGGTCGTCGCGCCAGATCGAGCGCCTTCATGCGCACGAGGTCGACGACGCCCTTGAAGGTGTCCTCGATCCCGATCGGGATCTGGATCGGCACGGGCTTGACGCCCAGCCGGTCCTCGATCATCTCGACGTCGCGCCAGAAGTTGGCGCCGGTCCGGTCGAGCTTGTTGATGAAGCAGATCCGCGGCACGCCGTAGCGGTCGGCCTGGCGCCAGACCGTCTCGGACTGGGGCTCGACGCCGGCGACGCCGTCGAACACCACGACGGCGCCATCGAGGACGCGCAGGCTGCGCTCGACCTCCATGGTGAAGTCCACGTGCCCGGGCGTATCGATAATGTTGATGCGGTGATCGTTCCAGGCGCAGGTCGTTGCCGCGGCGGTGATGGTGATGCCGCGCTCCTGCTCCTGGGGCATCCAGTCCATCGTGGCCGCGCCTTCATGCACCTCACCGATCTTGTAGATCTTCTTGGTGTAGAAGAGGATCCGCTCGGTGACGGTGGTCTTGCCCGCGTCGATGTGCGCGATGATTCCGATGTTCCGCGTTCGTTCCAGCGGAACGGCTCGTGCCACGGTGGGTCTAGCTCCTTCTCGCGCGGACGGTTACCACTTGAAGTGGCTGAAGGCGCGGTTGGCCTCGGCCATCTTGTGGGTGTCCTCGCGTCGCTTCACCGCGGCGCCGAGGCCGTTCATGGCATCGACGAACTCGGCGGCGAGCTTCTCGCTCATGCTCTTGCCGCTGCGCTTGCGGGCCGACTGGACGAGCCAGCGCACGCCGAGCGACATCCGGCGGTCGCCCCGGATCTCGACCGGGACCTGGTAGGTCGCGCCACCGACACGGCGGGGCTTGACCTCGATGATCGGGGTTGCGTTGCGCAGGGCCGCCTCGAGCACCTCGAGACCGGGGCGCTTGGCCTGGAACTCGGCGCGGGCCAGGGCCTGGCGCAGGATGCGGTCCGACAGCGTCTGCTTCCCGTCACGCATCAGCTTCGCGCGGAAGTGATCCGTGACGCGCTTGGGCTCGCCCTGGTACTTGGCCTTGCGGGGGATCGACTGACGACGCGGCATCCTACTTCTTCCCGATCGCCGCGGTGACCTTGGCGCCGTACTTGCTCCGGCTCTGCTTGCGATCCTTCACGCCGGCGGCGTCGAGCGTTCCACGGATGATGTGGTACTTGACCGAGGGCAGGTCCTTCACCCGGCCGCCACGCACCAGGACCACCGAGTGCTCCTGGAGGTTGTGGCCGATGCCGGGGATGTAGGCCGTGACCTCCATCTGGTTGGTGAGCCGCACGCGCGCGATCTTCCGAAGGGCCGAGTTCGGCTTCTTCGGGGTCATCGTCCGAACCTGCAGGCAGACACCCCGCTTCTGGGGCGCGCCGGGAATGGGCACCTGGCGCTGTCGCAGGCTGTTCCAGTTCTTGCGCAGCGCGGGAGCCTTGACCTTGGAGATCTTCGGCTTCCGCCCGTGGCGCACGAGCTGGCTGATGGTCGGCACGGAGACGCGGCTCCTTTCACTCGTTGTGTCTTGTCAGTAGTGGTCGATCCGTCGGTCTACCCGAGCCGGGGGGTCCGGCTGAGGACCGCTCGGAACTCGTCCGGGGCCGGATCCCGACGCACACGGCGACCGGGGCCCCTTCGAGGCCACGGCCGCGAAGTGTAACAACTGGCCGCACGCAGTGCAAACGCTCCGGGCTCCGGGCCCGGGCGCCTGCGATGGGGTCGTGGTGGTCGGGGGTCAGCCCTCTTCGGACGCGTCGGCGAGGAAGGGGTTGATGGCGGTCTCCTCCTCGTCGGCCGCGGATTCGCCGGCCGATGCGAACGGGTTGACGTCGCCTTCATCCTCGTCCTTGCCGGCGATCGTGGCCGCGAGCGCGAGGCCCGCGGTCTCATCGTCGACCGGACGCGTCCCGTCCTCGAGGAACGGGTTGTACTCGGCCTCACCGAGGCCCTCGATCGCCTCGCCGGCGAGTGCCTCCAGGGCAGCCCTCCGCTGGCGCTCCTTGAGCGCGGCGATGTTCTGCGGCGCGCCGGTCCCGGCCGGGATCAGCTTGCCGATGATCACGTTCTCCTTGAGGCCGATCAGGTGGTCCCGGGCGCCGTTGATGGCGGCCTCGGTCAGCACCCGGGTGGTCTCCTGGAAGGAGGCCGCGGCCAGGAAGGAGGAGGTGTTCAGCGAGGCCTTGGTCACGCCGAGGAGCACGGTCTGGGCCGTTGCCGGCTCGCCACCCTCGGCCATCACCCGGTTGTTCGCCTCCTCGAAGTCGAGGCGGTCGATGAGCTCGGTCGGCAGCTGCTCGCAGTCGCCGGGCTGGTCGATCCGGACCTTCTTGAGCATCTGCCGGACGATGATCTCGATGTGCTTGTCGTTGATCGTGACGCCCTGGCTCCGGTAGACCCGCTGGACCTCTCGGACGAGGTAGCGCTGGACAGCGTCCTTGCCCCGCGTCTCGAGGTACTCCTGCGGGTTGATGGGACCGTCCGTGATCGCGTCACCGGCGCGGATCTCGCTGCCGTCCTCGACCAGCAGCTTGGCGCTGTGCGGGATCGCGTATTCGCGCTCGACAATGTCCTCGGCACGGACGACGACGCCAAGCTCGGTCCGGGCCAGGAAGCCCTTCACCGGGGCGGTGATGTCGCCTGCCTCGGACCGGGCCAGGACCTGGTTGAGCTCGACCAGGTCACCGGGGGCTGCGAGCAGCTCGGCTCCCTCGTCCAGCTCGACCGGGGTGTCGAATGCCTCGCGGCTCGTCACCTTGACCTTGCGGCCCGATTCGCTGTTGATGACCTCCACGATCCCGTCGATGTGGCTGATCTCGGCCTTGCCCTTGGGGATCCGGGCCTCGAACAGCTCCTCGACTCGCGGCAGGCCCTGCGTGATGTCCTGGCCGGCGACGCCGCCGGTGTGGAACGTCCGCATCGTCAGCTGCGTGCCGGGCTCGCCGATCGACTGTGCGGCGATGATGCCCACCGCCTCGCCGATCCCGATCATGTCGCCGGTGGCAAGGTTGCGGCCGTAGCACTGGCGGCACACGCCGTGCCGCGACTCGCAGGCGAGCGGTGAGCGGACGAGCACCTCGTCGAGGCCGGCCTCGTCGATGGCCCGGGCGGTCTCCTCGTCGATCATCACGTCCCGCGCGATGACCACCGGGGCGGCCTGGCCCTTCTTGAGCTTGACCTTGGAGTCGAGCAGGTCGGCCGCCACCAGCCGCCCCACCAGCCGGCGCTGGAACGCCTCCGGCTCATCGGCCGACTCGGCCGCGGATGATCCAGCTGCCCTCGAGCGTCCCGCAGTCGTCCTCGCGGGTGATGACATCCTGCGCAACGTCGACGAGGCGCCGGGTCAGGTACCCGGAGTCCGCGGTGCGGAGCGCGGTGTCGGCAAGACCCTTGCGGGCGCCGTGCGTGCTGATGAAGTACTCGAGGACCGTCATCCCCTCGCGGAAGTTGCTCCGCACGGGGACGTCGATGATCCGCCCCGACGGGTCCGCCATCAGGCCGCGCATGGCGCCCAGCTGGCCGATGTTGCCCTTGTTTCCGCGGGCGCCGGAGTCGGTCATCATCTTGACCGGGTTCTCGTCGCCCAGGCTGCTCATCATGTGGTCGGACACCCGCTTGGTGATGTCCTGCCACAGCTCGACGACCTGCTCGTAGCGCTCGTCCTCGGTGATCAGGCCGCGCTGGAACTGCTTGTCGATCTTGTCGACGGCATCGTCAGCCGTCTGGAGCAGCGCCCCCTTCTCGACCGGGACGACGATGTCCCAAAGGCCGATGGTGATGCCGCCGCGGGTGGCGAACTTGAAGCCGATCCCCTTGATGCCGTCCACCAGGTGCGCCGTCTCGACGGGGCCCAGGTCCCGGTAGCAGCGGTCGACGATCGCCTTGAGGTCCGAGCGCCGCATGGGCTTGTTCAGGAAGCGCAGCGGCTCGGGCAGGATCCGGTTGAACAGGATCCGTCCCACCGTGGTGATCTCGAGCCGCTCGACCAGGCCGCCGGCTTCCTCGTCCCAGGCGTACACCATGACCTTGACCGGCTCGTGGAGCGTCAGCGAGGCCGGGTGGTGCTTCACGGGCGAGGGCTCACCGTCCTCGCGCTTCGAGATGATCCAGCTCGTGCCCTCGAGGCCGCGAGCGCCAAGCTCGTAGGCGATGATCGCATCGTCCTCGGTGGCGAACACGGAAAGGTCGGCCGCCTTGCGGGCCGGCCCATCCATGGTGAGGTAGTAGTTGCCCAGGACCATGTCCTGCGTCGGGGCCACCACGGGCGAGCCGTCCGCCGGCGACAGCAGGTTCGCGGTCGAGAGCATCATCGTCCGCGCCTCTTCCTGGGCGGCCGTGGACAGCGGCACGTGGACCGCCATCTGGTCGCCGTCGAAGTCCGCATTGAACGCGGTGCAGACGAGCGGGTGGATCTGGATGGCCGAGCCCTCGACCAGCACCGGCATGAACGCCTGAATGCCCAGGCGATGGAGCGTCGGGGCGCGGTTGAGCAGGACCGGGTGATCCTGGATGACGTCTTCGAGCACGTCCCACACCTCGGGGCGCACGCGCTCCACGATCCGCTTGGCGCTCTTGATGTTGTGGGCGAACCCCTTCTCCACGAGCTGCCGCATCACGAACGGCTTGAACAGCTCGAGGGCCATCTTCTTGGGCAGGCCGCACTGGTGCAGCTTGAGCTCCGGACCGACGACGATCACCGAGCGGCCGGAGTAGTCCACCCGCTTGCCGAGCAGGTTCTGGCGGAACCGGCCCTGCTTGCCCTTGAGCATGTCGGACAGGCTCTTGAGGCGGTGGTTGCCGGTACCCGCGATGGCACGGCCGCGCCGGCCGTTGTCGATCAGGGCGTCGCACGCCTCCTGGAGCATCCGCTTCTCATTGCGGATGATGATCTCGGGGGCGCCCAGCTCCAGCAGCCGCTTGAGGCGGTTGTTGCGGTTGATGACGCGCCGGTAGAGGTCGTTGAGGTCGGACGTCGCGAAGCGGCCACCGTCGAGCTGCACCATCGGGCGCAGGTCGGGCGGGATGACCGGCAGGACGGAGAGGATCATCCACTCGGGCCGGTTGCCCGACCGGCGGAACGCCTCGATCAACCGGAGCCGCTTGATCGCCTTCTTGCGTCGCTGCCCGGAACTGGTCCGGACCTCGGCATGGAGCGCCCGCGACAGCTCGTCGAGGTCCATGCGCACGATGATGTCGCGGACGGCCTCGGCACCCATACCGGCCCAGAAGATCCGGCCGGTGCGCGCACCGGACCCATACTTCTCGTCCAGCTGGCGGAATTCCGTCTCGCCGATCGTCATGAGCGGCTTGAGCGCCTCGATCTCGTCCCGGGAGCGGCGGAGCTCCTCCTTCTGGTCCTGGGCCTCATCGGTCAGCTTCTCGCGCTCGGCGCGGAGCGTCTCGTCCATCGAGGACTGCAGGTCGGCGAGCTTCTGCTCGGTCAACCGCGCCTCGTCCGACGCGCGCTGGTCCAGCTCGGAGGAGATGCGCTCGGTCTCCGCGGTGGCGATCTTGCGCAGCTTCGCGAGGGCGTCCTTGCCGCCCTTGTCGCCCGCGGCCACGACGACCTCGCCCGTGGGGACGAAGGCGATCGTGTCCTCGGCGACCTTGGACTTGAGTTCGGTCAGCGCAGTCTCGACGGCCTTGGCCTCGCGGGCCACGTCCTCGATCCGCGCGCCGCGCTGGGTCTCCAGCTCCGCCCTGGTTGCCGCGAGAATGCCGCGGAGCTCGTCCGACTGGCGCTTGATGTCGGCCTTGAGGGTGCCCTCCAACTCGGACAGGCGCTCACCGCCGGCCCCGCCCCGGCCCTCGGCCTGCTCGTCGAGCGCGCGCAGCGCGCGCTGGCGGGCCTCCTCGTCGACGTGAGTGACGATGTACAGGGCGAAGTAGAGGATGCGCTCGAGGTTGCGCGGGCTGATGTCGAGCAGGATCCCGAGCCGGCTCGGTGTGCCCTTGAAGTACCAGATGTGGCTGACGGGGCTGGCCAGCTGGATGTGGCCCATGCGCTCACGGCGGACCTTCGAGCGGGTGACCTCGACGCCGCACTTGTCGCAGATGATCCCCTTGTACCGGATCCGCTTGTACTTCCCGCAGTAGCACTCCCAGTCCCGCGTGGGACCGAAGATACGCTCGTCGAAGAGCCCGTCCTTCTCCGGCTTGAGCGTGCGGTAGTTGATGGTCTCGGGCTTCGTCACCTCGCCCTTGGACCATTCCCGGATCTGGTCCGGGCTGGCGAGCGAGATTCGGATCGCCGAGAAGTTGTTGACCTCGAGCATCGGTCTCCTCCGTGCCACCGCGGCCAGGTGGCACGTTCGTTGCGGTCATCGAGGGGGGACCGGGCCGGCCGGACGCCGATCCCCCTCCGTGCGGGATGTACGGGTGTCTAGTCCTCGAACCCGGCGAGGTTGATCCCACCGAGATCCGGGAGCAGGTAGCCGGAGGCATCGTCCTCCGTGAGCGGGATCTCCTCGTCGTTCGGGTCGAGGATCTCCGCGTTGAGCCCGAGGCTTCGGAGCTCCTTGATGAGCACCTTGAACGACTCGGGGACCCGCGGGGGCTGGATCTCCTCGCCCTTGACGATGGCTTCGTATGTCTGGACGCGCCCGAGGACATCGTCCGACTTGACGGTGAGCAGCTCCTGGAGGATGTTCGCGGCGCCGTACGCCTCGAGCGCCCAGACCTCCATCTCGCCGAACCGCTGGCCACCGAACTGCGCCTTGCCACCCAGCGGCTGCTGGGTGATCAGGCTGTAGGGGCCGGTTGACCGGGCGTGGATCTTGTCCTCCACCAGGTGGTGCAGCTTGAGCATGTAGATCTGGCCGACGGTGATCGGGCGATCGAAGGGCTCGCCCGTGCGCCCGTCGCGCAGGATCGTCTTGCCGTCCTTGGGCAGCCCGGCCGCCTGGAGCGCCTCGCCGATCTGGGCCTCGGTCGCGCCATCGAAGACGGGGGTCGCCGCCTTGTAGCCCATGACACCGAGCGCCCATCCGAGATGGGTCTCCAGGACCTGGCCGATGTTCATGCGCGACGGCACGCCGAGCGGGTTGAGCACGATGTCGACCGGCGACCCGTCCGGGAGGTACGGCATGTCCTCGACCGGCAGGACCTTGGCGATGACGCCCTTGTTCCCATGCCGGCCGGCCATCTTGTCGCCCACGGAGACCTTGCGCTTCTGGGCGACCGATACCCGGACCAGGCGGTTCACGCCCGGCTGGAGGTCGTCGTTCCACTCGCGGCGGAACTCGCGGATCTCGACGACCTTGCCACGCTCGCCGTGCGGCAAACGCAGCGAGGAGTCCTTCACCTCGCGGGCCTTCTCGCCGAAGATCGCCCGCAGCAGGCGCTCTTCCGCGGTCAGCTCGGTCTCGCCCTTGGGCGTGATCTTGCCGACCAGGATGTCGCCCGGGCGGACCTCCGCGCCGATGTAGACGATCCCCTCCTCGTCGAGGTCCTTGAGGGCCTCCTCGCCGACGTTGGGGATGTCGCGGGTGATCTCCTCGGGGCCGAGCTTGGTGTCCCGCGACTCCAGCTCGTGCTTCTCGATATGGATGCTCGTGAACAGGTCGTCACGCACGAGGCGCTCGCTGATCACGATCGCGTCCTCGTAGTTGCCGCCCTCCCAGCTCATGAACGCCACCATGACGTTCCGGCCCAGCGCCAGCTCCCCGCCGTCGGTGGACGAGCTGTCGGCGATGGCGCCGCCTGCCTCCAGGCGCTGGCCGACCGTGACGATCGGACGCTGGTTGATGCAGGTGCCCTGGTTGCTGCGGACGAACTTGAGCAGCCGGTACTCGTCGAGCTCGCCGGAGTCCGCCTCGACCTGGACGCGTTCGGCCGTCACGCTGGTCACCACACCGGCGCGCCGGGCGATCACCACCTGGCCGGAGTCGCGCGCCGCACGTGACTCCATGCCGGTTCCCACGATCGGGCTCTCCGGCTCGAGCAGTGGCACTGCCTGGCGCTGCATGTTCGAACCCATGAGGGCGCGGTTGGCGTCGTCGTGCTCGAGGAACGGGATCAGCGCCGTCGCGACCGACACGACCTGCTTGGGGCTGACGTCCATGTACTCGATCTGGTCCGGGCGCGCCTCGGGGAACGTGTCCCGGTAGCGGCTGGGGACGCGCTCGGCCGTGAAGTGGTTCTCCGCGTCGAGCGCCGCGTTCGCCTGCGCGACGACGTGCTCCTCCTCCTCGTCGGCCGGGAGGTACTCGATCTCGTCCGTGACGACGGGCCGGCACGGGAAGCCGAGAGCCTTCTGGCGCGCGAGCTCCTTCGCCGCGGCCTCGGTGAACGGCTTGCCCTTGGCGAGGATGACCTTGCCGTCCTTGCCGACCACATCCGCACCCGCTTCGAGCGTGAGCAGCATCGGGTCGTTGTGCGCGACGGTCCGCTTGACCTTGCGGTAGGGCGTCTCGATGAAGCCGTAGGAGTTGATCCGCCCGTACGTGGCAAGCGAGCCGATCAGGCCGATGTTCGGGCCTTCCGGGGTCTCGATCGGGCAGATCCGGCCGTAGTGGCTGTGGTGGACGTCGCGGACGTCGAACCCGGCGCGCTCGCGCGACAGGCCGCCCGGCCCGAGGGCCGACAGGCGCCGCTTCGACGTGAGCTCCGCGAGCGGGTTGGTCTGGTCCATGAACTGCGACAGCTGGCTGCCGCCGAAGAACTCCTTCATCGCCGCCACCACGGGGCGGATGTTGATGAGGGCGTTGGGCGTCGCCTTGTCGATCTCCTGGATCGTCATCCGCTCGCGCACGACGCGCTCCATCCGCAGCAGGCCGATCCGGAACGCGTTCTGGATCAGCTCCCCGTTGGCCCGGATGCGGCGGTTGCCGAGGTGATCGATGTCGTCCTTGGGATGCAGGCCGGAATTGGACTCGATGAGATGGCCGACGATCGCCGCGATGTCCTCGCGGGTGATCGTTCGTCCGTCGCGCGGCAACTCGATGGCCATCCGTGCCGCCACGGCATCCAGCTTCTTGTTGAACTTGTAGCGGCCGACCCGGCCCAGGTCGTAGCGCCGGAAGTTGAAGAACAGGCTCTCGACCAGCTGCCGGGCGTTGTCGCCGGTGGGCGGGTCGCCCGGCCGGAGCTTCTTGTAGACCTCGATCAGCGCCTCGTTGGGCGTCTTGGTGAGGTCCTTGTCGAGGGTGTTGGCGATGTACGGGTGCTCGGGATCGGTGTCCAGCGACCCGAACAGGCCCGCGATCTCGTCATTCGTCTCGTAGCCGACAGCCCGGAGCAGGGTCGTCGCGGCGATCTTGCGCTTGCGGTCGACCTTGACCCAGAGCTGGTCCTTGTTGTTGGTCTCGAACTCCAGCCACGCGCCGCGGTTCGGGATCACCTTGGCCGAGAACAGCGGCCGGCCCGACGCCGGGTCCTCGACCTCGCTGTAGTACACGCCGGGCGAGCGGACCAGCTGACTGACCACGACGCGCTCGGCGCCGTTGATCACGAACGTGCCCATGTCGGTCATCCACGGGTAGTCGCCCATGTAGACGCGCTGGCGCTGGATCTCGCCCGTCTCCTTGATCAGGAGCTCGACGTTGACGTACAGCGGCCGGCTGAAGGTGAGGTCCTTGGTCCGGCACTCCTCCTCGGCGTACTTCGGCACGCCGAACTCGTAGTCCAGGAACTGGAGCTCCATCACCTTGCCGGTGAAGTCCTTGATGGGGCTGATCTCGTCGAACAGATCCCGAAGGCCCTTGTCGATGAACCACTGGAAGGACTGGAGCTGGAGCTCGATGAGGTTCGGGACCTCGAACTTGTCGACGCTGATCCCGTCACGGATCTCGGCGATCCTCGCGTAGGAGAGCCGGCCCGAGGGCGTGACGGCAAGGGGTGTCGACGAGACGGACAGCATGAAGGACGACTCCTTGTCGGAGTAGGAAGAAGGAGGGACGGCCGCGCTCACAGAAGGAGTAGGATACCGCGATCCCGGCGCATGTCAACCGCGCGGCGCAGCGGACCGCGGTCGGGCCCCGACCGCGTGTCGGCCACCACGATACCCGCTCCGCGAGCCCGGGGCGAGCCACGGGCTCCGGTCCGCGCTCCCGGCCGACCGCTCGACGAGGCGGGACCGGCAGGCTCGGATCCGGATCGGGCGGGGTCGGGGGGCTGAACATGCGAGAGCCGGACCGACGGGTGTCGGACCGGCTCCTGCGCATGTGCTGCGTCGGGCTACTTGATCTCGACCTTGCCGCCCTGCTCCTCGATCGCGGCCTTGATCTTCTCGGCCTCGTCCTTCGTGACGCCCTCCTTGACGGCCTTGGGGGCGGCGTCGACGAGGTCCTTTGCCTCCTTGAGGCCCAGCCCGGTGAGCTCCCGGACGACCTTGATGACGGGGATCTTGTTGGGGCCGATCTCGGTCAGGGTCGCGGTGAACTCGGTCTGCTCCTCCTCGGCCGCAGCGGCCGGGGCGGCGCCGGCGGCCGCGGGGGCGGCGCCGGCGAAGGCGACCGGGGCGGCGGCCGTGACGCCGAAGCGGTCCTCGAACTGCTTCTTGAAGTCCGAGAGCTCGAGCACGGTCATCTGCTCGAAGGCCTCGAGCAGCTGGTCGGGGGTCAGCGTGGCCATTGGGGTTCTACTCCTGGTTGCTCTGGGCGCCCATGCGGGCGCGGGTTGGTCTCAAGGTGAGGATCAGGCCGCGACGCCATCGCGCTTGGCGATGAGCGCATCGACCAGGCCGGCAACGTCCCGCAGCGGGGCGTCGAACAGGCCGGCCACCGTGGAGAGCGGGGCGACGATCGCCCCCAGCGCCTCGGCGAGAAGAACCTCGCGGGGCGGCAGGGTGGCGAGCTTCGCGACGCCCTCGGCGTCGATCGCGCGGGATCCGAGCACGCCGCCCGTGATCTTCACGATCTTGGCGTAGGGGCGCGTCGCGTCGAGCAGCGCCTTGGCCGTCACTGACTCGTCGTTCCCGAAGGCAATCGCCGACGGGCCCGAGAGCAGGGGGGCCAGGGCGTCCGCCGCGGCGTTGTCCTGCGCAGCGATCCGCATGAGGCGGTTCTTGACGACCCGGTACGTCACGTTCTGCTTGCGCAGCGCGCGCCGGATCTCGGTGATCTCCTTCACCTTGAGGCCGCGATATTCGGAGACGATCATCGTGCGGTTCGCGTCCAGCTCGGCGCGCAGCGCCTCGATCGTCTCGCGCTTGGCCTCGGTCGGCATCGAGCCTCCTTGACCTCCCTGCTCCTGCGCGCAACCGGCGCGCGGCGGTGGGTGCGCTCGGCTCTGCGGCCGAATTGACCCCTGCGACGGGCCACGTGGCAAGCAGGGGGCGCGTCCCACCCGGAGGAGGGGCGATGTCCTGCCTCGGCGTGCTCGCCGTCGTCCCCTGCCCTCCCCCGCTTCGGGGGCCGGCCGGTCCGGTCCGGCGGATCAAGCCCTGGGCGTCACCCCGGCCTTCCGGCCGGTCCTGGCGTCCTGCGGGCGCAGGCTGTCTGCGGCGATCCGTCTGTCCTGATGCGGCGCCTGTCTCTCGACGGCGTCGTCCATTTCGTGCGCCGCGTGGTCGCGACCTCGTCGCGTCACCCGGCGGCGGCCGATGATACCGCCTAGGCCTGCGCCTCGGCGAGGATCCCGGGGATGTCCACCCGGATGCCGGGGCCCATGGTCGTGGCGACCGTGAGCGTGCGCAGGTAGGTGCCCTTCGCGCCGCTCGGCTTGGCGCGGTTCACCGCATCCACCAGCATGGCCAGGTTCTCGAGGAGCTGCTTCTCCTCGAACGATGCCCTGCCCACGGGGACGTGGACGATGGCGCCCTTGTCCACCTTGAACTCGACGCGGCCGCCCTTGACCTCCTTGACGGCACGCTCGATGTCGAAGGTCACCGTGCCCGCCTTGGGGTTCGGCATCAGGCCGCGGCGGCCGAGGATGCGGCCGAGGCGACCGACCTGGCCCATCGTGTCCGGAGTGGCAATCGCCACATCGAACTCGAGCCAGCCGGCCTCGATCTTCTTCACCAGGTCCTCGGCGCCAACCTCGTCCGCCCCGGATCGGAGAGCCTCCTGGGCCTTCTCGCCCTGGGCGAAGACGGCCACCCGGACGACCTTGCCGGTGCCGTGCGGCAGGACGACCGTGCCGCGCACCATCTGGTCGGCATGGCGCGGGTCAACGCCAAGGCGCAGATGGGCCTCGACCGTCGGGTCGAACTTGAGGGTGGACGTCTCCTTCGCGAGCGCAACGGCCTCCGCGGGCGGATAGGTGCGGGTGCGGTCGACGAGCTTCGCGAGGTCCTGGTAGCGCTTGCCGTGTGCGGCCATATCGATTGCTCCTTCGGTCCATCGGTGGACCTGCCCCTGGATGTGGCGCCCGGTCCGGGGTCCCTCCCGGGCGCCGGTCGGAACCTAGCCGACGACCTCGATGCCCATGCTCCGGGCGGTGCCCTCGATGACCTTCATGCCGGCGTCGATGTCATTGACATTGAGGTCCGGCATCTTGATCTCGGCGATCTGGCGGACCTGGCCGCGGGTCACCTTGCCCACGGTCGCGCGCTTCGGCGTCCCCGAGCCCTTGTCGATCCCGGCGGCCTTGCGCAGCAGGTCCGGCGCGGGCGGGGTCTTGAGGATGAAGGTGAACGAGCGATCCTCGAACACCGTGATCTGGGCGGGGATGATCTGCCCGGCCTTGTCGGCGGTCTTCTCGTTGTAGGCCTTGGTGAACTCAACGATGTTGATGCCGTGAGGCCCAAGCGCGGTGCCGACGGGCGGGGCGGGTGTCGCCTTGCCCGCGGGCAGCTGCAGCGTGAGGACGATTCGGATCTTCTTGGCCACGGTGTTGCTCGCTCCCTGCCTCTACAGCTTCTCGACCTGGAGGAAGTCGAGCTCGACCGGTGTCTCCCGGCCGAAGATGCTCACGAGGACCTTCAGCTTGTTGCGCTCCGGATTGACCTCGTCCACGGTGCCGATGAACTCCGCGAACGGCCCGTCGGTGACGCGCACGCTCTGGCCCTTGGTGAACGCGACCCGGAACTTGGGCGTCTCCACGCCCATGTGCCGGAGGATCTGCTTGACCTCAGTCTCATCAAGCGGGATCGGCTCGCTGCGCATCCCGGGGATGTTGCCGCTGCCGACGAAGCTCGTGACTCCGGGGGTGTTGCGGACGACGAACCAGGACTCCGGGTCCAGGATCATCTCCACCAGCACATAGCCCGGGTACACCTTCTTCTGGACGGTGTGCCGCTGGCCCTGGCGGATCTCGATCTCGTCCTCCATCGGGACGAGGACCTGGAAGATCTTGTCCTCCATGCCCATCGACTCGATGCGGTGTTCGAGGTTGGCCTTGACCTTGTTCTCGTAGCCCGAGTACGTGTGGATCACGTACCAGCGCTTCTCGGGGGCCCGGGTGACGGTCAGCTGCTCGGTCATGCTGCGTTCAGGTCAGACAGGAACTGGACCAGGATTGTGTAGCCCGCGTCGGCCACGGTGATGTAGACCCCGACCACGAACGAGATCACGAAGACCAGGACCGTCAGGTTGCGCACCTGCAGCCGGTTCGGCCACGAGACCTTCTTGAGCTCGGACCACGATTTCTTTGCGAACTGGCGAATTCGACTCACAGTTGCCTTTTCATCGCTCTGGGTTTCCTGCTGCCAGATCCTCCGCGCCCGGGGCGACGCTCACGCGAGCCATGGCCCGGAGGATATGGCAGGGGCGATAGGACTCGAACCTACAACCCCCGGTTTTGGAGACCGGTGCTCTGCCAATTGAGCTACGCCCCTAGAGAGGTCCTTGCGACTACTTCGCCTCCCGATGCAGCGTATGGCGGCGCTCCCGGGGGCAGTACTTGAGGAGCTCGATCCGGTTGGGATCGTTCTTCTTGTTCTTGCGCGTGGTGTAGTTGCGCTGCTTGCACTCGGTGCACGCGAGCTGGATCACCGGACGCGCGTCAACTCTTGCCATGGCTTCTCGTTACTCGGTGATGCTGGTGATGGCGCCGGCGCCGACGGTGCGGCCACCCTCGCGGATGGCGAAGCGCTGGCCGACCTCGAGCGCGATCGGGGTGATCAGCTCGACGGTCATGTCCACGTTGTCGCCGGGCATGATCATCTCGGCGCCCTCGGGCAGCCCGATCGCCCCGGTGACGTCGGTGGTGCGCAGGTAGAACTGCGGCCGGTACCCGTTGTAGAACGGGGTGTGGCGACCGCCCTCCTCCTTGGTCAGCACGTAGACGCGGGCGATGAACTTGGTGTGCGGCTTGACCGAGCCCGGCTTGGCCAGGACCTGGCCGCGCTCGATGTCATCGCGCTCGATGCCCCGCAGCAGGCAGCCGACGTTGTCGCCCGCCTCGCCCTGGTCGAGCAGCTTCTTGAACATCTCGACGCCGGTCACGACGACCTTGCGGGTGGCGTGGATGCCGACGATCTCGACCTCCTCGCCGACCTTGATCACGCCGCGCTCGATGCGCCCGGTGGCGACGGTGCCGCGGCCCTTGATCCCGAACACGTCCTCGACCGGCATGATGAACGGCTTGTCGACGGGGCGCTCGGGGTTGGGGATGTAGGTGTCGACCGCGTCGAGCAGCTCCTGGATGCAGGCGTAGGCCGGGTCGGCCGCGTCGTCGCCGGCCTCGAGGGCCTTGAGCGCGGAGCCGCGGATGACGGGGATGTCGTCGCCCGGGAAGTGGTTCTTGGTCAGCAGCTCGCGGACCTCGAGCTCGACGAGGTCGAGCAGCTCGGGGTCGTCGACCATGTCGACCTTGTTGAGGAACACGACCATGTACGGCACCTCGACCTGGCGGGCCAGGAGGATGTGCTCGCGGGTCTGGGGCATCGGGCCGTCGGTGGCGGCGACCACGAGGATCGCGCCGTCCATCTGGGCGGCACCGGTGATCATGTTCTTGATGTAGTCGGCGTGCCCGGGGCAGTCGACGTGCGCGTAGTGGCGCGCCTCGGTCTCGTACTCCACGTGGGCGATCGCGATCGTGATCCCGCGCTCGCGCTCCTCGGGGGCATTGTCGATCGTGTCGAACGCGCGGTACTCCGCCTTGCCCTTGAGGGCGAGGTACTTGGAGATCGCGGCCGTCAGCGACGTCTTGCCGTGGTCGATGTGGCCGATCGTGCCGACGTTGACGTGCGGCTTGGTGCGCTCGAACTTCTTCTTGGCCACAGGACCCTTCACACTCCATGGCTGGGGCGGCGCTGGCCGCCGGGACAAACCGGGATCGGCGAGTGATGGAGCCCAGAACGGGATTCGAACCCGTGACCTCATCCTTACCAAGGATGTGCTCTGCCAGCTGAGCTATCTGGGCCTGCGCTGGACGCCACCCCGGGGGGTGCGCCCGTGGACCGTTACCTTGCTGGGTGGAGCCGACGACGGGACTCGAACCCGGAACCGGCGGTTTACAAAACCGCTGCTCTACCAATTGAGCTACGTCGGCACGCGCGCATAGTCAAACAAGAGATGGACTCTGCGAGCCGAGGAATGATACGTGGCGCCGGTTGGGGCGTCAAACCTCCTGGGCCGGTCCGGGCATCCCGACTGGAGGGTCCGCCCTGCGGTTGCGGCGGCGGTCAGCATCAGCGCCAGGGCTCGCAGCCGATGGTGGCGCACGATGCCACGATCCCGCCCGTCCCGGGGGTGGCCGACACGGGAATCGTGACACGGTGGCGCCACCGTGTCACGCGCCGTCGCGCGGCGGATCACCGCCTGGATCGGTCATCGGCCCCGCGAGCGTGACACGCCTCGCAAGACCCGAGGGTTGCGCCCAGATACCCGCGGAGGATCCCGGGCTGAACCGGCACTGGATCACGGGGCCTTCGCCAGCGCTGCGCGCTGCGTGCGGCGACCCCGCATCCCGGCGCATCCCACGGTCAGGGAACGGCCGCGACCACCGCAGGGCACACGGCCCGGCACGTCGGCCGGACCTCAGTCGGGCTCGGGACCCCCGGGCAGGAGGGTGTCGCCCTCGGCATTGTCGTCGGCGTCGGGATGCCGGTCATCAGCTCCGTCGGCCGGGGCAGCGGCGTCGGTCACCGCAATCCCGGAGTGTCCACCCTCGGCGGCCTCGGGGTCGGCGGCCTCGAGGTCGGCGGCGTGCAGATCACCGGGTGCAGGCTCAGGCTCGATGATCGGCGTGGAGGCTCCGCTCTCGCGGGAATTGTCTGGGGCGTCGGGCGCTTCGCCAAGGGCGGCCTCCGGCGGCGGGCCGGCGGTTTCCGCCGGTCGTCGCTGCGCAGCCGCCTCGTAGAGCAGGATCGAGCCCGCGACGGCCGCGTTGAGCGACTCGATCCGGCCGTGCATGGGGATCCGGACCAGCAGGTCACAGCGCCGGCGAACCGCTGGTCCAAGACCGCGGCCTTCGCTCCCGACGACGATCGCGATCGGACCTCGCAGGTCAGCTTCGCGGGCGGTCAGCGGGGCACCCCCATCAGCGCCGACGATCCGCAGGCCGCGGACGTGCAGATCGGCCAGCGCGCCGGGAAGATCGTCGACCGGAGCGAGGCGGAGGTGCTCCGTTGCACCCGCACTGGCCTTGACCGCCGCCGGGCTGAGCGGTGCCTGGCGGTGGGTCGGAAACACTGCGCCGTGAACACCCGTGGCTTCGGCGCTCCGCAACAGGGTCCCGACATTCTGCGGATCCTCGAGCGAGTCCAGCACGAGGACGAGCGGCGGCTCGGCGCGCTCCACGGCCAGGGCCAGGATCTCGTCCGGTGACGCGAAGCGTCGGGGTGCCACCACCAGCGCGACCCCCTGGTGACCGTCGAACCCGGCAATCGCGGTCAGCGTGCCGCCCTCGACCTCCACGACGGGGATCCGGAGGCTCGTGGCATGCAGCACCAGCTTCTCGAGCGCCATTCGCCGCTGCGGCACGACGAGGAGCCGAATGGCCTCGCGACGGGCGACGAACGCCTCCTCGACGGGCCGGCGGCCCGCCACCAGCTCCTCGCCCTCGGCGAGCGACACCGATGGGTGGGCGACGCCCGAAGGACGCGGCTGCGGGTACCGGACGGCACCTCGGAACGGAGGGCGGCCGGGACCTGAGCCCGGCCGGCGGTCGTACCGATCCGCGGGCCGGCCGGGGGGCCGGCCGGGCAGCGTCGTGGCGTCCTCCGGCGGTCCGGAGTCCGCGGGCGCGTCGGCGACGATCGCATCGTCGGCCAGGACGCCGGGCTCGTCCCGGGACCCCGACCAGGGCCGATTCGCGTGGGGCGGGCCGTCGCGACGCTGGGCGTACGGGGGCGGGCCGTCGCGACGCTGGGCGTACGGGGGCGGGCCGTCGCGACGCTGGGCGTACGGGGGCGGGCCGTCGCGACGCTGGGCGTACGGGGGCGGGCCGTCGCGACGCTGGGCGTACGGGGGCGGGCCGTCGCGACGCTGGGCGTACGGGGGCGGGCCGTCGCGACGCTGGGCGTACGGGGGCGGGCCGTCGCGACGCTGGGCGTCCTCCCAGGGCCGGGGCGGCCTCTCCTCCTGGCCCTCGTTTCGGAATCCGAACCCCGATCGATCATGCCCGGGACGGTCCGTGCCCGGGAGCCGGCCGAACCGGCCGCCGCCGGGCCTCCCGCCGCCGGCCTGGCTGTCGCGAGACCCGCCACGGGGGGGTCCACCGGGGCGCCCGGGCGGTCGCCCGCCGGGCCGTCGCCCACGACCCGGTCCGCCACCTGGTCCGTTGCGCTCGCTTCCGTCGCCCGCCGGGCGGTCGCCGTCGCGCGGCACCTTGCGGTCAGGCACCGTTCGTCGCCACGTGGCGCCAGCGCTGCCCGTCGCGCGTGTCCTCCACCGCGATGCCACGAGCGAGCAGCAGGTCCCGAAGCCGGTCCGACGCAGCCCAGTCGTGAGCCGCCCGTGCGGTCACGCGCTCCTCGAGCAGCGCAGCGAGCGCCGGATCGAGGTCGGCGACGGCCGGAGCTGCGATCCCGAGCACCGTGTCCAGTTCGCGGATGAGCGCGATGGCGCGAGCCGCGTCGGCCGTTGAGAGCGCGCGGACATCAAGGCGCCGGTTGAGGTCGCGAACCCCGTCGAACACCGACGCAAGGGCGGCGGAGATGTTCAGGTCGTCGTCGAGGCCCGCCTCGAACCCGGCCCTCATGGCGTCCAAAGCTGCGGGAAGCCCGGGATCGTCCGCGCGCTCTTCGCGGTACGCGGCCAGGGCGGACAGGAGTCCGTCGATGCGCTCCACGGCGGCGGTGGCGGCCGGCAGCGACTCGTCGGAGTAGTTGAGCGGTGCGCGGTAGTGCACCGAGATGAGCACGTAGCGCAGCGCACGTGGCGAGACCCCGGCGTCCATGAGGTCGGCGACGCGCTCGAAGCTCCCCGTGCGGCGTGCCATCTTCTCGCCGCCGACGCGCAGGTGGGCACAGTGCAGCCAACAGCGGACGAACGGCTTCCCGGTGGCCGCCTCGGATTGGGCGAGCTCGTCCTCGTGGTGCGGGAACACGAGGTCCTCGCCGCCAGTGTGGATGTCGAACGACTCGCCGAGGTGGGTCATGCTCATGGCCGAGCACTCGATGTGCCAGCCCGGGCGACCCGAACCGATCCGGGTGTCCCACGATGGCTCGCCGTCCTTCGGTCCCTTCCAGAGGGCGAAGTCCCGCACGTCGTCCTTGCCGTAGTCGTCAGCCTCGACCCGCTCGCCAACCCGCAGGGAATCCGGGTCGAGACGGGCGAGGCGGCCGTAGCCGGGCCACGAGGCGATCCGGAAGAACACCGAGCCATCCGGGGTGCGATACGCGTGCCCCCTGTCGATCAGCGTCGCCACCAGGTCGGCGATCTGCGGGATGTGGTCGGTGGCCCGCGGCAGGATGTCCGGTCGAGTCATTCCCACGGCCTCGATGTCGGCCAGGAAGCGCGCCGCGTGGCGGTCCGTCAGCTCCCGCGTCGTGATGCCCTCGGCGGCGGCGCGGCTGATGATCCGGTCGTCGATGTCCGTCAGGTTCATGACCCAGGTGACGTGCAGCCCGCGGTAGCGGAGATATCGGACGAGGAGATCCGCGAACAGGAAGGACCGGAAGTTGCCGATATGGGCGGGTCCGTAGACCGTGGGGCCGCAGGTGTAGATCCGGACGTGCCCGGGCTCGAGTGGCTCGAGCGGCCGGACCTCGCCTGTCAGCGTGTCCCGAAGGCGGACGGTCACGACACTGCCCTCAGCGTGGCCACGGCGCGGGCTGAGATGGACCGGCCGGCCCCCTCGTCGCCGGCGAGGTTGCCGCTGGAGGCCTTCACGTTGACCGCACCCCGATCCAGACCCAGCACCCGGGCGATGGCATCGCGCATGTCGTCGAGGCGGGCGCCGAGCCTGGGCCGGGCGCCGATGACCACGACGTCGATCGCGGCCGGCGCGAGCCCCACGGCCGCCACGCGGCCGGCGACCTCGCGGAGCATCGTCTCGCTCGCGATGCCATGCGGGGTCCGGGCGTCGGCCGGAAACAAGCGCCCGAGATCCCCCAGTGCCGCCGCCCCGAGCAGCGCATCGGCCACGGCATGGAGCACCACGTCGCCGTCCGAATGCCCGGCCAGTCGAGGCGCGCCCTCGATCTCGATCCCGCCCAGGCGCAGGCCGGTCTCAGGGCCGAAGGGATGGCTGTCATGGCCAAGGCCGACGCGGACGGCGGCGGGCGCGACCGCCTGTTCGACCCGGCGCAGGTCGTCGGGCAGGGTCACCTTGAGATTCGAGGGTTCACCGGGGATTGCATGCACGTGGATGGTACATGCCTCGAGCAGGGCGGCCTCGTCGGTGAACTCCCGGTCACCATCGGGCGGAAATCTCATCCATGCGTCGAGGAGAAGGCCTCGGCGGGCCCCCTGCGGCGTCTGGGCCGCGCCAAGGGTCGAGCGGTCGACGGTCTCGAGCACCACGCCGTTCCCGATCCGCTTGAGCGTCTCCACCACCGGCACGACGGGCAACGCGGCGCCATGTGATCGGACGGCCTCGATCACCGCGGTCACCAGCGCCGGGGTGACCAGCGGACGGGCGCCATCGTGGACCAGCACCGGGCGGTCGCGGCCCTCCGGATCCAGGGCGTCCAGGTGCCGGACCCCGGCGGCGACGGACTGCTGCCGGGTGGGACCGCCGGCCACGACCACCGCCCCCGGGACGAGCCATGGAACGGCCCGCAGCTCGGCCACGCGCTCCGGTGCCGTGACCACGATCAGGCGCTCGACCTCCGGGTTGGAGGCCAGCGCTCCCAGGGTCCAGGCGAGGAGCGGGCGCCCGCCGACGGACGCCGTCATCTTGTCAATGCCCCCCATCCGCCGCGACGAGCCGGCCGCCACCACCACGACATCCGCCCGCGGGCCGCTCGAGACCTCGCCAGCCACCTTCAGTCCTGGCGGGGTTGCGCGAAGATCATCCTGCCGGCCACCGTCTGGAGCACGCGCGTGACCGTGAGGTCCACTTCGCTGTCGATGAGGCGGGCACCGCCCTCCACGACGATCATCGTGCCGTCGTCGAGGAACCCGACGCCCTGCCCGGTCTCCTTGCCCTCCTGGATCACCTTGACCCGGAGCTCCTCCCCGGGCAGGACGGCCGGCTTCACGGCGTTGGCGAGCGAGTTGATGTTCATGACGCGCACGCCCTGGAGCTCCGCCACGCGATTCAGGTTGAAGTCGTTGGTGAGGATCACCTGGCTGCGGTGCTTGGCAAGCTCGACGAGCTTGGCGTCCACCTCGGCGATGCCGGGTGCCTCGTCCTCCACGACGTCCACCGGCGTGCGCAGGTCTCGCTGCATGCGGTTGAGGATCTCGAGGCCGCGACGGCCCCGGTTGCGTCGGAGGGTGTCCGAGGAGTCCGCGATGTGCTGGAGCTCCTCGAGCACGAAGCGGGGCACGACGAGCGTCCCGTGCACGAACCCGGACTCGACGATCTCGGCGATCCGGCCGTCGATCAGGACGCTGGTGTCGACGACGATCCGCGGCCCGCGCTCGTCCGGCTCCGGCTCGGCGCCGGGTCGTCGGACGAGGCCCGTCCCCTCGGCCGCGGCGATCAGGTCGAACCGCTTGGCCACCGTGAGGCCCATCATGCCCAGGCCCAGGAACAGCGAGATTCCGAGCGGCAGCCACGTGCCGAGAGGACCCTCGATCTGCGCCAGGGGCAGGGACAGGAGCAGGCCCAGCAGCAGCCCGACGAACAAGCCCAGGACGGCGGCCACGAACTCGGCGGTGGACATCTCCTGCACCCGCCGGACGAGCCAGCCCGCCGGCACAACCGTGAGATAGGGCAGCACGGCGAAGCCGACGACCATCCATGCGATCGTCCATGCGGCGAGGATGAACCCGGCGTAGTCGACGCCGTTGAACAGTCCTGTCCCACCAGCGGCGATTCCGATGCCCACGAGAGCACCGAGTGCCGCGCCCAGGACGCGGATGGTCCGGATCACGCTGGTCCTCGATCGATGGCTGCGTGAGCGATGATTGCACTGCCGGGCGCGGAACGAGCGCGCGGCCCGGCGAGCCTAGCACGCACACCAGCGCGCCCGCACCCTGCCGGCAGTCAGCGTTGGAGGCGGTACCTCCAGGTCAGGCACGACCGGTCCGGATGGCGTCGGCGGCGACCGGGCTCAGGCGCGCCGGACGCGAACCGCCGCGTCGGCAAGAGCCGCACCGATGGCGTCCGACAGCGAGCCGACCTCCACGACCTCGATCCCCGACGCCATGAGGTTGGCCTTCGCGCGGGCGCGGGGAACGACCGCGCGCGTGAACCCAAGGCGAGCGGCTTCGCGCAGCCGCCGATCGAGGCCCGTCACCCCGCGCAGCTCGCCGAGCAGGCCCACCTCGCCGATCGCGACGCTCCCGGGGACCACTGGGCGGTCACGCAGGGATGACGCCAGTGCGAGTGCGAGCGGTAGATCGAGCCCGGGCTCCGTCACCGTCAGCCCTCCGGCCAGGTTCGCATAGACATCGTGGGAACCGAGCGCGATCCCCGCCCGACGGCCGAGAACCGCCACCAGCAGCGCGAGCCGGTTGGGGTCAACGCCCGACGCCGTCCGCCTCGGCGACGGGGCGGACGTCGGAGCGACGAGCGCCTGGACCTCCACCAGCAGCGGCCTCGATCCCTCGAGCACCGGGGCGACGACCGAGCCCGGCGCCGGCTGGTCGTGCTCGGCGAGGAACGCGCGGGCAGGATCGGCGACCTCTGCGAGCCCCCGGTCCTGCATCTCGAACACGCCAACCTCCTCCGTCGACCCGTAGCGGTTCTTGGCTGCACGCAGGAGACGGAGGCCGCCGGTTCGGTCGCCCTCGATGGAGAGCACGACGTCCACGAGATGCTCGAGGGTCTTGGGACCGGCCAGCGAGCCGTCCTTGGTCACGTGTCCGACGAGCACGACGGGGATCCCATCGGCCTTGGCCAGCTCCATCAGGCGCAGGGTCGCCTCGCGGACCTGGCCCACCGATCCCGGCGGCCCGTCAAGCTCCTCCGACGCGACGGTCTGCACCGAATCGACGACGAGCAGCGCGGGCCTCGCATCCCGGGCCAGCTCCACGATCCGTCCGACGCCCGTCTCGGCGACCACGCGGATCGCGTCACCTACCGCACCCCCGGTCAGCCCGAGGCGCGTCGCGCGAAGCCGAACCTGGGAGGTGGACTCCTCGCCGGTCGCGTAGAGGATGGATCCACCGCCGCCCGCGACGCCGGCTGCGACCTGCAGCAGCAGCGTGGACTTGCCGATCCCCGGCTCACCGCCGATCAGCACCACGGATCCGGCAACCAGGCCGCCCCCCAGCACACGGTCCAACTCGCCGATGCCAACCGGGCGACGGATCTCCGCGTCGCCCTCACCGGCGTGGCTCAGAGCCTCCGGGGCGGCACCCGAGGCCAGCACCGCGGCCGGTCGAGCCCGCGGCTCGTCGCGGACGACCGTCTCCACCAGGGTGTTCCACTCGCCGCACGTCCGGCACTGCCCTTCCCACCGGAGAAAGGCCGCCGCGCACGACTGGCAGACATATCGACTCTGCGTTCGGGGCACGGGCGGCGCTCGGGGCCCTGTCAGGCCTCGACGGGTGTCTTCGCCTGATCGGCCGTGATCGAGAGACCCTTGCCGTCCGGATCCAGGTCGATGCTGATCTGGTCGCCGTCGCTGTAGCGGCCGAGCAGCAGGTGCTCCGCCAGCGGGTCCTCGATCAGGCTCTGGATCGTGCGGCGCAGGGGTCGGGCCCCATAGGCCTGGTCGTATCCGAGCCGGATGATGTGCTCCTTGGCGGCCTGCGACACCTCGAGGCCCATGCCCTGGGCCTTGAGCTGATCGCGGACCCGCTTGAGCAGCAGGTCGACGATCTTGGAGATCTCCTCGACCGTCAGGCTCCGGAAGACGACCGTGGCGTCGAGCCGGTTCAGGAACTCCGGGCGGAAGTTCTGCTTGAGCTCCGCCTGGACCTTCTCCTTCATCAGGTCGTACGAGGCGGCCGCGCGCGTCTCCACCGTGTCGCCCTGCTGGCGGAAGCCCAGCGAGGCGTTGGTCTGGAGCTTCGCGGCCCCAAGGTTCGAGGTCATGATGATGATCGTGTTCCGGAAGTCCACCCTGCGGCCCTTGGCGTCCGTGAGCTGGCCGTCCTCCATGATCTGGAGCAGGATGTTGAACACCTCGGCGTGCGCCTTCTCAATCTCGTCGAGCAGGATCACCGCGTAGCTCTTGCGCCGCACGGCCTCGGTCAGCTGCCCGCCCTCGTCGAACCCGACGTAGCCTGGCGGCGCGCCAACGAGCCGGCTCACGTTGTGGCGCTCCATGAACTCGCTCATGTCGATCTTGATGAGCGTGTCCTCGGATCCGAACATGTACTCCGCGAGCGCCTTGGCGAGCTCGGTCTTGCCGACACCCGTGGGACCCAGGAAGACGAACGAGCCGATCGGGCGCTTCGGATCCTTGAGACCGGCTCGTGCCCGGCGGACGGCCCGCGAGACGATCTCGATCGCCTCCTCCTGGCCGATGATCCGCGTGTGGAGGACCTCCTCCATCTTGAGCAGACGCTCGGATTCCTCCTGCGCGATGCGCGTGACCGGGATCCCGGTCCACATCGCCACGACCTGGGCGATCTCCTCCTCGTCGACCTTGGGAGCCTCGCCCGACAGCGTCGCCTGCCAGGCGGCCCGGAGCTCGTCGACGTGCTCTCGGGACGTGGCTTCCGTCTCGCGAAGCGTGGCGGCCTGCTCGTATTCCTGGGCGCTGATCGCGGCGTCCTTCTCCTTGGTGACGCGGTCCAGCTCCTTCTGCGCCGCGCGCAGATCGGGCGGAGAGGACGAATGGCGAAGGCGCACGCGGCTGGCCGCCTCGTCGATCAGGTCGATCGCCTTGTCGGGCAGGTGGCGATCCGTGATGTACCGGATGGCAAGGTCAGCAGCGGCCTTGATCGCGTCGTCCGTGATCGTGACCTTGTGGTGCTGCTCGTAGCGATCCCGGATCCCGATCAGGATCTCGATCGTCTGCTCGAGGGTGGGCTCCTCGACCATCACGGGCTGGAAGCGACGCTCGAGGGCCGCGTCCTTCTCGATGTACTTGCGGTACTCGTCCAGCGTGGTCGCACCGATGCACTGGAGCTCGCCGCGCGAGAGGGGCGGCTTGAGGATGTTGGCAGCGTCGATCGCACCTTCGGCCGCGCCTGCCCCCACGAGCGTGTGAAGCTCGTCGATGAACAGGATCGCGTCGTTGGTGTTCCGGAGCTCCTCGATGATCTTCTTGAGCCGCTCCTCGAACTCGCCGCGGTACTTGGTACCGGCGACGAGGGAGCCGATGTCGAGCGTCAGAACGCGCTTGTTGAGCAGAATGTCCGGCACGTCGCCGGCCACGATGCGGTGGGCCAGCCCCTCCGCGATGGCCGTCTTGCCGACACCCGGCTCGCCGATCAGCGCCGGGTTGTTCTTGGTCTTCCGGCCGAGGATCTGGATGACCCGCTCGATCTCCTTCTCACGGCCGATGACCGGGTCCAGCTTGTCCGCGCGAGCCGCCTCGGTGAGGTTGATCCCCAGGGCGTCCACCGTCGGGGTCTTGCTGGCGCGCTTGGTCTCCTGCGCCGGACCCGCCGAGGAGGACTGCGACAGGACGCGGATCACCTCGTGGCGGACCTTGTCCAGGTTGACGCCCAGACTCTCGAGCACGCCTGCCGCGATGCCCTCTCCCTCGCGCACGAGGCCAAGGAGCAGGTGCTCGGTCCCGATGTAGTTGTGGCCGAGGCGGCGTGCCTCGTCGATCGCCAGCTCGATGACGCGCTTGGCGCGCGGCGTCAGGCCGACCTCACCGACGACCGGACGGTCTCCGCGCCCGATGATGAACTCGACCGCGGTTCGCACCTTCGCGAGCTCCACGTTCATGTTCTCGAGGACGCGTGCGGCGACGCCTTCGCCCTCGCGGACGAGACCCAGCAGGAGATGCTCGGTGCCGATGTAGTTGTGATTGAACCGCTGCGCCTCGTCCTGAGCCAGTGTCAGGACCTTGCGCGCGCGATCCGTGAACTTGTCGAAACGATCCATCGGGTCGTGCCTTCTCCGTGGTCGCGAGGGCGACCTGCGGGCCATGCTAGCACCTGACCGAGCGTGGGTGATCTCCCGGTCAAGTCGAGTGAAGGCGCTCCGCGCGCGCTCGCCCAACCTTCCAGTTCGCACGCCGGCACCGGCGCTGGATGCGTCCTCGGGCCGCAGTTCGGGTGAAGGAATCAAACGACCCGCCGTCTGCCGGCGGGTCGTCGGTCGCGGGGAGCGATACTCCCGCAGGTCAGCTCTTGGTTTCGGGCTCGGGCTCGGCGACGGCCTCCGGCTCGGCGGCGGCTCGGGCTCCGGCTCGGGCTCGGCGACGGCCTCGGGCTCGGCGACGGCCTCCGGCTCGGGCTCGGGCTCCGGCTCGGGCTCGGCGACGGCCTCGGCTCGGCGACGGCCTCCGGCTCGGGCTCGGGCTCGGCAACGGGCTCGGCGGCGGCCTCGGCTCGGGCTCGGCGACGGCCTCCGGCTCGGGCTCCGGCTCGGGCTCGGCGACGGCCTCCGGCTCGGGCTCGGCGACAGCCTCGGGCTCGGCGACGGCCTCCGGCTCCGGCTCGGGCTTGGGCTCGGCGACGACCTTGGCAACGGCCTCGGGCTCGGCAACCGGCTCGGCAGCATCGGCGGAGGCGGGAACCTCTGCCTCGGCCGCAGCCAGCTGGCTCCGGACCTGGGCGAACGCGGCGGCCAGGGTCGTGTCGATCCCGCCCTCCGGCTCTGAGTGAGCCTCGGACGGGGCGTAGCCACGATCGGGACGCTCTCGTCGCTCACGACGCTCACGTCGCTCGCCGACGACCGGCGCCGTCATGGTGCCGGGCTCCGGCATGGGCCGCACGGGCGGCTCCTCGGCCTGCTTCAGGCTGAGCCCAAGGCGATGGCGCTCGGAGTCGAGGCTGATGATCTTGAGCTTGAGGACCTGGCCTTCGTGCACCACGTCGCCCGGATGGGCGACGCGCTGGTGACTCAGCTCGCTGATGTGGATCAGGCCCTCGAGACCCTCGCGAACGCGGACGAACGCGCCGAAGTTCACGAGCTTCGTCACGGTGCCGTCGATGACATCGCCGACCTTGAAGTCCGCGACGGTCGACTCCCAGGATCGGGCTGCAGAGCGGCGGATCGACAGGCTGATCCGGCCGCGCTCGTGGTTGATGTCGATGACCTCGGCCTCGACCTCGTCCCCGACCTTGTAGCCGGACTCGGGGTTGTTGACCTTGTTCCACGAGAGCTCGCTCTTGTGGACGAGGCCGTCGATGCCACCGAGGTCGATGAAGATCCCGAACGGCGCGATCGACCGGACGTTGCCGGTGACCTTCTGGCCGACAAGGAGGCTGCTGAACAGCTCGTCGCGCTTCTCGCGACGCTCCTCGTAGAGGGCGACCTTCTCGGACAGGATGAGCCGGTTCGCCTTGCGGTTGACCTCGAGGATCTTGAGGCGGAGCTTGCGGCCGATGTACGGCTGCAGCTTCTCCGCGATCTCCTGCGCGGCGTCGCGCGGCTGCTCGTTCTGCGGCCGACGCGGGAAGTCCACGATCTGGCTGATCGGCACGAAGCCGCGGATCCCGCAGTCGACGATCAGGCCACCCTTGTTGTGGTCGATCACCGGGGCATCGATGATGGTGCCCGCCTCGAACTGCTCCTGCATCGAGCGCCACTTGCGCTCGAGACCGGCACGGCGCAGCGAGAGGACGACATGGCCCTCCGGCGATTCGGGCTGCAGGACGTAGACCAGGACGACGTCGCCGATGGCCAGCTCCGGCTGGGTCTCGGCGTGCCGGCCGAAGAGCTCGCGGTTGCTGACGACGCCCTCGGACTTGGCGCCGATATCGACAAGCATCTCGTCCTTGTCGATCCGGACGACCGTGCCTTCAACGACGTCGCCGTGCTTGAAGCTCTTGATGTCGGAGTCCTGCTCCGCGAGCAGCTCCTCCATCGTCGTCGGCTCGGGGCCGGTCGGCCGGACGATCACCGGCTCCGGCTCCTCGTCCTCCTCCTCCGTCGCCGCGGGCGGGGCATCTGCCGTGTCGTCCTCGGCGTCGGCGGCGGCCGGCTCGGGGGCCGCCTCCGGGGTCGCGTCGGCTGCCGGTTCGGGGGCCGACTCCGGGGTCGCGCTCGGCGGCCGGCTCGGGGGCCGACTCCGGGGCCGCCTCGGCTGCCGGCTCGGGGGCCGCCTCGGCGTCGGCTCGGGGGCCGCTTCGGGGCTGGTCTCGGGGGTAGCGGGCTCGTCGGCAACGGCAATCGTCGCGACGGTCTCCTCGGACACCGGGGTCTCGCTGGAGGCGACAGCCTCCGGCGCCGGCGCGGTCCCGCCCTGCTGCTCTTCGATCAAGGTGATCCTGTCTCCTATGGTGGATTCCGCCCCTGGAATCACGAACGGCCTCCGTGCACGCAGCCGGGGCCGTCTGGGAGAGGGAATGGATCGGGGATGGTTGGCCGGCGGTCCGCTCCTTCGCTTGCGACGAGGTCCTGGTGCGTTGCTCTTCAACTGTCCGTGCCCGTGGGCCGTGCGAGTCTAGCACCCCAGTCACGCGCGTACAATCGCGCCCGTGCCCGAGCTTCCTGATCTCGACGTCGTCGCCGACGCCCTCCACGCGGCCCTCGCCGGACGCACCGTGATCTCGGCCCGCGCGCTGATGCCGCTCGCCGTACGCGGGACGCCCGCCGAGCTTGAGTCCCTCGCCGGACAGCGGGTCGCGCGCGTCGCGCGCGCGGGCAAGTTCCTGGACATCGACCTCGAGCGTGATCGGCTGGTGGTGAACCCGATGCTGACCGGGCGCTTCCAGCTCGCGGCGCGTGGCGAGAAGGCTCCCACCGGGACCGCCGTCGAGCTTGCCCTCGGGCCGCGCCCCGAGGGATCCGTTCCAGGGCCAGGACCGGCAGCGTGGACCAGCGGGGCAGCGTGGATGCCGCGCGAGGACGCGCGGGTCACGGTCCGGTACCGCGACCCGACGCAGATGGGGAAGGTGTACGTGCTGCCCGCGGGCGTGGAGCGGCCCGTGCCGGGGCGAGGGCGCGGTGAGATGGGACCCGACGCGCTCGCCCCGGAGCTCACGCTGGAGGTGTGGCGGGATCGGATCCGCAAGCACCCGGGCGAGCTCAAGAACCTCCTCCGGAACCAGGCGTTCGTGGCCGGGATCGGCAACGCCTACTCGGACGAGATCCTGTTCGAGGCCCGTCTCCAGCCGTTCCGCAAGCGCTCATCGCTCGCGGACGAGGAGATCGACGAGCTGTATCGCGCGATGCGCTCGACGCTCGAGGCCGCCGTCGTCCTGCTCCGCGAGCGCGTCCCGCCCACCTTCGAGAAGCAGGTCCGCGACCACCTGTCGGTCCACAACCGCGGCGGGCAGGCCTGTCCGCGCTGCGGTTCCCGGATCACGGAGGTCCGGGCCGGGGGCTTCCCCACCGGGTATCTGCCGCGGCTGCCAGCGCTGAGGGCGGATCCGCAGCGTCAGGGGATGACCAGCTCCTGCCCGACACGGATGAGGTTCGAGGTCAGGCCGTTCGCCTTCTTGAGCTTCCGCACGGTCGTCGCGTTGGCGGCGGCGATCGAGCTCAGAGTGTCGCCGCGCTTGACCGTGTAGGTCGTCGGCGCAGCTGAGGGTGGGACGCTCGGCGACGAGGTGGCCACCGGGGAGGCGGCTGCTGAAGGCGTCGATGTCGGGGGCGACTCCGTCGGGGACGAGGAGGACGTCGGGCTGATCTCCGCCGAAGTCACGGGGACGGGCGAGGTGGTGCCCGAGGACGCGACCTGGCGCCCCGGGGCGCGGCCGACGCCCCGGGCGCCCGCCTGCGGAGGCGGGGCGGTCCGGGTCACCACGAGGATGGTGAAGGCGAGCACCATCAGGGCCACGAGAACGGCCTGGGCGCTGCGGCTGCGCGCTCCGCGCAGGTGGGGTGCGCCCTCCACGCGCCGGCGTGAGCGCGACCAGCGGACCGCTCGTTGTCGGCCACAGGCCGCCATCGCCCGCGAGGACCTCGATGCCTGCCGTGGCCTCGAGCTCGCGAGCGGCCTCGAAGGTCGCACACGTGGCATGGGCCGGGCGCAGGCACAGGTCCCGCTGCTTCACCAGGGTGAGGGCGACGGGCGGTTCGATCGCCGAGCAGCGGTGATCCCTGGTCGGGTAGGTCCCGCGCCAGCCACCACCCGCGGCCAGGAGGTAGGGGCACACGTCGTGCACCGCGTCGCCAGCAGGCGTCGTGCCATCGGCGACGCGCGACGTCTGGGGTCGTTCGGGCGGACCGGGTTGACCACCGGTGTCAGTCATCGCGATCGAGCATACCGCTCGCGGCCGATGCGGCCGCCGCCTGACGCTCAGGCGTGGCCAACGACTGACGGGTATGGCCCGCGGCCGGCCACGACGCAGCCAAGGCCGCAGGCCGTTAAACGCAACAATCCCGGCGACGACCTATTTTCCCGAAAGGCTGCCCTCTCAGTATCTTCGGCGCTGGAGAGCTTAACTTCCGTGTTCGGGATGGGAACGGGTGTGGCCTCTCCGCTAGAGTCACCGGGATCGTATGCATCTGGTAGATGACGGCAGCGACGGTCGTCGCGTTTCGCAACGCCGGCGCCAGTCGATCGATGGATCACGACTTGCCAAGGAGATCCCGACCTCCCGGCACGCTGACCCCTGGTCAGGTGCTGGTATAGAGGTCAAGCCCTCGACCATTAGTACGGCTCAGCTTCATCCGTCGCCGGACTTCCACATGCCGCCTATCAAACAGATGGTCTCTCTGCGGTCTTACCCGGTTAACCCGGTGGGGAACCTCATCTTGAGGCGAGCTTCGCACTTAGATGCTTTCAGCGCTTATCCCAACCGAACATAGCTACCCAGCGATGCCCCTGGCGGGACAACTGGCACACCAGCGGTTCGTCCACTCCGGTCCTCTCGTACTAGGAGCAGCTCCTCTCAAGTTCCCTGCGCCCACGCTGGATAGAGACCGAACTGTCTCACGACGTTCTGAACCCAGCTCGCGTGCGGCTTTAATCGGCGAACAGCCGAACCCTTGGGACGTACTTCCGCCCCAGGATGCCACGAGCCGACATCGAGGTGCCAAACGGTGCCGTCGATGTGAACTCTTGGGCACCATCAGCCTGTTATCCCCGGGGTAGCTTTTATCCGTTGAGTGATACCCCTTCCACTCGGAGGTACCAGATCACTAAGCCCGACTTTCGTCTCTGCTCGACTTGTGGGTCTCGCAGTCAAGCTCCCTTATGCCTTTGCACTCTTCGGCTGGTTTCCATTCAGCCTGAGGGAACCTTTGGGCGCCTCCGTTACACTTTAGGAGGCGACCGCCCCAGTCAAACTGCCCGCCTGACACTGTTCCACGCCCGGCTTACGGGCCGTGGTTAGAACCGAAATTCAGCAAGGGTGGTATTTCAACGTCGGCTCCGCCGAGGCTAGCGCCCCAACTTCTCAGCCTCCCACCTATCCTACACAAACTAAACCCCAATCCAATGTCAGGGTGCAGTAAAGCTCCACGGGGTCTTTTTGCCCTAGCGCGGGTAACCTGCATCTTCACAGGTATTTCAATTTCGCCGGATCCCTCGTTGAGACAGCGCCCAGACCGTTACGCCATTCGTGCGGGTCGGAACTTACCCGACAAGGAATTTCGCTACCTTAGGACCGTTATAGTTACGGCCGCCGTTTACCGGGGCTTCGATTCAGAGCTTGCACCCCTCCTCTTAACCTTCCGGCACTGGGCAGGCGTCAGCCCCTATACGTCAGCTTTCGCTTTCGCAGAGACCTGTGTTTTTGCTAAACAGTCGCCTGGGCCATTTCACTGCGGCTCCGATCATCCACTGCAAGCAGCGGTGCGGAGCGCCCCTTCTCCCGAAGTTACGGGGCCATTTTGCCGAGTTCCTTAACGAGGGTTCTCCCGATCGCCTTGGTATGCTCTACCCGCCTACCTGTGTCGGATTGCGGTACGGGCACCTGGAATCTCGCTAGACACTTTTCTCGCCGGATCGGCTCACTCGAATCGGGCTAATGCCCTTTCATTCGCTGCTCGGGGTTGAATGAGGTGACGGATTTGCCTGTCTCCTCCCCCTACCGGCTTAGACGCGTATAGCCAAAACGCGCTCGAACTACCGTTCCGTGTCATGCCCTTGCTCTCACCCTGGATCAGATCCTGGGCTCGACCGGCTGTGCCGGCCAGCCCCCAGGCTCCTACCCCGGGGCGACACCTTGCGGTGCAAACGATTCTTTGGTGGTTCCGGAATATCAACCGGATGTCCATCGCCTACGACGTTCGTCCTCGGCTTAGGCCCGACTAACCCTGAGTGGACGAGCCTTCCTCAGGAAACCTTAGGCTTACGGCGTGTGGGATTCTCACCCACATCTCGCTACTCATGCCGACATTCGCACTTCCGCACGCTCCAGCCGTCCTCACGGTCGACCTTCACAGCTGAGCGGAACGCTCCCCTACCACTCGCCTTGCGGCAAGTCCGTAGCTTCGGTGCCATGCTTGAGCCCCGTTGAATTTTCGGCGCGGATCCACTTGACCAGTGAGCTGTTACGCACTCTTTCAATGGTGGCTGCTTCTGAGCCAACATCCTGGTTGTCTATGCGAATCCACATCCTTTACCACTTAGCATGGACTTAGGGACCTTAGCTGACGGTCCGGGCTGTTTCCCTTTTGACCACGAAGCTTAGCCCTCGCAGTCTGACTCCCAGGCTCTAGAATTGCGGGATTCGGAGTTTGGTTGGGGTTGGTAAGCGGGAAGCCCCCTAGCCCATCCAGTGCTCTACCCCCGCGATTGAACGCCTGAGGCTAGCCCTAAAGCTATTTCGGGGAGAACCAGCTATCTCCGAGTTCGATTGGCATTTCACCTCTAGCCACAGGTCATCCCCCAGCTTTTCAACGCTGGTGGGTTCGGGCCTCCACGAGACATTACTCTCGCTTCACCCTGCCCATGGCTAGGTCACTCGGTTTCGGGTCTACTGTGTGCGACTCGCGCCCTATTCAGACTCGCTTTCGCTCCGGCTACGCTCTTCTCAAGCTTAACCTTGCCACACACAAGTAACTCGTCGGCTCATTCTTCAAAAGGCACGCCATCAGGCTACCGCTTGCGCGGCAACACCCTTTGACTGCTTGTGGGCACGTGGTTTCAGGTACTATTTCACTCCCCTTCCGGGGTGCTTTTCACCTTTCCCTCACGGTACTAGTTCGCTATCGGTCGCCAAGAGTATTTAGCCTTAGACGGTGGTCCGCCTAGTTTCCCACATGAGAGACCTTCCACGTGGTACTCAGGTGGTCAATCCAGAGGCCGGTTCGCTTTCGCCTACGGGGCTGTCACCCTCTATGGCCCACCCTTCCAGGTGTGTTCTGCTAACGACCGGCTTTGTAACTCTGCTGGTGCCCGGCAGGGCTCCAATGATCGACTCCTACAACCCCGCTCCAGAAACGACTGCCGTCTATCACGCTGGACCGGTTTGGGCTATTCCCGTTTCGCTCGCCACTACTCAGGGAATGATCTCTTTTCCTCCAGCTACTGAGATGTTTCAGTTCGCTGGCTTACCTCCGCATGGCCTATGTGTTCAACCATGGGTGACTGGGCATGACCCCAGCCGGGTTTCCCCATTCGGACATCCTCGGATCAACGTCTGCTCGCGACTCCCCGGGGCTTAACGCAGCCTGCCACGTCCTTCATCGGCTCTTGGCGCCAAGGCATCCACCCCGTGCCCTGTGTAGCTTGACCTCCGCCAGCATCTGACCAGGCGGTCAGTGCGGGACGGGATCGTGATCGGGGTTCTCCTTGATCATTTCACGGCGAAATCATGATCACCAGACCCTCGACCTTGCGGTCTCCGGTCCTTGATCGACTTTACTGCCGTCATCTATCCAGTTGTTAAGGTGCACCGCCGAAGCGGTTCGCCGCACAAGGAAGCCTGGCTTCCCTGCCGGCCCAGCGATCCGCTGGTCGGTGAGCTCCGGGTGGAGCGCACGGATCAGGGGACCTGCCTTCGGGATCCGGACACGCGACGACGGTTCGAGGACCTGCCTGCGAACCGTCGATCTGATCGCGGTGTTGGATCCATGTCTCTCGGGTTGACCCGAGCTATTCAATTGATGGTGGCCGGGACGGCACATCGGCCGGAAGGTGGTGGAGACGAGGAGACTCGAACTCCTGACCCTCTCCTTGCAAAGGAGATGCTCTTCCAGCTGAGCTACGTCCCCGTGCTCACGGTCGATGCCATTGGTGGTGGGCGCACCTGGACTCGAACCAGGGACCTCGGCCTTATCAGGGCCGCGCTCTAACCAGCTGAGCTATGCGCCCCGACTGTCGGCCTCACCGGAGGCCCGCGAGGGCCGCCGCACCGATAACCCTTGAAGAGTGGTAGGAACAGGGCCGACTGATCGTGCCCGGTTACGGTGTCTCACCATGTCGCTGATCGATCTCCGGCTTGCGCCGACGTTCCCCACATGGCTAGGAGAACGAACGATCGGGCGATCAACCTGGGAGCCATCAACGCCCGGACCTCACCGTAATGGTCCGAACTCGGATCTCCCTAGAAAGGAGGTGATCCAGCCGCACCTTCCGGTACGGCTACCTTGTTACGACTTCGTCCCAATCACCGACCCCACCTTCGACGGCTGCCTCCCTTGCGGGTTGGCCCACCGGCTTCGGGTGTTGCCAGCTTTCATGACGTGACGGGCGGTGTGTACAAGCCCCGGGAACATATTCACCGCCGTATGCTGACCGGCGGTTACTAGCAACTCCGGCTTCATGTAGGCGAGTTGCAGCCTACAATCCGAACTGAGACCGGCTTTAAGGGATTTGCTCCACCTCGCGGTTTCGCCGCCCGTTGTACCGGCCATTGTAGCGTGGGTGTAGCCCAAGACGTAAGGGCCATGCTGACTTGACGTCATCCCCGCCTTCCTCCGAGTTTCTCTCGGCAGTCTCGTGTGAGTGATACAACACACGATAGGGGTTGCGCTCGTTGCGGGACTTAACCCAACATCTCACGACACGAGCTGACGACAGCCATGCAACACCTGTGGCCAGGCCCCTTGCGGGGCGCCGACGTTTCCGCCGGATTCCTGGTCATGTCAAGCCTTGGTAAGGTTCTTCGCGTTGCATCGAATTAAACCCCACGCTCCGCTGCTTGTGCGGGGCCCCGTCAATTCCTTTGAGTTTTAGCCTTGCGGCCGTACTCCCCAGGCGGGACACTTAATGCGTTAGCTTCGGCACTGGTGGGGTTGATACCACCAACACCTAGTGTCCATCGTTTACGGCTAGGACTACCGGGGTATCTAATCCCGTTTGCTCCCCTAGCTTTCGCGCCTCAGCGTCAAGAACAGGCCAGGAAGCCGCCTTCGCCACTGGTGTTCCTCCCGATATCTACGCATTTCACCACTACACCGGGAATTCCGCTTCCCTCTCCTGCCTTCGAGTCGATCAGTATCGAATGACCCTCCCCAGTTGAGCCGGGGGCTTTCACACTCGACTTGAACGACCGCCTGCGCGCTCTTTACGCCCAGTAAATCCGGACAACGCTAGTCACCTACGTATTACCGCGGCTGCTGGCACGTAGTTAGCCGTGACTTATTCTTCAGGTACCGTCATTATCGTCCCTGGAAAAAGCGGTTTACAACCCGAAGGCCTTCATCCCGCACGCGGCGTTGCTGCTTCAGGGTTTCCCCCATTGAGCAAAATTCCCGACTGCTGCCTCCCGTAGGAGTCTGGGCCGTGTCTCAGTCCCAGTCTGGGTGATCGTCCTCTCAGACCACCTACCGATCGTCGCCTTGGTGAGCCGTTACCCCACCAACGAGCTAATCGGACGCAGGCCCCTCCCGAAGCGCCTCGCGGCTTTGATGACGTGAATGGACACGTCGCCACATGCGGTATTAGCCACCCTTTCGGGCAGTTATCCCCCACTTCGGGGCAGGTCACCTACGCGTTACTCAGCCGTCCGCCACTAACGAGCAAGCTCGTTCGTTCGACTTGCATGTCTCATGCACGCCGCCAGCGTTTATCCTGAGCCAGGATCAAACTCTCCGCGAAAACTCGATGTTGCCATCGAGTCAAATCTCAAGAGCTTGGTCCAGGCACGTTCTCGTGCTGAAGTTCCTACCACTCTTCAGTTGTTAAGGTGCAGCGCCCGGCCTTGTACCGCCCGGAGCGCGGACTGTCCATTGTGGGGCAGCACGCTCCCCGTGTCAAACGGGGGTTCGGGGTGGTCCCGCTTGCGCGGGGACCGGTTGAGCCTCGGGTTCGTGAGGCGCGAGGACGGATGGTAGGGACAGTCCGGGGCGCTGTCAAACGGGACCTGCGAAGGCGGGCAATCGCCCCGTCAGATGGGGCTCTCCTCGACCAGCAGGATGAATGCCGCCCCGCTCAGCCAGCACAGGAGGATGAGCGTTCCGGACGGTTCGGCCCCGAGCGGTCCCACGGCCAGCAGCCAGAAGACGGCCCCCGCCAGCGCGGCGAACAGGGCCTTTGACAGGCGCAGCAGGATCTCGAACACGAGCTCGCGCATTCAGAGCTCCCGCCGGCCCTGGAGCGCGCGGATCAGGGTCACGTCGTCCGCGTACTCGAGGTCGCCGCCGACCGGCAGGCCGCGGGCGATCCGGGTGACGGAGCCGACACGCCCATCGAGGCGTTCACCTAGGTACATCGCGGTCGCCTCGCCCTCGAGGGTCGGATTGGTGGCGATGATGACCTCCTCGAACCGGTTGCCCTCGCCGACCGCCTCGTCCACGCGGGCCAGGAGCTCGCGGATCCTGAGCCGCTCGGGTCCGATCCCGTCGATCGGGCTGATCGCCCCGTGGAGCACGTGGTAGCGGCCCTTGAACTCGCCGGTCCGCTCGATCGCGAGCACGTCGAGCGGCTCTTCGACCACGCACAGCCGAGTGTCGTCGCGGCCAGGGTCCCGACAGATGGGGCACAGGGGCGCGTCGCTGATGTTGAAGCACCGGTCGCAGAACACCACCTCGTCGCGCACGGCGACCAGGGCACGCGCGAGGGCACGGGCCTCGGCATCCGGCGCCCGCAGGAGGTGGTAGGTCAGGCGCTGGGCCGTCTTGGGGCCGATGCCGGGCAGCCGCGCAAAGGCCTCGATCAGGCGCGCGACGGGCTCGATGACGGCGCTGGACACGGACGTTTCGTCAGCCCAGCCCGGGCAGGCGGAGGCCGGCAGTCACGGCGCCCATCTTCTGCTCGGCCGCCTGGGCGGCTGCCTTCAAGGCGTCGTTGACCGCCGCCATGACCAGGTCCTGGAGCATCTCCACGTCGGCTGGGTCCACCGCGGACGGGTCGATGACGAGCCCGACCAGCTCCTGCTTGCCGGTCACCGTGGCCCTGACGACGCCGCCGCCCGCCGAGCCCTCGACGGTCATGGTCTCCAGCTCCTGCTGGACGCGTGCCATGTCCTGCTGCATCTGCATCGCCATTCGCTGCAGGTTGCCCATGCCCATGCTCGTTCCCTCCCGAGGTCGTGGTGGTGGATGGTGCGTCCGGACTCCAGTCTCACTCATGCGTGCCCAGCATGCACGGGCCTGCGGCCAGTCAGCTGACGTCGGGCACGTCGAGACGATCGTCGGCGAAGATGCGGTTGGCCTCGGCAAGGATGTGGGCCGCGTCATCGTCTCCGGGGAGCGATGGCACCAGGCTGAGGTTGGTCACGATGCAGCGGACACCCACGGGGTGGCCGAGGCGCTGCTCGATGGCAGCCTCGAAGGCCGCCTTGCGCTTGTCGGCATGATCACGGAGGAACCCCTGCTCCTCAGGGAAGCCGAGCGTGACGACGTTGCCCTCGATGCTCACGGGCCGGGACGCCTCGATGAGCTGCTTGAGCGCCGGCCGTCGAGCGAGGTCCGCGACGATGTCGCGCCATGAGCTCAGGAGCAGGGTCATGTCGTCACCGGAGGCGGGCGACGGGGGGGCGTCGGGCGCCGCGGGTTCGGGTGCTGCAACTTCGGGCTCGGGCGCCGCGGGTTCGGGTGCTGCAGCTTCGGGCTCGGACGCCGCGGCAGGCCCGGGTGTCGTTGCGGCGGGCCTGGCGGCCTTGACGGCTGCTGGCACCGCAGGCTGAGGCGCGTTGGCTGGTGGATGCGCACGATCCCCGTCCGTCGCGACCGCCGGGCGTGTCGCCCGCTCCTGCGCGGGCGCGGGCGTGAGCGCGGGCGCGCGTTCCAACTCCCGCGCGGGTACGGAGGCGGATGCCGGGGCAGGGGCGGATGCCGGGGCAGGGGCGGATGCCGGGGCAGGGGCGGCGAGCGGGTGCGGCGTCCGAGGCACGGCCGGCTCGAGCAGGGCCAGCTCCAGCTGCAGGCGGAGGCCGCCGGGACCGAGGCGCGTCGGGTCGATGGCGGCGAGCCGGCGTGCGGCCGCGACGACCCCGCCATCGGCTCCCTCGCCCCGCCCGAACCCGGCCAGGATCCGCTCGCGCAGCACGTCCACCAGCTGGTCCACGAAGACGCGCAGGTCGCGTCCGCGCTCCTCGAGGCGGTCGAGCAGCGCGATGCCGGTCGCCGCGTCCCCCATCGTCAGCGCGTCGAGGAAGCCGTCGACCAGCTCGCCGTCCGCGAGGCCGAGCAGGTCACGGACCGCGTCCGCCTCGATCCGGCCGGCGGTCGACGAGAGCAGCTGGTCGAGGATCGACTCGGCGTCCCGCATCCCGCCGGCGGCAAGGCGGGCGACGACGGCGATGGCCTCGGGGTCCGCCTCGCGCCCGTCGGCGCCGAGGATCCGCTCGAGCTTGCCCGTGATCTCGTCCGTGGTCAGGCGCCGGACGTCGAACCGCTGGAGGCGGGACAGGATCGCCGGCGGGAATGCCTGGGGGTGCGTGGACGCGAACATGAAGGTCACGAAGTCCGGCGGCTCCTCGAGCGACTTCAGGAGCGCGTTCCAGGCTGGTGGCGTGATCTGGTGGGCCTCGTCGAGGATGTACACCTTGCGCCGGAGGTCGGTCGGGGCGTAGTTGAGACGCTCCCGGAGGCCGCGGATGTCGTCGATGCCGCGGTTCGACGCAGCGTCGATCTCGACCAGGTCGAGGGCCCGGCCCTCGCGGATGGCGACGCACGAGGCGCAGACGTCGCAGGGATCGGCGTTCGGCTGCAGGTTCTCGCAGTTGAGCGCCTTGGCCAGGATCCGGGCCAGCGAGGTCTTGCCCGTGCCGCGTGGTCCCGTGAACAGGATCGCGTGGGCGACCTTGGCCGTCGCCACCGCATTGCGGAGCGTCGCGACCACCGCCTCCTGCCCGACGATCTCGGAGAACGTCTGGGCTCGCCAGCGGCGGTACAGGGCCTGGTGGGGCGTTCCTGTGGTCAACGGCGCTCCTGCGAAATCCTCCGGCCGATGGCTTGCGGGCGCTTCGCCTCGGCCGTCGGAGGGTTAGTTGCCGTGCACCCTCCGTCGATGCGGACGCCCCCGCGCCCAGCGACGAACGCGGCTCGGACCAGGCCGTTCCGCGGCACCCGACGATCATCGCTGAGTGCTGCTTCCTTCCGGACCTGACACGGTTCACGAGTCGCCGCTGCGCGGGACCCGATCCTCAACGTCGCGAACGCCGTCGGCTCTCGAAGAACGCCGACCTCGGGAGGGAATTCAGCCCTGCTGGAGCGGATTGCAGGTACAGGGCACCGCTAGTTCCCCGCCTAGCACGGCCCGGCGATGATAGCAGGGGCGGCTGGCCGGGCCGTCGGGCCATGGCGCGAAGAAGGGACGATCGATGGACCAGCGAATCACGCTCATCACGCTTGGCGTCGCCGACCTCGACCGGGCGATCCGGTTCTATCGGGACGGCTTGGGCTGGACGATGTCCAAGCGATCGCAGGAGGGCGAGATCGCGTTCTTCCAGCTCAACGGGATGGTGCTGGGCCTGTGGTCGCGGCGCCTGCTGGCCGAGGATGCCCAGGTGGCCGACGGGGGCGGCTGGGGCGGGATCGCGCTGGCCCAGAACCTGCGGACGCGCGAGGCCGTCGACGCTGCGGTGGCCGCCGCGCTGGAGGCTGGCGCGACGCTGCTCAAGGCACCCGTCGAGACCGAGTGGGGCGGGTACTCGGGGTACGTGGCGGATCCGGACGGCCATGCCTGGGAGCTGGCCCACAACCCGTACTGGCCGCTGGCGGAGGATGGGTCGCTCAACCTGCCGGGCTGAGCCCGAGGGAGCTGGCGGAGAGGGCGGGATTTGAACCCGCGATGGGTTGCCCCATACCGCATTTCCAGTGCGGCGCCCTAGGCCACTAGGCGACCTCTCCACCCCAGAGCATACCAAGGCCCGACGGGGTCACCCGTCGGGCCTGATTGGTGGCACGTGGCGGAGAGGGTGGGATTCGAACCCACGCTAGCTCTCGCTAGACCGCTTTTCGAGAGCGGCACCATCAACCACTCGGACACCTCTCCGTCACCAAGGATACCAAGGGGGGCAGGGGCGGGCCATCGGCGGCCGGGGTCGCCTCCGGACGACCGCGAGCGCGATAGGATGGTGCGGGACCCGCGCCGCGTCTCCGGCACCCATGGGTTCCCGGCACCGAGCGCGCGCAGGCGTGTGCGCCGCCGATGCCCAGCATTCCGTCCCGACCCGCAGGCGGGACCCATCGGAGCGCTCATGGCAGCACCTCGACGAATCGGAATCCTCACCGGCGGCGGCGACGTCCCGGGCCTCAACTCCGTCATCAAGAGCGTGGTCTACCGGGCCACGGAGCTCGGCTACGAGGTGGTCGGAATCCGCCGCGGCTGGGAGGGCCTGACCCATCAGCGCCGGACGGAGGACCTCGACCCGGAGTACGCCCGGATCCTCGACCGGACCAACACCCGGACCATCGACCGGACCGGCGGCACGATCCTCCACTCATCGCGCACCAACCCGCGCAAGATGCGCGCCGCCTCGCTGCCCTATTGGCTGGAGCCCACCTCGATCGCGGACAAGGAGACGTCCGAGGGCGTCTACGACCTCACCGACCATGTCCTGGACACGATCGAGCACCTCGGCCTGACCCACCTGGTCACCATCGGCGGCGACGACACGCTCTCGTTCAGCTCCGTGCTGTACGAACGGGGCCTGCCGCTGGTGGCCATCCCCAAGACGATGGACAACGACGTCAACGGGACCGAGTACTGCATCGGCTTCTCGAGCGCGATCACGAGGGCCAAGGAGGTCCTCAACCGCCAGCGCACGACGCTCGGCTCGCACGAGCGGATCGGCGTGTTCCGCATCTTCGGCCGCGACGCGGGCTTCACCGCGCTCTACACGGCCTACGTGACGTCCTCGCGATGCGTGATCCCGGAGTTCCCCTACGACATCAAGGCCCTCGCCGACATCGTGAGCGAGGATCACCGCAACAACCCGTCGCGCTACGCCATCGTGATCACCGCCGAAGGTGCGATCTGGGAAGGCGGATCGATGGCCGACGTCGGTGAGGCCGACGCGTTCGGGCACCGCCACAAGATGAACGTGGGCGAGGTGCTCGCCTCGGAGCTCAAGACCCTGACCGGGATCGAGGCCGTCGCGTCCGACCTCACCTACGATCTCCGTTCGGGCGAGCCGGACATGCTCGATTCGATGGTTGCCACGACCTTTGCGAACGTGGCGATGGACCTGATCCGCGACGGCATCGGCGGACGGATGGTTGCGATCCGCGATGGCAAGTACGCCCACGTCTCCCTCGCGGAGACGGGCAAGCCCCCGCGCCGGGTCCAGCTGGCGGCGTACGACACGGATCGATTCCGGCCCAACTACTCGGACCGCTTCGGCGACCCGCTGCTGCTCACCCCGTCGCTGGGGCCGGTCGAGGGCTGAGCCGCTCGCCGGCTCCGGGTCGGCAGCGCCGGTCAGGCTCCGACGTAGGCCGCCAGGTGCTCGCCGGTCAGCGTGGATCGCGCGGCGACCAGCTCGGCTGGGGTGCCGGTGAAGACGATCCGGCCGCCGTCGTGGCCGGCACCGGGACCGAGGTCGATGATCCAGTCGGCGTGCGCCATCACGGCCTGGTGGTGCGAGATGACGATGACCGACTTGCCGGCCTCGACGAGGCGGTCCAGGAGGCCGAGCAGCTGCTCGACGTCGGCCAGGTGGAGACCGCTGGTCGGCTCGTCGAGGACGTAGACGCCACCGTCCTCGGCCATCTGGATGGCCAGCTTGAGTCGCTGCCGCTCGCCGCCGGAGAGGGTTGGCAGCGCCTGGCCGATCTTGAGGTATCCGAGCCCGACCTCGGCCAGACGGGCCAGGATCCGGTGCGCGGCCGGGTTCTTCGCCTCGCCTGAGCCGAAGAACGCCAGCGCCTCGGTCACGGGCATCGCGAGCACCTCGCTGATGTCGCGCCCGCCAAGCTTGTAGTCGAGGACCGTCGCCTCGAACCCCTTTCCCTCGCAGTCCTCGCAGGTGCCGGCAACGGTCTGCATGAAGCCCAGCTCGGTGTACACGACACCCGCGCCGTTGCAGGTGGGACAGGCACCCTCCGAGTTGGCGGAGAACAGCGCCGGCTTCACCCCGTTGGCCTTCGCAAACGCGGAACGGATCGGGTCGAGGAGCCCCGTGTAGGTCGCCGGGTTGCTCCGCCGCGACCCGCGGATCGCCCCCTGGTCGATCACCACCACGCCGTCCCGCCCGGACACCGAGCCCCCGATCAGCGAGCTCTTCCCCGACCCGGCGACCCCGGTGACGACGACCAGCACACCGAGCGGGACGTCCACGTCGACGTTCCGGAGGTTGTGGGCGCGGGCACCGCGGACCGCCATCACCCCCGACGGGGACCGGACCGCGGTCTTGAGCGTGGTCCGATCGTCAAGGTGGCGGCCGGTGACGGTGCCGCTCGCCCGGAGCTCCTCCACCGCACCCTCGAACACGACCTCGCCGCCGAAGCTGCCGGCGCCGGGACCGAGGTCCACGACGTGGTCGGCGAGCACGATCACCTCCGGCTTGTGCTCGACGACGAGCACCGTGTTGCCCTTGTCGCGCAGCTGGATCAGCAGGTCGTTCATCCGCGCGATGTCGTGGGGGTGGAGGCCGATGGTCGGCTCGTCGAAGACGTAGGTGACGTCGGTGAGCGCGGACCCAAGGTGCCCGATCATCTTGACCCGCTGCGACTCACCACCCGAGAGCGTTCCCGAGGGCCGGTCGAGCGAGAGGTAGCCGAGGCCGATGTCGACGAAGGAGTCGATGGTGTGGCGCAGCGCCGTGAGCAGGGGCGCCACCGAGGGCTCCCGCAGGTCCCCGGCCCAGGCGGCCAGGTCGCTGACCTGCATGGCGCAGGCGTCGGCGATGTTGATCCCCTCGATCCTCGACGATCGGGCGGACTCGCTGAGCCGGGTGCCCTCGCAGTCGGGACACGCGGTGAAAGTGGCCGCCCGATCCACGAACGCCCGGATGTGGGGTTGCAGCGACTCCCGGTCCTTGGCGAAGAACGACTTCTGGATCTTGGGGATCAGGCCCTCGTAGGTGACGTTGATCCCCTTCATCTTCACCTTCACGGGCTCCCTGTAGAGGAAGTCGTGGAGCTCCCTGGGCGAGAACTCGCGGATCGGCTTGTCCGGGTCGAGGAAGCCGCATTCGGTGAACGACCGGACCATCCATCCGTCCGCCACGTAGCCCGGGATCGTGATGGCTCCCTCGGCGAGCGACCGGCTGTCGTCGTAGACCTGCGCCAGGTCGATGTCGCTGACCGAGCCCATGCCTTCGCAGCGAGGGCACATGCCGCCGTGGTAGACGGCGTCGCGGACCACGATCCGCTCACCCTTGCCCCGCTCCACGGTCATGGCCCCGCTCGCTCGCCGGGTGGGGACGTTGAACGAGAAGGCGGTCGGAGGTCCGATCTGTGGTTGCCCGAGCCGGCTGAACAGGATGCGGAGCATCGCGTTGGCGTCGGTGGCGGTGCCGACGGTCGAGCGGGGGTTGCCGCCCATCCGCTCCTGGTCGACGATGATCGCGGGGGTCAGCCCCTCGAGGACGTCGACGTCGGGCCGGGCCATCGTCGGCATGAAGCCCTGGACGAAGGCGCTGTAGGTCTCGTTGATCATCCGCTGCGATTCGGCGGCGATCGTGTCGAAGACGAGCGAGCTCTTGCCCGAGCCGGAAACGCCGGTGAACACCGTCAACCGGCGCTTGGGGATCTCGAGGTTGACGTCCTTGAGGTTGTTCACGCGCGCGCCCAGCACGCGGATCCGGTCGTGGCTGTCGGCAAGGTGCGGCGCGGGGGACGGCGCGTCCGTCTTCACCTCCTAGCCCTCGAGACCGGAGAGGGACCGGATCGCGCGGGCGAGGTTGGACATGTCCTCGTCGCCATAGCCGCGGGCCACCAGCCCGGCCTCGAGCTGCGCCGCGAGCGACGCCACGGGCAGCGTCGTGCCCGTGGAGCGAGCCAGGTCGAGCGCGATCGCGAGGTCCTTGAGGTGGAGCGAGGTCCGGAAGCCCAGCGGGTAGTCGTTGCGGATCATCTTCCCGCTCCGGTTCTCGAGGATCCAGCTCTTCGCGACGCCGCCGCCCAGGGCACCCGCAACGGCCTCGGGATCCAGGCCGGCCTTGATGGCCAGGATCATGCCCTCGGCCACCCCGAGATAGGTCCCGGCGATCACGACCTGGTTCACCGCCTTGACGGCCTGGCCGCTGCCCGGCGGACCGAAGTGGGTGATGGTCGTGCCCATCGCCGCGAGGACGGGGCGGGCTCGCTCGACATCAGCGGGCTCGCCGCCGACGAAGATCGTGAGCGTCGCCTTCCTGGCCCCCTCGGAGCCGCCCGAGACCGGGGCGTCGACCATGCCGATGCCGCGCTCGCGCAGCCGGGCCGCGAACGCCGTCGTGGCGGACGGCGAGATCGTGGAGCAGTCGATCAGCAGGCCGCCCGACGCCAGCCCTTCGGCAATGCCGTCCGGGCCGAACAGCACCGCCTCGACGTCCGGCGTGTCGGACACGCAGGTGACCACGATGTCCGCAGCCCTCGCGGCGTCCGCCGGGGACGCGGCCTCGGTTCCCCCGAGCACGACCAGCTCCCCCGCTCGCCCGGGAGTCCGGTTCCATGCCGTGACGGGGAACCCGGCCCGCAGCAGGTTGGCGGCCATCGCCGCCCCCATCGTGCCGAGCCCGACAAACGCGATCCGTTCCACCACGACCTCCTGCTGCAGGCGATGAGCGTAGCGGCCCGCGCCCGGCAGCGACGATCCGCGGGGCCACCCGCGGCGCGCGTAGAATCCTGTCATGGAATGGCTGGGCGTCGACCGAAGACGGTTGGGAACCGCGATGCTGGTGTTCGGGCTGGCGGGCCTGCTGATGGCCGCGGTCGTGGTCGTCGCCCTGATCATGGGCGCCGTCGCGGCGCGCGATCTCGACGACCGCCTTCGCGCCGACCAGAATCGGCTGGCGGCCTCGCTCACCCGCCTGTCGGTGACGATGGACTCGCTCGCGTTGACGAGCCAGAACGCGGCGACCACGCTGCAGACGTCCAGCGACACGGTCGCCGATGCGCAGGCCGTGATGAACAGCACGGCGACCACGCTCGTCTCGCTGTCCTCGGCCCTGGACATCACGATCCTCGGCGGCCAGCCCTTCGCCTCGGCATCGGGGCAGCTTGCGGACCTCGCCCGCACCGTGTCCGGCCTCGAGCAGCGGGCCCGGACGCTGGCCCTGAACCTGCACCAGGACTCGACGGATGCGGTGCTCGTGACCGATCAGATCCGGGACCTGAAGTCCCAGGTGAGCGAGCTGACGACCCGTATCAGCAGCTTCGACCGGATCGGGGAGATGGTCGCGCTGCTGATCGGTGGGATCGTGCTCGCGGCACTCCTGGCCGCCTGGGTCGGGATCGGGGCCGCATTCTGCGCCTGGGCCGGCTGGCGCGTTCGCCGGCTCGGTGCCGCCGATGCCGGCGCGGGCGAGGCGTCAGCCGGCTGACCCGGGCTCGGGGTCGGCCTCCGGCGACGGTCCCGCTGTTCCCGGTCCGAGCCTGCCCTCCAGGCGGGCAGCGGTCACGTCCTCGCCGCGGAGGGCGGGTATGAGCACCTCGTCCACCAGGCGGCGGGTGGCTCCGCCGGGCGGAGCATCGAAGCTCTGGCGCGCGAAGGCACGGACCCGGTCCAGGTCGAATTCGTCGGCGCGGATCAGCTCGGCGAGCTCCGCGGTGGTGTCCACGATCGGACCAGGCGCTTCCGCGCGGAAGTCGAAGTAGAACCCTCGCTCCTGGTCGTAGGCGCCTTCGTCCGGGGCCAGGAAGACGATCGGCCGCCCCAGGAGCGAGAACTCGTAGATGACGCTGGAGTAGTCCGTGACCAGCAGGTCAGAGACGAGCATCAGCTCATTGACGTCCGGGTCGCTCGAGGCGTCGATGACGAACCCCCGCAGCTCCTCCGGAATGGCCACCGCGTCGCGGATGAACGGGTGGAGCTTGAGCAGCAGGACGTGGTCGGAGCCCAGGGCCCGGTGCATCGCGTCGAGATCGAGCAGGTCCGCGTATCGGGCCCGACGCACCGTCTCGCCTCGGAACGTGGGCGCGTAGAGGACAACCCGCTTCCCCGCGGGCAGCGGGTAGGTGGCTCGAACCCTCGCCTCGGCGGCCGCCCGACGCTGCGGATCGCCGAACACGTCGATCCGCGGGATCCCGATCCGCGACGTGAAGATGTCGCCGGGGTTGCCGAACGCCTCCGCGTAGTGGCGCGCGACCGACATCGAGGACACGAGGGCGACGCTGTAGTTGGAGTGGATCCGGACATGCTCGATCAACTCGGCGTCGGCCCCGAACGACTTGTCGATCACGGACATGCCGAACTTCTTGAAGGCGCCCGCCGCATGCCACACCTGGACGCGCAGCGTGCCCGGGCGTGGGGTGACCACGTACATCGGGAAGAAGTAGTCGTCCACGACGGTGACCCGGGACGCGGCGAGGTGATAGCCGGCTCGCACCGTGGTCACCAGCGGCCCGTATCGCCCAAGGCGCCCGCCGTGCCGCTGCGTCACGGTCACCACCGGGATCGCCGGGTCCCGCGATCGCAGCTCCTCCTCGATGAAGCGCAGGTTGCCCGTGATGGTGCTCAGGTGCGTGGTCGCGAGCACCACGCGCGCCTGCGGCTCCCGCAGCCGGCCGACGGCGAAGCCCACGCGGGTCAGGAAGGTCCGGACGATCCGGCGCCGGCGGCTCACCGAGGGAGGGTTGCAGACGGGTCGCACATGGCGCGATGGTACCGAGCGCGACGTCGTGGCGTGCCCGCGCGGGCTACCCTGTCGGCAGACCAGACCCACGTCCTCCGGGAGATCCATCGGGCCGATGCAGATCCACGCCATCATCCTCGCCGGCGGCGACGGCAATCGCTTCGGCGGCGAGCTCCCCAAGCAGTTCGTGCGACTGGCCGGGGACCCGATCCTGCTGCGCACCATGCGCCGGCTCGCCGGGGCGCAGGTCGAGCGCCTGGTCGTGGTCGCGCACCCGCGCTGGATCGAGGACACGCGAGCGGCTCATCGACCGAGGCCGCCCTGCCGTCCGGCATGGAGGTCGTCGTCGTCGCGGGCGGCACCACGCGCAACGAGAGCACGCGCAACGGCCTGGCGGCCCTGGGCGGCGCTGAGCGACGACATCGTGCTGGTCCACGACGCGGTGCGGCCGCTGCTTCCGCTCGAGGTGATCCAGCGCGCGATCGAGCCGATCATCTCCGGGCGGGCGGACGCCACGGACACGGTGATCCCGTCCGCCGACACGCTCGTCATCGTGGACGGCGAGGACGTCGCCGAGATCCCGGACCGCGGCCGCTACCGGCGAGGACAGACGCCGCAGACGTTCCGGGTCGGGGTCCTGGAGCGCGCGTACGCGGCGGCCGAGGCCGCCGGCGACCTGTCCGCGACCGATGACTGCTCGCTGGTGCTGCGCTACGTGCCGGAGGCCCGGATGCTCGCGGTGGCCGGCGACGAGATCAACATGAAGATCACGACCCGGATCGACATGGTCATGGCCGACCGGATGCTCCAGATGTCGGTGCTGGTGCCGGGCCCGGAGCCCACGGCAACGTCCACGCTCGCCGGCGCCAGGGTCCTGGTCGTGGGCGGCACCAACGGCATCGGACGCGCGATCGCGGAGCTGGCCATCGAGCAGGGGGCACGCGCCGAGGTGGCCGGCTCCTCGCTGGGCCTCGACGTTCGGGACTATGCGGCCGTGGAGGCGCGCGTCGGGGAGGCCGCCGCCACCATGGGCGGGCTGGATCACGTCGTGTGCACCGCGGGCATGCTGCGGATCGGGCCCATCGCGTCGACGGATCCCGCCGTGCTGGCCCAGGTCATCGACGTGAACCTGACGGGCAGCCTCAACGTCGCCCGCGCCGCCTACCCGCACCTGCGCGCGAGCCGTGGATCGATCACGTTCTTCGCCTCCTCGTCGTTCACCCGGGGCCGGCCGGACTACGTCGCGTACTCGGCGAGCAAGGCGGCGGTGGTGAACATGACGCAGGGCCTCGCCGAGGAATGGGCGGCGGAAGGGATCCGGGTCAATGCCGTCAGCCCCGAGCGCACGGACACCCCCATGCGCCGCCTCGCGTTCCCCGACGAGGACCGGTCCGGGATGATGGGCGCGGCGGACGTGGCGACGGCGACCCTGCGGCTGCTGCGGTCGGATCTCACGGGCCAGGTGGTGGATGTCAAGCGCCACGACGTCGCCGGGGCGTCTTGAGCACCCTCGAGTACCGGCTCTCGAGCCTCCTCCTCCGGGTCCTCGGCCGGCTCTTCGATCGCCTGCCGGCCCGGCCGGATCGGGTGGTCCTGGCCACCGCCCGGCTGGACCATCTCGAGGGCAACCTGCTCGCCATCCACGAGGCGTTGCGCCGGCTCCGCCCCGGACACCGACATCGTGCTGCTCCTGGAACCCTACGGGTACGGCCTGGGAGCCAAGCTCCGCTACCTGCTGCGGACCATCCGCGGCACCTACCACGTGCGGACCGCGGGCCTGGTGGTGGTCGACAACGCCTACCTGCCCGTCCACGTCGCGCCGCATCCGCCGCGGACGACGGTCGTCCAGGTCTGGCACGCGGCCGGGGCGCTCAAGCGGTTCGGGATGGACACCGTGGTCCCGCCGGCGGAACCGGAACGCACCTTCCTCCATCGGCACTACGACTGGGTGGTGGCGTCCGGCGAGCGGAGCCGCGAGCCATGGTCGCGAGCGCTGCGACACGCCGGTGGAGCGCGTGCTGGCGATCGGCACGCCGCGCACGGATCCCGCTCCTCGACGCGGGCGCGATGGCCGGGCAAGGGCCCGGATCGTGGCCGCGCACCCGGAGCTCGCCGGGCGACGCGTCGTCCTCTGGGCGCCGACGTTCCGCGGACGGGGGCGGGCTCGCACCGGGGCGATGGGCCTCGACGGCCGCCGACTGCGCGCGCTGCTGCCGGTCGAAGGACTGGGCGCTCGCGATGAAGACCCATCCCAACGTCGACCCCGACCGTCCAGCCGACCGCGGGCTTCGACGTGGTGGGCCGTCCGGCCGAGGACCTCAACGACTGGCTGGCCGCGGCCGACGTGCTGCTCACCGACTACAGCTCGGCGATCTTCGAGTGGGCGCTGCTTCGCCGGCCGCTGGTCCTGCTGGTCGAGCGACCTCGAGGCCTACGAGCAGGACCCCGGGCTGTACCTGGACTACCGCACGGACCTCGTGGGGACCCAGGTCCGGGACACGGACGCGGCGGCCTCGGCGATCCTCGAGGGGCACGGTGGACGGCGCGGCATGGGACGCGTTCATCGCCGCCAACGTGGGCGCCTGCGACGGGCACGCGGCCGAGCGGTTCGTGGAGCGGTTCCTGCCCGGGCGTGAGCCAGGCGGCGCGCGGCCACACCCCGCTCACCGGGCTTCGATCAGGCACACTGCGGGCCATGACAACCGAAGATCATCCTCGACGTCGACACCGGGACCGACGACGCGGTCGCGCTGATGACCGCCGCCCTCTCGCCCGACATCGAGCTGGTCGGGGCGACCGTCGTGAACGGCAACACCGTGCTCGACTCGTGCGTGGAGAACACGCTTCGCGGGTCCTCGACTGGATCGGGATGCCCGAGGTCCCGGTGTTCCGCGGGATGTCGCGGCCGCTGGCCCGGCCGCAGGCGACCCAGCCCAACCCGGCCAGCCTGATCCACGGCGACAAGCTGGACCTGCCCGAGGCCACGACCCGGGCACAGGCGCAGCACGCCGTCGACTGGCTGATCGACACCTACCTTGCGTCCGACGGAGACATCACCCTCGTGCCCGGTGGGCCCGCTCACGAACATCGCCACCGCGATCCAGAAGGAGCCCCGGATCCTGGACCGGATCCCGGAGATCGTGATCATGGGCGGCGCCCACGATCACGGGAACGCGACGGCGTCGGCCGAGTTCAACATCTGGCTCGACCCCGAGGCCGCCCGGATCGTCGTCAACTGCGGCCGGCCGATCCGGATGGTGCCGCTCGACGCCACCCATCGGGCCCTGGTCTCGCTCGAGGACGCCGAGCGGCTGCGCGCCCTGGGCACGCCGGCCGGCGAGGCCGCGTACCGGTTCATCAGCAAGCGGATCGCGGGCTACGACGCGACCCAGCCGATGCATCGCGCCGGCGCGGCGCCGGTCCACGATGCGCTGGCGGTCTGCGCGGTCATCGACCCGTCGGTGATCACGACCCACCACATCCCGGTGGACGTGGAGACCGGCGGCGAGCTGTCGGTCGGGCGGACGGTCTGCGACTTCCGCTTCCGGTCCGGGAAGCCGGCGAACGTCCAGTTCGCGATGGACGCGGACGAGCCGAAGTTCGTCGCGATGCTGATCGAGATCCTGGGGCGCACCGCCTGAGGCTTCGGCGGCCCGGCCAGTAGCATGGCCGTCCCGCTCGGGCGGCTCCGCGTCCGCGACTACGGGCCGAGGTGGTACCCCATCCGGCGCGGCAGCCGGGCCACGAAGTCGGTCACCGGATCCACGCGGCCGTCGATGTCGAGGGCGTCATCGCGGCGGACGGTGGCGGCGTTGACGATCGCCGCCCCGACGCTCCGGAACGGCTGCGGCGGGAAGCGGCGAGGCTCCATGTCCACGATCGGCAGGCGCGTGTCCGCGGTCTCCCGGCCGAGCACCTTGGCTGCGAGGATCTTGCCCATCAGGTGCGCGGGGCCCACGCCGTTGCCGGTGTAGCCCAGCGCGTAGTGGATCCGGCCGCCCCGGAGGGTCCCCGCGTACGGGGTGTGGGACGACGCGACGTCGATCGGTCCGCCCCAGCGCGCCTCGATGGGCACGTCGCGGAACCCGGGGAAGAAGCGGTGGATCGCGTCGATCGCGTGTTGCGTGCCGGCCTCGTCGTAGTCGAACTGGGGACTGATCGACCCGTCCCACGTGCCTCGCTCGCCGCCGACGCCGAGGGCGATCCGCCCGTCCGGAGTCGTGCGCAGGTAGCGCAGCGCGGCACGGTAATCGTAGATCGAGACGCCCGTGGTCCAGCCGATCTCCGCGAGCCGGTCCGGGGCCGGGGCGGTGATCGCCATGTAGGAGGCGCGCGGGACGATCGACGACCCGAAGCGCCGTGTCGTCCCGGCCCAGGCGTTGATCGCAAGGACGACGTGCCCGGCCCGCACGCCGCCGCCGGGCGTGACGGCCTCGAGGCGGTCGTCCGGGCGCAGGCGGGTGACGGGGGTGTGCTCGTGGACCACGACACCGGCCTCCATGACCACCCGGCGCAGCCCGAGGGCGAGGCGGGCGGGCTGGACGGTCCCGCCGTCGGCGACCAGGTGGCCCCCCTCGAACACGGGCGAGTCGCAGAAGGTGCGCAGCTCCTCCTTCGACAGCTGCCGGTAATGGTCCTCGATGCCCAGATCCCGCGCGGTCTCCAGGGGCTCCGTCCAGCCCCCCGCCTGGGCCGGCGACGACGCGACGCCGATGTAGCCGTCCTGCCGGAACCACGCATCCACGCCGTGCTCGTCCAGCCAGGCTGCCAGCTCCGTGAGGGTCCGGGCACCGGCGTCGATGACAGCCATGGCGCCCTCCGCCCCGAACAGGTCGCGAAGGGTCCCGGCCTGGTCGTAGAACCCGTTGATGAACCCCCCGTTGCGGCCGGACGGGCCGAAGCCGCACTGGTCGCGCTCGAGGACCACCACACGGATCCCCGGGCTCTCCCGCACGAGCTGCCAGGCGGTCCACAGCCCGGTGTAGCCACCGCCGATCACGATGACGTCGGCGTCGATGTCACGATCCAGGGCGGGTGCCGGATCACCGCGGAACTCCGGGTGCGCGAGGGCCTCGCGGAGCCACCAGCACGCCTGCGCGATATCGGTCATGGCGCCATGTTGCCGCAGCGCGGGCCCGCCGGCTCGGCCGTTGCGCGACACGGGGCGAGATCGCGCCGCCCGACGTCGGCCCCACCCCGATGGGGCCGGATGGCCGCAGGCGGCATTCGCGACCGAGTAGTAGGGTTGTCCCGATGGCCGTGGAACCGCGCGGCAAGGAGGTGACCGTGACCACGCTGCATCAGGATCCGACCGTGGCGAGGACCGGAGACGAGCAGGGGCTGCGGGTCGTGACCATCACGGGCCGCGAGGAGCTCGACCCCAGCGAGCCCTGGGAGACGCCGGCCGACCGAATCCGACATCAAGGAGCTCTCGACGCGCCGGTTCGAGCGCCTCCCCCACCGCCCCATGAACATCCGCGAGGTGCCTGCGGGCGCGCTCGACGCGCTCAGATCGGTCGTGGGCGAGGTCGGCCTCCACCAGCTGTTCGTCATCCCCCGGGTGGCTCGCGTCGCCGGGACGGACCAGGCCGGCTGGGTGCTCAGCCCCACCGAGGTTCTCGCCGTGGGCGCGGAGCGGCTCGCCGTCTGGCTCAACGATCCCGCCGGGCCCCGCATCCGGGCGAACCTGGCGCTCAGCGACGTGGTGGCGATGCTCGACCGAACCGTGCTGCTCCACGGCCGGCTCGAGCTCATCACGGGCGACGCTTCGGTCGTCGTCCGCTACAACGCCGTCGGCCGACCCGAGATCCGTGCCCTGCTCAAGCCGATCCGGGCTGCGGCGATGCCCGCGACCACGACGCTGCCCTCTGGCGCGGGCCGGGACCCCGCATTCGCTCCCGCACAAGTGGATGGCCCTCGTTCGACTCGACGGAGGTCGGGCAGCAGGACGAATCGATGGTCGTGGCGGCCGGCGACCTCGGCGAACAGCGAGCCGCTGCTCCACAACGGGGTGGCGGTGCTGACCGCACGCGAGCTCGTGGTGGCCACCGATCCGACACCGGACGTGCACATGGCGCCGTACGGGTTCGACCTGGCGGTGGTGCCCCGGTCGCGACTGCTGGGCATCCGACGGTCGCAAGTCGACGCTGGCGATCACGGCCGAAGCGGCACCGGGTCGCGTGGAGCTGCAGATCGCGGCCCACGAGTCGCTCGTCTCCGAGGCGGTCAAGCTGCTGAAGCCGCTGGTGGCAGCCACCCCGTCCTGACGTCCCGCGGCCCCGGGGACGTCAGGCTCGGCCTGGAGGATCGATGGCGGTCGACCTCGACGAATTGTGGGATTTCACCGACCCGGCAGGGACCGAAGCCCGGCTCCGGCGTGCCTGACGACAGCCGAAGGGCGATGACGCGCTGATCCTGCAGACGCAGATCGCGCGGACGTTGGGTCTCCGGCGCGAGTTCGAGCGGTGCCGCGTGCGCTCCTGGACGCGGTCCGGCCGGACATCGAGGGTGCCGGGCCGGAGGCCCAGGTCGCGGTACTGGCTTGAGCTCGGCCGGTCCCACGTCTCCACGACCCACACCCTCGACGAGCGGACGACCGATGCGATCGCGAGCGCTCACGTTGCCTATGGAGCGGGCCCTCGAGATGGCTCGCGAGGCCGGTCTCGACTGCCCTCGCCATCGACGCCGTCCACATGCTGGCCATCGTCGAGTCGGACCCGCAGGACCAGCTCGCCTGGAACGAGCGAGGTCTCGAGATCGCGCTGGCGTCCGATCAGCCGGCGGCGCGCCACTGGGAGGCGTCCCTGCGCAACAACCGGGGCATGGCACTGCACGATCTCGGACGTGACGAGGAGGCCCTGACGGAGCTCGAGCGTGCGCTCACCCTTCGTGAGGCGGCCGGGCGACCGGGTCCGATCCGGGTTGCGCGGTGGATGGTCGGCTGGGCGCTGCGCCACCTCGGGCGGCTGGCGAGGCCCAGGAGATCCAGCTGCGCCTGGAACGGGAGTGGCCACGAGGCGGGAGATCCCGACCCGTACGTGTTCGAGGAGCTGGAGCTGCTGTTCCGGGCGCAGGGCAACGAGGAGCGGGCCGCGCACTACGCAGCGCTTCGGCCGTCACCGTCGCCGGCTGACGGGTCCCCGGTTCAGCCCCCGGCGGCGACGACCTCCCCGATGGTGACCCGGCGACCTTCGCGCGCGCTCTGGTCCGCAGCCGCAAGCACGCGCTGGACGGCGAGCCCGTCGGTGAAGTCCGGGCTGGCCGGCCTGCCCGCGGCGATCGAGCTGATGAACGCCCGGGTCATGGTGTCCTGGGTCCGGAACACGTCGCGATAGGTGTTGTGAACGGTGTCCCGGCGTGCGCCGTCGAACATCCGGTCCGGTACCGGCATCTCGTGCGGCACCGTCTCGTCGGCACGACACCCGTCCAGGCGCTGGACGGTCAGCCAGTCGCACACCGACGCGCAGCGTTCCGCCGCTGCCGTGGAGATCCATCTCGTGACGCTGGCCGAACTCACCCGGCTCGTGGGCCAGCGACGTCATGTGGAGCGAGCCGGTGGCGCCGTTCTCGAACTCGAGCAGCATCAGGGCGGCGTCCTCGGCCGCCTCGTAGCGAGCGCCCGTCGGGTCGCGGACCGCGGGGAACCAGGTGGCTGTACACCGCGGTGACGGCCGCGATCTCCCCGAAGTACCAGCGCGCCATGAACACCCAGTGCGACCCGAGGTCGCCCGAGATCCCCGATCCCGGCCTCGCCCACGTCGAACCGCCAGGCGTAGGCACCCGACCGGCCGAACCCCGTGTAGTAGCGGAGGTTGAGGTGGTAGGGCTGCCCGAGCCACCCCTCGTCGAGGAGCTCCTTCACGTACCGGTTGACCGGCATGAACCGGTAGGTGAACGGGACCATCGTGGTGACGCCGGCCCGGTCGGCGGCCTCCGTGAGCAGGCGGGCCTCCCGCGCGGTCATCCCGAGCGGCTTCTCGCACAGCACGTGGAGGCCGCGCTCGAGCCCGGCCATCGCGACCTCGAAGTGGGCCTTGTTGGGCGTCAGGACGAGCAGGGCGTCGAGCGGCTCGGCGTCAAGCAGGGCGTCGAGCGTGTCGTACGCGTGGGGGATCCCCCAGCGCGCGGCGAACTCCCGCGTGTGCTCGGTCCGGCGGCCGCCGGCAACACCCCGGATGTCGGCCTGGGGATGCGTCGCGATGGCGGGCAGGTACATCGCGTCGGCCCACCAGCTGGTTCCGGCGACCCCGATCCGCACCTTGTCCGCCATGGCGTCCCTCCTGGGGTGGCACCCGAGCCGGGCACCGGTTGTTCAGAGGCCGATCGACCGCAGGTACTCGCGATTGCGGCGGGCGCTCTCCTTCGGGTTGCCCATGCCCGGCAGGATGTCCTGCTCCACCACGATCCAGCCGTCGTAGCCGATCCCGCGCAGCGCGGCGAGCACGCCCGGGAAGTCCACGCAGCCCTTGCCCAGCTCGCAGAACACGCCGTGGCCGGTGGCCGTGAGGCCGTCCCACTCCTGGCGGCGGGACTCCTCGATCACGGCCGGGTCGGCGTCCTTGAAGTGGACGTGCCAGATGCGGTCACCGAACTCCGCGACCGCGTCGACCGGGTTCTCGCCGGTGCCGAACTGCCAGTGGCCCGTGTCGAGGCAGATGCCGAGGACGTCGGGGTCCGTCATGGCCATCAGCCGGCGCATCTCGGCGCCGGTCTCGATCAGCGTGCCCATGTGCTGGTGGACGACCGTCCGGACCCCGGCCTCGTCGCGCACGCGGCGGGCGAGGCGGTTGGCGGCAGCGGCGTAGATCTCCCAGCCCTCGTCTGACAGGCCCATCTCGGGCGTGATCCGGCCGGCGTTCCGGCCGCGGACGGGGTCACCGTAGGGATCGTTGCCCAGGACGATCATGGTGTTCGGCCCACCGACCGCGGCCAGGAGCCTGCCGATCCTGACCGCGTCCTCCTCGCCCTGCGCGTGGCGCGCCGGGTCCTGGAGCCAGGGCGTGGCGAACGAGGCGAGCATCGCGAGGTTGCGGTCGTCCAGCTCGGCGCGCAGGGCATCGGGGTCGGTGGGCATGAACTCCCAGTCCCCGAGCTCGGTGCCGGCGTACCCGGTCTCGGCCATCTCGTCGAGGACCTGGCGATAGCCGCCGGTCTCGCCCTCGACGTTCTCGATGACACCCCACGAGCAGGGGGCATTGGCGACGCGGATCATGCGTTGCGGCTCCTTGGGACGCCATGTGCGGCCCGGCCGGCGACAAGCGCCGCCGGGCCCTGGTGACGGACGTGCGTTAGCCGGTGACCTCGTCGAGGCGGACGGGCCGGTTCTCGCGCCAGCTGCGAGTGCAGGCGACGGCGAGGCGCAGGGTCTCGTACGCGTCGTCGGGCCCCGGACCCACGGGACGGCCGGCGCCGAGGTCGTCGAAGAAGACCTCCAGCTCACGCCGGTAGGCCACCTCGAACCGGTCCATGAAGTCCGGGTAGAGATCGCCTTCCCAGCCGACGCGCCGGAACTGCGTGGCGGGAGTCATCTGGGCGCCGTCCACAACGACCTTGGCCACGGACCCCGCGACCTCGGCCCGGATGTCGTAGCCCCAGGTGGAGTGCCGGGCCGTCTCCACGACGCCCAGCGCACCGTTGCGGAACTTCATCATGATGACCGACGTGTCCCAGTCGTCGGCCTTGGCGAAGCGCTCGTCGAACAGGACCGATGCCCAGGCATGGACCTCCTCCACCTCGCCCACGAGGAACCGGGCGACGTCGAGGTCGTGAACGGACATGTCGAGGAACGAGCCGCCGCAGGTCAGCAGGAACTCGAGCGGGGGCGGGTTGGTGTCGCGCGAGAGGGCACGGAACTGCTCGATGCGCCCGAGCTCGCCGGCGTCGATCATCTGCTTGGCACGTGCGTAGCCCGGGTCGAACCGGCGCATGAACCCGACCTGGACCGGGATCCCGGTCTCGCGCCACAGGTCCACGATCCGGGCAGTGTCCGCCAGGTCCTGGGCGATGGGCTTCTCGGTCCAGACCGCCTTGCCCGCCCGCAGGGCGGCCTCGATCAGGGCGGCATGGGTGGTGGTCGGGGTGACGATGACGACGGCATCCACCTCCGGGTCGTGGAGCGCCTCCATCGGGTCGAGCGACGCCCGCTTGGCACGGGCCAGCTCGCGGCCACGCTCGGCGGCAGCGGCATCGGGGTCGGCGACGACCACGACCCGGGCGTTCGGGATCGCGCCGAGGTTGCGGACGTGGACCCGGCCCATCCGGCCGGCGCCCAGCACGGCGACGCCGATGTTGGACGGATCCTTGAGCGCGAACGGGGCCATTGGCGAGCTCCTTCGAGGGGTCAGATCTTGGTTCGAGGGATCGCATGTAAACGATACCGCGAATGGCGGCGGGCGGCGACCCCGCGGGCGGAGACCCCGCGTCAGCGACCGGCTGGCCGGCGACCCGGGTCGGGCAGGATGGCGTCCCGCACGACCGCCTGCAGGTCCGACCAGGCGGCGAGGAACTGCCGCATCGTCCGCCGGGACGCCCCGTAGTCCTCGAGGCCGGCCGCGGTCAGGCCGTCGGGCTCGGAGGCCAGCACGAACTCCGGGCTGCGGGCCCGCAGCTCGTCGAGGATGCGGGGGTCGACGGGCTCGTCGAGGCGGGCCTCGACGGGCAGGCCGGACGCGTTGAGCCAGCGCTGCCAGGCGGGCGGGATGGTCAGGATCGTGTCGCCGCCGAGCAGCTGCGTCCAGGGCAGGTGGTGGCGGAACGCTCCCGCCAGGAGCCGCGTCCGGTAGCCGCGCTCGCGGTAGATCGCATAGGCCTGCTTGAACACCGCGACACCCGCCCACTCCGCGACGCCCGGCGTGAGCAGGACGTCGTCGCGCTCGGCGGCGGCCTTCACCCAATCGTCGAGGCGGCCCACCATCAGGGTGCAGACCGGCACCGGGGTGCCGCCGATGCCCGCCGCCTCCCGTCGGGCGAGGCCGCGCTCGACGGCCTCGGCGACCGCGATCGCGCCCGCGACCGTGAAGTTGGCGGTGGCGTTGACCTCGATGCCCCGGGCCGTCGACTCCTCGATCGCGACCAGCCCGGCGGCCGTGACGGGCAGCTTCACCTGGAGGTTCGGGCCCAGGCGCGAACAGGCGCTCCGCCTGGGCGACCATCGCCTCGGCGTCGCGCGCGAAGCGCGGGTCCACCTGCGCCGACAGCCGGCCACGGCGTCCACCGGTGGCCTCGAACACGGGCAGCAGGTAGCCCGCGCCGCGTGCGGCGACCTCCTCGAGCAGGCGCCATGCGATGTCGGTCTCGGTGGCGGCGGGCTGCTCCGCGACGAGCTCGCGGGCTCGATCGAGCCACGTCTCGCCCTCGCCCTTGACCACGCCCAGGACGATCGGCGGGTTTGACGTCGCGCCCGTGGCGCCATGCGCCAGCGCGTATTCAAGATCCGCGGCACCCGCCGAGTCGTTCCAGAACTCGGTGCCGGTCTGTCGCACACCATCGGCCAGCAGGCTTCCGTCCATGTCGCTTCCTCGCTCAGTCGCCGCCGGCACGGGCCCTGGGCTGCGTGGGATCCCAGTTCATGAGCCAGCGGTGGTCGGGGTCCACCGTGAAGTTCCAGACCCGCGTCGGGCCGGCCATCACGTTGAGATACCAGCAGTCGTAACCCGCCGCGGCACCCACCACGTGGTAGCCGCGGGGCACGAGGATCACGTCGCCGTCGCGGGCGGTCATGGTCTCGTCGAGCGTGCGGTCAGGGGTGTAGACGCGCTGCACGGCAAACCCGGTGGGCCGCGCGAAGCGGTAGAAGTAGATCTCCTCGAGCGCCGACTCCCGGGGCGGGTCCTCGGTGTCGTGCTTGTGGGGTGGATAGCTCGACCAGTTGCCGCCGGGCGTGTACGCCTCGACGACGATCAGCCGGCCGGCATCGGCGGAGGGCGGCAGCAGGTTCTTGATCGTCCGCTCCGAGGCGCCCTCGCCGCGGCTCTCGACGAGGATCGTCGCCGGGTCCACGTGCGCCGTGCGCCGGATGTCGCCGGCCGGGGCGGCCGCGATCGCGAGCAGCACCGGGCCGTGGGCCACGACCTCGACGTCCTCGCCCGGCGCACACAGGACGACGCCCGCCGGCGGCTCGTCGAACACGGTCTCCCGCCCGCCGACCCGTTCGAAGACGGTCGCGCCGACGCCGACGCGAGCCGACCCCTCGAGGACCAGGACCAGGACCTCGCGATCATCGCCGGGGCGGGCGACACGCCCACCCTCGACAAGGCGCCAGGCATCGAACGCGGTCCACGTCCAGCCTGCGGACGCAGGAGTGATCCGGTGGATCTGCCCGTCGGCCTCGGGATCCGTGGCCGGACGGACGAGCGAGCCGGTCCCCCGGCTCCCCCGTGCGACGTCGGTCACCGGCCGCTGCCCTGCTGGTAGGGCGCGCCCGGGATCATCAGGTATCGCTGGCGGCCCTTGTTGCGGTCGAAGTCCTCGCGGGCGGCGTTGACGGCCGGCATCTCGGACACCATCGGCGTCGCCATCTCCCACCAGGAGTTGGCATAGCCCTTCACCCGCTCGTCCCAGTCGGTCTGGACCACGATGCACACGGTCTCGGTGCCGGCGCGCGCATCGGCAAGCGCGGTCCGCAGCTCGTCGAGCGTCTTCACCTCCAGCGCCTTCGCGCCCATGCCCTCGCACATCTTCACGAAGTCGAGCTGCATCTCGGGCCCGTCGTAGGCCCCGGAAGGACCGCGGTACCGGTAGTGGCAGCCGAAGCCCTCGGCGCCGACCTGCTCCGACACGCGACCGACCGACGAGTAGCCCTTGTTGTCCACGATGACCACGATGAGCTTGAGGCCCTCCTGGACGGCGGTCGTGATCTCGTTGCTCATCATCTGGAACGAGCCATCACCGACCATCACGTAGACCTCGCGGTCCGGCGCGGCCAGCTTGGCCCCCACGCCGCCGGCGATCTCGTAGCCCATCGTGGAATAGCCGTACTCCACCTGGTAGCTGGCGACGTCGCGCGATCGCCACAGCTTGAGCAGGTCGCCCGGCAGGCTGCCGGCGGACGTCACCACGACGTCGCGGGCGTCCGAGGACGCCTCGACGGCGCCGATGACCTCGCCCTGGGTGAGGATCTCGCCCACGCTGTGGGCATAGACGCGGCTGACCTCGGCGTCCCACTCGCGGTTGAGCTCGAGCACGCGGGCGCGGTACTCGGGTGCCGTGGCGAAGTCGCCGACGGCCTCGGCCAGGTCCTCGATCGCGGCCCGCGCATCGCCCACGAGGGGGATGGCCGCATGCTTGTAGGCGTCGAACTCCGCGACGTTGATGTTGATGAACCGGACGCCCGGTGTCTGGAACGCGGTCTTGGACGCGGTCGGGAAGTCCGTGAACCGGGTGCCGATCCCGATCACGAGGTCCGCATCGGGCCCGATGACGTTGGCTGCGAGGGTCCCGGAGACCCCGGCGCCGCCGAGGCTCAGCGGATGGTCGTAGGGCAGCGAGCCCTTGCCGGCGTGCGTCTCGGCGACCGGGATCCCGGTCTGCTCGGCGAACGCGCGGAGGGCGTCGGTCGCCTCGCTGTAGCGGACGCCGCCGCCGGCGAAGATGACCGGCCGCTGGCTCTCGCGGATCCAGGCCGCGGCGGCGGCGACGGCGTTACGATCGGGCCGGTTGCGGGGGATGGACCACACCCGCTTCTCGAACATCTCGACCGGGTAGTCGAAGGCGTACGTCTGGATGTCCTGGGGCAGGCCGAGGAAGACGGCGCCCGTCTCGACGGGCGAGGTCAGGATCCGCATCACCTCGGGGGCGATGGTGATCACCTGCTCGGGGCGGTTGATCCGGTCCCAGTAGCGGACGACGGGGCGGAAGGCGTCGCTGACGCTGGTGTCCTGCGAGAACGGGTACTCGAGCTGCTGGAGCACGGGCGACTGCACGCGCTCGGCGAAGGCGTCGCCCGCCATCAGCAGCACCGGGACGTGGTTGATCGTGGCCGATGCGGCGCCGGTGACCATGTTGGTGGCGCCCGGGCCGATCGAGGTCAGGCAGGCGAAGGCGCCCAGCCGGTTGCGGAGCTTGGCGTAGCCCACGGCCGCGTGGACCATGGCCTGCTCGTTGCGGGTCAGGTAGTAGGGGAAGTCCGCCTCTGCCTGCTGGATCGCCTGGGCGACCCCGCCGATGTTGCCGTGACCGAAGATGCCCCACAGGCCGGCGAAGAACCGGTGCTCGACGCCGTCGCGCTCGACGTGCTGCTGGGCGAGGTAGTTGATGAGCGCCTGCCCGGTCGTGAGTCGGATCGTTGCCACCCTGGTCTCCTTCGCGCTGTGGGATTCGTTCGTCAAGAGCGGTGGCCGAGCGCCCGTGAGAGGCGCGCGGCCGAGTCCACGACGGCTCGCGCCGCGTCGGGAAGCCGTTCGAATGTCAGCCGCACGCTGGGCGCGTCGATGCCGATGCAGCCGACGGCCTTCCCGGTGGCATCGAACACGGGCGCCGAGATGCACCGGGTGTGCGGGTCGTTCTCCTCGTCGTCGAACGCGTAGCCACGCATCCGGATGTCGTCCAGGTGGGCCCGGAGCGCATCGCGGTTGGTGATCGTGCGCGCCGTGCGACCCGGCAGCGCCTCGGGGATCTCGGCGAGACCCCAGGCGAGCAGCGTCTTGCCGGCGGAGGTGCAGTGCAGGGCCACGTGGCGGCCGGATCCGGGCACCACCCGCAGCGGCTTGTCGGTCTCGACGTCGTCGATGACCAGCACGCGTCCACCGTCCGCAACTGCGGCGTGCGCGCACTCGCCGGTCGCCTCGACCAGCGACTCGAGGTACGGCCGGGCAGCCTCCTTGAACCGCTCCACCCCGGTCGGAAGCTGCCCGTTCCGCCGCAGCGCCGGACCGATCACGTAGCCGTGACCGCCGTCGGCAGACGGCGCGGCGTAGCCGGCGTCGGCCAGCGTGCGCAGCAGGCGGAGCGCGGTGGTCTTGTGGACGTCGATCTCGGCGGAGATGGCCTGGATCGTCACGCCCCGGGCGCGGATCACCGGGTCCGCGTCGACCTCGAGCAGCATGTCGAGGATGCGCAGGCTGCGTGCGAGCGACTGGACAGGCTCCATGTACGTAGCGTAGAGCGCATCGCGCTACGTTGTCAACTGCGTCTGACGCAGCATCTCATGGCGTGGCGTAGCTGACCTGGACGGTGGGTTGCGCCGATGCCTCGGGCTCGACTACTGCGTCGGAGCGCCGCCGGCGACGAGGGCGTCCAGCCGCCACCGTCGACGATGTCCGTGAATCCCGGCCGCCACCATCTGCTCGGCGGCGATCGCGCTGCGCCGACCGGAGCGGCAGTAGACGAGGTAGGCGGCTCCGGGATCGAGCGACTGAGATCTGCTGCGCGAAGTCGCCGGCCTCGACGTCGATGTTCTGCGCGCCGGCGATGTGGCCGGCCGCGTATTCCGCGGCTGTCCGGACGTCGATCACGATCCTCGAGCTCACCATCTCGGCGGCCGCGGCCGCTCCCGGCACCTGCACGGCGGGACCGGAGCCGGACCCGCCGCAGGCGGCTACGACGGCGATCAGCAGGGCGGCAAGGACGAGCCCGAGCGGGCGCACGGAGAGGCGTGACATATGGGAGCTCCGGTCAGGGTCGGGATCTCGACGTTCGGCGGGACCCCGGGGATGGATGGCGTGGGGACCACTACTTGCGTTCTCACGCAAGTACCAACATAGCCCCTCCTGCCGGCGCGCGCAAGCCGGTTCGGTTCCGGCGGGAATGGGATCGCGATCCGGCCAGCGGCCCAACGATCCGCTGCGGCAGACGAACGAGCCGCCGGGCGCTCCGAATGATCGGGCGGAAGCCCGCACACAAGACAAGGTGTCGGCCGGCGCCCCAGCTGTCGGCCCGGGCCGACGGTTGAGCCGCCGGGCGGTTCGGGGCGGTTCGGGCGGTTCGGGGCGGTTCGGGCGGTTCGGGCTCGAGTCGGGTCCGGGCAGCGGGCGGGCACGGGATGTCGAGCCAGAACACCGCGCCCCCTGTCGGGTCGTTGGCAACGCCGACCCTCCCACCGTGCGCCTCCGCGATCGCCCGCACGATGGCGAGCCCGAGGCCGGACGTGCCGGTCTCCCGGTTCCGGGCGGCGTCCGCCTGGTAGAAGCGGTCGAACAGGTGCGGCAGGTCGGCATCGGCGATCCCGGGGCCCTGGTCGACGACCTCCACCCGACCGCCTCCGCTCGAGGGACGGGTGACCCGCACCGTGACGACACTGGTCGGCGGGGCGTGTCGGACCGCGTTGTCGACGAGCGCGGCGATCGCCTGGGTGAGACGGTCGCGGTCGGCATCCGCCATGACCCCTTCGGCGCCTGGCTCAGCAACGACCCGCACGTCGAGGGCCTGCGCTCGGGCGAGGAACGACTCGACCACGGTGCTGACCGCATCACCGAGCGGGAAATGGGTCCGAGCGAGCGGGAGCGCTCCGGCGTCGGCCAGGCTGATCGTCCGGAGGTCGTCCACGACCCGCCCGAGGATCCGCGCCTGGTCGCGGATGGTCTCGAGGTGGCGATTCGTCGGGCGGATAGACCCCGTCCAGGACGGCGGCCGCGGTCGCGTCGATCACGGCCAGGGGCGTCTTCATCTCGTGGGCCGCGTCCTGGAAGAACCGGCGCCGCGAGGCCTCGCTCTGCTCGAGGTCGGCGGCCATGGCGTCGAACGAGCGGCCGAGCGATCCGATCTCGTCATTCCGATCAGCCACGCCGGACCGGGCCGCGAGGTCACCGGCCGCGACCGCGGCCGCGGCGGCCTCGAGCCTCACCAGCGGGGTAGCCAGGCGCCAGGCGATCAGCGCCCCCAGGAATGGACGCCAGCACCGCCGCCACGACCGCGACCCCGATGATCGTCAGCGTCGTCTCCTGTTGCACCTGGCTGGCAAATGGACCCTGGCCCCCGGCTATTCCGACGCCCGATCCATCGCCACCGCCCTGGCCTCCACCGCCGCCCGGCCCTGCCCGCTCCCGGGCCACCACCCGCGCCCTGGGCGGGCGACCCTGCCCCGCCATCATGGCCTCGAATCCACGCCCGACGATGGGCGGGGTCGCGAGCGCAACCGCCAGCGCCGTGACCACGGCGACGGCCGCGAAGGCGAGCGCCAGCCGGACGGCGAGGCCCCTGCCCGGGGCGCGGGTCGGCGTCATTCGCGCGCCGCCCGGTAGCCGACGCCGCGGATCGTCTCGATGTAGCTGCGGCCCTCGGTCCGATCGCCGAGCTTGCGCCGCAGGTTCTTGACGTGGCTGTCGATGGTGCGATCGAACGCGTCGAAGTCCTCCCCGAACACCCGGTCGCCGAGCTGGGCCCGTGTCCAGGTGATCCCGGGGACCTCGGTCAGCGCCACCAGCAGGTCGAACTCCGCCCGCGTCAGGCCGATGACGACCCCGCTGCGCCGCACCTCCCGCGCGGGCTCGTCGATCTCCAGGTCGAGATACGGGCGCGTGCGGGCACCGATGGGCCGGACGCTGGAGCGGCTGCCGGCACGGCGCAGGACCGCACCCACGCGGGCGACGAGCTCGCGGGGCTCGAACGGCTTGGTGACGTAGTCGTCCGCCCCGATCTCGAGACCCGCGACCCGGTCGATCACGTCGTCCCGCGCGGTGAGCAGGATGACCGCGGATCGCCGCCCGGCCGCACGCAGCTCGCGCAGCACGTCGAACCCCGATCGCCCCGGGAGCATGACGTCGAGGACGATCAGGTCCGGTTCGCTGTCCATCGCGGCAGCCAGCGCGGCGTCGCCGTCGCCCGCGTACCGGATCTCGTGACCCTCGCGCACAAGGTAGGACCCCACGATCTCCCGGATGTGGGGCTCATCGTCGACGACCAGGATGCTGCTCATGCCGTGCACCATCGTAGGGCGGGCGGCCAGATCGGCTCGCCCGCCCCATGGAGTGGTGGTCAGCTGGGCGACGTGGTGTCGGCCACCGGGCAGGTGCCGTCGCCGTTGCCGGCACCGCGCATCTGGCCGCCCCGGCCGGCTCCGTCGCCGTTGGGGCCCATGCCTGCACCGAGGCACCTGGCCCGGCACCTGCACCGGCGCCGCGCCCGGCACCGTTCGGGCCGGCCCCGACGGCCGCGCCCTGCATGCCGCCCATCGTGGCCTGGTTGACCATGGCCTTCGCACGGACCTGCAGCTCCTCCCGGAGCGGCGCCGCCTGCTCCTCGGTGAGGGCGCCGACGGCAACCCGGGTCTCGATGCGGGTGGTCCACCGGACGACGAGCGCGTCGATGAGCCGCTGCGGTTCGACGCCCTGGCGCTCGGCGATCTGGGCCAGGCTGAGACCCTCGTGACGCAGGTCGCGCAGCTCGTCGACGGTCAGACCGAGGATGTCGGCGATGGGATCGGTGTCAGCAGCGGCCACGGGCGTCGCTGCCGGCGTGGTCGTGACCGCCGGGGCGGTTGCCCCGGCGTCGGTCGGGGCCGGCGAGGCGGCGCTGACCGCCCCTGCCGCGAGGAGGAGGAGCAGGCCGGTACCGGCCAGCGGGGCTGCGAGCTTGTGCATCGTGGATCACCTCGTTCGGTACCGTGGCCGGCGGAAGGGTCCGGCGCATCGGTGTGATCCGAATGGTCGGCCGCGTGCGTGAACGGCCGGTGGAGGCGAGGTGGAGATCGCGAGGGTTCTGGAAGTCGGGCAGCCGGATCGACCGGCGCGCGGCCCGGTGGCCAGCTCGACGGACATGAGGAAACGCCACGGCGGACCGTGGCGTTTGGTGCAGTAGTCTGGTGGTGTGGCGCGCCCGGCGAGACTCGAACTCACGACCTCTAGGTCCGCAACCTAGCGCTCTATCCACTGAGCTACGGGCGCCCGATGTGACTGGCGGAGAGGGAGGGATTCGAACCCTCGGTGGAGTTGCCCCCACGGCGGTTTAGCAAACCGCTGCACTAGACCTCTATGCGACCTCTCCGGTGCAGCGCCGGGGATCATAGCATTCGAGGGTCGGCCCCCCGGCTGACCGAGGCCGCTAGCGCTGGCTCACCCGGGTGTCGACTGCGTGCGCCCTGACGTAGTCCCAGTCCAGGTTGATCCCGAACCCTGGCGCATCGGGGAGCCGGTAGGTGCCGCCGCCGACGCGGGACGACATGTCGGTCAGATGCCAGAAGAACGGGTCGCGCTCCTCGTCGAAGCACTCGGTGAACGTGTGGTCCGGCACCGATGCGAGGAGGTGCGACGAGACCTGCGGCTCCTCGTGGTGCCCCAGCTGGACGCCGAACGCCGCGCACACGCCCGCGGCCTTGCGCCAGATCGTGGGTCCGCCGGCCCACGAGGCATCGAAGTTCGAGACGTCGATGGCGCCCTCGACGACGAGGTCCCGCAGGCCCGCCAGGGTGGTCTCGCTCTGGCCCGCGCACACGGCGACGCCAGCCTGGTAGCGGACGTCGCGCATCGCGCGCCGGTCGTTGGTCCAGCGGCAGGGCTCCTCGAACCAGCGCAGGTCAAGGTCGGCGACGCGCCGCGCGAAGTCGACGGCCTGGGCGAGCGTGTAGCCCTGGTTGGCGTCGGCCATCAGGACGAAGCACGGGCCGGCCGCCTCGCGCGCGACCCGGAAGCGTGCCGCGTCCACCTCGGGCGAGCGACCCCCGACCTTGAACTTCATGCCGGCGAAGCCCTGCTCGACGTAGCGGCGCACGGTGTCGGCCGTCTGGTCCGCGTCGAGGTGGTAGTAGCCGCCGATGATCGAGATCGGCACCTCGTCGGCGACCGCGCCCCACAGCCGGTAGAGCGGCAGGCCCGACGGCGCGGCCGAGCGGCATCCCAGATGGCGGTGTCGAGCGCGGCGATCGCCTGGAGGGCCAGCCCGCGGTCCCGGAGGATGTTGTTGGTCGCGGGCTCCATGTCCCGCCAGCGGCCCTCGGGGTCGCGCGCCGACTTGCCCAGGATCGCCGGCGCGAGCTCGTCGTGGATGATGCCCACGATCAACGACTGCTCGTCGTCCGTGTCGCCGCTGTAGGTCTCGGCGCTGATCCCGTCCTCCGTGGTGAGCCGGACGACGATCGTGCACCGGTTGTCCATCGAGTAGGCGGAGCCCTTGAACCGGCGGCCGAGCGGCGCTCGCAGGGCGATGGTCTCGATCCGCTCGATCCGCAGCGAGCCCGCGTCCAGGCGGGCGGCGGCTTCGATCCCGGCAGTGTCCATGCGCGGTCACCTCGGCTGGCCGCGCTCCACGGCATCGATCGGCCCGGGGCGGCATCGCGGCGGCGTCGCGGCGCCGGTCCGTCCATCATACGCGTGCAATCGGTTTCACCGACACCCTCGTCCAGGCGAGGCGGGTCGTGCCCGCTCACCCGGGGCGCGCTCGCGTGCCGACCACGGCCGTGCCGGTGGACCAGACCCGCTCGCCCGACGGTTGAACGGTGCGCTCGAGGCCGGTTCCGCTCGCCCCGCGAGCGAAACCCGCGGGACCGGCGGCCTGCCAGCGCGGTTTCCAGTCGCCCGGAGAGCGGGAGCGCACGGGACCGCACCGTTCGCTCGCCGGGCGGGTGACCGGTGGCCGGTGCCGGGCGAGTGGCCGGTGCCGGGGCGAGTGGCCGGCGCGGGGGCGAGTGGCCGGGCCGGGCGGCTCGCCGGGCGAGTGACCGGGCGCCGGGCGAGTGGCCGGGCGCGGGGGCGAGTGGCCGGGCCGGGGCGAGTGGCCGGGCGCGGGGCCGAACGAGCACACGAAGTTGACACGCGGGGACCCCTTCGATACCGTCGGGGGACCGATGTGCCCCATCTATCTCTTTACCTGCCCGGCATGACCGCCCCCGGAACCGACTAGACCCGGGGTTCGGCGGGTCGTGCCGGGTGAGCAGAGGTCCTGGACCTCTGCTTTTTTGTTCTCCGCGGAACACTTCCCAACTTCGAAGGACAGTTGAACCAAGATGTTCGTGGTGATGCGGACCGGAGCCACCGAGGCCGAGGTCATCGGCGTGAAGGGCCTGATCCTGGCCGAGGGGCTGACGCCGTTCGAGAATGCCGGCAGCAACCGGACCGTGATCGCGGTCGTGGGCGAGATCGGCAAGCGGCGGGAGTCGCTCCAGGCCCGGCTCCAGGGAACGCCCGGCGTGGCGACGGTCACCCCGATCACCAAGCCCTACAAGCTCGTCTCCCGGGAGTTCCACCCGGACGACACAGTCATCCGCGTGCTCGACGCCGTGATCGGCGATGGGTCCCTCACGGTCATGGCGGGCCCGTGCTCGGTGGAGAGCCACGACCAGCTGATGGAGACCGTGGACTTCGTCGCCGGGCACGGAGCCACGGTGATCCGGGGTGGCGCGTTCAAGCCGCGCACCAGCCCGTACAGCTTCCAGGGGCTGGGCGTCGAGGGGCTCCGCTACCTCGCGGAGGCCCGCGAGCGGACCGGCATGCCGGTCATCACCGAGGTCATGGAGCCGTCCCAGGTGGACATCGTGGCCGAGTACGCGGACATCCTCCAGATCGGCACCCGCAACATGCAGAACTTCTCGCTGCTGCTCGCCTGCGGGCGCGCGGGCCGGCCGGTGATGCTCAAGCGCGGGTTCGGGGCCACGATCGAGGAGTGGCTGATGGCCGCCGAGTACATCGCCTCCGCCGGGAACGGCCAGATCATCCTCTGCGAGCGTGGCATCCGGACGTTCGAGACGACGACCCGCAACACGCTGGACCTGACCGCGGTGCCCCTGATGCACCACTTCACCCACCTGCCCGTGGTGGTCGATCCGTCACACGCGACCGGGAAGCGCTGGCTGGTCAAGCCGCTGGCGATCGGGGCCGTGGCGGTCGGCGCGGACGGGATCATGGTCGAGGTGCATCCGCGGCCGGACGATGCGCTCAGCGACGCGGAGCAGCAACTCGACTTCCCGCAGTTCGAGCAGATGATGGGCGCGGTGACCGCCGTCCACGCCAACGTCCGCGACCTGCACGGCGACCTGCAGCGCGCCGGCGGCGGCTGAGGCAGCCCGTGACCACGATCCTCCCCGACGGCATCGTCGTGCGCCCCGCGGCCCGGCTGCGCGGCTCGCCGGCGCTGCCCGGGGACAAGTCCATCTCCCATCGGGCCCTCCTGCTCGCGCTGCTCGCCACCGGCGAGAGCCGGATCAGCGCCGCGGGCGACGGGGCCGATGTGCGATCCACAGCCGGCGTCATCGCGGCCCTCGGGGCCCGGGTGGAGCGGACCGCGGAGCGTGACGGGCGCGTGGACTACCGGGTGGCGAGCCCCGGCGGCGGTGCCCTCACCGAGCCCGACCGGATCCTCGACTGCGGCAACTCCGGCACCACGACCCGCCTGGCGGCCGGCCTGCTGGCGGGCCAGCCGCTGTCCGCGGTGCTCGACGGGGATGCGTCGCTCCGGCGTCGCCCGATGGCCCGGGTCGTGGACCCGCTGCGGGCGATGGGCGCGACGTTCGCGGGCCAGCACGGCGACACCCAGCTCCCGCTGACGGTCACCGGGCGCGCCCGCCTCTCCCCCATCGATTACCGGACGCCCGTCCCCAGCGCGCAGGTCAAGTCCGCGATCCTGCTGGCGGCCCTCGCGGCGGACGGGGAGACGCGCGTCACCGAGTCGGTGGCGACCCGCGACCACACCGAGCGGATGCTCCGGGCCCGCGGCGTGGCCGTTCGGGAGACCTCCGCCGCGGACGGCGAGCACGCCGTGACCGTCGAGGGCCCTGCCCGCGTCGCGGCCATCACCGACACGGTCCCGTCCGACCCATCCGCCGCCGCCTTCTGGCTGGTGGCCGGGGCCATCCACCCCGACGCCGAGCTCCGGCTCGTCCGGGTCAGCACCAACCCGACCCGGCGTGCCATCATCGACCTGCTGCGGCGCATGGGCGCCGATATCGACGAAGCCGCCATCCCCGCCGGGAGCGGGGCCGACGGCGAGCCACTCGCCGACCTCGTGGTCCGGTCCAGCGAGCTGCGGGGCATCGACGTCTCGCCCCTCGAGGTGGCGGCGGCGATCGACGAGATCCCCGTCCTCGCCCTGGCGGCGGCCGCGGCGTCGGGCACGACACGGATCAGGGGAGCATCGGAGCTCCGCCACAAGGAGTCCGACCGGATCGCCGGGATCGCGGCCGGGCTCGCAGCCCTCGGCGCGGACGTCCGCGTGGAGGGCGACGATATCGAGATCAGGGGTGGCCGACGCCTGACCGGCGCGGTCACCAGGACCCTGGACGATCACCGGCTGGCGATGACGTTTGCCGTCGCCGGCCTCATCGCCGAGGGCGAGACCGTCATCGACCGACCCGGGTCGGCGGCGATCTCGTACCCCGGCTTCTTCCGCGACCTGGAAGGAGTGCGTGCATGACGAAGCGCGTCGTCCTCATCGGCCACCCGGTGGCCCATTCGCTGTCCGGCGCGATGCAGCAGGCGGCGTTCGACCATGCCGGCATCGACGCTCGCTACGAGCTGTGGGACCGCGCTCCGATCGCCCTCGCCGACGCCATCGCGGAGCTGCGAACCGACGAATACCTGGGCGCCAACATCACGATCCCCCACAAGGAGCGGGTCGTGCCCATGGTGGACCGCCTGACCGAGGAGGCGCACGCCACGGGAGCGGTCAACACGATCACCAGCGAGGGTCGCAAGCTCGTCGGGCACAACACCGACGTCGAGGGGTTCAAGATCGCGCTCGACCAGCTGGTGGGCAAGCAGCGGATGCCCCGCCACGCCGTGGTGCTGGGCGCGGGCGGTGGAGCCCGGGCGGTGGTCCACGCGCTGATCCGCGAGGGGTTCCAGCGGGTGATCGTGTTCAACCGCCACCTTCACCGGGCCGAGTCGCTGGTCAAGCACTTCGCCCGCAGCGCGGCCCACATGGATCTCCGCGCGATGCCCTGGCACGAGTCCATCATCGAGAGCGAGCTGTCCAGGACGAAGGTGCTGGTGAATGCGACCTCGATCGGGCTCGAGGCGGATGAGTCACCGGTCCCGGCCGAGATCCTGCCGCCCGAGCTGCTGGTCCTCGACCTCATCTACGCGCGGACCCGGCTGCTGGAGGAGGCGGCCAAGGTGGGTGGCACGACGGCCGATGGGGGGACGATGCTGCTCCACCAGGGCGCGGCCGCGTTCACGCTGTGGACCGGGCAGCCGGCGCCACTCGAGATCATGCAGGCGGCCCTCGAGGACGCCCGGGCCCAGGGCCTGACGTCGGCAGAGGGCGAAGGCGGGGTGGCCGAGGTGGCCGCGGACGCTGCCTCCGGGGCCTGACGGGCCGCGGCGGACGAGGACGGACATGGAACGCTTCCGGTTCATCACCGCCGGGGAGAGCCATGGCCCGATGCTGGGTGCCGTGGTCGAGGGCGTCCCGGCCGGACTCGCCCTGACCGAGGACGACCTCGCCGTGGACCTCGCCCGGCGCCAGCGGGGATATGGTCGCGGCGCGCGCCAGACGATCGAACAGGACCGGGCGCGGATCCTGGGCGGGGTCCGGCACGGGCGAACGCTCGGGTCGCCGATCCTGCTCGAGGTCGAGAACCGCGACTGGGCCAACTGGACCCGCGTCATGCAGGTCGGTCCCCTCTCCGATGCCGACGCCGCCGAGCTGGCGGAGCTCGCCGCCGAGGGCAACAAGCGATCACAGCCGATCACGAGGGTCCGTCCCGGGCACGCGGACCTGGCCGGATCGCTCAAGTACGGCTTCAACGATGTCCGCAACGCGCTCGAGCGCTCGTCGGCCCGCGAGACGGCGGCCCGGGTGGCCGCCGGCGGCGTCGCCCGCGCGTTCCTGCGCGAGCTCGGGATCGACGTCTGGTCGTTCACCGCCGAGGTGGGCGGCGTGGTCGTCGACCCCGCGCGATGCACCCGGTCCCGCGACGAGGCGGACGCATCCCCGCTCCGCTGCCCCGACACCGAGGCCGAGGCGGCGATGATCGCCCGCATCGACGAGGCGCGCTCCGCCGGGGATACCGTCGGCGGCGTGTTCGAGGTCGTCGTCCACGGGGCGCCGATCGGTCTCGGCAGCTACGTGCACTGGGACCGGCGCCTGGATGGCGCGCTCGCGAGCGCCGTGATGAGCATCAACATCGTCAAGGGCGTGGAGATCGGGCTCGGGTTCGAGCAGACGCGGCGGCTGGGATCGCAGGTGCACGACGTGATCGAGGGGCGTCGCGGGGACGGCTCGTGGATCCACCGCAGCAACAACGCCGGCGGCCTCACGGGTGGCGTCACCAACGGGGAGCCGATCGTGATCCGGGGCGCGGTCAAGCCCATCTCGACGCTGGCCAGGCCGCTGGCGACCGCCGACCTGGTCACGGGCGACGCGGTGGAGAAGGCGCACTACGAGCGGTCGGACATCTCCGTCGTCCCCGCCGCGGGGGTCATCGGCGAGGCGATGGTGATGCTGACCCTCGCCCGGTTCGTGCTCGAGAAGACCGGCGGCGATTCGATGCCCGAGGTCACGGACAACCTGCGCCGCTACCAGGCCCGGATCGCGGCGGTCCCGGCGGCTCCCGCCGCGGGAGACGGGTCCGGCGGTCATGGCTCGGCGGGCGGCAACCGGAGCGCGGTCGCATCGCCCGGGCCGGCCGCGGGTTCGCCCCGCCCCGCCGACGCGTCCGAGGACGCCTGAGGGCCGCCGGATGGACGTGGTGCTCGTTGGCCTTCCGGGATCCGGCAAGACCGCGATCGGGCGGCGGCTGGCCAATCGCCACGGCGCGACCTTCGTGGACCTCGACGAGCGGATCGAGGCGGCGGCGGGCCGGCGGATCCCGGAGATCTTTGCCGAGGACGGTGAGGCGGCGTTCCGCCGGATGGAGCGCGAGGCCGTGGCCGACCTCGGGCCGGCAGACCCGGAGCCCGGGGTCCGGCGGGTGATCGCGCCGGGCGGGGGCGCGGTCGTGGATCCGCGCAACCGGTGGCTCCTGTACCGGGGCCGGGTCCCCATCTGGCTCGACGTCCGGCCGGAGGTCCTGGCGCAGCGGCTGCGGCGGTCACCGAACGTGCGGCCGCTGGTGCAGGGCGGTGACCCGCTCGGGCGCATCCGCCAGCTCGCAGCGGCGAGGGAGCGGTTCTACGGCGCGGCGCGCCGGCTCAACGGGCTGGCCGAGGTCCGATCCGTCATCGACGTGGCGGACCAGGTCGCCGCCGAAGGCCCGTCTCGCTCGACCACGCTCCTGCGCGCCCAGACCTCGATCGGCGAGCTGGTCGTCGGCGAGCACGTGGCGGCCGATGCCGTGGGCGGCGCCGCTGCGCGGGCTCGGGGCGGCACGCGCGGTCCTCGTCTCCGAGCCCGGGGCGTGGGCGGCGTTCGGGGAGGGCCTGGCCGAGGAGCTGCGAGGCGCGCGGGTGGCCGGTGGAGGTCGTCATGCTGCCGGCCGGCGAGGACGCCAAGCGCCTGCCGGTCATCGAGGCAGCGGCGCGCGAGCTGGCGCGGCTCCACGTCGAGCGCCGGGAGCCGCTGGTGGCGGTCGGGGGTGGCGCCCTCGGGGACCCGGCGGGCTTCCTCGCCGCGACGTACCTCCGCGGCGTGCCCTGGATCGGCGTCCCGACGACGCTGGTCGCCCAGGTCGACAGCTCCATCGGCGGCAAGACCGGCGTTGACCTGCCCGAGGGCAAGAACCTGCTCGGCGCGTTCCACCACCCGGCTGTGGTCATCCTGGACATCGCGGCGTTGCACCCGCTCCCGGAGCGCCAGCGCCGGGCGGCCCTGGGCGAGATCGTGAAGATGGCCGCCCTGGGCGACGAGGCGCTGTTCGCGACGCTGGAGGCCGACGGCGAGGCGGTCGCCTCGGGCGCCGGCGCCGTGTTCGAGAGCGGCGCGATGGCCGAGGTCGTGGAGCGGCCGGCCTGGGCCAAGGTGCAGGTGGTGGCCGCCGACGAGCGGGAGAGCGGGGCGGATGGCGGGCGGATCACGCTCAACCTGGGGCACACCGTGGCCCACGCGCTCGAGGCGGTCGACGGGTACGCGAGCCTGCTGCACGGCGAGGCCGTGGCGTACGGGACGCGCGCGGCCGTCCGGATCGGCGAGGCGCTGGGCGTGACCCCGTCGGCCCGGGGCGCGCGGATCGAGGGCCTGCTGACGGGGCTGTCACTGGGTGTGGCGCCGCTCCCCTACCCGTCCGATGCGGTGGTCGCCGCCACCGGGACGGACAAGAAGCACGCGGGCGGCCGGCTGCGCTGGGTGCTGCCGACCGCCGACGGGGCCACGGTGCGCGACGACGTGCCGGCCGATGTCGTGGCGGACGCCGTGCGGGGTGTGGTCGCAGGCGTGCCCTCGGGTGCGCGCTCGTGACCGGCGAGGACGGGCGCGTGGCCGGCGAGGGGCGAGGTCGGACCCGACGCCCCGCGCCCACCGACGCCGAGCGTGACGCCGCGGCCATCGAGCTGGCGTCGATCCGGGACCGGATCGACGAATTGGACAAGCGAATCGTGGAGCTGCTCAACGAGCGGGCCGTCCTGGGACGAGCGGCGGGTCATGCGAAGCACACCGCCGGCCGACGGGCCATCAAGGACCCCGAGCGCGAGCGCGAGGTGCTGCTCCGGGTGGCCATGTCCAACGCCGGGCCGCTGTCGCAGGCCGACCTGCTGTCGATCTACCGCCGGATCGTCGCCGTGACCCGCGGCCTGGAGTCGCGCGACCGGACCCGATGACGAAGGAACCGGCACCGGACGGCGGTGGCGAGCTGTTCATCCCGTCCGTCACGGGGGCCGCGCTCCCGGACGCCCGGGCGCTGCCTGCAGGGCCTGTCACCCGGTTCGCGCCGGCTCCCACCGGCTACCTGCATCTCGGCCACCTCGTGAACGTCCTGTACACGTGGGGCGTCGCCCGGGCGACCGGCGGGCGCGTGATCCTCCGCATCGAGGACCACGACCGCCAGCGATCGCGCCCGGCGTACGAGGCGGCCCTGCTCGACGACCTGGACCGCCTCGGCGTCGTCGCCGACGAACCCGCGGGCGGAACGGCGGCCTTCCGCGCCGGCCCCACGCCCTATCGCCAGTCCGACTCCGGCTCCGCGTATGCATCGGCGCTCGACGGCCTCCGCGCACAGGGGCTGGTGTATGCCTGCGACTGCTCCCGGTCCACCTTCGCGACCGACGCGTCGGAGCGCGGCCATCCGTGGCGCGGCCCCGGCTGCCCCGGCGGCTGCCGGGAGCGGTCCCTCCCCGAGGATCGCGACGATGTGGGATTCCGGGTCGCGGTGGGAGCCGGAACGGAACGCTGGCTGGACCTGCTGGCGGGGCCGATGGCGGACGAGGCCGCGGCGAGCGGCGATCCCCTGGTGCGGGATCGGCTGGGCAACTGGACGTACCCGTTCTGCGTGGTCGTGGACGACATGCGCCAGGACGTCGACCTCGTCATCCGGGGCCGTGACCTGCTCGACGCGACACCCGTCCAGCTGCGGCTGGCCCGGCTCCTGGGTCGCGAGGGGATGCCACACTACCTGCATCACCCGCTGATCCGGCGGACCTCGGGCCAGAAGCTGTCCAAGGCGGAGGGCGACACGGCAGTGCGAACCTTGCTCGATTCGGGCCGCTCACCCGCGGATCTGTTCGGCCTCGCGGCTCGCCTGGCCGGACTCCGGGACGTGGTCGAGCCCCTCGAGCCTGCCGAGCTCGGGTCGCTGTTCGGGGCCGGCCGTTGAACCCGAAGCCGCTGCTCCTGCTCGACGTCGACGGGGTGCTCGCGGTCGTGCCCGCGCTGTCGGACGATGTCGGCGACCGACCCGTGCTCAGCCTGCCGGACGATGCGGGCGAGTGGTTCGCCCGGCTGGCGGAGGCGTTCGACATCGTGTGGGCGACGACGTGGTTCGACATGGCAAACCGGGTCATCGGCCCGCGACTCGGGTTGCCCGCGCTGCCTGCGGTCGACTTCCACATGGACGAGCGGGCGCTGACGCCGAAGCTGCGAAGCATCATCGACACGGTCGGCGACCGGCCGTGCGCCTGGGTCGACGATGACCTGCACGAGGACGCCAACACGTGGGCGGCCGGGCGGGAGGTGCCCACGTTGCTCGTCGGGGTGGACCCCAGCCGGGGCCTGGAGCGCAGGCAGGTCGACCTCCTGCTGGCGTGGGCCGAGGGCCTCGCCCGGGACTGAGCGTCACCAGGTTCGATTCCGGCAGTGTCAGGAGTCCGCGCCCCGGCGCAGCCGCTCGAGCTCGCGCCGCAGGCGCTTGCTCGGCCGGCCTTCCCCGCGGACGAGCCTGATGTCCGGCCCGAGCTCCGGCACGACGGGTGGGCTGTGGTCCTCGTAGCAGGTCACGGCGACGGCGGCCCCGACGCGCGACTCGATCGGCCGCACCACCTCGACGACGCGCCGGCGATCCGCGATGAACGCCTCCACCCGATCGCCCGAGCGTACCTTCGTCGACGGCTTCGCCGTCGATCCGTTCACGAGGACGTGGCCGCCCTCGCACAACCGGGTCGCCAGTGGGCGGGTCTTCACCAGGCGCACCGCGCACAGCCAGCGATCGATGCGCGTCTCGTCGACAGCGCGGGGATCCGTCACGCGTCCAAGGATGGCACGGGCCGCCAAGGCGCAGGGCCCGGGGATCAGATCGGCGGCGGCTGCCAGCCTCCCGAGGCCGCCTCCACCACGGCCGCTCCGGCCAGGGCGACGTCCTCGCGCCACGGGTTTCCGACCAGCTGGACGCCGATCGGCAGCCCGCCCGGGGCGGTCCCCCCACGAACCACGACGGCGGGCCAACCGGTGACGTTGTGCACGTCGCTGTAGGAGTCGCCGAACCAGGCCTCGGTGCTCTCGCCGTGGCGGATCGCCGGCTGGGGCATGGCCGGGCAGACGAGCAGGTCGGCGTCCCTGAACCAGCCCAGGAGCCGGGAACGGACCGCGTCGGCTCGCTCGAGGAGGGCGGTCAGCTCGGCGCCGCCGAGCGCGACCGAGGGGGTCAGCCAGCCGCGGCTGTCGTAGGAGCCCATGCCGGGCGTGCCAGCGGCGGCGATCAGGCGCCCGAGCCACGCCCAGCCGTCCGCCCTGACCAGGCTGTCGTACACCTCCCACGCCTCGCCCAGCCCCGGCGGCACCCGCCACTCGACGGTCGCCCCGGCCGCGCGCAGGGCCACCACTGCCGCCTCGACCGCGGTCACGGTCTCCGGGGTCGGGGTCCGCACGCCGTTGTCGGTGAACGCGACGACCCGCAGCCGGTCCACGGCGACGGCCGCGGGATCCCGCAACGGCACCGGCGGCACGTGGGGGTCCTCACCGTCGGGCCCGGCGATGAGGGGCAGGACGAGCGCGAGGTCCTCGACCCGGCGGGCCATCGGTCCCAGCTGGGTGAGGGGACCCAGCGGGCCCGCGAACCCCGGCCAGTGCCCGGTCCGGGGCACCCGGCCGCTGGTCGGCTTGATGCCCGCGATGCCGCACACGTGCGAGGGCTGGCGGATGCTGTCGCCGGTGTCGCTGCCGATGTCGAACGGCGAGCCGCCGGCGGCCACGATCGCGGCCGGGCCGCCGCTGCTGCCGCCGGGCGTCCGCTCGAGGTCGTAGGGGTTCGAGGTGCGGCCGTAGACGTCGTTGTCGGTCTCGTCCGACCAGGTGAACTCGGGCGTGTTCGTCTTGCCCAGCAGGATCCCGCCCGCGGCGCGGAGACGGGCGACGACGGTGGCGTCGCGGGCCGGGACCCGGTCCGCCCAGCCGATAGTGCCGGCGGTGGTGACGAGGCCCGCGGTGTCGAGGGAGTCCTTGATCGTGAACGGGACGCCGTGAAGGGGTCCGGCCTCCTCGCCACGGGCGAGCGCCGCGTCCGCCTCGCGGGCCCGATCGAGGGCGTCGTCGGCCAGCCGGACGACGGCGTTGAGCCGGGGGTTGACGGCCGCGATCCGGGCCAGGCACGCCTCGACGACATCCACCGACGAGATCTCCCGACGACGGACGAGGTCCGCGAGGTCCGTGGCGGAACGGAAGTGGAGCAGGGGCTCAGCCATGGGCCCGAGTCTACGCCCGGCGCTCAGGGCGCCGGCCGCAGCTCCGGGCCCCGCGTCCAGCCCTCGCCCGCGAACAGCTCCGGACGGTGGGTCAGCACGAGCAGGGTCCGACCGGCGGTCGCGGTCAGGAGGTCGGCCACGAACGCCCTCGCCGCGGCCTCGTCGAGGTGCTCGGTGGGCTCGTCGAGGATCAGGACCCGGACGTCGGCGAGCAGGGCCCGAGCGAGGGCCAGGCGCTGTCGCTGGCCCGCGGACAGGCGGGCGCCGTGCTCCCCCACCGCGGTCTCGAGGCCCGCGGGCAGGGACCGGACCCAGGCCAAGGAGGCCGGCTCTCCCCAGGGCCTCCTCCAGCTCCGCGGGCTCGGCCCCGGGCCGTCCGACGCGGAGGTTGTCCGCCAGGGTCGCGTCGAAGATGTGCGGGTCCTGCTCGCACAGCCCAACGGCGGCCCGGACCTCGTCGCCGGGGATCGCCCGGACGTCCACGGGCCCGATCGAGCCGACCAGCGACAGGCGCCCGCCGGCCGGCTCGAGGAACCGCAGGCAGGCGGCGGCGAAGGTGCTCTTGCCCGATCCACTGGGCCCGGTGATGACGACCCGGGCGCCGGGGCGGACCTCCAGGTCGAGGCCGGCGAGCGCCGGCGACGCATCGCCCGGATAGGCCGACCGAGAGCCCCTCCGCGCGCAGGCCCAGCGCACCGATGGGCACCGGCACGGCGCGGGTGGCCGGCGGGTCCGGCACGGGATCGGGCCGGCGGAGCACGTCGAGGACGCGACGCGCCGACGCGGCCAGTCCCGGCAGCAGCCGCGCGGATGGCGCGAGCGGCGAGAACACCTCGTGGACGGCGATCGGCGTCAGCACCACGACCGCGAGCATCACCCCGTCCAGGCGACCCTCGCGAACGGCGGCCACGCCCAGGAGAAGCGCCGCCCAGACCGATGCCCCGGCCGCGATCGAGGCCACGAGGCCGCTCACGCCGGCACCCAGCGCCGACCGTCGCTCCGCGGCGGCCAGCCGGCCGTCGGCCGTGCGGACCATCGCCATCGCTCGCGGCACCGCACCCAGGGCGACGAGCTCGGGAGCGCCCCGCAGCAGGTCCAGCGACGTGTCGGCGAGATCGCCGCGACCGGGGGCGAGCAGCGACTCCGCGCGGCGGGAGACCGCACCGGCCGCGAGGGGTGCCAGCGCAGCCGTTGCGAGCAGGCTCAGCGCGAGCGCCAGCCCGGCGGCCGGCAGGAACCAGCCGACGAGGGCGATCGACGCGACGGCGACCAGGAAGGCGGACCCATACGGCAGCACGACCCGGAGCCACAGGTCGGCCAGGCCGTCGACATCCCCCACCAGCCGCGCCAGCAGGTCGCCGGACCGGAGCTCTGCCAGCCCCGCCGGCGCGAGGCGGGCCAGGCGCGCGTACGCCGTCCCGCGGAGCTCGGCGAGGACGCGGAACGCCGCGTCGTGGGCCGCCAGGCGCTCCAGGTAGCGGAAGACGCCGCGGCTGATCCCGAACGCCCGCACGGCGGTGATCGCGGCCAGCAGGGTCAGCATGACCGGCTGCTCGGCCGCCCGGCTGATCAGCCAGGCCGAGGTGGCGGTCAGCCCGATGGCCGCACCCGCTGCCGCCGATCCCGCGAGCACGGCAAGCCAGAGTCGCCCCCGGACGGGACGCGCGATCCCCAGGATGGCCAGCAGCGCCCTCACGCGGCGTCCTCGCCGGGCGGCGGCAGGGCGACGGACGCGCGGATCTCCACCGTGCGATCCGCTCCGGCGATGGCCCCCGGACGGTGCGCGACGAGGAGCACGGCGGCACCGTCATCGGCCGCCTCCCGGAGCACCGAGAGCACGGCCGCCTCAGCGGCGTCATCGAGGCCGGCGGTGGGCTCGTCGAGGAGCAGGTAGGGGGCACGGCGGAGCAGGGCGCGGGCGATGCCCACCCGTCGTCTTTGGCCGGACGAGAGACCCCGGCCGCGCTCCCCGACGACGCGGTCGGGCGACACGTCCGCGAGGCCAAGGCGGTCGAGGACAGCGGCGACCTCCGCGTCGGTCGCACCCGGCGCGCCCAGGCGCACGTTGTCGGCCACGCTGCCCGGGAACAGGAACGGGACCTGCGGCACCCAGGCGAGCCGGGCGAGCCAGGCATCCTCGTCGAGCGCGCGCACGTCCGCCTGGGCGCCGTCATCGGTCCTCACGAGCACCCGGCCGGCCGTCGGGTCCAGCATCCCGAGGATGCTCGCGAGCAGGGTGCTCTTGCCCACCCCGGACGGGCCGGTGACCGCCACCAGCTCGCCCGGCCGAACCACCAGCGAGGCCTCCGCGGGCGCCAGCACGTCGCGTCCCGGCTGGGCAACCGACACCCCCTCCACCTCGAGCTCGGTCACGCGTCCGACCGCTCGTCCACCCGCCGACCGGGCGGGCGACGGGGCGTCGATGATCGCGAACGCCTCCAGCGCCGCGGTCACGCCTTCCTCCGAGGCGTGGAACTCGGCGCCCAGCCGCCGCAGCGGGAGGTACGCCTCGGGCGCCAGGATCAGCGCGAACAGCCCCACCTCGAGGCTGAGGTCGCCGACGGCGAGCCGGAGACCCACCCCGACGGCGACCAGCGCCACCGAGATCGTGGCCAGCAGCTCCAGCACCAGGGCCGAGAGGAATGCCACCCGGAGGGTCGACATCGTGGTGGACCGGTACTGGTCCGTGATCCGGCGGAGGATCGCGACCTGGGCGTCGGCGCGACCGTAGGCGCGCAGCGTCGGCAGCCCCGCGACCACGTCGCTGAACCGGTGGGCGAGGCGCCGCAGCGTGGCCCAGCGGCGAGCCCGGTGCGCGGCCGCCATCGATCCGACCAGGACCATGAACACCGGGATCAGCGGAACCGTGAGCGCGACGGTCAGCCCGGCGACCGCGTCGACCCAGAACAGGCACACGACGACCGCGAACGGGACCATGGCCCCCAGCACGACCTGCGGCAGGTAGCGCCCGAAGTAGCCGTCGAGGGCGTCGAGGCCACGGGTCGCGAGGATGGCGACCTCGGCGCTGGACTGGCCGGCAGCCCATCGCGGACCCATCGTCGCGGCGCGCTCGAGGAGGCGGACGCGGAGGTCCGACTTGACCGCGCCGCTGATGCGCTGGGCCACGACCTCCGTCGCCCAGCCGAGGAGGGCGCGCAGCACGAGGATCGCGCCGAGCACGAGCAGGGGCCCGCGCAGCGCCTCGAGCCCGAGCCCATCCATGAACGCGCTGCTGATCGTCGTCGCCAGCAGCCAGGCCTGCGCCACGGCAAGCAGGGCGCCGGCCACGCCGAGGCCGACGGCGGCCACCAGCGAGCCGGTCGCGATGCGACCGGCGGCCAGGAGCCGGCGAGTGGGGCTCACGGACGGCCGTGGGGACGCGGCCACACGATCAGGCCTCCACGGAGGCCCGCGGCACCGTCACCCGCTTCCGGAACACGTAGTAGGTCCACCCCTGGTAGAGGAGCACGAGTGGGACGAAGATCACGGCCACGACGGTCATGATCCCGAGCGTGTACGGCGTGGACGCCGCGTTGGTCGTGGTCAGGCTGAACGCCGGATCCGTCGAGGACGGCATGACGTCCGGGAACAGGGCCAGGAACAGGCTCGCCACCGCGAGCCCGATCGTCAGCGCGGAGCACGCGAAGGCGACGGCCTCGCGTCGGATCCACGAGGCGCCCAGGGCCGCCAGCCAGGCCACGGCCGCGAGCACCGCCACGACCGTCGAGAGCACGTCGCCGCGGATGGCGTTCGCCCACAGCAGGAAGACCACGGCGACCACGGCGGTCACCAGCCCCACTGGTGCGGTCAGCCGTCGCGCCCGCTCGCGGATCTCGCCTTCGGTCCGCAGGGTGAGGTACAGCAGGCCATGGGTCACGAACAGCAGCAGCGTGGTCAGCCCGCCGACCAGGGCGAACGGGTTGAGCAGGGTGAGCAGCGAGCCGGTGAACTGCATGTCGGCGTCGATCGGCACGCCGGCCACGATGTTGCCGAAGGCGACGCCCCACAGCAGGGCCGGCAGGAAGCTGCCGACGGCGATCATCAGGTCCATGCGCGACCGCCAGTGATGGTCACCGCGCTTGTTGCGGTACTCGATCCCGACGCCCCGCACGATGAGGGCCACCAGGATCAGGAACAGGGCGAGGTAGAAGCCCGAGAACAGGGTCGCGTACCACTCGGGGAATGCCGCGAACATCGCACCGCCAGCCACGATCAGCCAGACCTCGTTGCCGTCCCAGACCGGCCCGATCGTGCGGACCATCGCCCGCCGCTCGGGCTCGCTGCGGCCGACGACGTGGAGCAGGATGCCGACCCCGAAGTCGAAGCCCTCGAGGACGAAGTAGCCGATCCAGAGGACGGCGATCAGGCCGAACCAGATGGTTGTGAGTTCCATGCCGTTCCCCTAGTACCCGAGCCCGAGCGCCGGCTCGGCCTCGTGTTCGAACCCGGTGTCCGGCGCTAGGTTCGGGGAGTCCCTCGCGGACCCGCCGGACGACCAGCCCCAGCATGACCAGGGCCAGCGCGCCATAGAGGATGGTGAAGCCGATCATCGTGATCAGGACCATCGCGACGCTGTTGTTGGGCGAGACGGCGATCGCCGTGTTCATCAGGCCGAACACGATCCACGGCTGCCGGCCGACCTCGGTGAAGATCCAGCCGAAGGAGTTGGCGGCCAGCGGCAGGAACGGCAGCAGGATCGCGGCGGTCACCGCGCCCCGACCGGGCAGGCGGCCCTTGCGCATCGCCCACAGGAACCAGGCCGCCGCGAAGGCGGCCAGCGTGCCCGCGCCGATCATCCAGCGGAAGGTCCAGTAGGTGATCGGCGTGTTTGGCGTGTAGTCACCGGGGCCATAGCGGGCCACCTCGGCGGCCTGCAGGTCGTTGATGCCTTCGACCCGGCCGTTGAAGTCGCCGGTCGCGAGGAACGAGAGGACGTACGGGATCCGGATGGAGAACACGTCGGCGCTGCCATCGGGGGTCCCGATCGTGAGGATGGAGAACGAGGCCGGCTGCTGCGTGTCCCAAAGCGCCTCCGCCGCCGCCATCTTCATCGGCTGCTGCTCGGTCATGATCTTGCCCTGGATGTCGCCGGTCACCGCGACCAGCAGGCCCGAGACGAGCACCATGATCGTGCCCGCCTTGGCGGTCGTGCGGAATGGCGAGGCGCCCTCCGAGCGGTCACGGAGCAGCTTCCACATCGAGATGCCGGCGATGAACGCCCCAGTCGTCATGAATGCGGCCGGGATCGTGTGGACGAAGGTGATCAGGGCCGTGCTGTTGGTCAGGACGGCGAGGAAGTCCAGCATCTCGGCGCGCCCAGTGGCCGGGTTGACCGTGTAGCCCACGGGGTGCTGCATCCAGGAGTTCGCGGCGAGGATGAAGAACGCTGACAGCAGCGTCCCGATCGCCACCACCCAGATCGTGGCGAGGTGGACGCCGCGTGGCAAGCGTCCCCAGCCGAAGATCCAGAGACCCACGAATGTGGATTCGAGGAAGAACGCCAGCAGGCCCTCGATCGCGAGCGGGGCGCCGAAGATGTCGCCCACGAACCGGCTGTATTCACTCCAGTTCATGCCGAACTGGAACTCCTGCACGATGCCGGTGACGACACCCAGCCCGAGGTTGATCAGGAACAGCTCACCGAAGAACCGCGTGAGGCGCAGGTACCGCTCGTTGCCGGTCCGGTACCAGGCCGTCTGGAGACCGGCGACCGAGAAGGCCAGCCCGATCGTGAGCGGGACGAACAGGAAGTGGTAGACGGTGGTGATCGCGAATTGCCACCGCGCGAGGATCAAGGGGTCCACGGGGTCAGCTGCTCCTCCCTGCGGTCAGCACGGACAGATCGCACCGGCGGACGACGAGCTTCCGATCGCCGCACGGCTATCTGTCTCCAGCCCGTATCGTGAACGTGGCGCCATCCGAAACATGGTGCCAGCGAACCATTTTCCGCCGCCGACCGGCAGGGCAAATGCCGGGACCCTCGCCGGAGCACCGGGCCATCGGCGGTGCGGTCGTCCTACACCAGCCCGCGACGCATGCCGAGCGCGGAGCGGCGGTGGATCGGGGCATGCGGGGAGTATCGGGAGCAGCGTGAACCGTGTGGCGGTTCCAACCTCCCGATCGCAGGGGCCCATCGGAGGGTTCGGCCGGGCGGCTCAACTCAGGCAGGCGCCGTGCGGTCCTCGATCTCCCAGGCATGATCGAGTGCGTGCCACGCGATCCGGCGGGCGGCGTAGCGCGGTGGCCACTTCCGGCATGCCGAAATCCGTGCCCGCGTCCCCGTCGATCCGCTCGACGACCTCGAGGTGGATCCCGTCGACGCGGAACCCTTCGCCGGCCGCCTCGGCGACGGGCGCGTAGCGCGGCAGCGCAGGGAGCAGCGCCTCGATCGCCCCGGCCTCGTGCCGGGCGCCCCGGGCAAGGCCCGGCCAGTCCACCGGGGACAGGAAGACCCGCTTGGGCGTCGTCTCGATGAGGCTCCCGAGGAGCTCTGACATGGCGGACGGATGCCGCCCTTGTCTCGACGGCGGACCGGTACGCTTTGCGGCATGCACACGATCCCATTCACCCGCTCGGCGGCATGGGTCACGATCGGCGAGGGCCTGACGCTCGGCGCCCGCTATTGGGCCGCGACCTGGGAGCGATGGGCGCTGGCGGTGGTCGCGGTGGCGCTGACCGACGGCCTCGCGACATGGCTCCTCGGGTCGACGCTGCTCGACCAGGCGACGATGACCCGGCTGCTGCTCCCGGACGCCGAGGGCATCGACCCCGCCGCCCTGCCGAGGCTGGTGGCCGGTCCGCTAGCCGTGTCGGTGGTGTCGCTGGTCGCCGGCTGGTTCCTGTACGCCAACGCGGTCGCCGGCCTGCGAGGACGAGAGGTGACGCTGGGCTGGGTCCTCGGCGCTGGCATGCGCACGCTGCTGATGATGATCGGCGTCGCGTTCGTGCTGGCCGGCATCTTCGCCCTCCTCGCGCTGCTCGGTCCCATCGGCCTGCTGGGCATGGCGGGCTCCCTGCCGGTGATCGTCTACCTCTCCTTCCGGCTCCAGTTCTGGGCCGTCGGCGTGTTCGACGGCCAGGGAGTGACGGCCGCCGCGCGATCCAGCCTCGAGATCACGCGCAGGGCGGTGCTCAGGGTCGTCGGCTGGTGGCTGGCGCTGATGGGCCTGTCGCTCGTGATCGGGGCGTTCTCGGCAGCGACGTCGATCCTGTTCTCCACCCTGCCGGTGGTGCCGGCGGTCGTCGGCTCGCTGCTGTCGACGTCGTTCCAGGCGTTCTCGGTCATCGTCGTGGCGATCCTGTACGAGAGCCAGCGCCTGCGCTGGATGGGCCTCGCCGCCGCGCCGTACGGGTCGCAGCCGCCGCGAGCCCAGCCCCCGGCGGGCTGGGGGCAGCCGCCGACCGATCCGCCGCAGCCGCCGTCCGATCCGGGTACCTCGCCTCCGCCGCCCCCGCCCCCCGCCGGCGGCTGAGCCCAGGGCTCGCACCCGCCCCGGTGATCATCGGGCCATACCGCTAGGCCGTCCCGGGAGCCGTCGCGCGTCGTGCGACGACCCACTTGAGCGGGACCGCTAGGGCCGTCGACACGAGGGCCAGGACGAGGGCGGAGGTCTCGCCGTCCCCAAGCGGAAACCCAACAAACAGGGCCACCAACACCAGTCCGAGGAACGCGCCAATGAACCCACCGTGTGACGGAGCCGCCACGAGAGCTGGTCAGCGGCCCGTCGCGGCCCGCAGCTTCGTCACCAGGGCAGCCAGCGCCGCCACGTCCCGGCCATCGGGGCCCAGGGCATCGACCAAGGCAGAAGCCACGATCACCCCGTCGGCGCCGGCCCTCGCGATCGCCCGGACGTGAGCCGGCTTCGACGACCCCGAAGCCCACGGCTACTGGCACGGGTGACGCGGCCTTGACCTCGCGGACGAGCTTCGCCACGGTCGGCGGCAGCGAGGTGCGGGCCCCGGTGACGCCGACGAGCGACACGCAGTAGAGGAACCCGCCGCTGCGGGCGGCCACGGCGGCGCGTCGGGCCGGCGTGCGTGGTCGGGGCGACGAGGTAGACGACGGCGATCCCGGCCTCGGCGGCGACGGCCTCGAACGGCGCGCCCTCGTCGGGCGTGAGGTCGGCGACGATGACCCCGCGCGACCCCGGCCGTCGCGAGCGCCCGGGCCCGGTCCCGCCCGTCGCCGCCGCCGATCAGCTGGTTCGCGTAGCCCATGGCGACGACGGGGACCCGCGGTCGTGCGGCCGCGATCCGTCCGGCGAGGGCGAGCGACCGGTCGAACGTGGCCCCGGCCGCCAGCGCTCCCTGCGATGCGCGCTGGAGCGTCGCGCCGTCGGCAAGGGGATCGGAGTATGGGAGCCCAACCTCGAGCAGGTCGGCGCCGGCGTCGATCGCCGCGCAGGCGACCGCGAACGACGTCTCGGCGTCCGGGTAGCCGGCGACGACGTACGGGATCAGGGCGGCCCGGCCCTCCGCCCCGGCGCGCTCGAAGGCCGCCGCGATCCGTCGGGCGCCCGCGGTGTCGTTGGTGTGCGGGGCCGCGGTGGCGGCGGACCCGCTCATCGGACGCCCTCCCAGGCGTCGACGTCGGCGAACAGCTCGAGCGCCGCCATGTCCTTGTCGCCGCGGCCGGAGAACCCGAGCAGGATCACGGCGTCGTCCGGGAGCGGCGCGCCGGACCCCTCGAGCCCGGCCAGCAGCTTGGGCAGGGCCGCGACCGCGTGGGACGTCTCGAGGGCGGGCAGGATGCCCTCGGTCCGGGTGACCGTGCGCATCGCCGCGATGGCCTCGCGATCGGTCGCGGTCGCGACCTCCATCCGGCCGGCCTCGGCGAGCGCCGCGAGCTGGGGGCCGACGCCCGGGTAGTCGAGGCCGGCCGACGCGCTGTGGGCCTCGACCACCTGGCCGTCGCGGTCCTGGAGCATGAGCGACCGCGAGCCGTGGAGGATCCCGGGGGTGCCGCCGACGATCGCCGCCGCGTGCCGCCCGGTCTCGACCCCGTCGCCCGCGGCCTCCGCGACCGCGAGGCGGACCGACGGCTGGCCGATGAACCGCGCCAGCAGGCCGATGGCGTTCGATCCGCCGCCGACGCAGGCGAGCGCGAGGTCCGGCAGCCGCCCCTCGAGCGCCCACAGCTGGGCCGCCGCCTCGTCGCCGATGCGCCGCTGGAGGTCGCGGACGATCGTGGGGTACGGGTGCGGGCCCATCGCGGAGCCCAGGACGTAGTGCGTGGTCTCGACGTTGGTGACCCAGTCGCGCATCGCCTCGTTGACGGCGTCCTTGAGCGTCGCCGTGCCCGACGTCACGCTGTCGGACCTCGGCGCCCAGCGCCCGCATCCGGAGCACGTTGGGCGCCTGGCGGCGGATGTCCTCCTCGCCCATGAACACGACGCACGGCAGGCCGAGCAGGGCGCAGGCGGTGGCGGTGGCGACGCCGTGCTGGCCGGCGCCGGTCTCGGCGATGACCCGGGACTTGCCGAGGCGCCGGGTGAGCAGCGCCTGGCCGAGCGCGTTGTTGATCTTGTGGGCGCCGGTGTGGGCGAGGTCCTCGCGCTTGAGGTAGAGCCGGAAGCTGGGGATCTCAACGGTTCGGCGACCCGCGGACGCGGCCTGGCGGCGGGCCTCGGCGGTCACGGCCTCCGCGAGCCGGTCCGCCCGGTACAGGGCGGTGGGACGGCCGGCGAAGCGGGCGAGCAGCTCGTCGAGCTCGGCCCAGAACCGCGGATCGTGACGGATCGCGTCGTAGGCGGTCTCGAGCTGCTCCAGGGCGGCGACCAGCGTTTCCGGGACGTACCGCCCGCCGAAGTCACGCTCCTTGCCCCAGCGCCCGGCCTCGTCCACCTCGAGCAGCCCGGGATGGACGGGGGTGGGCTCGAAGGCGACGTTCGGCCGATGGCGACGGGCGTCGCGAGCCCGCTTGACGAACAGCGCGACCCGCAGCGGGTCCTTGCAGGGCCGCTCGCCGGCGACACGCGGTCCTTCCGTCCCGGACGCGGCATCGGCGCCCACGGCGGGCACCGCCAGCATCGCGTTGCCGACGTTCGCCGGATTGAGACCGCCGGCGAGCGTGACCGGGATCTCGCGCGCGACGGCGGCCGCAAGCTCGGTGTTGACCCGGATCCCGGTTCCGCCCGGGTGCGGCCCGCCCGCGGCATCGAGCAGGATCCCGCCCGCCCCGGCGTCGAGGTACACGCGTGCGGTCGCGATCACGTCGTCGGGGCGGGCGCCGTCGGCCACGCGGAGCGCCTTCCACACAGGACGACCGACCGCGGCGATGGCGCTCGGGGGCTCGTCGCCGCTGAGCTGGACCTCGTCGGGGTCCACGGCCGCGACGACGCGCGCCAGCACCTCGGCGGGCAGGTCCGCGGTGACCACGACGATCTTCGGCCGCCGGCCCAGGGCGGAGGCGGCGGAGCGCGCGAGGCGGGCGAGGGCGGCCCCCTCCTCGATCGAGAGCTCGCGGGGCGTGCCGGGCGCGAAGTTGAGCCCGATGGCATCCGCTCCGGCGCGGGTCGCGGCGAGGATCCCGGCCTCGTCGGTCACGCCGCAGACCTTGACCCCGGGGAGTCGCGCGTCGCTCGGCGAGGTCCGCCGGGTGGCGACCCGCGGCGGCGAAGGCCCGTGCTGCGGCAGCGGGATCGGCCGCGCGCATCAGCGCCTCGCCGACGAGCGCGGCGTCGTACCCGGTCACCCGCCAGCGCGCGATCGTGGCCGGGTCGCGGACCCCGGACTCGGCAATGGCAAGCCGGTCGCCGGGGACCAGCTCGCGCAGCCGGACGGCCCGCTCGGGGTCCACGTCCAGCGTCCGCAGGTCCCGGTTGTTGATGCCGATGAGGCGCGCCCCGGTGGCCAGGGCGGCGTCGATCTCGCGCTCGTCGTGCGCCTCGACCAGCGGCTCCAGGCCGAGGTCCCGGGCCGCCGCCACGAGGCGTGCGAGACGGTTCGCCGGGTGGAGCACGGCGAGCAACAGCACGAGGTCGGCCCCGGCAGCCCGGAGGAGGTCGAGCTGCCGGGGATCGACGATGAACTCCTTGGCGAGGACGGGCACGGACACGGCCGCGCGGACCGCCCGGAGGTCGGCGATGGACCCGCCGAACCAGTGGGGCTCGCACAGGACCGAGATGGCGGCGGCCCCGCCGCGCGCGTAGGCACGAGCACGAGCGACGGCATCATCGGCGGCCGCGATCGCGCCGGCGGAGGGCGACGAGCGCTTGACCTCGGCGACCAGGTGGAGGCCGGGCGCGGCGAGCACCGCGGCGATGGGCCGGGGCGCGGGGGCGGCGGCAACGGCACGGCGGAGCCCATCGCGGCCAAGGGCGTCGAGCTCCGGCGCAACGTCGGCCAGGCGGCGAGCGGCGATCTCGGCGACCACGCCGGCGGAGCGCATACGCGCGGAGCGGGCCGAGGCCGGACGGGGCGGCGAGCTGGGCGGGGCAGGCTGGGCGCGCTCGGCGGGATCGACGGTGGTCATGCCGGGGCTCCGGCGGCGGCCTCGGCGGCCCTGCGCTCGGCGCGAAGCCGGCCAAGCAGCTCCTCGGCGATGCCCGCGTCGACCGCCAGCGCCGCCCGGTCGATCCCCTCCTCCAGGGTCTCCACCCGGCCGGCGACCAGGAGCGCCGCGCCGGCGTTGAGCAGCACCACGTCCCGGCGCACGCTGGGCTCACCGCGAAGCACGTCCTCGACCATCTTCGCGTTGACGTCCGCGGTGCCGCCCGCGAGCTTGGCGGTGAGCGTGCGGCGGAACCCGAGCTGCGTCGCGCGGATCTCACGGCGGCTGATGCCCTCGGGACCCACGTCGTAAAGCACGCCGGAGTCATCGAGCGGCAGCTCGTCCACGCCGTCGCCGTGGATCACGAAGGTGCGCTCCGTGCCCAGGCGTGCGGCGACCTCCGCGATCCGCGGCGCCGCCTCCGCCACGCCCACGCCGATCAACGCCCGCGTCGCACCGGCCGGGTTGGTGAGCGGGCCCAGCAGGTTGAACGCCGTCCGAACACCGATCTCCCGGCGAGTGGGGCCGGCATGGCGCATGGCGGGATGGAACGCCGGCGCGAACAGGAACGCGAAGCCCAGCTCCGTGAGCGCCGCACCGGCCGATGCCGCGTCGTGGTCGATCCGGACACCCATGGCATCGAGGACATCGGCCGAGCCCGACTTCGACGTGATTGCCCGGTTGCCGTGCTTGGCCACCGGCACCCCCATCGACGCCACGACGAGCGCCGCGGCGGTGGAGATGTTGAACGTTCCCGAGCCGTCGCCGCCCGTTCCCACCACGTCGATCGTCCCCTCGGGCGCGGCCACCCGCACCACGCGCTCGCGCATCGCGGACGCGAAGCCCGCCAGCTCTTCGACGGTCTCGCCGCGCATCCGCAGGCCCATCAGCAGGGCGGCCAGCTGCGAGGCCGTCGCCTCGCCGTCCATCACCGCTCCCATCGCGAGGCGGGCATCGTCGAGCGACAGCGTCCGACCGTCCACGATCGCGGCAACGGCCGCCCGGACGAGCTCGCTCATCGCGAGACCCCCGCGGTCGCCGGCGCCCCGTCGGGTCCCCCGTGCGCACCGTCCGTGCCGGCATCCTCGGGCATCGCCATCCCGCGGGTCGCGAACGATCCCGTCGCGGCATCGAGCCGGGCGGCCTCGCCCTCCCCGGCCAGCCGCAGGAAGTTGGCGAGCAGGTGCGGCCCGTCGGGCGTGAGGACGGATTCGGGGTGGAACTGGACGCCCTCGATCGGCAGCGAGCGGTGGCGCAGGCCCATCACCACGCCGTCCTCGGGGCTGGTGGCGGTCACGTACAGGTCGTCGGGCAGCGTGGCCGGATCCACGCACAGCGAGTGGTAGCGGGCGGCCTGGAACGTCTCGGGCATCCCGGCCAGGAGCCCGGTGCCGTCGTGGGCCACCTCGGAGGCCTCGCCGTGGACGAGCGTGGGAGCGCGCACGATCGAGGCGCCCCAGGCGGCGCCCATCGACTGCATGCCCAGGCACACGCCGAGCAACGGGATCCCCCGCTCGGCTGCGACCCGGATCGTGTCCACGGACACGCCGGCCGAGTCCGGGGTGCCGGGTCCGGGCGAGATCACGATGCCCCGGAGATGGCGGTCCGGATCGTCGGCCATCGCCTCGACCTGGGCGCGGGTGACCTGGTCATTGCGGACGACGTGCACGTCCGCGCCCGCGGCCTGCAGCGCCTGGACGAGGTTGAACGTGAAGCTGTCGTAGTTGTCGATGACGAGGATCACGGGGTCCCCTCCCCGCCCGCGGCACCACTGGCTTCTGAGGCCGGGGCCGGACTCGGCGTCGCGGGTGCGGCCGCCAGCTCGATCGCGCGCCGGAGCGCCGCTGCCTTGTGCTCGGTCTCCTCGAACTCGCGCTCGGGCACGCTGCGGGCCACGATGCCGGCACCCGTGTGGACGTGCGCCTGGCCGTCCTTGAGCACCGCGCTCCGGATCGTGATCGCGGTGTCCAGGTTGCCGTCGTAGCCGAGATAGCCCACGGCGCCACCATACAGGCCGCGTCGCTCGCCCTCGGCCGCGGCGATCAGCTGCATCGCGCGGATCTTGGGCGCCCCGGTCAGGGTGCCGGCCGGGAACACGGACCGCAGCGCATCGAGCGTGTCCAGGTCGGGGCGCAGGCGCGCCTCCACGTGGCTGACCAGGTGCAGCACGTGGCTGTAGCGCTCGACCTCCATGTACTGGCTGGTGCTCACGGTGCCCGGCCGGGCCACGCGCCCGAGGTCGTTGCGGCCCAGGTCCACCAGCATCACGTGCTCGGCCCGTTCCTTCGGGTCGCCGCGGAGCTCGTCGGCCAGGCGGTCGTCCTCGGCGGGCGTCGTGCCGCGGGGCCGGGTGCCGGCGATGGGGTGCGTGCTCATCCGGTCGCCGACCACCTGGACCAGCAGCTCCGGGCTGGCGCCCACGACCTCGAAGGCCGGGGTGCGGGTGAAGAACAGGTACGGGCTGGGGTTGACGCGACGCAGCGCCCGGTACAGGCCGATGCCGTCGAGCGGCGATCCGTCGGCGACGACCGGCAGGTCGAACGACTGGCGGCGGGCCAGCACGACCTGGATCGCCTCGCCGGCGGCGATCGCATCCTTGGCCCGCTCCACGGCCCCGATGTACTCGTCGCGGCCGAGGCTGGTCTCGGCCTGGCCCAGGTCGGCCGGTTGCGCGCCTTCCGCCGGGCGCGTGAAGCTGCCCGCGATCTCCGCGGCGCTCGGGCGGGCGGTGCGCTCAAGGGCCTCGAAGATGGCCCGCTCCGCGATCCGGTACCGCCCCTCGAGGTCCGGGGCCTCCGTGTGCAGCGAGGCGATGGCCGACAGCTGGTGGGTCAGGTGGTCGAACACGATGACCAGATCGGTCTCGATGAAGCTCGCGAGCGGCACGCCCACCGGGTCGTGCTCCGGCATCGGGACCGTCGGCTCGAACGTGGAGACCGCGTCGTAGCTCAGGGCGCCCACCGCGCCGCCGGTGAACCTGGGCATCCCGTCGACCGGGACCACGCGCCGCCTGGGGATGAAGGCGCGCAGTGCCGCGAGCGGGTCCGGGACCGGCGACTCGGTCATCGGCAGCCCGGGCTCGTACGCGGTCACGCCCACCGGGCGCGAGGTGGTCCGGGCGATCCCGTCGCGGACCTCCAGGAGCCGCCGCGGGCCGATGCCGAGGAAGCTGTACCGGCCGAGGCGCTCGCCGCCCTCCACGGATTCGAGGAGATAGGCGGGCGTCACGCCGTCGTCGAGGCGCAGGAAGGCGCCGATCGGGGTCTCGAGGTCGGCCGTGCGCGAGGCGCGCAGCAGGATGGTGTCGGCGGTGGAGGCGAGGCGCCTGGCTTCGGTCAGGCTCAGCGGGTCGGTCATGGCGGGCAGGTCCTTGAGAATCGAAAACGACCTGATTCGTCTGTTCCGGGACGAAAGGTCGTTGCTCCTTCCGCGGTGCCACCCACGTTCGGCGGTGTGCCGCACTCTGACCGACGGACCGTTCCCGGCGGGTTCGCCCGGTGAGGTCGATCGGCGCTGCCCTGTATCGCTGGCGCTCTGCGCCGGAGCCTACTGGTCGTCCGCGACGGTTCGTGGTCCGCACCTGCGTCCTCGTCCGCCGCCCCGCGTTCGGTCCGGGGGCTCCCGGGTCCATTCGCCGCCGCCGCCATCCCGGCTCGCACCAGCCGCCGGGTCTCTGTGATGGCGCCCGACGGGTACTCGTCCCGATCAAGGCCCTGTCTTCAGTTGTAGGGCGGGAGGATAGGGGTCGGTGGCGCGGGGGTCAAGCCGGGCGTCGCGGACCTCGCTCGGATCACGCCCTGAGCCAGACCCTCCTCAACGCCGCGGGCTCGCGCCTGTCCCATGTCGTGGTGTCGGGGGCAGTGACGTTCACCCTGCAGGACCTGCCCCAGCGCATCATCATCGGGACGCAGGGCGAGGTCTGGCGCACACCCGACCACTACGGGACATTCAGACCGTTCGGGCAATGAAGACGGAGCTCTTGACGACACATTGGATCGATCTGCCGGATCGGCAACTGCGAGAGCTGGCAAGTCGCCTGATCCTCGTTGCGGACAGCGTTTCCCTCCGAGGTCCGGTGCGGCTCGGTTCCTCTTTGTCGTCGGCAACGGCTGCGCGGCCGAGGTTTCTGTCAATGGCGATCGAGTGTGGACGGAGTTCTGGGACTCCCATGATCCCGAAGTGGAAGGCATCAGCGACGCTACCTGCGAGGCCACCTACGCAACCACGGAGGAGGCCGTTGAGGCGCTCACTGAGAGACTCACCCTGAACGGCTGATCGATACCGGTCGCTCATCCCGTCCTGGGGCGCCCACGGGCGCCCCAGGGGCCTCCATGGACGGCGTCAATCCGGTCGCCGTGCTCAGGATTGACGCATCGTCGCCCATCGATTGCCACATCCGAACTGGATACATGTCCCATGAACCGACGCCTTCACACGGACTGGGACGTCCTCACCGACCGCTCGGACGAGGGACCGGCCCAGATGTGGATCGCACCTTCGCGCTTGTCTACACGAACCTGGTCGTGCCCGGGGGCTCAACGGCCGAGTCGCACGCCGCGGGGCGCGCCGTCGAGCAGCTCGGCACGTCCGCCCTCCACATGCATCCACGCGATCCCCGGGCCGGGCCACGGCGCCGTGGCGGAGGTGAACGCAGCGACGACATCCGCCGCGCGTGCGGGATAGGCGGCCCGCAGCGTCTCCTCGAACTCGCGCGCCAGCCGCCGCGTCTCGACGGTCGAGCGAAGGACGAGCAGGCGCGAGGTGACCGGTTCGCCGTCGCGGGCGATCCACCGCCAGAGGTCCGACGAGGGCAGCGACAGCTCCTTCTCGCGGTGCCACCGGATCTGCTGTTCCAGCCGTCGCAGGGCGCTTTGCAGCTCGGTGGCCACCAGGAGCCGGGCGGCCTGGTCGTGCAGGGCGAGGTCGATGACCCCGCGCGCGGGCCGGAGGACGGGCACCTCCGGCGAGGGGGTCCAGCGTGCGTGCAGCACCCGGAGCAGCGCCTCGCCCATCGGGGCCTGAGTGCGGTCGTGAATGGTCGGGCCCGTGTTGGGGAACAGCCGGACCGACAGGTCGGCCCCGAGCACCGCCCCGACGGCGGCCAGCACCTCGTAGCCGGCCTCGCGCTGGTGCTCCTCGATGCGGGTCATGTACGACGGGTGGATGCCGGCTGCCGATGCGACGGCGACGCGTGTCAGCCCCGCGTCCTCCCGCAGGCGCCGCAGCGTGCTCGCCGACGGATCGGCGGAGCTCGACGGCGCGCCGCTTGGCGTCGTGCTGGAGGCGTGTCTCGCCCATAGGATCTCCGTTGGGGTGGCCTCGGGGCGGGCGCTTGGTGGCGGGCGCTTCGGCCGGAACCGCTCCTAGCCACCGCGACCTGACGCGCAGTCAAGCATTCGGGGCTCAACGGCGGCTTATGCGCTCGGGGAGCCCGCTACGCGCCGCGAACGTGACCGGCAGTCAGGAACAACGGACGTGGGGCGGGCTCGGGCCGCCACGGGTCGGAAACCATGACTGGGCGTCAGGAACCAAATGGGTACAGCTTGGCTCGGCGCGCCTCGGCCCCGAGTCCTTGGCGGGGCGTCATGCCTGGGGCCTCCGAGCGGGCAGCCGACCGGGAGCTCGGCCGCCGAATGCGGCTAGGATCGAAACGACAGGCCATCGCATTGGGGGCCGAATTGGTGCTGCTGAAGCGGATCGTGGCGGGAATCGCGATCATCGTGCTCGGGTCGCTGCTCATCGCGAGCCTCGGCTTGACCACGCTGGCCATCGCGGTCATCGCGGTGGACCTGTCTGCGCCGACGGACTTCGGGATCGGGCGGGCCATGGGCACCATCGGTCTCATCATCTGGACGCCCGTTGCCGTCGCGGCTGCGATCGCGCTCCGGTGGGTCTGGCGGAGACGCAATCGTGAATGGCGCGTCACGAGACGCCAGCTCGTCGCGACGGGAGTCCCGCTCGGGGCCCTCGTGGTCATCGCGGGATCGGTGGGGGTCTGGGGAACGTGCCCCGATACCTCGTGCGGGGGAGGTGGCGGCGAGCTGGTGCTGATCGCTCGGTCGGGTCTGAGCTGGGGACCAGGGCTCTTCACGCTCGGGCTCGGGCTCGCGCTGCTGGCCGCCTTCGTCGACGTACTCCGCTCCGGCGGGTCATCGCGTGCCCGGGGACTGGCACTCGGCGCATCCGTCGCCTCGATCGGGGTGGCGGCCCTCTGGGCTCTTCGGATGTTCGTGTTCGATGACCTCGGCCTCCACGGCCCGGGCGTCGGCGTCTACTTCGTTGTTGTCGGCGCGCTCGTCGCAGCGATCGCGAGCCCCTCGCTTGGGGAAGACCGGGCTTCCACTTGATCGCGAAGGGTCAGGCCGGGCTGGCGCTTTGGCCTGTCGTTCGGCGCCAACTACCGGCAGGCTCCGTACACAGTGCTCCGGAAGCCGCTCCCTCCTGACGGGCAGTCAAGCATTCGGGGCTGAAGCGCCGTCTGGGCGCCCCGAGAACGCTACTCGCGTCGAGAACCTGACGGGGCGTCAGGGTTCAACCGCCAACAGGACCGTGACAGGCGCTTCGGGCCGGAAACCGTGACTGGGCGTCAGGTTCGGTCGGCTCGGCCGGCGAGGAGGCTGCTCGGCCGGCGAGGAGGCTGCTCGGCCGGCGAGGAGGCTGCTCGGCCGGCGAGGAGGCTGCTCGGCCGACCAAGAGGCTGCTCGGCCGTCCAGGAGGCTGCTCGCCGGGTACCGGCTCGGAGGCTGCTCCTCGCTCGACCGGTCGGAGCTGCCACCCGTGACCCTGCCCGCGGCCGGACCAACACGACCCGGTCATCAGTCGGGGGACATGGAACGAGGCGGGGCGCCGGCGCCGCAGTGGGCACCGGCCACCCCGCCTCGGCCGGAATTCAGGGGTCGGAGCGAACCGTCAGGGACGGAGCGTGCCCGACCAGACCTGCCAGGCCAGGAGCGACTTGGCGACCAGGCTCATGACCATGTACGTCTTCTCGCCGACCAGGTAGTCGCGCCAGCGTCCGATCTTCCGGTACTGGAGGACCATCGTGATCGCGAAGATGTTGAAGGCCACGAACAGGCTGGCGATGATCACGTACACGAAGGCGGGGATCCCGGCTCCGTCGGGCAGGCCGTCCTGGAACGAGTAGGCGGCGAGGATCGAGAAGATGGCGATCCAGGGCACGATGCCGGCGATGCAGCCGAAGATGTAGTGCTTCCAGTCGACCTTCTCGCGGCCCTCGTTGGCGGCCTCCATGCTCCAGCCGAACAGGTTCATCGCGACGTTGGCGCCCGCGATGGCGACCAGTGCCGGGAACTCGGTGATGTAGCTGATGATAGGCGATCGCCACGATCATGACCGTGGACGAGAAGGCGTACTCGACCCAGCGAAGCGGGTTCATCCCGCGGGCCAGCCAGCCCTCGTACCGGGCGCGCAGCGGCCAGCCGGCGAGGAAGTGGGCGATCGAGCTCATCGCGAAGAAGCTGGCGATGAGATAGGCGAGCGGGAACGAGACCAGCAGGACGCTGGACGGCTCGATGCCGGAGAAGGTGCCGTCGGTGATGATCGGCCGGACGGTGGGCACGACCGGCTCGAACAGGGTCGTCGTCGACGAGACGACGAGCATCAGGATGAACTGGGCGCCGTGGGCGATCGCCAGGAAGCGGTTCCAGCGGCTGAGGGAGCGGGCCTTGTCGGCCGGGATGGGCGCGGCGCGCGACGCGAGGGCGTCGCTGCCTGCGGCGGCTTGGGCAGTCATTGGGCGATGTCTCCTGCTCAGGGGTTGCGACACCTGTTCGCGGACGGCCGGTCCGCGGATGGGTCCCTGCGCTAGGGCAGCGGCGCAGCCGCGGCGATCACGGCGTCGGGATCCAGCGCGGCGATCGCCTCGATGGAGCCCATCGCGGACACCATCAGTGTGCCCCCAGGCGCGCCGATGAGCCAGACCACTGCTGATTGGGCCACCCCGCGGGACGCCGGCAGGTCATAGGCGAGGCGGACGGCCTCACCAAGCGGCGTGCTCACGGCCTCGTGGCCGACCTCACGGGCGTCGAAGGAATCCTCGAACCCTCCGCCGATCAGGCCGGCAACGAACTCCAGGAGGGGACCTCCGACGGACGGCTGGGCCAGGAGCACGGCCAGGGTCGATCCGGCCGAATCGGCGGCATCCGCGTCGGCCGGGGCGAAGGCGGCGAACACCGGGACGGCGTAGTCGCCCATCTCGGCCCCGGCGTCGAACAGGGCTCGCGCACCCGGGCGGCGGGCCGCGATGTCCGCGAGTGCGGCTTCGTCCGCCAGGGTGTCGGCGTCAACCGTCTCCCAGCCGGCGGGAACCGGGAGCCGAAGCCCAGCCTCGCGGATGTCCACCAGCGCCGTCCCGGCCGGCACCGGACCGGGCGTCGGCAGGAGGGATCCGGTCGGGCGCGGCGATGGCGACGGCGACGGGGTCGGGGTCGGGGTCGGCGACGGAGTGGTCTGGCCCGGCCCGACTCCACACCCGGCCAGGGACAGCGCGAGCGCGACGCTCAGCGGCAGCGCGGCGGCTCGTCGGGGGCGCGCCAGCGTCACTCCCCGACCTTGATCGTGATCGTTGCCGTCATGTTCCAGTGCACGCCGTCGGGAACCTCGCCGGTCGGGACCACGACCACCTCGTACACGATCCCGCCCTGCCGCCGCGATCCGTACCCCCCGATCCGGGCGACGGTCCCCTCGATCCTGGTTCCAGGGACGCCGTCAAGGCTCACCGCCGCAGCCGCGCCGAGCCGGACACGGTCGATCCCGCTCTCGTCCAGCTCCGTGGTCACGAACTCCCACGCCGAGACGTCGGCGATCCGGACCAGGACCTGGCCGGGTGACGCCGTCGAACCCGCCACCGCCGGGATCGCGACCACCGTTCCCCCAAACGGAGCGCGAATGGTCAGCGCGTCCACACCGGCCTCCAGCGCCGTCACGGCGGCAGCAGCACGCGTCATGTCGGCGTCGGCGGCGGCGGCGGCCTCGGTCGCTCCGGTCGCGGCGGCCTGCGCGACGCGCACCTGGGCCCGGGCCGCGTCGCGGGCAGCGCGCGCCTCGGCCACGCCGGCCTTGTTGTCGCGGGCCCGGTCGAGCGCCGCCGAGGCCCCGTCGAGGTTCGCCTCGGCCACGGCGATCTGCGCCACCGACTGGGTCTCGAGGGCCCGGGCCTGCGCCGCCCTCGCGGTCGCCGCGTCGACGGCCGCCCGCGCCCCCTCGAGGTCCGCATCGAGGACCGTTCGATCGAGCGCCACGAGGACGTCGCCGGCGGCCACCACCTGACCCAGCACCACCGGCACCTCGAGAACCGTGCCGCCGCCGGTCGAACCCAGCTCGGCGGTCCGGACCGGCATCGCGAAGCCGTCGGCAACCACCTCGTCCACGACCGGGACGGGCGGCGGCGTGGAGCCCGACGAGGAGCCCCCGGACCCGGGGTCCGCGCCGACGCCGTCGAAGGCACCGGTCATGATCGCCACGACGGCAACGGTGATCGCCGCGGCAGCCAGCAGCCCCAGGACCAGGCGCCGCCCGGCTCGACTCTCGGAGGACGGTGATGCGCTCATTCGTATGCCAGGACCTCTCGAACGCTGGTGCGGGCGGCACGCCACGCGGGGAGCAGGCTGCCGATGGTCGCGAGCCAGAACACAACGATGAACCACAGCGCGAATCCCTGCCCGGAGATCCCGAACGCCAGCGGGCGCTGCACGAACGCCTGGCCAAGGGCATCGGAGAGGACCAGGCTCAGCGGGATCGACAGGGCCGCTCCGATCACCCAGGCCAGCAGCCCGATCAGCAGGCCCTCGGCCAGGAACAGGAGCAGGACGGCGGCGTCCGAGGCCCCGACGGCGCGGAGCACGCCGATCTCCCGTGATCGCTCCACCACGTTCATGGTCATCGTCCCTGCCAGCCCGAGCCCGCCGACGGCGCCGAGCAGCACGGCCATCGCGCTGATGAAGATGACGAGGGTGTCGAACAGCGTGAACAGGGTGGTCGTCACATCCGCGGTGGTGGTCGTCGCGGCGACCGACATCCCGGCCGCCTCGAGCCGCTCACGGACCGCGCCGCCGATCCGGGCCTGACCCTCGGCCGAGTGGTCGTCGGTGCCGATCATGACGATCCCCGCCCGACCGGCCTCGCCCAGGCTGCGCTCGAGCGCGGGGGTCGGCAGGTACAGGAACGGGGCCATCGTCGGCGACTGGACGATGCCGACGAGCGTCCAGGTCGTGTCGCGCCCCCCGACTCGCAGGGTGAGCGAGTCGCCCACCCGGAGGTCGGGCTCGTCGTTGAGCAGGTTCGCGGTCACGACGAGCGCATTGCCCTCACCAGGGAGCAGCCAGCGTCCCTCCATCACCACGGGACGGACGGTGGTCGCTGCGTCGGGCAAGCCGAACGTGACCAGCGCGGCGCTCTCGGAGCCGTCCGGGCGGATCCGCTGGGCGCTGGCAAAGCGCCACGGCTCGGCGACGGTCACGCCGGGCACAGCCATCGCCTCAGCGACGACGGTCTGCGACCGATACGGCTGGACGAGCTCCAGCTGGACGTCGTAGTTGAAGTAGCGGACCGTGTCGTCGAGCGTGGCGTACAGCGAATCGCGGACGGTGAACACCGTCATGAACACCGTTCCCGCGAGAGCCAGCGCCGCGAGCGTCAGCGCGAGGCGGACCTTGCGCCGGAAGGTGTTGCGGATCGAGAGCAGGGTTGGCCTCGGGAGCCCGCGCACGGCAGCCAGCGCGCGGTCCAGCGGTCCGTGCCCGAAATGGTCCGGGGCGCTCCCGTCGCGGAGGGCCTCGCGGACGGTGGTCCGGGAGCCGCGCCACACGGGTACCGCGGCGGCGGCCAGGGGGATGAGCAGCGCGACGCCCGCCATCTGGACGACGACCTCGGGCGGGATCAGCCAGTAGGTCACGTCGAAGTTGAGCAGCCCGGCGGCGAGGCTGGCGAGACCGAACGCGGCGAGCGCCGCCAGCGGGACGGCGACCAGCAGCGCGAGCAAGCCATATCCGGCGACCAGGGCGAGGTAGATCGCCCCGACCTGTCGGTCCCGCGCGCCGACCGCCTTCATCATCCCGACCTGCCGGACCTGCTGCGTGATGATCACCGACACCGTGTTCGCGACCAGGAACCCGGCCATCAGCAGGCTGAGCAGCCCGATCCCACCGAGCACGACGAGCATCGGCGGACAGCAACTCGTCGGCCGGGTGCTTGCCGGGCTCGGCAACCAGGGAGAACGCGACCGGGATCCCGGCCCGCTCCACGCGCAGCCTGCACCTCGTCGGCGACGGCGGCCGCCTCCGCGAGCGTCGGGGCGAGGGCCGGCGAGACGGATGCGCAGCTCGTCGAAGCTTGTCGTCCCAGCCCAGGTCCCCAAGCGTCTCGAACGTCACGTAGGCGTTGAGGCGGCCGAAGTAGTACGCCGGCGACGCCCCGGGCTCGTGGGCAAGACCGGCGACAGCGAGGTCGTACTCCTTGCCGCCGGGGTGCGGATGCGGACCTCATCCCCGGGGGCCACGTCGATCAGGCGAAGCGCCGATCGCTCGAAGGCCACCTCGTCGCGCCGCGGAGGGAAGCGGCCGGCCTGCGGATAGACCAGGTCGATCTGCTGGTTCGCGAAGTCGGGCAGGGCGGTGAGCAGCATCTCCCGCTGCGAGCCGTCGGCGCCGAGCAGGCGGACGACGACGCTCCGGCGGCCCTCCGCCTCGGCCACGCCGGGCAGGCCACGGACGACGTCCACCAGCTCCCGCTCGAAGCCACCGCCGGTGAAGATCGTTGCCGCCGCAGGTCGGGTCGCGGCGAACCCGTCCTCGAGGTTGCGCCGGAGGAGCGCTTCGGCACCGGTGACCGTCCCGACCGCGAACGCCCCGATCGCGATCGACGCCACGACCAGGGCCGTCCGTGCGCGATAGCCGAGCAGGTCGCCCCGGACCTTGCGCCAGCGGACACCGGGCATGGCTCTTCCTCAGCCGGCCGGCGAGCCGGCGCCGGGCGATCAGGCCCGGGATGCCGTAGCGGTCGATGGCCCGGCCCAGCCGACGCCCATCCCGAACTCGTCGCGCGATCTCCTCGTTGGAGGGGTTTCGCCAGCGCGCAGCGCCGAGGTACTGCCGGAGCTCCGGCCTCATCGCGAACACGTACACGGCCACGGCGAACACGATGTACAGGCCGGCCGCGACCCCGTCGACAGCGAACGACCACGGGATGAGGAGGATGAACCCGGCCCAGTCGCAGGACCAGGATGTTGCCGGACGAGGAAGCCGATCACCATCCCGGCGATCGTCATGACGACGAGGCCGACGGGGTCGAGGACGAGCAGGGCGCCCAGCATGGCGGACTCGCCCCGGCCACCCTTGAAGCGATGGTAGAGCGGCCAGTCGTGGCCGACGAGCCCCGCGGCAGCCGCGAGGTAGGCGTACGGCTCTCCCGGGAACAGGAGCCGGAGCGCGAGGACCGGGATCGCCACCTTGGCCATGTCCAGGAGCGCGGTCAGGAGCCCGTAGCGGCGTCCCACGCTTCATGCGCACGGCCGTGGCGCTCACCGTGTCGCTCGTGAACGCGGCTCCCCCGCTCATCTCGGTGACGATCTGCGTGACGTCCGCCGCCGGGTTCACCAGCCGCGCGACCAGCCGCGCGAACGAGATGGAGCCCAGGAGATAGCCGACGACGAGCGCCGCCAGCGCGACAACGGGATCCATGGTCATCCTCCTTCCGCGCCGTCCGCGGCGCCTTCGACCGTGACCACCCCGGTGAAGCCGTCCACGTGGACGAGCTCGCCGTCGGGCAGGCCCACGCACCCGGGCACGGACACGACGCACGGGATGCCGTGCTCGCGGGCGACGATGGAGCTGTGCGACAGCATGCCCCCCGATTCTGCGACCACGGCGCCGGCGCGGGCGAACAGCGGCGTCCAGGCGACGTCGCTGAACGGGACCACCAGCACGTCGCCGGGCCGGAGCCGGACGAACTCGTCGGTGGAGCGGATCACGCGGATCGGGCCGCGGTAGGTGCCCCGGGAGCTGGGCACGCCGCGCAGCTGCACCGCGCCGGCGGTGGACCGGCGGCGAGGAACGAAGTCGTCCCCGAGGATCAGCTCGGGCAGGTCCAGGTCCTCGGCTGCCGCCAGCTCGGTTCGTCGCGCAGCCACGATCCGCGCCGGCTCAGAGCCACCCTCCCGGGCGGCTGATCGAACCTCGTCCAGGGTGAGGTAGAAGATGTCGTCGGGCTCGGCCAGCACGCCCCGGCCCACCAGCCGCGCGCCAAGCGCGAGGAACGTGCCCCGGAACAGCTCGTAGCCGAACGTGTACTGGAAGCTGACCGACTCCCTCAGCTGCCGGAACGTGGCCGCCCGCCGGAACAGCCGACCCAGGACCAGGCGGCGGGGCCCGCGGACCATGCCCCGCAGGTCCGTCCATCCGAGGGAGCGGCGCTCCGGGGCGGGCTCCGTGTGCAGCACCATCCGCACCACCGCGTCCGGCTGCTCCCGCCAGCGCGGTGCCGAGAAGTCGTTGCCGGAGTCGCCCAGGTGGCCAAAGCGCTCCAGGAACGCGTCGATCTCGCCGCGCAGCCCGGCGAGCGAGGGCTCGTCCGACCAGTGCCACGTAGCCGCCCGCCTCCAGCGCATGGCGGGCCGCGGGGTCCAGGGCGCGGGCATGCAACGCCATGTCCTCGATCGCCTGCCGCGGGTCGTGGTCGTGGATCCCCTCGAGGCCCTTGGCGGGATCGACGGCCGTCCCGTCCACTCCCAGCCGTTCGCTCTGGCGGCGGACCAGCGAGCCGTACGCGTTCATGAGCAGCGGGGCCACGATGTTCGCGTAGGCCATGCGCCGCGTCAGTGTCATCAGCGACGTCCACCCGCGCCAGCAGCGATTCCTCGTCCAGGCGCTCGGGGTCGGTGGCGGCGAGCGCCCGGTAGCGAGCCTCCAGGATGGGCAGCTGGCGTTCGAGCCGGCGGTCGTAGCGGTTCAGCCGCCAGGCCAGCTGGAGCATCCGCGGCGTGTGGCGGAAGGTGCCGCGGGTCGGCTTGAACCGCGGTCGCTCGGGACCCGCCGGAAGCCCCAGCAGGAGCTCCAGCGACTCGCGGGGCATCCCGAGCGCCACGAAGATGTCGCCGATCGCTCCCATGTCGAAGTACGCGCGATAGCCGAACGCCCGCGCCAGCCGGTCCGGGTTGATCTCGTTGGGCCCGATCGCCTCGGTGAACAGGTCCACCCACGCCCGGTTGACCACCGGGACGTTCACCGACCACACGAGCGGCTTGATGATCCCGGGCAGGACCTCGCGGGCGATCCGGTTGCTGTAGACGCCGATGCCCTCGATCCCCGTGATCGGGCGGACCTGGACGAACTGGGTCTCGTGGCCGTCATGGACCCACTCCACGTCCACCGGCCGGCCGAAGACCGCGGCGATCCGGCGGGTCTCGCGGGCCACGCGGTCGATCAGCTCGGCGTCCGTGCGCGGCGCCAGCGGGTCGCTCGGTCAGCTCTCCCCAGCGGTGGATCCAGCGATCGGGGGTGGCGCCGTGGCCCAGGAGTGCGTCGCCGCGGCCCGGGATCGCCTCGATGACCACCTCGTCCAGGCCCGACAGCGGGTTCCGGGAGAAGGCGACACCGGACACGACCGGGTCGACCATCGCCTGGACCACCACGCCGACCCGGATCGCGTCCGGATCCAGGCCCGCCCCGGCCGCGTAGGCGCGCACGGCAGGCTCGTCGGCCGACGCGCGGACGAGCGCCACGGCGTCGGCCACCGCGGCGACACCCTGCACGTCGAGGATCGACCGAAACTGGCCGGCGAACGAGTGCGAGGCGCCGTCCTCCACGTCCGCGGACGACCGGACGGCGTACGCCGCTCGGGGATCGATCACGCCGGCCAGGAGCCCGGGGATCGCTGCCCGCCGCCGTGTCGGCCGGGATGACCCAGCCCGGCGGGACCCGGAACCCATGCGCGTGCAGCCAGGCGAGGTTCTCGGCCTTGCGGCCGGACCCGGGGGGCAGGGTCCCTGCGTCGAGGCCGCGGATCACTTGAACACGAGGAACGGCGTGTAGTCGGCGAGGATCCCGAACTGCCCGTCGTAGGTGTAGCCGAAGAAGTTCTCGAACAGGAACACGTGCGGCGGGAAGAACGTGAACGCGACCATCGCGGTGCCGATCCCCAGGATCGCGGCGACCCCGAGGACATGGGCGATCCGCCCGCGCTGCGGCCCGGTCAGCAGCCGGTACGAGGCGACCTGGCCGAGGGTCACCCCGATCGCTGCCGTGACCAGCGTCCCGAACAGCGTTCCCTTGCCGTAGATCGGGATGACCACGCCGATGTAGGCGTAGAACCCGATCGCCACCGCGAGCGGCGTGATCACGATCGAGGCGCCCTTGGCCGCCCAGAAGTTGTGGACACGGTCGCGGTTGTACGCGTGCTGGACGACCGCGAACAGCACCGCCGGCCAGAAGAACAGCTTGAGGTGCTCCCAGGTGGACTCGTTCACGGAGGCGAAGGGTGCGGCGACGATGTTGAAGCCGGACAGCTCGAACAGGAAGTGCAGGAACGAGCCGGCGAAGAAGATGATCAGGCCGCCGGTGATGTCCCACAGGGCAACCCTCCTGCGGTCGACGACGACTTCGCCGTGGCCTGCCTCGGGCATCGCGGCGCGATCGGCAGGCGCTCGCACCCCGGCGGTCATCACATGACCCCGAGCAGGAACACGGCGCCCATCAGCGCGATCACGCCACCGGCGCCCCGGAGCACCGGGATCCCGGCTCGGTACTGCTTGGCGACCTCCCCGATGAGCACGCCGGCCAGGTGGATCGTCGCCGTCCCCGACAGGAACCCGAGCGAGTACAGCACCGGCTCCGCGATCGAGGGCGTCTCCACGCCGTGCGCGTAGCCGTGCATGAAGCCGAAGAATCCGACCGCGGCCATGGCTGCGAGGACGGGGAGCCGACCGCCGAGGGCAATGATCGCGCCGAGGACCAGGACCGACAGGCCGATTCCCAGCTCGATCAACCCCATCGGGATGCCACCCCACACGATGCCGACCACGCCGCCGACCGCCATCACGCTGACAAAGGTCGCGGGCACCGTCAGGATCGCGCGGCCGCCGATCTGCGTGGACAGGATGCCGACCGAGAGCATCGCGAGCAGGTGGTCCGGGCCCAGGACGGGATGCGTGAACCCGCCCAGGAACGAGCCGTATCGGATGACCTCCTGCTCGTGGGCCATGGCGGGGAGCGCGAGCGCGGCCCACGCGAGGACCGCTGCGCCGAATCCACCCGCCCTGGGCAGGATGCGTCTGATCCCGTTCATCGCCCTCCCTCGAGTGTCGTCCCTGGCCGGGACTTGGCCGGGCCCGCCTGGACCGTCAACCGCGCTGCTGTTCGTCCTTCGGTTGCGACCCGGGGTCGGATGGCCGGATCCCGCGAACGGAGCGGCGACCCGGGGCAGGCTGGCGGCGGGGGTGGGATTCGAACCCACGAGACTTGCGTCTGCCGCTTTTCAAGAGCGGAGCCATCAACCACTCGGCCACCCCGCCGGGCGCGAGCATACCGTGCGAGCGCGGATGCGACCGGTGTTCGCGACCTCCGGGTAGCATGCCGGCATGCTCCGCGCGCCCTCCGCCGACCGCGACCTGGCCCACGGCCACCTGATCGACCTCCAGGATGTCGTCAAGGACTACGTCACCGATGCCGGGCCGTTCCGCGCCCTCAAGTCCGTGTCGCTCCAGGTGGATGCCGGCGAGTTCATCGCCGTCGTCGGTCGATCGGGGTCGGGCAAGTCCACCCTGATGAACATGGTCACGGGCATCGACCGCCCCACGGCCGGCAGGCTGATCGTCGGCGGCACCGATCTCTCCAGCCTGGGTGAGAGCCGGATGGCGCAATGGCGCGGCCGCACCGTCGGGGTGATCTTCCAGTTCTTCCAGCTGCTGCCCACGCTCACGGTGGTCGAGAACGTGATGCTGCCGATGGACTTCGCCGGGCCTCTGGACGCCGCGTGAGCGCCACGAGCGGGCGATGCACCTGCTGGAGCTCGTCGCCATGGCCGACCAGGCGCACAAGCTGCCAGCGTCCACGTCTGGCGGTCAGCAGCAGCGCACCGCCATCGCGCGATCGCTCGCCAACGATCCGCCGATCATCGTGGCGGACGAGCCAACTGGGAACCTCGATGAGGTCACCTCGGAGGAGGTCTTCGAGCTGTTCGAGTCGCTCGTGCAGGATGGCCGGACGATCGTGATGGTCACCCACGACCCGGACCTCGCCGCCCGGACCCGGCGGACGGTCCACATGGTCGACGGGCAGATCCTTGACGGTTCGCTCGAGGAGCCATCGGCCGCCTGACCGGGCGGCGCCGCCCAAGCCCGCGCGCGGGTCCTTGCCATGTCCGGCGAGCACGAGGGCGTGGTCGTCGCCTGAACCGCGTTACTGGATCGTGACCGCGTCCTCTCGTTTCCGACACCCGGCGGGTGCACGCTCTGGCCGTCGGATCCTGCTGCAGTCGAGGTGGCTGTCGTGCACGGCACCGCTCGCGTGCTCCGCTCTCCCGTCCCGGCCGTGGTGGCAGGGTTGCTGCTCGCGCTCGGTGGTGGCCTGATCGGTGCCTCCCCGGCGATCGCAGCCACCTTCACCATCCGCCTGGAGGCCGGCCCCCAGACCGGCGTCCGCTTCGGCGACGCGTGGCGGGTGACCTCGCGCCGCACCGTGACGCTCGCGGCGCCGGTGATGGTGACCGGCTCAAGGCGCAGCACGACGCCGCCCGGAGGCACCTGGTTGAAGATGACGACCGGCCCGCTCGCCGGCCGCTGGGTCCGCGAGAGCCCCGTGGCGTACGTCGCCGGGTTCGCGGGAACCAGGACGTGGTCGCCCGCCCGGACCGCCGCGCTGGCGGCCGGCAGCTGGGAGCTGTACCGGTTCGACCCGGCCGGGACCATGCTCGAGGCGAAGGGCTGGATCCGGGCGACCGCTATGACGATCCGGGTCGACCGGGTGTCCGTCGTCCGCGGCCAGCGCCACGTCCGGATCGCCGACGGCCAATGGGCGGGCTGGTGGGTGCCCGGCTCGCGTACGCACCCCGTCCCCATCGGCTGCACCGCCGGCGCGCCGCCGCCCATCACCTCGCCCAGGGTCGTGCGAGCGGTGGCCGGCGCCACCGGCGAGATCGCGCTGACCTTCGACATGGGCGGCCGCCTGACCCCGGCGCTGTCCATCGTCGCGTACCTCGAGCTCCATCGGGTCTGCGCGACGATCTTCCCGACCGGCGCCATGGCCGAGACCGCGACCGGGCGGGCGGTGCTGGCGGAGGTGGCCGCTCACCCGGAGCTGTTCGAGGTCGGCAACCACACGGTCCACCACTGCAACCTGCGCGACGGCGGGGGCGGAGCGGCCTGCCCCGAGACCCCGCCTGCGGCCGAGTTCGTGACGCGGGAGCTGCAGGACGCGAACGCGATGATCGCCCCACTCGCGGGCAGCCACACCATGCCCTACTGGCGGCCGCCGTACGGGGCGATGAACAGGGCGCTGCGGGCGGTGGCGGCGGAAGCGGGCTACCCGATCACCGTCATGTGGCAGATCGACACCATCGACTGGCGCCGCGTGGCCGACGGCGGCCCGACCGCCGCCGACAGCGCGGCCAAAGTGATCGCCGGTCGCACCGCCGGCGCCGTGGTCCTGATGCACCTCGGCGGGTACACGACGCGCGATGCCCTCCCGGCGATGGTGACCGGGCTGCGCGCGACGGGCTACACCCCGACCTCGATCTCGGCGCTGTTCCGGCCCGGGGCGTAGGGTCGCCGGCGGCCATCGAGCCGCTCGGGCCGCCGGCAGAGCCGGTGCCGACCCGGGTGACGGGCTCCGCGCGGACCCCTACGCGTCCACCACGCAGGTGCCGGCGAGCAGGTCGTGCCAGCCGCGCTTGCGCCGGTCGACGAGGATCCAGGCGAAGCCGACCAGCAGCGTCAGGTGGTTGATGTAGTAGCCGAGCAGCCGCAGGACGGCTGCAACGAACGACACCGGGCCGCCGTCCCGATCCCGGACCACCTTGATCGCCATCAGCCGCATGCCGACGGACTGGCCGCCACGCGACCAGGACCACGGGAAGTACAGGAGGTTGAACACCACGAAGGTGAGCGACCGAGATCGCCATGCCGATCACCGCGGCTCCTGCACCCTCAGACTCCGGCAGAGCCGAGCACGCCCACCACGATCGCGCCCAGCACGAACAGCAGCAGCACGAACACGATCGCCATCACGATCCAGTCGATGATGAACGCCGCGAGGCGCGCACCCGGGCCGGCGAACCGCATTCCCGGCGCCGGCCCGGCGGGACCCCCGGGCGCCTGCCGGGTCGGGCGGCGACTGAACGGCCATCGGACGGATCTCCCTCGTCGGTGCCGCCGGGGCGTTCCTCTCAGGCCTCGGCGGGTTCCCCAATCCTATCGGTGCGGAGATAGGGCCGAAGGACCTCCGGGACCGTGACCGTGCCGTCGGCCTCCTGGTAGACCTCGAGGATCGTGGCCACGATCCGCGCGAGCGCGAGGCCCGACCCGTTGAGCGTGTGCACGAGCTCCGGCTTGGCGCCCTTCTCGGGGCGGTAGCGGATGGCCATGCGGCGGGCCTGGTAGTCGCCGAAGTTGGAGCAGGAGCTGACCTCCAGCCAGCGCTCCACGCCCGGCGCCCAGACCTCCAGGTCGTACTTGCGGCGCTGGACGAAGCCCATCTCGCCGGTGCTCATGAGCAGGACGCGGTAGGCAAGCCCCAGCCGCTGAAGCAGGATCTCGGCGCGGGCGGTCATCCATTCGAGGGCCTCGGGGCTGTCCTCGGGCTTCTCGAACATGACCATCTCGACCTTGTCGAACTGGTGGACGCGCAGGATCCCGCGGGTGTCCTTGCCCGCGGCCCCGGCCTCGCGCCGGAAGCACGGTGAGTAGGCCGCGTAGCGGATCGGCAGCTGGTCCGCCTCGAGGATCTCGTCGCGGTGGAGGTTGGTGACCGGGACCTCGGCCGTGGGCACCAGGTACAGGTCGTCGCGGGTGACGACGTACATCTGGTCTTCCTTGTCCGGGATCTGGCCGGTGCCGCGCGCGGACGCGGTGTTGACCACCGACGGCGGCCAGACCTCGGTGAAGCCGTGCTCCGCGGTGTGCACGTCCAGGAACCAGCTGATCAGGCTCCGCTGCAGGCGGGAGCCCAGGCCCTTGTAGACCGGGAACCCGGAGCCAGCGATCTTGGCGCCGCGCGGATTGTCGATGATGTCCAGCGCGTCGCCGATCTCCCAGTGGGGGCGGCGGGCCCAGGTGGCGCCGTCGGGCGTGGTCCCCTCGTGCGCACCGGGCTCGCCCCAGGTGCGGACGGTGACGTTGGCCTCCTCGCCGCCGACCGGGACGTCGGGATCGGCGGGGTTCGGGATCCGGAGCAGCAGGTCCTCGAGCTCCGCCTCGGCCGCCGCCAGCTCGGCGTCGATCTCGTCGATCCGGAGCCCGGCCCGCGTGGATTCGATCGCGCAGGTCCGCGACCTCGGGGCCGTCCGGCTGGCCCCACCGCGGATCGCCTCGCCGATGCGCTTGCTGGCCGCGTTGCGCTCGGCCTTGAGGTTGTCCGATTCGGCCTGGAGGTGGCGACGACGGGCATCGACCTCGATCGCCTGGTCCACGAGCGTGGGGTCCTCGCCCTTGTCGATGGCACCCTGCCGGATCCGCTCCGGCTCGTCGCGGAGCCGCTGCACGCCGACGCTCATGCGATCACCTCCCCGGCGGCTCCCGGTGCCGGCCTCCGTGAGGCGGCGGATGACGAAGTCGCGCTCGAGGCTCGCGAGCAGCCAGCCCGCCCGTGGACCGTTGGGCCGGCCGAGGAACGCGAGGTAGAGCGAGATGAACGCGGCCTTGGCGTCGATGCCGGCCTCCGCCGCGACCGCGAAGATCGCCGCCTGCCACTGCTCCCCGGAGGAGAGGGCGTCACCGTGGGCCGCCTCTGCGAGCGCGCGCAGGAACCCGAGCTGCTCGGGTCGCAGCTGCTCGGCCTCGACCGGCACGGCGTCGCGGCGGATCTCGATCCGGGCGCGTTCGGGGGCGTAGGCCTCCAGCCAGCGGCCGACGGCGGCCAGGCGGACCTCGAGCTCGGCCGCCTCCGGATCCGGTCAGCGGCGGAGCCCTTCTCGGCGGCCACCCGGTCGTGGACGTCGACACCCGGGCACCTGGACGAGCAGCGCGAGGTGGGCGAACGCGGGGCGGAAGCGCTCCGCCGCGGCCGCGACATCCGCCGCCGGGTCCAGCAGCGAGTACCGGAAGATCGACTCGTGGCCCGACGGCAGCTCGCCCTTGACCTCGCGGCCCGCGGTGGCGGCGCCAAGCCGGTCGAACTCGTCGAACAGGCGCGGCACGGCGTCCGTGCCTTCGGGATCGAAGTCGAGCGCGGTCTCCGGCCGCTGCCGGACGAACAGGAACCGCAGCTGCTCCGGGGGCACGACGCTGCCGATCGTGTGCGCGGCGGCTCCGCGGCCCTTCGACGTGGACATCTTGCGGCCGCCGATGTTGAGGAACTCGTACGGGAAGTTGAGCGGCGGCTCCCGTTCGAACACCTCGCGGGCGATCGCGTTGCTCCGGTCGCGGGACCCGCCCGCGGTGGCGAGATCCTTGCCGTTGGGCTCGATCGTGACCCCGAACAGGCTCCACTGGGCGGCCCACTCGAGGTTCCACGGCAGCTTCGCCGCGCCGCCGAACGGGCTCACCCGGCCGGTCCAGCCGCAGCCCGTCGCCCACTCGACGAGGTCGGGCAGGCACGCGACCGAGACCGTCTCGCCGTCCCAGTCGGACGCGATCGTGGTGCCGATCTTGCCGCAGCTGGGACAGACCACGCCCAGCGGCAGCCAGTGGTCGGGATGCTGGACGTTGGCCACCCGGCGGTAGACCTCGCGGACGACCGGCGCGCGCTCGAGCGCGGTCCGGATGAACGGGTCCATCTGCCCGGTGGGGTAGATGTCGCTCATCCAGTAGTAGCGGTCCGGGACGATGCCGAGACCCGCGAAGGTGTCGATGAAGATGCCCGCGAAGTGGCGCGCATAGCTCGCGTGGCAGTCGCCCGCCGGGTCCGGCACGTGGGCCAGCGGGCGGCCCATCTCGCGCTCGATGGCGTCGGGGCTGAGCAGCGCCTGGGCGTCCATCGGGTCCATGTCGTCGACGCCGTAGAGCAGCGTGGCCTCGAGCCCCCGACTGCGCAGGGCACGCGTGATCACGTCGAGGATGACGGGGCCGCGGAGGCTGCCGACGTGGACGGTGCCGGACGGCGTCTTGGAGTCGTTGACGACCTGGGGTCCCTCGACGCTCGCGGCCAGCTCGTCCGCCCAGTCCACGGTCTCTCCCCTTCTCTCCGGCACCCGGGCCGGGGTGATCGCCCCGACGCGCGTGGTGCCGGCTCGGGGCCGATTGGTGGCGGTGCTACTTGATCTCGACGATCGTGTACGCGAAGTCGCCGGCCGGGACCTTGACGACGATCTTGTCGCCCTTCTTGCGGCCGAGCAGGGCGCGGCCCACGGGCGACTCGTTGGAGATGCGCCCGTCCGCGGGCCTGGCCTCGGCCGAGCCGACGATCATGAACGTCTCGGCGCCGTCCTCGCCCTTCACCTTCACGGTCGAGCCGATCTGGACGTGGTCCGTGGACGTGTTCTCGTCGATGATCGCCGCGTTCTTGATCATCGCCTCGAGCGTCTGGATCCGGCCCTCGACGAACGCCTGCTCGTTCTTGGCATCCTCGTACTCGGCGTTCTCCGAGAGGTCGCCGTGCTCCTTGGCGTCGTGGATCCGCTGGGCGATCTCGGGCCGGCGGACGCTCAGGATCTCGTCGAGCTCCGCACGGAGCTTCTCGAGGCCGTCCTTGCTGATGTAGGTCGTCTTGCTGTTCATCGGGTGAGGGCCCCCGAGGCGCGGGACCGGCACCACTCGGGTGCCGCCGCTCGGTCGGTTTGGAACAAAAGGACCCCGGGGCGCCTGGTTGCGCTCCGAGGCTCGGTGGATCGGGCGGAATGGTATCTGCGGGACCCGGAAACGTCAAAGGTCAGCCGGGGCACGAGGCGGTCCGCGGGGCGGGCGCCGCCCGGGCCTCGGCGAGCTGCGCCGAGGCGCCGCCGGACGCGGGCGCCAGCACGCTCGGGGAGCCGCTCACCCAGTCCCGTGGCGCCGCCTCGCGCCGAGCCAGTCACCGCCGCCCGCCGCCGCACAGTCACCGAGGACTGGCACGTCCGACCACCACGAGGAGCTCGCCACACGGCTGAGCGTGGCCATGCGCCGAGCTCCGTTCAGTGGTCGTGCCGGCCAGTCGGTGGTGACTTGGTCGCGGGGGGAGGGACATGGGCACCGTGGTGACCTGGTCGCGCCGGAGAGGAGACTCGGGTCGCGGGAGACGTGACCTTGTCGCGCGCGAGGTCGAACGGACACCTTCGGATCAACCGGGCCGCGATGCCCGAGGCCGCCTGACTCCCCCACCTCCCCGAGCTGCTCCAGGCGCCGTCGCACGCGTCCCAGCGAACCGCGATCCGCGAATGCGACGAACACCGTGTCGTCACCCGCGATGGAGCCCATCACCTCGGACCAGCGGGCCCGGTCGAGGGCGGCCGCCAGCGGGTGCGCGGACCCGGGCAGGGTCTTGAGCACCAGGATCGTGCCCGCCTCGCGGATCTCGACCGGCATCTCGTGCAGGAGCCTCCGGATGCGCTCCTCACCGCTCGTGTCCGCCTCGCGGAGGCGCGGCGGGATCACGTAGGCCTGCAGGCCGTTGCGGCCGGCCTTGACCAGGCCGAGCTCCGCGACGTCACGCGAGATCGTGGCCTGGGTCGTGCGGAAGCCCCGCTCGCGGAGCGCCGCCGCGAGCTCCTGCTGGGTGCGGATCGGGCGCTGCTCGACCAGGTCACGGATCGCGCGCTGGCGAAGCTGCTTCATGACCTCCACGGCGGGCCTCCGGGCGCTACCGGGCCAGGAACACGGCCAGGACGACGGCCGCGAGCCCCAGGCGATACAGGACGAAGATGTTGAACGATCGCGTCCGGAGGTAGCGCAGCAGCACGGAGATCGCGAGCACGCCGGAGATGAACGACGCGACGATCGCCGACGGCCAGGGTCGCGGGCTCCACCCCGGCGACCTCGCCCCGGATGAGCTTGAACGCCTCGTAGGCGACGGCCATGGCGGTGATCGGCGTCGCCATCAGGAAGCTGTAGCGGGCCGCGGCGGCACGATCGAGGCCGGCGAACAGCCCGGCCGAGATCGAGATCCCGGAGCGGGACACGCCCGGCACCAGCGCGAGGGCCTGCGCGAAGCCGATCCCCAGGGCCCCGCGTGCGCGTCAGGCGGCTGATCGAATGCGTCCGCGGTCCCCAGCGGTCGGCGAGCCACAGGACGGCGCCGGCGATCACGAGCATCAGCGCGACCAGGCCCGGCTGGCGAACGCTCTGCTCCACGATGTCGTTGAGGAGCAGGGCGATGACGGCCGCCGGCAGGGTGGACAGCACCAGCAGCCAGATCAGCCTCCGGTCGGGATCGTCGGCAAGGGACCGGTCCCGGATGGACGCGAAGAAGGCCGGGATGAGGCGCAGCCAGTCCGCGCGGAAGTAGGCAAGCAGCGCCAGCAGCGTGCCGCCGTGCAGCACGACGGAGAACGCGAGCGACTCGATGAACGGATCGTTCCAGCCGAACAGGTACGGGATGAGGATCAGGTGCCCGGACGAGGAGATCGGCAGGAACTCGGTCAGTCCCTGCGCGATCCCCATGACGAGCGCCTGGAGGATCTGGTCCATGAATTAGCTCCGGGCGACCGGGATCACGTGGACCCGGCCGCCCGAGAGGTCTCCTCCGCTAGCGGATGAACAGCGGGGCGAGGACGAGGGTGATGGTGGCGAGCAGCTTGACCAGCACGTGGAGCGACGGACCGGCGGTGTCCTTGAACGGGTCGCCGACGGTGTCGCCGACGACCGCCGCGGCATGGGCGTCGGAGCCCTTGCCGAGCACGTTGCCGTCGTCGTCCTTGAGGTTCCCGGACTCGATGTACTTCTTGGCGTTGTCCCACGCGCCGCCGCCGTTGTTGAGCGTCGTGGCGAGGAGGACGCCCGCGATCGTCCCGACCATCAGCATGCCCGCCACGGCCTGGTAGCCGAGCAGGAGGCCGACGAGAATCGGGGTCGCCACGGCAACGAGGCCGGGGGCGACCATCTCGCGCAGGGCGGCCGCGGTGGTGATGTCCACGACGCGGGCGTAGTCCGGCTTCTGGGTGTAGTCCATGATCCCGGGCATCTCCCGGAACTGCCGGCGCACCTCGACGATGATCGTCTGGGCCGTCTTGCCCACGGCCCGGATGGCGAGGCTGCTGAAGAAGTAGGCGAGCATCGCGCCCATGAAGGCCGCGACGAACACGCTGACGTCGGCGAGGTTGACGGCGGTCATCAGCTCGACGCCTTCCTTGCCGGCCGCGATCTGGTTGCCCAGGATCAGGTTGACCTTGTCGATGTAGGCCGAGAACAGCAGGAACGCGGCCAGCGAGGCGGAGGCGATCGCATAGCCCTTGGTCAGCGCCTTGGTGGTGTTGCCCACGGCGTCGAGCCGGTCGGTGATCTCGCGGGCGCCGGCCTCGGCGCGGGAGAACTCGGCGACGCCGCCGGCGTTGTCGGTGATGGGCCCGAAGGTGTCCATCGCCAGGATGTAGGCGGTGGTCATCAGCATGCCCATGGTCGCGACGGCGGTGCCGAAGATGCCGCCGACGTCGTGCCCGGCGGCGTTCAGCAGGCCCGCCTGCGCGCCGAGCCAGTGGCTGGCGATGAGCGCGATGCCGATGGTGATGGCCGTGACGGCCGTCGTCTCGAAGCCGACCGCGGTGCCGCTGATGATGTTGGTCGCGGGGCCGGTCTTGCTGGCCTCGGCGATCTCGCGGACCGGACGGAACGAGCCGGCCGTGTAGAACTGGGTGATGTACACGAACGCGACGCTGGTGGCCAGGCCGACGATGCCGGCGAGGAAGAACCAGACCCAGACCGGGAGGGCACTGTCGCTGGCCGCTCCGCCCGGTGTCCATCATGATCGCAGGTGGTGATCCCGAGCCCCACCACGGACAGGGCCGTCGTGACCCAGTAGCCGCGGTTGAGGATGTTCATCGGGTCCTCGGTCTCGTTGCCGCGGATGAAGAACATCGCGACGATCGTGGCCAGGAGACCGAAGGCGCGGACGACCAGCGGGAAGAAGATCCAGGCCTCGGGATTGGGCCAGCCGGACGTGAGCGCGATCGTGTAGACCGCGACGCCCAGGATCATGGCGCCGATGTTCTCGGCGGCGGTGGACTCGAACAGGTCGGCCCCACGGCCGGCGCAGTCGCCGACGTTGTCGCCAACGAGGTCGGCGATCACGCCCGCGTTGCGGGGGTCGTCCTCGGGGATGCCCTTCTCCACCTTGCCCACGAGGTCGGAGCCGACGTCGGCGGCCTTGGTGTAGATGCCGCCGCCCAGCTGGGCGAACAGGGCGACGAAGCTGGCGCCGAAGCCGAAGCCGACGATCACGAACGGCGCCTGGTTGACCCCAATGTCGCTGAACAGCGACCTGGTAGACCGTGAAGATGCCCCACACGCCGAGGAGCGACAGGGCCACGACCAGGAAGCCGGAGACCGCCCCGCCGCGCATCGCGACCTGGACGGCCTCGACGAGGCTGCGACGGGCCGCGGCGGCGGTCCGCACGTTGGACCGGACGCTGATCGTCATGCCGATGATGCCCGACGCCATCGAGCAGGCGGCACCGACCAGGAACGCGATCGCCGTCAGCGCGCCGATCGGCCCCCCGGCGAGCTCGGGAACGTCGGCGACCTGCTCGTTCTCGACGAGCGCGATGACGACCCCGATGATCACGGCGGCCACGAGGGCGAGCACCCCGATCGTCGTGTACTGGCGCTTGACGAACGCGTCGGCGCCTTCGCGGATGATCGCGCCCACGTCCTGCATGGCCTGGGGGCCCTTGTCGCGGGAGAGGACGTCGCGCGCGAGGTAGAGCGCGAACAGGATCGCGGCAATCCCCGCGATCGGAACGAGCCATTGAAGCGCTTGGGCCATCAGGGTCTGCAGAGCCTCCTACCCGGGTTCAGAAACGCCGTGATCCGCGTGTTGACTCGTCGCGACGGCGGCCCCGCGGAGCCTGACGGGCGCGGGCACCCGCGTCGGGACGTGGGCTAGACGCTGACGGGGGTTCGGAACGCAGGGGAACCGCCGCGCCGGCAGCCGGAGTGTATGCGTGCGCCGACGCACGGGTCAAACGACTTCCGGGCCGGGGGCGCATCAGATGCATTGCCGCTTTGGGCCTATGCATCGGGGCATCCTCCCACGCCCCGGAGGGCCGGACGGCCCTACCCGATGACGTGCGCCGCTGCCCGCGGTCGCCGCCTGCCCGGGCGAGAGCGCCCCCGACCCCTATACTCCCCGCTCGTGGACCGCCGTTCCAGCGTCGGGTGTCTCGTCGAGATCATCGAGACCCTCGTTCTCACCCTGATCATCTTCTTCGTCATCCAGAACTTCATCGCTCAGCCGTACCAGGTGCAGCAGAACTCGATGGAGCGGACCTTGGAGCCGGGGCAGTACGTGCTGGTCGACAAGCTCACTCCCCGATGGGATCCGTACGGCCGGGGCGACGTGATCGTGTTCAATCCACCGGCAGACCTGGACGACCGATTCCACCCCGTTCATCAAGCGCGTCATCGGGGAGCCCGGCGACACGGGTCGAGGTCCGCGACGACGGGTTCGTCTACGTCAACGGCGTCCGACTCGATGAGCCCTACACGTATCGCAACAGCGCGGGTCTCAACGAGCCCACGGAGGTCTCGCCGGACCAGACTCGCTGGGTCGTGCCCGCGGGACAGCTGTTCGTCATGGGTGATCATCGCCAGAAGTCGGCCGACTCGCGCGTCTTCGGGCCGATCAGCACCTCCAACGTGATCGGCCGTGCCTTCCTGCGGTACTGGCCGATCGACACCGTTGGCGTCCTCCCGACACCGGTCTACCCGGGCGTCCCCGCGACGCCCTGACGGGCCGAGCCTCGAGCCATGACACCCGTCCTGATCCTGGTCTCCGGACTCCTGGTCATGGGCGGCGTCGCGGCCGTCGCGGCTGCCACGCCTCGCCTGGCCGTCCTCGGCCTGCTGCTGGCGCTCACCGGTGCCGCGTACGTGGTCGAGCCCGTTCCCGGACCGCTCGCCCTGGGCGTCCGCCTGGTGGGCACGACGCTCGGCACCTACCTGGTATGGATCGCCCTCCGCCGAGCACCCGGCGGGCTCCCCGCAGCCAGCGTCGGGTGGACCGGGTCCGCGGTCATCGCGATCGCCGCGTTCGTGGCCGGGTTCCTGGCTGCCGGAACCCTTGGGACCGCGCTGGCCGGCGGCTCACCGGAAGGGCCGGGGACCGGCGGGGTCGCCTCGGCGCTGATCGCAGGCTCGCTGGTCCCGCGCGCGGCCCTGGGGGCCTCGCTCGCCCTGACGGCTCTTGCCGTGCCCCAGGTCGTGCTGGCGCGGGACACCCTGCGTCTCGGCGTGGGCCTGCTGCTCCTGCTCGCGGCGACCGGCCTCGCGTCCAATGCGCTCTTCGGCCTGCCGGATGCGGTCGAGGACCTGGCGCTGGCCCTGCTCACCGCGGGCGCCGGCGCCGGGACCGCCGCCCTGGTGGCGGCGTCGGTCCGGCGGGGCGGTGAGCTCGTCATCCGCGACAGCCTCCGCCCGGATGCGCCCATCCGACATCGCGCAGCCGACGACGCCCACCGCACCGAGGCGAGCTGAGCGATGCGCCTCCTGGTCCTGCTCGCCATCGGGATGACCGGTGCGGTGGTGTCCGCCTGGGGCCTGCCCCGGGGCGGGCGCGCCGCACGGATTCGCCGCCGTCATCGGGGCGGCTGCCCTGGCGGCGGTCACCGGGGCGGCGTTCCTGCTGCGGACGGGACGCCTGACGGACACGGGCCAGCCGATCACCGGGCCCTTCGACGCGCATCTCGTGGTCACGGGCTTCCTCCGGATGGTGGTGGGCCTGTGGGGGCTCGAGAGCCTGGTGATCGTGGCGCTCGCCGTGCTCCTGGGCGGGCTGCCACGCCTGCGTGGCCTGCTGCCGGCCACCCTCGCCGCACTCACCGGCGGCACGGTCGCCATGGCCTCGGCAGATCTGGCGGTGGGCGCCGCCGCGGCCGCCGGGACAGGGCTGGCGGGGCTGATCGTCATCCTCGCCGCGCAGGGACCGTCCGCCGTCGCGGCCGGAGCGAGGGAGCTGCGCGTGACGCTGACGACCGGGGCGGCGCTGCTCGTCGCGATGGCGATCGTCCCGCTGGCCGCCCGCCTCGCGCTCATCGCGTCCGGCGTGGGCCTCGACGAGGCGACCGAGGCGGCTTCGACCGTGGCGGGGCCCGCGCTGGGGCTGGTGATCCTCGCGGTCGCTGCAGCCGTGGCGGCGCGATGGGGCATGCTCCCGTTCCACGTGCGCGTCTCCCGACTCACCGACCTCGTCCCGCCGGAGACGCTCCCCCTGCTGATCGCCTGGACGGCCGTGCCCCTCACGGTGGTCGCCTTCGCGGTCGTGGACCGGTTCATCGCCCCGCTCGCCCTGCCGCTCGACGGTGAGCGGGCGCTCATCCTGCTGGCTGCCGTCGCAACCCTCGCCGGCGCGTCGCTGGCCGCCTACTTCCAGGATGACCTGCGGCACGCGGTCGGCTACCTGGTGATCGCCGACGCCGGGCTGCTGCTGCTGGCGATCGCCGCGCTCGATCCGGCCGCCTGGGGTCCCGGGCGCGCCTGGGTGGTCGCGCTCGCGGCATCGAAGACCGCGCTGGGAGCCTGGGCCGCCGTGGCCGAGGACCGGTTCGAGACACGCAGCCTGCCCGAGCTGCGGGGGTGGATGCGCCGGTCACCGCTGCTCTCGGCTGCGCTGGTGATCACGGCGGTCGCTACCTTCGGCCTGCCGGGCTGGGTCGCCCTGCAGGCACGGGTCGACCTCGCGGCGGGCGTCTGGGGCTCGCCGTGGAGCGAGCTGCTGCTGCTGGCCGGCTTCCTCACCCTCCCGACCTATCTCCGGTTCGCCCGGCTGGGGCTCGGACGCGCGACGAGCCGGGTGGACCGGGCGGCGCCCGAGCGGATCGTGCGCCGTCGCAGGCCCCTCGAGTCACTGCGGGTTGAACAGGAGAGCTCGGAGGGCACGACCGTCGTGGGCGGCGAGCCGGCCACCGGCCCGATGCGGGTCGCAACCGCCGTGATCAGGTCAGCGACGACGGGATCCCTGGCCTACTTCGGCAGGGCGAAGACCATGACCCGCGGTGCGGTCGCCTCCGCCCGCGGCGCCCTCGCCCGCGGCGCCCCGGTGGCCGGCGCGACCCCTGGCGATCAGCCGGCCGTGGACGACGCGGTCGTCGAGGATGCAGGCATCGGCGACCCGGCCTTGGACCAATCGGCCCCGGCGCAAGCCCGGGCGCGGGCAGGTGCATCCGCCCTCTCAGGAACCCGGGCACGCCTCGGCGCCGCCGGGGCCCGGTTCGCCGGTGTGGTGCGGCGCGATCGAACCGAGCTCCTGTCGGCGGCGGTCCTCGCGCTCGCCATCCTGGCGGCGCTCACGAGCTGGGGCGCGCTCGATCTCGCGGGCGCGGCCGCGGAGCCTGCGCCGATCATCGTGAGCGGGGCCACGGACTAGCGTCCCAGATTCGCTTCCTGCTGACCGCTTGCGGGTCGCAAGGAGATGCTGGCGGCGTCCTCGGCCGCGAGGCGTCCTCGGTCGCGAGGCGTTCCGGCCAGCGATGCGTCCGGGTCGCCTGAGTCCACGGCCGTGTGATTGGTGCCTGCATCAGAATCCACCCCTCCGCACGGGGCTCCGGCCCCGAAACTTGAGTTTGACTGCGCGAGCGCCTCGTGGATGGGCTAGATCCGATGCACATTGCGATCAGGGCGCCGGGTCCGGGGTCGATCATGGCGGTCCGGGGTCGATCAGGACGCCGGGTCCGGGGTCGGACCCGGACGACTACCGGTGGACGAACAACGAGACGGGACGCCTAGTCGGCCGGGGCGAGCACCCAGCGATCGATCTCGCGCTCGTAGCTGAGCAGCTCCTCGGGGCGGAACCAGAGGGCGAGCTCGGCGGCCGCGTTCTCCGGGCTGTCCGAGGCGTGGACCAGGTTCTGGGCCGTTTCCACGGCGAGGTCGCCGCGGATGGAGCCCGGCGCCGCCTCGTGCGGGCGCGTCGCCCCGTTCATCGCGCGGACGATCGCGATCGCGTTCGGTCCCTCGAGCGCCGCGGCGACGAGCGGGCCGGAGGTGATGAACTCGACCAGGCCCCGGAAGAACGGCTTGTCGCTGTGGACCGCGTAGTGCTCCTCGGCAAGCGCCCGGTCCACCTGGACCAGCTTGAGCCCGACGAGCTTGAGCCCGCGGTCCTCGAAGCGGCTGAGGACGCGGCCGACGAGCTGGCGCTGGACGCCGTCGGGCTTGACGAGGAGCAGGGTTCGCTGGAGTTCCGCCATTGCTAGTTCGGCCTCGGTCTTCCGCTGGGCGATGCCGGGCGCGCCGGGATCGCGATGACTGGTCGGGTGGGTGCACAGGGTAGCGCGAGCCTGACGCTCACGGGCCGCACCTCCGCGCGAGACCGGCTGCCATCAGCCGGCCTCGGGGTCGCCGGCGAGCGGGGGCTGGGCTCGCGCCCGGTCGTAGCTCGCGGCCGCCTCCTGGTCGCGCCCGAGCAGGCGCAGGGCGTCCCCGGCGACGAGCGCGAGGAAGGGCTCGGATCCCCCGTCATCGATCGCGTCGAGGACGTCCTCGGCCAGCCGGGGATCGAGGCGGATGGCGACCGAGAGGCCCAGGGCGGCGTCGGCGGTGCGGCCGGTCGCGAGGGCCTCGCGACCGGCAGCCAGCGCGTCGGTGGCCGCGGCCGGCACGGGGACGCCGATGCCACCCGCGAGCCCATCCGGGAGGTCCGCCGGGGCCGCCTCCGCCTCGGGGTCGCCGGGCCAGACCTGGCTCCGGGGCATGCCAGCGAACAGCGCGTCAAGGGTCGTCTCCAGTCCCGCGATCGCCGCGGTGGCCAGGTCGTCGGCCTCGGCGCGACGACCCGCGACTGCGGCCGCCTCCGCGGCGACGACCAGGGCCAGGGGGTCGCTGGCGCCTCGCTCCAGGGCCTCGCCTGCCGCCTCGCCGGCGCCGTCCAGGTCCCCCGTCCGCCAGCGGGCTTCGGCAAGGTCGACCAGGGCGGGCGCATCGAGCGACCCGTTGCGCGCCAGGAGCTCGAGCTCGGCCCGGGCGAGGGCGAGCGAGCCCATGCGCAGGTGGAGACGGGCGAGGCGCAGCTCGATGGGGCGGTCGCCGGGCGTCATCGTCCCAGCCTGAGGTGGCGGTCAAGACCGCGCAGGTAGCGGGCCGGGGCGACGACGGCCATCCGCAGCCGCTCCTCGCGGAACAGCTCGTCGGCGAGGCGCCGGATGTCCTCGGATCGGGCGGACGCGACCGATTCGAGCGCCTCGTCGAGGGTGTACACCCGGTCGTGGAGCGCCTCCTGCCCGCCGATCCACGAGGCCAGGTGGCGCGTGTCGTCCATGCGCAGCTCCAGGCCGCCGGACAGGTATGCCTTGGCCTTCGACAGCTCGTCGGCCGGGACAGGCTCGTCCGCCATCCTCGAGAGCTCGGCGAGGATGGCCTCGATGGCCGCCGGCAGGTTGGCCGGGTCCACGCCCGCGGAGACCTCGACGGCCCCGGCGTCGGCGTACTCCACCACCCCGGAGCTCACGTCGTACGCGAGTCCCTTCTCCTCCCGGACGCCGAGGAACAGCCGGCTCGACATCCCGTCGCCCAGCACCGCGTTGAGGACGGCGAGGTTCCACGCGTCGGGATGGTCGCGAGGCAGCCCGGGAACGGAGATGGCGAGCTGGGCCTGCGAGGTGTCTCGACGGCCGACCAGGACCCGCGGGCCGGCGGGCAGGTCCGGCGCGGGCGCAGCGGCCGGCACGGCTCCATCCCCGGACCCGAAGGCGGCTGCGGCGAGCTCGACCGCCTCCTCGTGATCCAGGTCGCCCGCAACCGCGACCACGGTGTTCGCCGGCCGGTAGAGCGTGCCCCAGAAGTCGCGGATCGCTCTCGGCCGGCAGGTCCCGGATCCCCTGCTCGTCGCCGCAGATCTCGCGGCCCAGCGGTCCGTCGCCGAACAGCGCCGCCTGGACCAGCATCTGGACGTATTCCGCCGGGTCGTCGAGGTAGGAGCGGATCTCCTCGATGATCACCGTCCGCTCGTGGTCGATGTCCGCCTCGGCAAGCCGGGGGCGCACCACCAGCTCGCCCGAGGACGTCCATCGCCCGGCCTGCCTCGCGCCGCGGCACCCGGGCCCAGTAGACGGTCGACTCCCGGTCCGTGGCGGCGTTGGCCGACCCGCCCACGCCCTCGATCGCCTCGCTGATCGCCCGGCTCGACGGGTACCGCGCCGTGCCCTTGAAGGTGAGGTGCTCCATGAAGTGGGCGACGCCGGCGTCGGCGGCGGACTCGAGGCGCGAGCCGGCGAGCACGTACGCGGCGACGGACACGGAGCGGGATGCCGGCAGGCGGGCGGAGATGACGCGCGGCCCGTCAGGCAGCTGGGTGCGGTGGAACATCGGCTCGATGGTAGCCCCTGAAATCGAAGACCGGCGGCCCGTCGCTGGACCGCCGGTCGCGTGGTGTGTCTTTCTCGGGGAGGGGTCAGGCGGCCGGCTGGCCGAACGCGATGATCCAGTCCTGGAGGAAGAAGACGAGGAACAGGATCGCGACCAGCCACATCAGCGGGTGGATCGCCGAGACCTTGCCCCGCACGATCTTGATGAGCACCCACGAGATGAACCCGGCACCGATGCCGAGGGCGATGTCGTAGGTCAGCGGCATCAGGATCATCGTCAGCAGGGCCGGGATGCCGTCCTCGAGGTCGATGACGTTGATGTCCTTGACCTGCGTGAACATGAGGTAGCCGACCAGGACGAGCGCCGGGGCGGTGGCCTGCGCCGGGATGATCCCCGCGATCGGGGCGAGCAGGATGGCGGCCAGGAACAGGACACCGGTCACGATCGACGCGAAGCCGGTGCGGCCGCCCTCCGCGACGCCCGCCGCGGACTCGATGTAGGTCGTGTTGGAGCTGACGCCGGCGAGGCCGCCGACGGCCGCCGCGACGGAGTCGACCAGGAGGATCCGGCCGACCTCCGGCACCGACCCATCCTCGCGCGCGAGGCCGGCCTCGGCGGCGACGCCGGTGACGGTGCCCATGGTGTCGAAGAAGTCGGTGAGCATGATCGCGAACACGATCAGCAGCGCGGCCAGCAGGCTGAGGCCCTGGATGTTGAAGATCTGGAACGGATCCACGGCACCGAGCGTGGAGAACGACGGCGTGAGGACGAGCGGATCCGGGATCTTCGCCACGCCCAGCAGCAGGGCAATGACCGTGGTGGCAAGGATGCTGATGATCAGCGCCGCCTTGATCTGGCGCGCCCACAGGACGATGGTCAGGATCAGGCCGATCCAGAACACGAAGTCACCGGCCGTGGTCGGCAGGTGGAACGTCGTCGGCGTGGCGGGGGCGTTGCCCTTCACGAAGCCGCCGTTCGCGAACCCGATGAACAGGATGAACAGGCCGATGCCGACGCCGATCGCCCGCTTGAGCGCCAGCGGCACCGCATTCATGACGGCCTCGCGGAGACCCACGACGACCAGGATCGTGACGACGATGCCCTCGAGCAGGATCACGCCCATCGCGCCCGCCGGGGACAGCCCGCGGGCGGTCAGCGAGAAGGCGACGATGCCGTTGATGCCGAGGCCCGCGGCGAGGGCCAGCGGGAAGTTGCCGATCGCTCCCATCGCGATCGTCATGATCCCGGCGATGAGGGCCGTCCCCGCCGACAGCGCGACGACCGTGAATCGGGCGTCGCCCGCGGCCTCGAACCCGCCGAACAGGATGCCCGGGTTCAGGAAGATGATGTAGGCCATCACCATGAACGTGGTGAGGCCCGCCCGCACCTCCGTGCTCAGCGTGGTGCCACGCTCATCGAACTTGAAGTACTGCGCGATCGCGCTCATGCGGATCTGTCGATGCCTCCCTCGAAACTGCCTCCGGCTCCCACGCCGGGCCCGCGGGGACATCCCGCGGTGCGTCGCCCCCGCTGGCTCCCCGGCTAGTCCTCGGCCCCGTCCAGGCCCAGCAGCTCCATCTGGACGAAGCCGCCCAGGTCAAGCTCGAGCTGGCGTGCCGACAACGGTCCCTCTCCGTCGTCGGCCTGTCCCGGCACGTACTCGATGACCACCCGCTCGTCGCCCTGGACCAGGGTGTAGACGAGCAGCTGGTCGGCGCGCGTCTCGAACTCGAGGTGCTCGAAGGAGTCCACGTTGATGGTGATCGAGATCGGCGTGAAGTACGTCGACATCTCGGGCTCGTCGGCGACGATCCGCTCGACCCAGCCCGTCCCATGCGAGACCAGCTCCCGCAACCGGTAGTACCGGTAGGAGACGGTCTGCTTGAGGATCGGACGGAGCAGGTGCTGGACGTCGGTCCGACTGGTCACGAGACCCGAGTTGACGAAGAACTTCGCGGGCGGTTCGCTCGCCACGGTGGGCTCCAACCTCGTGCTCGAAAGGGGCTGGACAAGCGGCTCGCCGCGCCGCCTTCCCGGGGCGTCACGACAATGTCCGGAATGCTACCCGACCCGGCTCGGTTGCGGGAGGGTGACGATCGCACGCCTCGCCGCGGGCAGGCCCGCAACCGGGCAGGCACCGGCGAACGTATGATCCCTGCATGCTGCTCGCGATCGACATCGGCAACACGAACATGACGCTGGGTCTCGTGGGCGGTGGCGCCATTGCCGCTACGCGCCGGGCGGCCGCGCATGGGGCGACCACCACGGACGAGATGGAGCTCCTGCTCGACGGACTGCTCGGCCTCGACGGCCAGAGCCTTGACGGCGTGCGCGCCGCGGTGATCTGCTCGGTCGTCCCGGCGCAGACCGCCATGGTCGAGGCCGTTGCGGACCGCCGCTCCCTGCCGATCCTCGTCGCGACCTCGGGCACGGTGCCGCTCGCGGTCCGCGTGGACCGGCCCGGCGAGGTCGGGCCCGACCGGATCGTGAACGCCCTCGCGGCGCAGCGCCTGTACGGCTGCCCGGCGGTCGTCGTGGACATGGGCACGGCCACCACGTACGACGCGGTCGGCCCCGACGGCGCCTTCATGGGCGGCGCCATCGCCCCGGGGCTCAAGCTGGGCCTCGAGGCGCTCGCGAGCCACACGGCCCGCCTGCCGCGGATCGAGCTGCGGACGCCGGACCGGGCGATCGGACGCGACACCGTGGCCGCCATGCAGAGCGGCACGGTCTTCGGCTACCAGGCCGCCGTCGCCGGCCTCCTGGCCCGGATCCGGCAGGAGCTTGCCGCGCTGGTCGACGTGCCGCTGGACGAGGTCCGGGGGATCCTGACCGGCGGGCTGTCGATGGAGCCCTGGGCGCGTGACGTGGACGGCGTCGAGGTCATCGATCCGGACCTGACCCTCAAGGGCCTCGCGATCCTGTACGCGGAGGTCGCCGGCGGCGAGCCACTGGATGGAACGCGGTGAGGGACCGCCGGGAGCGGGCGCGGTGAGCGGGCGCCTGGAGGGCCGGCTGATCGGCCTCGGGGTGTGCGGGTCGATCGCCGCCTACAAGGCCGTGGAGCTGCTGCGGCTGCTCCGGGCCGAGGGCGCCGACGTGGTCGTGATGCTCACCCCGGCGGCCGCCCAGTTCGTGGGCCCGCTGACCTTCGGCGCGCTGTCGCGGCACCCGGTCGAGACGGACGTGCTGGGGCTGCTGCCGGACCAGCGGATCGGCCACATCGTGGTCGCCGACAGCGCCGATGCCATCGTCGTCGCGCCGGCCACGGCCCGCTGGCTGGGGGCCATGGCGAACGGGATCGCCAACGACACCGTGACCGCCGCCTGCCTCGCGACGAGCGCCCCCGTGGTGGTCGCGCCGGCCATGGACGGCGACATGTGGACGCACCGGGCGACGCGCGACAACGTGGCCCGCCTGGAGCGCGACTTCGGGTACCGGATCGTGCCCCCGGAGATCGGCTCGCTCGCGTCCGGGCAGTCGGGCATCGGACGGCTGGCGGAACCCGGGCTGATCATCGATGCGCTGATCGCCGCCGTCGAGGGTCGCCCGGTCCGCGAGCCCGACCCGGCGCAGCGACCGCCGCTCGCCGAAGCCCCGCGCGAGCCGATCTGGAGGGCCGCCGGGTGGTCGTGACCGCGGGCGGGACCGTCGAGGCGATCGACCCGGTCCGGTTCATCGGCAACCGGAGCACCGGCAGGATGGGGGTCGCGATCGCCGAGGCCGCGATCGCCCGCGGCGCACGGGTGACCATCGTCGCCGGCCGGGTCGAGGTTCCCCTGCCCGCCGCCGCGACGGTGGTCCGCGCGGAGTCGACCGCGCAGATGCGCGCGGCCGTCCTCGATGCGGTCGTCGAGCACGGAGCCGACGCCCTGGTGATGGCCGCGGCGGTCGCCGACTTCCGACCCCGGTCGACGGCCGACACCAAGCTGACGCGCGGCGAGGGCATGACGCTCGAGCTCGAGCCCACCGAGGACATCCTGGCCGAGGTCGGGGTGCGGTCCCGGGAGCTCCGTCCGCGACCGGTGATCGTGGGCTTTGCCGCCGAGACCGGATCCCTCGACCGCGCACCGGACAAGCTCCGGCGCAAGGGCGCGGACCTCCTGGTGGCCAACGACGTGAGCGAGCCCGGCTCGGGGTTCGGGACGGACACGAACCGGGTCACGATCCTCGCCGCGGACGGCTCGCGCGAGGACCTGCCCCTGCTGCCGAAGCGCGAGGTCGCGGACCGGCTGCTCGACCGGATCGCCGCCGCGTTGGACGATCGCGACGCGCGGGCGCACACTGGCGCGACGATGGAGAGCACCCGATGAGCGCCCAGTCCGAGGCCGTCCGCCGGCTGACCGTGGTGGACATCGCCAAGCTGCATGCCGACGGCACCCGGATCGCCACGATCACCGCGTACGACTACCCCACCGCCGCCCTGGTGGACGAGGCCGGGATCCCGCTGATCCTCGTCGGTGACTCGCTCGCGCAGGTGATGCTCGGCTACGACACGACCGTCCGCGTCTCGATGGACGAGATGCTCCACCACACCAAGGCCGTGGTCCGGGGCAGCAGGCGCGCGCTGATCGTGGGCGACATGCCGTTCCTGTCCTACTCCACGCCCGACGACGCCGTCGCCAACGCCGGGCGGTTCCTGCGCGAGGGCGGCGCCCAGGCCGTCAAGATCGAGGGAGGCTCCCGGAGCGCCCGGACGATCGAGGCGCTGGTGCGGGCCGGGATCCCGGTCATGGCCCACATCGGGCTCACGCCGCAGGCGATCAATGCGATCGGCCGCGTCCGGGTCCAGGGCAAGAGCCGGGAACAGGCGCGCTCGTTGCTGGCCGATGCCCTCGCCGTCCAGGAGGCCGGGGCCTTCGCGGTCGTGCTGGAGCTGGTCCCCGGCCAGCTCGCCGAGGCCATCACGCAGCGCCTGCGGATCCCCACCATCGGGATCGGGGCGGGCGCCGGGTGCTCAGGCCAGATCCAGGTCCTCACCGACACCCTCGGCTGGGGCGACTGGACGCCCAGGCACGCGCGCAAGTACGCGGACCTGCGCGGCACCATCCTCGAGGCGATGCGCACGTATCGCGCCGACGTGGAGCTCGGTGACTTCCCGGGCGACGCCGAGACGGTCCTCATGGACCCGGCCGTGCTCGACGAGGTGCTGGGTCGCACGGACCAGGACCGGGCGGGCACGAGCGGGGCCGCGAACGTCGCCGGCATCCCACTCGACCGCGACCTCTGACCCAGCCTCCCTGATGCAGCTTGTCCGGACACGCGCGGAGCTGCGCGCGGTCCTGGCCTCGACCCCGCGTCCCATCGGGCTGGTGCCCACGATGGGCTGGCTCCATGCGGGCCACGTGTCGCTCGTCGAACGGGCGAGGGCCGAGAGCGCGACGGTCGTCATGTCGATCTTCGTCAACCCGAGGCAGTTCGGTGAGACGGCCGACTACGAGCGCTATCCGCGGAACGAGGTCGGCGACCTCGCGAGGGCTGAGGCCGCCGGCGTGGACATCGTGTTCGCGCCTCCCGTCGACGAGGTCTACCCGCCCGGGTTCGACACGGTGGTCTCGGTGGGCGCGATCTCGCGACCCCTCGAGGGCGCGGCGCGGCCGGGGCACTTCGACGGCGTGGCGACCGTGGTGGCGATCCTGTTCGCCCTCGTCGGGGCCGAGCGAGCGTACTTCGGCCTCAAGGACTATCAGCAGGTCCGCGTGATCGCGCGCGTGGCGCAGGACCTGGCCCTGCCCACCGAGGTGGTCCCGTGCGAGACGGTGCGGGAACCGGACGGCCTTGCGCTGTCGTCGCGCAACGCCCGCCTGACGCCGGAGGGACGGGCCGCGGCACCGGTGCTCCACCGGGCGCTGCTCGCGGGTGCCGATCGCGTCCTGGCCGGCGAGCGCGACGCGGAGACGGTTCGGGCGGCCGTGCGTGAGGTCCTCGTGACCGAGCCGGCGGTGACCGTGGACTACGTGTCGGTGGCGGACCCGGACTCGCTGGGCGAGCTCGGCGCCGTTGCCGGGCGGGCGCTGCTCTCGCTCGCCGCGCGAATCGACGGCGTCCGCCTGATCGACAACGTGCGGGTGGCCTAGCCGCGGTCCGCCGCCCTGGCCACCCGCGTTGCCGCCTCCGGTGCTACTTGGAGAACTTGAACAGCGCCGTGTGCACGATTCCCTCGCCGAGATCGAGCCGCAGCTGCTTGCACGATCCGGCATACGAGGACGGCGACTTCCAGTTGAGCTGGTAGGTGCCGTCACCGAGCGACTGGAGCCCGGAGGCCCCTGCCAGGGTCTCCTCGACGAGGTCGGTCGTGCTGCCGGCCGAGCAGCTCAGCCCCTGGACGGAGATCGAGGCCGTCGCCAGCCCGTCGAATGGGTTGCCGGCGGCGTCCGTGAGTTGCCACCTGAGCGGGATCGCCCGGCCGGCCTTCGCCACGTTGAGCACGCCGCCGCCGTCGACCGGTGCCCCGAACGACGACATGACGAACTCGACGCGGTAGGCGCAGGCGGCCGTCGCGGTGTTGCCGGCGAGGTCCTCGCCGGAGAGCGCGACGCTGCGCGTGCCCACGAAGGACGTGTCGGCGGGCGCGCTCACGCCAGGTGCGACAGGACCCGATAGCCCGTCGGTCACGGTGCCCGTAACCACGGCCCCCGGCTGGCCCAGCTGGAACACCGCGGTCCCAGTGGTGCAGGCGACCGCCGGTGACGTCCTGTCCATGGAGATCTCCATGGAGCCGGTCGCGCAGCGCCCGGCCGGGTCGCAGCTGGACCCGCTGGTGTAGCGGACGAGCGCGCCCTCGATGCTGGCCATGGTGTTGGCCGGGTCAGTGGGCGTGCCCGAGCTCGGGGCCGGGTCCGTGGCGACCCAGTCGATGATCACGTCGGCCCGGTACCAGCCGGCCGCGTTCGGCAGCTGGTCCGGCACGCCGGTCACGACGGGCGGTGTGATGTCCTGGTTGGGCGCGTAGGCACGGACCGGTCGGCGCGGGCGGGCGAGGTCGGGCAGGCCCGTGCCGTCGTCCGCGTACAGCGCCGCCTCGAGGGCTGCAAGATACCGGTCCCGGTAGACGCCCTGTCCTTCCCGAGTCGGGTGGACCGCGCCCTCCTTGGTCCCCTGCATCGTGAACGCGTCCTGCATGCGTCGCATCCAGCCGTGCTCGGCACAGTAGCCGTGACCGTGGAACGCGTCGTAGATGCCGTCGACGAGGGTCCAGCCGTGCTCCCCCGCGGCGTCGGCCACGAGGGCGTCCAGGCCCTGCGTCACCTGATCCCGGAACCATGTGCTCTCGTCGGCGGTGATGCCGGGCAGCATCCGGGTCAGGCCGTCGCTGCCTGCGTCGCAGGCCGAGCCGTCGTCGTCCTCCACCGCGTTGGGATACTCCGCGATCAGCACCCGTCCCGGCTCCGCCGCGATGGCCGGGAACGCCAGGGCGAGCCGCTCGGCGAGCGCCGCGTACCGGCTCGGGAGCAGCGCCGAGCCCTGCGCGAAGATCGACGCCGCACTGCGCGTGTCCACGTAGTCGGCGATCAGGTCCTCGAAGTCCGCTGTGCAGTCGCCGCCGAGCGCCGCGGCGGTGGCGCAGGTGATCCCGATCTGGTCCGCGATCCCCGGCTCGGCGGGTGCATTCAGGGCGCTGCACGGTTGGCCAATCATGCAGGCGACGATCATCGGGCCAAAGCCCACGTCGTTGCCGCCGATCGACAGCAGCAGCGCATCGACCTCGCGGCCGCTGATCAGCGCCGCGGCCCGGTCCACCTGCGGGGGCAGGTCGGCCGCGCCCTCGGGCACCTCGACACCGGCGTACGGGCCGATGAGGCCTTCGGCTACCGTGGCACCGGAGCACGCGAGGTGGACCAGTGTCACCGAGGTGTGCGGGTCGGCACGCTCGAGGGCCAGAGCAGCCCGCGCCTGGCCCGAGATGGCGCTGCGGTTGCAGCGCTGGTCCTGCCACGTGGGCGCGAGGGTGTCAAGCGCGCGCCGGAGCGCCTCGCGGGCCGTGCCGATGGTGATCGCCTGGTCGGCGATGGCATCCCGGAGGATCTGATCGAGATCGTCGAGCGCGGTCCGCATCAGCTGCTTCGCCTCTTCCAGGGCGGTCTCGCTGATCGTGAGGACGGCCGTCGCGATGGCATCCAGGTGCTGGAGGGTCTGCTGGTAGAAGGTCTCGCCAACGCCCATGAGCGCAGCGCCCAGGTTCTCCACGGCCGCGGCGACGGCGGCCGGCGCGCCGAGGCACGCCTCGGCATCGGCATACGGGGAGAATGGATCACACACCCGGATGGCGTTGCGCGCCGCCAGGTACAGGTCATCGAGGCGGTTGCGGGCCGTCTCGATCCTCGCGCTCGTGGCGCCGTAGCTGATCTCCATCGCTGCGAGAGCCTCGATCTGCCGGGTGAGGTCCTCGAAGGCATCGTTGGCCGCCTGGAGCAGGCTGCTCGGGATCGGCAGGTCCGGGTTCCCCTGGCCCGAGGCGAACGAGTCGCCCAGCGCGACAATCAGGAAGTCCTGGACCAGGATGTCGCGCACGATGGTTGCCGTCTGGCCGTCGGAGACGACGTCGAGGGTGACCTCGTACGAGCCCTCGTGCGGGAACGTGTACGTGCGCTCGCACGGCGTCTGCTGGTCGTCCGGGTCCGTGATCGGGTAGCGGTCGATTGACCAGTAGAAGAGCAGTGGGTGGACCGCGCCCGCCACTGGCTCCGAGTCGCAGGCGTCCAGCGTCACCTCCCAGCCGGGCGGGTCGATGTCCGAGCGCCGGGTCATCACGTCGATCACGCCGTCGCCGTCCTCGTCGAGACCCGTCCGCTCGGGCATCTCCCAGTTGAACACCGCGATGGGGCCGGCCGCGTCGGCAGCGCGCACGGGAACCGCGGCGGGCAGCACTCCGGTCGTGGCGATCACGGCGAGCATGCCCAGCACGAGCACGCGGATCCAAGCACTCCTCACGGTCCAGCCTCCTGTTGAACACGGGCGTTGCCCACGTGACGACGGTAGGAGACGGATGGCGGGGCCTCAACCGGGGATTCCCACACAGATACGGCCGTGGATCAGGCCCTGGACCGCTTCCCCAGATTCACGTACTGATCTAGTATGCGTTTCTCGTCGGCTGCCCCCAGCCACGCCGACCCGCTCCCCACGCGTCCCGTCACTGGAGGGACGGACATGAACACCGCTGCCCGGGCCCGACGACCAGCCGTCACCCACCCCTCCGCGGGGCAACGACGTACCTGCGCGGCTGGGAGCGCCCGGATCCTCCCGCGGCGCGCCGCCTGGCTCTCCGACACCCGCGCGCTGGAGCGGTCCGACCCGTCGTGACCGACGCCGTCCCGCCGCCGATCGGTCGCGAGCGTGAGGCGGAGGCCCTGCGCTCCCTGCTGGAGGGCCCGGCCGATTCACTCGTGGGTCTGGTCCTTCGAGGCGACGCTGGAATCGGGAAGACCACGCTGTGGCGACATGCGGTCGCCCTCGCACATGCAGGGGGGATCCACGTCCTGGCCGGCTACCCGGGCGAGCGAGAATCCGAGCTCCCGTACGCGGGCCTGGGCGACCTCGTCGACGGGCTCCCCGCGGGCGTCGTGAACGCCCTGGCAGAGGTGGACCGCGAGGCCCTGGCCGGCGCCGTGGGCCGGCAGGCGTCGCGGGCGGCGGTGCCCGGCGTGGCCGTGGCGCGGGCGGCCCTCGCGGCGTTTCGCGCGGCGCTCGCGGTCCAGCCCTTGCTCCTGGCCATCGACGACGTGCAGTGGCTCGACAGGTCCACCTCGGGCGCGCTTGAGTACGCACTGCGGCGCCTCGTGGATGCCCCTGTCCGGGTACTCGTGACCCAGCGTGCCGGCGACGGCGATCCCACGCCACTGGGGCTGGACCGGCTCCCCGAGCCGGGCCGGGCCGAGACCTGCCGGATCGGACCGCTGCCGGCGGCCGCGCTCGACGAGCTGATCCGCGACCGGCTGGGCCTGCGGCTGTCCAGGCCGCGGCTGCTGGAGTTGGAGAGGATCAGCGGGGGCAACGCCTTCTACGCGCTCGAGATCGCCCCATCGTTCGCTGCCGACGGTCATCTGTCCGTGCCCCCCTCGCTCGCGGCTGCCATCCAGGCTCGGATCCTGGCGCTCGAGCCGGAGGTCCGCGAGGCGCTCCTCCTCGCCGCGACCAGCCTTCACGGCTCGGCCGACGACATCACGCGCGCACTGGGCGGTTCGGCCGCGCTCGAAGCGGCGGTCGCACTGGGACTGCTGGAGCCGGACGGGGGAAGGGTCCGGTTCACCCATCCGCTGCTCGCGTCCGTGACGAGCCAGGTCGCCCTGCCGCCTGCTCGCCGCGAGGCGCACCAGCGCCTGGCGGCTGTCACGAGAGACCCCGAGAAGCGGGCAATCCACCTCGCACGGGGCTCGAACGAGCCGGACGAGGCGCTGGCCGCCGAGCTTGAGGCTGCCGCCGACCGCGCGGCCTTCCGCGGCGCACCGCTCCTTGCCGCGGAGCTCGCGCTGGCCAGCGGGCGCCTGACGCCGGCTGGCGAGTCGCGGGTCGCACGGGCCCGCGACGCCAAGGCTGCGGACGAGCTTGTCGCCGCGGGCGACCCGGCCGGCGCACACGCCATCTACACGCGTCTCATCGCCGCCCTCGGACCAGGGCCGGAGCGGGCGGCGTTCCTCGCCCGCCTCGCGGACACGATAGGCGACTCGATCGACGAACCTATCAGTCTGTGCAAGCAGGCGCTCGAAGAGTGCGGCGACGACGCCGGCCTGGCCTCGGACGTCCACACGGCGCTGGGGGTATTCACCTGGATCGCCGGCGACCCTGAGCGATCGCTGGTCCACTGCCGGCATGCGGCCCGGTTCGCCAAGAAGGCGGGTGACGAAGTCCGGGAGGCGATCGCGATCGGGGAGACGTGCCATGCAGAGGCGATCCTCGGGCTAGCGTGGGATCGGGACGCGATGACGCGGGCCCTGGACATCGAACGAGGCGGCGGCGAGTTCCCGCCCGCGCTCCGCCCCAGCTTCCAGCTGGCCGTCATCTCCCTCGTGACGGACGACCCGGTCACCGCTCGCCCGCTGCTCGATGCGGAGCTGGCGCGTGCCCGTCGTGCCGCTGACGAGCCGGGCACCTTCAACGCGCTGTGGCGCCTCGCCGAGCTCGACCTGCGAACCGGTGACTGGGTCGCTGCCCTGGCATCGGCCCGGGAGGCGCTCGCGTTGGCGAGGTCGGGAGGGATCGAGCAGGAGCAGGCACCCGTCGAGATGATCCTGGCAGCCATCCTCGCGCATGTCGGGCAGCTCGACGATGCGGCGCGCCTGGCCCGGCACGCCCGGACGACGTCCGAGGCCGGTGGCGACCGGGCCGTCGCCATACGGTCCGCCGGCGTGCTCGGGTTCATCGCCGTCACCGAGGGTCGGGCGCAGGAGGCCCTGGCCCTGCTGACGCCAGCTCGGCGCGAGGTCGAGGCAATCGGGATCGGTGAGCTATCGATCTCGGCGCTCGCCCCCGACGAGCTCGAGGCGCTCATCGCCGTGGGGGCCATCGACGAGGCCGCGGCCCTCGCCGACCGGGTCGGGGCGCTTGGTCTGCGGTCGGGGCGGGCTTGGCACCTCGCGGTCGCCGCGCGGGGTCGGGCGCTCGTCGCGTCCGCGCGCGGCGACGAGGCCGGTGCCGCTGCGGCCCTGGACGCCGCGCTCGAGGCACATGCCCGCCTCGCCCAGCCCTTCGAGCTGGGGCGGACGCTCCTCGCCCAGAGTTCGATCGAGCGGCGCGCAAAGCACTGGGCCGCGTCCCGGTCGGCTGCCCACGCGGCGCTCGACGTCTTCGACCGCCTCGGGGCCGGTCGCTGGTCGGAGCGGGCAGCGGCCGAGCTTGCGCGGATCCCGGGCCGGGCGCCCCGCACGGGGGCCCGCCTGTCCGAGACGGAGCGGATCGTGGCGGAGCTTGCCGCGAGCGGCTGCTCCAACAAGGAGATCGCCGCACGCCTGTTCGTCAGCGTTCGCGCCGTAGAGGCGAACCTCACGCGCGTGTACCGCGTCCTGGGCGTCGACTCGCGGGTCGCGCTTGCCCGGACGCTGGACCGGGGCGGCTGATGCGCACCCCCCCGACCGGGGTGGAACGGTGTGGTTCTCCACACTATCGACGTCGCTGGTCGAGGGGTAGCGTGACGCCATGGTCCACCCGGTCGACACCCGCCAGCCCTGCTACATCGTGGAGATCGACATCGGGCGGCTGGGTCGGGACGTGCTGGACGACGTGCTCGGGCGCCTGCGCGACCGGTCCTTCCCCGACGGGTCCGCGTCACCCGTCAGGCTCGTGCGCTTCGTCTATGTGCCCGAGGACGCCCGGTGCTTCCTGCTGTGCGAGGGTCCCAGCGAGGCATCTGTCCGGGACGCCGCCCGGGCCGCGGGGGCGACCGTGCTGGCGAGTGGGGCGACCATGCGGATCGTCGGCGAATCATGACCGGACGCGGACTCAGCCGGCCGTCGGCGCCCAGCACCGTCGCGCGATTGCCCGCCAGCCATGGCGGGGCCGATTGCCGACCCAATGTCGACGGCCCACGGCCTACGAGTGGTCGCGATCTGGCTGGCCAGGACTGCGCCAGCGATGGACCCCACCGAGGAGGTCGTGGCTTTGGAGGCGCTCGCCGTGACCAGGAGCTGAACGGGGGCCCGACGCGCGACGTAGGCGGTCGTCCCGACGCGCGCGGCGTCGCCGCCCGATTTCGGGACCCGCAGCGAGAACAGGGTCATCGCACCTGGAGACGACGCCGTCCAGACCACCGCCGAGCCGGCGAAGGCGAAGCCCCGGGTCGCGCTCTCGCGGCAGCGGACTGGGCGTCCCGGGTCAGTCCAGCCGCGCCTCCCGGGCGACCTCGAGGAAGCGGTCCATCAGCAGGTGCTCCCACACCAGCGCCTTGATGAGCTCGATCTTGCCCGTGTCCTCGGGATGCGTCTTGACCAGCAACTTCTGCAGCTCCGAGGCGACGGTGTACGTATCCTCTGGGACGGTCGCCGCGAACATGCCGGCGTTGCGGACCGCGTCGAGCACCTCGGGCCGGGGCAGGTACCCGCCGGTGAGGATGATGCCCAGCGCCGTGCCCTCCGGGCCGGCATCGATCGCCCCCGGCGTCTCGTCCACGAGGCTTTCGAGGAGCGAAACCACGGCCGGGGTCGAGGGTCGAGCCGCGATCTCGGCCGCGGCGAGGGTCAGGATGGCGTCCTCGCGATCACCCGGGACGATCATCAGGGTGCGGGGTCCGACATGACGGAGCATGTGATGCGGCTCCATCGCCCCGATGGCGACGCGTTCGATCACCGCGTCGAGGTCCGGCCCGGGACTGATGAGGTCACCCTTGACCCACTTGAGGACCATTCCCAGCGTCGGGTTGGACAGGATCGGCCGGTAGGGCAGCACGCCCAGGAGGGGGATCCCGTGATGAGCGAGGCCGCGCTCCAGCGTCCGCTCGATCCCGGGTGACTCGTCGAGGCGGATCTTGTTGACGATGGCGCCCGCCACGAGCACGCCGTGCGCCTCGAAGTACGAGGCGTTGAGCACGATCTCGTCGATCGGCCGGCCGACACCGCCCTCGGACACGATCACGACCGGGGCGTTCAGAATCGATGCGACCTTCGCGTTGGACAGCCCCACGACCGCCCCCACGCCGGCGTGGCCCGTGCCCTCGACCAGCCAGATGTCGCGGCCCGCGAAGTGGCGCTGTGCCGCCAGGATCGGCACCCCGAGGTCCTCGACGATCCCGCCGTCGAGGTAGCGCCGGGTGAACCCGCGCGGGATGTGCACCGGGCTCATGGCCCAGAGCGGGTCGTTCAGGTCGAACGTCCGGCGCATGAGGTCCGCGTCCTCGTCGCACGGCTGGCCGTCGATGATCATCGTGCGCTGGCCCACCGGCTTGGAGAAGCCGGTCCGGTAGCCGCGTCGCCGGAAGCCGTCGAGCAGTCCCAGGCTGGCCGTGGTCTTGCCGCGGTTCTGGCCGGTGGCGGCGAGGAACAGCTGGCGCACCGCGCGACCCCTAGCCGCGGGGGGCGGTCTTGCGCTCGATGAGCTGGACGGCCTCGCGCAGCCGGGTCAGCGCCTCCTCGTCCACGCTGTCGGGCTCGAGGTACGGGCCCAGCCGCTCCATGATGTCGGTCACGAGGCCGAGGAACACGGCGGCATCCGCGACGAAGAACTGCGGCTCGTTGTTGTAGCGGACCATCGTCAGTCGCCCCTGCAGCACCCGGCGCTCCTCGACGTGGGCGACCTGGGTGCTGAAGTTGTGGCCCTGGATGCCGTCCGGGTTGTTGAGGAAGTTGAGGGCGTTGTCGATGGCCAGCCCGAAGCGGGCCCGCCACGCCACCAGGCGCTCGTAGACCTCGGGCGGGATCCGGACCTCCGCCACCTCCTCGAACACCTCCGGCGCCACCGTCAGCAGGCCGACCAGCGTCGTGCCCGCGCGCGCGCCGAGCATCACCTGGAGGCTCCGCTCGAGGGTGAACACCTCGGAGTCGAACCGGGGGCTGGTGATGACGTCGGTCAGGAGGTCCTCGACGTTGTCGAGGCTGCCAGGGTCGTTGACGGCGTTGGCGAGGTGGAGGATCTCCTCCTTGAAGAGGAACTTCTCCTCGTGGTCGAGCATGGCGCGAACTCTAGCACCCGGGCTGGGCGTTCCCGCGCCCCGCCTGGACACCTCGCCGCCCTGGACATGGAACGACCCGGCCGGAGCCGGGTCGTTCGGGCGTTCGACGGGCGGCGGCGAGGCCCGCCGCGACGGGACTTACGGGTACAGCCCGCGCAGGGCGGTGGCGTCCGCAACACTCTGGACGGCGTTGAGGTAGGCGCCGGTCCGCATGTTGACGTGGTGGAACTGGGCCTTGGCAAGGACCTCGGCGAAGGCCTTGACCATGATCACCTTGAGCTTGGCGTTGACGTCCGCCTCGGTCCAGTGATCACGGTTGAGGTCCTGGACCCACTCGAAGTAGCTGACGGTCACGCCGCCGGCGTTGCACAGGATGTCCGGGATCAGGAACACGCCGTTGCGGTACAGGATCTCGTCGGCCTCGGGCGTCGTGGGGCCGTTGGCGGCCTCGGCGACGATCCGCGCCTTGATGTTCGCCGGCGTTGCTCGACGGTGATCTGGTTCTCGAGGGCGGCCGGGATCAGGATGTCGCACTCGGTCTCGAGGAGCTCGGCGTTGGTGATCGTCTCGGAGCCCGGGAAGCCGACGACGGTCCCGTGCTCGGCCTTCCACTGGAGGACCCGGGCGATGTCGAGGCCCGCCGTGTTGCGGATGCCGCCCTGCGAGTCGGACACCGCGACGACCGTCGCGCCCTCTTCGATCATGAGCCCGGCGGCGATGTTGCCCGCGTTGCCGAAGCCCTGGACGGCGACCTTCGCCTCGCGGAGATCCATCCCGAGGTGCCGCGCGGCCTCGACGATGGTGTAGACGCAGCCGCGCGCCGTGGCCTCGTTCCGGCCCTCGGACCCACCGAGGCTGATCGGCTTGCCGGTGACGACGCCGGGGACGGTGTACCCCACGTGCATGGAGTACGTGTCCATGAACCAGGCCATCACCTGGGGCGTCGTGTTGACGTCCGGCGCGGGGATGTCGCGCTCGGGGCCGACCAGGACCTCGATCTCGGTGAAGAACCGCCGGCTGAGGCCTTCCAGCTCCTTCTTCGAGAGCTTCTTGGGGTCGACGATGACGCCGCCCTTGCCGCCGCCGTACGGGATGCCGACCACCGCGCACTTCCAGGTCATCCACATCGCGAGGGCCTTGACCTCGTCGAGGGTGACGTCCTGGTGGAAGCGGATCCCGCCCTTGGCGGGCCCGCGGCCCAGGTTGTGCTGGACGCGGTAGCCGGTGAAGACCTGGACGGATCCGTCGTCCATGTGGACCGGGAAGTGGACCGTGAGCTCGCGCCGCGGCTCACGCAGCACGCGCCGGAGGCCGGGGTCGAGGTTGAGCATCTCGGCAGCGAGATCGAATTGGTGCTGCGCGACCTCCCAGGCGTTGACCTGGGCCGCAGCGTTCTCCGTCGTCATGAACGGACGTTCCTCGGTAGTTGGACGGTGGACGCCGTCCGCGAACGGTGAGCCGTCTTCCGGACGACTCCACGGGGGCGGGTTCCGCCGTCGGCACGTGGCATGGCCGAGCGGACGTCACACGCCGCCTTCGGTCCGAGTATAGCCACGGGACGCCCGGAACCACGGGCCGCTCGTCACCGTCGCGCAACCATTCCGTCACCTGGTCGGCCCTGTCGAGTGGCAGGGGTGGGCGGCGGTGGCGGCCGCCCCGGACGGTCGCAGATGCAGGCGTCGCCGGCGGCCTGCGCGGTGTCGCGGGCCGGCTGGCGGCTGCGGGCGCCGGGCCAGGCGGGCGGCTGGGGTGCGCCTCGCGCGCTCGGGGGCCTGGGGGCGCGCGCCTCGCGCAGCGGGGCGCCGCCCGCGCCGCCTCGGGCGCAGGGTGCCGCCTCCGCGCCGGCGCCGCCTCGGGCCGGAGCCCCGCCTCCGCCTGCGCGGCGCCGCCTCGGGCGCCCGACGCCCCAACCAGCAGGTCGCGAGCTCAGGACGGGCGCCCAACGCCCGCGACGTCACGCGCCTGACCCCCTCCGCGCAACGAACGAGTCGCTGAACGCCCGGATCACCCGTCCCTGCAACCGTTCGAGCGCGGGGCGCCCGCGGGGCGATGGGGCCGGAGCACGGGGCGCCGCGGGGCGGTGCGGGGCCGGCGCGAGGCGCCCGGCGGGCGCCGAGGGGGCCAGCGGGCATCGGGGCGAGTCCGGCGAGCGGGAGCCGGCGCGGGGCGGGCGGCGCGGGAGCCGGGCGCGGCGGTCGGGCGCGAGGGAGTCGGCGGCGTCGGAGCGCCGGGCCGGCGGTCAGGCCTTGAGGACCACCACCGCGCCGACGCAGCCGGGGCCGAGGTGCGGCCCAACCGAGGGTCCGACGGTCCGCACCTGCACCATCGCCGGGTCCAGCCCGGACCGCTCGAGGAACCGGGCCGCGAACTCCTCCACGTCAGCATGGGTCGTGTGCAGGACCGAGGCGCGTTCGAGGGGTCGTGCGGTGAGCAGCTCCAGGCAGCGCTCGCGGGCCTTGGCCCGCGTCCGGACGCGCTCGGCGTTCTCGACGACGCCCTCGCGGACGGTGATGATCGGCTTGATCGAGAGCATCGTGCCCATCGCCGCCCGGGCACCGCTGATGCGCCCGCCGCGCTTGAGGTACTCGAGGGTGTCGAGGGCGACGAACAGGTCCACCCGCCCCTTGGCCTCCTCGAGGGCTGCCGCGACCTCGGCCCCGCTGGCGCCGGAGGCGGCGAGCTCCGTCCCGATCTGGGCCAGCATCCCGTGCCCCATCGAGGCTGACCGCGAATCGATCACGTGGATCTCCCGGTCCGGCAGGCTCTGGGCACCGAGCGTCGCGGACTTGAGCGTCCCCGACAGATCGCCCGAGACCGTCACGCACACGACGGACTCGGCCCCGGCGTCGAACGCTGCCTGGAAGGCCTGCTCGAAATCCCCGGGCGCTGCGGCCGCGGTGGTCGGGAACGGCGCGTCGGGCGCGGTCATCCGGGCCCAGAACTCGTCGGTCGTGAGGTTCACGCCCGGGCGGAACGTGTCCTTCCCGAAGCTGACCACGAGCGGGACCACGGTGATCGCCGGCCTCGGCGGCGACCTCGGGCGGCAGGTCGCTGGCGGAGTCGGTGACGATCGCAACGCGAGACACGGCCTGGCTCCTCCTCCGGGCTGGCGGCCTCACCGGTGGGGTCGGCCTGCCCTGACGAGGATGATACGGACGCGTGACCAGTCCGGGAAGCCGAAACGGACGATCTCCGATCCGGCTTCCACGTGGCGTCGAGCGAGACTCCCGACCTTCGCCCGATCGGGCCACGCCGCGACCCGGGGCCCGCTACGCTCATCGCATGGCGCGTCCCGTCCTGGCGGTGATCTTCGGCACCTTCACGCTGCGGCTCGCGACCGGCGTGACTGGCGCCATGCTCATCTACTACTACGCTGCCCTGCCGCGCTATGGCGGCGTCAGCGTGGAGCCGTGGCAGGTGGGGATCCTCGGCGCGCTGTTCTACGCGAGCGAGCTCGTCGGGTCACCGATCTTCGGGATCCTCTCCGACCGCGCTGGGGCATCGCCGGATCATGCTGGTGGGACCCGCCTTCGGCGCCATCGCCGTGGTCATCACGGCGCTCACCGTCAGCCTGCCGGTGATCGGCTTCACGCGACTCCTCGAGGGCGGCTCGACGGCGGCCTCGATTCCATCGATCCTGGGGTTCATCGCCTTCGCGACCGCCTCGGACGAGTGGCTGCGCGGCAGGGCGGTCGCCAGGTTCGAGGCGGCGACCCTCGCCGGGCTCCTGGCGGGCTTCGTGATCGCCGGCCCGCTGTTCGAGGCACTCGGGCCGCCGGCCTTCCTGGTCAACGCCGTGCTGTACGCCGTGTCGTTCGCGATCTACCGGTGGGGGGTCCCGGAGCACGCGGAGCCCGCGCCGTCCGCTCGCAACCACGACCCAGCCGAGGGGCTCCGCCGGTACCTCCGAATCCTCCGCGGGTCGCACGTCTGGCTGCTCGCACCGACCTGGGTCGCGATCAACGCGACGCTGGGGCTGTACACGAGCCAGACGCTGTTCCAGCTGGTCCGCGAGCCCGATCCGCTGTTCGCGGACCAGGCGCTGATGAGCGGGTTCGAACCGCTGCAGGTGAGCGTCGGCCTGGCCGCCGGCGGCCTGCTGTTCTTCGCCGGCCTGCTCTACTGGGGCAACCGGTTCCGGGACATGCGGCGGACGTCGATCGTCATCTACGGCATCGCGGGAGGGGCGGTCATGGTCGTCGCGGGCATGGCCATCAACCACGTCGGCACCGCGTTCATCCCCTTGCTGCTCGTCCTGATCGCGGTCGGGGCCGGCGGCCTGTTCGTGCTCGCCGGGTGCCACGCCCGCCGCGATCGGCCTGCTGGCGGACATGACGGAGGCCTACCCGCACGACCGGGGCGCGATCATGGGCCTGTACTCGGTCTTCCTGGGCCTCGGCCAGATCGTGGGCAGCATCGTCGGCGGGGTGGCCGCCCAGTGGGCCGGGCTCGACGGTGTGTTCGTCGCGTCGCTCGGGCTCCTGGCCCTCGCGATCGTGCCCATCAGCTCGCTCCGGCGCTTCGAGCACCGGGTCGGCGCACCGGCGGTCGAGCATGCCTGACCCCGGCCTCGACGCTGGCGATCGGCCGGCGATGGCGCCCGTCCGGGCTGTGCGCGGCTCACGTGGAGCCGTCGTGGCCCCGCACCACCTCGCGTCCGCCGCCGGGCTGGCGATCCTCGCCGCCGGGGGGCACGCGGTGGACGCGGCGATCGCCGCGAATGCCGTCCTCGCCGTGGTGATGCCGCAAGGGTGCGGGATCGGGGGCGACGCGTTCTGGCTGATCTGGGACGAGGCGGCGGGCGAGCAGGCGGCGCTCAACGGGTCCGGGCGAGCACCGGCCGGCGCGGACCCCAAGGCCCTTCGCGCGGCAGGCATGGACAGGATCCCGCTCCGGGGCCCGCTCCCGATCACGGTGCCGGGCGCCGTGCGGTCCTGGGCCGACGCCCACCGACGCTGGGGGCGGTTGTCGCCGTGACGCGGTGCTCGCGCCGGCGATCGAGCACGCCGAGGCCGGGTTTCCAGCCTGGGACGAGCTCGCGGACGCGGTGGAGGAGACCGCATCGAGCCTTCCCCGGGAGCCCTGGGCAGACGGGTTCCACGAGGTCTGGCGTCCGCGGGCCGGCGGTGGCGGCCAGGGGAGCGCGTCCGCCTGCCGGCGCTTGCCGCAACCCTTCGGACCCTCGCGGACGACGGCTTCGACGCCTTCTACGACGGTGATCTCGGGGATCGGATCGCCCGCGCGCTGGGCACGGCGGGCGGCAGCCACACGACCCGGGACCTGCTGGACCACCGGAGCACGTGGGGCCGGCCGATCTCCACCTCGTATCGCGGTGTCCGGGTCACCACGCACCCGCCCAACAGCAGCGGGGTGCTTGCGCTCGAGATCCTCAACATCCTGGGCCGGTTCGAGCTCCCGCCCCGGGCCCGCTTCACCGGCCGAGGCTGGTCGGATCCTGCGTGGCTGCATCTCCAGCTCGAGGCGGCGAAGCTCGCCTTCGCGGACCGCGATGCCACGCTGACCGATCCGGACTTCCAGGCGGTCCCGGTGGACCGCCTGCTCTCGGCGCGGCACGCCGCGGACCTGGCCGCCCGCATCGATCCGCAACGGGCGGACCCGGATCCGTCACCGGCGCGGACGCTGGTGGGGGGCACGACCTGGCTGGGCGCGGTCGACGCCGAGGGCAATGCGGTGAGCCTGATCCAGTCCAACGCGACGGGGTTCGGCTCAGGCGTGGTGGATCCGGTGACCGGGATCCACTTCCAGAACCGGGGTGCCTCCTTCTCGCTGGACCCGGTGCATCCCAATGTCCTGGCGCCCGGCAAGCGGACCGCGCACACCCTGATGCCGGGCATGCTGTTCCGCGAGGGCGAGCAGCGACCGTGGGTCGTGGCCGGATCCATGGGCGGGGACATCCAGCCCCAGATCCACGTCCAGCTCGTCTCGGCGCTGGTGGACGGCCGGGTCGACATCGCGACCGCGATCGCCGCCCCGCGCGTCGTCGTGGAGCCAGACGGCTGGCTGGCGCCGCCGGTCGCCGTCGTCAGGGACGGCACGCTTGCCCGGGGTGTCGAATCCGGGCTGCGCGCCCTTGGCCATCGGCTGACGCGCACCGGGTTCGACGGCGGGCTGGGGCACGAGCACGCGATCGAGCTGGTCGATGGCGGACCCGCGGCGGGGGGCTCGCTGGCGGCGACGACCGACCCGCGCAGCGCCGGGCTTCCGGCCGTCCGCTGACACGGCGACCGGCCGGGGGCGGCGGGCGCGGATGGTATCCTCGGGCGTCCAGCGGCAGCCGCGCTCACACCGACCTGCAGCCGCCGCGCTTGGACAACGGAGGGGCCCCGTGACCTCGAACGTCGGCCAGAACTACCCCTACACCAGCGAGACCGAAGCGGAGCGCGCGTCCGCCGTGGCGGCGCTGATCGAGGGTCGCGACGGGCTTGCCGACACGCTCAAGGCCGAATCGCTGCCCCTGGACCAGAACGACCGCTGGTGGGTGTGGAAGTGCCCCACCGCTGGGTGCCCCGGCCTGCTGCACGCGGCGGGCTACGCGATCGAGAAGCGGGCCGTCTACACCGTCTGCGACGGGACCTGCGGCAAGACCTTCCTCCGCTAGCGCTCCCCGGGCGATCAGGGCGTGACCATGCGGTCGCCCGACCCTGACCTGCGCGCCGCGAGGCGGCGCCTGCTCCTCGACACGGCCGGCATCGCCGTCTCGGTCGGGCGGATTCGGGTTCGTGTTCGGCCTCGCCGCCCGCAACGCCGGCTACTCCCCCATCGAGGCGATGGCGATGAGCACCCTCGGCTTCGCGGGTGCAGCGCAGTTCGCGGCGGTCGGCTACGTGAGCGCCGGGCTGTCATGGGCACCGATCGTCGTGCTGACGTTCTTCCTCAACGCGCGCCACCTGCTCTACAGCGCGTCGCTCGCACCCCGCCTGCGACACCTCCCGTTCCCGCAGCGCGCGGCGATGGCGCACGTCCTCACCGACGAGGCGTTCGCGCTGGCCGCAGCCCACTTCCACCGGCTGGGTCGCGTGGACGTCGGTGGCTACTGGATCGGCGCGGTGCTCGGGGTGTTCATCCCGTGGAACGTCGCCACGCTGGCGGGGGTGATCGCGGCCGGCACGGTCCCCGACCCGACGGTGCTCGGGCTCGACGTCGTGTTCCCGGCGGCGATGGCGGGACTGGCCGTCGGGCTGATGACCGGGCGCCGGGAGATCGTCGCGGCGGCAGCCGGCGTGGCGATCGGGATCGGGATGTCGCTCGCCGTGGGACCGACGGTCGGGATCGTGGCCGGCGGGCTGGCTGGGCCCCTCGCCGGCATGGCGGTGCCTGCCGGCCGCCGCGCCATCCCGCGGCGAGGACGCTCACTCGCCGTCACCCCTGCCACTCCAGGCAAGCCACATGGACGACGCCCTCCGCGAGCTCGACACGGTGCCCGCCGATGACCCGGAGCCGGGATCATGACCACGGAGCTCGTCCTGCTCGCCGTGCTGATGGCCGCCGTCACCTACCCGTCCCGGGCGCTCCCGCTCCTCGCGCCCGGCATCGAGCGGCTGCCGCCGGCCGCGCTCCAGTACCTGCGGCTGGTGGGACCGGCGGTGCTCGCCTCGCTGGCGGCGGTCAACACCCTCGTCGTCGGTGGCCAGGACGGACCGCGCGCGCTCCATGTCGGCGTCGAGACGCTCGCCGTCGCGGCGTGCATCGCGGTTGTCGCCTGGCGCCGGAACCTGTTCCTGGGACTCGTGCTCGCGGTCGCCCTGGTCGCGATCCTGCGCCTGGCCGACTAGGCTGGGCCGGCTCCGGCATCGACGTGGGTTCGCCGGGCTTCGGCCTCCACCTCGACCAGCAGGCTCGGCCGGATCAGGGCGGCGACGACGACCAGGGTCGCGGCCGGGCGGACGTGCCCGAACAGCTCGCCGTGGACGGCCGCGACCGCATCGGCGTCCGACGCGTCCACCAGGTACATCCGGGTGCGCACCACGTCCTCGATCGTGAAGCCCGCCTCGACGAGCGCCGCCTCGACCACGCCGAAGGCCGCCCGAGCCTGGGCCGCCGCGTCACCCGGGTGCCGGGACTCCCCATCCGGTCCGGCGTCCGTGGTCCCGGACACGAAGCAGGCGTCGCCGGCCGCGACGGCCCGTGCGTAGCCGTACGCGCCCTCCCACGGGCCGCCGCTGCTCACGTGCCGCCGGGTCACAGCGCCGCGCCGGCCCGGGCCAGCCGCTCCGATCGCCAGCGGCCGATCTCCGGATCCCGCCCGATCGCCGCGATCAGGCCCGCCAGCAGCGTGGTCCGGGGCACGATCGATGCGACCTCCAGGTACTCGCCCGGCGAGTGGTCGAGCCCGCCGATCGGGCCCAGGCCGTCGATCGTCGGCACCCCCATCCCGGCCGTGGTGTTGGCGTCGGAGGCGCCGCCGGTGGCGGCATCCTGGAGCGGGAACCCCAGCTCGGCGGCAAGGGCGACCGCGTGCGCCACGAGCCGGCCGGAGCGCACCAGCTTCTCCATCGGCTGGTGGCGGCCGCTCTCGGACGTCTCGACGGTGACGCCGGGCACCAGGCGTGGCACCAGCACCGCCGCGACCGCAGCCTCGACCGCCTCGAACTCGGCCCCCGTGACGGCGCGGATGTCCACCTCCAACGAGCAGCGCTCGGCCACCACGTTCGGTCGCGTTCCGCCCTCGATCACCCCGACATTGACGGTCACGCCCGGCCAGCGCCCGTTGAGCGCATGGAGATCCTGCGTGATGCGGGCGGCTTCCAGGATCGCGCTCCGGCCCTTCTCGGGCTCGACACCGGCGTGGCTCGCCCGGCCGTGGACGCTGACCCCGAGGTCCAGCGTGCCCTTGCGCGACGAGACGATGTCGCCGTTCGCCCGCGCGCACTCGAGGACGAGGCATGCGTCAGCCTCGCGGGCCAGCCTGCGGATGTGCGGGGATGAGGCCGGCGATCCGATCTCCTCGTCCGGGTTGGCCACGAACACCAGGCGGGCCAGGGGAACCCCGCCGAGCACCTCGCGCAGCGCACCGACCGCATACAGCCCGGCGAGCAGACCGCTCTTCATGTCCGTGACCCCGGGCCCGGTCGCAATCCCGCCCTGGACCTGGAATGGACGCTCCGCGGCGCTGCCCTCGTCGAACACCGTGTCCATGTGGCCGATGCACAACAGGGTGGGCCCCTGGGGGTTCGATCCACGAAGCTCGCCGATCACCGTCTCGCCCAGGCCCAGGTCGTTGGCATGGGCGGTCACCGTGAACCCCAGGGTCCGGAGGCGCTCGGCGGTCCAGCGACCGATCACGTCAACCCCGGCCTTCGTGTAGCTGCCGCAGTCCACGTTGACCAGCCGCGCCAGGTCGCGGAGGAACGCCGGATAGGCGCGCTCGACGCTCGCGCGGACGGCCGCCAGCTCGTCGTGCGGGACGAGGCCGGATTCGCGTGCTGCCATGCGACCAGTCTATCGGCCGTTGTGGCGCGTCCGGCCTCTCCGGACCCGGTCCGCTCGCGTAGAGTGTCCGGACCGTGCGACTCCACGAGATCCGGCTGCTCGAAGGACCCAACGTCTACCGGCTGCTGCCGGTGGTGAAGGTCGAGCTCGCCGTCGGCCGGTCGCACGCCTGGCGCGGCTCGCGCACGCCTTCGGCCGCGGCGCTGGTGCACCTCGCCCGTGACGTCCCCTCCCGCGAGTGGCCGGATGCGGTCGCGGATGTCGTGGCCTGGACGCGCCGGCTGCGAGCGGACCATGGGGAACAGGCTGGGCCGGTCAAGGTCCACCGTTCCTCCGATGCCGGGCGCTGGGTGATCACCTGGCCGTGGTCGGGCGCCGAGCGGGCCCGCCTCGTCGCGGAGGCGGCGTTGGACCTGGCCCGGCGTTCCGTGTCGCCCGGCCGCCGCGTGCGGCTCACGATGACCCAGGGCCGCTGGGTCGCCGGCTGGGAGGCCCGCATCGCAGCGGCAACGGCCACGCCTCCCTCCTGGATCCGCGACGCCGACCGGCGGATGCCGGTCGCCTCGATCACCGGCACCAACGGCAAGTCCACGGTGACCCGCCTGGTGACCCACATCCTGCTCCGCGCGGGCCGGCACGTCGGCGCGACCACGAGCGACGGGATCCTCGTCGACGAGCAGATGGTCGAGCCGGGCGACTGGACGGGTCCCGGCGGCGCCGCCGCGATCCTGCGCCGGTCCGACGTCGACACGGCGGTCCTGGAGACGGCCCGCGGCGGCCTGATCCTGCGCGGGCTGGGGTACGAGTCCAACGAGGTCTCGGTGTTCACCAACGTGTCGTCCGACCACCTCGACCTCCAGGGGATCCACACCCTGCCCGAGCTGGCCGAGGTCAAGGCGACGGTCTGCCGCGTGACGAGACCGGACGGCCTGGTGGTCCTCAACGCCGACGATCCGCTCGTGGCCGCCGTCAGGCGCCGGGTCCGGGCGCGGATCGCCCTCTTCTCCATGGACCCCGCAGGCTCATCCCTCGTGACCCGGCACCGGCAGGCCGGCGGGCTCGCATGGGTGTTGATGGGCAGCCGCCTCGTGGAGTGCGAGGGCGCCGTCGAGCATGACCTGCTCGACGTGGCGGACCTTCCCGTCGCCCTCGGCGGGCTCGCGCGGCACAACATCGCCAACGCGCTGGCTGCGGCCGGCGGGGCACGCGGGCTCGGGGCGTCGCGCGACGAGGTCGCGGATGGCCTGCGCCACTTCCGTCCCACGGCGGACCTGTCCCCGGGCCGGCTCAACCTGTTCCGCCTCGGGGAGCGGACCGTGATCATCGACTTCGCCCACAACGAGGCCGGGACGGACGCGATCCTCGACGTGGCGGGCGCGATCGCGGGCCAGATCGGCGCGACGACGGCGGGCAACGTTCCCGTGACGGCAATCATCGGCACGGCAGGCGACCGCCCGGACGACACGCTCCGCGGCATCGGGCGGATCGCCGGCGCCAAGGCCGACCGGGTCGTGATCAAGGAGACGCTCGACTACCTGCGCGGCCAGGCGCGGAGCACATCGTGCGCGACGCTGGGCGAGGGCCTGGCGGAGGCCGGCGTGGACCCGGCGACCGTGCCGGTGTTCGAGAGCGAGACGGAGGCGCTGGAGGCGGAGCTGGCGGGATCCGGGCCGGTCGCGACACGCGCCGGGGATCCGGGCGGGCCGCGTGTCATCGTCCTGTTCTGCCACCAGGATCGCGATCAGGTCTTCGCGCTGCTGGAGCGGCTCGGGGCACGCAGCCTGGATTCGCTCGCCCGCGATGCGGGAGAGCCCGGCTAGGACATGCAGTCGCTGCAGGCGACGGTCGAGCGCACGACGACCGCGTAGTCGCTGGTCCCGCCCGGTCTCCCGGCGCCCCAACGGTCGCGCGACGGGACAATCCGGGCGGCTGGCGACGCATTCGTCACCTGGAAACGAGGGATGCGTGACGTACCGGGCGCTGGGCGCCCAATTCAGCTCGCCACGCGCCAGTTCGGGCGCCGGGAGCCCGAAGGCCCGAGCGACGGCGGCCCGAAGCCCGAGCGGCGGCGGCCCGGGCCCTCGCCGCGTTGCGACACGCCGGCGACGGCGGCTACCCGAGCGGCGCTTCCAGCTCGCCCGGGTCCGCGAACGCCGTCCCGCCCTGGCCGCGCCCCGCGAGCGCCATCGCCTGGCGGTAGACGTCGACCGCGTCGTCGGCGCAGACCACCACCAGGTCGCCCGGCGCGGACCGCCGGAGCGCGGCCCGCACGGCGGCCGACTCCTCGAGGATCTTCTCCACCTTCATCGTCCGCGCCTTGTCCCTCGCCCCGGACCGCACGGACCCCGGCCACGACGTTGGCGGCCGTCTCGCCGGGCTCCCGCCCGCGCAGGTTCCGGTCCTCGCGGATCACGATCTCGTCGAACGCGGTGGCCGCGAGCGCCCCGTACTCGCGCTGGTCCTCGTCGCGCCGGTCACCCGGGATCCCGATGACGCCGATGGCGCGACCGCTCCGGGCCGGCAGGGCGGGGCTGCCCAGCATGCCCGGTCGCGTCTGCGGCTCGACCATCATCCGGTTCACGAAGTCGGCCAGCTGGCGCATCCCGTCCACGTTGTGGCAGTAGTCGATGACGACCCGCGTGCCCGCGACCTCGACCAGGTTGAGCCGGCCCGGCGCCTGGAAGAACGACGTGGTGAAGGTTCGCAGGCCCTGGCGGATGTCGTGCAGGTGGGCCCCCATCGACCAGGCGGCGGCGGCGGCGGCCAGCGCGTTGGCCACGTTCATCCGCGCCCGGCCACCGAACGTGGACGGCATCAGGTGCGTGTACAGCACGGGCATCTTGCGCGGGCCGTGCTTGAGCACGATCAGCTCGCCCTGGGGCGTGTCCTCGAGGCAGAACGCCGCGTTGCCGCGGTTGGTGTGCCCGTCGACCCGGTCGAAGCCGTCCGTCCCCTTGTCCTTCTCCATGCTGAACAGCACCACCCGGCCGTCGCAGTGGCGGCCCATCCGGTAGACGAGGGAGTCGTCGGCGTTGAGCACCGCCGTCCCGGAACGGGGGACGGCCTCGACCACCACGCCCTTCACGCCCGCCAGCTGGCCCAGGGTGTCGATGCCGCCAAGACCCGAGGTGGTCGCCGGTCACGTTGGTCACCACGGCCACGTCGTTGCGGTCGTAGCCCAGGCCCTCGCGCAGGATCCCGCCGCGGGCCACCTCGAACACGGCCGTGTCCACGGTCGGGTTCTGGAGCACCATCTGGGCGCTCTTCGGCCCGGACATGTCGCCGCGCTTCATCAGCCGCCCGTCGATGACGATGCCGTCGGTGGACGTCATCCCGACCCGCTTGCCCATCAGCTTGAGGATGTGGGCGATCATCCGGACGGTCGTCGTCTTGCCGTTGGTGCCGGTCACGGCGAGGATCGGGATGCGGGCGGTCGCGCCGGCCGGGAACAGCAGGTCGATGACCGGCTTCGCGACGTACTGCGGCTCGCCCTCGGTGGGGTGGGTGTGCATCCGGAACCCGGGCGCCGCGTTGACCTCGACGATGCCGCCGCCGGTCTCGCGGACGGGGACCTCGATGTCGGGGCAGATGAAGTCGATGCCGGCGATGTCGAGCCCGACGACCAGCGCCGCGGTCTCGGCGATCTCGATGTTGTCGGGGTGCGCCTCCATCGTGCGATCGATCGAGGTGCCGCCGGTCGACATGTTGCCGGTGAGGGCGAGCTTGACGAACGCACCCTCGTCGGGGACCGAGTCGGGCGTGTAGCCCTGCCCTTCCAGGACCGCCTCCGCGCCGGCGTCGAGCTTGATCCGGGTCAGCACCTTCTCGTGACCGATGCCCCGCCGGGGATCGGCGTTCGTCTCCTCGACCAGCTCGCGCACGGTGCGCTTGCCGTCGCCGGTGACGCTGGCCGGGACGCGCTCCGCGACCGCCGCGAGCTTGCCGCCGATCACGAGGCAGCGGTAGTCGCGACCGGTGATGTAGCTCTCGACGATGACGTCACCGCCGCGGCTCTGGCGGACCGTCTCCGCCCAGGCGGCGCGCACGTCGGCCTCGCCCTGGAGGTCGAGCGCGACCCCGCGGCCGTGGTTGCCGTCGAGCGGCTTGATCACGCACGGATAGCCGATCCGGCGCGCGGCGGCGACCGCGTCGTCCTCGGTATCGACCACCTCGGAGCGCGGCACCGGGAGCCCCGCGGAGTCGAGCAGGCGGTTGGTCAGCTTCTTGTCCGACGCGATGTCCACGGCGATCCCGCCGGTCCGGCTGGTCATCGTGGCGCGGATGCGCTGCTGGTGGACGCCCTGGCCCAGCTGGACCAGGCTGTAGCGGTCGAGGCGGATGAACGGGATGTCACGGCCGGCCGCCTCGTCGAGGAGCGCCTGGGTGGACGGGCCGAAGGCGAGCCGCTCCGCGAGCCGGATCAGGGCCTCCAGCTCGGGCACCAGCTCGAAGGCGAACGCCTCGTCGTGGGGCGCCACGAGGTGGTTGACCAGCGCGACGGCCTTCTTGCCCGCCTCGATCCCGACCTGCTCCTCGCGATACTCGAAGATCACGTTGTAGCGGCCGTACTCGCCGGTGCCGCGCGTCTTGCCGTGGCGGACCGACATGCCGGCGAGGTTCTGGAACTCGAGGGCGATGTGCTCGGCGACGTGGCCCGCCCAGGTCCCTTCCCGGAGACGGGTGATGAAGCCGCCGCGGCGCCCGAGCGAGCAGGCGTGGTCCTCGAGGCTGGGCAGCATCTCCACGAGGGCATCCACGAAGTCGGGGATCGTGTTGCTCGGGTACTCCTCCAGCCCGCCGAGGTCCACGACCTGGCGGATGACCGGCTCCTTGGCCCAGTAGTTGGCGCCACGGAGGACGCGGGTCTCGAGGATGCGGAGGGTGGGTTCGGGGCCGGATGCTGGCGAAGAGGGGCAGCGGGATCCGTCGCGGCAGGTCCCGGGGCGGCCGGCTCGGCCGCGGTGGGCTTCGGGCCCGGGTTGCCCTCGCGCGCGTGGGGCCCGTGACGTTCGTCGCCTTCGAGCCCGTAGCCGCCGCCCGCGATCGCGACCGCTTCGGAGCCCCGGAATCCGACTGCGCCACTGGTCCCTCCTCGACTGCGTGGGACCGGAGTGTACGCGCTGGCACGTCGCCGGTGACGAGCCACGCGCGGCAGGTCACCGGACGCGGCTCCCATGCGCCGGGTCCTCGCCCGGCAAGTCACGTGAGACTCAGCCTCGCGACCACCACGAGAGGCTCGTCGCCCGCGTGAGCGTGGCCGCGCGACGAGCTCCGTTCAGTGGTCGCGACTCCCCAGTCGGACGCGACTTGGCGGTCAGCGGACGAGACCGGACGGTCGGCGGCGGGCCTGGGACGCCCGACCAGGGCGGACCACGCCGGGAACGAGCCGTGCGACGTCAGCTGGACGCGATCTCGCCCTGGATGGTCTCGAGGTGCGGGGCCACGACCCGCGTCCGCCGGCGCAGGTCGAAGCGGTACCCGTCCGGCAGGCTGTGGAGCACCACCCCGCTGATCATCAGGGGGCGATGGCCGCGGATCTCCCAGGCGTCGGTCTCCGACGCCGCGCCATCGACCACGGTGATCGACCCGCGGCCGATCACCTCCATCACCTGGTCGGGCCCGACCACGCCCGCCGTGTCCTCGTCCACGCCCAGCCCGAGCAGCGACGGGTTCTGGGCGATGAGCGAGAGCAGCCGGCCGAGGCGGTTCCGCTGCTGGAAGTGCTGGTCCACGATCACCCCGGGCAGCAGCCCGAGGCCGGCGGCGATCTGCGCCATCCGGTGCTTGGGCGTGGCGCCCGAGGCTCCGAAGGCGATCATGTGCGACGAGATCGCGCTCGCCCCGGCCGACGTGCCGGCGACCACGGCGCCATCGGTGAACCGGCCCATGATCGCCTCGGCGAGGCGCGTGCCGCCGAGCATCGAGGACAGCCGGAGCTGGTTGCCGCCGGTCATGAAGATGCCGCTCGACTCGCTCACGATCCGGGCGCTGTGCTCGTCGTTGGCCTGCATCCGGGTCACCGCGTTGAGCGGCATGACCTCGGCGGCGCCGAGCTCGGTGAACACGGACCGGTAGCGGTCGCCCGCCTCCATCCCGAACGAGCTGGCCGTGGCGATCACCGCGATCTTCGCGTCGGACCCGCCCGCGAGCGCCACGAACCGGCCGAGGATGACCCGGTCCCGGACCTTGTCCTCCGCCCCGCCGATCACGATCACGGTTCCCTGCGGCATGGTCCCGGGAGTCTACCAGCGCGTCGCGGGGCTCCCGGGTGCGCCCCTCAGCCCGCGAGTCGGCCGGCCGCGCTCGTCCAGGCGGATCGAGACGCCCCGCCGGGCGAGCACGCGATCCGTGGCTCCTCGCGCCGCGTACCGGAACAGCGAGCGGTCGATCGAGTACAGCGCCGTCGACGCCACGCCGATCGCCCCCAGCCGGAACGTGAACACGGGGTTCTCCGCGTTGCCGGCGTAGTGGTACGGCGTGCCGTCCGCCGCCATGACCGCCAGGTTCGCCAGGCCGCCGAGCTCGCGATGCAGCCTCGACCAGCAGCCCGTCGACGGGCTCGGCCGGGCTCCAGGCGTCCTCCAGCCATCGCTGGCCGACCTCGCTGTCGGCACGCCCGTGGATCCGGCCCTGCCCGACGGTACCGGTTGCGCGCCGCCCGGAACGAGCGGAAGTCGCCGTTGTGGGAGAAGGCGAACCGGCTGGCTGGATCGAGGAACGGCTGGGTGTCGGGCATCTGGAGCGTCGACAGCCGGGATGGCCGGCGAAGGTGGACGAGCACGCTCGTCGTCTCGATCGCCCCGAGGCGCGTCCCGCTCCGGATCGTCGCGGAAGGCGCTGGTGTGGCGGTGGACCGCGAGCGACCCGTCGGGCCGGGGCCAGCTTGCGCCCCAGCCGAAGCCCGCGATCCCGAACCGCTCGAGGCGCTCCGCGAACGGCCACAGCTCGTCGAGGCGGAACGGCTCCGCGGACCGGGCAACGAACTGCTCGCACATGGCCGCGAATGATAGGCGCTCGCGGCGCCATCGGATCTATCGGTGGCGCGCGATCTCGCGCTCGTAGTCGGGGAAGTAGCGCCCGATCACCGGCAGGTCGAACCGGTGCAGGATCGAGGTCTTCGGCTCGCGCTCGAGCAGGAAGGCGAACGAGCGCTCGCACGAGATCGACCGGGTCCGAGGCGCCCGGAGCGAGCCGCTCGAGGTCGGCGGCCGACACCGTCACGTCGTGGGTTGTCGGGGCGCCGGGACCGCCGACGGTGACGCGGCAGGTCCAGCCGGTGTTGGACGGGCTCGCACACGACGGTGATCGGGGCGTCGCTCACGTGGGTCTCCTCGGGTCGGGCTGGCACGTCGGACACCAGAATGTCAGGCGTGGCAGGTCCGCGCCCTGGCGCTCGACCCGGATCAGCGTTCCGCAGCGCGGGCACGGGCGCCCGGCCCGGCGATAGACGTGGCGCGGTCGATGCCCGGTCCGGGCGCCCTCGTCGAGGACGGCCCGCGCGAGGTCGATGAGCTCGCGCAGCGCGGCGTCGTCGAGGTCGCGGACCGCCACGAACGGCGATCGGCCGGCCTGCCACAGGACCTCGTTCCTGATCTCGTTGCCGATCCCGGCCAGGGCACGCTGGTCCAGCAGCGCGACCGCGATCGGGAGTCGCCGCACGTGAGCGGGTCGCGCAGTCGCCGCACGGCCTCGTCCACGTCGACCGGGTCGCGCAGCAGGTCCGGGCCCAGCCGGGACAGGGAGGGATGCAGCGCCTCGGTCCGCTGCTCGAACAGCTCCACCACCGGGGCGTCGAAGCAGACGGCGACCGACCCCGGAACCTCGATGACCAGCCTCGCCCGGGCGGGTGGCCGTCGCCATCGCTCCCCCGGCCGATAGCGGTGCCACGACCCGTGCAGCCGCAGGTGCGTCCGGACCTCGAGGCCGTTGCCGAACCGGATCAGGAGGTTCTTGCCCAGTGCCTCGACCGCGGTCACGATGGCGCCCACCAGGCGCTCCGCCTGCGGTCCCGGCCGGCGGGCCGACGCCGCCGTCACCGTCCGCCCGACCAGGAACGGCCGGAGCCCCGCGGCGGTCCTGGCGAGCGTGTCGCCCTCGGGCACGGGAGCGCCTACCGGACCGGCCGCACCGGGGCGGGGCGCGGGTACGTCCGCTCGGCGGCGGCCGTCGAGCGCAGCACGAACCCCCGGTAGCCGGCCACGAACCCCGCGGCCAGCAGCGCGTCCCTGAACCGCGACCCGGCGACGGGCTCGCCGTCGATCTTGCCGATCACGAGCTCGCGGACCCGCCCGTCGGCGACCAGGTCGGCGAGCGACCGCAGGGCGAGCGCCAGGCGCTCCGGATCCTCGGCGGCGGGCAGCGCCTGGAGCGAGGCGCCGCCTCGGTCGAGGTACAGCACCGCCTCACCGTCGACCATCGCGACGTACGCGCCGGCCGCACGCTGGAAGGGCCGCCGGTCCGTCTCGTCGCGCCGCGGCCAGGGCAGGGCGGCGCCGTAGGGGTTGGCCGGGTCGGCGGCGGCGAGCAGGTGGACGACCCGCCCGCGCTCGTCGGCCATCTCGCCGGGAAGGTCGCGGAGCGCCCGCAGCCGGTCCACGGCCCCCGGCAGCGCGAACTGCGCCGCACCGAGCCCGTCGACGAAGTAGCCGCGCCGGATCCGTCCGCCCTCCTCGAGCAGCCGCAGGACGGGGTAGATGCCGGAGAAGCCGCCGTCGACCGGCTCGCCGGCGACGGCCTCGCGGGTCAGGACGCCGTGGCGCTCGAGCAGGACCATCGCCTGGGCGTGGACGCGTTCCGTGCGAGAAGGACCGGCCGGCGCGGTCGCGGTCCCCGGCTCCCCGTCCGGGGACGCCGACTCCCGGTCCTCCACCAGCGACCAGCGGCCGGCGGCCTCCGGGGGTCCGAGCGACGTCAGCCGGCCCGGCCCGCGGCCGACGATCCTTCGCCGGCCGCTTCCAGCGCAGGGCCCGCAGCGGCGCGAACGTGTCGTTGGTGACCTCGCCCGCCCACACCAGGTCCCACAGCGCATCGAGGACCTCGCGGTCCGACCGCGCCCCGGACGCCGCGAACAGCTCCCGGTAGAAGCAGGCCCCGCGACGCCGGAGGTGGGCGCGGAGCCGCTCGTGGATCTCGCCTCCGGGGCGCTCCACCCCGTCGGGCAGCCCCGTGGGCCGCAGCGCCTCGCGCCCCGGGCGCAGCAGCACCACCCGTCCGTCGTCGCGGCCGAGGCTCCCCCGCCCCACCCAGGCGACCTCGCCCATGGCACCGAGCTCGTCGAGCAGCCGCGGCTGGTACCCGGGGATGCGCGCCGGGAGGACGTCCCGCTCCAGCACCGAGGCCGGGATCGGCAGGCCGGCCAGCTGGTCCACGACCTCGGCGAGGCGCTCGAGCGCCGCGGGGCCACGGGACGGTGAGCCGGCACTCCCCGTCGCGGACGGCGAGGGGGCGACGCCCTGCCACGCGGGCAGGAACCGGGCGAGCGTGACCGGATCGACCGGTTCCACCTCCCGCCGCAGGGTCGCCAGCGACCGGCGGCGCAGGAGCCGGAGCACCTCCGGGTCGCACAGCTCGCGCTCCGCGCCGCCCGGCCGGAACTCGCCGGCCAGGATCGTCCCGGCGGCCACCAGCCGGTGGAGCGCATCCCCGACCACGCCGTCGGGCAGGCCCCAGCGCCGCGCCGGGTCCGCCGCCAGGAACGGCCCGTGCGTGCGCGCGTACCGCGCGAGCAACCCGTCCAGGGCACCCGAGACCGGCGCGAGGAACGCCTGCGGCACGCCCGGCGGCGCGCTGACGCCCACGCCGTCGCGGTAGCGCGCGACGTCCTCCATCGCGATCCAGCGCTCCTCGCCCGCGATCCGCGCCCGGACCGCCCGGCGCGTGGACGCCAGCTCCGCGAGGTGCAGGCTCGCCTCCACCCGGCCGCCGGCGGTCCGCGCCCCCGCCTCGTCGGTCGAGAGGTCGCCCAGGCGCCGGAGCAGGTCGTGGACCTGGTCGGCGGTCTTCGCGTGGCGGTCCTCGGCCAGGGCCTGGAGGCTGAGCTCGAGATCGGCCAGCGCGGCCGGGTCCAGGAGCTCCCGCAGCTCCTCCTGGCCCAGCAGCTCGCGGAGCAGGTCACGGTCCAGCGTCAGCGCCTGCGCCCGCCGCTCGGCGATCGGGGCATCGCCCTCGTACATGTAGGCCGCCACGTAGTCGAACAGCAGCGAGCTCGCGAACGCCGATGCCCGCGCCGTCTCGACGCTGTGCACGGTGAGCTCCCGGCGCCCGACGCCGCCAAGCAGCTCTCGCAGCGCGGGCAGGTCGAACACGTCGGCGAGGCATTCCCGGTAGGTCTCCACGAGGATCGGGAAGGACCCGTAGCGGCTCGCCACCGCCAGCAGGTCGGCCGCCCGCTGGCGCTGCTGCCAGAGCGGGGTCCGGGTCCCGGGCCGGCGCCGTGGGCAGGAGCAGGGCCCGCGCGGCGTTCTCCCGGAAGCGGCTGGCAAAGAGGCTCGACTGCCCGACCCGCCCGACGACGAGGTCCTCGACCTCGTCCGGATCCGGGAACAGCAGCGCCTCCACCCCGTCGAGGTTCGCGTCGCCCTCCGGCAGGCGGATCGCGATCCCGTCGTCCGAGTAGATCGTCTGGACCTCGAGCCCGAGGCGCTCCTGGAGGCGCGCCTCGATGGCCATCGTCCACGGCGCGTGCACCCGCCCCCCGAACGGGGTGAGGATCACCAGCCGCCAGTCGCCGAGCTCGTCCCGGAAGCGCTCGATCACGATCCGCCGGTCGGTGGGCAGGACGCCCGTCGCCTCGCGCTCGTCCTCGAGATAGGCGACCAGGTTCTCCGCGGCCAGCGGGTCAAGGTCGTGGTCCCGCCGGAGGCGCTCGACTGCCTTCGCCCGGCCCTTCGGCCCCTTGGCCAGATCGGCCTCCACCTCGCGGGTGAAGGCGCCGATCGCCCTTCCCAGCTCCACCGGCCGCCCGACCGAGTCGCCGTGCCAGAACGGCAGCTTGCCCGGCACTCCCGGGCGCCGGCGTGACCGTGACCCGGTTGGGGCTGATGTCCGCCACCCGCCACGAGCTGGCGCCCAGGACCACCACGTCGCCGTGCATCCCGGCCCGGAGCTCGTAGACCATCTCCTCGTCCAGCTCGCCCACCCGGCGGCCCGGGCGTCCCGGCCTCGCCCTCGAGAAACACCGGGTACAGGCCGCGATCCGGGATGGTGCCGCCGCTGGTGACCGCCACCGTGCGGGCGTCCCGGCGCCCCTCCACCACGTCCGTCAGCCGGTCCCAGGTGATCCGCGGCTTGAGCTCGGCGAACTCGTCGGAGGGGTAGGCACCCGAGAGCATGCCCAGCACGCCCTCGAGGACCTCGCGGGTCAGCGTCTCGAACGGGGCGGCGCCGGTGACCAGGCCGAGCAGCTCGTCGACCGTGAACCGCTCCCCGATCGTCATCGCGACCAGCTGCTGGGCGAGGACGTCGAGCGGGTTGCGCGGCAGCACCGTGGGCTCGATGGTCCCGTCGCGCATGCCGCGCACGACGACCGCGGTCTCGAGCAGGTCGCCGCGGTACTTGGGGAAGATCACGCCCTTGGACGGCTCGCCGACCTGGTGCCCGGCCCGGCCGACGCGCTGGAGCCCGCGGGCGACGCTGGTGGGGCTCTCGACCTGGATCACGAGGTCCACCGCACCCATGTCGATGCCCAGCTCGAGGCTGCTGGTGGCGACCAGCGCGGGGAGCCGCCCGGCCTTGAGCTCCTCCTCGATCTCGAGGCGCTGCTCGCGGGCGATGCTGCCGTGGTGGGCGCGGACGAGGTCCTCGCCGGCGAGCTCGTTGAGGCGCTGGGCGAGGCGCTCGGCGAGGCGGCGGCTGTTGGTGAACACGATGGTGCTGTGGTGGGCGCGGATCAGCTCCAGGATCCGGGGGTGGATCGCGGGCCAGATGCTGGTCCGGCTCTCGCCACCGATGACGGGACCGCCGGGCTGCTCGTCCAGTGGCAGCACCTCGCCCAGGCGCGCCATGTCCTCGACCGGGACGACGACCTGGAGCTCGAGCGGCTTGCGGGTGCCCGCGTCCACGATCGCGACCTCGCGGCCCGCCCCGGCGCCGCCGAGGAACCGGGCGATGGTCTCGAGCGGGCCGCTGGGTCGCGCTGCAGGCCGATCCGCTGGAGCGGGACGGGGTCGCTCGCCCGCCGGCACCGCGCCGGCGCGCAGCCGCTCGAGGCGCTCGAGGCTCAGCGCGAGGTGGGCGCCGCGCTTGGTGCCGGCGATCGCGTGGACCTCGTCCACGATCACCTGCTCGACGCCCCGCAGGATCTCGCGGGCCTGGCTGGTGAGCAGCAGGTACAGGCTCTCGGGCGTGGTGACCAGGATGTCCGGCGGGTGGCGGACGAGGTCCCGTCGCTCGTCCTGCGGGGTGTCACCGGTCCGGCTGGCGATCGTGATCCGCGGCGGTTCCAGGTCCAGGCGCTGCGCCGCGAGGGCGATGCCGGCCAGCGGCGCCCGCAGGTTGCGCTCGACGTCGTAGGTCAGCGCCTTGAGCGGGCTGATGTAGAGCGTCCGGACCGTGCCCGGATCCTGGCGGGTGGACGGCGGGCTCGGACGCTCGACCAGGCGGTCCAGGCACCACAGGAACGCGGCCAGGGTCTTGCCGCTCCCGGTTGGGGCGTGGATCAGCGTGTTCCGCCCGGCGGCGATGGCGGCCCAGCCCTCCGCCTGGGCCTGGGTGGGCGCCTCGAACGTCGCCTCGAACCAGGCCCGGACGGCGGGCCCGAAGGGTGCGAGCGGATCCTTGCTGCGGGCAGCCACGGGACGCCGAGTATAGGCGCGGGCACCCGTTTCGTACAGATGTTCTAGCGCCTGCCGGAGCCGGCCAGGGCGTCGACGGACGGTCGCCCCGCGGGATCCGGCTGGGACGGGACCTGACAGGCGGCCCGGGAATCGAAGACGGCGGGCGCTGGCACGTCCGCCGCCTCCTGGTAGCCCGTGTCGATCGCGCCGTGGAGGGGGAGGAGAGAGCCTGCGCGATCGACTTGTGGTCCGATGACATCTTGGGCCCGGCAGGCTGCCGATCGCCCGTGCCGCACCTCCCGCCGTCGAGTGACGGTCCGGGTCCAACGGCCCGGGATCGGCCCGTCCGCCACGGGACCATGGGCCTGTCACCGTCCCGGCAGGCGGGCCACCGACAATCTGCGGGTCATCCCTCGCAAGGTCCGGGGATGCGGGCTGGAGCCTGAACCCGGCACCCACCAGCAGCCTCCGCGCGGCATCGAGCCGCACGCGGACGTCGGCAGGATCGACCACGTCCCGTTCGGCCACGCCGACCTGTGCCTCCATCGTCGTGCGCACCGCGCGCCCCTCGACCAGCGAGGCGAGCAGCGCCCCGCCGAGGCCGGCTCCCCGGTGTTCCGGCGCCACCCCCACGGCCAGCACGGACTCGACGGCCGGCTCGGTCGCGGACGGTGCCGCGATAGCCAGACCGACGATGACCTCGTGCCCCACCACGGCGGCCACGACGCGCGCGCCGTCCAGCAGCGCCGAGCGGAGCAGGGCGTGGGCGTCGAGAGGATCGAACGGCGACACCACCCGGGACGGCGAGCCTCAGGCCGTCGAGGTCGACCCGCGGTCAGGGGCATGATCGTCGGGGTGGTGCCGACCGCCACGCTCGACCCGGAACCGGACGCGCGGCGCGTCACCGGCCACCCCGATCGCACGGTCCCTGCCGCTCCCCTCGAGAACCGTGCTGCCGGCCCAGGTCGAGGCCGGGGGCCCACCAGCCACGGTCCTGCGCCTCCCGCACGAGTCGTGGCAGGACCACGCCGCGCACCCGCTCCAGCACCGCGAGCGACCGCGCCTCCGCCGATCGCTGTGCGCCACCCACCTCGAGACCCGCGTTGGGCGCATCGAGCATCGACCCGGGCATGCCGGGGAACCCATGCAGCGCCGCATCGGCCGCCCACCGGTCACGCCACGCCGCCGGCGTCGCGTCCGGGGGCTCGCGATGCGCACCCGCAAGCCAGGTGAGCGCCCACGTCCGTGGAACCACCCGGTAGACGTCGTACCCGCCGCCGCCGGTCGCAAGCCAGCGGCCATCCGGCCCAGCGGTGCGAGACGGCGTCAACCAGCCGGGCGGCCTCGCTCATCGCGGTCGTGGTCACGCGCAGGTGCGCGAGCGGATCCCACGCGTGGGAGTCGGCGCCGTGCTGCGAGACCACGACGCTCGGGCCCGAACACGGCCGCCAGCGTGGGCAGCAGGGATCGCACCGCCGCCAGCCAGGCCCCGTCGCCCGCGTACGGCTCGAACGGCATGTTGACGGCGGTCCCGGCCGCCGCACCGCCACCGAGCTCATCGATGAACCCGGTGCCGGGAAACAGGGACCGTCCGCTCTCGTGGAACGACAGAGTCAGGACGACCGGGTCGTCGGCGGTGAGCGCCTGGACCCCGTCGCCGTGGTGCACGTCGAGGTCGACGTACAGCACGCGGTGGCCCGCCGCGCGCGCCCTGAGGACCGCGAGCGCGACGTCGTTGTAGATGCAGAACCCCGATGCCCGCGACGCCATCGCATGGTGCAGCCCGCCGCCCGGGTGGTGGGCGTGCAGGGCGCGCCCGTCGAGGATCGCGTCCATGGCCGCGAGCGAGCCCCCGGCCACCGCCGCCGCCGCCTCGTGCATGCCGCCGAAGGCGGGATTGTCCGCAAGCCCGAGGCCCATCGCCCCGGCGCCGCCGGGATCCGCGGACAACCGTCGCACGGCGGCCACGTACGCGGGCAGGTGGGCCCGAAGCAGGGCCACGTCAGCGGCAGGCTCCGGCTCAAGCCCGGGCGTGGCGCCAACGTGGCGCAGCAGGTCGATCCCGGGTCCGAACCGCCGGGGGGTCAGCGGGTGCGAGGGCCCGAAGTCGTAGGTCGTCGATCGCGGGCCGAACACGAGGAGCGGCTGATCGGTGCTGGACACCCGCCGACGATACCGCGCCCCCAGCCGCCGAACCACCGGCAACCCGCGAACGCACCGCTGGCACGCGCTGCTACCATCGCGGCCATGGATATCGCCGTTGTCCTGATCGTCATCCTGGTCCTCGTGATCATGTGGCGCGGTCCCAAGACCCTTCCCCTGCTCGGGCGCGCGTTCGGCCAGGGCGTGAAGGAGGCGCGGCGCGAGATCGAGGAGCTCAAGGGCGACGACGCCGACGTCGACGCCGACGACGCCGAGGACGGGACCAAGCCCTCCTAGTCGTGCGCCGGCAGCCGCCGGCCGGGGATCGCCGCCAGGAGTGCCGCCTGGTGCACCCGCTCGTCCGCGGAGTCACGACCCGGGATCGCGCGTGAGGGACCGGGCGTCCCGCCGTCCCCCGTCAGCACGACCTCCAGCCCGGGCGCCTCGAGCACCAGCCCGCCATCCCGCGCACCGGTCATCGCCCGCACCCGGAGCGCGACGTCACCGAGGTCCACCAGGTCGCCATCGGCCACCGGCTCGCACGGCTCGCCGACCATGGCCGCGGCCGAGACCCGATGCCAGCAGCGGGACCCCGGCCACGAGGGCGAGGCCCACGGCCCCTCCCACGTGATCCGGCGCGCCCGACGTGAGGACGCACCCCGGCAAGCTCCAGCCCGGACCCGACCGTCGCCGCGAGCAGCGCGTCGAGCGCCTCGTCGCTCGGATCACCGGGATCCACGACCACCACTCGGCGATGCCCAACCACCCAGGCATTCACCGTCACGCCGGGGATCCCACCGCCCGACCCGAGGCGGATCCGGGCAAGCCGCGAATCGAGCCGCTCCAGCCGCGGCCCCGGGTCGGGCTCGGCCGGCGACAGCCATCGCTGCACCGATGCGGCGCCATCGACCCCTTCGAGCTGGCGCAGGGTCGTGCTCGTGGGCGGCCACAGGTCGATGGTCCGCGATGCGTACCGGGCCAGCGCCTCGCCGGGTGGGAGCCAGTCGTGCGCGACCACCTCCGTGGCATCGGCGACGACCTCGGCGCCGGCCGGCAGGTCCGCGACGTAGAACCGCGTGTCGTACCGCCGGCTGACATCCGTCGTCGGCGGCGTCACCCAGCGCGACAGCGGGACCAGCGCGTCCGTGGCCAGGACGAGGTCGAGCCGGGTGACGAGGTCGGCGAGGGGCTCTCGCCGCTCGAGGGCGGCCGCGACGACCGACGGGGTCACCGCCGCTCCGTCCCGGTGCCGCGCGAGCAGCACGCCCGCCTCCTCCCAGCATTCACGGATGGCGGCGATGGCATGGGCCAGCGCGGGTTCCGGGGCCAGGTTCCCAGCCCAGGCGCGGGAGCAGCCCGGACGCATCGAGGGCCGAGCGGCGGGCGAGCGGTCCGCGCGGGTCGCCGTCCGACGCATCCACGGCGCCACCCGGGAACACCTGCAGCCCGGGCCCGAACTCCATGGTGGACGGGCGGTGGGTCAGGAGCGTCTCGATCCCGCCGCCGGACGATCGCCGGAGGAGCGCCACGGTGGACGCCGGGCGCACCGGCAGGCCGGGCGTCTCCGCTGCCGTCACCGGTCGTGGCCCTGCGGCTGCCAAGTCCGCGACCGGCCCGTTCATTGCCCGACCAGCAGCGCCGCCAGCGCCTCCGGCTCGTGCACCGGCTGCCGGCATGCGAAGTCGCGGCACACGAACGCCGTCGCCCGCCCGTGGAGCGCGAAGCGGCCGGCGAGCAGCGGCACCTCCGAGGCGACACCGGGCTCCGCGGTCGCCAGGACCCGGAACGGGTGATAGCCACGATCGGCAACGGCCACCAGCCGGCGGGTCTCCGCCGCGGCACGATCCCCGATGATCGCGACCTCGGTGAGCCCGGCATGGGCCATCTCCAGCGCAGACAGCCACTGGGCGAACGCGGTCGGGTACTGGGCGAGATACGGGCCGACGGTGGCCAGCGCGGTCTCGGCCGCCACGCGGCACCGTGACTCCCCCGTGAGGGCCGCGAGCCGCAGGAGCACCGTCGCGGCCATCGCCCCGCCGGAGGGGACGGCGTTGTCCTGGAGGCCCTTCGGCCGCACCACCAGCCGCTCCCCGTCGTCGGCCGTGTCGAAGAAGCCGCCGGACGGGTCGGCAAACCGGGCGAGGATGGTCTCAGCCAGCCCGTTGGCCGATCGTGAACCAGCGCTCCTCGCCGGTGGCCTCGTAGGTCGCGAGCAGCCCGTCGGCGAGGTTCGCGTAGTCCTCGAGCACCCCGTCGGCCGTGGCCTTCCCATCCTTCCAGGAGCGGCGCAGCCGCCCATCCGCACCGAGCAGGGCGTCCGGTCACCGCGTCGGCCGCGGCCACGGCCGCCTCCCGGTAGCGTGCGGCCTCCCCGTCCATTCCGGCGGCCGCGAGGGCGCGGGCGGCGTCGGCGAAGGCCGCGATGGCGAGGCCGTTCCAGGCCGCCAGCACCTTGTCGTCGCGCGCCGGCTGGACGCGCTGCGCCCGTCGCTCCAGGAGCCGCCCGCGCGCCCGGGCAAGGCGAGCCGCAACCTCGCCGGCGGACAGCCGGAACTGCTCGGCGAGCTCGGCGTCATCGCGGATCCGGGACAGGATCGTGTGCCCCTCCCAGTTCCCGCCGTCCGTGGCGCCGTACGCCGCGCAGACCAGCGCCCCGTCCTCGCCCGCGACCTCGCGGATCTCCGCGGCCGTCCAGACGAACGTGGCGCCTTCCTCGCCGTCGGTGTCGGCGTCCTGGCTGGCCGCAAACCCGCCGCCCGGGGTCCGCAGCTCGCGCAGCAGGTAGTCGAGGACGCCCTTGAACGTCTCGAGGTACGCCGGATCCCCGGTGGCCGCCCACGCATGGACGTAGACCCGCGCCAGCTGGGCGTTGTCGTACAGCATCTGCTCGAAGTGCGGCACCAGCCAGTGCGCGTCGGTCGAGTAGCGGTGGAAGCCACCGCCGAGCTGGTCGCGGACACCGCCGGCCGCCATCGCGTCCAGGCTGCGCCGGGCGATCTCGAGCGCCCGGTCCGGGCCGCCGGCCGCATGCCGCCGCAGCAGCGCCTCGATGGTCATCGCCTGCGGGAACTTGGGGGCCCGGCCCCAGCCGCCGTTGACCGGGTCGAAGGCCTCGTCGATGGCGGTGAGCGCCCCGTCGAGCACCTCGCGCGGCGGCAGGCCCGACGCGGCCGACGCCGCGCGCTGCTGCTCCGCCAGCGCGGACACGAGGCGGCTGCCGGCCTCCTCCAGCTCTGCCCGCTGCTCGAACCAGGCGGCGCGCACGCCCTCGAGCACCTGGCGGAACGACGGCATCCCGTGCCGCGGCTCGTCCGGGAAGTAGGTGCCCCCGTAGAACGGCCGGCCCTCGGGGGTCAGGAACACGCTCATCGGCCAGCCGCCCTGGCCGGTGATCGCCTGGACGGCGCCCATGTAGAGCGCGTCGATGTCGGGGCGCTCCTCGCGGTCCACCTTGATCGGCGACGAAGTGGGCGTTGAGCACGGCGGCCGTCGAGGCATCCTCGAAGGACTCGCGCTCCATCACGTGGCACCAGTGGCAGGCGGCGTAGCCCACCGACAGGAAGATCGGCCGGTCGAGCTCGCACGGCCCGACCGAGCGCCTCGGGACCCCACGGGTACCAGTCGACCGGGTTGTGCGCGTGCTGGAGCAGGTAGGGGCTCGTCTCGCCGGCGAGGCGGTTGGTGCGCGGCGGCGACGGATCTGGTGCGACCATGCACCGATGGTACGCGTGACGGCGCTCAGTGGTGCGTGCCCGGCTATTCCCATCGGAGTGGCGCGGGCGTAGATTAGGCAGGCACCGCCGTGTCTGCGCTTGCCCGCCGCAAGGAGTCGGATCGCTGGATCGCTGGACGCGCGCGATCGTCATCGCGCTCCTCGCCGTGCTCGCTGTCGCGACGGGCGCCCCCGCGCCCGTGGCACGCTGCCGCGCGCGTGCCGAGGGTCGTCCTGATCGTCGGCCCGGCGGGCTCGGTCACGGACGCCTACCGGCGACTCGCCGACGAGGCAGCGAGCGTCGCCGTCTGCTGCGGGCGCGGAGGTCATCAAGGTCTACTCGCCCGATGCCACATGGCCTGCGGTGAAGCGCGCGACGGAAGGCGCGTCGATCGTTGTCTACCTGGGCCACGGCAACGGCTTCCCCAGCCACTACCGGGACGCGCTCTACCCGCCGACCCAGAATGGCTTCGGCCTCAACCCGGTGGATGGGGGCGACGACAGCGTCCACCAGTACTTCGGCGAGTCGGCGGTCGGCCGGCTCCAGCTCGCGACCAACGCGCCGTGGTCGTGCTGAGCCACCTCTGCTACGCAAGCGGCAACTCCGAGCCCGGGCTCCCGGAGGGCACCCGAGCCGAGGCCATCGCGCGCGTCGACAACTACGCGGCCGGCTTCCTGCGCGCCGGTGCCGCGGCGGTCGTCGCCGAGGCCGAGGCCGGGCCCGCCTACTACGTGCGCGCGCTGCTGCGGGACCGCGGAAGCATCGAGGCCATCTGGGAGGCCTCCCCCACCGCCGATGGCCGTCACTCGATCGTCGCCGCGAGCACCCGCACGCCGGGCTATGCGCTCCACCTGGATCCGCGGCGGTCGACAGGCGGCTACACGCGCTCGCTGGTGTCGCGCGGCCTGACCGCTGCCGAGCTGCGGGCCGGAGCGCATGGGCGCCAGGGGCACGATCGTCAACCCGGTGGCCGTCCCCTCGCTGGCGTCGGCGGCGCTCCGCTTCTCCGAGCCGTCGTTCGCCTCGCTCCCGCTTGCCGGGACCACGACCAGGGTCACGCTGCCGCTGGCTTCGGGGCGGGCCGCGCAGATCCCCGCCGGCATCCAGGTTTCCGTCCGCTGGGATCCGATCACGCTCGACTCGACCCCGGCCCCGACGCCGGTGGTCGTGCCGGCACCGTCCGCAGCGCCGCTCGACCCGCCGGCGCCCACCCCCAGCGCCCCAACGCCCGTGCCGACCGGGGCGTCGCCGACCCCGAGCTCTGCCCCCACCGTGGATCCCGATGCCGTCGCGCGGTTCCTCCGGCCAGGTGCATCCCCCGCTGCGCCCGGACCGACGACCAACGCCGGCCCCGACACCGTCACCGTCGGCCATGCCCGTCGCGCCCGAGATCGACCTCGTGGTCGCGGAACAGGCGGGCAGCGTCGTGGAGCCGGCGAAGGCGAGCCGGGGGCCGGGAGGCATCCGGCTGGACGTCCGCTATCCGACGGCGCCGGGCCTCTACCGGCTGACCGCGACGCTGCACACGCCCGAAGGGCGTCGCCTACGACGCGGCCACCCAGGCGCTGCTCACGCCGGTGCTGGTCCACGTCAGCGGGCCGTTCGCCGTGGCGTTCGGCGTGCCGGTCAACCTGTCCCTGGAGGCCGGTGGAGCCGCCGCCCTGGCCGTCAAGGTGCTCAACGCGGGTTCGCACCGGTGGAACGCGATTGTTGCCGCGCCGACCGGGACCGGCGGCGAGCCTGCCGGCAGCGCCATCGTGCTGCCGTCGCTGGTTGCCACCTGGGTGTCCACCACCGGCAGCGAGGTCCCGGCCGCCGTGTCGCAGTCGCTCCCCGGCGATGCCTGGGCGCCCGGCGGCAGCGCGGAGATGGTGCTGGACGTCGTGGCCCCGGCCGAGGCGGGGAGCTACCTGCTGCTCCTCGATGTCGTGGCTCCCGAGCACGGGCCCCTGTCCTCGCTGGGCGGGGAGCCGGCCATGATCCGGGTCACGGTCAACGCGCTGGCCACGCCGGCACCCACCCCGGTGGTCACCGCCCCGCGATCCGACAGCCAGGACTAGGCCAGGTCGGTGGCCGGCAGCGCCGTCGCCGGGATTCCTGCCCTCGGTCCACGGCCTGCCGTTCGCCAACGCGTTCCCGCCGGGACCAACGCTCCGCCTCGGACCTCTCGACACCCGCCTGTTCGGGATCGGCGATGCGTCGACCGGGCTGTGCGGCGGCATGGCGCTGACGGCGCGGGACCTGTTCGAGGCCGGGGTGACGGCGCCGGGCGGGCTCGGCGAGCCCACCCGAGAACGGCTCTCCGCGGTTCCAGGCACTCGTCCGCCGGCAGGTCCAGTCACTGGACTGGCTGCGGGTGCCTCTCCGCTACCTCGACCTCCAGGCGCTCCGGCCCGACCCGCCCACCGGGCTTTCGAGGTGCCTGCGGCGCGAGCCGCCGCGCGTTGACGCGGTCCTGCGCGAGTGGCCGCGGATCCGCGCCGAGATCGACGCCGGCCATCCCTCCGTCGTCGGGCTCATCCGGGTGGCGGGCATCTCGCCCTGGGCGCTCGTCCAGAACCACCAGGTCCTGGCCTGGGCCTGGCAGGCCGACGGTTCACGGATCGTGATCCGCGTCTACGACCCCAACCACCCGGGGCGTGACGATGTCGAGCTCCGGGTGTCGATCGCGCCGGACGGGTCCCCGGGCGACGATCGCCGGGCACCGTGGCGCGAGCGGATCACCATGAGCCCAGAGCACGGGCGAGCCCCTGCTGGGCTTCTTCCGCCAGCCGTACCCGCCCGCCCGGTTGTCGCGCGCCTGGCGCTGACGTTCCGATCGACCCGCCTCAGCCGCGCCGGCGCGTCCGCTGGGTGCGGCCCGCGCTCGGACCGGTCGGCTCCTCGGCATCGCCCGGCACCGGCGCCTCGTGCTCCTCCCGCTTCGCGTCGCAGTGGTAGCAGCGCTCTGGCCGCGACCGTGTTGAGGGACCGGCAGCGGTCGCAGATCCAGGGCGTGGCGGCGAGACCCGGCCGATGGTCGAGCGCGCGCCTGGTGGCCACCGGCCCATACGTGCGCAACAGGTCCACGAGCTCGTCGACCGTGCCCATCAACGCGCTGCGGAACACCGCCGCGAGGACGATCACGAGCACCGCGAACAGCACGATCGGGATCACGACCTCGGGGGCGAAGTTGACTCCCTCTCTGCCTGCCATCGGCGTCATGGTCGGATGGTCCGCCCGGCGGGCCGGCGGTGCAAGGGCCCAGCGGAACCCTGTTCGTCCTGCCGGTCCCCGGTGCTTGCCTACAGCGGGGGCAGGAGCTGCCGGTCCTCCTGGAGCCCGGCCCACAGGTCGCCGGCCTCGGCGAGGCGATCCGGCAGGTTGCCCACCGTCCAGCGGTCCGGCGCGAGATCGGGATCGTCCAGCTCCTCCCATCGGATCGGCGCGGACACGGGCGCCCCCGGGCGCGGCCGGACGGCGTACGGCGCGACCAGCGTCTTGATCGCGGCATTCTGGGTGTAGTCGAGACGCGCCCGCCCGCCGCGCTCAGCCTTGGCCCACTCCCAGGAGACGAGATCGGGCACGGTGGCGCCGACCGCCCGCGACAACGACTCGACCCAGGCACTCGTGTCGGCGTAGGTGTACCGCCCGCGCTCGATCGGGATCCAGGCCTGGATGCCCCGGCTGCCGGTCAGCTTCGGGTACGCGCGGATGCCGAGGTGGTCGAGGGCGGTGCGGAACAGGCGAGCCAGGACGAGGGTCTCGTCCCACCCGGTCGCCGTCCCGGGATCGATGTCGATCAGGGCATACGTCGGGGTCCAGGGGTCGTCGGTGGTGGAGGTCCAGGCATGGATCTCGAACGCGGCCTGGTTGCCCAGCCAGCACAGCGTGGCCGCGCGGTCCGCCACGAGGTGGTCGTTGGGCGTCCGGTCCTCGCGCTCCCGGAACCCGGTCTCGTGCCAGATGGTGAGCCACGCCGGCGCCGATGACGGGATGTCCTTCTGCCAGAACCCGGGGGCCCCGGCGCCGTTGGGGAACCGCTGCAGGTTGAGCGGGCGACCGGCGAGGTGCGGCAGCATCGCCGGTGCGATCCGCGCGAAGTACGCGATCAGGTCCCGCTTGGTGACGGGCGGCTCGGCGACGCCGTCGCGCGGCCCGAACAGGACCTTGTCCAGGTTGGTGAGCTTGAGCTCCTGCCCGGCCACGTGCCAGCGGCCCTCGGTCCCGAGTTGGCCCAGCGCGTCGAGCTCGGCTCCGCTCACCAGCCACGAGGGATCGGGGACCGCAGCCCGCGGGTCCTGGCGGCCGCCGCCCGGGACGACCTCCGGGGTTGCGCCGGCCGGTGGCAACGGGACCAGACCCTGCCCGTCGCCAGCGGCGCGCCCGGGGTCCACCGCGCGCTCCCGGATCACGTCCCGCGGATCGCGGTCCGGCTCGAGGCCCTTGTACGCCGTCTGGCGGACGTGGCCGTCCCGCGTCCAGCCGCCGATCTCGGCGCGGATCACGAGCTCGGGCCGCGTCCACCGGACGCCGGCCAGGTCGCCGCCCCAGCGGCCCCTGTAGTCCTGCGGCGGCGCCGGGTCGAAGGCCGGGGCCTCGGACTCGAGGGCGTCGAGCTGCTGGCGGAGCGCTGCCCGGGCGCGACCACTCGAGGCCCGACCCGACCTTGCCGGCGAACCGGAGTCGCTCGCCCTCGTACACGCCGACCACCAGCGCGCCGAGCTCCTTGGCGCTCCCCGCCCCCGGCGTCCAGCCGCCGACCACGAGCTCCTGCTCCGGCCGGGCCTTGATCTTGAGCCAGGTCGAGGCACGGCGACCGGGCTCGTACCGGCTCCGGCGGTGCTTGGCCACGATGCCCTCGAGGCCCTGCGTCCGGACCGCCTCGAAGAAGGCGATGCCCTCGGTCTCGATCGCCGGCGCGACCTGCACCCGGGCCGTGGGCGTGATCACCAGCTCGAGGAGCCGCTTGCGCTGCTCCAGCGGGACATCAAGCAGCGAGCGGCCGTCGAGGTGGAGCAGGTCGAAGGCCTGGAACACGAGCGGGACCGGCTGTCCCGACCGGCCGGCGCTGATCCGCTCCTGGAGCAGGCTGAAGTCCGGCCGGCCCTCGTCGTCGAGGGCCACCACCTCGCCGTCGACGATGGCCTCGCGCGCCTCGATCCACGAGGGCGGCGAGAGCAGGCGCGGGAAGTACGTCTCGGCGTCATGGCCGTTGCGCGTGAACAGGCTGACCTTCCCGTCGCGGATGACGGCCTCGACGCGATACCCGTCCCACTTGACCTCGAACAGCCAGTCCTCGTCGCGGAACGGCCTTGCTGGCCAGCGTCGCCTTCATCGGCTCCAGGTAGCGGGGCATGGGGGCCTCGCGGGCGCCGGTGAGGTCGATCTCCGCGGTCGCTGCCGGGGCCTCGCTGACCCAGATCGCGGGCACGTTCGCCTTGACCTCGTCGTTGGTCCGGCCGGACCTGACGCTCGCGGGATGGTCCTCGGCATCCCAGCCGGTCACGGCGTCCGCATCGCGCTTCTTGATCAGCAGCCACTGCTCGCCCTCGTCGTCCTCGAAGGCGGTCCGGGGCGCCGTACCGGGACGGCGGCTGGTCCGCACGATCGTGAAGCGTCCCTTCATCTTCGTCCCGTGGGCCACGGAACTTGAGCTCGCCGGCCTCGACCGCCGGCCCCGGGTCCGGCGTCTCCTTCTCCGGCTCCCAGGTCCCCCAGTCCCACACGATGACGTCGCCGGCCCCGTACTGGCGGGCCGGGATCACGCCCTCGAAGTCGAAGTACTCGAGGGGGTGGTCCTCCACGTGGACGGCCATCCGCCTCGTCGCCGGGTCCTGCGTCGGCCCCTTGGGAACCGCCCACGAGACGAGCACGCCGTCGATCTCGAGCCGCAGGTCGTAGTGGAGACGGGTGGCGCGGTGTCGCTGGACGACGAACCGGCGACGGGACCCGGGCGGCTCGCCGGCGGGCGCGGCGGGGGCGCCCGGAGCGGGCTCCGGGGTCTTGGCGAAGTCGCGCTTGCGCCGGTACTCCTCGAGCGGCATGGGCGGAGTATGCGGGTGGCGGCGGTCAGCGCGATCGGCGGCGTGGGTGTGGCCCGGCGGTGAGCGGACCCCTCGCCTCAGGCGCTCTTGCGGCGCCGGGCCGGTCTGGTCTCGGGCTCGGCCTCGTCCTGCGCGGCCTTCGCAGCGGCCGGCGCCGCCTTGCGCGACGCCGAGCGCGCGGCGCGCTGCTTCTTGGCGTCCGCGACCGAGACCGGAGCCGTGGCCCCCTTCGTCTTCTCGTCGGTCGCGGCCTTCACGCTCGCCTGGAGGAGCTTCATCAGGTCGACCAGGTTGGCGCTCTCGGCGACCGGCTCGGGCTCGGCGACCTCGACCCCGTCGATCTTGGCCTGGATGACCGACATGAGGGCCTCGCGGTACTCGTCCTTGTACCGCCCCGGGTCGAACGCGTCCGTCATCGCCTCGACCAGCTGCTCCGCCATCGCGAGCTCGGCAGGCTTGAACTCGAACGTCTCGTCGGGCAGGTCAAGGTCGGCGGCCGAGCGGATCTCGTCCGGCCAGTGGAGCGTGGTGAGCAGCATCGTGCTCTCGAACGGGTCCAGCGCCGCGAGCGCCTCCCGGTCGCGGATCACGACCTTGCAGATCGCCGTGAGGCCCTTGTCGGCAAGCACCTGGCGCAGGAGGAAGAAGGCCTTGCGGCCGATCTTGTCGGGCTCGATGTAGTACGCCTGCCGGGTGAACTGGGCGTGCTGCCGGGTGGCGTCGTCGCGGGGGGTGAACTGCTCGATCTCGATCGAGCGGATGGTCTTGAGCGGGACCTTCTCGAGGTCCTCGTCGGTGATCACCACGTACTGGTCCGGCGCGTACTCGTAGCCCTTGACGGTCTCCCCGCGCGAGATGACCTTCTCATCCTCCGGGCACCAGACCTTCATCTGGATCCGCGACAGGTCGGTCTCGTGGAGCATGTTGAAGCGGATCGCGTAGTCGGACTCGGTCGCGGTGTAGAGCTTCACGGGGATGGTGACGAGGCCAAACTGGATGGCCCCCTTCCACATCGAGCGTGCCACGGGCAGTGCTCCGTCTCGTGCGGTCTCGGGCTCCGGCGGGTTCCCGGCCCGCCTGCCGATCCGGGACGGTGACTCTACCACTCGGTGGCAAACCGCTCCCGCGGGAGCCCGGCCCACGGGGACCAGCGATGCCGGGGTCAGCGAACGATGACGAACGCGTCGACGTCCACGCGGTGGCGGTGCTTGGTCCCGCGAACCTTGACCCGGATCTCGTGGGTGCCGGAGGCTGTCCAGGAGGTCGCCCAGACCACGGCCTGGCGCAGGACGGAAGCCCGCTTGAGATCCACGGTGGCGACGAGGACGCCGTCGACGTACACGTTCGCCCGCCCCCGCTTCGCGCCCTTGACCCCGATCCAGGCGATGGCCCGCCCGGTGAACGACCGGGTGACCGAGGACCCCTTCACCTTGCTCTTGAGCACCGTGCCACCCGACGCCCAGGTCGGACTCACGCGCTTCCAGGTGCCGGTCCGCACGAGTGACGGGCTGGTGTCCTGCGACAGGACGGGCGCCGCCTCGTCGCTCTCGACCCATGCGCTCCAGTTCCCGGCCAGGTCTCGCGCCCGGACCCGCAGCGCGTACGTGTGACCCGGAGCCATTCGACGCTCGACCGACCGGCCGGACGGGCCGAGGTCGATGGACGAGCCCAGGCTGCCGTCGACCCGCCAACGGACCTGGTACCGGGTGATCGAGCCGCCGGGGTCCGTCGCCGGCAACCACGTCGCGAGGGTCGCCACGCCGTCACGGAGGACGCCGCCGGACCGGATCGTGATGGCGGGCGCCGCGGCGACCGGGCTCGTGCTGTCCACGGTCACGGGGAACTCGGACGAGCGCTCGCGGGTGCCGTCGGACGCCGTCACCGTGACCACGTACGTGCCGCTCGGGGTCGAGGCCGGGACGGTGACGTCCATCGTGGTCGTGGCCTCGTCCGCGCCGCTGAGGCGCCGGTCCGCCACCGTCACCGTGAGCGGGTCGTCGGCCGTGACGTCGAGGGTCACGGGGTCCGGGAAGTCCTCGGCGCGGAACAGCTCGATCGGCAGGCGGAGGGTCCCGCCGGCCTCGTCCACCAGGGCGGAACGGGAGGTGCCGGGGGTCGCGTCGACCGTGAAGTCGCCGAGCGCGACGATATGGGACACGTCGAGGAGCGGCTCGTGCCGCGTGTCCGGGTCGGAGGCCAGGTTCCAGTCGAACGTGCCGGCGGCGATCAGGGCGGCGCGGGTCTCGGCCGGCGTCGCATCCGGGCGCGAGGCGCGGTAGAGCGCAGCCGCCCCGGTCACGTGGGGTGCGGCCATCGACGTGCCCGAGATGTAGCCGTACGCATTCCCGGGCAGCGTGGAGAAGATGCACTTGCCGGGCGCGATGAGGTCCACGTCGCGGCCGTAGTTGGAGAAGTCGGCGAACGTGTCGTCGACGTCGTAGCTGCCCCACGACCAGCAGAGCGGACCGCCGAGGCCGCCAGGCTTGCCGTCCGTGTCGGCGAGGGCCGAGACCGTGATGACCTCGTCGTAGCTGGCCGGCTTGAGCTTCTTGGCGTTGAAGCTGTTGTTCCCGGCTGCCGCCACCACCGTGACGCCCGACGTCGACCAGCCGGCAGATGGCCCGGTGCATCAGGTCCTTGTTCGTGTAGCCGCAGTTGCCGTCGTCCTCCCCGGCCCGGGCGACCGACATGTTCACCGCCTCGATCAGCGGTCGGTTGGGGTCGTCGGGGTCGCGCTGGGCGGCGATCCAGTCAAGGCCGCACACGTACCACGAGATCAGGCCGTTGCCGGCTGAGTCCAGGATCCGGACCGACCACAGGCGCACCCCCGGCGCGACGCCCACCACGCCGATGCCGTTGTCGAGCGCGCCGACGGTCCCCGCGACGTGGGTGCCGTGGCCGTTCGGGTCGCCCCAGCTGTTGGGATTCTCGGTCGAGCACGAGATTCCACCGACGATGTTGAGGTCCTCGTGGGCCTTCGTGGTGCGACCGCCGATCCCGGTGTCCACGATCGCGACATCGGCATCGACCTGCGGGTCCGCGCCGTTGATGCCCGCGACCAGGCTGTCCTTGCCGCCGACCCGGCGGACCCCGGTGGGGATGGACTGGCCGGCGATCGAGATGACCTGGTCGGGAACGACGCTGTCGACGTCCGGGTCGAGGCGGAGCGCGGCCAGCTGGCCCGGGGTGAGCCTGGCGGAGAAGCCGCGAACCGCGTTGCGGAAGGTCCGGTCCGCCTTGACGCCCAGTCGGCCGGCACGTCCCTTGACCGCGGCCACGCCCTTGCCGTCCTTGAGCATCACGATGTACCGCCCGTCCGCGGTGAGCGGCGCCATGTTCGCCGCATCCTCGGCGGCCGCGAGCGCCTCGGCGGCTGCCGGACTGGGCGCAGCGGCGGCTGGGAAGGGGTCGGCGGAGCCCGCGCTGAACGCGAGCAGGAGCGCGAGGGCGAGGGGCGTCGCACGTCGCATGAGGCCTCCGGGTTTCGCTGGCGCCGATCACGGAGGACGCTGGCGCCTCCCCCGATCGTCACACAGGGTGCCTCCCCGTGAACCCGGAGAGTATGGCCCAGTGGTCCTGTCGGCACCAGCCCGGGTGTTCCTGCGGGCTCAGGCCGGGGCGCTGCCGCCCAGCCGCAGCTCGGCCTCTGCCTCCGTGACGCGAGCGAGGATCCCGGCCCGCATGGCATCCAGCCCGTCCGACACGGCCCGGCTCACCGTGGCCATGGACGTCAGCTGGGTCTTCAGGCCACGGATGGCCTCGAGCTGCTCCTTGACCCCGGTCAGCGCCTTGCCGATCGCCGTCGCGTCCACCTCCACCTCGCGGTCGCCCAGCTTCACCAGCGCCAGCAGCCGGGCGAGCCTCACCGCCGCCTCGAGGTACGCGGGGTCCGGCGCATCGGGGTCCACCACGACGTGGACATCCTCGCCGACCACGGTGAACGGCGCGATGCCGGTCGGTGCATGGCGGGTGCTCCACGCCGCGATCGCGACCGTCGCGCCCCGGTTCTCGCGCGCCTCGCGGAGCTCGTCGCGCATGGCGCGCGGCGACATCGTCCGATCCTTGGCCTCGACCACCAGCCGGATGTCCGCGCCGCGGGTGAGCTCTCGGATCCAGCGTCACCACGAAGTCGCCCTTCTTGCTGCCCACGAGCGCGCCCGTCTCGGTGCCGGTCCGATCCACCAGGTCGCCGGCGCCCCGCGCCAGCTCCCCGAGCATCCCCTCGAGCAGGTCCTCGAAGTCGCCGCCCTTGGCCGCGGACCGCGAGCGCTCGTCCGCGCGCGCCCGACTCGCCGCCTCGATGGCGGTGAGGCGCTCATGGACGCCGCGGAACCCCTCGCTGATCTCCTGGCGGAACTGGTGGAGCGGCGAGCCGAGACGGGTCGGGTCCAGGAGCTGGGCGAGCTTGGAGGCGTCACCGTCGAAGTAGGTGCCGAGCAGCATCCGCATCCGGCCGATCGCCGAGTCCCGCTTGGTCTCGTCGAACAGCTCGTTGACGAACGTGGCGAGGGCGCCACGGTTGCCGAGGAACCGCTCGAGGGTGCGCGGCAGGCGACCATCGCCATCGGCGAAGTTGGCCCGCAGCACGTCCTCCACGGCCCGGGCGGCCTGCTCGTTGGCTGCCGTCGTCTGGGCGATCAGCTTCTCGAACTCGCGACGGACGACATCGGTGTCCATCGAGGTCGCGGCATCCTGGAGCGCCAGCAGGCCGATCCGGAGCGCACGCTCCACGATCGCGGGGCGTTCCGCGTCGTCACGCTCGGCGAGCGCGGCCGCGAGCGCGCCGTCGGTGAGGATGAGACGCTCGACGAGGATCCGGTCGCCGTGGACTCGCACGGATGGACCGGCAGCGGGCTGCCGCGCCGGCGTGCCGGTCGGGGTCTGCAGCGTGAGGATTCGGGCTTCCATGGGGGCAGCGTGGACGACGCCCGTGCCACCTAGGCTGTCACTCCGGTGTCGAGGGCACCGGCGAAGTCGCCGAGGAGCGGGTCAGGACGCGACGCGAACGTGGGCGGTCGCGGCGGGCCGGGTTCGGCCCGCGGGCCGCCGTCGCCTCGGCTGCGGACGCGGCCTGGCGGATCCACCGACGCCCGCAGCCCGACGGCGATCTCAGCCGCCCATGCGCGGACCCGCTGGACATTGACGGGGCCCATCTGCTCGATCGGGTCCGCGTCGGCACGCAGACCGATCGGCCCGAACACCGCCGACCCCCGGGCCCCGACGGCGCGGGCGACGGCGCCGACGCTGCACTCGCCGGCATCCGACGGTGGCGACTCCGGCTGCACACGGACCGCGGCCGATCGGGCCGGCCGAGAAGAGCCACAGCGGGCGGCCTTCGAGCGCCCGCGCATGGCGCACCAGGAACCCGCCGCCGTCCGACCGGCGGCGCGGCACGAACACGCCGCTGCCGAGCACGACGGCCGCATACGGGGCAAGGTCGCGCGACCTCGGAGGCGACACGGCAGTCCGACGGCGAGGCCCGAGCGGCGCAGCACGCCGGCGATCGTCGTCGCGATCCCGGCCGTCGAGCCCGCCTGGCTGGCGAACGCGACGAGCACGCGCGTGTCGCTCATCGTCACTCCCGTGGTGCTTGCAGGGATCGTGGGGCGCGCCGCCGGCATGCGGGAGGGCCCTTGGGCCCCGATTTCGGGGGGCCGGAGCAGGGCAGGACGGGGGCTCGTCGGCCCGGGCCGAACGGACGGGTGATCGCCGGCGCAGTCGCCCGGCCCGGCCGAGGCTCAGGCCTCCAGCATCCGCCCCGGGTTCAGGAGGTTGCGAGGATCGAGCGCGACCTTGATCGCCCGCATCACCGCCACGGCGTCCTCGCCCTGCTGGCGGACCAGCCAGTCACGACGCGCCGCCCCGATCCCGTGCTCGCCGGTGACCGTGCCGCCCAGCGCGAGGGCTGCCTCGTACAGGTCGGCACGCGCCGCGTCGAGGCGCACCACGGCGGCATCTCCCTCGGCGCGGTCGAGGACGAAGGTCGGGTGCAGGTTCCCGTCACCGGCGTGACCGAACGTCCCGATCACCAGCCCGTGCCGCTCCCCGATCGCACCGATCTCAGCGCAGCAGCTCGGGCACCCGGCTCCGCGGCACGCCGACGTCCTCCATCCGGGCGACCCCGAGGTCCTCGAGCGCCCGGTAGGCGAGCCGCCGGCCCTGGCGCAGCCACTCCGCCTCCTGCGCGTCCTGGGCCCGGAACACGCTCGTCGCGCCGGCCGCCTCGCAGACGGCGACCGCAGCCGCGACCTCCGCCTCGGCGCCGCCCGCGGGAAGGTCGGACTCGACGAGCAGCATCGCCGCTGCGTCACGGTCCAGTCCGAGCCGGTGGACATCGTCGACGGCCCGGATCGTCGTCCGGTCCATCAGCTCCAGGGTCACCGGGCGCAGGCCGGCAGCGGTGAGCCCGGCAACGGCATCGCCCGCCGCCTCGAGCGAGGGGAAGAACGCGATCAGGGTGGACCGCGGCGGCGGGGCCGGCAGCAGCCGGAGCGTCGCCTCGGTGACCAGCGCGAGCGTCCCCTGCGACCCGACCAGCAGCGGGATCAGCCCGTAGCCCGGCCACGTCCTTCACGTTCTTGCCACCGAGGCGCAGGACCGTCGCGTCGGCCATCACGACCTCGAGGCCCAGCACGGCGTCGCGGGTGACGCCGTACTTGACGCAGCACAGCCCGCCGGCGTTGGTGCCGAGGTTGCCGCCGATCGTGCAGGTCTCGTACGAGGCCGGATCGGGCGCGTAGAACAGGCCCTGCGCCGCCACCGCGGCCTTGAGGTCGGCGTTGACCACCCCGGGCTGCGTGGTGACGATGAGGTTCCCGGCGTCGATCTCGAGCACCCGGTTCATGCGCGTGAAGGCGATCGTGAGGGCGCCCTCGATCCCGGCTGCCGCCCCGGACAGGCCGGTGCCCGCGCCGCGCGGGACGATCGGCACGTCGAACTCGCCGCACAGGGCGACCAGGGTGGCGACCTGTGCGGTGGTGGTGGGCAGGGCGACGGCGAGCGGCAGTCCCGCGCGGTAGTAGGCGGTCTCGTCACGCCGGTACGACTCGCGGTCGGACGCCTCGGTGAACAGGCGCACATCCGGCAGGCGAGCCTCGATGGCACGCAGCAGGCCGGGGCCGTCGCCGCGCGGGCCAGGGTCGGTGGCCGGGTTGGCTGACGGAGGGGCGGTCCATCGGCCAAGTATCCATGCTCCGGGGGTACGATTCCGCCCATGCTCGGATCGATGGATCGGCACGCACTCCACGGGCTGGCCGCGCTGGCGCTTGCGGGCTGCGTCGCGGCGTTGGGGTCGGCCGCCCCGGTCCGGGCGGCGACCCCGATCGAGTCGGGACCGGCGCCGGCGGCGCCCGCCTCGGAGATCGTCCCCGGCGCCGTGCACCGGGGCTCGATCCGGATGTCCGCGACCTACGCCGTGGCGGCCCACCTCACGCTCAAGCGACCGGCGGCTGGCCGGCAGGGTCACGATCACCGCCCGCAACGACTCGGGCGCCGGCGTGGACCGCGTCCGGCTCAACACCGTGATGGGCCCGCTCGGGCGCCTGTCCTGCGCGACGTCACCGTGGACGGTGTCGGCGTCACCCCGCGGCTCGCCGACCAGACGATCACCGTGCCCCTCGGCGGCGTCCTGCCGGCCGGAGCGACCGCCGTGATCGTCGTCCAGTTCCGGGCCACGCTCCGGTCAACGACGTCCGGCTCCACCTGGCTGTTCACGCGCGCGAACGGCGTCACGTCGATGTACCGCTGGGTCCCTGGATCAGCCGGACCACCCGGTTCGACCGGCCCAACATCGGCGACCCGTTCGTGACCCCCGTGAGCCCGAGCGCCACCCTCCGACTGCGCACCGACCAGCCGGTCAAGGTCGTCGCCAACGGCACGCGCACGTCGATCTCCGACGACCGCCTGGTCACGACCTGGGCCTTCTCCAACGTGCGGGACATCGTGGTCAACGCCGCCGCCGACTATCGGACGGCGAAGCGCGACGGTCGGCGACACGCAGATCCGCGTCCACACCCGTCCCGGCCAGCCGGCGAGCAGCCATCCTGGACGCCACCGAGACCGCGGTGCGCAAGCTCGAGAAGCGGCTCGGGCCCTACCCGTGGCGCATCCTCCGCATCGTCCAGTCCTCGGGCGGGCTGGGCATGGAGGGCCCGGGGATCGTCTGGATCCCGGCCGGCGTCGCCCCGTCGAACCTGCGCTACCTCCTGATGCACGAGGTCGCCCACCAGTGGTTCTACGGCATCGTCGGCAACGACCAGGCCCGGGAGCCGTTCGCTGACGAGGCGGTCACGGACATGGTGGCGCGCTACCTGACCGACACGCGGCGCGGCTCGCGCTGTACCAAGGGGACGCTGGACGGCTCGATCTACGACTACTCCGGCAGCTGCTACTACGAGCGGGTCTACATCCAGGGCGGGAACCTGCTGGACCGGGCCCGCCAGCGCCTGGGCACGAAGACGTTCTTCGCGACGCTCCGCACCTACCTGGCCGACAACCGCTGGGCCCTGGTCCACACCCGGACGCTCCTCGATGCCCTCGACGACGCGACGCCGCTCGACCTCGGGACACGCTGGAAGCCGCGCTTCCCCTCCCTCTACTGAACGAGCGCAGCTCCATGCCCGTCGCTCGTCCCGGCCCGCCTCGGTCCGCGCCCGTCTCGCGACCCCCGACGACGGCGCCGCCTGCGCGGCGATCTACGCGCCGTACGTGACCGGAACCTCGATCTCGTTCGAGCTGGTGCCCCCCGACGCCGCCGGGATGAGCGACCGGATCGTCCGCACGATCGAGCGGACGCCGTGGGTCGTGGTCGAGGCTCGATGGCATCGTGCGCGGCTACGCGTACGGCACGCGCCACCGGGACCGCCCGGCCTACGACTGGACGGTCGAGACCGCCGTGTACGTCGACCACGAGTTCACCCGGCGCGGCATCGGACGGATCGCGATGAGGGCGCTGCTCGCCATCCTGCGGCTGCAGGGCGCCCACCTCGCCGTCGCCGGGATCACGCCCCCGAACCCGGGCTCGGTGCGGCTCCACGAGACGCTCGGGTTCGAGCGGGTCGGCCTGTTCGAGGCGATCGGCTGGAAGCAGGGGCGCTGGCACGGCGTGGAGTGGTTCGCGCTGGAGCTCGAGGCCGCGGGGCGACCACCTGCACCGCTGGTCCCGCTGCCGCAGCTGGCGGGGTCGCCCGCCCTCACGGAGGCGCTGGCACGCTCCGCACGTCGTCAACGATGATCCCGTCCACCCCGTATCCGACGAGGAGCGTGTTGGTGATCGCCGTTTCCGCCGTCGTCCACCACGCGAACACCGTGCGACCGCTCGCATGGGCGGCGCGCACCATGTCCGGGTTGAGCAGGACCAAATCCGCCATCGGGCACACGTAGCGGGCATCGGCGGGCGGGCTGGCAAGGTCGAGCTGCCACAGCCCGGTGAGCCAGCAGGTCCGGAGGTCGGGCGCCAGCTCCCGCAGGGTCACGAGCGTCTCGACCTCGAAGGCCTGGACGACCGTCCGGTCCACGTAGCCATGCCCGCGGAGCAGGTCGACGAGCGCGGGGGCGATCGCGGGGTGCTCCGGGCCGCCCTTGATCTCCGGGAGGATCGGGACCCCCGCGGCCATGGCCAGGCCCACGACCTCGTCCACGGTCGGGATCCGCTCGCCGTTCCCGGCATCGAGGGCCCGTGCCTGCTCCAGCGTCAGGTCGGCGATCGCCCCGCTCCCGTCGGTCGTCCGGTCAACGGTGGCGTCGTGGAGCACGACGAGCCGCCCGTCCCGGGTTGCCCGGACGTCGAACTCCAGCCAGTCCGCGCCCGCGTCGATGGCCGCCCGGAATGCGGCGAGCGTGTTCTCGGGCGCGCCGCTCGAAGCTGGGGCGCCGCGATGGGCGATCACGGCGACGGGCTCGGCGGCAGGGATGTGGCGTACCCATGGCACCACGTACCACGCCGCGAGGAGCGCGGCCAGCCCGAGCAGCGCGAGCCGGGTCGGGCGTCGCCACCACCGCTGACGTACGTGACCCGGGCGTGACGGCGGCTCAGGCATCGTGGGTGCGGCGGTCGGCGGCGAGCGCCTGCGGGAACCATCGCCAGCGCTCCGGGACGAGGGGCCGCCACCCACGCCATGCGGCCACCAGCCAGGCGGCGAGCAGTCGCTCCCGGGATCCCCAGGTGAACCCGTATTCACGGCGAAGGGATTCCGGCAACAGGCCGATGGCGGGGACCAGGAGCCACGACGCGGCCCCGGGCGGGACACGTCGCAGGATGGCTACCAGCGGGTCCGCGACCGCACCCAGGCGCGCCGCGAGCGGCCCGCTGGCCACGACCGGGGCGAGTGGCGGCCGGAGGATCGCCGCGGCGAGGTCGCGCGACGTCGCCGTCGGGTGGACCGGTCCGCCGGGCGCCCACTGCGTGGCCATCCACGCGTCGAAGGCGTCGATGTCGGTCGGCAGGAGCGCCTCCGGGATCCCGAACAGCCGCCCGACCGGACGCGTCTCCGCATAGAACCGGGCCCGCCGGTGGGGCGACAGCGGCATGAGCCATGCGTCCACCGTGGCCAGGGTCGAGTCCACGAGCGTCGCGTGGACCCACAGGGAGAGCTCCGGGTCGCGCGCGGTGTAGGCACCGCCCAGGCGGGCGGCCGCTGGATCGCGAACCGGGCCGGCCACGGCGTCGTGGAGCCGGTTCAGGCGCCGGATCTCGGCCCTCGCCTGGACCGTCGTCCCGTACACGATCCGCAGGTACGAGCGGAGCGTGCCGGCAAGGCGAGCCCACGGGTCCGCGCGGAAGTCGGAGTGCTGGTCAACCCCCTCGGCGACGAGCGGGTGAGCGATCTGGAGCAGCAGCGCACGCGGACCGGCGCCGAGGAGCAGCGCGGCCTCGCGGTTGAGGCGCCACGCTTCCGAGCCCGGACCGTAGAGGCCCGGGTCGGGCGTCAGCGGTCGCTGGGCCGGCGCCCGACCACCCACCATGCCGCCGGGAAGACCACGGCTGCGGCGAGCAGCTTGAGGATGTCGCCGAGGAGGAATGGCACGAGGCCGGTGGCGATCGCGTCGCCGGCCGAGAGCCCGACCACCACCGCGAGCCAGGGGACGCCGATCGCGTAGATCACGAGGGTGCCAAGCGCCGTGGCGCCGATCGCCCCGCCGAGGCGCCGATCCCAGCCAAGCTCGGCGAGCCGGCCCACCAGCGCCGCCGCGACGATGAACCCGACGAGGTAGCCCCCCGTCGCCCCCCAGATCACCTGCAGCCCGCCCCGGCCCTCGGCAAAGAACGGCAGGCCGACGACGCCCAGCAGGACGTACACGATCGCCGCCACGCTGCCCCGACGGAGACCGAGGGCGCCGCCCACGACGAGGATGCCGAAGTTCTGCATCGTGAACGGCACGGGGTTGTCGGGCAGCACGAAGGAGATCCGGGCGGTCAGGAAGATGAGCAGCGCCCCGGCGACGATCAGCCCGACGTGGCGCAGGCGCGGCGAGGCGGTCTCCCCGACGCGCACGGGGACCAGGAAGTCCGCGATCGTCAGGCCCTTCTCGGCCGCGGGCACCCTCGTCAGCGATGGCATCGCGTGGGACATGCGCTCCCTCGTCGGCCGGCGACTGGGCTCCGGCGTCGCGCGGAGTCTACAAGGCGGCACGCCCGACGGCCAGCGCCGGATGGCCCACGAGAGCCGGCCGCTGCGCCCGACGGACCGGCCGCGCCGGGCGGCGCTACTCGCCCCGGACGGCGGCGACGATCGACCGGCGACCGGCGATCCGCGCGGGCTGCGCGGCCGCGAGCATGGCCAGCACGACGCCGGCGACCAGGGCCACCGCGATCGTGGGCAGCGGCAGGCGAAGCCCGGCGTCCAGGCGCCCGCCGGCGGTCGCGACCATGCAGGACTCCGACCGCCAGGCCCGTCGCGGACCCGACGACCGACCCGATGAGACCGAGGATCCCCGCCTCGACCACGACGCTGCGCCAGACCTGCGAGCGGCTCATGCCCGCGGCCCGCAGCATGCCCAGCTCGCGCACCCGCTCCCAGGTGTCCATGAACAGCGTGTTGACGATGCCGAGCCCGGCGACCAGCACGGCGGCAAGGCGAGCACGTCCAGCAGGCCGAAGACCCGGTCCAGGGCATCGTCGACCGCGCCCTCGACGCTCGAGATGGGCGCCACCGTGAGGGCCGCTGGAACGGGCGACCTCCGCGACGGCATCGTGCGCGAGCCGCGGGCGCACCGGACGGCGTAGCGGACGGCGAAGGCATCCGCGCCGGCCACGGCGAAGCGGTTCTCCGCGTCGCCCCAGCCGACCAGCACCGTCTCTCCCGTCTGCCCCGGGAACGAGCGGGCGACGACACCCGCCACGACGAGCTCCACCGGGCCGTCGACGCCGCTCACCAGCAGCGTGTCGCCGAGGCCCACCCCGAGCTGCTCCGCACGCGCCTGCGGCAGGATCACCGCGCCGCCCCGGTCGATGGCGGCGAGGGCCGTGGCGCGGTCGCCGGCGGTGAACGTGAGGCGGCCGTCGAGCGCAAGGTCGGCGCCGCGAACGGCGGTCGCCTCGAGGCGCGTCCCCGAGAACGCGAGATCGAACGAGGCCAGCGGCGTGGCCGTCGCGATCCCCGGGATGGCGCGCAGCTGCTCGTCGACGCCACCCTCGCCGGCCGCGGCGGGCGCGATGGCGGTCAGGATCTCGTCGCCGGGGACCACGTCGGCCAGCCACGCCGTCGCCGCGACCCTCGCGTTCGCGCTGACCGAGCCCAGCGCCACGACCATCCCGAGCCCGACGACGAGCGACCCGACGGTCAGGGTCGTCCGGGAGCGATCGCGACCGAGCGCCGCACGCGCGAGGCGCTCCTCGAGGCGCAGCACGGCGGCGAACGGCAGACCCGCGAGACGCCCGAGAGGGCCGAGCAGCACCGGCGTGACCAGGACCCCGAGCAGCAGCAGCGCATAGATCGCGACGGCCCGCAGGGGTCCCGTCGACGACGCCGCACCGACCGGGAGCACGACGATCGCGATCGCGCCCACCACGGCGATGACGACCACCAGCCAGCGGACGTGGGCGCGGGCGGCGGCCGCCGGGTCGGAGCGAGAGCGGAGCGCGGTGACGGGGCTGACCGAGGCCGCCCGCCGCGCCGGCTCGATCGCTGCCACGAGGGTCACCATCACGCCCACGAGCAGGCCTGCCAGGAGCACCGGCGGCGACAGCGTCGGGGCGTCCAGGGCGACGTTGCCGGCCACGCGCAGCCACCCGGTCACGAGGAGCGAGAGTCCGGTCCCGAGGACAACACCGAGGAGCGACCCGGCGGTCCCCAGCAGGAGCGCCTGGATCTCGACGATCCGGACGATCTGCCCCCGGCTCGCGCCGGCGGCGCGGAGGAGGCCCAGCTCCCGGATCCGCTCCACGACGGTCATGGCGGTCGCGTTGAGCACGAGGAAGGCGGCGGCGAACAGGGTGATCGATGCCAGCAGGGCGAGCGTCGCGCGCAGGTCGGCCGTCGAGGCGCGCATCGACGCCGCGACGTCGCGCGGAACGGACAGCACGTACGGCGCGGCGACCAGCGCGCGTTCGATGTCGGCAGCCACGCCCTCGGCATCCGCACCTGCGGCGAGAACGACGTCGATCCGGGTGATCCCCGTGAGCCCGTCGGGCGGCGGATCGCCGTCGGCGAGGAGGAGCTGCTGCGCCGTTCCGATCGGGAGGATGACGGTCCTGCCCGACGACCCCAATGCCGGCCCGTCGGCGGCGAGGATCCCGGTCACGGTGACGGTGACGGGTGCCCCGGCGCCGAGGATCCTCACCGGGGAGCCGGTGCGGAGCCCCTCGGCCGCGGCCAGCGTCTCCGTGATCAGCGCTCCCGAGTCCCAGGCGCCGGCGAGCGGCTCGCCGCTCGCGAGATCGAGATCCCGCACGCGGGGCTCACGGTCCGGGTCGATCCCGAGCACCGTCACCGGGGCGGTCTGCGACGGGCCGCCCGGCGTCGGCGCCAGGAACGACCGGCGCTCGATCGCCGGTGCCGTCAGGGCCACGCCGGGCACGCCATCGAGCGCATCGAGAGCCGTGGCCGGCAGGCCGGACTCGGCGAACGCGGCGACCCGCAGGTCGGCCCTGCCAACCAGCGAGGCGACGGTGCGGTCGACCGTGGCATCGAGGCCGGCATTGGTCGCGAGCGCCGCGACCAGCACCGCCACCCCGATCGAGACGCCCAGGATCGTGAGCACGCTCCGCGTGGGGCGGGCGGCAAGCCCGCGCCACGCGTACGGGAGGAGGCCGCGCATCCGGGTCTGGCTGCCGCTACAGGCCCAGCTGGGCCAGCCGGGTGATGAGCATGGTGGCGGCGTGGTCGGACCGGCGACCCAGCACGATCTCCTCGCGGATGGTCCCGTCACCGACCACCAGGACCCGGTCCGCATAGGCGGCGGCCTTGGCGTCGTGGGTGACCAGCACGATCGTCTGTCCCCGGGTCATGCATGTGCGCCACAGGGCGTCGAGGATGTCCCTGCCGGTCCGGAAGTCGAGGTTGCCGGTTGGCTCGTCCGCGAACAGGAGCGCGGGGCGGGTGACGATCGCGCGCGCCACGGCCACTCGCTGCTGCTCGCCGGCCGAGAGCTGCTCGGGCTTGTGGCGTTCCTTGCCGGCCAGGTCCACGCCGGCGATGGCGTCCCGGACCCGCGCCGCCAGCTCGCCGCGTCGTGGGTCCTGGCCGGCGATGGTGAACGGCAGGCCCACGTTCTCCACCACGTCCAGCAGCGGCACCAGGTTGAACGACTGGAAGACGAACCCGGTGCGCTCCCGCCGCAGCCGGGTCGCGGCGTCATCGGACAGCCGGCTGATGTCCTCGCCCTCGAACAGCACCTGTCCGGACGTCGGCCGGTCGAGGCCACCGAGGAGCTGGAGCAGGGTGGACTTGCCCGAGCCGGATGGGCCCATGAGCGCCACGAACTCGCCCGGCTTCACGGCCAGCGACACGCCGCGGACGGCCTCCACGGTCTCGCCGGTCATCCGGTACTGCCGGGTGACGCTGCGCGCCTCGAGGATCGGGACGCCCGGGTCGCGGGTCGGGGACGTCGCGGCCGGAGCCATCGGTGCCTGGATCATGCGCGAGATCGAGCCTCATGAGGCGGGTGGGTCTCCACCCTAGCGGTGCGGTCTGGTGCAGTCAGCGGACCGATGGTCCCGGGGCCCCATGGGACCAGGCGTGGATCAGGACCCGAAGAACCGGGAGGACACCGTGAACAGGATCGAGTCCACGAGCCCCTGTTCCCCTGGGGTGTCCACGACGCGCAGGCCGCCCGACGCGAAGGCGCCTCCGTTCCAGCCGGGGGCGCTGGTCGTGGCCGGGGCTGCATCGGGCGTCGGCGCCGGCAGCACGGGCGCCGGGGTCGCCGCGGGCGACGGCGAGGGCGACGGGGTCGGGGCAGGCGTCGGCGTGGCCGCCTCGGTCGGACGCGGCGTCTTCGCCGGCTCCGGGGTCGGCTCCTTCGTGCGCTCGGGCCTGGGCGTGGGCTTCGGGGTGGCCTTCGGGGTTGGCTTGGGCGTCGATTTCGGGGTTGGCTTCGGGGTTGGCTTGGGCGTGGGATCGGCACCGCCCCCGCCGCCGCACCGGTCCGCGAACAGGACGGTCCAGACGTAGTGGTCACCCGTCGTCCGGTACGCCCCCACCGCGACCACGTCCCAGTCCTTGCCCAGGATGTTCGCCCGGTGACCGGACGAGTCCATGAACAGGTTGAAGATGTAGGCGGTGACGTCCGACTCCGAGGCGCCCGGCCAGGTCGCGTTGCCGATGTTCTCGCCGGCGACGTTGAAGCAGTAGCCGTACTCGTACTGCATGTACCAGAACACGTTGTGGTCGGCTCCGGGACCCGGGAATCGTGTGCGAGAAGTAGTCCCGGTCGACCATGTCCTTGCTTCGCCAGCGGGCGATCGTCCGCAGGGCGGTGTCGAGCTTGAGCGCCTTGCGGCCGGCCGAGGCGCGGGCCTGGTTCTGGAGCGAGATCAGCTGCGACTCGGAGCCCGAGCTGAACGCGTTCTCGTCCCAGGCGCGGGCCGTGGGGGCCGCGACCAGGCCCGCGAACGACGACAGGGCGACGGCGAGCGCGACGATGACCGACAGGCGCCGCGGGTGCGCGTGCCGGGGATGCGGTGCGCAGGATTGCCGTGGGCTGGAGCATGCGGATGCGGGTTCTCGCAACTCACCCGGCGGGGCGCCGGGGCTCGCCCCATCGTGCGTCACGGTCGCGGCCGTTTCTGCGGCGCAAAGGTCCCAGCAGAGCCGGACCGGGGTACCGGTACCGGGGGGCCTGACGATCCCGGCCTGGAGGCTCTCCGGAGATCGGCTCGGAGTCCGGTACGGTGACGGGCGTCGGCAAGCCCTCCATGCGGCTCAGGACCAGGCCATCGAGGAGGTCGGGGCCGGGTGACCGGAGCGGATCGCTTTCCGGCCCTGACCCGCGCCGCAACCTGCGCGACAGCTGTGTCCGTGGGGCATGGCACAGGCGGGCCAAGGGCCTCAAAATGGGGGCTTCCCACCACGTCCGACACGGCGCATGATCTGGTGACAACCGGAGAGAGAAGGCCGCGCGTTTCGCGCATCCTCGACGGCTGAGGACACTTGGGGGAGGCTGATGATGCGACGCGTCCTTGTCCTGCTCGCGGCGGCGACGCTACTGGCCGCGACCATTCCCGCCACGACCCTGGCGGACAGGCCCTCCACCGAGACAGATGCCTCGACCAGCCTGTATTGCGACGGGCTTGCGGGGGCCGTGGGATCGGTCTCGCTCTACGTTGAACTCAATGACCGGTTCGGGGCATACGCCGCCGCTGCCATCTGGGCACCAGGGGCCGACCCGGTCAACGACCCGCCTTCGATCGTCACCGGTGATTCGACCGTCACCTCGGACGGAACGTCCGTCATGGTTGCGTTCGACCTCGTCGACTACGTGGTCCCACCGAGCGATGAGGAGTCGCCATACGGCGACCCTGCCGGTAGCGCCACGTTGAGCGCGACGCTCACACCGGATGGTGGTGTGGAAGACTTCTCCGACAAGTACCGCGACGGGAACCGCATCGGTCGGATCGAGGGCTCGTCGCAGCCACTGGCGGTCAGTGGAACCCTGGCAGTCGCCCTGCTCGCAGGCCCCGACGACTCGTTCGATCTTGGCGGCTGCTTCGCGCAGACCTCGACCGTCACCTACTCCAGCACCAATCCGCACGCTTCCGTCTACGGCTCCCGGCAGGTCTCCCTTTCCTGCGGCTGGGAGACGTCGGACGGCTTCGTCGAGCTGTTCGCCGGCAGTGACCGCTTCGGCACGTACAGCGACCTGTACGTGCAGCAGGGAGACAACGCCTTCTACGGCTTCGCCGAATCGACCTTTACCAGCTCGTCCTTCCATGCGGAGTTCGCGATCTTTGACAACGAGACCGGCGATCCGGTTGGTACGGCGACGGCGGTCGCGACGCTCGATCGCACCGGAGGACGGGTGAACGAGCACGACCGATTTGGCAGCTTCAAGTTCATCGCCAACGGATGGATGCTTGACGTCTCGGGGACGCTGGAACTCCGTCTTCCGAGCGGCGACACGACCCTCGAGATGCAGGCCGCGAACTGCGCTGCGCAAGACGTCCACGTCCAGCAGATCCAGACCACTCCCGGCGGGCCACGCTTGAAGAACGACCTGCCGTCGGGCGCTCTGCCGCTGTCGCCAGGGCAGACCGTCTCCGTCCGAACCGGCGGGACGGCCGCCGAACCCGAGGCACCATGCACAGCCAGCTTCGACGGGCCGGACGGCCCCGAGAGCATCGAGCTGCCGATCACGAACACCGCGTGGTGGGCTTTCAGTGGGACCGGCGGATCGGTCACGCTGGATACCGCCGGCAGTGACTTCGACACGATCATCGGGGTCTACCTGGCGGCCGATGGCGGGTTCGAGCAGGTCGGCTGCGTGGACGACGTCTTCGTCGAGCCCGACTTCTACAGTCTGCAGGCGGCGATCACCGTCGACACGACCGCCGACCAGACGTACTACGTCCAGGTCGGTGGCTTCGCCGGCAGCGTGGGCCATCTCGTGCTGGCGCTGCAATAGCCCGTCCATCGGTCGGCCCGGCACAGCCAAGCGCCGACCCGAGGTCGGGTACACTCTCGCGGCGCAGACAAGGTGGCAGCGGTGGTCTCAGGCGACCGCCCAGCGCCGGATGTGCTCTCACGGTGGCCTTAGCTCAATGGCAGAGCATCGGATTGTGGCTCCGAAGGTTGCGGGTTCGAGCCCCGTAGGCCACCCCAACTCCCGATCAGCGCCGCGTGGCGGGTTGGCGCGCCCGACCGGCGACCCGCCCGATAGGCCGGGTCGCGGTAGCATCGCGAGCGCCACACCCGCGCCCGGCCCGAGGGCGCATCGCGGAGCTTCCATGACCCAGGACCGGCGCGTATCGATCATCGGCCTCGGCTACGTCGGCCTGCCGCTCGCGGTCGCGTTCGCGGAGGCTGGCATCGAGGTCGAGGGCGTGGACGCGTCTGCGTCTCGCGTGGAGGAGCTCAACGCCCGCCACTCCCCCATCGACGACCTCACCGACGAGCGCCTGGCCGCCGCTCTCGACGCCAACCTCCGGGTCGTGGCGACCACCGACGCCCGCCTGGGCGAGGCCGATGCGCTGTTCGTGTGCGTGCCCACCCCGATCACGTCCACCAAGGACCCGGACCTCGGCCCGGTCCTCGCCGCCGCCGCGCTCGTCCGGGACAGCCTGTCGCGCCGGCCAGCTCGTGATCCTCCAGTCGACGACGTTCCCGGGGACGACCACCGGGCCGTTCCGCGAGGTCATCGAGCAGGGCGGCCTCCGGGCCGGCGTCGACTTCGATCTCGCGTTCGCTCCGGAACGCGTCAACCCCGGCGACCCGGCGAGCTCCGGGCGCGGCGTCCCGAGGCTGGTCGGCGGCACCACGCCGGCCGCGCACGAAGCGCGCCGCGGCGCTGCTCGCCACACGTCAACGACCGGGTCGTGGAGATGTCGTCGCCCGACGCGGCCGAGATGGCGAAGCTGCTCGAGAACACGTTCCGCAACGTCAACATCGCGTTCGTCAACCAGCTCGCGCTGCTGTGCGAGCGGATGGGTCTCGACGTGTGGGAGGTCATCGACGCGGCGGCGACCAAGCCGTTCGGCTTCATGCGCTTCACCCCGGGCCCGGGCGTGGGCGGCCACTGCATCCCGGTCGACCCGTACTACCTGGCGTGGCGCGCGCGCGAGTTCGAGTTCACGGAGCGGTTCATCGAGCTGGCGGGCGACATCAACCTCGCGATGCCGCGCCACGTCGTGGACCTCGTGGCCGAGGCGCTCAACGACCGCGGCAAGGCGCTCAAGGGGTCGCGCGTGGGGGTGCTCGGCGTCGCGTTCAAGCCCGACGTCCAGGATCCACGCAACTCGCCCGCTGGGGCGATCCTGCCCCTGCTCGCCGAGCGGGGCGCCGAGCTGCGATACCACGACCCGCTCGTCGCGATCGTTCCGCGATGACACCGGGATCGTGCACCAGGGCGTCGGGCTGGACTCGCTGCTCCACTGGGCGGACGTGTTCGTGATCGTGACCGCCCACCGCTCGATCGAGTGGGACCACCTGTTCGACCAGGCGGGCCTGGTCGTGGACACGGTCAACGCCTCGCGCGGCCGCGCGACGCGCGAGCGCCAGGTCCTGCGCCTGGGCGCAGGCTGGTCCAGGGCCTGACGCGAGCATCGGGCGAGGCCGGGGTGCCCAGTGACCAACCCATGAAGCCCGAGCAGGTCGCCGCTCCCCGACGGCGCCGGCTGGCAATCCTGTCCTTCTCGTCGGGCGAGTTCGACGCCCGATCGTTCCGCATCGCGGATTCCGCGCGGGATGCCGGCTGGGACGTCGTCGTGTATGCGCGCTGGTACCCGGGCCTCGCCACGACCGAAGCTCGCGACGGGTATCGGCTGGTCCGGGTGGACGCGGACCCGCGACAGGCGATCCCGATCATCGGCAGGCTCGTTCGCCGCCACCGGCGCGAGGTGGCGATGCGGACGCCCGTCACGGGACAGTCGCTGATCGAGCCGTCGGCGTCCAGCCCCAGCGTGCTGCCCAGGCCCTCGGCGCCATCCCGCCGCCGGTTCACCGGCAACCCGGTCACGTGGCCGTACCGGGTTGCGCTCCGCAAGGTTCGGGGATGGCGCCGGATGCTGTCGCGCTGGCGGATCACGCTCCTCATGTTCCCGCTGCGGCCGGTCGGCTGGTCGCGCGCCGTGCTGGACGTGGCCGAACCGGCGGATGTCTGGCACGGCATGTGGGCCGGCAGCCTGCCGGCCGTGGTTCGCCTGCAGCGCACGACACGGCGGGGCGACCATCTACGACAGCCGCGACGTGTACATGCTGTCGCGCAACTTCATGAACCTCGAATGGCCGATCCGGCCGCTCCTCGCCGGCCTGGAGCGGGGATGGGCCCATCGGGTTGACCAGGTGGTCACGGTCAACGATGCGTACTCGGACCTCCTTGCCGGGCAGCTTCGGGTTGCCCGTCCCCCGGTCATCCTCAACACGCCGAACCACTGGACGCCTCCCGATCCCGGCCCGGATCTCATCCGCGCGGTGACCGGCGTCCCCGAGGGGACGGCCATCGTCCTCTACCAGGGCCAGCTCATCTCCCAGCGAGGCATCGAGCAGTCGATGCGGGCGATCCTCGACGTTCCCGGTGCTGTCCTGGTGCTGCTCGGGTTCGGCAACTGGGAGGCACATCTCCGGTCGCTCGCCACGGAGCCGCCGTTCGCGGGCCGGGTGTTCGTCCTGCCTGCGGTCGCCCCGCGCGACCTGCTCGCCTGGACAGCGTCGGCCGACGTGATGCTGATGCCCATCCAGCCCACTTCCACGAACCACGAGTTCACGACGCCCCAGAAGCTCTGGGAGGCGATCGCGGCAGGCGTCCCGGTCGTCGCCTCCGACTTGCCGGGCATGGCCGAGATCGTCCGCTCCACCCACATCGGCGCGCTCTGCGACCCGACCAGCCCCGAATCGATCGCCGAGGCGATCCAATCCCTGGTCGACCAGCCGCCCGACGCCCGGGCCGCCCTCCGCCGCCACGTCCTCGAGGTCGGGCACGAGCAATACACGTGGGAACGACAGGTCGGGACCCTGCTCGGTCTCTATGACACGCTCCCGCGTGGAGGCGATCGGCGGTGACCAGCTGGATCGGCAGCGCGGTCCGGCGGCTGCGGCGATCGCCGGCACGTGGGGAGCATCGGACGCGTGACGGGCACGATCGATCGGAGGGTGGCCCGGGGGGTCCAGAGGCGATCGCGGGAGGGCGCCGCGCCCCATCGCGTGCCGCCGGCTCCGTGACGGCACAGGCGCTCGAAGCCGCCCGCGATCTCGGCGCCGTCCACCCGGCTCCCATCCTGCTCGGCTATCACCCGGTCATGCCCGGGAATCCGTACGCGGCCCTGCTCTACGGGCGAGCCTGGGAAGCGGGCATCGCGCCGGTGCCGGTCTCGACGAGAGCGCAGTTCGCCGAGCTCGCGCGGTTGGCGGCCGACGGGCACCGCGTGGTGCTCCACCTCCACTGGCTCAACCGGCCGCTCGGGCGAGCGACCACCGCGGCCGAAGCGGCCGCTTCGGGGCGGGCGTTCCTCCAGCTCCTCGACTCGCTCCACCAGGCCGGAGGGCGGATCGCATGGACGGTCCACAACCTGCTGCCCCACGCGGCTCGCTTCGAGGAGGAGGAATGCCGCTTCCGGGGAGCGGTGGCCGCCCGCGCGGACGTCATCCACGTGATGGCGTCGGGGACGCGAAGCCTGGTCGCCCCGTACTTCGAGCTCCCGGAGGACCGGATCCTCCATGTGCCGCACCCGAACTACATCGGGATGTACCCGGACACGGTCGGTCGCGGCCAGGCCCGACACGACCTGCGACTTGGGCCGAAGGAGCTCGTGTACCTGGCTCTCGGCAGCATCCGGTCCTACAAGGGGATCGATGCGCTGCTCGACGCGTGGGGCGACCTGCCCCGGGGCGACGGACCGCGCCGGCTGCTGATCGCCGGCCAGCCCGCTCGCGAACCGGGGGTCGCCGAGCTGCTCCAGCGGGCGGGCACGCTCGCCGATGTCGTGGTCCACGCCGGCCGCATCGACCTCGACGCGATGGGCACCTACCTCCGGGCGGCCGACGTCGCCGTCCTGCCCTACCGGCGGTCCCTCAACAGCGGGGCGCTGATGCTGGCCATGTCGTTCGACCTCCCCGTGATCGTCCCCGCAGGCGGCGGGCTCGCCGAGCTCGTCGACGGTCGCAACGGCATCGCGTACGAGGCCGGCGACCGTGGCCGGCTCGCCGACGCGCTGCGCAGGGCACCCGAGATCGCGACACCCGCCGGGCGAGCCGCTGCGGGGGAGACCGCCCGCCGCTACGACGCCGCGGTGCTCTCGGACCGCTTCGCGGCCGGCCTGCGCGAGCGACTCGGCTGGAACTGACCGCCTGCGGCCCCGTGCGCGGTGTCAGCCGGGCGGGATCCGGAGGACGGCGAGCCCGTGTCGCGTGCGCGTCACCTCCCGGCTCATCTCAGGGCGTTCCTTCAGCCACCGCTCGAGCATGCGCTGCTCGGCGTCGCGACCGGCGTCGTCCGCCATCACGACCGAACCCGGCTGCAGCTGGGCGCTGAAGACCGGCAGCGCCGGGTAGCGCGGCGTCCCTTCGCGGTCCGTGGCCTGCGGCGGCCCATCGACAAGCAGCAGGTCCACGCGGCCAAGCCCGGCGACGGTGCCGGGCACCTGGTACCAGGCGTAGGTCTCGGAGCCGATCGTGAGCGGCACCAGCGGCGCGTCGAGGACCGAGACCACAGACTCCAGGTCGAGCGCCCGGACGTGCCGCCGGGTGCGCTCCGCATACACCGGGTCATGCTCCAGGGAGTAGAGGTGGCCGCTCCCGGTCCTCCGCAGCTGGAGACCGATCACGAGCGTGGAGGCGCCCGAACCAAGCTCGACAACGGTGCCCGGGCGGGTCGTGGCCACCTCGCGGGCGAGCATCGCTGCCGCCTCGTGGTCGAGGGCCCAGCCGCCGAGGGGGAGCGGGTAGGGCACGTCCATGGCCGAGAACGACGCCGCGGCCTCGACCTCGCGCAGCTGGCTCTCCAGGCCCGCCAGGCGGCCGGCAAGCTCGCGTGATGCCGCTCTTGCCTGCTCGTCGCGGCGCCGGGCGATGATCCTGGCCCCCTGCCGCCCGCGGACGCCCGTTGCGACGACGACGCCGGCGATGATCGCCACGGGAGCCACCGCCTCCCAGGCCGTGAGCCCTGTGTACGCGACGATCCCCGTCAGGGCGCCTGCCGCCAGACCTCCGGCCACTCCGTAGGCCTCGGGGAGGGTCAGCACGCGCACGGGTCGCATGCGCCAATCCTAGCGAGCGGAAGCGCCCGCGATCGCGCTCACCGGGCGTCGCCAGAGCGTGAGGTGCCGCCCAGGACGCCCCACGCGTCGAGCGCAACGATCGCGAGCAAGCGCCCGACGACGGGAACCGCCAGGGCAACCTGCAAAGGCCAACGCTTTGATCTCGTCCGGAGGCTCCGCGTCAACCCGCGATCGATGCGGGCCGCCGCCACCGCGAGATCGAGGAACGCCCGCCGTGCCGGCACCGCGAGCTCGTAGAGCTGGCGACCCAGGGGGTCGATCACCTCGGTCCGGACCGCGTCGCCGGCTCCCGACACGCTCGCCGCCGGCACGTGCTCAAGGAGACCGGTCAGGGCCCGGAGCATGAGCGGCAGGTCCGGGTCCCGGCGATCCACGGCGCGGTGGAGCTGCGCGGCAAGATCGGCGCGGAGCAGCCGGCGGAGGTAGAAGGCCTCCATGCGGCGAGCGACCGCCGGCTCGTACGCCGCGGCGAACGCGCCGGAGCCGACGTCGAACGCGACGCCCGCCATCCGCACGGCCTCGGCGCCGAGCGTCGCCGACCGCTCCCGGGCGCTGGTGATGGTGGCGACATAGTGGTCCGGGTGCGGACGCCGCCACTCGTAGACGAGGTCCTCCGTGACCTCGATCCGGTCGCCGGCCCGCACGAGCGCCTGCACGACCCAGGGCTGGTCGCCCAGCATCCGGCCCTCGAAGCGCAGCCCGGCGGTGGTGGAGCGATGGAACAGCTTGCCGACCGGGCCCACGTAGTAGAGGAGGTCCGGGTGCGTCACGAGCGACTTGCGCCCCGGCTGGCGGATGTCCGGGAGGTCGTAGAGCTTTGGGAACCAGGTGCGCTCACCGTCCGTCGAGATGCGCTGGCCGATGACGGCGAGAGCATCGGTCTCGTCGCCGCGCCGCGCGAGCGCCCCGAGACCCCCGGGGATCAGGCGGTCGTCGGCGTCGAGGAAGGTCAGCCAGTCACCGCGCGCCAGCTCCAGGGCGCGGTTGCGGGCCGCCGACACTCCGCCGTTCGCCGCCAGTCGCTCCACGACGAGGCGTTGATCCTGCGCGGCGAGGCCATCGAGGATGAGCCGCGGTGCCGTCGGTCGAGCCATCGTCCACGACCACGCACTCGAGGTCGACATCGCGCTGCTCGAGGACGGACCGGATGGCGGTCTCGATCGTGGACTCGGCGTTCCACGCGGCCACGATGACAGAGACGCGCCGGGTAGCCGCATCGAGGTTGGGCACCCGACGAGGATACGACGCTCCGTCGCCCCGGCGATCAGTCGCCGAGCACGCCCGACCCCGCCTGGCGCAGCCGCGCCGTCACCGCGTCGAACCCCGCGCCGGGCGCCCCGGTGGCCTCGTCCATGTAGACGTTCCGCCGGACCTCGATCATGAGCGACGCCACGCGGTGGTCCCTGCGGTACCAGCGGAGCGGGACGAGCGCGCCCGCGAACGGCCGGTCGATCGCCACCTGGAACCCCTGTCCCCGCAGGGCGCCGGCGAGGCTCTCGACCAGCGTCGCGGGCGTGTGGTACGGAGTCGGTGCCCAGGCAGACCTCGGGACGGTCCGGATCCTGGTCGGCCTCGGTCGGGAGCGGGACGCTCGAGAACGAGTGGCCGTCGAGGATCAGGCACGACCCGAACCGTTCGAGCGTCCCGGCGACGATCGATTCAAGGGTGCGGTGATACGGCCAGTACCAGCGCTCCATGAGCCGGCGGCGCTCCTCCGGCCCGGCGTCGCGCAGGGGGTTGCCGGTCGTCGTCCGGGTGTAGACCGCGCCCTGGCCCGCGGCGGCCATCGGCTCGGCCTCGTCGTCCGGGAACCGCTCCGGGTCCACCACGAGCCGGCTGGTGCCGTTGACGAGCATCACGCCGCCGAGCTCCCGGATCCAGCCGTACAGCCGGTCCGTGTGGGCGTCGGTGAGGCGCAGGAGCTCCGCGGCGAGGGCGTCGTCGTCGAGGTGCAACGACGCCCGCTCGGCGGCCGGGATCCTTGCCGACGCGTGCGGGACGTGGCCCACGATCGGACGCGGCGTGCCGGTGGGATCGAGGACTCGGTAGGCGGCGGTCATCGGTGCCATCATCGCCGTCCGGCGTGCGGTCCGTCGTGCGGGCCGTTCGTTGACCCGACTGCCCTGCTCACCGTATGCTCGATAATCGATGATATGACGGCGCCGATCGAGCGCTGCGGAAGGGAGCACGATGGGCTATCTCGACAGGTTCGCGCTCGATGGCAAGGTCGCCCTGGTCCCGGGCGGCGGCGGGGCCATCGGTTCTGCGATCGCGGGTGCGCTCGCGGGTGCCGGGGCAAAGGTGGCCGTGGTCGACGTGACGCAGGAGCGCGCCGACGAGGCCGCCGCGCGCCTCACCAAGGACGGCGCGGACGTCCTCGCGCTGGCCGCCGACGTGACCACGGAGGCCGACTGCGACCGGATCGTGGCGGCGACCGTGGAGCGGTTCGGGCGGCTGGACATCATCGTCAACTGCGTCGGCGGTGGCGCGGGCAAGGTGCTGTTCGACGCCCAGGAGTACCCGCGCGACGCGTGGGACTGGATCATGGAGCTCAACGTGCGCAGCACGCTGCTCGCGACCCAGGCGGCCGTGCGCAAGATGATCGAGCTCGGCAACGGCGGCGCGGTGGTCAACATCAGCTCGGTCCGGGCGGATCTGGGCATCAACGCCGGCTACTCGGCCTACGTCGCGGCCAAGGGGGCGATCAGCTCGCTCACCCGCCAGTGGGCGACCGAGTGGGCGAAGCACGGCATCCGGGTCAACGCCATCCGGCCGACCTTCGTGGACACGCCCCAGGTCGCGATGCTGCTCGGCGACCCCGATTTCAAGGCCGGCATCGTCAGCCGGATTCCCCTCGGACGCGTCGGCGACACCGACGACATGACCGGCCCCGTCGTGTTCCTCGCCTCGGACGCCGCGGCCTTCGTCACCGGCCAGGTCCTCGGCATCGACGGCGGCCTCACCGCGACCCAGTAGCGCCCCGGAAGGACATCGCCCTCATGGACCAAGTCACGAGCCGCATCTTCGCCGAGACGAAGGTGCGCGGCTGCAACCCGAGCTTCGTGCTCACGTCGAAGGGTCCCGTCGTCATCGACACCCCGCAGCTCCCGACCAAGGCCGTCGAGATGCGCAAGGCGGTCGAGGAGCACGGCACGATCCAGTACGTGATCAACACCGAGCACCACGTCGACCACATCTTCGGCAACTACTGGTTCAAGGGCGCGGGCCCGATCATCCACCACCAGGGCGTCCACGAGCGGTTCATGACCGTGTACCCCGAGCTGGATCCGTTCGCCTACGCCCTCGAGGCGCTGCCCACGGACGACCCGGATGGCGCCGCCCTGGTCCCGGACCGCGAGACCTACTACGAGAACATGGGCACGGCCGACATCGTGTTCACGGGCGACGTGACCCTCAAGGTCGGTGACCGGACGTTCCACCTGCTGCACACGCCCGGGCACACCCCTGGCCAGGTCGCGGTCTACGTTCCCGAGGAGCGGGCCGTGTTCACCGGCGACACGATCTTCTCCGAGTGCACGACGTGGCTGATGACCTCGGACGTGGACCAGTGGATCATCGCGCTCGACCGGATCCGCGCGCTCGACGTGGACCACGTGATCCCCGGGCACGGACCCGTCCAGGGCAAGGCGTACCTGGCCACGCAGCGCTCCTTCATGCTCGAGTGGAAGGCGGCCGTGGCAGTCGCGGTGGCGAAGGGCTGGACCCGCGAGGAGACCATCGCCCGGGTCAACTTCGCCGAGCGGTACCCGGTCGACATCGGGCAGGAGTACATGATGGAGTACATCCAGGAGCGCAACGCCGGCGCGCTGTACGACAAGCTCACGGCGGCCACGACGACGACGTACCCCGCGAAGGACGCCCCGCCCCGCTGAGGCGGTCGATGCCCGGCCGGATCGCTCCCGTCGTCGTCCCCGACGAGTTCCGCGTCTTCGCGGCGTCCGACCTCCACGGCCAGCTGGCGGCGACGGACCGGCTGCTCGCCGCCGCCGGCCTGACCGACGGCGGCGACGGCTGGATCGCACCTGCCGCGACGGCCCTTGTCATCACGGGGGACATGGTCGATCGCGGGCCCGATTCCGTCGGACTCGTCCGCCGGCTGGTCTCGCTCCGGGAGCAGGCTCCGGCCCGGGGTGGGCTCGTCGTCCTGCTCGAGGGCAACCACGAGGTCCAGGTGCTCGGCGGCCTCGACGGCGTGCCGTTGATCCAGCGCGCGTTCATGACCTTCGGGGGTGCCGCGACCCTCCTGTCGGCGGGCCTCACCGAGGACGACTGGCGCGACCGTCCCGCCGCCGAGATCGCGGCCGCGTTCGACCGTGCCGTGCCCGACCTGCGCCGCACGCTCTGGGGGTTCGCCCCGTATGCCCGGTGGCGCGACACGCTCCTGGTGCACGGTGGGCCGGTTCCCGGGCAGGACCTCGACGCGTTCGAGGCGAGCTCCCGCCGCCTGTGGATCCGACGGGCCTTCTTCGAGGCCGAGGCGCGCTTCCCCGATGCCGAGCCCTGGCGGCCCTACCGGCTGGCCGGCGCTCGCCAGGTCGTGTTCGGGCACACGTCGGTGGCCGAGCCCACCCTGTTCCACGGGAACCAGGCGATCAACCTCGACACCTGGCGTGGCCAGACGGTGACCCTCGCCAGGCTGCCCGAGAGCGGCGATCTGCGCGATGCCGAGGTCTTCTCCGCCCCCGCCGAGCCGCGCGCCGTGGCCGACGGAGAGGTCACCCGCGAGCAGATCGCGCTGCTCGACGTGGAGATCACCAGCGTGGTCGACGAGTACTGGGAGACCGCCAGGGGCCCCCTCCGCGACCCGGACGCCGAGCCGCACCCGAGGTCTCCGTCCGGTTGACCCGCGCGGTCCCATCGCGTACCTTGGATCATCGATAATCGAGCATCCACCTGGTCGACCGTCGTCCCAGACGTGGGTCGCACGTCCTCTCGCGCCCGCCGAAGGAGTCACACTGCATGCCCAGCCTGCCCGCCACGATGGAGGCCCTCGTCGTCCTCGAGCCCAGCAGGCTCGAGATCCAGGAGGTGCCGGTGCCGGTGCCCGGACCCAACGAGGTCCTCGCGCGGGTCCGCGCGGTGTCGATCTGCGGCACCGACGCCCACCTGATCCGGGGCGACTACCCGGGCTTCTGGCCGCCCGCGTTCCCGTTCATCCCGGGGCACGAGTGGGCGGGCGAGATCGCGGCCCTGGGTCCCGGCGCCGAGCGCTTCGGCTGGCAGGTGGGCGACCGGGTCGCGGGCACCAGCCACGACGCCTGCGGCGTGTGCCGCGAGTGCGTCGAGGGCCGCTACAACCTGTGCGAGAACTACGGGCGCGAGGGGCTGCACCGCCAGTACGGCCACAGCGTGCAGGGAGCCGACGCAACCTACGTCGTCCAGGGCGTCAAGACGATCTTCGCCTTGCCTGACACGCTCACGTTCGAGGACGGGGCCCTGATCGACCCGGCCTCGATCGCCCTCCACGTCGCCAACCGCGGCAACATCACCCCGGGCGACACCGTGGCCATCACCGGCGCCGGGGCGATCGGCCTGCTCGGCGGCGACGCGGCTCGCATTCGAGGTGCGGCGCGCGTGATCGTGGTGGGCCGCGGCCAACGCCTCCAGAAGGCCGCCGCGATGGGGTTCGAGACGGTCAACACGGCCGCCGGCGATCCGGTCGGCGCCGTTCGGGCGATGACCGGCGGCCTGGGCGTGGACGTCGTCCTCGAGTGCGCCGGCGTGCCGCAGATGGTGGAGGCGGCGCTCGAGATGCTGCGCCGGGGCGGACGCTGCGCGGCCGTGGGGATCCCCACGGTCGGCGTCGAGATCGCCATGCAGCGCCTGGTCCTCGACGAGCTCGAGCTCGTGGGGTCGCGGGCGTCCGCGGGCGAGATGCGGCGCGTGATCCCCCATGTCGAGCAGGGCCGGATGCGCGTCCGCGAGATGGTGACCCACCGCTTCGCCCTCGCCGACTACGAGGAGGCGCTGGCGACCTTCAACGATCGATCGAGCGGCGCGATCAAGATCCTCGTCAATCCGTAGCGGCACCCGCAGGCCCATCGGACCGCCCCCCCGGGGGCCGGCGACGGGCCGCGCGGGCCCGTTCAGACCGGGTCGGCGAGCCCCAGCGTCAGGCCGCCGTCGACGTCGATGACCGCGCCCGTGACCCAGCGCCCGCCGTCGCCGGCCAGCCACGCGACGGCCTCGGCGATGTCGCTCCCCTGCCCCACCGCGGACAGCGCCTGGCGGCCGAAGTGCAGGCCGGTCTCGAACCGGGCACGCTCCTCGATCTCCGAGGTGCCGCGCAGCTCGGACGGGATGATCCCGGGCCGAATGCAGTTGACGCGGATCCCGTCGCGACCGAGGTCGGCGGCGAGCGCGCGGGTCATCGCCTCGACCGCGGCCTTGGCGGCCACGTAGCCGAACCGATCGTGCGGCGGGCGGCCGACCACGGTCGACCCGAGGTTGACGACGATGCCCCGGCTCGCGCGCAGCTCGCCGGCAGCGCCGCGCGGGTCACCAGGAACACGCTCGACCACGTTCGGCCGGAGCATGCCCTCGAGGTCCGCCTCGGCGCAGCTGCTCGAGGCCGCCCTGGACCTCGGCGCCCGCGTTGTTCACCAGCACGTCGATCCCGCCCAGCGGCCTCGCGCGGCCGTGACCACCGCCGCCCGCATCCTCGGCCGAGGTGACGTCGGCGCGCAGGCGAACGACCCGACCCGGGGCTCGGCGCAGCTCCGGCGGCCAGCGCCTCCACCCGGTCGAGGCGCCGGCGCCGCGGCGACGACGTGCGCGCCGCGTCGCGGCGAGCAGGCGCACGGTGTGCGCCCCCAGCCCGGCGGACGCCCCGGTGACGACGATGCGGCGACGCTCGAGGCTCACGCGATGACTCCAATCGCCGGCTCATGCACGACCCGCAGCGACCTCGTCGGCGCGGGTGCGGCCCGCGAGCAGGATCAGGTCCTCGTGGAGCTCGAACCAGATCCCGTGGTAGCTGTCCACCCGCGGCGACGCGATGAACTTGCCGTCGCCCGCTGCCGCCGCCGCGGCGGCGGCAGCCAGCCGCTCGCCGTAGCGCGCGAGCCGTGGCAGACCGGCGACCAGGGGGCCGAGCCACGCGTCGACGTCGACGTGGAGCTCGGCCAGGCCGGCGAGCACGGCGGCGTCGTAGGCCGCGTCGGCGTGGTCGTTGAGCTCGCCTTCGCTCTTCATCTGCCACGACGTGACGATCTGCTTCATGCGCTGGTCGAGCGCCACGAACGCCTCCAGCGCGGCCCCGGCCGCCTCGGCGCCCCAGGCCGTCCGGTCGTCGGCAATCCGTTCCGCCCCCACCGCCTTGCCGTCGGCGGTCAGCCGGAACGAGCCCGCGGCACGCTCCGCGAGGCCGTCCGCGACGAGCCAGTCGAGGAGCGCCGCGGCCTCCTCGACGCTGCACCCCAGCGCATGGGCCATGCCTGCGGCGTCGCAGTAGCCCTTGATCGCCAGCCCGCGCACCGCGAGCTCCCTGGCGGCACCGTCGCGGGTGCCCGAGGCCTGCTCGGTCATGGTCGTCTCCTCCGTCGCGGTCTCCGCGCCCGCCAGCTCGATGCCCAGCTCGCGCGCCCAGCCGGCCAGCGTCTTCGCCTCGGGCACGACCGTGGCCACGCCCGCCGCCATGCCCTCGAACACCTCGCCGGTCGCCCCGTCGATCGTGATCAGCGTCCCCGCCGGCAGCGTCCGACCGCCCATGGTGACGGCTCCGTCGCCGATCGACACACCCGAGGCGCCGACCACGGCCGGGATCCCCCAGCCGCGAGCGACCACCGCCGCGTGCGAGGCGAAGCCGCCGGTCGTGGTCAGGATGCCCCGGCTCCGGGACATGCCGTGGACGTCGTCGGGCGAGGTCTCGGCGCGGACGAGGAGCGCATCCCGGCCGGCGTCGGCGATTGCCACCGCCTCCTCGGGCGTGAGGCAGATCTCGCCGCAGGCGACGCCGGGCGAGGCCGGCAGGCCGGTGGCGAGGACGGCTCCGGCGTCGGAGCGCTCGCTCACCGTGGTCGGCGGATTGGCCAGGATCGTGGCCACCCGGCGCACCGCCTCCTCGCGGGTGAGCGGGAAATCCGGGTCCTCGGCCATCTCGTGGGCCATCCGCACGGCAGCCTGCGGGGTGCGCTTGCCGATCCGGACCTGGAGCATCCACAGCCGGCCCCGCTCGATCGTGAACTCGATGTCGCAGCAGTCGCGGTAGTGGTGCTCGAGGAGGGCGGCGTAGCGGCGCAGCTCCGCCGCCACCTCGGGCAGCTGGTCGTCGAGGCATGCGATCGGCTCGGTCGCGTGGGTCCCGGCCACGACGTCCTCGCCCTGGGCGTCGAACATCACGTCGCCGTACAGCATGTCCTCGCCGGTCGCCGGGTTGCGGGTGAACAGCACACCGGTCCCGGAGTCCGCGCCCCGGTTGCCGAACACCATCGCCTGGACGGTCACGCCGGTGCCCAGGTCGTCGCTGATCCCCTCGTGCTGGCGATAGGCCTTCGCCCGGGGCGAGTTCCACGACCGGAACACGGCCTCGATCGCGCCCCGCAGCTGCGCCCACGGATCGACCGGCACCTCGTCCACGCCGACGACGTCGCGGTAGATCGCGTGGAATCGATCGTGGCAGTTGCGGGCAAACCCGGGGTCGCCCGAGACGGCCGCCAGGCCGGCCTCGGTGTCACGGTTGAGGCCCAGGTTGAGGATCGTGTCCATCATCCCGGGCATCGACCGGGGGGCCCCGGACCGGACGCTCACCAGCAGCGGGTCGGCCGTGTCGCCGAACCGCCGGCCGACCGCCGCCTCGAGCACGGCCATGGAGGCGCGCAGCTCCTCGTCGAGGCCGTCCGGCCAGCCCGACGCCAGGTAGGCCTTGCAGGCCTCGGTCGTGATGGTGAACGCGGGCGGCACCGGCAGGCCGAGGTCGACGGCCATCGTCGCGATGTTCGCGGCCTTGCCGCCCAGGAGCAGCGTGATGGCGGCCGGGTCGAGGTCGTGGTGGTGATCGTAGGCGTAGACGTAGGACACTGGATCTGGGTTCTCCTGGATCGAGCCTGCGGTCGGGCGACTATGGCTCGACGATGATCTTGATCGCCCCGCTGGTCGGGTCGTTGAAGGTCGCCAGGGCGGCGGGATACTCGGACAGCGGGAAGTGGTGGGTGGTCACCTCGTCGACACGGATCCGGCCCTGCTCCACGAGGGGCATGACCCGGCGCATCTCACCCGCGGTCGCCCGGCAGCCGACGAGCTCGAGCTCGTCGAGGACCAGGCGCTGCATGGCGATCTCCACGCCCACGGTGGGGATGCCCACGGCCGCGCAGCGTCCGCCACGGCGGAGCATGCCGAGGCCCATGGCCACGGTCGCCGGCACGCCGGCGCACTCGAGGACGACGTCCACGCCCAGGCCGCCGGTCATGGCGCGTACGACGGCCACGGGGTCGCCATCCTTGGCGTCGATGGCCTCGAACCCCATCTCGCGCGCCTTGGCAATGCGGCCCGGGTTGGTCTCGACCAGGATCACCCGGCTCGCCCCGCGCACGCGGGCCGCGTCGCCGCCCAGCAGGCCGATCGCGCCGGCCCCGGTGATGGCGACGACGTCCCCGGGCGTGATATTGCCGCGATTGGCGACGTGGAGGGCGATCGAGGCAGGGTCGATGACCGCACCCTGGGCGAACGTCAGGCCATCGGGCAGCGGGAAGACGCACTTCACGCCGTGGACCGCGTAGGTCGCATCCACGCCCTGGACGCTGTGGCCGTACTGCTTGTGGAGGCCGGGCTTGCCGTAGTTGTCGCACAGGTTGTAGCGGCCCTCGACGCACATCTGGCACACGCCGCAGGCGTCGTGGCTGGTGCCCGCCACGCGGTCGCCCACCTGCCAGCCGAAGCGCTCGGCCCCAGGGCCCAGGGCTGCGATCTCGCCCGCCCACTCGTGCCCCGGGATGAACGGGAACGCGGGCGGCCAGAAGCCCGGGTAGTCGCCCCGGATCAGGTGGGCGTCGGTGCCGCAGATCGACACCGCGCGGACCCGCGCGAGGACCTCGTTGGGTCCGGGCACCGGCACCGGCACCTCCTGGATCTCGAGCCTGCTGGGCTCGAGGACGACGAGGGCCTCCATCGTGGCGGGCAGGCTGGGCATCGGGTTCTCCTGGGCGGGACGCCAGCGGGCTAGATGACGGCGACGGGGTCGACCATGGACCCGGTGGCGCCGCGGATCTTGACGGGAAGGGCCACGAACAGGAACTCGTAGATGCGCTGGCGCGCGAGCTCCTCGAGGTCGAGGCTCTCCATGATGTAGACCCCGTTCTCGATCAGCAGGGCGGTGTGCACCGGCTGGGGGTTGCCGGTCGGGCCCGGGTCCGGAGCGGGCTGGACCTCGTAGGTCTCGGTATCGGTGCCGGTGGCGATGACCCCGCGCTCCAGCAGCCAGTGGGCAACCGACACGTCGGGGCCGGGCGTCTTGTGGGCGGCCATGGCCTCGGCGTCGGGCCACAGGCCCATGTAGCCGGTCCGGATCACGACCACGTCCCACTTGCCGACGGTGACGCCCTGGGCCTCGCAGATGGCTTCGACCTCGGCGGCATCGATCGGCGACCCCTTTGGCAGGCAATCGATCCCACGGAAGCGGGGGGCGTCGATGAGCACGCCACGGGTGAAGAACGGGGGCATCTTGGCGGCGTCGCCGTGCACCGGGCCGAAGTCCGTCAGGTGCTCGTCGGCGTTGCCGCCGCCGTACCAGTGCATGTCGTCGGACACGGTCATGTGCGCCAGCGCGTCCATGTGCGCACCCGAGTGGCTGGTCGCCATCACGTACTCGGCCATGTAGCCGAGACCCGCGTCGTTGACGGGGCCCCAGGGCTGCGCTCCGGTGACCCGGATGCCGCGGGGCGTGCGGTAGTTGAGGACCTGGAACGGAGGATGGCCCGGGAACAGCGGCATGCCCGGGAATCGCACCGCACCGAGGGAGACCATCCGGCCCTCGCGAACGAGCCCGGCGGCCTTCACCACCTGCTCGGCCGGCATGTCTGCAACCGGCCCGATCTCCTTGCCGAAGTTCATGCGTCTGCCTCCCCTGCCTCGGCCGCCAGGGCCGCGTCATGGATGGCCCGCCACACGCGCTCGGGCGTGAGCGGGAGATCTCTGATCGGGACGCCGGCGGCTTCGCGAACAGCCGCGGCAACTGCGGGGGCGACGCACAGCAGCGCGCCCTCGCTCATCCCCTTGGAGCCATACGGCCCAGGCCCGTCCGCGTTCTCCACCGCAGCGCTGTGCAGCTCGAGCGGCAGGTCCATGCTGGTCGGGATCCGGTAGTCGATGGCACCCAGGTTCCGGATCCGGCCCCCCTCGTCGAAGATGTAGTGCTCCATGAGCGTGTGGCCGAGGCCCATGATCGCCGCACCCTCGTCCTGCATCCGGACCTGGAGCGGGTTGAGCGCCTTGCCGACGTCGCTGACCGTGACGTGCCGGTCGATCGTCACGTCCCCGGTCTCGCGGTCGACCCCGGCCTCGATCACCGTGCAGTTGAACTCGAAGAAGGCGGCCGACCCGGACAACGGATGGTCCGGTTCCGCGTCCTTGCGGGCCTCGCCCAGCCCGGTGAGCTCGCCGCCGAGCTTGCCCAGGCCGATCTTGATGAGCTCGCGCGGAGCGAGCGTCGTGCCGTCGGGGAGCCGGATGACACCCTGGTCAACCGTCACCGAGGCTTCATCGAGGCCGTGGACCCGGGCGGCCATCGCCCGCAGCTTGCCCTGGATGTCGCGGCACGCCGCCAGCACGGAATTGCCCATCAGGACGGTCGAGCGCGAGGCCGACGTCTGCTGGTCGTACGGGCACGATCGAGGTGTCGCCCATCACCACGGTCACCCAGTCCAGCGGGGCGCCCAGCTCCTGGGCCGCGATCTGCGCGAACACGGTCCGCGCTCCCTGGCCCATGTCCGAGGTGCCGGCATAGACGACCACGGAACCGTCCACGAGCAGGCGCACGATGGAGTACGAGAGGCCGGTGGTCGGCCCGGACTTGATGCCCACGGCGATGCCGCGTCCCCGGCCCTCGGGCAGCGGCGTGCCCCACCCGCCGCGCTCGGCGGCCAGGCGCACGGTCTGCTCCCAGTCGCCGTCGCAGGGCGTGTCGAAGGGGATGAACCGGTCGCCCTTCCGGGCGAGATTGCGGAGACGGATCTCGAGGCGGTCGATGCCCAGGGCGCGGGCACCCTCGTCCAGCGTGGACTCGACGGCCCAGTTGACCTGGGGGTTGCCGAACCCGCGGAACGCCGTCGACGGGCACCGTGTGGGACAGCACGCTGCGGGCGGCGATCCGCACCGCCGGGACGTTGTAGGGTCCCGCCCCAGGGTAGGAGCCCTTGCCCACCACCCGGTCCGCGATGTCGGCATAGGCCCCGATCAGGTAGTCGGCATCGATGTCCTGGAACAGGATCCGCCCATCGCGGTCGAAGCCGGTGCGGACATGCGACTCGCAGGCGGCCCGGCGCGCGGCCTGGAACGTCTCCTCCAGGGTGAGCACGAGCCGGACGGGGCGGCCGACCTTGAGCGCCGCGAACACCACGGCGGGCTCGTACTTGGTGTGCTGCTTGCCGCCGAACCCGCCGCCGGGATCCGGGGCGATCACGCGGACCTTCGAGAGCGGCATGCGGACCAGCCCGGCGATCGTCTTCTGCAGCCAGTTGGGATGCTGGATCGTGCTCCACACGATCAGCCCGTCGCCATCGGGCGCCGCCATGAACGCGTGGGGCTCGATGGCGAAGTGGGTGACCATCGGGAAGGTGTAGCGGCCCTCGACGACGAGGTGGGCCAGCCTCGCCTGCGCCTCGACGTCGCCCCATCCCACCCGGTGCTCGGTGAGGACGTTGGTCTGCGACCGGGGATCCCCGGGGCGCAGCGACGGGTCCTGGACCAGTGGCGCGTCCGCGGCCAGCGCGCCGGCCACGGTGAACACGGCGGGGAGCTCCTCGGCTCGACGCGCACGGCCGCCGCCGCCAGCTCGGCGAGGTCGCGGGTGTCCGCGACGACCACGGCCACCGGGTCGCCGTGGTACTTCGTCTCGCCGGTCGCAAGCACCGGCCGGTCCACGTGCTGCGGGCCGAACCGGGGCACGGGCTGCGGCAGGTCGCCTGCCGTCATCACCAGGTGCACACCGGGCATGGCCAGGGCCGCGCGCGCGTCCACGGACACGATGCGGGCGCGGGCGCAGGGCACCGTGACGAGCTTCGCGTGGAGCGCGTCGGCGACGTCGAGGTCGGCGAGGTACGCCTGGGTCCCGGTCACGCGGCCGATCCCGCCGACCCGGTTGGGGGAGCCGCCGATGCGGTCGTCCACGGCGGTCACTGGTCCAGGCCCTCCGCGCTGGTCCGGGCGCCGCCCCCGGCGTCCGCCACGGCCGGGGAGGCCGCGGCGGCCGGGCTGTTCCCGGTGGCCACGGATTCGATGGCCTCGAAGATCTGCTCGTAGCAGGCGCACCGGCAGAGGTTGCCGGCCAGGCCCTCCTCGATCTGGGCAAGGGTCGGGTGCGGATGCTCCTCGAGCAGCGCGTGCGCCGACATCAGCTGGCCGGGGATGCAGAAGCCGCACTGCACGGCGCCCTTGTCGAGGAACGCCTGCTGGATCGGCGCCAGCCTCCCGTCCCGGGCCGCCAGGCCTTCGACCGTGAGGATGTCGGAGCCGTCCGCCTCGACGGCGAGCATCAGGCAGGAGTCGACGGAGCGGCCGTCGACGAGCACGGTGCAGGCGCCGCACTCGCCCACCAGGCAGCACTCCTTGGCGCCGGTGAGGGCGAGATCCTCGCGGAGCACCTCGAGCAGCGTGTGGTGCGGGGCGACAGCCACGGCCCGGCGGTTGCCGTTGACGGTGACCTCGATCGGGATGGTGTCCATCATGTTCCTACTCCCCCGCCGCCAGGCGCTCGAGGGCGGTGGCCAGCGCCCGTCGCCCCAGGACCCGCAGCATCGCCAGCCGGTACTCGGGGCCTGCGCGCATGGAGCGCACCGATGGGCTCGCGTCCGCGAAGATCGCCTCGAACACCGCTGCCCGTGCCTCATCCGTTGCCGTCGGGTCGGCCAGGACGCCCGATGTGTCGATCCTGAGCAGCGGGCGCGGCCCGACGCTGCCGTACGCGATCCGGACGGTCCCTGACCGATCGACACCGCAGGCGAGGGTCACGGACGCGAGGTCGTGACCGCGGCGGCGCGTCCGCCGCTGGTGGGCGCTGGCGATCCGGTCATCCGGCATCGGCAGCTCGATGGCGGTGACGAGCTCGCCGCGGGCAAGCGTCGTGACCCCGGAGCGGACGAACAGGTCGTCCACGGTCAGCCGGCGCGTGCCCTCGGGTCCGGCCACGACCGCGCGCGCGCCGTGGACGAGCAGGGCCGGGGCCGTGTCGGCCGCCGGCGACGCATTGCACAGGTTGCCGCCGAGGGTGGCCCGGTTGCGGATCTGGACGGAGCCCACGACCGCCGCCGCCTCGGCGAGCGCGGCCGCGTGGCGCCGCACGGCGGGGTGGGCCGCGATGTCGGTCATCACGGTCGTGGCCCCGATGACCAGGGTGCCGGCTTCCTCGCGGATCCCCGGCACGAGCTCCGCGATGCGCTTGACGTCCACCACCAGGGACGCGGCGGCGGAGCCGTCCCGGAGCCGGATGATGAGGTCGGTCCCCCCGGCCAGGACGCGGGCCTCGGGCCCGCGCTCGGCAAGGAGTGCCAGCGCCTCGGCCAGGCTGGTGGGCCTGGCATAGGCGAACGACTGCATGGTGTGCGGTCCCCGTGTGCGACTACAGGAGCTTGTCGACCTCGTCCAGGAGCACCTGGGGGGTCGCCGCGCGGATGAAGTAGAACGGCCGCTCGCAGAAGCGGGCGACGAAGCCGGCCCGCCGCTGGCGGAGGGTGTCGTTGTCGAGCATGGGGATGACGTGCCCGGGCGCGAGCAGCTCGTTGGTCAGGAAGTAGTTCTGCAGCGAGTGCAGGAACTGGAACTGCGCCTCGAACGGGATCAGCTGGTTCGTGGCCGGGTCGAAGTTGCCGTCGATCGCCGGGACGATCACGAGATCGACGTTCGGCGCGCCGTCGTACATGCCCCAGGACGGCATCTCGCCCCAGAACTTCTCCACGCCCTTGTTCGGGGCGGCCTTGTCCGAACGCTCGGTCCCCTCGGTCCGCTTGACGAGGAACGTGTCCACCGAGCCCATCACGGCCCGCCCGTCCTCGCTGATGACGGTGGTCTCCGAGGCCACCTGGAGGGCGCCCCGGACGCCGGCCTCGATGAGGCCCATGCTCTTGCCGTGGTTGGACTCCCCGCCCAGGAACAGCAGGGTCTTGCCCCGGTAGTGGACCGCGGCGCTGTGCGACGGGTGGAGCCCGACGTCCTCCATGCGCAGCGCGAGCACCGCGACGATCACCTTCTGGATCGGTCCGGCCGGCCAGTCGCCGGTGAACGTCACGACGCCGCCGTCGTAGGTGACCGACTTCTCGCCGTCCTGGTTCCAGACGATGTCGGGGCCGGCCAGCGTGACTGACGGCGAGATGCGGACGTCGGCGAGGCGGTAGTTGAGGAACGTGAGGTCATCGAGCACGTGCTCGCGCGGAGCGCCGCCGTACACGTCCACCCGCAGGCGCGCATCGCCCGCGGAGAACTCCTCGGTCAGTTGCAGCTGGTTGCTCATGCTGTCCTTTCGCTGGCTCGTTCCAGGCTGGGCACGGGGCCCACCGACGCTCGGCGGCCGGGACCCGGGGTTGCCGGTTGATCACGGGGCACCGGCTCGGGATCCGGCCACAGGTCGGCGAGCATCGTCCTGGCCTTGTCGAAATGCTCGCGGATCGCCGCCTGGGCCAGGGCCGTGTCACCGGACCGCAGGGCAGCGAGCACGGGGGTGTGCAGGCCTGCGATCCGGTGGCGGTCCGCCCCCGGGACGGCGAGCGTGATGTAGGTGCGGGAGTACGGCTCCAGCAGGCTCCAGACACGTTTGAGCGTGCCGTTGCCGGCGACGTCCACGAGGTAGCCATGGAAGGCGGCGTCTGCGGACGCCTCCCCGACCGTGTCGCCCGCCTCGGCCTTGTCGTGCATCTCCTCGAGCAGCGCCGCAAGTCGCGCCAGGTCATCCCCGGTGAGACGGGGCACGGCCAGGCGGACGACGAGCGCCTCGAGCTCCGAGCGGACGACGTAGGCCTCGAGGAGCTCGTCACGCGACGGGCGGCGCACGCGGGCCCCCCGGAACGGGGAGATCTCCACGACGCCCAGCGCCTCGAGGTCCCGCAGGGCCTCCCGGACGGGCGCCTGGCTGGTGCCGAACTCGCGCGCGGCCTTGGTCTCGATGATCCGGGACCCGGGCGGGTACCGGCCGTCAAGGATCGCCTCGAGGAGGCGGTCCTTGACGGTGTCGCTCAACACGGCGCGAGTGATCGCGCGTGTCAGCCATCCCGGCGCGCATCCGGTCCGTCCTGCTGCCCGAGCCCGTGGCGGGCTACAGGATCTCGACGATGCCGCGAACGATGCCCTCGGCATCCTTCACGCCGGTTCCGTTGACGCGGAGCCGGTCGCCCGTCTTGATCTTCGTCGTGCCCACCGAGGTGCCCACGACCGCGGGGATCCCGTACTCGCGGGCGAGCACGGCCGGGTGGGACACGGTCCCGCCGGCGTCCGTGACGACCGCGATGATCTTGCCGTAGAGGACCTGCCAGGCCGGGTTGGTCATCTGGCAGACCAGGATCTCGCCTTCCTCGAGGCTGTCGAACTCCGCCTCGGACATGACGACGCGCGCCACGCCCTCGACGATGCCCGGCGACCCGGCGATGCCGCTGACCTGGCCGTGCACCTGCACCTGGGACCGGGTGAACTTGTCCGGGAAGCCCCACAGGTTGAGGTACGGGAACGCCAGCTGCGTCTGGGTCACGGTGCCGACCCAGTCCCGGGGCTGGACCTTCTCGGCCGCCTCGCGCTTGGCCCGTGCCGCCGCGACGATCGCCCGGCCGTCGATGCCGGTCGGGTTGCCGATGAAGGCGCGGAGCTCGTTGTACCGGAACAGGATGACGTCATCGGCCCGGTCGAGGACGCCCATCTCCACGAGCTTCTCGCCGATGGCGACGAGCACGAGGCGGACGTGAGCGTTGGCGCCCTGGTCGATGTAGAAGTGATGGTCCGGGGTGAGCGGCGCCATCTTGAGGTTGATCTCGTTGGCGGCGCGCATCTCCTCGAGCGCCTCCCCCTCGAGACCCTGCAGGATCTCGACCGCGGCGGCATCGATGTCGGCCTTGAGGACCGCGATCTTGGTCGGGTAGTCGTAGTCCGACGCGTACTGGTCGCGCACCAGCTGGACGACCGGCGTCATGTCCTCGCGGAAGCTGGGGAAGATGAACTCGTGGCTCCAGACCGCGTGCCAGCCGAACTCCTTCTGGTACGGGACCACGCGCTGATCGATGAAGCGGCGTCCGCGCTCGCTCGCGCGCAGCGCGGGGACGATCTCGATCGCCGTCGCAGCCGCGAAGATCTTGGCCAGCTCAGGGTCGGCCTTGACCTCCTCCTTCATCTCCCAGAGCGCCTTGATCTTGTCCCAGTTGCGATCGTTGGCGGAGTTCTGGAGCCGCCCCAGCAGGACCTCGTCGATCTTGCCGTGGGTCTTCTCCATGACCGCCCGGAGGTTGAGCGTCGCGCTCAGCTGCGCGAAGTTCAGCATCCAGTGGATCTTCCAGTGGCGGTCGTGCATGTCGACGGCGTCCTCGAGCAGGACGGCCACCTCGGCCAGGCTCAGCTGGTCCTTCTGGTCGAGCATGCCTTCGATGTAGTCGAAGTTGCGCTGCATCTCGGGCACGAACCGGGTTCGCCACCAGCTCGACGAACTTGTTGCCGTAGACGGGCAGGACCGTGCCCAGGTAGGCACCGATCTTGCCGGCGTACTCGTCGTCCTCGGGCACGATCGGGTGGGTCGTGTAGTTGTACTCCTGGGTCGCGACGTCAACGCCGGCCTCGGCCGGGATCGCCGCCGTGTACAGGTAGCCGTTGACGTTCTTGTAGATCCAGTCCGACGCGAAGGGCGTGCCGAACCGGCGGAACATGTGGTCGCAGGACAGCCACCAGCCGCCGATGTCCTCGTACATGGGGCTCAGCGGCTTGGGGCAGTGGAGGTCGTCGTAGACCCAGAACAGCAGCTTCTCGGTCTCGGACGTCCACTCGACGGGGAATGTCTCGTCCCCGAGGAACTGGTCCAGAACGTCTTCCTTCAGGGGCACCGCTAGCTTCCTCCTCGTGTGCTGTCCGGCGCCTGCTCTGACACCGGTGACGTGACGCCAGCCTTGGGGCGGCGACTGCCGCGCCCATCAACCGTTGGGACGCCTGGGCCTTGATGGTCGCCGTGGCCGGACGCCAGCCCACGGTGCGGTGTGGCGGTTAGATCGATAATCGATTGTCAATAACACTAGGCCGGGTCGGCCGTCGCAGTCAAGGCCGATCTGCGCACCGCGGGACGCTGGGCGACGAGCACCCTCACCAGGCCGGCGGGCGGAGTCCATCGGCGCCAAGTCGATGGTGGTCTTCGCCACCCAGGTCGAGGGCTTCCAGCTGGCCGCCGACGCGGCCGAGAAGGCCGCCGAGGCCCTGGGCATCGAGGTCCTCGCCCGCATCGACACCCCGGCCGAGCAGCCGTCCTACCGGGCCGAGGCCCAGAAGATCGCGGAGCTCAAGCCGGATGTCGTCATCGTGCAGGCTGGGTCCGTCGAGTCGGCCACGCTGATCAAGCAGGCGGGCGAGGCCGGCCTGTCGCTCAACTGGATCGGCGAGACCGGCTGGATCCTGCAGGAGTTCATCAAGACCCTGGGCACGGCGCCGATCACGTCGCAGAAGGGCATCGGCTTCGCCGCCTTCTCGCCCAACAAGGACACCCCGGCCTGGGCCTTCTACCAGCCGCTGTGGGACAGCACCCCGGGCTACGGCGACCTGTACGGCTCCGCCGAGGACCAGTACCACTTCTCCACCTACGACCTGATGATCCTGACGGCTCTCGCCGTCGAGGCCGGCGGGTCGTACAAGGCGAGTGACTGGGCTCCGGCCATGCAGCAGGTTGGCGCTGCGCCCGGCGAGATGTGCTACACGTACGCCGACTGCCTGGCCCTCATCCGCGAGGGCAAGGACATCGACTACGAGGGCATCGCCGGCCCCGGCCTGTTCACGGACGGCGGCGTCAACGCGGTCTACCCGTCGTACACCCCGTTCAACGCCGACGGCACGGCCGGCACGCCGGTCCTCCTCGACGCCGCACGGGCGCTGGAGATCCTTGACTCGATCAAGGCCTCGGCGGAATGCGATCCCGCAGACCCGCCCAACCAGTGTGAGTGGTAGACGGTCCACGTCCGTCTGACCCGCGACCCGAGGGGGCCCTCCCGCCAGCCGGCGGAGGGCCCCCTTTCCATGTCGCCACCGCCGTCGGGCAGCGCCACGGGTCCTGCTCGCTCCTTGACCCTGCCGGCCCGATGCGCTAGCATCGATAATCGATTATTCCTCCTGACCGCTCCCCGTCATGCCGTTGAGGTGCTCCGATGATCACGCGCGTGGCCCGCGAGGACGCCGAGAAGGTCCCGCTTCCCGGACGCGTCTGGCACTCCTACTTCGGGCCCAGGGACGGCGTCTCGACGCTCGTGTCGCTGGGCGTCTCGGTCTACCCGGCCGGGTCCAAGCCCGAGGGCCACGTCCACCCCGCCGAGGAGGAGACGATCTACTGTGCCGCCGGCCGCGGCCGGATCGTGACTCCCGATGGCATCGCCGAGGTCTCGCCGGGCGTGGTGGTCCACGTCGCCCCGGGCACGTTCCACGCCACCGAGGCCGACGGGCCGGAGCCGCTCGAGCTGCTGTGCCTCTTCTCCCCGCCCGTCGTCTCCGGATCCTACGAGCAGAAGGACGCCTCATGAGCCAGGCCACCGTGCCCCCCGCACCTGCCGCCGTCGACCTCGACCACCTGCGGGAGATGGCCCGGCGGATCCGGGTCGAGCTCGTGCGGGCGGTCTACCACGCCAAGGCCGGGCACCTGGGCGGGCCGCTGTCCGCGGCGGACCTGCTCGCGGCGCTGTACTTCTCCGAGCTGCGGATCCGCCCGGACGAGCCGGGCTGGCCCGACCGCGACCGGTTCGTGCTGTCGAAGGGCCACTCGTCGATCGGGCTGTACGCGGCGATGGCGCTGCGCGGGTATTTCCCGGTAGAGGAGCTGCTGACCTTCGACGGCGCCCACTCCCGGCTCCAGGGACACCCGGACATGACCCGGCTGCCCGGCCTCGACATGTCGACCGGATCGCTGGGGATGGGGATCTCGGCGGCGATGGGGATGGCCCTTGGCGCCCGCCTCACGGGCCGCGACGTCCGCGCGTTCGTGATGCTCGGCGATGGGGAATGCCAGGAGGGCGAGGTCTGGGAGGCGGCCAACGCGGCTCCCCACTACCGGCTCGACAACCTGGTCGCGATCATCGACCACAACCAGCTCCAGCAGTACGGCTGGCCAGGAGACGGTCCGGACGGGCGCATCCCGCCGCAGGTCCCGGGCGAGATGGCCGCCAAGTGGGCGGCCTTCGGCTGGCGCGTGCTCGAGGTGGACGGGCACGACATGGCCGCGATCGTCGAGGTGCTCGAGCAGGTCCGTCGACGGGGACGGCCGGCCGGTCGCGATCATCGCCCACACGGTCAAGGGAAAGGGCGTCTCGTACATGGAAGGGCACTTCTACTGGCACACCCGCGCGATCAAGCCCGAGGAGATGGCGATCGCCATGCGCGACCTGGGCGAGCCCGAGCCGGTCGCGGAAGGAGCCGCCCGATGACCATGGAGCTGGGACGCCCGCAGCGCGTCGTCTTCGGCGAGACGGTGGCCGCCCTCGCGGCGACCGATCCGCGGATCTACGTCCTCGACGGCGACGTCGGCTCGTCGACCAGGGCCGACATCGTGGAGCAGGCCCACCCGGACCGCTACCTGCAGATGGGGATCGCCGAGCAGAACATGCTGGGCGTGGCGGCCGGCATGGCCACGATGGGCCTCGTGCCGTTCATCAGCACCTTCGTCTCGTTCGCCGTCGTCCGGCCGCTGGACCAGGTCCGGGTGCTCATCGCCCAGACCGGCGCCAACGTCAAGATCACGCCCAGCTACGGCGGCCTGTTCACCGGCCAGACCGGCATGAGCCACATCATCGTGGACGACTACGCGATCATGCGGGCGATGCCGGGCATGGTGACCGTATCGCCCTGCGACGACACGGAGGCCGCCGAGGCGCTCCGATGGGCGGCCGCCTACGAGGGACCGTGCTACATCCGGCTGGGGCGCGACGCCACGCCGCGCGTGTTCGGCGACGATCACGCCTTCGCCTTCGGCAAGGCCGAGGTCGTGCGCGACGGCGGCGACGTGACCCTGATCTCCACCGGGGCGCAGACTGCGCGGACGCTCGAGGCTGCCGGCCTCCTCGCGGCCGAGGGCATCGAGGCCCACGTGCTGCACGTGGCTACCCTCAAGCCGCTCGACACGGCCGCGATCGTGGCGGCGGCGGACCGGACCGGGCGCGTGATCACCGTCGAGGAGGGCACGGTGATCGGGGGGCTCGGGGGTGCGGTCGCCGAGGTGCTGGCCGAGCACCGGCCGACGCCGGTCAACCGGATCGGGCTCCAGGACGTGTACGTCCAGTCCGGGCCCAACGATGCCCTGCTGGACATCTACGGCCTGTCCGGATCGCGGGTCGCGGAGCAGGTGCGGGAGATCCTCCGCGCGTCCTGATCCGGTGCCTAGGGGGATGGCGCCGGCGTGGTCCAGCGATCGAGGAGGCTCGAGGAGACCTGCTGGAAGTGGTCCCTGAGCGCACGCTCGACGGTCGCTGGATCGCGAGTCCGGACCGCCTCGAGAACGCCGGCGTGCAGGCCGGCCGTCCAGGTCGCGTCGGCGCCCGGTGCCAGCAGGGTGATGTAGGTGCGCGAGAACGGCTCCAGGGCGCGCCAGACACGCTCCAGCGTCGCGTTGCCGGCAAGGTGAAGGATGCGGAAGTGGAACGCCGCATCGCGCATCGCCACATCGTGCCGGTCATCACGGGTGGCCGCCTCCAGCATCGACGCATGCAGCGCCTCGATCTCGGCGAGGTCCGTGTCGGACATCGCGGGGACGCCCAGCCGCGCCCCGAGACACTCCAGCTCGGCGCGGACCGCATACGCCTCGAGGAGCTCGGCGTCGGTCGGACGGCGGACCCGGGCGCCCCTGAACGGCAGGATGTCCACGACGCCGAGTGCCTCGAGCCCGCGGAGTGCCTCACGGACCGGGGCCTGGCTCGTGCCGAGCTCACGCGCGACGCGGGTCTCGACGATCCGGTCGTTGGGCTGGTACTGGCCCGCCAGGATCGCGCGGAGCAGGTGCTCCTTGACCTGCTCGGACAGGGAGCTTCGGTAGACGGAGGCGTCGTCGGTCATCGGGTCTCGTGGGGCTGCGATACGCCCTGTAGTGTGCGGCCACCGGGACCCGGTTCGTGTAGGCGATCCGCAAGCGCCTCCGCGAGGTGGCGCGCCCGCCGGCCATCGAGGTGGGCGATCTGGGTCCGGCACGAGAACCCGTCGGCCAGGATCGTCGTCCCCTCCCCGGTCGCGCGCAGCGCGGGCAGCAGCGCGAGCTCCGCGACCTGGCGCGAGATCCGCTCGTGTCCGGCCTCGGCGCCGAAGTTCCCGGCCAGGCCACAGCAGCCCTGCAGCTCCTGGGTCGGCTCGATGCCGGCGGCGGCCATCAGGCGCCGGTCCGCATCGCTGCCCAGCACCGCCTGCTGGTGGCAGTGCGGCTGGACCAGCGCCTCCAGCGGCTCGCCCGCGGGCGGGGCCCAGCCCGCGGCGTCCAGCAGCTCGGCGAGGGTGGTCACGCGGCGCGCGAGCGAGGCCGCGGCCGGGTCGTCGGGCAGCAGCTCGCGGAGGTCGACACGGAGCGTGGTCGCGCACGACGGCTCCAGGACGAGGACGGGTGCATCCCCGGCGAGCTCCGGGGCGGCCAGCGTGCGGCGCAGCTCGGCCCGGGCCCGATCCAGCTGGCCGGTGGTGATGCTGGTGAGGCCGCAGCACACCGGGCTCGCGGGGACCACAGCCTCGAAGCCCGCGGCGGCCAGGACCCGGAGCGCCGCGTGGCCGACCTCGGGCGCGAGGTGGTTGGTAAACGTGTCGGGCCACACGACGACCCGCCGCGGGCCGGCGCCGGGCCCGGCGGCAGTGCCCGGCACGGCAGCGGCAGTCCCCGGCACGGCAGCGGGGGTGCCCGGCACGGCCGTCGCGACGAAGGTGCGAGAGCGCGATCCGCGGGATCCGCCGCTCCCCCGAGATCCCGGCGAGGAGCGCGACGGCGCGGCGCGACGGCGCGAAGCCCATCAGCGCGTTGGCGACCCTCGGCCCCCCGGGCACGCGCCGCACCAGCCGCAGCCACGTCGGCAGCCGCCCGAGCGAGTAGTGGGAGCGGGGCCGGACGCGGCCCCGGTAGTGGTGGTCCAGGAACTCGGCCTTGTACGCCGCCATGTCCACGCCGGTGGGACACTCGGTCACGCAGGCCCGACAGGAGAGGCACAGGTCCAGCGCATCGCGGATCTCCGTCGACCGCCAGCCGTCCGTGGCGAGCGACCCGGCCGCCATCTCCTGGAGCAGGCGGGCCCGGCCGCGGGTGGAGTGCTGCTCCTCGCCCGTGGCCCGGTAGCTGGGGCACATCGCCGCCCCGTCCTGGCGCGAGACGCACTTCCCGACACCGATGCAGCGCTCCAGCGCCTGCCGGAGGTCACCGCCGTCCACCTCGTGGGCGAGCGCAGGGGCCAGGTCGATCAGCGTCGGGCGGGGCCGGCGCAGATCCTGCGTGAGTGGCAGCGGATCGACGAGGATGCCGGGGTTCAGGGCGTTCCCGGGATCCCAGGCCGTCTTCCAGGCACGAAAGGCGTCGAGCATCGCGGGCGAGAACTGCCGGGCGAGCAGCTCGCCGCGGGCACGGCCGTCACCGTGCTCGCCGGACAGCGAGCCGCCGTGACGGAGCACGAGGTCCGCGGCGTCGCGCATGAGCTCCGCGAGCCGCTCGGTGCCACCGGGCCGGTCCAGCCCGAACCCCACCCGCAGGTGGATGCAGCCCTCGCCGAAGTGGCCGTACGTCACGCCCTGGAGCTGCCGGTCGCGGAGCAGGGCACGGAGCTCGCCCAGGTACCCGGCCAACCGGTCGGGCGGGACCACGCCGTCCTCGAAACCCGGCCAGGCGGGTGAGCCATCGGGCAGGCGTGCGGCGCGGCCGGCGCCGTCCTCGCGAACACGCCACAGCACCCCCTGCGCTGCCGGAGCCTCCAGGAGCGTAGCGTCAGGGGCGCCCGATCGCCGTCCGATCGCCGCGGCCAGGCGGGCGGCATGGTCTCGAACCTCGCCCGCGGTCTCGCCGCCGGCCTCGACCAGCAGCCAGGCGCCTCCCGGCGGGAGCAGGCCCGGATCGCGCCAGCCCGTGAGCAGCTCAGGAGTCAGGCTCTCGACGGTGAACGGCCGCTCCGGGAGCAGCGCGGTGACCACGGCCGCCGCCTCGACCTCGTCGGGAAACGAGAGGACCAGGAGGCCGCGTACGGCGGGCGGGCGGACCAGCCGGATCGTCGCCTCGGTGATCACCGCGCAGGTGCCCTCGCTGCCGACAAGGGCCCTGGACACGTCGGCGCCGCGCTCGGGGAGCAGCCAGTCCAGCGCGTAGCCCGAGACCCGTCTCGGCCAGGCCGGCAGCTCGCGCCGGATCGTCTCGCCGTGGGTCTCGAGGAGTGTCGCGAGGCGCCCCTCCAGCACCGGCCCGGGCACCGCCGTCCGCCGGCGGACGCCGTCCGGAGTGATGACCTCGAGATCGAGCGTGTTCTCGGCCGTGGTCCCCCACCGCACGCTCCGCGCTCCGCAGGCGTTGTTGCCCAGCATGCCGCCGAGGGTGCACCGGCTGTGAGTCGAGGGATCCGGTCCGACCCGCAGGCCGTGGACCGCGGCGGCCCGGTTGAGGTCGTCGAGCACGGTCCCGGGGAGCACCGTGGCGATGAGCGCCTCCGGATCGATGGCCAGCACGCCCGCGAGGTGCCGCGACAGGTCCACCACCAGGCCCGGGCCGATCGCGTTGCCCGCGATGCTGGTCCCGGCGCCGCGCATCGTGAGCGGAACACCGGCCTCGGCGGCCAGGACCACCACCGCGGCCAGGTCATCACGATCCCGCGGGGCGACCACGGCCGCCGGCAGCACGCGGTAGTTGGACGCGTCGGAGCTGTAGAGCGCTCGCGTCCCGAGGTCGTCCGCAACGCCGCCGCGCAGGATCCCGCGCAGGCGCGCGAGCAGCGACGTCAGGGCATCGGGGGAAGCGGGATCGGCGAGGGCGGTGATGGCGGGCTCCAGGCGGCGAGATCACGGACGCTCGAAGGTCCAAGGGTACGGCGCCACAGAGGCCGCTACCATCCGACAGCGTCGACTCCACCACCCGCGCCACCTACTGGAGGGCGTCCTGCTGCCCGACCGGGATCGCCTCGAATCCGACCTCGCTGACTTCTACGACCGGCAGGCTCCGCGCCGTCTCGCGCGCGGTGGCGGTGGGTCCAGGCGCGAGGCCGCCCGCGAGACGTTCCTCGCCCGGCTGCACGCCGAGGGTCGCACCACGCTGGTCGAGGTCGGCACCGGTGCGGGCCACGACGCCACGGCCTTCCTGGAGGCCGGCTTGAACGTCGCCGGCATCGACCTCTCGCCCGAGCACGTCCGCATCTGCCGGGAGCGCGGCATCGACGCCCGGCTCGCCTCCGTCCTGGAGCTCCCGTTCGAGAGCGGCACGTTCGCGGCCGGCTGGACGATGAGCACCCTGCTCCACGTGCCCAACGATCGGATCGACGACGCCCTCGACGAGATCGCGCGCGTCCTGGTGCCCGGAGCCCCGCTCGCGGTCGGCCTCTGGAGCGGCCCGGACGAGGAGGCGGTCAACGAGGACGACGAGATCGAGCCGAAGCGCTTCTTCAGCCGCCGCAGCGACGAGCGTCTGCGCGAGATCCTCGAGCGCCACGGCGCCATCGAGCGGTTCGAGGCCTGGGACGTGCCGGGCAACGACTGGCCCTACCAGTACGCCGTGGTGCGGATGCCGCTGCGGCGGAGCGAGCCGGCTGGTTCAGACGGCCGACGGTCACGCACGGCAAGGCCGGGGACGGCACTTCGGGCGCGAGGCGCAACCCGCGAGGAGTGAGGCGACACGGCGAATGGCGCCTGCCGTTCGCTCCGCCGCCCGGGAACCGATTGACAGCCGGCCTGGTCTCGTGAGATCGTTGCCGTGCAACGATCCTGCCCGGATCGACCCAGGGACCCACGAACCATGCCGGCAGTCACCGTCGACGACATCACGATCCTCCCCCGCCTTCCAGTGCCCGATCCCGTCGTCGCTCGCCAGCGTCCGGTGCGCACCCTCACGACCGCGCCCCGCGGGTTCGAGGGCGAGGGCTTCCCGGTGCGCCGCGCGTTCGCCGGTGCCCTGCTCGAGGACCTGGACCCGTTCATCCACCTCGACCAGATGGGCGAGGTGGAATACGCACCCGGCGAGGCCAAGGGCACGCCGTGGCACCCGCATCGCGGGTTCGAGACGGTGACCTACATGCTGGACGGCGTGTTCGAGCACGCCGACAGCAACGGCGGCGGTGGCGTGATCACCAACGGCGACACCCAGTGGATGACCGCCGGTGCCGGGATCCTCCACATCGAGAAGCCGCCCGAGTGGCTGGTCGCCCAGGGTGGCCTGTTCCACGGCTTCCAGCTGTGGGTCAACCTGCCGCGAGCGCAGAAGCTCGCCGCGCCCCGCTACCAGGACATCCGCGCCAGCGAGGTCGCGCTGCTCGCGTCCCACGATGGCGGCACGCTGATCCGGGTGATCGCGGGCGAGGTCGCGGGCCACGCCGGCCCGGGCTCCACCTACACGCCGATGACCCTCGTCCACCTGACGCTCGCGCCGGGCGCGTCGGTGACCCTGCCGTGGCGGGCGGACTACAACGCGCTTGGCTACGTCCTGTCCGGCCGAGGCACCGTGGGCGCCGAAGGGCGACCGGCGCAGCTCGGGCAGCTCGCGGTGTTCGGCCCCGGCGACGCCCTGACCTTCACCGCCGACGCCGTCCAGGAGAGCCGCGCGCCCAGCCTCGACGTGCTCGTCCTCGGGGGCCGCCCGATCCGGGAGCCGGTGGCCTGGGCGGGCCCGTTCGTGATGAACACGCGCGAGGAGGTCATCACGGCCTTCGAGGACTACCAGGCCGGCCGCCTGGGCCAGATCCCGGCGGTCCACAACGCACCGACCACGATCCAGGAGACGATGCCGCCGGCACCAACCGACGCCTGAACGGGCACCCGGGCGCCGGTTTTCCTGCGTCGCCGCGCCGTCCGCGGCGCCGGCCCGCGAGGTCTGCTCCGGCTACCTCGCGAGGTTACGCCCGACGGTGGTGATAGCGCTCCATGAGCGCCTCGACCGCCTCACGCGCGGCGCGCCACTCCTCCTGGTCGCCCATCACCTGCGCGCCCGGGCCCCAGCGCTGGACCTGGGTCATGGCGGTGACGATCGAGTTGTGGAGCGCCAGGCGGTTGCGGCCTGCGTCCACGATCCCGGTCACCAGGTAGCGGCGCACGAGAGTCGAACGGCGCCTGCCACCTCCCGATGCGGATCCGGTCATGACTGCGGAGCGTCTCCAGCCAGGTGTCGTCACCCACGGGGAATCGCTCGTGCTCGGCCATGTGGGCGTTGACGTCGAGGCGGCCGTCGTTCCTCGCCAGCGAGGCGAACCGCCCGTCCGGGTCCGACTCGCGATAGCAGATCGGGCACTCGACCAGCCGGGCGTGGGCGGGCGGCGCCTCGCCGAAGGGCAGGCCGCAGCGGCGGCACAGGCGGGCGCCGGCACGGGTGGCCACCGCACCGCATTGCAGGCAGGTGGATGTCGAGGCGGGAGAGGCGAACGGCACGAGGAGCTCCAGCGCGCGCCGCACGACGCGCGGCGATGCCGCCATGGTTCCAGACGCTCCCCTGCTCCGGAACCGGCAACAGGTCCCGGTCCGCCCAGCCGAAAGGGGCAGCCGTCCGGCTCGCGGCCAGCGCGCCGCGGCAACCCTCAGACGGCGGCGTCCACGATCGCGCGTGCCTCGTCCAGGATCCGGCCCAGGTGCTCCTCGCCCCGGAACGACTCCGCGTACAGCTTGGTCACGTTCTCCGTGCCCGACGGGCGAGCCGCGAACCAGCCCTGGTCTGTGAGCACCTTGAGCCCGCCGATGGAGGCCCCGTTGCCGGGCGCCGTCGTGAGCTTCGCCGTGATCGGATCGCCGGCAAGCGTGGTGGCCGTCACCGCGTCCGGCGAGAGGCTGCCCGAGCGCCGCCTTGACCTCGGGCGTCGCGGGCGCATCGATCCGCCGGTAGGCCGGCGCCCCGAATCGCTCGGTGAGCCCGGCATAGACCTCCGACGGGTTCTTGCCCGTCCTCGCCGTCAGCTCGGCTGCCAGCAGGCAGGCGATGAGGCCGTCCTTGTCCGTGGTCCAGACGGTGCCGTCGAGGCGCAGGAACGAGGCCCCGGCGCTCTCCTCGCCGCCAAAGCCCACCGACCCGTCCACCAGCCCGTCGACGAACCACTTGAAGCCCACCGGCACCTCGAGCAGCCGCCGGTCGAGCGAGGCGGTCACCCGGTCGATGATCGCCGACGACACGAGCGTCTTGCCCACCGCCACGTCCGCACCCCACGAGCGGCCGCCACCGAACAGGTACGAGATCATCGCCGCCAGGACATGGTTGGGGTTCATGCAGCCCGGCTCCCGGCACCACCACGCCGTGGCGGTCGGCGTCGGCGTCGTTGCCGAGGGCGAGGTCGAACCGGTCGCGCAGCTCCACCAGCCGGGCCATCGCGAACGGCGACGACGGGTCCATCCGGATCTTGCCGTCCCAGTCGAGGGTCATGAACGCGAACGCCGGGTCCACGGCCTCGTTGGTGACGGTGAGGTCCAGCCCGTACCGCTCGCCGATCAGCCCCCAGTACGCGACGGCCGCCCCGCCCAGGGGGTCCACGCCCAGCCGCAGGCCGGACGCACGGATGGCGTCGAGGTCGATGACGCTCGCGAGATCGCCGACGTAGACGCCCCGGAAGTCGTACTCGCCGGCTTCGGCGCGGGCCCGCTCGAAGGGGACGCGCCGGATGCCATCGAGCCCGTCCGCGCCCGATGCCTCGAGGATCCGGTTCGCCTCGTCCTGGATCTGGCGGGTGACGTCGGTGTCGGCCGGGCCGCCGTTGGGCGGGTTGTACTTGAAGCCGCCGTCGTCGGGCGGGTTGTGCGACGGCGTGACCACGATCCCGTCGGCCAGGCCTCCCGAGCGGCCCCGGTTGGCGACGAGGATCGCGTGCGAGACGGCCGGGGTCGGGGTGAACCCATCCTCGGAGTCGACGCGCACCTCGACGCCGTTGGCCACGAGGACCTCGAGCGCGGTCTGCCAGGCCGGTTCGGAGAGGGCGTGCGTGTCACGGCCGATGAACAGGGGGCCCGTGTAGCCCCGGCTGGCGCGGTAGCGGCAGATGGCCTCTGTGGTGGCCAGGATGTGCGCCTCGTTGAACGCGCCGCGGAAGGCCGACCCGCGGTGCCCAGACGTCCCGAATGCCACTCGCTGGGCCGGCACGGCCGGGTCGGGCCGGATCTCCGTGTAGGCACGCAGCAGGGCGGGAATATCGACGAGCTCGGAAGGGAGCGCCGGCTGGCCGGCTCGCGGGTGCTGGCTCATCGGATCCTCCGAACGGGCGTGACTGCGTCCGTGCCACGATACCGCCGGAGGCAGTGAGTGGGACAACCGCTGCCATGCGGATGTACGGGTCGGTTACCATGGGCCGGACCCGAGCCAGCACCTCGTACGGGGCTCGTCCGAGTCCGTCAACCCTGACGGCCGGATGCAGGAGCCCGCGATGACCTGGACGGGACGGAGGTCTCAGCATGGCGACCGTGACGTTTGATCACGTGTACAAGCGCTTCGGCGATGTCACCGCCGTAAGCGACTTCAACCTCGCGATCGAGGACGGCGAGTTCATGGTGTTCGTCGGCCCCTCGGGCTGTGGCAAGACGACCAGCCTGCGGATGATCGCCGGTCTCGAGGAGATCAGCGACGGCGAGCTCCGCATCGGCGACAGGGTCGTCAACGACGTGGCTCCCAAGGACCGCGACATCGCGATGGTGTTCCAGAGCTACGCCCTGTACCCGCACATGTCGGTCCGCGACAACCTCGCGTTCGGTCTCAAGCTGCGCAAGGTCGCCAAGGCGGACATCGAGAAGCGGATCAACGAGGCGGCCGGCATCCTCCAGCTCGAGAAGCTGCTCGACCGCAAGCCCAAGGAGCTCTCCGGCGGGCAGCGCCAGCGCGTCGCGCTCGGTCGGGCGATCGTGCGCGAGCCGGCGGTCTTCCTGATGGACGAGCCGCTCTCGAACCTGGACGCCAAGCTGCGCGTCCAGACGCGGGCCGAGATCGCCCGCCTCCACCAGCGCCTCGGGACCACGATGGTCTACGTCACCCATGACCAGGTCGAGGCCATGACCATGGGTCAGCGGATCGCGGTCATGAGCACGGGCCTCCTCCAGCAGGTGGGCACCCCCCAGGAGCTCTACGACCGGCCGAGGAACCGGTTCGTCGCCGGGTTCATCGGCAGTCCGTCGATGAACTTCGTCGAGATGCCGGTGGTTGCCGGTGGGGACCTGACCCATGGGGATGTCAGCTTCCCGCTCCCGGAGAACTACCGCCGGTCCGTCGCCGCGGCGGGCGACAGGGTGATCGCCGGCTTCCGTCCCGAGCACCTCGATCTCGGTGAGGTCGCGGGGCCGTTCGGGACCGTCAAGGGCACCGCGGACGTCGTGGAGTATCTCGGCAACGAGGAGCTCCTGCACGTCACGGTGAACGAGAACGACATCGTGGCGATCGTCGACTCCTCCCACCGGGTCCGCCCGGGCGATACCGTGTCGCTCAAGGTGCCCCTGCCCAAGCTCCAGCTCTTCGCCCCGGGCGAGGACGGTGACAGCCTCGTCCGCGCGGCTGAGGCGGCCGGCGCCTGAGCAACCTCTTCCGATCCAGCATGCCGGCCGGCCACACCCCTCGGGTGGGCCGGCCGTTCCTCGTCCCGGAGCCGGTATGAGCAGGGACGAGCCGGCTCTCCCGGACCCGCCCGTGTTCGGCGACGATCCCCTCGAGGAGCACGTCGTCGAGCGCGAGCTGATCCACCAGGGGCGGTACCTCCAGTTCCGCGTGGACACGATCCGTCGTGCCGATGGATCGGGCGGCACCCGCGATGTCGTCGGCCACCCCGGCGCGATCGCCATCCTGGCGGTCGACGACGACCAGCGCGTGCTGCTGGTCCGCCAGTGGCGGATCCCGGCCGCACGGGCGATGCTCGAGATCCCGGCCGGCACGCTCGACGTGCACGATGGGGTCGTCGAGGACCCGGATCTCGCGGCGAGGCGAGAGCTGGAGGAGGAGACCGGGCACCGGGCGACCAGCTGGCGCAAGCTCGCCGAGTTCTGGACCGCCCCGGGGTTCGCGTCGGAGCTGATGCACCTCTACCTCGCGACGGGAATCACCGGCGCCGACGGCGACGACCGGCTCGTGCCCGACGAGGACGAGCGGCTCGAGCTGCGGCACGTCACGATCGACGAGGCGGTCGCCATGGTCGAGGGTGGCGAGATCGCCGACGCGAAGAGCATCCTCGGGATCCTGTGGCTGGACCGCCTGGCCCGCGCGGGCGAGATCCCGGTTCGACCCCGATGACCACTTCGACCACCCGGAGGGCCGTCGCCCGGCCTGCCATCACCCTCCCCGAGGGCACGCGCCGGCTCCAGGCGGCCGACGAGGGCGGGATCCGGGCCGCGGCGCGTGCCGCGCTGCAGCGCGGGGAGCTCGAGGGGGTGAGTCGTCACCAGCTCGAGGAGTCGCTCGATCGCCTGGTCGCCGAACCCGACCTGGTCGCCGTGTCCGAGGACGCCGGCCGGGTCGCCGGATGGGTGGCTCCCCTGCAGGACGAGCTCACCGTGGACCTCCCCTTCCGCCGGCGCGGCCACGGGCGGCGGCTGGTCGAGGCGGGCAGGGGGCTCGCCGGCCAGCTCGGGCTCCCGAGCCTGCGACTGTGGGTGCCACGACGGCCGGGACCGGAGGCGTTCGCTGCGGCCTGCGGCCTGCAGGATCGCTCGTCGATCCTGGCAGCTCGTGCAGGAGGCCGGCATGCCGTGGACGCCACCCGCCTTTCCGGACGACGTCGTCGCACGCCGGATCCGCCCGGAAGCCGATGACGCCACGTTCGTGACGCTGGTCAACGAGATCTTCCTCGACCACACGTGGCCGCTGGTCATCGACGAGGCGGACGTCCGCCACACCCATGACGCGCCGGGCTTCGACCCGTCGATGATCCTGCTCCTGGCGTCCGCGAGCGAGCCGGACCGGCTGGTGGGATTCTGCCGGGTGGCGCGCTACGAGGATGACGACGGCGCCGTGGCCGGTGACGTCAAGCTCCTCGGCGTGCGGCGGGAGGCGCGGGGCCGGGGTCTCGGTCGCGAGCTGACGCGCTGGGGCGTGGATGACCTGCGGCGGCGAGGGGTGGACCGCATCTACATCGTGGTCGAGGCGCTCAACGACGGCGCCCTGGCGATGTACGAGGCGGAGGGGTTCCGCCGCCACGCCGAGTGGCCGCACTGGACGGTGCCGCTCGGAGGCTGATCGGGCGACGGGATCAGGCTTCCGGCGAGGGCTCCGGGCCCGGGATGCGGGCCAGGGCGCGGCGATACAGGTCCGAATCCGGGGCGAGCGCGACCGCAAGCCGGAGGTGTGTCCGGGCCTCGCCGGTCCGCCCGAGACGCTTGAGGCACTGGCCCAGGGCGAAGTGCCCGTATGGAGAGGACGGGTCGACCTCGAGCAGCGCCTCGAACGCCTCGCGTGCCCGCTCGTGCTGGCCGGAGTTGAAGCACGCCCGCCCGAGCGCCTCGAGGATGGATCCCTTGCCGGGCTCGAGACGAGCCGCCCTCGCCAGGACCACGGCGGCCTGGGCGTGGTGATGGCGGGCCAGCAGGGCGGAGCCTCGCTGGAGCAGGTCGTAGGCGGTGTCCGGATCGCCGGGTTCCATGCCGGGATGCTGCCACGGATGCCCCGACCACGCCGGTACGATGGCCTGACGACCGGCCCGACCCGGTTCCGCCACTCGTCGCATGCCCGAGAGCCCGATTGTCGATCCTCCGCCTGTCCGTCGCGCTCCTGTTCGTCCAGGCCGGCTTCCACGCGTACACCGCGACCCTGCCCCTCGCGCTGGCTCGGGCCGGGACCCCGGACGCCACGGTCGGGCTGATCATGGGGCTGGCCGCGGTCGTCCAGATCCCGGTGGCCATCGCCGGCGGGCGGCTGCTCGACCGGTTCGGGGGTGCCCGCCTGTTCACGGCCGGCGGCGCCGCCTACCTTGCTGCCTCCGGCGTCATCCTGCTGCCCGGCGTCGACATCTCGACGTCGCTGGCGCCGTTCGTCGTCGTCCGCATCCTCCAGGGGGCCGGGATCGCGCTGGCCTCGCCCGCGGCGCTGTCGCTCGTCCCGCGGCTGGTCCCGGGACGACGGGTCGCCGCGTCGCTGTCCTACGTGGCTGCTGCCCAGAACCTCACCCTGGTCCTGGCGCCGCCGCTCTCGCTCGCGATCCTGGACGCCGCATCGCTCGACGGCGTCGCCGCGGCCGTGGTGGGCGTCCTCATCGCCGGCATCATCCTCGGGCAACGCCTGCCCCTGCGCCTGTCGGAGCCGTCATCGAACGAGCTCGCCGCAGCGAGCCGCCGCTACGGCATCACGTTCCGGCGCGAGTGGGCGGTCCCGCTGCTGATCATCGTCACCTACGTGGCCCACTGGGGCGCCGTCACCGCGTACCTGCCGATCCGGGCAGAGCAGGCCGGGGCGGACATCGGGCTGTACTTCGCCGCCGACGGCATCGCGATCTTCGCGATGCGGTTTCCAACCGCCTGGCTGGTTGACCGGATCTCCTCGAGGGTGCTGATCGTGACCGGCGCCGGGATGACCGTGGCGGCCGTCGGGATGCTGCTGCTGCCCCTCTCGACTCCCCTGCTGGTGGTCTCCGGGCTGCTCGGCGGCGCGGGCGGTGGGATCGTCATGACGCCGGTCACCGTCGAGCTGTCGCGACGCTCGGCCGACGCGGACCGCGGCTCCGCCTTCTCCCTGTTCTCGGGCGGGATCGCGACGGCGATCACGCTCGGGAGCATCGGCGGGGCGCCGATCGTGGCGCTGTTCGGGCTGTCGGCCGCGCTGGCCGCCGGCATGCTGCTGATCGTGGTCTCGATGGCGCTGGCCCTCTCCGACCGCTCGCTCGCGGGCACGGGCCGGGATCCTCGCGCGGCGGTCGCGGCCTGACCGGCCGCGCGTCGGTCAGTCCTCGCGCCAGCCCGCCAGGTCCACGGGCCGCAGGCGCGGGCTCTCGGTCCGCCCCGGGATCCGGCCCCGCTTGGCGATCGGCACGCCGTCGATCTCCTTGATGTCGCCCGTGAAGTCGATCGGGCTCGCGCCCGAGATGTAGGTCCCGACCGCGAACGAGTCCACGGGCGCGCCCTGCTCCTTGAAGTGGCGGATCCGGTCCGGGTTGAGGCCGCCCGACACGGTGATCGTGACATGCCGGAACCCGGCCTGGTCCAGGCGAGCCCGGACCTCGGTCACGAGGGCGGCCGTCACGCGTCCACGCTCGGACGGCGTGTCAAGCCGGATGCCGTACAGCTTGTCGCCCAGGGCATGGGCCACGCGGAGCGCCTCCTCCGCCTCGTCCTTGAACGTGTCGACCAGCACGATCCGGGGCACGTCCGGGGGCATGTCCCGGTCGAATGCCTCGGCTGCCCGAACCGTGTCCCCGAAGATCAGCACCAGCGAGTGGGGCATCGTGCCGGTCGGGTTGAGCCCCGCGAGCGCCGCGCCCGCCGGCGTGGAGGCCCCCACGCAGCCGCCGACGATCGCCGCATAGTCCAGGACGTCGGTGATGTCGGGGTGGACGTGCCGCGCCCCGAAGGAGATGACCGGCTGGGGGGCCGCCGACTCCACGCACTGCCGGGCCGCGGTCGCCCAGCCCGTCGACTGCGCGAGCATGCCCAGCATCGCGGTCTCGTACAGGGCAAACGCCCGGTAGCGGGCGTGGATCCGGAGGACGACCTCCTTGGGAGTGACGAGATCACCATCCGCGAGCGCCTCGACCACCGCATCGGGCTCGTTGGCGAGGACGTGCCCGATGAGGTTCGTGGCCTCGCCCATGCCGCACATGACCGCCTCCTCGCGGCAGAAGACCTCCATCGTGACCACGGGATCGATGCCCTCGCGGTCGAGGATGCTGCTGGCGCGGGCGAAGTAGACGTCGGCGGTCGCGCCGGACAGGATCTCGTGCGACGGGCGAACGCGCGCCAGGCCCATCAGGCCGTGTCCACGATCGAGGCGGCGTTGAAGGTCACGTTCCGTCCGCTCCCTCGTCACCTGGCGCCGGCCCGCCGGAGGGCTCGGCCGGGAATGCGTCAGGCGGGAGTGTAGCGTACGGCCCACGCGGCCCCGGGAGGCCGGCGGCGGCGGTTGCGAGGACGGGTCCCTCGCGTGGACGGCGCCGGCGGGCCAGCGCGATCGCGATCAGCACCAGGAGCAGGACCGCCAGCGCCGCCACCAGGGCCGCCACGATCGCATGCGAGCGCCCGATGTCCGGGGCCGCCGCAAGGAGCGCGACCACGCCCGCCGCAGCCGTCGCGGCCGCGTCCAGGTCGCCGGCTTCCCAGGCCGCGCCGGCAGCCGCCACGCCCGCCGCGGGATCGGCGCCGTCGAGACCCCAGCTGGTCAGCCAGTCCCGCGGCGCCTCGGCAGCCTCTCCCGCGGTGGCGATGGTCTCGAGCGTCCCCAGCGCCCGGGTGGCCGCGTCGGCGACCACGTTCATCTCCGCCTCGCTGCGGGCGTCCTGGTAGTCGGCCTCGAGACGCGGCCCGGGAACCAGGCCCTCGGTCGCCGCCAGCGCCTCGATCGCATCCCTCGACGCGAGCACGCGCTCGGCGCCGTCCATGATGTCCGCCGCCTCCCCGAACTGCCACTCGTCCAGCGCGCTCCGGACGGCAGCGGGCGGCGCCCAGCTACCGCCCGCCCGCGCGAGTGCCGAGTACCGCTCGAGCGCCGCGGCACGGGCAGGCAGGAGCACGGCCTGGGTGGCGTCCAGCGCCCACAGCTCGATGAGGTCGGCGAGCGACCGCTCGGACGCGGTGGCGGTCGCGGGGTCAGCGGCCTGCTCCGCGAGATCGAGGAAGCGCCGCCAGTCGTTCGGCAGCCGGGAGCGTTCCGGGTCGCCCTCGCCCGGGTAGGCCGTGGTCCCGGCAGCCGCCGCGGCGAAGACCTCGCGCATCCCCGGCTCGCCCACCCGGGCCAGGATCCGGCGCATGAGCGTCCAGGAGGCCGCGTAGCCATACGTCTCCCGGTCGCCCGCCTCCTGGTCCCGGATCGCCGCCGGTGGCGGCCAGTCGTTGAGCGCGAATGCCGCCGGGTCCATTCGGGTGACCTTGTCGGGCCCGGGATAGCCGCGGTCGTCGGCCCGCAGCGCCCGGGCCGCGTACTCGTCGGCCAGGCCCTCCGTGATCCAGCGCTCCGTGAACAGCGCACCGTTGAACCAGGCGTGCGACGCCTCGTGGATGATGGTGAGGTCGTCGAGGTCCTCGCTGATCGTGATCTGGTCCGTGTCCGGGTCGTAGAAGCCCGCGTACCCCTCGAGCAGCGGCGTGTGCACCTCGGTGACCACGAGCGATCCCTCGACCGGCCAGGGCAGGCCGATCTGCTCGGCCAGCTGCGGCAGGCCGTCACGCAGCAGGACCCTGACGCGCTGGCGCCACCGGTTGTCCTCGGGCCAGGCCCGGATCACGACGTTCTCGCCGTCCTCGAGCTCGAGGCGGTCCGAGGTCAGGGCCGCGTCGTTGGTGGCGTTGACGAGGACGTACCAGCTCAGCGGGTCGTTCGTCGCCGCAGACCACGCCTGGAGGCCGTTGGCCCCGCGCTCGGCATCCAGCTCGCTGCCGGCGGTCTCCACGCGGAAGTCGCTGGGAACCTCGATCCGCACCCGTCCCGTGTCGCCGAACGCCCATGCCGTGAAGGTGGCGAACGCCGAACCGACCCGCACGTCACTCGCGGAGCGCGGCTTCCCGGCAGGGAGCTCGAAGGACAGCCGCAACCGCTCGGCCTCGCCGAAGTACAGCTTCCTCCCGAACAGGACGGTCACCAGCCGGTACCCCTCGCGGGCCGCGGCCCTGACGCGCAGCTCCGATCCGTCGCGGGTGGCCGTGAACCGGCGCGCCTCCGGCTGCACGCCCAGGTTGAGGCCGTCGTAGAAGTAGCGGGTCGTGGCCTGGTTGGGCTTGCGGTTGACGGCGGTGAGATCCACGACGACGCGCACCGTGCGCGCCTCGGGGTCGACGGTGTACCGGGTGTCGGCCGTGATCTCGAGGTCGTCCGCTGCGCGCGCGACGGCGGGGCCCAGGAACCCGGGCAGCGGCAGACCGGGTGCGGCCGCCGGCAGGAGGGCGCCGGCGAGGCCGACGACCAGGGCAAGCAGCGCGGCCGCGGTGATGCGGCGCCTGGGATGGCCTGCGCCGGTCACCTGGCGGCGTGACCGGCGTCGGGCGACGACGGTTCCACGGGCGGGCGGACCGCGGACCGGCGGGAGCGCCACCGGTTGGAGGCCACCGCGGAGGCGAGCACCAGCAGGGTGGCCAGCGCGGCGAGCGCGAGGAGCGCCCGCCGGCGACCCTCCTCCCAGGCGACGGTCCATGCGCGATGGGCGCGCTCCGCGGAGGCCAGCGCCGTGTCCAGGTCGCCTGCCTCCAGCGCCTCGCGAGCCTGCGCGACGTCCCGTCCCGGGTGCTCGCCCAGCATCCCGATCCGGCTGAGCAGGTCGTCATCCGGCGAGCGCGCTCCCTCCGCCCTCTGCACGGCGAGGATCGCGGTTCGCTCGGCCTCTGCCTGGGCGCTCGCCTCGGCAACGAGGCCGCTCTCGAACAGGCCCTGCATCACGTTCGGCACGCGCAGACCTTCGCGCGCGGCAAGCTCGGCTCCCGCGTTCCGCTGGGCCAACACCGTGCGGGCATCCGCCATCAGGGTCTCGGCGGTGGCGAAGTCCCACGCCCGGAGCGCGTCCCGGACCAGGCGCGGGAGCTGCCAGTCGCCCGCGAGCGCCAGGGTCCGCTGGTACGAGGCCCGGGCCGCCGCGCGCGCGTCGAGCAGGGGTGCCTCCGCCGGCGTGACCACGAGCTCACGCCAGAGCGGAACGAGATCGGCGCCCGATCGCTCCTCGAGCAGGTCGAGCAGGCCGCGCCAGCCGGGAGGCCCGGCCACGTCCTCGGGCGCGGCCGGACGCCGCGGCATCTCCGCCCTCCGGCTGATAGGCACCGATTCCCGCGGCCGCGTCCGACCAGACCGCGGTCAGCACATCGTCGCCGACCAGGCTCGCCACCTCGGTCGCCAGCCCGTACGACGCGGCGTAGGCATACGTGTCTGCCGGGGTGCGCGTGCCGGTGCTCCCCGTCCAGGTGTCCAGCGCCAGCGCGGCTCCTTCCGCCTCGGCCGACATGCGCGGCGGGTCCGCGGCCTCCCCGACCTGGTCCGACACCCGCAGCGCGTAGTAGGTCGCGAATCCCTCGTTGGCCCAGCGGTCGGCCAGGAGCGCGCCGTTGAACCACACGTGCGCGGCCTGGTGGACGACGACACCGTGGTCGGCCCAGTAGGCGACCTCGATCCGCCGGTCGGCAGGGTCGAACAGCGCGGCAGCGGCGTCCGCGTCCCGGCTCACGGATTCGACAACCTCCACCGGCTCCCCGGCCGGCCACGGCAACCCGATCTCCGCGCCGAGGGCCGGGAGCGCCTTCCGGAGCAGGGCTTCCATCCGCTTCGGCCACGCCGGGTCGTCCACCCACCCCTGGAGGACCAGGTCCGCCTCCTGGCCGCCGATGGCGATCGTGACCGGCCGGCCCCCGAAGACGGCCGGCCGCTGGGCCGTGACGTACGCGAACCAGGTCAGCGGGCGCTCGATCGGGCCGCTCTCGAGCACGACGCCGCCGGTCGCCTCGACCTCCCGCCGCGCCATGTCGCCGGACTCCACCGCCACGTCCCAGCCGCCGGGGAGCTTGACGGTCACGGTGCTGCCCTTGGCGCCAGTGGACGCAAACGCCCACGCAGGGATGGTCACGAGGCTGCTGCCCACCCGGACCTGCGGGCTTGCCGCCTTGCCCGACCCGGGCAGGTCGAAGGTCAGCCGGAGCGAGGCGCTCTTGCCGCTGTAGAGCCGCTTCCCGAAGTCCAGTCGCAGGAGCGTCGACTTGGCCGTCCGCTTGCTGATCCGGACACGGGCCCCGGGCGAGCCGGACAGGCGCGGGTTCACCGCCCCCGGCTGCACGGCGAGGAACGCGTGATCGAAGTAGAACCTCCGGGTCCGCGTCTCGGCCGTGCGGTTGCGAGCCTTGATCGCGACCGCGACGGCAACACGGCCTTCGGCGGGCCGGATGGTGTAGACGGCATCGGTGACCAGCGTCAGGTCGCCCGACGCGGCGAGCACGGGGCCGGGGCCGCCGAGTCCCTGCGGCAACGACGGAGCGACCGTCACGAGCAGCAGCAGCGCCAGCAGCAGCGCGACGTTCGCCCGGGACCGTCGGCCGCTCACCCGCGGCCGCCCGGAGGGGGTTCCAGCAGCTCGGCGAGATCTGGTGCGAAGCGCGCGATCAGCCGCATGCCTGGGCCGTCGACATCCGCCGGGGCGGGCGGGTCCGTGGACCAGCCTCCGGCCTTGAGCCACCCGGACGCGTCGGCGTGGCACCGGTCCGCCACCGCCAGCTCGCGAGCGAGCGCCAGCCCGAGGGCGTCGGCATCCGCGTTCCCGATCGGGATCTCGGCCACGAGCAGCGGGCGCTCGTCCTCCCCCGTCGAGAACTTCACGAACGGCAGCTCGTCGTTCCAGCGCAACAGCGTCCGATACGACCTGCGGAACGAGTCGCTGATCGGTGGCGCGAAGTGGGCCAGGCAGATCAGGGCGAGCGACGGGTCGAGGATCAGCGTGACCCGAAGCCTGGTGCGCCGGCGTCCGTCGAGGACCAGGTCCCACGACGTCACGCCCTCGCGATCGGCGCGCTCGAGGGGCACCAGGCCGAGGTCCGCGAGCCAGGCTTCGACATCCGCCGGTGCACAGGCGGACGCCCGGGGGGCGGTCGACATGGCGGGGAGTCTATCCCGAGTGGCTGCCGCGGACCCTCGGCCGCGCAGGGGCCGGAGGGCGCCCGCGAACGAGGACGGGCTAGTGTCCGTGGCGCCGGCGCTCGCGCGGGCCGGTGGATCGTCGGCGTCGCTGGCGGCACCGGTCTTGGTCGGCCGGGCCTTGCGGTCGACGGTTCCCCCCGAGCGCACGATCCGCGCGCCGAAGTCCGAGGACCTGACCTTCTCGCCGACCTTCACGTTCCGCCCGAGCCGTGTTCCCCGCGGGATGACGGACTGCTTGCCGACCACCGTGATGCCGGTGTTGAGGCGGGCGGGCTCCTGCTTGTTGGGCGTGTCGAAGTCGGGTCCATCGCCCACGATCGCGCCCTGGCCGACCACGACCTCCTTGTCGAGGATCGCCCGGTCCACGACGGCGCCGGCGCGGATGACGGTGTCGAACATCACGATGGAGTCGCGGACCACGGCCCCCACGTCCACCCGCACCCCTGGCGAGAGCACGCTGTTGACGACCGTGCCGTTGATGACGCAGCCGTGCGAGATCATCGACCGGTGGACCTGGGCGGTCGCCCCGATCTTGGCCGGCGCCCGTTCCTCCGACCGCGTGTGGATGAGCCACTCCCGGTCGTACAGGTCCAGCTCGGGATGGTCGACGAGGAGGGCCATGTTGGCCTCCCAGAACGACTGGATCGTGCCCACGTCCTGCCAGTAGCCGTCGAACCGGTAGCCATAGACCCGGGCCCCGCCCTCCAGCATCGCCGGGATGACGTCCTTCCCGAAGTCCCGCAGGCCCTCCGACAGCCAGCGCTGGAGCGCGCGCTTCGAGAACACGTAGACGCCCATCGACGCCAGGTCGCTCTTGGGCTGCTTGGGCTTCTCCTGCCACTCGGTGACCCGGTCCTGCTCATCGAGCGCGAGCACGCCCATGCGGGTCGCCTCCGCGATCGGGACCCGGCGGACGGCGATGGTGACGTCGGCCCGCCGCCGGCGATGCGCCGCCACGAAGGGCTGGTAGTCCATCTTGTAGATGTGGTCGCCCGCGAGCACGAGCACGGTGTCGCCGGCACGCTCCACGACGTTGAAGTTCTGGAGCACCGCGTCCGCCGTGCCCGCGTACCACTCCGCCACGCGACCGCGCTTGATGTACGGCTGCAGCATCCGGACGCCGCCGGTGGTGCGGTCCAGGTCCCACGGCCGGCCCAGCCCGATGTGGTCGTTGAGCGAGCGGGGGTTGTACTGGGTCAGGACCACGACGTTGTCGAAGCCGGAGTTGACGCAGTTCGACAGGGTGAAGTCGATGATCCGGTACTTGCCGCCGAACGGGACGGCGGGCTTTGCCCGCACGGACGAGAGGATCGACAGCCGCTCGCCCTCGCCGCCGGCGAGGATGACCGCGATGACAGGCCTTACCAAGCGTCGTCCCTCCGTAGTGTCCGGTGGTGGCCTCGCGCCGATCCTAGCACCGGGGGGAGGCGGCCGGGCGGCGGGTACCGTGTCGCGGGCGACGCACTAGGTGAACAGTCGCGGGTTCACGAAGCTGCCGTTGAACTGGACCATCCAGTGGAGGTGGGCCCCGGTGGAGCGCCCGGTGTTGCCCTCGTGGCCGATCACCTGGCCCTGGGCCACCGTCGACCCCGTCCGGGCGGGGCAACCGGCGGTCATGTGCGCATACCAGGTGGTCAGGTTGGAGCTGTGCGCGATGATCACGATCCAGGCGGGGTCCGCGCCGTCCGCGTAGTTCCAGCCGCAGTAGAGGACGCGACCGGCGCCCGATGCCCGCACCGGCGTCCCGTAGGGCGCCACGATGTCGATCCCCTTGTGGAAGTGGGCACAGCTGCCGTAGGGCGGCTCCCAGGGGAACCCGGTGCAGCCGTAGTCCTGGCTGATGGTGCCGCCCATCGGCCAGATCAGCGTGCCGTTGTACTGCGACGGGATGTTGCCCGAGTTGAACTGCTGGGCGATGAGCCGGTCGATCTTGCGCTGGAGCGCCTTGCGCGCCGCCGCGGCCTTCGCGATCGCCCGGTGGGCGGCCTGCTTGCTGGCATCGAGGGCGGCGTACTGGCTCTTCTGTTCCCGCAGGACCGCCTCGACCGCCTTCTCCAGCTCCTTGAGCCTGGCCTTCTCCTTGCGCAGCTCCGCGACCCGCTGGTCGAGCTTCTGCTTCTGCACGCGCGTCTGCTGCCGGAGCAGGTCCGTCTCGGATCGGGCGGACGCGACGGTCTGGTGCAGCTGGAGCAGCGTCGCGCGGTCCAGGGCGATCTGCTGGGCCAGGGCGCGATCCTGCTCGGCGGCGTCGAGCTGGGCGCTCATCGAAGCCAGCAGGTCGGTGAACGAGGCGCCCGACAGGAACGTCTCCAGCAGGGACGTCCGTTCGGCCTCGTAGGCGTCGCGGATGCGGTCGGCGAGGGCCGCCTTGCGCACGCCCAGCTCGTCCCGCTTGGCGGCTTCCTGCGACTCGATGCCGGCCAGCTGCGAGGTCAGGTCCGCGAGGGAGGCGACCAGCTGTTCGTACGACGCCTTGACCTCGGCGATGTCCGCCTGGATGGACGTGACCCGGCGCCGGGTGGTCGCGAGGTCCTCGGTGATGCCCTCGAGCCGGTTCTTGGTGCCGGCGATGCGGCCCTCGAGCCGGTCCTGCGACGCGTTGATCGACGCGACCAGCTCGCGCTGCTGCTGGATCTTCCGCTGGAGGTCCTTCTGCTGGGCGCGGGCGTCGGCGAGCTCGTCGCCGTAGGCAGGCTCCGGGGCCACGACGGGCGCGGCAATCACGGGCAGGAGCAGCGGCACCACGAGCAGCGCGGCAAGAAGCCTGGACCCGATCGTCCGGCGGGACCTCGGGAACGACTGGGCGATCGAAGGGCGGGTCAAGAAGCTGGCGTCCTCATCTGCGGCGGGACCCGGTCCGCCGGCCCCGTGCGGGGGACGTGCGGCTCGCGCTCCGCCGGACTGGCGCCGCCGCGGAGGGCACTCCCGAGACGACCTGAACCGACGTTCGCCCGGAGTGTACCAAGCGGTCGCAATCCGCCTACCGGATGACCAGCACCGCCCAGATCGCGCCCAGGATCAGGAACGGCCCGTAGGGCACGAAGGTCTTGAGCGTGATCCGCCGAAAGGCGAGCAGCACCACCAGCACGAGACCGGCCACCAGCGCCCCGTAGATCGCGCCGTAGACCAGGCGCAGGGGTCCGACCATCAGCCCGACCGACACCAGCAGCTTGAGGTCGCCCTGGCCGATCGCGCCCGCGCCGAACGGGATCGACAGCGCGAACAGCACGAGTGGCACCACGAACGCCACCACGACCGCGATGGGCAGCCCGTCGGGCGACAGCAGCGGGTTGGCGCCGGACAACGAGAACAGGAGCGAGAGCGGGATCGCCGGCAGCGTGAAGAGGTCGGGCAGGAGCCGCTGGTCGAGGTCGGTCGCGAGCAGCAGCACGAGGGCGACCAGGTAGGCGCCGAACACCACGGCCGGGACCGGGTCCGCGAACCGCAGCGCGACCCCACCGAGCGCGAGGAGGCCGACGACGACCACCACCAGCGTCCGCCAGTCGATCCGCCGGACCGAGCCGTCGTCGTGCGCGGGCCAGCGCGCGGCGATCCGGTCGGCGACGAACCCCCAGGCGCCGCCGAGGAGCCCGAGGATGATGGCCAGCGGGGTCAGCACGCGCGCAGTCTACGGGGCCGTGGCGTCAGCGATCCGGGGCTCCGGCCAGGGCCAGCTCGACCAGCGTGGCATGGCTGACCCCCGTGGCCCCGCGCGTCGCCCACGGGGTGGCCTTGCGGAAGTACGCCGTGCCCGCGATGTCGAGGTGCGCCCAGGGCACCGTCCGGAACTGCTCCAGGAACAGGCCGCTCTTGACCAGCGAGCCGTCCGCGGTGCCCGTGTTCTGGAAGTCCGCGTACCAGCTGTCCATCTCGGCCATGTAGTCCTGGACGAGCGGGAGCCGCCACTGGCGCTCGCCGGCGCGCTCGCCGGCAGCCTCGATCTCGGCCCACCACGGGTCCGGGGTGGCGAACACGCCGGTCACCAGGTTGCCGATCGCCCGCCCCACGGCGCCGGTGAGCGTCGCCACGTCGACGATGTGGGTGGCCCCCAGCTGCTCCGCGTAGGTCATCGCGTCGCCGAGGATGAGCCGCCCCTCGGCGTCGGTGTTGATGATGTCGACCCACTTGCCGTTCATCGCACGCACGATGTCGCCGGGCCGCGATGCCCGCCCGCTCGGCATGTTCTCGACGGCGGGGGCCACCGCGAGCAGCGGCAGGCCCGGCGCAAGGCGGGCTGCCGTGGCGATGGCCGCGATCACGGTGCAGGCACCGGTCTTGTCCATCTTCATCTCTTCCATCCGCTCGGATGGCTTGATGCTGATGCCGCCCGAGTCGAAGCAGACGCCCTTGCCCACGAGGGCGAGGTGCCGGCCGAGCGTGTCCTTGGCTCCTTCGCCACCCGAGCGCATGACGATCATCCGCGGCGGGTTGGCGCTTCCCTGCCCCACGGCGAGGAACATGCCCATGCCAAGCTCGGCGGCCCGCTGCTCGTCGACGACGTCGATCCACAGCCCGTGGGCCTCCGCGATGGCGCGGGCCTCGTCGGCAAGGACCTGCGGCGAGATGTCGTTGGCCGACCGGTTGGCGAGGCGGCGGGCCATGTTGGCGCCCTCGCCCATGATCCGGCCGCGTTCGGCTGCGGCGGCCAGGTCGGCACCCCCGGCAGCCCCCGCCACGAGGACCAGCTCATCCACGACCGGCGGCGCCGCGTCGCTGTCCTCCCGGTAGATGGTCTTGGGCTCGAAGCCGCCCTCGACGATGCCCCTCACCACCAGCTCGGCGGCGAGGGCCGTGTCCCCGCCCAGGCCGGTCGCGATCGGGTCGAGCCAGACGGCCACCGTGTGGACGTTGCGGTCGATCAGGCGCCGGATCGCGCTCGACGCCAGCCGGCGCGCCGTCTCACGGTCGAATCCATCCGCCGGGCCCCCGGAAACCGAGAGCACGCGCCGGACCGCGAGCTCGCCCGGAGCCGCCAGCGCCGTCGAATACCGCGCGGGCTTGAGCTCGCCGAGCGCGGCCAGCGAGCGAAGCTCCCCGCCCATCCGGCGGTCGAGCTCGTCCAGGGTGCCGCTGAAGGCGGGATCGCCCACGATGGGGACGACAAGAAGGTCGGCGGCAACCGCCCACGGCTGGACGTCGACGACGCGGATCTGCACGAATGACCTCCGGTGCGGGCCGCGAGGTGGCGGCCGGCCGATCTTCAGCGGAACGTTGCGATCGAGTGTAGCCCGGCCGGCCCCCGGCCCGGCGGCGTCACAGGCCGCGACTCAGCCCGGCGGCAGCAGCGCCGGGCCGTCGCGAAGCTGCTCCTGCAGCTCGAGCGCCGTGGCGAGCGAGCCACGGGCCTGCTCGATCGCGATCACCGCCTGGTTGAGCCCGCCCTCCGCGACGTCGGACAGGATCACGACCAGGCCTCGCGTGTCGCCCGGCAGCTGGGCGCGAGCCTGCTGCTCGCGGTCGAATGCCTTGCGAACCGGATCCGTGACCCGGGCCTCCGACTTGATCAGCGCCTCGTAGAGGTTGCGCAGCGCCGCATCGTAGGCCGCGTTCCGCTCGAGCCAGGCGGACAGCGTCGACACGTCGGTGGTCCCGTCGAGATCGTCACGAAGCTGGAGCGAGTGCGCGATCGTGGCGTCGCTCCGGTCGAGCTGGGCGAGCGCGTCCCTGTACCTGCCGTCCGACCCCAGGCGGGCGGCCGCGGCGGTCTCCTCGTCGTGGCGCGTCAACAGGGTGGTCAGCCGCGTTGCCGCGAGCGACCGGCCGGTGAACGACGCCCAGTCGTCCTCCAGACCGGTCGCCAGGGACGAGGTCCCGGCGAGCTGGTCGAACCGGCGATGCAGGTCGGCCGAGACGAACAGCCCCCAGTCGGCACCGGTGTGCGGCACATCGGCGAGGGACGTCTCGAGCGAGTCGGTCAGCGCCTGGACCCTGGCGAGCTGCAGGGTGCCGTCCGCGATCGTCTGCCCCAGCAGGTCGACGTCCCCACCGACGATCTGGCTGAGCGCCCGGCGAGCGGTGGCCCCGAGCGCGTCGACCTCGTCGGAGAGCGCCCGGAGATCCTCGGTCGCAACATCCAGGGCGGGCTCCATGGCCGCGTCGCCGTGCCAGGTCAGCTCGAGGCGGCCAGGCGTGCCGGGGGGCTGGCTCATCGTCGCGAGGAAGCCCGCCGTCCCGAACGCGATCAGCAGCGCGACCACGACCCAGGCGAGCCGGATCGCGAGGCCCCGGATGAGGTCGATGACGCCCACGCCGCGGAGGGTAGCGGGTCCTCTCGCGCCGCGTGGCTCAGGCGGCGTCCGGCTCCTGGTCCCTGAGCTTGCGCCGGAGGTGCGTGAGGCCACCCTCCATCGGCTGCGGGTCGAAACCGAAGCCGGTCCTGACGCTGTCGAGCGGACCCGTGTTGTCGTGCTTGAGCTGGCGGAGCTGGTCGGTGGCGACGGGGAACGGGAGGCGGATCTTCTCGGACACGCCGGCCACCAGGCGGATCAGGACCACCGGCACGGGCACCAGCGCCCGGCGCTTGCCCATGCCGCGCAGGACCTCCGCCACGATCTCCCGGTACGTCCAGTAGCGTGGCCCGCCCAGTGGCAGCTCGCGGCCGATCAGGCCCGCGTCGGCGAAGGCGGTCACGGCCGCCCGGCCGAGGTCCCCGATCGCCAGCGGCTGGAACCGCGCGTCGCCCTTGCCGGTGATCGGCATGATGCCGGGCGACATCCGGACCAGGTCAGCCAGGATGTTGAAGAACCCGTCACGCGGCCCGTACAGGAGCGACGGCGAGAGGATGGTCCAGTCCAGGCCCGACTCGCGGACGAGGGCCATGCCCTTCGCCTTGGAGCTCGCGTAGTGCAGCTCCGGATCGTCGGTCACGCCGAGCGCGCCGAGGTGGACGAACCGGCGGACGCCGGCCTCGGTGGCCGCGCGCAGGACGTTCCGGGTGCCCTCGGTGTTGACCAGCCGGAGCGTGGCCCCTCCGTCCCAGTCGCGGGGGACCGCCACCAGGTGGAGGATGCCGTCCACGCCGGCCAGGGTCGCGGGCAGCGTGTCGGGCCTGGTGACGTCGCCCTTGCGGATCTCGACCTGCTCGCGCTGGACCGGCGTCAGGCGTCGCAGCACCTCCGCGGCGCCATCGTCATCGCGGACCAGCGCCACGACGCGATGGCCGGCGTCGACGAGCGCGGGGACCATGTGGGAGCCGACGAATCCGTTGGCGCCGGTGACAAGGGTGGTGGGCATGGCTGGGTGCTCCGGGTAGCAGTCGCGATCTCGGGCGCGATCACCCCATTGTTCGCTCCCCGCGCAACCGCGGATGGGCGACCCGGGGGACGCCGTTCGCGCCCCGGGTCCCAGTCGACCTACCATCGGTCCATGAGCCAGCTCGATCCCCGGACCCTGCGCGCCCTGACCCGGGCCATGCCCAAGGCGGAGCTCCACCTCCACCTCGACGGCTCCCTGCGCGTCGACACCGCCCTCGACATCGCCCACTCACGCCACGTGGACGCCCCGATGTCCTATGCCGGGATGCGCGCCGTCCTCGTCGCGCCCGAGCGCTGCGATGACCAGGCCGACCTGTTGCGCGCGTTCGACCTGCCCATCGCCCTGATGCAGGATGCGGAGGCCATCGAGCGGATCGCGGAGGACCTGGTCAACGACAAGGCCGCGGACAACGTCCGGTACATGGAGATCCGCTGGGCGCCGCTCCTCCACGTGCGGAAGGGGGTGTCCGGGCGGCAGGTCGTGGATGCCGTGTGGCGGGGTGCCCACGCAGCGGCGAAGCGCCACGGCGTCCAGGTCCGGCTGATCGCCACGCTGATGCGGTCCCACGCGCCCCAGGCGAACCTGGACTTCGTGCTGGACATGGTCCAGGAGGGAGTGCCCCACGGGCTCGTCGCCGTGGACCTGGCCGGGCCGGAGGCAGGGTTCCCGGATCCGGAGCTGCACCGCGGCGCCATCGACATGGCGCGCGACCTGGGGCTCCATGTCACGCTCCACGCCGGCGAGTGGGGCGGCGCGGCGCAGGTGAAGCGCGCGTTGGCGCTGGATCCGGAGCGCATTGCCCATGGGCCTCTCGCCATCGAGGATCCGGCGCTGGTCGCGGAGCTGGTCGATCGAGGAATCTGGCTTGACCTGTGCCTGACCTCGAACTACCAGGCGGGGATCGTCGAGTCGTTCGAGGCCCACCCGTTCCGGCAGCTGATGCATGCCGGCGTCAATGTCACGCTCAACACCGACGACCTGACGGTGTCCGACGTCAGCCTGTCCGAGGAGTACGCCCGGGCCGTGGAGCGGCTCGGGGTCACGCTGCCCGAGCTGTGGGCGGTCAACACCGCTGCCATCGAGGCGGCGTTCTGCGGCGAGCCCACCAAGGAGGACCTGCGTGAGGCATTCCTGGCCTGGGGCTCCGGGATCCCCGAGCTGATCCACCCGTAGCGCCCGACGCGGGGCCACCGGCCCAGCGCCCGACGCGGGCCCACCGGCTCAGCTCCCGGTCGCGCCGAGCTCCTCGAGCACCGCGCTCAGGCCGGCCGCGTCCGCGGCGATGCGCGTCGGCCGCTCGGCCTCCGGGAGGGCATCGGCCGCCTCGCGGGTGGTGACTCCGGTGAGCATCAGCACCGTCCGCGCACCCACGGCCCGTCCCGCCGCGATGTCCGTCGGTGAGTCGCCGATCATCACGGCGTCCTGCGCCGCCATCCCGACCGTCCTCGCCGCGATCTCCAGCAGGTGGGGCTCGGGCTTGCCGAGCGTGACCCGCGCGGTCGTCCGCGCGGCCGTCTCGACCGCCGCGACGACGGCACCCGCGCCGGGACGGAACCCGCTCTCGATCGGGTAGACGGGGTCGCGGTTGGTCACCACCAGCACGGCGCCCGCGCGGACGCAGTCGGCGGCGGCGGCGATCCGCAGGTAGGTCAGCTGGGGATCCAGCCCCACGACCACGACGTCCGGGTGTCCGGCCGCCGCCCAGCCGTCGATCCCCTCCTGGCCCATCCGGGTCGCGGCATGGGCCGCGGTGACCACGTCCAGGCCCACCTCGCGCAGCTCACGCTCGAGGCCGGCGGCACCGACCGCCAGCACCCGCACCGCTCCGGGGATCTCGTCGCGCACGTAGCGGGCGGCCGCGCTGGCGCTCGTGATCACCCGGTCCGGGCCCCCGGGCGCGCCATGGCCGGCGATCCTCGCCTCGTAGTCGCGGCGATAGAACATGGCGTTGTTGGTCACGTAGACAACCGTGTCCCCGGCGGCAGCCCGGGCGGCGAGCGCGGGCCCCACGCCGGGCACGCTCTCCGACCCGCGATACACGACGCCGTCGAGGTCGACAAGGAGCAGCACTCCCCGATGCTACCGTCTGCACATGCCCGCCAGCGCCCGCCAGTCCCCGTTCGACGGCACCGACCACCTGATCATCGACGGCACCAACCTCCTCTACCGCCTGGGCGCGGGCGCCGGGGGGCCGGCCCCCGCGTCGGCCATCGTCGGCCGGATCCGGGCCGCCGTGCCGTTGCCGATCGTCATCGACCTCGTGTTCGATGGCGTGGGCCACGGGGTGTACGGCCGCCTGGCCCAGAAGATGGCGGTCCGGTACTCGGGGCGGCGGACGGGCGACGACACGATCCTCGACCTCGTGTCCGAGGCGGCGCTCCGGGGCGGCGGCCCGGCCGCGACCGACCGCGTCCTGGTCGTGACCAACGACCGCGGGCTGCGCGACCTGCTGGCCGCGAAGGGAGCCCGGACCGCGCCCCTCCAGTGGCTCATCGCCAAGCTCGACGTCCCGGCGCCGGCTCACCGCCCGTCGGGGTCCGGCGGCGGCACCCCGAGGGCGGCATCGATCGGCCAGGGCCGGCCACCCAGGGCTCGCGACACCGGGGACGGTGACGATCGCCCGGCCTGGAAGCCCGGCCGCGGCGCGACGGCCAAGACCGGGACGCCGCGGAAGGTCGCGCGTCACAAGCGCCATCCACGTGCCCCCGGCTGAGGCGGTCATCGGCTGCTAGGATGCGCGCGTGATCATCGAGACCATCGAGCAGCTGTGGAACGACCTCGTGACGTTCTCGGGCACCTTCGTGACCCCGGACTGGGGCGCGCTCATCGGCCTGCTGCCGGTGTTCCTGCTGGTCGGCGTGGTCGGGCCGCTGCTGACCCTGATCGTGCTCTTCTGGCTGCGCTACGGGCTGGTGCGGCCGCGGCTGCGGGTGGCCTACGCGGCCAGCCGCCGTGCCGCTCCGCTCGACGCCGAGGGCCGGCCGGTCTTCCCGATCGGCGAGCCGTACAGCCCGCGTGAGGGCGTCATCTACGAGCCCGGCATGACCCGCTCGTCGTCGGGTGAGAGCCTGGTCGTGGCCTGTCCCAAGTGCTCGCTTGTCCGCCCGGCGGCGGACCCCACGTGTGGCAACTGCGGCCTCATGTTCACCCTCAAGCCCACGACCCGCTCGCTGCGGCCCGCCGGGCCGCCGCCGGGAGGGCGCGCCGCCGTCTGAACGACCGGCGATCCGGCACCCGCCGGCCTGCCGGAACCCCATGAGGCCGCGACGGGAACCGTCCCGGCGGCCGCCAGCGTCCCGGGGATCGAATCCATGGCACAGGCCTCCTCGCTCCTGTTCGTGCTCGGGGTGATCGCCGCGGCGATCGGGTTCGCCACGCACATCGGCCACGCGGTGCTGCTGGCGAACGGCCGCCGCTCGGTGGTCCTTGTCCCTGCCACGCAGCCCGCCTTCGCCACGGGCGGGGTGACGGGCTCCTTCGTGACCGCGCGAGCCACCCGCGCCGGGGCTCCGCTGGATCTCGCCGCCTCGCCCACTCCGCTCTCGCGGGCCGCCGCCGCCATCGCCGTCGCGGCGTTCGCGCTGCTGCTGGCGTCGCTGATCGCGCGCGGGATCGTGGTCGGTCGCGGGCCATACGGGAACCTGTTCGAGTTCAGCGTGGCGTTCGGGGCCAGCATCCTCGGCGGGTACCTGTTCCTGGCTCGCCGGTACCCCATCCGCCAGATCGGGTTCATCCCGGTGGGCGTCGCCCTGGCCATGCTGCTGTACGCGTCATCGCTCCCGTCCGAGATCGAGCCGCTGGTGCCCGCGCTGCAGAACGCGCCGCTGCTCACCGTCCACGTCGGGATGGCCGTGATCGCCTATGGGATCTTCGCGACGGCGTTCGCCGCCGGGATCGGGTACCTGGCCCAGGGGACCGGAGACCGCTTCTCGTGGCTGCCATCGCACAGGACGCTCGACGAGGTGGCGTACCGGGCGGTGATCATCGGCTTCCCGATCTTCGCCACGATGATCATCCTCGGCTCGTGGTGGGCGTCCATCGCCTGGTCACGCTACTGGGGCTGGGATCCGAAGGAGACGGCCGCCCTGGTCACCTGGCTCGTGTACGCGATCTACCTCCACGCGCGCAACCAGCGGCGGTGGGCGGGGCGGCCGGCAGCGCTGCTGCTCGTCGTGGGCTTCGGCATGGTCCTGGTCACGTACTCCGGGAGCCTGTGGTTCTCGGGGCTGCACGCGTACTCGGGGCTGTAGTCGGTCCTCGACGCGGCGCGAGGCGGTGCGACGACCTGGGGCATCGCACCGCGCGGCGCCGTCCACGTTGCGCCGATGTCCGTTCTGACCGATCCTGTCCGTGATGCTCGACTTCATCGACCCGGATCCCATGGGGGCCCTGCTCAAGATCGGCCTGGCCATCGGCGTCGTGGTCATGGCCGTCGTGCTCTGGTTCCAGCTCCTCCACCGGTCGCGGCGGTATGGCGGCGGCAACCTGGCCGCGGTCGCCATGCTGGCTGCAGTCGTGGCCCTGCTCGTCGCGATCACGCCCAACCTGCTGCCGTTCGAGATCGGCCTGTTCGTGCTCATCCTTGGGCTGATGGCGATCTATCGGCCCGAGCAGGTCGTGAAGGCGACCGGCGGTCCGTCGCTCCAGTACCGGGCCCTGCATCAGGGGCGGGAGCTGCAGCTCCTCGTCCGCGAGCGGGGCGGCTGGTCCGTGGCGGGGCGCAACGACGAGGTCCGGGAACGGCTCGAGGGCCTGGCGGCGCTCGAGGACCCGGCAACGCAGCGCTACCTCGGGCTGCTGCGGGAGACGCTGTTCGCGGATCCGTCGGCGCCGGGCGTCTCCACCCGGCTGGAGGAGCTCGCGGAGGCCGACGCCGAGTTGCGTGAGTCGCTGCGGGCTCGACCGATGTTCGAACGGGAGCTCGAGCGGCGGGCTGCGGCGCTGGACGGGCCGGCTACCGGCGGGGAGTGAACTCCGAGGCGACGGGGCGGCCTCGCCACGCATCGAGGGCGAGGTCCGCGGCGCCGTCAACGGGTTCCCTGGTCAGGGGCAGCAGCCTGGCACCAGGAGCCGCCTCGAGGACGGCGGCACGGACCCGCTCAGATAGCCACGGACAGGCGGCACCCAGTCCACCGTAGACGATGACCGCGGGCGCGGACCCGAGGTCCAGCCGCTCGACCTCCTCCCGCACCGCCCTCATCACCCGACCGCACCACCGGTCCACCATGCGCGCCGACAGCGGGTCGCCGCGTTCGGCGGCTCGCGCGACCGCCGCTCCGAGGAGGGCCGCCTCGGGGCCCGGGCGACGGGGCCGATCGGCGAGCCAGTCCAGGTGTGCGGCGTCGATCTCGCGGGCCAGCTCCGCCCCGACGCCACCTCGGCGCGCCGCCCGCGCCGCGAGCGCGCCCAGCACATAGCCCCCGCCGAAGATGCCGTGACCCCGGTCCGTCACCCGGCCATCTGCCGCGCGCCCGATGACGTTGCCCCCCGTGGACACGGGGACTGCGAGACCCGCGCCGTCCGGGGTGCCGGCGCGCAGCGCCGCGAGCGTGTCGTTGACGACGAGGACGCGGGTCCCCGGCAGGTGCGCGCCGAGTGCCGCTTCCAGCGCCCGGGCGTTCTGGGGGCGGTCGATCCCGGCGCCGGCCACGAACACGAGGGCGGGGGCCGGGACGGGGAGCGCGGCGGGGGGCGCGGCCGAGCCGGTTGCCGACGCCACGCTGGTCGCCGCCGCCGCGCCGGCCGCCGACGCCACGCTGGTCGCGAGCGCTGTGATCCGCGCCGCCGCGACATCGAGCCCATGACGCTTCGGGTTTGCACCCGGACCTTCCGCGTGCGCGAGCCGGGTGCCGTCCCGGGTCACGGCCAGGGCGGCGGACCTGGTCGCGCCGGCATCGACACCGACGAGGATGGGTGAGGTTCGTGGTCACTCGCTGATGATCGCGGAATGGGCGACGCGGCAGTAGGCCGCGGCGCGACGGGTGGCGCGTTGGTCGCGCATGAGCGCTCGATAAGCGCACCCCGCGATGATCCGTTCATGAACGACGCACAGGTCGGACGGGCGCTCCGGGCCGTCCGGATCCGGAAGGGCTGGCGCCAGGAGGACGTGGCGCGCGGGGCGGGCGTCTCGCGCGACGCAGTCTCGCGGGCCGAGCGCGGGCTGCTCGGGGGCATGACCCTCGCCCGGATACGCGCGATCGGCGAGGCGATCGGCGTGACGCTGGATGTCACCGCGCGGTGGCAGGGCGGTGAGCTGGACCGACTGCTGGGCCGACGGCACTCCGCGCTCCACGACCAGGTCGCGGCCCGCTTCGCGGACATGGGCGGGTGGACCATCGCGCCCGAGGTGACGTTCTCGATCTACGGCGAGCGCGGCGCCATCGACATCCTCGCCTGGCACGCGGCAACCCGCACACTCCTGGTCATCGAGCTCAAGACGGAGCTGGTGGACGTACAGGAGCTGCTCTCGACGCTCGACCGGAAGCGTCGTCTCGCCCCGCAGATCGCTCGGGATCGAGGGTGGCACCCAGCCGTCGTCGCCACCTGGGTCATCCTGACGGGGAGCCGGACCAACCGGCGTCGCGTTGCCGTGCACCGGAACGTGCTGAGGGCCGCGCTGCCGGTGGACGGCCGGACGATGGGAGACTGGCTCCGTCATCCCTCGGGCCCCGTCGCGGCGCTGTCGCTCTGGCCAGATTCCGATGAGGTGCGCGTTAAGGGCACGATTGCTCCCACTCGGCGGGTCCGCGCCAAGGCTCGTGGCGAGGGCTGAACGGGGATCCGGCACGTGACCCGGCCAGATTCCGATGGGGTGCGCGTTGGGCCGGATCTTCCTGGCCTAGTGCGCAGGCCACCTGAACATGGCCGGCTCGCAGGCGGTTCGGGCGAGGCAACGCGCATGCCACATGAATCTGGCCAGGTCACCGGGCGCCCGGCCGGATAGCGCGCACTCCGCCTGAATCTGGCCAATCCAGCGCGAAGGCTGCCGGGCTGGCGGACCGGTGGAGCCGGCGCGAAGGCTGCCGGCGGCAGGAACCGCGCCCGGTGATGAGCCCGGGCGTGAACAATGGAACGCCCGTTCTGTGGACAACCCGCACATCGGACGTGAACAAGCCACGCCACCAGGTGGACGACCCGTCGAACACTGTGGACGAGCTGGCCCCGAACGTGGACGGCGGACCAGCCGGCTGCGCACGCCAGCGTGAAACGGCTAACAACAACATGTTGCGATGCGATCCACCATCGCACCACTACATCTTGTGGTTTTCGCCTTGACCGCGACTCCGCCAAGTCGTACAGTCAGACGGTCGCTCCGCCGTCGGACGACGCCCGGAATGGAGCTCGATACGGTCACCAGGACCGCACGTGAACAACCCGGGCAGAGGCGGCACACGGGCGGCCCGGTGGAAGGCCCCGTAGCTACGTCACCCCATCCTCGTGACGCGGGACAACCACCCGGACGGAGCTCCCGAGCGCTCCGGCGACCCGTCTGGCATCCGGGTCCCGTGCGCGCCCCCGGGGACCCCCATCCGGGCCATCGAGAAACGGCTAGGTCCCGCGGTCCGCGGGAGGCGAGGAGACGACACGAAATGGCCCAGGTACGCGAGGTTGTCCCGGTGATGGAGGAGAAGGCCACGCCCAAAGGCCGCGGGGGCAAGACCGGGACAAGGGCAACCAGCACGAAGACCCGCAAGGGCCTCGGCGGCAAGTACGGTGCCAGCTTCACCGGTGAGGGAACGCGCGGCCTGACCTTCGAGCGCCGCTGGACGCGGCCAGGCGTCCACCCCTACGACGAGATCACCTGGGAGTACCGGACCGCGGGCATCTCCAGCGAGACCGGCAAGACCGTGTTCGAGCAGAAGGACGTCGAGGTCCCCAACTTCTGGAGCCAGCTCGCCACCAACGTCGTGGTCAGCAAGTACTTCCGTGGCCACGTCGGGACGCAGGAGCGCGAGCACAGCGTCAGGCAGCTGATCGACCGCGTCGTCAACACCATCGCGGCCTGGGCGGAGACCCAGCGCTACTTCGCGACCGACGAGGACCTCGCGGCGTTCCAGGCCGAGCTGACCCATCTGCTGGTCCACCAGAAGATGGCCTTCAACTCGCCGGTCTGGTTCAACGTCGGGATCGAGGCGAAGCCGCAGTGCTCCGCGTGCTTCATCAACTCGGTCCAGGACAACATGAGCAGCATCATGGACCTGGCCAAGACCGAGGCCATGCTGTTCAAGTACGGCTCGGGCGCCGGGGTGAACCTGTCCCCCATCCGCTCCAGCCACGCGAAGATGTCGGGCGGCGGCATCGCCAGCGGCCCTGTCTCGTTCATGCGCGGCTACGATGCGTTCGCGGGCGTCATCAAGTCCGGCGGCAAGACCCGCCGGGCGGCCAAGATGGTGATCCTCGACGTCACCCACCCGGACGTCATCGACTTCATCGACAGCAAGGCGCTCGAGGAGAAGAAGGCCTGGGCCCTCATCGAGCAGGGCTATGACCCCAGCTTCACCGGCGAGGCCTACGGCAGCGTCTTCTTCCAGAACGCCAACCACAGCGTTCGCGTGACCGACGACTTCATGCGCGCGGTGGAGCGGGACGGCGACTGGACGACCTACGAGGTCTCCGACGGCCAGCCGGCCGGCACGTACAAGGCCCGCGACATCTTCCGCAAGATGGCGGACGCCGCGCACCTGTGCGGCGACCCGGGCATCCAGTACGACACCACCATCAACGACTGGCATACGAGCGCCAACACGGACCGGATCTACGCGTCCAACCCGTGCAGCGAGTACATGTTCCTCAACGACACCGCCTGCAACCTGGCGAGCCTCAACCTGATGAAGTTCGTCAAGGACGACGGCGAGTTCGACGTCGACGCCTTCCGGTTCGCCGCCAAGGTGACGATCACGGCGCAGGAGATCCTGGTCGACAACGCCAGCTACCCGACGCCGAAGATCGAGGAGAACAGCCACCGCTATCGGCCGCTGGGCCTGGGCTACGCCAACCTCGGCGCGCTGCTGATGAACCGCGGCTTCGCGTACGACTCCGAGGAGGGCCGCAACTACGCCGGCGCGATCACCGCGCTGATGCACGGCGAGGCCTACCGCCAGAGCAGCGTCATCGCCCGCGACCACGGCGGCGCGTTCGTCGAGTACGACCTCAACCGGAGCTCGTTCCTGCGGGTCATCGCCAAGCACCGCGACGCGGCCTACGCCCTGCCGCCGGTCGGCGTGCCGGAGGCCATGCTCGAGAACGCGCGCCACCTCTACGACGAGGTCCTCGCCCTCGGCGAGCGGCACGGCTACCGCAACGCGCAGGTCACCGTGCTCGCGCCCACCGGGACCATCGCGTTCATGATGGACTGCGACACCACCGGCATCGAGCCCGACATCGCGCTCATCAAGTACAAGAAGCTCGTCGGCGAGGGCTACCTCAAGATCGTCAACCAGACCGTCCCGGCCGCCCTGCGCAAGCTGGGCTACACCCCGGCCCAGGTCGAGGAGATCATCGCCTACGTCAACGAGCGCGAGACCATCGAGGGCGCGCCGGGGCTGAAGCCGGAGCACCTCCCGGTCTTCGACTGCGCGTTCAAGCCGATGAACGGCGAGCGGTCCATCCACTACATGGGCCACATCCGGATGATGGGTGCGGTCCAGCCGTTCATCAGTGGCGCCATCAGCAAGACCGTCAACATGCCCGAGGCGGCCACGGCCGAGGAGATCGAGACCGTCTACCACGAGGGCTGGAAGCAGGGCCTCAAGGCCATCGCGATCTACCGCGACGGCTCCAAGCGCTCCCAGCCGCTGTCCACCGGCAAGAAGAAGGACGAAGGCGCCGAGGGCTCGGCCGAGGACCGCGAGACGATCGAGGCCCTGCGCCGCCAGCTCGCCGCCGCCCAGGTCGAGGCCAGCAAGCCGCACCGCCGCCGGCTCCCCGCCGAACGGACCGCGGTCACCCACAAGTTCGACATCTCGGGCCACGAGGGCTACATCACCGTCGGCCTGTACCCGGACGGGCAGCCCGGCGAGATCTTCCTCAAGATGGCCAAGGAAGGCTCCACGATCAGCGGCCTGATGGACACGCTGGCGACCTCGGTCAGCCTCGCGCTCCAGTACGGCGTCCCGCTGCGCGACGTGGTCAACAAGTTCGCCCACGTCCGGTTCGAGCCCAGCGGCTTCACCGGCAACCCGGAGATCCCGATCGCCAAGAGCCTCGTGGACTACATCTTCCGCTGGATGGGATCCCGGTTCCTGCCTGGCGACGAGAAGGGCGCCCTCGGGCTGATCGACCGGTCCGCGGTCGTCGCCGAGGCCCCGGCCGCGCTCTCGGGCGCGTCGGCCCTGCGGCCGCGCGCGGATGAGGGCATCACGGCCCAGTCGGAGGCGGTCACGCCGGCCCCGGCGCCGGTCACCCCGCCGGTCCCGGCGCCCGCGTCCGACGACGTGGCCAAGGCGTCGGCCGCCCCGGCGGCTCCGTCGATCAGCGTGTCGGTGCCAACGGCGGAGCTCGTGAGCGTCAGCTCCGGCGCTACGTCCAACGGCCACGCGAACGGCAACGGCAACGGGAAGCGGACCCTGGAGTCGTTCACCGGCGCGCTCGGCGCTCGGCGGCCAGAAGGTCGCGTTCGCGGCCCAGGCAGATGCCCCGTCCTGCGCCGAATGCGGCTCGATCATGATCCGCAACGGGTCCTGCTACAAGTGCCTCAACTGCGGGAGCACGTCCGGCTGCAG
>CAVOXZ010000009.1:0-161542 GCA_963700555.1 uncultured Chloroflexia bacterium
CAGCGTTCAACCGCCCGGCGAGGTCTTGGCCTTCGCGAGCGCCTCGGCGCACGCGTTCGCAACTCCTGGGTTCGACGCCTCGTCCCCGTGCGGAGTGGCCCAGCCGCCCTCTTCGACAAACTGCCGCTGCTTCCACGAGTCCATCTTCTGGAGTCTGCGCAGCTTCGCGGCGGCGGTGGGCTGCTGCATGAAGCTCGCGACGCAGGCGGGGGTGAGCGCGACGATCACGGCCGAGTTGGCGTGCTCCAGCGCCATCCGCTCGGCAGTCCCGCCGAGGACCCAGCCCATCCACTAAAAGCCGACGATCATGGTTGCGACAGCGCCGCCGATCACACCCCAGACCGCTGGCTTGAGCCAAGGTGCTTGCACGAGATACCTCCTGGTTCTGGAGGAAGGTAGTGTTCTCCCAGTTCTGCATCAAAGGGCGCCCAACCTAGCACGCGTTCCCGCAAAGACACAGGCGACGCTTGGGACTCCGATAGCAACTACGCGGCCCACCCGGGCGGTTCGTGCGGAAGCCGCCGGCGCCGCCGGCCACCCCGACCGCCGGGGCGATCAACGCGTCCAGTCCCACGGTGTTGCCGGCAGAGGCGCGACAGAAGATGCGACAGGCCGGTGTCTCAACACGCTTGAACAATTCGCCGTCCAGCCTGATAGGCAACGGGTCGCCCCAGCCCACTTCCACGTACGCCGCGTCGGCGTAGTGATGCCGCCAGATCCCCTCGGGGATGTCCGCCCGGCGAATCACAAGGCCCGTGGGCCACCCGTGGCTCACGGGCGTCTCCGCCTGCCGTTTGCCTGCCGCAACGCACGGGTCACGCCCGAGCGCCACGCCGCCGGTCCACCGCGAACACGTGTCCGCGATCTCCGCCTGACGGCCGGATGGCAGATGGCTGTCAACGTCCTTGCAGCCCTTGACGGTGCGCGCCATGGTCTCCAGGGCGATCTCCGCCGCGGTGTTCACGAGCCCACGGAGCGTGAGGATGCCCGCCTGCGCTGGGATCAGAACGCTGAAGTTGGAGATCCACGGTTCGCAGGCGAGGCGATCTTCCAGTTCACGAATGAGCCGCGCGTTGCTGGGCGCCGCCATCTCCGTGGCCCCGGTGGTCACTTGTCCCGTCATCACAACGTGGCCCCTTGGCTTCGTTCGCGCTGCTCCTGGCAGCGGATGCACAACGTAGCCTCTGGCATCGCCCGGAGGCGTCCCTCCGAAATCTGGCAGTGGCAGCTCGCGCACTGCCCGTAGCTGCCCTCGTGAAGTCGGCCAAGGGCTGCCGGAAGATTCGCCCGCGGTGTCAAGACGCGGCTTCGACTCTCATCGATCGTTTCGGTAGCCGGCGAGGCCAGCGTGTCCGACGCTTCGGTGAAGGGCGAGTCGACCGGGCGGTCGCCGCTCGAAGCCGATCCTCCACCGGTCGCAACTCCGTGTCCCGATTCGGCTTGACTCGGGAAAGGGGCGGGAGCCGTTTGGCCTCGGCCTTCATGCGATGGAGGAGCCGCCGCGCCCACACGAACTCGGTGGCCAGGAGCACCAGACCGATCGGGATCACCGCCACCGCGGGCGCCGGGAGCACGATGAGCGCCAGACCCAAGAGCACCACGGTGAAGCCCACCACGGCGACGACAAGCCTGCGGGCAGCGTTGAGTGTGCGCGCGACCACGCGCCGGATCACTGTTCCCTCCGCGTGAAGCGGTTGGCCCGAGCATCACCGCTTCGGTCGAAGGGCACCCGCTGGTTCCAGCGGGCCTCCGATGGCGCGCAACCGTTGACCACTGGAAAGTCCTCCGTGTTCTCGCGTCTCAGAGTCAGCCAGAGCACGCATTCGTCCGCCGGGAGATTGAGCGCGGGTTGGACTTCGAGGACACCACGCCCCGTTGCCTCGCGGATCCCGGCTCTCAGGAGCGGCGCGATCTGGTCGAACAGGCGGAGGTAGGACTCCTCGACGGAGGGACCATCCGTGGAGATCTCACTATCCGTGCTCCGTCCACGCGAGGAACCCTCGGATCCGCACCACAACGCAGTCCCTCTGGGATCCGGACCTCCACCCCCTGGGGGTAGCGGCCCAGTCTGCCCCGGACCAACCTGCTAGCTCACCGATCCGCTGTTCGATCCCTTGACGATGCATAAACGAGCCCTCCTTCACCCCCGACGGGAGGAATAGATACTTCTACCGGGGACGCACCGGCAATGGGCACGTCATCAGTCGCCCTCGCAGGTCGTTACGCTCCCGTCCAAGAGCGGCAGCCTCGAGCGGTCCAGAGACCTGATGTCTCGCGAGCGCCGCTCGCGGTCCTCCTGGCAGGGGACGCACCGCGTCGCCTCCGGCATCGCCCGGAGCCGCTTCGGCGGGATCGGCTCGTCGCAGGCGGTACACCGCCCGTAGCTGCCGTCCCGAAGGCGGCGAAGGGCCTCGAAGGTTCGCGCGCCGTTTCAGGAGTCGACCCCGGGTCTCTCGTAGAGCATCTCCGTTGCGAGGCCGGCCACCGCCGGTCATGGTCGTCTCCGAAGTGCGCGCCCTCGCAAGTGAGCGCGCGCCGAGGGGGATCGCCTCCGTCCCGATCGCCCGAAGCCGGTCCCTCCACCATGCGGGAGTCCGCTCTCGAGGCGGTCCGTCACTCGCGGAGCGGGCGTTACGCCGGCGCCTCGCCTTCTTGGCGTCGCTGCGCGCCTGGTCATCTCATTCCGCCGCAGTCGCCGCTGCAGCAGCCGAGGGTCAGCGCCGCGACCGCCGTCGGTGAAGATCGTCACGCCGGACCAATCCTCCGGATCGCCGCCACCTCCCTGCGCGAGCACGCTGACGGTTGGCGCTTGATGACGTCCGCCAGCGACTGGTGATGAACCGTTCGCCGATCAGGCGAAGTCGCCCTGCCGCGCGCAGCGTTCCAGGCACGCTACGCGACCACCGGCCGGCCAGGGTCTTGAGGCGCTCCACGCGCGCCTCGGTCGCGGATGAGTCTGAAGACCGCCCCAGGCCGCCTCCCGAAGACGGGTTGACGACGAACAGGTGCGCCGTCGCCGGGACCCGGCCGTCATCGGGACCCGCCGGCTCCAGGCTCGATCTTGCGAAGCGCGCTGGCTAGCGCGAGCGGGTGGCCGAAGGCCGCGCTCCGGTCTCGTCGGCGACGAACTCCCGCGATCGCGAGATCGCCATCTGCACGAGGGCCGCCGCGATCGGCGCGAGGAGGACTCCCGCGAAGGCGGCCAGCGGACGGCCGCCCTGCTCGCCCTCGTCGGAGGAGTGCAGGGTCTGCAGAGTATCGACCATTGCGTCAGGTGTGCCAGCATGGTCACCGCGTCGGCGATCGCGGCCGCCACGGTCATGATGAGCGTGTCACGGCGCTTCACGTGCCCGAGGTCGTGTGCGAGCACGCCGGCCAGCTCCTCGCGGTTGAGCAGCCGCATCAGCTCATCGGCGACCGCCACGCGGGTAGGCCGAGGGCTCGTCCGGTCGCGAAGGCGTTAGGCGCCTGCTCCGGGATCACGTACACCGTGGCATGGGCAGCCCGCCACGGAGCGCGAGGGTCGCACGATGGCGTAGAGGGGGGGAGCCGGGCCTCCGTCACCTCCTGGGCGCCGTACATCCGCAAGACCAGCTTGTCGGACCACGCAGTAGGCGCCGAAGTCCATCAGTCCGGCGAACACGAGCGCTACCGAAAGTCCCCCCGGCCCGGCCAGGGCGTGTCCCGCCCAGACGAGGAGCGCGGCGAGCGTTCGGCAGCAATATCGCGGCTTTGATGCGGTTCATCTCCCGGATGAACGCGCGCACGTCGCGCAGCGTCCCGTAGTCCGGGTGCACGGCGGTGAAGTCGGCGATGTCGTACCCGTCGTCGCGGAGCGGGGACGGGTAGAACGGGAGCAGCCAGATCGCGGTGACGCCGAGGTCGCGGATGTAGTCGAGCTTCTCGGTCAGGCCCCGGAAGTCCCCGATCCCGTCGCCGTTCGCGTCGCGATAGGCGCGGACCGGCACCTCGTAGATGACCGCGTCCTTGTACCACAGCTCCTCGTCACCGACGACGCGGCTCCGCTCGGCCCGGCCCGCCGCCCCCCGGGTGCCGGCGCGGCTCCGCGGGGCGCTCGTGGCGACCATCAGGCCTGTTCCCGGATGTGGAGGATCCTCGCCGGCACCGCCGCCGGGTCGAGCTCGAGGGTGAGGCGGTTGCTGTCGAAGCGGAGGACCTCGCCGGTGAGCAGGTCCTCGGCCTCGATCGGCCGGGCCGGGTCCAGCCACAGGTCGTAGGTGTCCAGCTCGAGCGTGCCCCGCCGCACCTCGGAGGGATCGAGGCTGACGATCGTGACGATCCGGTCCGAGCGGTCCTCCGTCCGCTTCGACCAGGCGATGAGCTGCTGGTCGTCGATCTCGTGGAGCGCCAGCCCGGCATTCCGCTGGAGGGCCGGGTGCTCGCGCCGGATCTCGTTCACGCGCCGGATGAGCGGCGCGATGCTCGCCGGATCGTCGAGGTCCCAGGTCCGCCGCTGGTACTTCTCGGAGTCGAGGTACTCCTCGCTGCCCGGCTCGCGCGGCGTGTTGACGCCCAGCTCGAAGGTCGGGCCGTAGATGCCGATGCTGGGCATCGAGAGGGCGGCGAGGATGTAGCGCGCCTGGAACATCGGCCGCCCGCCCTCCTGGAGCGTGGCGTGCAGGATGTCGGGCGTGTTGGGCCAGAAGTTCGGCCCGAAGAAGTCCGACACCGGCGGCGTCGACAGCTCGCGGAGGTACTCGCCGAGCTCCTCCTTCTTGGTGCGCCACGTGAAGTAGGTATAGGACTGGGTGAAGCCGAGCTTGGCGAGGCGGTACATGACCCGCGGCCGCGTGAACGCCTCGGCGAGGAAGATCACCTCGGGATGATCGGCCTTGATGCGCCCGATGGCCCACTCCCAGAAGGGGAACGCCTTGGTGTGCGGGTTGTCCACCCGGAACACGTGGATGCCCTCGGCGATCCAGTGTCGGAAGACGCCCTCGAGCGCGGCCCACAGGCCCGGCCAGTCGGCCGACTCGAAGTCGAACGGGTAGATGTCCTGGTATTTCTTGGGCGGGTTCTCCGCGTACTGCACCGTGCCGTCGGGGCGGTGCCGGAACCAGGCCGGGTGCTCCTTGACCCACGGGTGATCGGGCGAGGCCTGGAACGCGATGTCGAGGGCGATCGCGATGCCGCGCTTCTCGGCGGCGGCCACGAGCGCGCGGAAGTCCCGCAGGGTTCCCAGCTCGGGATGGATCGCTTCGTGCCCGCCCTCGGCCGAGCCGATCCCCCACGGCACGCCCGGATCTCCGGGACGGGCCTCGGTGACGTTGTTGGGGCCCTTGCGGAACGTCGTCCCGATCGGGTGGATCGGGGGCAGGTAGAGCACGTCGAAGCCGAGGTCCGCGACGTAGGGCAGGCGCTTGGCCACGTCCTTGAAGGTGCCGTGACGCTTCGGGTCGGGCGAGGCTGATCGCGGGAAGAGCTCGTACCAGGTGGAGAAGCGGGCCAGCTCCGGCTCGACGGCGATCTCCAGGACCGGCTCGAAGCGCGTCTCGTGGGAGCGGTCGGCATGGGCCTGCATCAGGCGGTCGAGGACCTCGTCGAGGGCGCGGCCGGCACGGTCGCCCCGGTGGCGCTCGCCCCGGAGCGCGCCGGCCCAGCTCTCGAGCGCCTTCGCGTCATCCCTGGCACCGGCTGCCGTCGCGCGGGCGGCGGCCTCGTCTACGAGGGCGGCCCCGATCTGGAGGTCCACGCTCACGTCCTGGCCGGCGTCGAGCCGCTTGCGCAGGTCCCGGCGCCAGGTCGCCCAGGCGTCGGCCCAGGCGGCGACCGTGAACGCGTGGCGGCCGAGGGCCTCCACCTTGAACGAGGCGCGCCACTGGTCGTTGCCGAGCGCCTCCATCGGGACCTCGATCCACTCGGTCGAACCGGGTGGGCGATGGCGGAGGCGGGCGATCACCACGTCGTGGCCGTCGGCGAACGCGTCGGCCCCGATGATCACCGTGTCGCCCAGGTAGCGCTTCGCCGGGAAGCGGCCGCCGTCGACCCGCGGGGTGAGGCTCTCGACGATCGCGCGGCGTCGCCCGTCCGAGGGCAGGTCGGCAGACCCGGGTGCGGGCGAGCCCGCAGGATTCGCGGTGGGACGGTTGACGCGTGCTTGATCGGGGATGGGGAACCTCCCGGGTAGTGAGTGGTGGCACGGTCCAGGGGTGGAGGGCGTCGGCCCGAGGCCTGCGGTGACCCTAGGCTACGTTCGCCGAGGCTGTCAACCGCGCTCCGGCAAGCCGTCCGCAGTGACGATCGCGGCACTGAGGGGCGGCAGCGTGATGCCGTCGGCGCTCGCCACCACCTGGCCCGCTGACTGCGCCGCGATCCGCGAGCCGGAGCCCCTGCCCCCTCCGGCCCAGGGCACGACGACGACGTCCTGCCCGAGGTTGGCCACCACCGAGACCCCGTCACGGTCGAGCGCGATCCAGCCGCCGCCGGCATCCGCCCGGACCGCAGGCCGCCGGCCGTCCCTGAGGCCGGGCAGCTCGTGGCGGAGGGCGATCAGGCGTCGATACCAGTCGAGCATCCCCGCGTGTGCGGGTGCCGCGATCTCGGCCCAGTCGAGCCGCGATCGATCCCGCGTCGCCGGGTCCTGGGGGTCGGGGACATCCTCCGGCGCCCAGCCGAACGACGCGAACTCGCGGCGCCTGCCCTCGCTGACCGCGCGGCCGAGCTCGGGGTCCTCGTGGTCGGTGAAGTACTGGAACGGGGTCGAGGCCGCCCATTCCTCGCCCTGGAACAGGAGCGGGACGAACGGCCCGGCGAGGACGAGCGCGGCGGCGACCATCGCGGCGTCGGTCCCGGCGAGGTGCTCGAGCCGCTCTCCCACGGCCCGGTTGCCGACCTGGTCGTGGTTCTGGCTGAAGCCCACGAACTGGCCCGGCTGGAGCCCGACCGCGGCCCGCCCGTGGACCCGGTCCCGGTGCGGGGAATGGCGGCCCCCGTAGACATAGACCTCGGACATGGCCCGGGCGATGTCCGGCAGCCCGACGAAGTCCTCGTAGTAGCCGGCCCGCTCGCCGGTCAGCGCCACGTGGATCGCGTGGTGGAGGTCGTCGCTCCAGGTGGCGTCGAGGCCGTACCCGCCGGCCTCGACGGGCCGGACCAGGCGGGGATCGTTGAGGTCGCTCTCGGCGATCAGGACGAGGTCTCGGCCCGTCTCGGCCGCCAGCCGGCGGACCTCGTCCGCCATCTGCTCGAGGAGATGGGTCGCCGACGTGTCCACGAGCGCGTGCACGGCATCGATCCGGAGGCCGTCCACGTGGTAGTCGCGCAGCCACATGAGCGCGTTGTCGACGAAGAACCGGCGGACCTCGTCGCTGCCCGGCCCGTCGAGGTTGACCGCGGCGCCCCACGGGGTCCGGTACCGGTCGGTCTGGTACGGCCCAAAGGCGCCGGTGACGTTGCCGTCGGGGCCGAAGTGGTTGTAGACGACGTCGAGCAGCACCGCGAGCCCGCGCGCGTGGCAGGCATCCACGAGCCGTCGCAGCCCGCGCGGGCCCCCGTAGGGCTCGTGGGGCGCGAACAGGGCGACGCCGTCGTAGCCCCACCCGTGCCGGCCCGGGAACGCGTTGACCGGCATCAGCTCGACATGGGTGACCCCCAGGTCGGCGAGGTGGTCGAGCCGGTCGATGACGCCGTCGAAGGTCCCGGCCGGGCTGAACGTCCCCACGTGGAGCTCGTAGATCACGGCTTCTGACAAGGGTGCCGGGTGCCAGCCCGCGTCCGTCCAGCGCGCGGTGGCATGGTCCACGAGCCGTGACGGGCCGTGGACGCCGGCCGGCTGCCACGCCGAGCGAGGATCGGGGAGGGGAGGGCCGCCATCGAGCGCGAAGCGGTAGTCGGTGCCGGCGACGACATCGGGCCAGGAACCGGTCCACCAGCCACCGCCGGCAGGCTCCATCGGGCGATGCTCGCTGCCGTCCGCTCCCAGCGCGATCTCGACCGCGGTCGCGCTGGGCGCCCAGACCCGGACCGTGGGCGGGGTCGCGGCAGGCATCGTGCCGGCCGTCGCGTCGGGGTCTTGCTCACGCGTCGGCCTCGTCCCGCACCAGCAGCGCGACCGGGAACCGGGACAGGATCGTGGCCACGGGCACGTTCCGGCCGCCCTCGATCGCCTCGTCGCCGCCGAGGACGCTGGTCCAGGTCCCCGCTGGGAGCGCGACGCTCGTCCGGCCCCACGCCTTCGGGTCGCCCCAGGCCGGCGCTCCGAGGCCATGGACCAGCCGGGGCACGACGACCGCGATCGCCTCGCCGCGCGTGTACGCGACGACCCGCTGCGCCCGGGTGCCGAGGACCTTGAGCGCCCGGTAGGACGCGTCCGCGCCGAACAGCGTCGGGGCGCTGCCGGCGCAGGTCGAGCGTCCTCGCGATCGTCCACAGCTTCGGCCAGCCCTCGTCCATCTCGGCGAGCACCGTCTCGGGTGTCGCCCCCGTCACGAGGTCGAGGACGCGGGCACGCCGCTCGAAGTCGACCGGCCGCCGGTTGTCGGGGTCGACCAGGCTCAGGTCCCACAGCTCGGTGCCCTGGTAGACGTCGGGCACGCCCGGGACGGTCAGCTTGAGCAGGGCCTGGGCGATCGAGCCGACCCGTCCCGCGGCGACGACCGGCGCCAGGAACGCCTCGAGGTCCGCGATGAACCGGCGATCGGCGAGCGCCCGCGCGGCGAACGACGAGAGCGCCGCCTCGTAGGCCTCGTCCTGCGCGGACCACGAGGTGTGGACCTTGGCCTCCCGGACCGCCTTGCGCAGGTAGGCATCGAGCCGCTCGGCCTCGATCGGCCAGGTCCCGACGAGCGTCTGGTACAGCAGGTACTCGGCGTTCCGGTCGGGGGCGTCCGCCGTCCGGTGGCGCGCCAGGCGCGTCGACCATCGCTCGACCGCCGCGGCCCAGTCCCTGGGCATCTCCGAGAGCACGTGGATCCGGGCCCGGACATCCTCCGCGCGCTTGGTGTCATGGGTGCTGGTGGTGAGCATCCCGTGCGGCGTGGCCGCCAGCCGCGCCGCATTCGCGCGGTGGAACTCGGCCACGCTCACGCCGAACCGGGCCGGGTTCCCGCCGACCTCGTTGAGGGACGTGAGCCGGTGATAGCGGTAGAAGGCGGTGTCCTCGACGCCCTTGGCCATCACGGCGCCGGTCAGCTGCTGGAAGCGCATGACCAGCTCGGACTCGCGCGGCCCACGGACCCGGAGCGCCAGGATGTCGCCCACGAACCGGACGAGATCGGGGTCGAGGTCCGGACGGGCTGCGATCGCGTTCTTGACCGTCCCCGCGATCGTGACCACGTCCTCGTGGGCGATCTCGCCGGCGTCGGCGCGCACGTAGGTGCGATAGCGCGGGAACACGACGGCGAGCTCCCGGAGCACCTCGTGGCAGTCGTGGCGGGTGTAGTCACGATGACGCCGATGGCTCTCGCAGATCTCGAGCAGCAGCGCCGTCACGCGGTTGAGCTCGCTGCCCAGGTTCTCGCTCAGGACGTCGAGCTTGGACTCGCGCACGACCGATGGCAGATCGGCCTCGAGACCGGTGAACGCGGTGTAGGTCGCCGTGAGCGGTGCCTCGCCGTCGGGATCCACGAACAGGCCGCCGACGAGGTTGAGGAACTCGTAGCCGGTGGTGCCGTCGACCGTCCAGTCCGCGCGCAGCTGCTCGCGGCCCTCGAGGATCTTCTCGGCGACGATCCAGCCGCGCGGCGTCGCCTCGCGCAGGCGGCGGAAGTACTCGGCGGGATCGCGCAGGCCGTCGGGATGGTCGACCCGGATCCCGTCGATGACCCCGTCGCGGACCCAGCGCAGGACGAGCGCATGGGTGTCCTCGAACACCTCCGGATCCTCCATCCGGATGCCGATCAGCCCGGTCACGTCGAAGAACCGGCGATAGCCGAGGTCGCGCCCGGCCGCTCGCCAGTGGGCGAGGCGGTAGTTCTGGCGGGACAGGATCGCGTCGAGGGCGTCCGGGTGGGCGTTCGTCGAGGCGACCTCCGCGTCGAGGGCGCGCGCGATCTCCGGCCGCTCGGACGCGAGGCGCGCCAGCTGCGACCGGAGGACCTCCTTGTCGCGGTGGCGCCGGTTCACGCTGGCTCGATCGAGCGCGGTGGACGGCGGGAGCCGGCCCAGGGCGCCGCCGATGAACGCGAGATCGTCCGACCCTGCCCGCCGGCCGGCCGCCGCGACCAGCCCGTCGAGCGCGGTCGGTGAGACCGGCACGCGGTGGTCGTGGTAGGCGACGACGAACGAGCCGCCATCCCGGACCAGGCGCAGCTCACCGGCCTCGAGGACCCGGCCGTAGTGGTCGCCCAGGATCGGCAGCAGGACCAGGTTGCGCAGGTACGACTCCGGCGGGTCCCAGTCCACGTCGAAGTAGCGCGCGAAGCGGCTCGAGGGCCCGTTCTCGAGGACGTCCCACCACCACGGGTTCTCCGCACCGGAGATCGCCATGTGGTTGGGGACGATGTCGATCACCTGGCCGAGCCGGTGCCGGCCGAGCCGGCGGCCGAGCGCGCGGTGCGCCGAGTCGCCCCCGAGCTCCGCGTTGACGCGGTGGGGATCCACCACGTCGTAGCCGTGCTCGCTGCCCGGCGCGGCCTGGAGGATCGGCGAGGAGTAGAGGTGGCTGACCCCGAGCCGCTCGAGGTAGGGCACGAGGGCCGCGGCCGCGTCGAACCCGAACGACGGCCGCAGCTGGACGCGGTAGGTCGCGCGCGGGATGGCGCGCGGCGCCTCCTGGCGGGGCGGCGGTGGCTGGCGACGGCTCGTCACTCGGTGAGCCCCCGCAGCACGACCACGGTGCGCCGGTCGACGGTCACGGTCCCGCCGGCGCGGATCCGCCGTCCGCGGCTCGGGAACGGACGCGCGGCCGCCGTGTCCATGACCATCCGCCACGCTGCGGCCCGGCCCGCGTTGGGGACCTGGAACCGCCGTGACTCCCAGCCCGTGTTGAACGCCACGAAGAACGAGTCGTCGACGACGGGCAGTCCGTGGACGTCGACCAGGCCCTCGCCCGAGAGGAACACGCCGAGGCCGGCCTCGATCGGGTCGTTCCAGTGCTCGTGGCCCATCTCGGTCCCGTCCGGGGCGTACCACGCGATCTCGCGGGCCTCGTCGCCGTGGATCGCGCGATCCTGGAACCAGCGCCGGCGGCGGAACGCCTGGTGCGCCTGGCGGAAGGCGATCAGCCGGCGGGTGAACGCGAGCAGGTCCGCGTCGGCGGCCTCCCAGTCGAACCACGAGATCTCGCTGTCCTGGGCGTAGCCGTTGTTGTTGCCCTGCTGGGTGCGCCCGATCTCGTCGCCGCCGAGGAGCATCGGCACGCCCTGCGACAGGAACATCGTCGCCAGCAGCCCGCGCTGGTCGCGGATCCGCGCCGCGATGATCGCCGGATCGTCGGTCGGACCCTCCACCCCGTGGTTCCAGGAGCGGTTGTGCGACTCGCCGTCGCGGTTGTCCTCGCCGTTGGCCTCGTTGTGCTTGTGCTCGTATGACACCAGGTCGGCAAGCGTGAACCCGTCGTGGGCCGTGATGAAGTTGACGCTCGCGTATGGCCGGCGGCCGTTCGAGGCGTACAGGTCGGACGAGCCGGTGAGCCGGTAGCCCACGTCCGCCATCGGCTCCGGGCTGCCTCGCCAGAAGTCCCGGATCGTGTCCCGGTAGCGGCCGTTCCATTCCGACCACTGGGGCGGGAAGTTGCCCACCTGGTAGCCGCCCTCGCCGACGTCCCAGGGCTCCGCGATGAGCTTCACCTCGTTGACCGTCGGATCCTGCTGGATGAGGTCGAAGAAGGCAGACAGGCGATCCACCTCGTGGAGCTCTCGCGCCAGGGCGGCCGCGAGATCGAACCGGAAGCCGTCCACGTGCATCTCGCGGATCCAGTAGCGCAGGCTGTCCATGATCAGCTGCAGGCTGTGCGGGTGGCGCACGTTGAGCGTGTTGCCGGTGCCCGTGTAGTCCATGTAGTGGCGCTTGTCGTCGCCCATCAGCCGGTAGTAGGAAGGGTTGTCGATGCCCTTCATCGAGAGCATCGGTCCCAGGTGGTTGCCCTCGGCCGTGTGGTTGTAGACGACATCGAGGATGACCTCGATCCCCGCCGCGTGCAGGGTCCGGACCATCGCCTTGAACTCGGCGACCTGGCGCCCGCCCCGGCCGTCCGCCGCGTAACCGTTGTGCGGCGCGAGGAACCCGATCGAGTTGTAGCCCCAGTAGTTGCGCAGGCCCCGCTCGACGAGGTGGGAATCGTGGATGAACTGGTGGACGGGCATCAGCTCCACCGCCGTCACGCCGAGCCGCTTGAGGTACTCGATGGAGGCGGGGTGGGCCAGGCCCGCGTAGGTCCCGCGCAGCGCCTCGGGGATGCCCGGGTGACGCGCCGTGAAGCCCTTGACGTGCACCTCGTAGATCACCGACTGGTTGGGCGGGTGGTGCGGCGGGCGATCATCCTCCCAGTCGAAGTCGGGATCGACCACGACCGAGCGCGGCACGTACGGGGCGCTGTCGACGTCATTGCGCGAACCGTCCGGGTTGTCGAAGTGGTAGGGGAACATGGCCTCGTCCCAGTCGACGTCCCCCTCGATCGCCTTCGCGTACGGGTCCAGCAGCAGCTTGGCGGGATTGCAGCGCAGCCCGTTCCCCGGATCCCACGGGCCATGGACCCGGTACCCGTAGCGCTGTCCGCCGCCGATTCGCGGCAGGTAGGCGTGCCAGACGTAGCCCGTGGACTCCGGCATGTCGATCCGAGTCTCCGTCCCGTCGTCGTCGAACAGGCACAGCTCGACGCGCTCGGCGACCTCGGAGAACAGCGCGAAATTCGTCCCCCAGCCCGCGTAGGTGGCCCCGAGCGGGTAGGGGAGGCCGGCCCAGACGACGCGTTCGGTGGTCATGCGGCTGGGCTCGCGGGCGTGGACAGCGAGGGACGAGTCGGGTGAATTCGTAGGGCTCGGATCGGGGGGACCTCTGCGGTCAGACGGCGCCGCGTGTCGGGGGCGCGATCGATCAATGACGTGGCGACTCTGACCCTATGGCGGGTGCTGCAGGCTGTCAACCGGGCTCGCCCTCGGGGGCCAGCGCGCTCCGAACTCGTCGTACGGCTCGGCCGATCCCTTGACGCCCGGCGAGTCCTGCGACCAGAGCTGCGCGTGGCGGGCGCTCAGGCCGGTGGCCCGCCCAAAGAGCACCGTCACCGTGCCCGCATGCGGCATCCCGGCGAGCTTCTCCCCGTACGCGCCGATCGCGAGGTCGCACCGGCCGGACCGTCCGAAGTCCGCCGCGGCGAGGCTGCCCCGAACCGATCGGGAGGCTCGTTGCGCTCAGGCACGCCCGGGCTGCCCTGGCTCCACCGCTGGGCGCCGGTCGCCGTGAGCCCGGTCGCCGAGCCGTACAGGATCGTCACGCGGCCGCCGACCGGATCGTTGGGTGCACCGATCGCGAGGTCGTCGCGCCCGTCGCCGTCAACGTCGCCGGCCGCGAGCGCGCGCCCAAACCGGTCGCCGTTGGCCGGGACGCCCGGGACGCCCTCGGTCGCTTCGCTCCAAAGCTGGCTGCCGTCGGCCGCCAGCCCGGTTGCCGAGCCGTAGATGACGGTCACCGTCCCCGCGTCCGGCATCGGCCCGGCCGCCGCCCACGGGCTCCCGATCGCGAGGTCGGCATGGCCGTCGCCGTCGAGGTCGCCGATCGCGAGCGCCGCCCCGAACCCGTCGCCCACGGCTCCCTCGCCGGCGATGCCGGGGCTGTCCTGGCTCCAGAGCTGCGCGCCCGCGTCAACGAGACCGGCCGCCGATCCCCGCAGCACGACCACCGCGCCGCCGACGGGGCCGCCCGCAACGGGGGCGACAACGTCCGTGAACGCGTCGCCGTCCAGCCGCCCAGCCGCCATCGCACCCCCGCTGAGCCCGACGGAACCGCCTTCCTCGAGACCGGCGCCCGTGAGCACCTGCCCGGCCGCCCCGTCCAGCCCGGTCAGGCTGCCGAAGAACACGCCGATGACGGTCACCCGGTCGCCAGGGAGCGTGCCATCGACGCCGGTGACGGCCAGGTCGCCGTAGCCGTCGCCGTTGACGTCGGCCGCCACCAGCGAGCTGCCGAACCATTCGCCGAACTCGGGCGGATCGGGCAGGTTCCAGCGCGAGAGCCGCTGATCGCCGGCCGCGGTCAGGCCCATGCGGGATCCGTACAGCACGTTCACGGCGCCCCGGTCCCGCACCCCGGCGACCCGGTCCTCCGGGACGCCGATCGCGAGGTCTGCGTACCCGTCCCGATCGAAGTCTCCGGATGCCAGCGCCGCGCCGAAGCGGTCATAGGGGTTCTCGTCGTGCCCTGGACCACCCTCGGCCGTCCCAAGGATGCCCGGCGTGTCCTGGGTCCAGTGCTGGTCGCCGGCCGCGGTCAGCCCGAACTGGGACCCATACAGGACATTGACCGCACCCGCGTTCTGCTTATGGCCGACGTCCTCGCTCGGGACGCCGACGGCAAGGTCCGTGTAGCCATCGCCGTTGAAGTCAGACGGCATCGCGGCACGCGCCAGCGCCGTGACATTGGGCGGCGTGCAGATCATGGCGCCGATCCAGGCTGCGACCAAGAGTGTCGCGAGGCTTGCCGCTCTCGACATCGCCGTCCTCCGCCGCGCGAAGCGCCGTGCGCCCGGAGCCAAGGCATCCTCAACGCAGATCATGGCGATGCTCGTCGTGCGCGCCATCGAATCCAAGGGCCGTTTGTCTCTGGCAGCGGCGCTCGCAACACGCTCAGGTGCGAAGGCGGCCCAGCTTCACGTCGCACCAGGTGCCGAGCGCGCGCAGCGCCGCGTCCGCCGTCCGGAACGTGGGGATGCCGGCGACCTCGAGCCGCTCGACGAACGGGTCGTAGAGCGGTCCGACGTCTACCGCGAGCACCCACGGCTTGGTGGTGGTCTGCCAGGTGGCGACCATGCGATCGGCGATCGCCCCGGCACGCGCCAGGTCCTCGTCGTGCCCAGGGCCCGGCGGCAGCGCGTCCAGCGTGTCCGTCACCGGGACGATGCCCACCAGGCCGAGGTCCATCTCGTCAGCGCCAATGACGATCCGGGCCACCGCCTCGTAGATCTCGGCACCCGCGATCGGGGTCAGGTCGATCGGGTTGTGGACGTCGACGACCGAGGTGATGCCGGCCGACCCGAGCACCGCCGCCAGGCGCCCCTCGGTCCGAGGGCCGAAGTCGGGCAGGGTCAGCGACCCCAGGTGGTCCGCGATCGTCACGCACTCCGAGCCGGCGTTGGTCAAGGCCCCAAGGCGCCGGCCGGCGGGTCGCCGCCCGTCGAGCAGCGTGAACGTGCGAACCAGGTCATCGAATGCGGCCGGCGTGTCTCGGCCCAGGCGACACCGGCCTGTGCCGCCAGCTCGCGGGTCACGATCGCGTCGCCCGCGATCGACGCCGTGTGGCTGGCCGACGCGCGGGCGCCGGCCGAGGTTCGTCCAGCCCGGTACAGGACCACGGCCCGGCCCTGGGCGGTGATCTCGCGCCGCGGCGGCGAGGAAGCGGACGCCGTCGAGGGGGCCGAACCCTTCGACATACACGCCGATCACCCGGGTGTCCGGATCGTCCACGAAGTGCGCGAGGTAGTCGCCCACGGTCAGGTCCATCTGGTTGCCCACCGTGATCACGTACCGCGGATCGAGGTGACCGAGCCGCGACAGGCGGGTGACCGCGAACGCGCCGCTCCCGGTGACCAGGGCGATCGGCGCCGGGGCGCCGCCGGTCGGCAGCTTCCAGGCCGGGATGAACAGCGTGTCGTAGCGCCCCGGCCGCGACCGGATGCCGAGGCAGTTGCCGCCGTTGATCAGCGGACCGCCACCCGGGCTCCGCCGCGCCTCCGCCACCGCCGCGCGCATACGCGACGCCCGCTCGTCGCCGCCCTGCTTCTCCTCGAACCCGGCCGGGATCACGATCAGGCTCTCCGCGTGATCGCCCTCGATGCAGGTCGTGACCAGGTCCGGGGCCTGCGCCGCCGACAGCGCGACGACGAGGAGGTCCACCTTGCCCGCGACGGCGGCCAGGGCCGCCAGGTCGGGCACGCATCGGACACCGTCGAGCTCGATCGACGCCCGGCTTGAGCACGGTGATCTGGTCGGCCGGGTAGCCCTCGCGCAGCAGGTTGCGCAGGATCACCCGCCCGGGATTGGTCCCGCTCGAGACGCCGACGATCGCGATCGAGCGGGGCGCCAGGATCCGGGCGATCTTGTGGATCGGGCGCGGGGCCGGCACGTGCACGGAGCCCGTGCCGAGCTGGACAAGGACATCGAGCGCCACCAGCCCGCCGCCCGAGACGGCCACCGGGTTGAGCTCCAGCTCGAGGAGATCCCCGGGGAGGAGCGCCGAGCCAACATCGAGCAGCCGTGCCACGAGCCCGACGAGGTGGTCGGGCGCCAGGCGGGCCGGCTGGCCGCGCTGGGAGGTCGTCGCGAGGCGGACTGCCGTTGCCTCGCTGGAGGATCGCCCCGATCTCATCGCGCGGCGTCAGCGCGGGCGAGAGGATCGCGATCTCGCGCCCCGGCCGCAGGTCCCGGGCCAGGGCCTCCGTCTGGATGCCGCCGCCGCCCACGCTCACGATCGGCCCCATGTCGTCGGTCCAGCGGAGCGACACGAGCAGCTCGCCGCCCAGCGCCTGGTCGTGGTCCACGAACTCGACGACGAGGAAGCCCTCAGGCTCGGAGCCGGCCGGCCCTCCGGTCGACTGCGCGGCCCCGCGCCAGCGCCCGGTCATCTCCGCGATCGCGCTCGCGACCGCGGATCGGTCCCGCGGCACCACCATCACGCCGCCGAGCTCGGTCTTGTGCGAGACGTCGCGCGCCACCAGCTTGACGACCACCCGGTCGCCCGGCAGGTCGACGAGGGTGGCCTCGGAGAGATCGGCGGCCGTGCGCACGAGCCGCCAGCGGGGCACCGCCACGCCGGCGGCGGCGAGGAGGGCAAGGCCCTCGGGCTCGAGGAGCGAGGACCGGCCGTCCCGGCGCGCCCGCGGCGACGATCGCTCGGATCGCGTCGAGGTCGGGCTGGACGGCGTCCGGGTGGGCCATCACCGGACAGGGTGCACCCGGGCCGGGGCGGGTGCAAGCGGACGGCCGATGCCTGTCGGCATGTCCCGTCACTCGGGCTGCAGCTCGGCCGGAAACCCCGGTGCTCGCAGGTCGGTGCCCAGCGCATCCTCGAGCATCCTGACGACCATGGGGGACTGCGCGCTGCCGCCGTACATCGCTCGCGCCCGGGCGAAGATCTGCTCGGTCAGCCCACCCAGCTCGAGCGGAACGCCGAACTCTCGTCCCAGCCGGTGGGCGAAGTCGAGGTCCTTCCGCGCCAGGTCCATCGTGAAGTTGATCTGGTAGCTGCCGTTGAGGATCAGCTGACCCTCCGTCTCGTGGACGAAGCTGTTGCCGGAGCTGGCCCTGATCACCTCCCATGCCAGCCCGAGGTCGATGCCGCCCCGCTTGGCCAGCATCAGGGCCTCGCCGTCGGCGACCAGGTGGATGAAGGCGAGCATGTTGGTGATGACCTTGATCACCGAGGCCTGGCCCAGCTCGCCGACGAAGAAGACCCTGCCGCCCATCGCCTCGAAGGCGGGGCGATGCCGCTCGAAGGCCTCCTCGTCGCCGCCGACCAGCACGGTGATCGCGCCCGCCGCCGCGCGGTGCACACCGCCGGTCACCGGGGCCTCGAGCGTCGTCACGCCCTGCTCGGCGGCGATGGCCGCGAGGCGGCGCAGGTCGTGCAGGTCGTTGGTGCTCATGTCGATCCAGGTGCCGCCGGCCGAGATCCCGTCGAGGATGCCGCTCGCTCCGGTCACCGTCGTGTCGACCACCTCGGGCGACGGCAGGCACGTGATCACGGTGTCGGAGACGCGGGCCACCGCTGCAGCAGAGTCGGCCCAGGAGGCGCCTGCCGCCAGCAGCTCGGTCGCGGCCTCCCTGTCGATGTCGTATACCGTGAGCGGGAAGCCGGCTCGCAGCAGGCTCCCTGCCAGGTGGCGGCCCAGGCTGCCCAAGCCGATGTAGCCGATCCTCGGGGTCATGCTTCCTCCGTCCAGCTCGGTCGCGGTTGGCCGGCCCGGAGACGCGCGGACCCAGGTCCAGTATGGGCCAGGAAGCGGACGGATCCAGGGATCCGGGCGCGCCCCCCAGGTTCGAGGTCGGGCTGCCGCATTCCTTGTCAAGCCCCAGGACCGGGGGTACCCTCGGCCGCGGCGAGGCCTGTCAACACTTGACAGGTCCGCACTCATTTCCGCCGGAATCGAACGAATCGAACCAGCGAACCTGGGGAGGAGCTGCGGTTGGCCGTCGGCGTCGTCGCCGAGATCAAGGGTCGCCTGCCCGTCGCCGACGTGGTGGGGGAGGCGGTCCAGCTGAAGAAGGCGGGCACCACCCTCAAGGGACTGTGCCCGTTCCACGGCGAGAAGACCCCGTCCTTCGTCGTGACGCCGGCGCGCGACACCTGGCACTGCTTCGGGTGCGGCAAGCACGGCGACATCTTCACGTTCGTCATGGAGCGGGACTCGGTCGGGTTCCCGGAGGCGCTCAAGGTCCTCGCGGCGCGGGCGGGCGTGGAGCTCGACGAGCGGACCAAGGCCGAGGACGCCCGCAACGCGCGGCTGCGCACCGTGCTCGAGGCCGCGATCGCCTTCTACCACGCGGTCCTGCTCAGGTCGAAGACCGGCGAGCCGGCCCTCGCCTACCTGCGTGGCCGCGGGTTCAGCGACGAGACCATCGAGAAGCACCAGCTGGGCTGGGCGCCCGGCGGCTGGGACCAGCTGGTCCGGCAGCTGGCCAGCAAGCGCCAGGTGAGCGCGGCGGACCTGCTCGAGGTGGGCCTCGCGAGCCCTCGCCAGCGTGGCGGCGGCGTCTACGACCGGTTCCGGGAGCGGGTGATCTTCCCGATCCGGGATGCGAACGGCCACCCCGTCGGCCTGGGCGGGCGGATCCTGGGCAAGGAGGGTGCGGGGGAGGACGGGCGCGACCACGGCCCCAAGTACCTCAACTCGCCCGCCACGCCCCTGTTCGACAAGAGCCGCACGCTGTACCTGATCGACCGCGCGAAGACGGCGATCCGCAAGAGCGGCCAGGCCGTGATCGTCGAGGGCTACACCGACGCGCTGATGGCCCACCAGGCGGGCTTCGAGAACGTGGTGGCCAGCCTCGGCACGGCGCTGACCCCGGGCCAGGTCGCGCTCATCACCCGGTACGCGAAGCGGATCGCGCTCGCCTACGACGTCGATGCCGCGGGCGAGAAGGCCGGCACCTTCGGGGCGACCGCGCTCGAGGAGCTGATCCGGCAGCTGGCGGGCAGTGACTCCGGCGTGGAGCTCGACGACGTCCGGGTGGTCCGCCTGCCCGAGGGCCGCGACCCCGACGAGGTCCTCCGCGACGAGCCGGACCGCTGGCGCGAGGACGTGCGGACCGCGCAGCCGATCGTGGACTACCTGATCGATGTCCACGCCCGCGCCAACAACCTCAAGGCGCCCGGCGGCAAGGCGCGGTTCGCCGAGGCGGCGATCGAGGTGGTGCGGACGCTCCCGCCCCTGATGCGCGACCCGTACCTGCAGCAGATCGCCCAGCTGTCCGGGATCGGGCCTGGCGCCCTGCTCGTGGCCCTGCGCGAGGGCAGCGGCCGCCCCGCCGACACCCGGTTCACCGCGAGCGCGGTCATCGCCGCCGCGGACTCGCTGCCCGTCAACGACATCCTCCGCGGCATCTCGCGGACCGAGCAGGAGCTGCTGCGCCTCGTCCTGCTGGTGCCGGAGGCCCACGACCGGCTGCTCGACGGCCTTGGACCCGACCGGATGCCGAGCCAGGTGGCCCGCGAGCTGTTCCGGGCCGTCGTCATGGCCCGGACCCGCGACGAGCACGGCGTGCGGCCGCCGTTCGCGCTGGCCGCGATCCTCGAAGGTCTCGACGAGGAGAGCCGGGCCCTGGGCCAGGCGCTGGTGTCCCGTCCCGGGCCCAACCCGCGCGACCTGTCGGACCGGTCCCTCGCCTACGAGATCGAGCGGCTCGCGCTGGAGCTCGACGACGTGGACTGGCAGGATCGGGCCGCATACAACCGCGATGCCACCGCCGAGGCCGAGCGCGACGGCGACGCGGCCACGGTCGAGCGACTGCTCCACGAGCGCCGCCTGCTCAACGAGCAGCGCCGTTCCCTCGACAAGCGCCGGGACCAGACGCGGCTCCTGGCGAGGTCCCCGGTGGTCGCCGGATGAGCCACCGGACGAGCCACCGGTCCTGTCAGGCCCATTCCACTCCGCTGCCGCTGTCCACCTCGCGCACCCACTCCCGGAGGTCCCGCTGATGCCCGATCCCACGGACAAGCTCCTCGTCGAGGCGGTGCTCTCCCGGCCGCGCCGTTCCAAGCGCGAGCTGGAGGAGGCCGGGCTGGCGACGGCCCGGTCCCCCAAGAAGGCCACCGCGGCTGCCGGTGCCGCCGACGACGACGATCTTGACGACGACGACCTCGAGGACGACGACGACCTGACCTCCGACGAGGCCGAGCCGGCGGGCCCGGAGCTGTCGGTGGAGGTGGTCACCGAGGAGGCCGTCGAGGGGCTCGTGGCTCCGCCGACCGAGGACGCCCCCGCCAAGCTCTCCTCCAGCTCCGTGGACGAGCCGTCCTCGGAGGAGCTCGAGGCGCTCTCCGCCGACATGATCGGGATCGACGACCCGGTCCGGATGTACCTCAAGGAGATCGGCAAGGTCGCCCTGCTGACCGCCGAGGAGGAGGTCGTCCTGGCCAAGGCGATCGAGCTCGGCGAGCAGATCATCGAGGAGCCGTGGAAGGCGGTCGTCTCGCTCCACGAGTGGACGCTGCACGACACCGAGCGCAAGACCCGGACCACCAAGCGCCAGCACGAGCTGCCGTTCGGCGACGAGACCCACCGGATGGTCGCCGACGCGCTCGCCGCTCCGGGTGCGGCCGACCTGTTCACCGAGCATCCGGACTTCCACCTCATCCGCGCCGGCAGGGACGTGCAGTCCGACGGCACCAAGGAGCTGCTCAAGGCCGCCAGGAGCCTGCTGTCCGACTACTCCGCGGCCCCGTCGGCAGAGACGTTCGGGGTGCTGCTGGACTGGTCCTACCTGTCCGTGCACAACGGCGACCTCGACTCGCGCGACAACCCGGGGCTCCGGGCGATCTATGACTGGACACGCGACGACGTGGCGTTCCCCGCGGTCCAGCGCTGGATCGAGGCCGGCAACGACACCGACCTCGTGCGGCGGATGGGCTACGACCCGGACGTCCCGTCCCGCACCAAGATGCGCGACCGCAAGGGCGAGGTCGTCCGGATCGGGCGCGACGCGCGAGAGCAGCTGACCTCGGCCAACCTGCGGCTCGTCGTGTCCATCGCGAAGAAGTACATCGGGCGGGGGATGTCCTTCCTGGACCTGATCCAGGAGGGCAACATCGGCCTGATCCGCGCGGTCGAGAAGTTCGACTTCGAGAAGGGCTTCAAGTTCTCGACCTACGCCACGTGGTGGATCCGGCAGGCGATCACCCGCGCGATCGCGGACCAGGCCCGCACGATCCGGATCCCGGTCCACATGGTGGAGACCATCAACCGGCTGATCCGTGTCTCCCGGCAGCTCCTCCAGGAGCTCGGCCGGGAGCCGACCGTCGAGGAGATCGCCGAGGCGATGTCCAAGGGCCAGGAGGTCGTGGTCACGCCCGAGAAGGTCCGCGAGATCATCAAGGTCAGCCAGGAGCCGGTCTCGCTCGAGACGCCGATCGGCGAGGAGGAGGACTCGCACCTCGGCGACTTCATCGAGGATCGCGGGGCGCTGGCGCCGGCCGAGGCGGCCAGCCACCAGCTGCTCAAGGAACAGGTCGAGGCGGTCCTCGACTCGCTCACCGGCCGCGAGCGCCGGGTCCTCCAGCTCCGCTTCGGTCTCGAGGACGGGCGCGCCCGGACCCTCGAGGAGGTGGGGCGGGAGTTCAACGTCACCCGCGAGCGCATCCGCCAGATCGAGGCGAAGGCGCTGCGCAAGCTGCGCCACCCGAGCCGCAGCCGCAAGCTCAAGGATTACCTGGAGTAGGAGGTACCCATGAAGTTCATCGTCGGATTCCTCGCCGGGCTCGTCGTCGGCGCCATCGGTGCGGTCGCGTACTCGGTGCAGTCGGGGCGGGACCTCCGCGAGGCCTACCAGGACGTGCGCGACGACCTCTCGAAGCGGGACATCGACGCGCTCGGCGCCAGGCTGGAGAGCCGCGTGACGGAGATGCAGGCGCAGCTCGAGACGCGGATCACCCAGGTCCGGGAGAAGGCATCGGCCGCCGTCGAGGAGGCCAGGAGCACCGCCGACGCGACGTCGGACGCGGCCGACGAGGCCGTCGCCGAAGCGGCCGAGAAGCTGGAGGTCGTTGCCGACACGGCCGAGGGCTGACGCCCCGAGCCACTTTCGCGGAGGCCGCCGATCCGTCCCGGGTCGGCGGCCTCTTCGTGTCCTGCCGGCGCCGGCGCGGCGGGGCCGTGATGGCCCGGGCATCCCCACCGGGACCGCGGTACTCGGCCGCACCCCACCCGACCGCACCAGACCCTCCGCCACCGTGGTGCCTGCGGGCATCGTGGCGGTGGACCATCGCCGGGTCCCGATGGCCCCCACGGGCGATCCCGCCGACCGGGCTCGAAGCGGACGCTTCGGGTGCACCTCCCCGAGTGCCCAGAAGCGCCGATCCGGAGCCACATGCGCCACGCCCTGCAGGTCCTCGCCGCCCTCGTGCTCGCCGCGATCATCGCGGCGCCGGTGGCCGCCGCGGCGCCCGGCGGAGGAGCCCGGGAATCGCTGACCGGCACGCTCGAGACCGCCTACGTCGAGCTGGGCGACGGGCAGGACCACTTCGTCTACTCGGTCCGGAACGCGGCCGGGATCACCCCGGTCGAGTTCGAGCGCGGCAATCCGCGCTCCATCTCCGGCTCGCGCGTGACCGTCACCGGGACCCGCCTGGGCCAGTCGCTGCGAGTGCGATCGGCCGAGCCCGGCCCGGACCTCGTGGTCCGCCGCCAGCGCCCCAGCCAGGAGGCCGGTGGAGCCTGGGCAGCCGAGACGGACGGCGGCACCACGCTCTCCGGCGGCGAGGCCACCGAGGGCGCCGTCGCCGAGACCGTCGTCAACAAGTCGATCGCCGTGGTGCTGTTCAACTTCACCGACCTGGCGACGACCCCGTTCACCAGGTCGCAGGTCCAGAACGCGCTGCTCGACAGCTCGACCAGCACGAAGCGGTTCTTCGAGGAGGAGTCCAAGGGCCGGCTGACCGTCAGCGGGGCGGTGTTCGGCTGGTACACGATCGCCGCGACGACGGCCGGCTGCAACTGGAGCTCGTGGCATACCCAGGCCTGGAACGCCGCCAACGCCGCGGGCGCGAACCTCGCCTCGTACAGCAACGTGATGTTCGTGTTCCCCAACACGAGCGCCTGCCCATGGGCCGGCCTCGGGTACGTGCCCGGGAACTACACGTACCTCAACGGCAACATCTCGGTCCAGGTCATGACCCACGAGCTCGGCCACAACTTCGGCCTGAGCCACAGCAATGCCGCCAACTGCGTGGTCGGCGGAACCCGGGTGATGATCGCCGCGACCGCCGACTGCGCCCCCGTCACCTACGCGGACCCGTTCTCCACGATGGGCAACAACGCCCTGCGGCACAACCACGGGTCGCACCTGGGTGAGCTCGGCTGGCTCACGCCCGAGGAGAAGACGATCGCCGTCCCCGGCAACACGTACACGATCGCCCCCTACTTCGGCGGCACCGGCCTCAAGCTGGTCCGCGTCCCGCGCGGGGACGGCAGCTTCTTCGATCTCGACACCCGGATGACCTTCGGCGCCTTCGACACCTTCACGGCGGGGTCGCCGGTCACCGTCGGCACCTCGATCCGGATCGGCCTCGGGACGGCGAGCCCCACCTGGTCACCCAAGGCGACGCTCCTCCTGGACTCGGTCCCGTCGACCTCGACCCTCACCGACGCGCCGCTGGCGGTGGGCCGGACGATGACCGATCCGGTCTCGAAGCTGTCGATCACGACCGTGTCCGCCGACGCATCGGGGGTCGTGGTCCGCGTCCGCGACGGGTTCGCACCGACCACGCCCGGGAACCTGTCCGGCACCGTGACCGGTGGTGACGTCGCGCTCACCTGGACCGCGTCCACCGACGACACCGCGGTCACCGGCTACCGGGTCACCCGCGACGGCCTGCTGCTCACGACGACGGGCGGGGGCGCGACGGGCTGGACGGACACGGGCGCCACGGGGGGCGCGGCCTACACCTATGGCGTGACCGCGGTCGATGGCTCCGACAACGCGAGCGCCGCGGCGACGGCGGTGATCGACGTCCCGGCCGGCGGCCCGACGCCGACGCCCGCCCCTTCGCCGACGCCCGCCGCTTCGCCGACGCCGGATCCGTCGGGCTCCCCGGATCCGTCCGCGACCCCCGATCCCACGGCCAGCCCCGACCCGTCGGGCAGCGACGCCCAGGCCCCCACGCCTCCGGAGCTCGTGACCGGCGAGCCGACCACCACGACCGTCGCGCTGACCTGGACCCCCGCGACCGATGACACGGGCGTCGTCGGCTACCGCGTCATCCGCAACGGGTCCCTCGTGGCGTCGCCGGCCGACGTGACCTGGAAGGACACGGCCCGGACGCCGGAGACCACCTACACCTACAGCATCGCGGCCCTCGACGGCGTGGGCAACGTGAGCGACGCCACCTCGATCGTGGTCACGACCCTGCCCGACACCACCGGACCCTCGAAGCCGCCGAACTTCCACAAGGTCCGTCGCTCCGGCGCCTACGTGAAGTTCAACTGGGCCCCGTCGACCGATGACGTCGGTGTCGTGCGCTACTACATCTACCGCACGGGTCGCGCCAAGCCCGTCGCCTCCACCAAGGTGTCGAAGATCCGGATCCGCACGGTCCATGGAGCCCGCTACTACGTGCGGGCGGTCGACGCGGCGGGGAACCTGTCCGTCAAGTCGGAGCGGGTTCGCGGCCGCCGGTAGCAGCCGTCGCGCTCCGGGCAGCCGGCGGGCTCCCGCCCGCGCTCGCGGTAGCATTCGAGGGATGCCGCCCCAAGCCTATGCGCTCGTCTCGCTGTTCCTGCTGTCCTCCGTCCTGGTCGGGATCGTCGCCGTGCGGCTGGCGGCGTCCGTCGGCGGGTCGCGCGGCTGGCGAGCCCACCTGTTGCCGGTGGCTGCCGGGTTCCTCGCGTTCTACCTGGTCGGGCACCGGTTCGGGATCTCGATCGGCCCGGAGATCAGCCTGTTCGGCTTCCAGGTCGCGCTCGTCGGGGACATGCTGATCGGGTTCACCGCGGCGCTGCTGGTCGCCGTCGCCCAGGCCGTTGTCGTCCGGTCGGCGCGCGGTCGGGCGGCGGGTCAGCCCTCGTAGCGGCTCAGCCCACCAGGTGAAGCGGACCGGAGTCCAGGGCGATGACCATCGGGGGATCGGTGGATCCGGGGTTCGAGCCGGTCGCCGAGGCGTTCGCCGGCGTGATCGCGGGCCAGGCGGGACCCGGTGCGGCGCTGGCCGTCTGGCACGGCGGGAGCTGGGTCGTCGACCTATGGGGTGGCCATGCCGATGCCGCCGGCAGGCGCCCCTGGCAGGCCGACACCATCGCGATGGTGTACTCGGTCACGAAGCCGTTCGCGGCGACGTGTGCGCTGGTCCTCGCGGACCGCGGGCTCATCGAGCTCGACGCGCCGCTCTCGACGTACTGGCCGGAGATGACCGCCGCGACGACGATGCGCCAGGTCCTCGCCCATCGATCCGGTCACGTCGTGCTCGATCGGCCGGCCCCCGAGGCGGCCTGGTACGACTGGGACTGGATGTGCCGCCTGCTCGCCGAGCAGGCTCCCGCCTGGCAGCCCGGCGCGGCCCACGGTGAGTCGGCGCTGTTCTACGGGCACCTCGTCGGCGAGGTCGTCCGACGGGTGGATGGCCGGACGCTTGGCCGGTTCCTGCGCGACGAGGTCTGCGATCCGCGCGGCCTGGACTTCCACGTCGGGCTGACGGATCCGGAGCTGGCCAGGGTCGCGGATCTCGGCGGCTTCGGTGAGGCATTCCGCCGGGCCAACACCGGCGGAACGGCGTTGTACGAGCGCGCGATCGCCAACCCGCCCGGGGCGCGCGACCCGGCGGTGGTCAACAGCGATCGGTGGCGCCGCGCCGAGATCCCGGCGATCAACGGCCACGGCACGGCGCGCGGCGTGGCCGGGCTGTACGTCGAGCTCAGGACCGGCGCCATCCTGTCGTCCTCGATGCTCGCGGAGGCGACGGCGGCTGCCGGGTCGGGCGTCGACATGGTGATGGGCGACGAGCGTGAATGGGGCCTCGGGTTCGGGCTGGATCCGGACGGCTTCGGCATGGGCGGGCTGGGTGGCAGCGTGGGCTGGTGGAGCGAGGCCGGGCAGTACGCGCTCGGGTTCGTGACCGCGGAGATCGCGGGCTACGACCGCTCGGAGCGGCTCGAGAACGCGGTCCGGGGGTGCCTGGGCCTGCCGCCGCTGTAGCCGCGCTCCGGTCCACCAGGGCGTCGTTGGTCAGCGGCGCCGGGTCGGCGGCACCTCGCCCGGGTCATCGCCGGTCGCGACCGGCAGCCCGGACCGCGACCAGTCGCTGTAGGAGCCCGGGTAGAGCAGGGGATCGGGCAGCCCGGCGACCCGCATGGCGAGCGCGTTGTGGCAGGCGTTGACCCCGGAGCCGCACTGCTGGACCACCTCGCCGGCGAGCCCGTCGAACCGCGCCCGCAGCGTGGCCGGGTCCAGGAAGCGGCCGTCTGGCCGGAGGTTGCCCGCCGTCGGGCGCGAGATGGCGCCCGGGATGTGACCCGCGACCGGGTCCACCGGTTCGATATCGCCGCGGTACCGCTCGGGCGCCCGTGCGTCGAACAGCGCGACATCGCCGATCTGGAGGCGGACTGCCAGCGAGTCCCGATCGATCGTGCGCGACCAGGCGGGGCGGAGGGTCAGGGAGAGGAACGAGGCGGCAGGTCCGGGACCGCGTCTGTGAGCGGCCCGCCCGCGTCCATCCACGCCCCGATCCCACCATCGAGCACCCGGACATCCGCGATGACCGAGGTCATCGAGCATCCACCACAGGCGCGCGGCGACCGTGCCTCCCGCATCGTCGTACGCCACCACCAGGTCCTCGTCGCCGATGCCGAGCGCCGCCATCCGGGTGGCGAAGTCCACCGGGTCGGGGAGGGGATGGCGGCCCGGGCCCTCGGGCGCGACGAGGTCCCGGTCCACGTCGATGAACATGGCGCCCGGCAGGTGCGCCGCCAGGTAGTCGCGACGGCCCTTGGCCGGGTCGGTCAGCCACCAGCGCACGTCGCAGATGCGAAGCGTCGGGTTGCCCAGCCGGGCCAGCAGCGCCTCGGGCGAGATCAGGCTCATGGCACGGAGTGTAGGGTCCCGGTCCGGGTGGGTGGCGATGCGATCGGGTGCCGATCCGCGCTGGCGACCCGCGCTGGCGATCCGTGCTGCCGGTCGCAGTGAGGGCGGCAGTCGCGGATCCCGTGATCGCGATCTGCATCAGGATCGGCCCCTCCAGCACGGGGCCCGGCACCCGAACCCCGAGTTTCGCCGCGCGACCCTCGTGGGGAGGCCTCGGATCTGATCCAGATCGCGATCAGCGTTGGCCTGGGTGGCGCGGGCGGAAGGGCAGGGCGGGCACCCGGAATGGGGCTCGCGGCGACCTCGTCGCGGCAGCGACCCTGCTATCCTCTCCCGCGGCGCCGCGACGGCGCCTCGAGACCGGCCGTCCGGCCTCTTCGCTCCGGCGTAGCTCAGTGGTAGAGCGGGTGACTGTTAATCACTTGGTCGTAGGTTCGAATCCTACCGCCGGAGCCACTTCCCAAGCACGAACCAGCCCCTCGAGGCTCGCGACCGTCTCCGCCAGCGCTACCCGGCCTGCGGCTGTACCTCGCTCGCGATCTGGCCGATCAGGGAGCGACCCGTGAGCTCGAATACCGCATGGGCGAGGTCTCGGGGGAGGGTGGGGTTGGTGACTGCGAGCGCGGCGATCCCGTGCACGACTGACCAGAGCGCCAGCGCCATCAGCAGCGGATCCCCCGGCCCCAGAGCGCCCGCCTCGATGCCCCGCTCGAGGTTGTCGATCAGTTCGGCCATGCCCGCCGCCTGACGGGGGTCCGCGTCGTCCGCGGCGCGACTGCGATCCAACCGGGGTCATGAACAGGATGCGGTAGTGCTCGGGATGGGTCGCCGCCCACTCGAGGTAGGCGTGTCCCCGGGCGACCAGCTCGTCGACGACGGTTCCATCTCGGGGGATCTCGGCCTGGAGCGCCTCGGCAAACCGTTGGTACTGGCGGCGGCACACCTCTTGGAGGAGCCGCTCCTTGGACGGGAAGTAGTAGTACAGGGCCGGAGGCGTGCAGCCGACGGCCGCGACGACGGCCTCGATCGACACCTCGTGCGCGTCACCAACCTCGAACAGCAGCCGGTCGGCGGCGTCGAGGATCTCCAGCCGCAGTGCCCCCCGGCGCCGACGATCCGTCATCTCTCACCCTTGACGACTTAGTTTGACTAAGTTATAGTATCACTATAACCGTTGCATGGCAACTGGCATGCTCGCAGGTGGGACATGATGCGCACACGACTCCTGACCCTCATCGGCATCGCGGGCCCCGTCTACTACATCGGGTTCGTCTCCGTCCTCGGTGTCCTGTGGCCGGGCTATGACCCGATCCGACAGACGCAGAGCGAGCTCGGCGCGGTGGGTGCGCCGCACGGACTGCTGATGAACGCTGGCGGGTTCATGGCACTTGGCGTGGTCATCGTGGCGTTCGCCGGCGCGTATCACCTCGGGCTGCGGGCCAGCCCGTGGAAGTCCCTCGCGATCGCCCTGCTGGGCGCGGCCGGCCTGGGGATGATCACGGTGGGGTTCTTCCCGTGCGACGCCGGGTGCGTCGACGTGACCACGACGAGTGAGCTCCACTCGGCCTTCAGCATGCCGGGCGCGATCGGGCTGCCGGCGGCGGCCATGCTCAGCTCACTGGCGTTTCGGAGCGATGGGCGATTCGGGGAGCGCTGGCAGGCGGCGTCGTTCCTGCTCGGCCTCGCAGCGCTCACGTCCGGACCCATCATCGCGGCCGACCTGCTGCCGGACTCGCTTGGCCTGCTCCAGCGCGCAGCGATGTGGACGTCGATCCTGTGGATGTCGGCCGTTGCCCTGCGCCTGCGTGCCTTGGCGCGACCGGTGGGCCGGCGAGGAGGCCGGACGCTCGGCGCGCGCCTGCGCGATGCGTCGTTGGCCACGCTCCTCCGCACGCCGCTTGGTCACTTCGTGCCGGGCATGACCGTCATCGGCTTCCGCGGTCGCCGACTCCGGGCGATCGCTCGCAACACCCGTGGAGTGCGTGCGCACGAGCGACCGGGTGATCGTGTTCGTGGGTCACCCGGAGCACAAGCAGTGGTGGCGGAACGTGCAGGCGGACCCCGAGGTCACGGTCGCGGTGGACGGGCGCGACGTCGCCGGTCGGGCGGAGGTCCACGTCGGCGACGACCCGAGGACCGGGGAGGATCTCGCGCTCTACCTGGGGGGACGGCCCAGGATGGCGCGCGCGCTGGGCCTGCCGCACGACCAGGTGGGCGACAGGCGCGCCCTGGGCGCGGTCGCGTCGGACGCCGTCACCGTGCGCATCGGACTGCATCCGACGGCATCGACGACCCACGGACAATGGCGATGATGGTGCCCCGGACAAACCCGTTTCGCCGCCTGCTCGCCTACGGGATCGATATCTCCCTGCTCTACGCGGGGCTGCTCGCCGTCCAGTTCGGGTTTCACTTCCTGACGCGTTGGGCGGTCCCGAACTGGCTGGTGGCCGGCGGAGACCACGTTCTTACTTACGGCTGGATCTTCCTGACCATCTCGCTGCCGATGTGGCTGTACTTCATCCTGGTCGAGAGCGGGCCTCGCGGGGCCACGCCGGGCAAGGCGCTGCTCGGACTCAGGGTGACCGACCTGGCCGGCCGCCGGATCGCGCTCTCAAGGGCCTCGCTGCGCACGGCCTGCAAGCTGGCGTTCTTCGAGATCGGCCATCTGTCGTTCCTGTTTCCCACGCCAATGGCGGACGAGGCTGTGCCGTCCTTCCGCATTGGGTTCGTGATCGTCCCGGCGCTGATGGGCCTCTACTTCGTCCTGACCTTCGTCACGCCGCGTGGCCAGAGCGTGCATGATCTGGTGGCGGGGACGCTGGTCGTCCGCCGGCCGGCGGAGGCCCCGGGCGGCTGATCGGAGGAATTCCACATGGCTGACAGCGGGGACTCGCGTCGCCCGCCGAACCCGTTGGCCGTCGAGCCCGCGGATCTCCCCGGTGTGCCGGGCGGAACGCCGGCGTCCCAGCCGCTTGCCTCGCTACCTGTCCTTGCCATCGCGGCGGTCGTCGTCACCGTGTTGCTCCTGGTGGCCGGGCAGTACGGGTTCCACCGGGACGAGCTCTACTTCCTGGTTGCCAGCCGGCACCTCGACTTCGGCTACGTGGACCAGCCGCCCCTGACGCCACTGCTGACCGGACTGCAAGCCGGGCTGTTCGGGACCTCGCCGGCGGCGATCCGCGTGCTGCCGGCGGTTGCCATCGGTGCCGTGGTCGTGCTCGCGGCGGTCATGGCGCGCCTGTTCGGCGGTGGCCGGAGTGCCCAGGTCCTGGCGGCTGCGATGGTGGCCACGGGCGGCGGCTTTCTTGCCCTCGGTCACCTTCAGTCCACCGCGACGTATGACGTCCTGGCCTGGACGATCATCACCGCGCTCGTCATCTGGCTGTTGCGCGGCGCCGATCCGCGGTGGTGGCTCCTGACCGGCGCTGTCGCCGGCGTCGGGCTGCAGAACAAGCACCTCCTCGTCCTGCTGGCAGTGGCGCTCGCGCTGGGCCTGCTTGCCACCCGCCGCTGGGCCGTTTTCCGAACGCCGTGGCTGTGGTTGGCCGCTCTGCTCGCCTTCGCGGTCTGGGCACCCAACCTCGCCTGGCAGGCAGCGCACGGCTGGCCGCAGCTCGAGATGGCCGGCCGGATTGCCGACCGCTCGGGAACCGAGAACCGCGTCCTGCTGATCCCCCTCCAGCTCATCATCGCCGGCCTGTTCACGGCGCCAGCTCTCGTCGGGGGGCTGTGGTGGCTGCTCCGTGCCGAGACCGCGCGGCGGTTTCGCGCCATCGGGATCGCCTACCTCGTCCTGCTCGTGCTCCTGCTGCTGACCGGTGGCAAGGGCTACTACGCGGCGGGCCTGATTCCCGCGGTGCTGGCCGCCGGTGCCGTCCCGCTGGCGGCCTGGGTGCACCCTGGGCGCTGGCGGCCCCTTGCGCTTGGTGCCGCACTGGCCGGGAATGCCGTCATCGTCGGGCTCGTGTCGCTGCCGCTGCTCCCGCCGGCCGTGCTCGCCTCGACGCCCATACCCAGCATCTACAAGGAGAACGCGGAGCAGGTGGGCTGGCCCGAGCTCGCCGACACGGTCGGCCGGGTCGCAGACCGCCTCCCGGCGGCGGAGCGCGCCTCCACCGTCGTGTTCACCGGCAACTACGGCGAGGCCGGCGCCATCGTCATCCTCGGACCCGAGCGCGGCTTGCCGCCGGTGTACTCGGGGCATAACTCGTTTGCCGATTGGGGGGTGCCGCCTGAGACGGCTCGGACGGTGATCGTGCTTGGCTACGGCGCAGAGACGGGACTCCTCCGCCTGTTCGAGACCGTCGAGCTGGCCGACGTGTTCCACAACGGCTTCGGCCTGGACAACGATGAGGAGGGCCTGCCGGTGTTCCTCGCCAGGGATCCGAAGCGCCCGTGGACCGAGCTCTGGGAGGACCTGCGCCACCTCGACTGACCCGGCGACCGCCCCGGCCCGCGAGCGCTCGATTGGGCTCACGGTTGGCAGGAGGTGGCCTTCGGCCCTTGCCCGACACGATCCCGCCTGGCCGAGAATCGCGCAATGGGTGGCCGGCCGATCGCGCTCGTAGCCTGGATGATCCTGCTCGTGGCCGTCGCGATCGGTGCGGCGCCACTGGTCCCACCAGGGGTGCCGGTCGATCCGGGGCCGGCGGACTTCTCGACGGCGCGCGCGACGGAGCTGATCGGTCGGCTCGCCCTCGAGCCGCATTCGATCGGCACGCCGGCGATCGAACGTGTCCGCGCGACCATCGTCGCCGAGCTTCGAGGCCTCGGCCTCGAGCCCGAGCTCCAGGCCATCGAGGCGCCGAGCTACTACCTGGGCACGGACGGTCCCGTGGCCGTCGTCAACGTGATGGCGCGGATCCCGGGTTCGGCGTCAACCGGCGCCGTCGCGCTCGTCGGGCACTACGACACGGCTCCGGGCACCCCGGGCGCCAACGACGACAGCTCGGCCGTAGCGATCCTGCTCGAGTCGGCCCGCGCGGTCCTGGCCGGCCCCACGCCACGGAACGATCTCATCCTGCTGTTCACCGATGGCGAGGAGCCGGCCCCTCGCTATGGGTCGTCGGCGTTCGTGGCCCAGCATCCGTGGCTCCGCGACATCGGCCTCGTCATCAACCTGGAGACGCTCGGCGCAACCGGCCCCTCTCTCCTCATCGGCGTCAGCGAGCCGGACGCCTGGATCGTGGACCAGTACGCGGAGGCGGCGCCGCATCCGGTCGCGTTCTCCTACCTGACGTCGCTGGCCCGCATGATCGGCGGCTCCAACACCGACTTCGCCACCTTCCGAGGTGCGGGAATCGCCGGTCTCGAGTTCGCCTACCTGCACGGATCTCCGATCTACCACACCCCGTCAGACGTGCCGGAGAGCGTCAATCCGGGCAGCCTCCAGCAGCAGGGCGCGAATACGCTCGCGGTCGCCCGCCACCTCGCCGGCCTCGACCTCGGCATTGCCCGAGACGCGGGCAACCTCGTGTACTTCACGATCGGCAACCACGTCGTTGTGCGATACCCGGCGGGATGGTCGATCCTCAGCGCCCTGCTGGCCGGAGCGGCCCTGACCGCCGCGGCGTGGCGGGGAAGGGGCAGGGGCAGGGGCAGGGGCCGCTTCCTCCGCAGTCTGGGAGGCACGTTGCTGGCGACGATCATCGCCGCCGTGGCCGCAGCCGTCGGCTGGATGGTCCTCGCGTCGTCGCGGCCCACGATGGGGGTCGCCGAGAGCTACCTGTACCTCGCGGGCCTGGTGGCGATGACGGCGGGGATCGCCGCCGTGCTGACGAGGCTGCTGCAGAGCCGCCCCGGACCGGATCCGCTGGCGGTGCTCGCGGTCTGGTGGGGGCTCGCGTTGCTGGCCGGCGCAACCGTTCCCGGGATCAGCTACCTCTTCGCATGGCCGACGCTTGCCGGCGCGCTTGTCCTGCTCTCGCGCTCCCGGAGCCCGCAGCGTGTGGGTTCCGGCGCGCGTGCGGGCGAGGGGCTCGGTGTCGCCGACGTGGCCGGCTTCGCGCTCGTGGCGGTGGTGACCCTGGCCCTGCTTGTCCCGGCGATCGACACGTTCTACCAGCTCGCGCAACCGCGGCCCGGCAACACCGACTCGGAGATCCTGGGCGTGGTGGTGATCCCAGTTGTGCTCACCGCGCTCGTCGTCGAGCTGCTGAGGGCAGTCTGGGTCCGACCGGCTTCGGCGGACGATGGTTGACCATGTCGGCCGCGACTGGTTGCTGACGCCCTCCGCCACCGCGGCTGGCGCGTCCTCGTGCCGACTGGATCGGCGGGTCCCGCGGCGCCCGCCCCAGGCCAGTCACTCCGGCTGGACGCTGTTATGGCGCTTCGCGCCGTACCGCTCCACCAGCTCCCGTGCATGGGCCTCTGCGCGATCGGGGTATGCCAGGCCGAGCCTCGTCGCCAGCCGCCTCCCGACCCGCGAGAACAGGTCCATGGTGACCGCGAGCGCGGCCCACAGGTCGTCCTCGCCGTAGCGGGCGAAGGCCGAGGAAAGCCTGCCGACGACCTCCTGATCGGCCCACTCCTCCAGGAACCGGCCCCGGAACCAGGGGTCACGCCCGGCTGCGGCCGCATCCCACTCGAGCGCCACGAGCAGGAGGTGCTTGAGCCGGATGTCGCATGCGCTCTTCGCCCACCACAGCTCGCCCCTGCGAAGGTGCTTCGCCGTCCACACCGCGTGATACCAGAAGTCCGAGACGACCTCGTCGAGGGCGGCCGCGTCCGGCGGGCGCGGTGGCGCGGGCGCGCGCATCGCCGCCACGATCCCGGCGACGAGGCCGTCGCGGTCGAGCAGGATCCGGGTCCCGCGCCCAAACGCCAGATCGGCGAGGTCGCGGAGGTCGTCGAGCCCTCCGTGCTCGGCGGCGGCCATGAAGGCGAAATCGACGTCCCACCCGCCAGCGAACAGGACCCGAAGCTCTCGCAGCCGGGGGTCCGGCGCGGGCTCGGAGAAGGTGATCCATGGCTCACCGAGCTTGTCGACCCACGACCGCTCTTCGAGGTAGCGTTCCAGGCCGGATGTCCAGATGACGATGTCGAGGTCGGCCCACTCGTCGGCCGGATGGTCCTTGCGGGCCCGCGAGCCGATCACCACGGCCCCGCGGATCGCATCCTCCGTCTGCGCCCAGCCGACGAATCGCTCGATGATCGCCTCGTAGGCGCGGGCGGCATCCTGCGCCGCGCTCACTGTGCGGCCAGCAACGGAACCACCATGAGATCAAGGATACGACGCAGGGGGCAAGCGGGCGTCAGTCCCCGTCGAGCAGCTCCAGCACCCGGGCCATCGCCTCGAGCGCGGCCATCGTCGGTGGCCACAGGATGACCTCGACCTGCGTGAACCCGGCGGCGCCGAAGGCCCGGATCGCGTCGGCGATCTCCTCGGCCGAGCCGGCGACGGGCGTCCCGACCACCTTGTCGGCGCCTGTCACCGACGTGGGCTCGACGATGATCCCGGCCGATCTCCCGATCGAGGCGGGATCGCGGCCGCCGGCGACGCACGCCGCCTCCAGCGCCTCCAGCCGTGGCCCGAACTCGGCCAGGTTGCTGTGTTCCTCCACGTACCAGCTCCAGGTGTCGGCATGCTTCACCGCCATCTGCAGCATCTTCGGACCCTTGGCGCCCATCAGGATCGGGATCCGGCCGGGCCGCGGGCCGATGGGCCGCTGGGAGAGATCTCTCGCCGCGTGGTAGGTGCCCTCGAAGTCGGCGCGACCAGAGCGCAGGAGGGGCACGATGATCTCGACGGCCTCGGCGAACCTTCCGAACACGTGATCCTCGGGCAGCCCGAACAGGTGCGCCTGGCGACCGGCATGACCGGAGCCCAGGCCGAACACGAGGCGCCCGCCGCTGATCTCGTCGAGCGTCTCGACGGCCTTGGCCGTGAGGGCCGGGTTCCGGTGGAGGGCGGACAGGACCCAGGTGCCGACCTTGATCCGCGAGGTGGCCGCGGCGACGGCCCCCGTCATGGCGACGCACTCCCACCAGCCGATCCCGGGCCCGTCGTCCGACCGCCACAGGAGCTCGTCGGCGACCCACAGCGTGTCGAACCCGAGCCCCTCGGCGCGGATCGCGAGGTCGCGGATCTCGGTCCAGCGGGTGGGGGAGCCGTCAAGGAACGAGTCCCCCACGGGGAGGACGAGGCCGATCTCGAGCGTGCGCATGATGAACCTCCGGATCCACCCAGTATGCGCGCGGGACCCAACCCGGCCCGAGGTGGGGGGTGGCCGTCCAGCCGCATCGGCGGGTAGCCTAGGGTCTGCACGCGGCAACACGATCGACGAGGCCGGTCAATGACGCTCAGGGTCGGGATCATCGGCGCCGGGAACATCTTCGAGCGCGGCTATGCCCCGGCGCTCGAGGCGACCGAGGCAGTCCGGGTGACCGCCGTGTGTGACCTCGACGCCGGGCGGGCGGCCGCCGCTGCCGCACGCTTCGCGGGCGCGGCCGCGGTGCCGACGGTGGATGCGCTGCTCGGCCGCGAGGACGTCGACGCGGTGCTGGTCCTCACGCCGAGTCACACCCACGCCGGCCTCGCGATCGCCGCGCTCGAGGCGGGCCGCCACGTCCTGTGCGAGAAGCCGATGGCCCGATCGGGCGCGGATGCGCGGCGGATGGCCGAGGCCGCGGAACGTGCCGGCCGCCGCCTGATGATCGGCCACACCCGCCACTTCGACGACCGGTGGACGGCCATCCGGGACCAGGTCCGGGCGGGCCGGATCGGTGAGCCCGTCTACATGTTCCGCTCCGAGCACGCCCACAACGGATCGCCGGCCGGATCCTGGGTCTGGCAGGACGAGCAGAGTGGGGGAGCCCTGTGGGACGTCGGGATCCACGTTGCCGAGATGTTCCACTGGTTCATGGGTGACGTGCCCCGGACCGCGTTCACCAAGCTCATCCACGGCCGCCCGGAGTCGCGCGCCGGCGGCGCGGCCGATGCGGCGGTCGTGACCTTCGACTTCGGACCGGGGCGGCACGCCCTGCTCAGCGTCTCGTGGCTGCATCCGCCGGCATGGGGACCCTTCTACTCGACGACCGAGATCGTGGGGACGGCGGGCAAGATCGAGGCGTACGACCGCGACTCGCATCCGGCAGTCGTGGTGTCGGATTCGCTCGAGGTCCCGCGCTACTCGCCGCTCCTGTCCGCCCTCGGCAGCGCGTTCCGCCAGGAGGTCGAGCACTTCGCCCGGGCGGTCGAGACGAACGCGCCGTTCGCCGTCTCGGTCGAGGACGCGCTCGCGGCGGTCGACATGGTCGAGGCGGCCGAGCGCTCTGCGCATTCCGGCCGGCCCGAGGCGGTGCGGGCATGAGCGCCCGACTGCGGCTCGGCATCGTCGGCTTCGACCATCCCCATGTCCTGCGGTTCGCGCCGATGCTGGCAGTGCATCCCAAGGTCGACCTGGCGTGGATCGCGGACGACGGTCCCAACCGGGCATCCGCCGAGGCGATGGCCCGGCAGCTGGGCACCCGGTTCGTCCCCGAGCCAGAGGGTGGGATCGACGCGGCCTACCTCGCCAACCGCCCGCGCGGCCACCTCGACGCCGTGCGCCGGCTCGCGGGCGACGGCATCCACCTCCTGTGCGACAAGCCGATCGCGCTGACCGCCGAGGACGGTCGGGCGATCGTGGACATCGCGCGGGCCGCCGGCATCCACCTGATGGTGCCCTTCAACCCGCGGGGCCAGCCGGGTCCGCGGGCGGTGCGGGAGCGGATCGAGCGCGGCGAGATTGGCGAGATCCGCCTCGTCCACGTGGTCAAGACCGGCAAGGTGCCCCTCACCATCCCGGGGATCGACGCCTCGTGGCTGGTCGATCCCGCGGAAGCGGGCTTCGGCGGATTCGGCGACATCGGGATGCATGCCATGGATGCGCTTCGCTGGCTGACCGGTGCCGAGGCGACCAGGGCCTATGCGCGCATCCACCGTGGAGTCCGCCCGGAGCTCGCCGTCGACAGCATCGGCACCGCGACGATCGAGTTCGAGGGCGGCGCGATCGCCACGCTCACCGCGGGCTGGGCCAATCCCGACGGGTACCCGTCGTTCCTCGACGCCCGCTTCGAGGTGGTCGGGTCAAAGGCCGCTGCCCGGGTGGAGCACCCCTACCAGGACATCCGCCTGGCCGACGCGACCCACTCCGAGCGGATCGCGGCCTCGCGGCTGGACGCCGTGTGGAACCTGGATGCGTTCATCGACTCGGTGCTGCGTGACGAGGAGCCGCCGATCACGGGCGAGGACGGGCTCCGTGCGCTGGAGCTGATGCTCGCCTGCTACCGCTCCAGCGAGCTTGGCGTCGAGGTCGATGTCCCATGAGTGACGAGCGGGCCGAGCCGCTCTCCGTCACCGACAACGCCGCCGCCGGGCGCTACGAGGCGCACCGTGATGGGGAGCTTGCCGGCTTTCTCGACTACGTGCTGAAGCGGGGCCGCCTCGCGCTCGTCCACACCGAGACGCTGCCGGCGCACGTCGGAAACGGGGTGGCCGGGGCCGTCGCCCGGTTCGCGCTCGAGGACGCCCGGGCCCGCGGCCTGCGGGTGATCGCCATCTGTCCGTTCGTCCGCTCCTACCTCGAGCGCCACCCCGAGTACGCGGACCTGGTCGTGGGTGCGCCGCCCAGCCCGCCTGGTTGACGCTGCGCCCGCCTGGTTTGACGCCGCGCCTACCATTTCCCCATGGCAGACCGCGTCCCGGTCGCTGCCGATCATGCGCACCACGAGGGCGAATCCCGTCTGACCGGCGCCCAGATCAGCGCGATCAACCGCTTCCCTGACGACAACCCGAACCCCGTCATGCGCATCGACGCCGACGGCCACCTGATCTACGCCAACCCTGCCAGCGATGGCGTGCTGCGGGCGCTCGGGATCACCGTCGGTGATCGGCTCCCGGCGGACGCGCTCGAGCGGATCCGTGCCGCGGAGCCAGCGCGGGGGTTCGTCGAAGTCGTGAGCGAGGGCCGGACCTGGGCGGTGTGGCCGGTCGAGATCCCGGACCTGTCGTTCACCAACCTGTACGGGCAGGATGTCTCCGCGGAGCGGGCGATCGTGAAGTTCCCGGACGAGAACCCCAACCCCGTCATGCGGATCGACGCGGAGGGCCGGCTGCTCTACGCGAACCCGGCGAGCGGCGGGCTTGTTGCCGGGCTGGGGATCTCGCACGGTGACCGCCTGCCCGATGAGGTTCGAACCGCGCTCCAGGCCCGCGTGGTGGAGCCCGGAGATCCTCCAGTCGAGGTGGACGCGGGCGGCCGGACCTACGCCCTGCTGCCGGTGGACGTCCCGGGCTTCGGCTTCATCAACGTGTACGGCACGGACATCACCGCCATCAGGGAGCGGGAGCGGCTCGCCCGCGAGAACGAGCGCCTGCTGCTCAACATCCTGCCCGGGCCGATCGCGCAGCGGCTCCGCGACGGGGAGCCGCTGATCGCCGACCGGTTCGACGACGTCACGCTGCTGTTCGCCGACATCGTCGACTTCACCAGGCTGTCGTCCAGTCTGACGCCCGACCGAGCTGGTCACGGCCCTCAACGACGTGTTCTCGGTGTTCGACGACCTGGTGGAGCACTACCAGCTCGAGAAGGTCAAGACGATCGGCGATGCCTACATGGTGGTGGGCGGCCTCACCGAGCGCGCACCCGATCACACCGCCCGGGTGACGTCGATGGCGCTCGATCTCGCGCAGTGCATCGGCGACATCGAGGCGGCGCGCCGGCTCGGGCATCGCCTTCCGGGTCGGCGTCCACTGCGGCCCGGTCGTGGCCGGCGTGATCGGGACCAAGAAGTTCATCTACGACATCTGGGGCGACACGGTGAACCTCGCGAGCCGGATGGAATCGCTCGGGGTGCCGGGCCGGGTCCAGGTCACCCACGCGGTCCGCGAGCGACTCGGGGACGCGTTCCGCTACGAGTCTCGCGGGCTGATCGACGTCAAGGGCAAGGGACCGATTCCGACCTGGTTCGTGCTGGACCGGGGCGTGACCATGGTGCCCGTCGACGCGGCAGCCACGCCGGTCGTCAGGACCTCGCAGGCAGGCGCAGCCCTCCATATGCCGCGAGGGCATTGACGGCCAGGACGGCCACCATGCCCGCGGCGAACAGCCACGTGGTCGGGGTCGCCCATGAGACGTCGCCGGCCGCCCGGACGAGCCCCAGGAGGATGCCGGCGATCGCGATCGCCTGAGCCTGCACGATCGCACGCGCGGCGCCGGGGCGGCGGTCGAGCGCGATCTCCACGCCCACGAACCCCGACAGGGCGAACATCGCCCCCAGCACGCGCCCGGTCAGCGGGGTCAGGGTCCACGGCCAGGTCGCGATGAGCTGCTCCGGGGCGATGACCAGCACGGCGCTGACCGCGGCGAGGACCACGCCCAGTCCACCGGCCAGCAACCGGATGACCCCGCCGATTGGCGCCCGGAAGTCGGCCGCCCAGACCCGGGTCGTGCCGCCGGTTGCGCCACCAGACGACCGGGATGACCAGCGGCAGCGTGAGGTACAGGATCGCCCACAGGATGAACGAGGGATGTCCGGGGGTGAATGCCGTCCAGTGGAGCAGCGTCGCGACGCCCAGGATGCCGGCGAACGTGGCGACCGGCAGGAACCCGAGCGTGACCGTGTGCCACGCGCGGGCCACGACCACGCGGCCGAAGAACCAGGCCCCGCCAAGGTAGGTCGCGCCGAGCATCATGGCGGTCATCTCGGGCTTGATCGGCCACGAGAACAGCTGGCCCGCGTTCGCGGGGAAGACCCAGAGCATCACGAACGCGACGGTCAGGATCGGCACGATGACGAAGGCAAGCGCCCGTGTGACGGGCAGCACGCGGTCGTCGTCGAGCCCGGACGGGGACGCGGTCACGATCGCACTCCTTCTCGCGGCAGAATGGCACACCCGCCCGACCCGCGTGCGGGACGATCCGGGCAGGCATGCGCCCGGGTGGCGAAGGCCCGGTAGAGCGCACCGGACGGTTCCCGGCTGGGTCGTTCGGCACTGTCTCACCGCCACGCCCGACCGGCACGCTGGACACAATTGGTCCGCAGCAGAGGTCAGCTCCCGTGTCCCATCGACCTGCTGTGGCGGCGCCTTCCGCGTGGGATTCCCATTGAGCGAGGCCCGTCACACGCCACCGGCGACCCCCGCGACGCAGCGCGCGTTCCCCTATGACCCGGCGCGGGTCAAGGTCATCGCGTGCGCCACGGTCATCGAGGAGATGGCCGCCTACATGCCGCCCGAGATGACATCGGAGGTCCTCGACTTCGGGCTCCACCTCCATCCGGGCGACCTCACCGGCGCCCTCCAGGCGGCGATCGACGCGTCGACGGGGTTCGACACGATCCTGCTCGGCTACGGGCTCTGCTCGCGGGCGGTCGTGGGTCTCCGGGCAACGACCGCGGGGCTGGTCATCCCGCGGGTCGACGACTGCATCGCCATCTTCCTGGGCTCCTGCGACGCCTATCGCGAGCAGGCGCACAAGGAGCCGGGCACGTACTACCTCACCAAGGGCTGGATCGAGGTCGGCGACAGCCCGTTCCAGGAGGAGCAGCGCCTGGCGGCCCGCTACGGCGCGGCCAAGGCCGAGCGGATGGTCGGGCTCATGCTCCGCAACTACACTCGCCTGGCCCTGATCAACACCGGCGCCACCGACATCGACCGCTACCGCGACATCGCCCGGACGGCGGCGGAGCGGTTCGGGCTCCGCTTCGAGGAGATCGACGGTGCGCCGTCGCTCGTCGAGAAGCTCCTGTTCGGTCCCTGGGACCAGGAATGCGTGGTCGTGCCGCAGGGCGGGGTCGTCGTGCTCGAGGACTTCATGACCCCGGTGGCCGGGAGCCTCAATGCCCGGTCCTGAGCTCGTCCGGGTCGACTTCGAGCCCGTCGGCAAGCGGGTCGACGTGCCGGTTGGGACGTCGGTGCTCGACGCGGCCCGCCGGGCGGGCGTCGGGATCGCCTCGATCTGTGGCGGAGAGGCGACCTGCGGACGGTGCCGGGTCGTGGTCATGACCGGCACGGTGTCGCCCCTGCAGGCCGTGGAACGCGAGTACCTCACCCAGCAGGAGCTCGACGCCGGGGAGCGCCTGGCCTGCCGCGCCCACGCGCGCAGCGACGTCAAGATCGCGGTCCCCCGGGCCTCGCTCGTCACCGACCAGCGTCTCCAGGTGACCGGGACGGCACACGAGGTCACGGTCGAGGCCGCGGTGCGTGCCTACGAGGTGGAGCCGGAGCCGCCCACGATGCGCGACCTGCGGTCGGACCTGGACCGCGTGGCCCACGCGCTCGACACCGCGCACGGCCTCCATCGCGCGACCGCCGAGCCGGCCGTGGTCCGCCAGCTGTCGGCGCTCGGCCGCCAGACCGGCTGGCAGATGTCCGCCTACACCCGGGGTCACGACATCGTGGGGGTCGCCGAGCGCGGCCGTCGCCCGGTCGGGTTCGCCGCCGATCTCGGGACCACGAAGATCGCGGGCTACCTCGTGGATCTCGAGACGGGCGAGGAGCTGGCGGCGTCCGGGATCATGAACCCCCAGATCGGCTATGGCGAGGACGTGATCAGCCGGCTGGCCTACGCCGCTCGAACCGCCGATGGGGGAGCGGAGCTCGCGAACGCCGTCCGCGCGGCCATCGACGGGCTGGTCGAGTCACTGGCGGCCGACGCGGACGTGACCCGCGACCAGATCGTGGACGCCTGCATCGTCGGCAACACGGCCATGCACCACCTGCTGCTCGAGCTGCCCACCGGCCAGCTGGCACGGGCGCCGTTCGTGGCGGCCGCCAGCGGGGCGCTCGACGTCCGCGCCAGGGATATCGGCCTCCACCTGGCCCCCGGGGCCTTCGTCCACCTGCCACCGTGCATCGGCGGCTTCGTGGGCGCCGATCACGTCGCGATGGTCATGGCGTCCGGGCTGGACAAGCGGGACCGCGTCGTGGTCGGCGTGGATATCGGGACCAACACCGAGATCGCGCTGGCCACCCCGCATCTTGCCCACATCACGTCGGCCTCGTGCGCATCCGGGCCGGCCTTCGAGGGGGCCCACATCCGCGACGGGATGCGCGCGGGGAGCGGGGCGATCGAGGCGGTCCGGCTCGATGATGGCCTGGTCGAGCTGACCACGATCGCGGGCGCGCCGGCGGTCGGGATCTGCGGCTCCGGGATCGTCGACGCCATCGCGGAGCTGCGCCGGACGGGGCGCATCAACGAGCGTGGCCGGTTCCAGCGCGAGGCGGCCGGCGTGCGCGTGAACGGACACGGCCCCGAGTTCGTGCTGGCGCCGGCGGCGACGTCGGGCACGGGCCGCGACATCGTGCTCAACCAGGCGGACGTCAACGAGATCCAGCTGGCCAAGGGCGCGATCGCCGCGGGCATCGACCTCCTGCTCGACGCGACCAGGACCGCGCCTGGTGACGTCGACGAGCTGATCGTGGCCGGGGCATTCGGCACGTACCTGAACCTGGACAGTGCGATGGCGATCGGCCTGCTCCCGCGGCTGCCGCGCGCGGAGGTGCGCCAGGTGGGAAACGCGGCCGGGGTCGGCGCCAAGGCGGCCCTGCTGTCGGTGCGCGAGCGAGCCCGGGCGCAGCGAATCGCCCGCGGGACCAGCTACCTCGAGCTCACCACCTACCCGTCGTTCCAGCGGCAGTTCGCACGCTCGATGCTGTTCCCGGCGACCGCACCACAGAGGAGTTGAGGCGCCCATGTTCCGGATCATCGGCGAGAAGATCAACGGCACCCGCAAGCGGGTCGCCGCGGCGATCGCGGAGCGCGACGGGGCGTTCATCGCCTCGCTCGCGGAGCGCCAGGTCGCGGCCGGCGCGCACTGGATCGACCTCAACGCCGGCACCAGCCCCGACCGCGAGGCGGCGGATCTCGCGTGGCTCGTGGAGACGGTCCAGGCGACCGTCGAGACCCCGCTCTGTCTCGACAGTGCGAACCCGCGCGCGCTCGAGGCGGCGCTGGCACTGACCCGGCAGACCCCGATGATCAACTCGATCACCGGCGAGCCCGTGCGCCTCGACGGCGTCCTGCCGCTGGTCCGCGACAGCGGCGCTGACGTCATCGTGCTGGGCATGGGAGCCCACGGCATGCCCGCGACCGCCGAGGATCGGATAGTGGTCCTCCGGGAGCTGGTCGCGACCACCCGCGGCCAGGGCATCGCCGACGACCGGCTCTACCTGGACCCGCTGATCATGACCGTCGCCACCAACATCGAGGCCGCGGGAATCGCCCTCGACACGATCCGCGGGGTGCGGGCGGAGTTCCCCGATGCCCACATCTCGTGCGGCCTCAGCAACGTGTCGTTCGGGCTGCCGGCCCGGGGCCTGATCAACCGGACGTTCCTGGCCCTTGCGGTCGCCGCGGGGCTGGACACCGCCATCCTCGATCCCCTCGACCGGGAGATGGCCGCAACCCTCATCGCCACCGAGCTCCTGCTCGGCCGTGACCGCCACTGCCTGGGCTACACGCGGGCCTACCGGGCGGGCCGGCTGGAGCCGGGAGCCCCTCCCACACCCGCAGTCTGAACGTGGGGCCGGCGGCGATATCGCCGGGCCACCGGCCTCCAACCCCATCGGCGAACAGGCGAGCATCGCCAGGAGGATGCACTGATGACACAGGCACTTGTGGATGCGATCGCCGAGATGCGGGAGGAGGATGCGCTGAGCATCGCCCAGTCCGCGCTCGACGGTGGGACCCCGCCGCTCGAGATCCTGGAGGACTGCCGGCTGGCGATGACCCAGGTCGGCCGGCAGTTCGAGGCGGGCGAGTACTTCGTGCCGGAGCTGATCCTCGCGGGCGAGATGCTCAAGGAGATCTCCGCGCTCGTGAAGCCCCATCTCGCCGGGGCCACCGCGGCCGAGACCGCCAAGGCCGGCTCGATCGTGATGGGCACGGTGCAGGGCGATATCCATGACATCGGCAAGGACATCGTCCACTTCATGCTGGACGTCAACGGGTTCGCGATCACGGATCTCGGCGTCGACGTCCCGATCCAGACGTTCGTGGACACGGTCCGGGAGCAGCAGCCGGACATCCTCGCCCTGAGCGGGTTCCTGACCCTGTCCTACGACACGATGCGGGACACGGTCCGTGCGCTGCAGGAGGCCGGGCTCCGGGACACGGTCAAGGTGATGGTCGGCGGCGGGGCCGTGGACGACCAGATCCGTGCCTACTCGGGCGCGGATGCCTTCGGTGCCGATGCCATGGCGGCCGTTGGTCTTGCCAAGCAGTGGACGGAGGCGAGCTGACATGGCGACGCAGGTTCCGTACGTACCCACGACCGGGCCCGACGCGGGCAAGATGCCCGAGCAGGCGTTCGGCGAGCGGATGAACCGCATCTTCACCTCGTACGCCCTCCAGAAGCCGGACCGGATCCCGGTCCTGATGCCCACCGGCCACTTCCTGGCCCAGTGGGGAGGGATCACCCGCCAGGAGCTGACCGAGAACGCCGACGCTGAGCTCGACATCCTCGAGCGGGTCGCGCTCACCTATGAACCCGATGCGATCGCCGGCCTGACCAACCACTCGGCGTACGCCGTGGCGCTCGGCGACCGGATGACCAAGTGGCCCGGGCATGGGCTGGGCCCCGAGGGCTCGTTCCAGTTCGTCGAGCACGAGTTCATGAAGGCCGAGGACTACGACGAGTTCCTCGAAGACACGTCCGACTGGACGATCCGCAAGTACATGCCGCGGGCGTTCACGGAGCTCGAGGGGCTGGCCAAGCTGCCGCCGCTGGGCACGTTCGCGTTCGGCACCTACGTGTGGTTCAACCTCGGGCTCGCGCTGCGGACCCCGGAGGTCAACCACGCGATCCAGGCGCTGGCCAAGGCGGCCCAGGCGCAGCTCGCCACGGACGCCAAGATCTTCGAAGGGGTGGGGCGCCTGCAGGCGCTTGGCTTCCCGTCGATCCCCATCCCGCCGCTGGCGCCGATCATCGAGGCGCCCTTCGACTTCATGTCGGACACCCTGCGCGGCATGCGCGGGATCATGCTCGACGTGATGCGGCGGCCGGAGAAGCTCCTCGCGGCCGAGGAGAAGGTCCTCAAGTTCCAGCTCGAGTTCGCCATCGACTACACCAACACGACCGGCCTCAAGACGGTGTTCATCCCGCTGCACCGCGGGTCGGATGGCTTCATGTCGATCGACCAGTTCGAGCGGTTCTACTGGCCGCAGCTCAAGGCCATGATCGAGGGGCTGGCCGAGCACGACATCCTGCCGCTGGTGTTCTACGAGGGCATCTGGGACCAGCGCCTCCACCACCTCGCGACGCTGCCGCGTGCCAAGAGCCTGGGCTGGTTCCAGTTCAGCGACATCTTCAAGGTCAAGGAGGTCGTGGGCAACACCATGGCCATCATCGGGGGCATCCGCAACTCGCTCCTCCAGGCCGGGACGGCCGACGAGGTGCGGGCCATGACGCGCAAGGTGTGCGAAGTGGCCGGCGAGGGCGGCGGCTTCGTGATGTGCCCGGGCATCGGCGAGATGGAGGGGTGCGACCCCGATCTCGTCAAGGTCTGGGTGGACACCACCAAGGAGTTCTCGATCACCTGAGGTCTCGCGCCCGGGCGCGGCCCGGGCGCTGCATCGGCGCTCCGTCCGTGGCCCCAGCCCGGGCGGAGCGACCGCATGTGCCGGGACGCGGGCCGGTTCCGCACGCCAAATGGGTATGCTGAGGGCCGGAGAGGCAGTCGCCTCGGACGAGACCCGACCAGAGGCAGGACATGTCAAGCGACTTCACCGGACAGATCCTCCACGTCGACCTCACGAGCGGCTCGATCGAGATCGAGCGGCCGCCCGAGTCGTTCTACCGGACGTATCTCGGCGGCTCCGCGATGGGCCTCTACTACATCCTGCGCGACGTCCCCGCGGGAACGAAGGGCCTGGATCCGGCCAACGTGCTGACCATGATGGACAGCCTGCTCACCGGCGCCCCGATCGCCGGCCAGAGCCGGATGACGATCAGCGCCCGCTCGCCGCTGACCGACGGCATCGGCGACAGCCAGGGCGGCGGGTTCTTCCCGGCCGAGCTGCGTTTCGCCGGCTTCACCGGGGTCGTGATCAAGGGCCGATCGCCGGAGCCCGTCTACCTCTGGATCCACGACGGCGAGGCCGAGCTTCGGCCGGCGGATCACCTGTGGGGCAAGACCACGTCGCAGACGACCGACCAGCTCAAGGAGGAGCTGGAGGATCCCAAGGTCGAGGTCGCCGCGATCGGACCGGCCGGCGAGCGGGGCGCGCTGCTGGCCGCGATCATGAACATGGCCAACCGCGCCAACGGCCGGACCGGGATGGGCGCCGTGATGGGGTCCAAGAACCTCAAGGCGGTCGCCGTGCGCGGCCACACCCGGAAGATCCCGATGGCCGATCCCAAGGCCCTCGGCACGCTCGCGAAACGGGGTGCGGCCGAGATCCCCAACAACGACGACGTGCTCGACCTCCGGATCAACGGCACCGAGGGCGTGCTCGAGGGCCAGAACGCGACCGGCGGCCTGCCGACGTTCAACTACAACGCCGGCCAGTTCGACGCCTACGAGGCGATCGGCGGCACGACGATGACCGCGACGATCCTCAAGAACCGGGAGACCTGCTACTCGTGTGCCGTGCGCTGCAAGCGGGCGGTCGAGACGGAGTGGGAGGGACGCCCGATCGAGGAGCGCCACGGCGGTCCCGAGTACGAGACCGCGGCCACGTTCGGCTCCTACTGCGGCGTGGACGACCTCCACGCGATCTCGCTCGCCAACAAGATCTGCAACGAGAACGGCCTCGACACGATCGGCACCGGCGCGACCATCGCCTGGGTCATGGACTGCTTCACCAGCGGCGTCCTGTCGGAGGCGGAGATCGGCTTCCCGGCCCCGTTCGGGGACGCCAAGGCCATGATCCGGCTGCTCGAGATGCTGGTGGCCCGCGAGGGCATCGGCGACGTCCTCGCCAACGGCTCCCGCCGGGCCGCGGAGTTGCTGGGCAAGGGCCACGAGTTGCTGATCACCGTCAAGGGCGCGGAGGCGCCGGCCCACATGCCGCAGGCGAAGCGGTCGCTGGGCGTGATCTACGCCGTCAACCCGTTCGGGGCGGACCACCAGTCCTCCGAGCACGACGGCAGCATCGAGGAGGGTGCCTCGGACCTCGCGATGGAGCGCCAGGCGCTGCTTGGCTTCACGGAGAAGGTCCCGTACGACTCGCTGGGAGCCGAGAAGGTGCGCTACGCGCTCAAGACGCAGCAGCTGTACTCGTTCCTCGACACCGCCGACCTGTGCCAGTTCGTGTGGGGGCCGGCCTGGTCCCTGTTCGGTCCCCAGGACATGGTCGATGCCGTCCGGGCGGTCACCGGCTGGACGGACTTCGGCATCGACGAGCTGATGCAGATCGGCGAGCGGCGGCTCAACATGCTCCGCCTGTTCAATGCCCGAGAGGGGATCGATCGCTCGCACGACCAGCTCCCCGCCAAGTTCTTCAAGCCGCTGACCGGGACGGGTCCGACGCGGGGCGTCGCGCTCGACCAGGCGGTGATCGACGGAGCCCTCGACGAGTTTTTCCGGCTCGCGGGCTGGGACGGGCAGACGGGCAACCCGACGCCCGACACCCTTGCCCGGCTGGGGCTCGACTGGGTCCAGTAGGCTCCCGGCCCTCGGGCCGTCATCCTCGCGTCCGCAGCACTGGGGTTGTTCGCACATGGGCGTGATCGGGTCTCGCCGGCCGATGCCGGTGGTTGTCGTCGGGCTGCTCGCGCTCGTGCTTGGCGCGTGCTCGGGATCCGCCGGCTCGTCGGGCTCGCCGGCTCCCACCGGCGCACCGACCACGGCATCGACCCCGGCGGGCCCGTCGGACGTCATCCTTGCCACCACCACGTCCACCCAGGATTCCGGCCTGCTCGACGTCCTGGTCCCGGCGTTCGAGGCCGCTTCCGGGTACACCGTCAAGACCGTCGCGGTGGGCAGCGGTGCGGCGCTCAAGCTGGGCACCGAGGGCAACGCCGACGTCCTGCTGGTCCACTCGCCGGCCGCGGAGCAGGCGTTCATGGACGCCGGCAGCGGCGTCGACCGCCAGCTGGTGATGCACAACACGTTCCTCGTCGTCGGGCCCCCGGCGGACCCGGCGGGGCTCAGGGGCATGACCTCCACGGCTGACGCGTTCGCGAAGATCGCCGCCGCCGCCGCCACCTTCGTCTCGCGCGGCGACGGGTCGGGCACCGAGGCCAAGGAGCTCGGCTACTGGACGGCGCTCGGGATCATGCCCGATCCGGCGTGGTACCTCCAGTCGGGACAGGGGATGGCGGCGACGCTCCAGATCGCCTCCGAGAAGCGCGGCTACACGCTCACGGACATCGCGACCTGGGCGGCGACACGGGACCAGCTCGACCTCGAGGCGATGGTCGAGAGCGATCCCTCGCTGCTCAACATCTACCACGTGATCCGGGTGGACCCGGACCTGTGGCCCGACGTCAACGCGGCCGGGGCGGTCGGCGTTCAGCGAGTACGTGCGCTCGGCCGAGGGGCAGGCGATCATCGGCGCCTTCGGCCAGGACGACGTACGGCATGCAGCTCTTCGTCCCCGACGCGGGGAAGTCGGAGAGCAGCCTGACGGCGCCCTGATCCTGCGCCTCACGATGAGCAGCGACCTCGTCGAGATCACGCTGCTCTCGCTCGCGGTCTCGGGCGCGGCCACGCTGGTCAGCCTGCTCATCGGGCTGCCCATCGGCACCTGGCTCGCGCTCGTCGGTCTTCCGGTCGCGTCGCATCGTGCTCAGCGTCGTGAACACCGGGATGGCCCTACCGCCGGTGGTCGCCGGCCTGTTCATCGCGCTGCTCCTGTGGCGCAGCGGCATCCTTGGCGGGCTGGGCCTGATGTACACGCCGGGGGCGATGGTGATCGCCGAGACGGTGATCGCGACGCCCGTCGTGATCGGCCTGACGGCTGCCGGCCTCGGCCAGCTGGATCCGCGTCTCCAGCTCCAGCTCCAGGGTCTCGGCGCGTCGCGCTGGCAGACGGTGTGGTGGCTGTGGCGGGAGGCACGCCTGTCGCTCCTGGCCGCCGTCATGGCCGCCTTCGGGAGCGTGATCTCCGAGGTCGGCGCCGCGATGATGGTCGGCGGCAACATCGCGGGCCAGACCCGCGTGCTGACCACGTCCATCGTGCTCGAGACCGGTCGCGGCGAGTTCGGCAACGCGATCATCCTGGGCCTCGTGCTGCTCTCGCTCGCGTTCATGGTCAACGGCGTGCTGACCTGGGCGCAGCAGCGGGGGGCGCGCCGGTGACCGCGGGGTCGGGCGCCACGCTGCTCGAGGTTCGCGACCTCGCCGTGACCCGTGCGAACCGCCGGATCCTCGACGTCGAGGAGCTCGCGATCCGGCACGGGGAGACGCTCGCGATCGTGGGCCCCAACGGCGCGGGCAAGAGCACGCTGCTCCTGGCGCTGGCGGGCCTGCTCCGCCCGGACGAGGGCTCGTTCCTCTTCCATGGCCGCCCGGTGGTCCCCGTCAGGGAGCTGGCCTATCGACGGACCATCGGCCTCGTGCTGCCGGCGCCGCTGCTGCTGTCGACATCGGTGTTCGGCAACGTCGCCGCTGGGCTCCGCTTCCGCGGGACCGGCGCCGCCGAGATCCGCGACCGGGTCGACCACTGGCTCGACCGCCTGGCGATCGCCCACCTTCGCGACCGGCCGGCGGGCCAGCTCTCCAGCGGGGAGGCCCAGCGCACGAGCCTCGCCCGGGCCCTCGTGCTCGATCCCCAGCTGCTCCTCCTCGACGAGCCGTTCGTGGCGCTCGACAGCGGGACCCGCGCGCGCCTGCTCGACGACTTCGAGCGCCTGCGGGAAGAGGTCCCGGCCACGCGGGTGCTGGTCACGCACCACCTGCACGAGGCCGTCCGGCTGGGCGACCGCCTGGCCGTCCTGCTCGGCGGCCGGATCCGCCAGTGCGACGTCCCGGAGCGGGTGGTGGCATCCCCGGTCGATGCGGAGGTGGCGGCGGTCGTCCACACCGAGGCGCGTGTGCGCGGGCAGGTGGTGGCGTCCGAGGATGGCCTCGTCGTGGTGGACACGGGCGCCGGATCCGGGCGGGACGTCGAGGCCCGGGCACGGCAGCTGCTCGACGCTCACCGCCCGACGGAACCCGCGGCACGCGACCACGACACGGCGGACCGCACCGGGGCATGATGTAGGCAGGCGACTCGCCCGCGGTGCGGACGAGGGCTCCTCGCGGAGGGCTTCGATGGCATTCGGCAGCAACGGGGCGATCCTGCGGGTCGATCTGACCAACGGCACGACCGAGGTCGAGACCTTCGACGAGGCGTTCTACCGCCAGTACCCGGGCGGCAAGGCCCTGGCCGCGTACCACCTGCTCCGCGAGATGCCCGCCGGTGCCGATCCGCTCGGCCCGGACAACGTGCTGATCCTCGCGGCCGGCCTCCTGACCGGCGCACCCGTGTCCACCGCCACCCGGTTCAACGCGATCGCGCGCTCGCCCCTGACCGGCGGGTTCGGCGAGTCGGAGGCCGGCGGCTACTGGGGCCCGGAGCTCAAGATGGCCGGGCTCGACGCGATCATCCTCACCGGCCGGTCGCCGAAGCCCGTCTGGCTCTGGGTCCGGGACGGTGCGGCGGAGATCCGCGACGCGAGCGCCCTGTGGGGCCAGGACCCGCCGACGGTCCAGGCGGCGATCAAGGAGGCAACCGGCGAGAAGCTGTGCCGCGTGCTCCAGATCGGCCGGGCCGGCGAGAACCTCGTCCCATACGCGATGCTCATGAACGAGCTCCGGCACTACAACGGCCGGACCGGCATGGGCGCGGTGATGGGCTCCAAGAACGTGCGCGCCATCGCCGTCAAGGGCTCGCGCAAGTACGTCGAGCTCGCCCACGACGCGGCGGCGCTGGGCGAGCTCGGGAAGCGGCTGTCGAAGACGATCCCGGAGCACCCCCAGGGCTGGGACCTGCGGACCAAGGGCACACCGGGGCTGACCGACGGTCTCAATGCGGCGGGGATCCTGCCCACCCGGAACTTCCGGGAGGGGTCGTTCGAGCAGGTGGAGCAGATCGGCTGGGCCGCCTTCGAGGCGATCCGGAGCGGCACGCGATCGTGCTACGCGTGCGCGGTCCGATGCAAGCCCGAGACGGCGTTCGAGGGCCAGCGGTATCGCGTCACGGACACCTACGACGGCCCCGAGTACGAGGCGATCGCCGGCCTCGGCTCCAATTGCGCCATCTTCGACATGGAGCTCGTCGCCCGGGCCAACGAGCTGTGCAACGAGCTGGGCCTCGACGTCATCTCGACCGCCGGCACGATCGCCTTCGTCATGGAGTGCGTGGAGCACGGGCTGCTGGGGCCGGACGAGCTGCAGGGTGTGGACCTGCGGTTTGGCAACGGCGAGGCGCTGCTCCAGGCGCTGCCGCTGATCGCCGACCGGCGGGGGATCGGGGAGCTCCTCGCGCTCGGCTCGCGCCGGATCGCGGAGCAGCTCGGCGGTGACGCGCTCTCGTTCGCGATGCAGGTCAAGGGCCTCGAGCTCGCGATGCACGAGCCGCGGGGCAAGGTCGGCGTCGCGCTGGGCTACGCCACCAACGAGGCCGGCGCCGACCACCTCGTCGGCTTCCACGACCCGATCTTCGTGAACCCGGAGTCGGTCCCATTCAAGGGTGCCGTGCCGCTGGGCGGGATCGAGCCCGCGGACGTGTTCACGCTGGGCGACGCGAAGGTGGGCAACTGGTACACGGGCGAGCGCTGGAACAGCGCTGAGAAGGTGCTGGGGCTGTGCTTCTTCGGCCCCGCGCCGCGCTCGTTCATCCAGGTCGGCGATGTCGTGGACGCCGTCCGCGCCGCGACCGGCTGGGACGTGACCGTGGACGAGCTGCTCGAGATCGGCGAGCGGGCCGTGAACATGGCCCGGGTGTTCAACAACCGCGAGGGGTTCACGCGGGGCGACGACCGGCTGCCGGGGCGCCTCCACGCCCCGCTCGAGGGCGGGCCGCTCACCGGGCGGTCCATCGATCGCGACGAGTTCGAGGCGGCGATCACCGCGCTCTACGCGCTCAAGGGCTGGGATCCCGTCACGGGCGCCCCGTCGGTCGATCGGCTGCACGCCCTCGGCCTCGACTGGGCCGTCGGATCGCCCGCGGGGGCCGGCTGAGCCGGTCGCCGGTGGCATGAAGGTCCACCTCTGGGGCGAGCTCGGCTTCTACGGGCCGGGCCGGCAGGCGCGGTTCGACTTCCCGCTGCCGGGCGAGATGCCCGCCTCCGACGCCCTGCGCCTGATGGGGGTCCCCGAGGCGGACATCGCGGTGTTCGCCGTGAACGGCGAGGTCGTGCGCCTCGGGGAGGCGGGGCTGACGCTGGCGGATGGAGACCGGATCGACTGCTTCCCGCCGTCCAGCGGGGGCTGAGCGCCGGGCCTGCCACCGGGCTCGCGGCGCGTTGACCGCGCCTCAGTCCTCGCGGTCGCGCAGCTCCCAGGCCACGACCTCCGCCCCGGCCGGCAGGTCCTTGTCGGGCGGCAGGAAGATCATCGCGTTGGCCGCGGCGAGCGAGGCCAGCATGTACGAGTCCTGGCCACCCGAGGACCGGGCCAGGAGCCCGTCGGGGCGCTCGGGGTCCGGGACCAGCACGACACGGGTGATGTGCTGACGGCCCGACGAGCCGCGCATCGGCTCGGCGAGGCGGACGACCCGCGTGGACCGGCCGAAGGCGCGGGGATGGCCCGCGAGCCGGCGGAGGACCGGCCGGACGAACAGCTCGAACGTGACGAACACGCTCACGGGGTTCCCGGGAAGCCCGAACAGCCGGACGTCGCGCCCATCCACGGTCGCGCGCCCGAACGCGAACGGACGCCCGGGCTTGATGGCCACCCGCCACAGGGCCAGGTCGCCGAGCGTGCCGAAGGCGGCCTTGACGTGGTCGTGGGCCCCCACCGACACGCCGCCGCTGAGCACGACCACGTCCGCCCACGCGGCGGCCTCGCGCAGGAGCGCGACCAGCGCCTCCAGCGTGTCGCGGGCGACCCCGAGACGCCGCACCTCGGCGCCCGCCTCGGCCGCCTGGGCCGCCAGCGTGAACGAGTTGGAGTCGTGGATCTGGCCGGGCCCAAGCGCCTGGCCCGGCGGGACGAGCTCGTCACCGGTGGAGATCACCGCGACCCTCGGCCGGCGATGGACCGTCACCGACGCGTGCCCCGTCGCTGCGAGCAGGGCGATCGCCGCCGCATCGCAGGCGCGACCGGCGTCGAGGAGGTGGGCGTCCGCCGTGACGTCGCTCCCGGGCAGTCGGATGTGGTCGCCGACCCGGACGGCGGCGAAGATGGCGACGCCGGCGGGGATCTCGGACGCCCCCGCGGGGGCATCGGTGTCCTCGACCGGGACCACGGTATCGGCGCCGTCGGGGAGCATGGCGCCGGTCATGATCCGGATCGCCGTGCCGGCCTCGACCCCCATCTCGGGCGGACGCCCCGCCGCGACCTCGCCCAGGACCCGGAGCACCGCCGGGCTGGCTGCCGATGCGCTCGCGATGTCGGCTCCCCGGACGGCGAACCCGTCCATCGCGCTGTTGGCCCAGGACGGCACCGTCAGGAGCGAGCGGACCGGCTCCGCGAGGACGAGCCCGGAGGCGTCGGCAAGGTCCACCGACTCGGCTGGGAGCGGGGTGACACCCTCGAGCACGTGGGCCTGGGCGATCTCGAGCGGAATGAGGTCCGGCAGGTCAGGCATGGGGGCTCCCGCGAGGTGACGTGGTGCGCGTGCTCGCCCGCCAGCATACCGGCGGTCGGGCACCGTCAGCCGGGAGGCACGAGGAGCGTGAGCGCCATCTTGAACGGCGTGCGCGCCCGCAGCGCGTGGCGCATCCCCGGCGGCATCGCGATCCACGTCCCCGGACCGGCCGACACCGTCTCGTCGTCGAGGTCGATGTCCGCCTCGCCGGCGAGGACCTCGATGATCGCCGCCCGGCTGGAGGTGTGCTCCGACAGCTCCTGGCCGGCATCGAACGCGAACACGGTGAGGGTCAGCCGCTCGTCCTCGTGGATTGTCCGGCTGAGGATGCCACCCGCAGGGACCTCGACCTCGCTGCCCAGGTCCCTGATCAGTCCGAATCCCGCCATGTCACTCCTTCAGCGCTGTCGGCCGCCGCGCGGTCAGTGTTCACCCGACTCCTGCATGGGCAGGTACCACACCGCGGCCGTGAACAGGAGGCCGCCGAACCCGAGCACGCCTGCGACCACGAGCCACTCGATCGCGGTCGGAACGTAGAAGTAGGTCGCCGCAAACGACGTTCCGTCCTGGGCGGTCCCGACCGGCAGGCCCGGGGGCAGCCCGATGGTGGGATACGAGAGGCCGTTGATGACCAGGTTGAGGCGATGGATGAAGATCCCGACGATCGCGATGCCTCCCGCCAGGGCGACCCAGCGAGGGTCCTGGCGCAACCGGCGCGTCGCGAGGATCAGGAACGGGATCAACAGGCCGACCACGACCTCGAACAGGAACAGCGGCAGGTAGGGCCCGGAGAGCATCCGCCGGGCCGCGTCGCCCTCGGGGGCCCCGGGGTACAGCGCCGTCAGGTACTCGGCGAGGAGGAAGAACCCCTCCACCGCGATGAACACCCCCAGCAGCCCGCCCAGCATGGCGACCAGGTCGTCGGGGAAGGACAGTCGGCGAAGGCGGCGCAGCACCAACGCCAGGATGATCACGAGTCCCATCCCGGACACCAGTGCCGAGGCGATGAACATGGGCGCCATGATCGAGCTGTACCAGAAGCCGCGGCTGATCTGGAGGCCGAAGATCCAGGCGGTGATCGAGTGCAGCATGATCGCCGCCGGCAGGGCGATCCAGGCCATGACCGACTTGACCCGCTCCTCGCGGGCCATGGTCCGCTCGGAGGTGCCGGTGCCCAGCGCCAGGCGCGAACCCCGCCGGGCGAGATCGGCTCGCGAGTAGAGCCACACGTAGAACGCGGACATCGCCATGTACACGATCACGATCGCGATGTCCCAGACCATCGGCGAGGTCGGGTTGAAGTAGAGCGGGATGTTGAGGATCCGCTCGGGGCGCCCGAGGTCCGGCAGGATGAACGTCGCGGCCAGGATCACCGCCACCGTCGCCTCGAGGACGGCCAGCCTCGTGATCGGCTTGAATGCCTTGACCCCGAACAGGCGGCCGGCTGACGCGACGATCAGGCCACCGGCCGAGAGACCGACGAAGAACATGAAGAACAGGATGTACTGGCCCCACATCACGACATTGCGCATGCCGGTGACGGAAAGGCCATTCGCGAACTGGTACGCGAACGCCGCCACACCGGCGGCCATGAGGACGACCAGCAGGCCGATCCACGCGATCAGCGCGGGAGCCGGCCGACGGCCCGCGCCCGGGGCAGCGGCGATCGGGGTTGCAGCACGGGAGACGACGCTCACAGCGAGGACCTCCGACGCGGCGGCAGATAGGCAACGGCGGGATGGGTTCCTGCCTCCTCGAGCAGGACCTCCGCCTCGCGCTCCCGGATCAGCGCGCTGATGCGCCCGTCGGGGTCGTTGAGGTCGCCGAACACGCGCGCCTGCGCCGGGCACGACCAGACGCACGATGGCACCTGGTCCTCTGCGAGCCGATGGACGCACATCGTGCACTTCTCGACGGTGCCCAGCGGGCGAGCGGGGACCATGCCCGTCTCGTGCGGCGTGGGTCGAGCTGGAGCGCCCCAGTTGAAGTTCCGGACGCCATACGGGCACGCGATCATGCAGTAGCGGCAGCCGATGCAGCGCTCGGAGTCCTGCATGACGATGCCGTCACTGCGGTGGTACGTCGCCTGGACCGGGCACACCTTCACGCATGGAGCGTTCTCGCAGTGCTGGCAGGCGAGCGGCAGCCAGTGCATCTCGAGGCCCTCGCCGCGCACGACATCGGGCTGGTCGAGCGCTTCGCCCTCGGTGAGGATGCGGTTCCACCACATGCCGAGCGGGATGTCGTTCTCGCTCTTGCAGATGATCGCGCACGACCAGCAGCCGATGCAGCGTTCCTGGTCGACTACCATGCCCCAGCGCGGGCTGTCGGAGCGGGGACCGATCTCACCCCACGCCCGCGAGGCGGGGGACAGGGCGTCGACCGGGGAGACCTTGGGCTCGGACATCAGGCCTCACCCGCCTTCTCGATCTCGCACCGGCAGTCCTTCCAGCCGGTGGACGGCGCCCACATGTTGCCCACGTAGTGCACCTCGTGGATGGGATTCACGGCCGACGAGGTCAGCTCGTTCACGCCCTTGCCGCGCTTGAACTGGCGTGGCCACCAGCCCTCGTAGAGGGTCGCCGATCCGGGCTGCTCCGACGGCGTCACGTGCGCCCAGGCCACGACCTCGCCCCGCGTGTTGAACACGCGGATCTCGTCGCCCGTCCGGATGTCCCGGGCAAACGCGTCGGTCGGCGACATGAACACCTCCGGCCGCCCGCCATGGATCTCCTCGAGCCACTCGTTGTTCGCGTACGTGGAGTGGATTCGCCACTTGCTGTGCGGCGTCAGCAGCGCGAGCGGCCACTGCGTGGGGTCGTGCACGCCGTCGTCGAACGGCGGCCGGTAGGTGGGCACCGTCTCGCCGAGCTCCTGGAACCGCGCCTCCTCCTTGTAGAACTCGATCCGGCCCGTCGGGACGAAGGCCGACGTCTGCTCGCAGCGTCGCCGGCAGCGAGCGCGGCGGGAACGGCACCAGGTCCCGCATCTGCTCCAGGAACGGGATGTCCGGGTCGGGCACGTTGAGCCGCACCGGGCCGGCCTTGAGCTGCTCGAGGGTGATGCCCTCGGTGGGGCCGCCGGGTCCGCCACCGGCCTCGAGGATCGCCTCGATGACGGCCTCCTCGTCCATCTCGAAGAACTCGGCGGCCTTGGCGGGGTCGATGCGGCGCACGATCTCGCGCCACATCTCCAGCTCGGAGCGCGACTCGCCCACCGGGTCGATCGCGGGCTGCTGGAGCTGGAGGAAGGGGTGCAGCGGGGTGGCCGTCAGGTCGGTCTTCTCGTACCAGGTGGTGGCCGGCAGGACGATGTCGGCCCATTTGACGGTCTCCGTCATCTGGTGGTCCACGACCACGATCAGGTCGAGACCGCGAAGCGTCTCGTGCAGGCGGTTGACGTCCATCGCCTGCACGAACATGTTCGCGAAGGTGCACACCAGGGCGTGCCAGCCGTTCTCCGGGTAGGGCACGCTGGGGTGCATGGTCTCGGTCCGGCCGCGGACGAAGTACACCGACGGCACCACGTGTGCCTTGGTCCCGCCCGGGCTCCACCAGGGCGAGGTGTCCACGCGGACCTTGTACTGGCCGACGTAGACCGAGAAGCCGCCGCCCGACCGGCCGATGTTGCCGGTGAGCGTGGCGAGCAGCGCGAAGGCGCGACCCGTGAGGTCGCCGTGGTACCAGTGATTGGACCCGCCGCCCATCAGGATCGCCGCCGGCTTCGCCGCGGCGTAGGCCCGGGCGACCTTCACGATCTCCTCCGGGTCGATCCCGGTGATCCCGGACGCGGCCTCGGGTGTCCAGTGGTCGAGCTCCGAGCGCACGTGCGCGAACCCGGGCCTGACCCCGACCGGGGTCCCATCGAGCAGCTGGATCGTCCACGATCCCTCGAGCGCCGGATCAATGCCCTCGGCGAATCCCAGGCGCTCCGTCCCCACCGCGACGGGGGCGTTCGTCGCCTGGTCCCAGGCGATGAAGGTCGCGTCCGAGCCTCCGGGCACGAGATCCGCCTCGCGCAACCGGGTGCCCGTGTCATCCCGGACGAGCAGCGTCGCGTCGGTGTACGTCCGCATGAACGCCTGGTCCCAGGCACCGTCCTCGATGACCTGGCGGCAGAGCGCCAGTGCCAGGGCCGCGTCCGTGCCGGGTTTGATCCGGAGGTGCGCGTCGGCCTTGGAGGCGGTCCCGGAGAAGCTGGGATCCACGACGACGAGACGCGCACCCTGCTCGAGCGCATCGAAGATGAAGTGGACGTCGGGGATTCGCGTCTCGACCGGGTTGGCACCGATCAGGAGCAGGAACCGGCTGTTGGCCCAGTCCTTCGCCTCGTGCTCGGCGTTCTGGACCCCGAACGTGATGGGCATGCCCATCGGCAGGTCACCGTTGAAGTCGAAGCTGGTCCCGTGGCTCAGGCCCAGCAGCGCCGACGCGCGGTAGTTGGCACCCTTGTGCACGTACCCGGAGCCCGGAACCTGGCCGAAGACGTGGATCGAATCCCACCCCCAGGTCTGGCCGATCCGCGTCAGGTCGCCCGCGATCCGGTCGAGGACCTCCTCCCAGGTGGCCTCCCGGAACTCGCCGCTGCCGCGCTCGCCGGTGCGGATCAGCGGCGTGGCGATGCGGTCCGGTCCGTAGACGTGGTTGAGGTACGAGAGGCCCTTCATGCAGCCGCGCGGGTTGTAGACGCCGTCGGGGTAGTCCGCCGCCTGCTGGATCTTGACCAGCACGCCGTCCCGGACGAACGCGAGCTGACCGCAGCTGCCGGTGCAGTTGGGGGAGCAGGTCGTTCGCACGACCCGATCCACGGGCAGGCTCGGTTCGATGTCGTAGTCGCGGCCGGCACGCACCCTGGGTGGGTCGATCACGGGCAGGACGGATGCCCCGGTGACGGCAGCCGCGGCGCCCGCCGCACCCCGCAGGACGGTCCGGCGATCGATTGTGCTCACGCTCGAACCCTCGGAGCCAGCGGACACCGTGAGTCAAGCATCGTGTGATCAGGGGAGCCGCACTGCGCGCAGCGGGTGGCGGATGTGCCGTCGGGCGCCGGCCGCGCGCCCTTTGCGGCCCGGGCGATCACGTCGCCCGTGACCTCGACCCCTCGCCGGATCGCGAGGAGCGCGGGGACGGATACCGCCGCGACGAGGAGGTGTCGGCGGGAGATGGCCATCGTTGGCCCTTTCCGGGACGCGAGCGGAACGGTTTGACCAGAAGGGTAGCGCCCGACCGGGCCCGGTGTCGGCTGCAACGCGGCCGACACCCCCCTTCCGTGGCCCCCCGGTCGCGGTATCAGCCCTCGCGGACGTCCTCGATCTCGAGCACGATCGGCTTGAGCGCGGCGAGGAGCGCCTCCGTTGCCACGCCGGTCGCCTTGACCATGACCTGGCGGTTGGAGGTATCGGTCCCGGAGAGCTCCGCGACCGCCACGATGTTGCCGCCGCAGTCAGCGACCGCGCGGGTCACCTTCGCCAGCTCGCCCGGCGTCTCCGGCACCAGCATCGTCACCCGGACGCCGCGCTCGCGCGCGCCGAGGAGCTCGACGAACAGCTTGAACAGGTCGGTCTCGGTGATGATGCCCACCATCGTGCCGCCGCGGATGACCGGCAGGCCCCCGATCTTGTTGTCGGCCATGATCCGGGCCGCGTCCTCGACGGGGGTGTCCTCGGACACGGTGATGACCTTCCGGGTCATGACGTCGCGCACGGTGATCTTGCCCAGCAGGTAGGTGACCTCCCACACGCTGAGGCTGGTCGCCGGCGAGGGCGACGCGTGCAGCAGGTCCTTGTCGGACACGATCCCGACGAGCTTGCCGCCCTTGTCGATGACGGGCAGGCGCCGGATGTGCTCGCGCTGCATCAGCTTCAGCGCCTCGGGCACGGACACCTCGGGCGCCGCGACGATGGTCCGCTTGGACATTCGCTCCTTGACGAGCATGGAACTTCTCCTTGGTCAATCGATGCCGACGGTGCCGCCCGAGGACATGGGACGCGGCGGGTCGCCGGGATGTACGGGGATCATCCCACCTGCCGGGCCGGACACCCAGCCGCGGGTGGCCTGCCCGGAGGTGACCAATGGTCGACGCTTCCGGGACCGTCGGCCGCGCCTCCCGGCCATCCAGCCCCCGTCCCGGGAGTCACCGGCCCCATGGAGGGTGGGCCCACGCCCGGTGTCGGGCCTCGTCAGGCACCTGCGGCGACCAGTCCCTCCACGTACGCCTTGATCGATGCCACATCGAACAGCCGTTTCGCGAAGTACTCGTTGACGGCCTGCATCGCCCCGTCCTTCACGCCGCTCACGTCGCCTGTCCTGCCCTCGGCCCCGCGCCGCGCCTGGAGGTTGTCGCGCAGCGCGAGCAGGTGGCGGACCATCTCGGCCTCCGAGCGGCCCTCGAGGGCCGCGATCGCCGACATGATCAGGTCGTCCGTCTGGCGGAGCAGGAGATCGACGTCGAACCCGGCGCCCGGGCGGTCCGCCTCGTCGAGGGTCCGCACGAGGGCGGCCACCTGGTACAGGACGGTGGTCGGCTCGTCGAACAGCTCGCGCAGGTAGACGGCCTCCGGATACCGGCCGGTGAGCCGGAAGATGTTGTACAGGCGGCGAGCGACCTTGCCCCAGTTCGGGTCCCTGGTGGCGTACTTGACGACCTCGTGCTCGAGCTGGCCCACGTAGGTCTCGACCGAGTCCGTCGCCAGCTCCCCGATCAGCTTCTGGAACAGCGGCAGCGACTCCGGCTCCAGGTACACCTCCTGGAAGTACGGGTCCACGAAGCCATCGAGCGGCTCGATCGTGCCGTCGGGAGCCTCCCAGGTGACGTCGAGCATGTTCGAGGTGTTGGCGAGCGCCTGTCGCTCCGGGTCGGCCACGATCCAGTCGAGCTTGCACCAGCCAGGTTCGGTCGAGGCGTCCTCCCAGGACACGGTGACGGGATCGCCGTCGCGGGTGACCACGATCGCGCCGGTGGCGACCTCGTCTGCCGTCCAACTGATCGGGCCGCCCTTCGAGACGGCCTGGCCGGCCCGCTCGCCGTCGAACGGGTAGCTGCCGAACTTGACCTCCCACAGCCGGAACGTGGGTCCGATGCGCGTCGAGAGCGCCTTGTCGCGCATCTCGAAGGCAAGCCGCTCGCAGGCGGCCTCACGGGTCGGCGCGGTGATGTGGATCCGCTCGAAGAAGTCGCAGTCACCGGGGTACGCCTGGACCTTGCCCTGGGCCGCGGAGCCGGACAGGGCGAGCGCGGTCCGGACCTCGGGCGGCCGGTCCGGGAAGCCCACGACCTCGCCCATCGCCCGGAAGCGGGCGAGGTCGCCAGGCGTGAAGTCGAGCATGCTCGCCCGGTGGCCGAAGATCCCCAAATCGACGTCCACCACCACATCGCCGCCCGCCAATTCGACCGCGAGGGCGGCCACCCACTCGGCCGCCTCGGCCTCGTCGAGCTCCACGCCCAGCCGCCGCGCGGACTCGATGATCCCGGCCAGGGCTGCTCCCTCGTCGTTCGTCATGGGTGTGCCTCCTGTGGTCAGCGTCCGGTTCGCCGCGCGCTGCCGGCATCGGGCGAAGCCGGTCCTCGCTAGTATCGGGCGACGACCGCACGAAGGAGACCGATGCCCGCCGAGACCTGGGTCAGCGTGGACGTGGAGACGTCAGGCCCCACCCCGCATACCGGCAGCCTGCTCGCCATCGGGGCCTGCCTGGTCGCCGATGAGCAGCAGGGGATCGAGCTGCTGCTCAAGCCGGAGCCCGGGATGCCCTGGACCGATGAGGCGGCGAGCATCCACCGGCTCGACCGGGCCCGGCTCGAGCGAGAGGGCCTCGAGCCGGCCGAGGCCATGCGCTCCCTTGAGCGCTGGCTGCACGAGGTGGTGCCCACCGGGTCCCGGTCATTGTTTGTCGCCCTCAACGCCCCGTTCGACTGGATGTGGGTGGCCGACGCGTTCTGGCGGCACCTCGGACGCAACCCCTTCGGGCCGTCCGCCCTCGACATCAAGGCCCTCTACCTGGGCCGCCACCTGGGCGAGGTGTCGAGCTGGAGCGACACGGGTCGGGTCCGGATGCTCGAGCGGTATCCCGTGCATCTCCCGCACACGCACACCGCGCTCGACGATGCCCGGGAGCAGGCGATCCTGTGTCGCCACATCCTGCGGGAGTCGGCGCAGCGCGATGCGACTGGCTGACGCGGCTCAGCTCGTGCCGGTCATGTCCTTGAGCGGCGACCGGCGCATCCACTCCGGGCGCTCAGGGCCCTTGGGCCAGTACGGCTCGCGATGGATCGACTCCGGCGGGAAGCCACGCGCCTCGAGCTTGCGGCAGACGTTGTCGATCATGTACGGGTTGCCGCACACGTAGGCGACCGTCCTCTCGGCCTGGATCCCGTTGGCGATGCAAACCGCGTCGAGGATGTCCTCCACGCGGCCGATCCGTCCCCGCCAGCCCTGGTTCCGCGGGTCCTCGGGTCGCGAGATCGTGGGCACATAGCGCAGGGGGTAGGAGCCACTCCGCTCCAGCCCCTCCAGCACATCGCGATACCCCAGGTCCGAGACGTACGAGGCGCCGTTGAGGAGCACGGTCTCGACCGGCCGCCCTGTCATCAGCCGCTCCCAGATCAGCGACATCATTGGCGCGATCGCCGTCCCCCCGGAGACGTACAGGCGGGGGCGGCGGTCGGATGGCTGGAGCGTGAAGTCGCCCTCAGGGCTGCCAATCTGCAACCGGGCGCCGGGCTTCAGGCGCCACAGCAGGGTCGTGAACCGGACGACCGGGATATGCCGGACGTACAGCTCGTAGCCCTCGGTGGCCACCACGTGTGGGGGCGAGGCCACCGAGTACGGGCGCTGCCACAGCCGCTGGTCCGCGACGATCCCGGCCGTGACCCACTGGCCCGCCTTGAACGGCGCCGGCTCGTCGGGCCTGATCCAGAACGAGGCGAGCTCGGGCGTGTAGTCAACCCGCTTGATCAGCGTCGCGTTGTACTCGCGCGCCTGGGTTGCGATGACGCGGGTGTCGTCGTCGGGGTGGGTCACGCGGGCGCTTCCGGGTAGGACGGGACGGGCCTCGGTCGGGACGGGGTGGTCGACCGGCCGGGTCGCGGCGAACGAGGCAATCCGAGCGCGGCAGCGCACAGGAATCGAGCTTGCACCTCCCGCCGCGAGCGCCTGCCTCCCCGTGATGGGGCTCTCGCACCCGGGGTCATCCCCGTCTCGGCCCGCTCGACGACGTGCTGGTCGCGATCGTCACCCATCGCTACGTGCGGCGGCGGCTTGGCGGGGAGCGACTGCGGGCACGCTGGCCCGGCACCGACGCCGGGTTCACTCCCCGCGGTCCCGAGGCGCGTCACCGAGGGAACGGTCAGTGGTTCGAGGTGTTGTCGACGACGTTCCAGATCCAGCTGCCGAGGTGGCCCGGCGTGTCGGGCAGATCGGACGCGCAGAGGTTCGTGTCGCCGTTCTTGTCATAGAAGGCCCAGCCCGCCTCCCACTCCGGCGTGAACAGGAGCTCGGGCGGCACGCCAAGCGACAGCGACAGCTCCCGGAACACGTCGCGGCCGATGAGGAACTTGCTGTCCGGGCAGCCCCGGGTGGGCTTGCCCGCCTGGGCGGGGGCCGCGACGGCCAGCACCAGCAGGGCCGCAACGAGCCAGGTGGTCACGTGCCGGAGCCCGTGCCCGGTTCGAGGGTGCCCGCTGCCGGGCAGGGTGGAATCGATCGCCATGTGCCACGCCTCCATCGAATGGCAGCTGTCGATCGGGGGACGATCCCGACCACGGCGCGATGGTGGCCGTTCGGCCCGGCCACGTCAATCCCCAGCTCCGGGGCGTGCCGTCGGTCCGGTAGAACGGCCTGCCGGGAGCACCGCCGGCGGCTATGCTCCGCGGTCATGGGATCCGTCGTCTACCTGCTGAATGTCTCGCTTGACGGCTTCATCGAAACCCCCGAGCGGGGACTTGACTGGACGCTCGTGGACGAGGAGCTGCACGCCTGGTTCAACGACCAGACCCGCAGCACCGCCGCCCTCCTCTATGGGCGCCGCCTGTACGAGCTGATGGCCGCGTACTGGCCGACGGCCGAGAGCGATCCGGCGACCACCCCGGTCGAGCGCGAGTTCGCCCGGCTCTGGCTGGCGACGCCCAAGATCGTGTTCTCCACGACGCTGGAGTCGGTGTCCTGGAACAGCCGGCTCGTCTCGGGTGACGTCGGCGAAGCGCTCGCCCGGGTTCGCGACGAGTTCGACGGCGACCTCGCGGTCGGTGGGCCGACGCTGGCGGCGTCGTTCATCGAGCGCGGCCTCGTCGACGAGTACCGGCTCGTCGTCCACCCGGTGATCCTCGGCGCCGGCACACGGCTCTATCCGGCGCTGGACCAGCAGATCGGGCTCCGCCTGCGCGACACCCGGACGTTCGCATCCGGGGCGGTCTATCTCGGCTACGTCGCGAGGTAGCCGGGCCATCGCGGGATGATGTCCCCTCGCGTTGTCATCGACCGGGGACCGGAGAGGAAGCGCTCACCTCGGACGTCGCCAAGCCGGCAGGGTACTTCGGGGATCGGTGGTCATCCCACAGGCGGAGCCCCTTCGGGCGTCATCTCGACGGCCCAATCTCAGCCCGTGCGAGCCTCCACGCTGAGCCCGATCGGGCACGCAACGCCAGTCGCCGTGTGGCAGTCGTAGCCGTTCGGGTTCTTGGCGAGGTACTGCTGGTGGTAGTCCTCGGCGAAGAAGAACTCGGGGGCCTCGCGGATCTCGGTCGTGATCGCCCCGTAGCCGGCTTTCGACAGCTCGCCCTGGTACAGGTCGCGGGACGCGATCGCGGTTGCCAGCTGGGACTCGCCGTGGGCGAAGATCGCGGATCGGTACTGGGTGCCGACGTCGTTGCCCTGGCGGTGGCCCTGCGTCGGGTCGTGGGACTCCCAGAACGTCCGCAGGATCTGCTCGTAGCTCACCATGGCGGGGTCGAACACGATCCGGACGACCTCGGCGTGGGCGGTCTGCCCGGTGCAGGTCTCGCGGTAGTTCGGGTTGGGCGTGCCACCGCCCTGGTAGCCCACGGCCGTCACCCACACGCCGGGGATCGACCAGAACTTCTTCTCGGCGCCCCAGAAGCAGCCCATGCCGACGTCGGCGATCTCGAGGCCGTCGGGGTAGGGGCCGGCAAGCGGGCGGCCGTTCACGAAGTGCGTGCCCGGGGCCACGACGGGGTCGGCGCGGCCGGGGAGGAGCTGGGACTCGCTTGGCATCGACGGCTTGCGGAACAGGAACGACATGGTGCGGCACGACCTCCTGGGTGTTGGGGAGAGTCTATTCGTCATCCGTGACGGCGCGGTGACTTGCCTTCGCCCGTCCGCGAGTCGCGCCCGGTCGCGCCCGTCGGCCTGTCGCGCCAGATATCAGCCCTGACTGATGTTGCGACGCGAAGGGGACCGCAACACGCCGTTACATCACCCCTGAGTGATATTGCGGGCGGCAGCGAGGCTGGCGTCGTCGCAACAGCAGTCCCGGGTGATATCCGGCGCATTCCGGCGTCATGGGCCCCTTCGCGGAGGACCCATCGCCGAGCCCTCGTCGCGACCCCCGATCAACCCTCGATCAGCCTGCGCCCAGCTCCACCGCGGGCTTCGCGCGCTCCGCGTCGTCGGCCGCAAAGAACGGCTGCGGCTTCCAGCCGACCAGCCCGGCCAGCAGGTTCGCCGGGACCTGCGCGATCCGGGTGTTGAACCGGAACACCTGGTCGTTGTAGAGCTCACGTCGGTCGGCGATGATGTCCTCGAGGCGCGCGATCTCGGCCTGGAGCGCGGCCACGTTCGCGGCACTCTTGACCTCCGGGTAGCGCTCCACGACCGCGAACAAGTGGCGGACGGCCTGGGTCGTCGCCTCGGACGTGGCGGCCTGGGCCGGCACCGGATCGCTGGACCGGTAGGCGGCCCGGGCCTGCGTGACCTCCTCGAGCACCTCGCGCTCGAACGCCATCACGCCGCGTACGGCCGAGACGAGGTTGGGCAGCTGGTCGTGGCGCTGCTTGAGCGCGACGTCGATGTTGGCCCACGCCTTGTCGATCCGGTTCCGCAGGGCAACGATCGCGTTGTAGGTGGAGACGGCCACGAACAGCACGATCAGGGCCAGCACGGCCATCGCGAACAGGGCAGCAGCGGCTTCGGGGGTCACGAGGGCAGGCCTCCAAGGATCACGGCCCCGACGATAGCGGACCCGACGGCGAGCGCGGCGCCCAGCAGGCCCAGCAGGAACTGGCCCTGCTCGCGTGCGGCGGCAGCCGAGGGCGCACCCTCGGCGATGATCAGCGGAGCGCCATCCGTCGCGGCGATGACCAGGGTGTCCGCGGCGATGTTGAACCGCGCGGCCGCCCGGGGTGCCGCATCCGGGACGACGACCGGCCGGTGTGCCCCGGGGTCCAGCTCCGGCTCCCGGGCCGGCCGTCCGATCCCGAATCCCGGGATCGCGGCGTTCCCCCACGCCTCCTCGGGCGTGAGCAGCGTGCCCGCGGCCCGCGCGGCGGCCACCGCGGCGGCGACCTCGGGGTCATCGAGGCCAGTCAGGGGATCACCGGCGCGGTCGATCCGGTCGGCGCCGAACGGGTCACGGAGGTGGCCGAACGGCAGCGCCGTCCCCACGATCGTCACGGTGTCACCGATCTCGAGGCGTGCCTCCTCGTACTCGCGACGCCCGTCGTCGCGGAGGCCGTACCCCGCGTGGTGGCCATCGAGGTCGAGCTCGTCCTCGCCCGGCTGGCGGACCGTCAGCAGCGCCGCGATCGCCGCCTCGCGGTCGAGGGGCGTCTCGCCGTCGGGGCCCACGGCGGGACCGAACGCGCCGCCGGAGCGCAGGTCCAGGCCGGCCGGCTGGTCGCCCATCATCCCGGTGCGCGCCCGGAAGCGATCGGAGACGCCCATTCGCGCCCCCGCCGGGAACACGCGGATCGAGCCTTCCTCGTCGCGGACCCGGAAGCCCACCGCGCGCTCCTCCGCGAACACCTCGAGATCGTTTCGCCCGGTCGAACGGACCCGGGAGCGATACCAGACGCAGGGCACGCTCTGGAGGGGCGAGACAAGGGTCACCTCGGCGGACTCGATGGTGCCGGTGATCCGGACCTCGCCCGCGGCCAGCGTCTCGATGCTCGACGTTGCCGTGTCGCCGATGACCGCCGCGGTCCGGTAACCGCCGAACCCACGCCACAACAGGAGCAGGCCGGCGCCGATGCCGAGGGCGCACAGGGCGAGAACGGGCGTGACGGAGTCCATTGCGCGTCGGGACGCTCGCCCGGCTCAGCCGGACCGGCTCCGGAGCAGCGCGGCTGCGATGAGGGCGCCGCCCGCGACCATGATCACGACCGGCCAGACGAGATCCCAGTCGATCTGCACGTACTGGTCGATGAGGAACCACACCCCCAGCACGACCAGCACGACACCCGCGACGAGACCCGCATTTCCGGGCCGGGGAGCCGTCCAGGCAGGCTGGGGCGGCTGGCCCGGCCAGGCGCCGGTGGTCTCAGGCGCTCCGGGCTGGCCGGCGGCTCCGGGCGCTCCTGGCTGCCATGCCTGGCCCGGGGTGCCCGGTGCTTCGCCGGGCCACGCCGATCCCGGCTGCCATGCCTGTCCCGGGGCGCCCGGTGCGTCGCCGGGCCACGCCGATCCCGGCTGCCACCCGGGTGCCGTGTCCGATCCGGGTGCGCCATAGCCGCGGGGCCGCGGGATCCAGCCGGGGGGCGGCAGCGGCACCACGAACACCATCACGATGTAGACGATCACGAACAGCCCACCCGAGAAGATCGCGAGCAGGACCCAAGCGACCCGCACCAGCGAGGGATCGATCGTGAGCCAGGTCGCCAGACCACCCGCCACCCCCGCGATCACCCGGTCCGTCGGATGTCGGTAGAGCTGGTCATTCACAGCCATTCTCCGGGTTCAGCGTGACGCTGCCGAGGTTGGCGGAGAGGCGCAGGTCCACGGCGTCCGCCGCGCCGTCGAACCCCTCCGAGGTCCAGGCGTTGCCGTTCTGGGCCAGCCCGCGGTCACCGAAGTTGTTCGACCCCAGCGCCGAATCGCCGGTGCGGAGCCGGATCGGCGTCCCGTCCGCCACGCACAGCTCGAGTGAGCCCGCGTTCACCGACAGGCTGCCGGCGAGGATGCCCGTCGGTCGGGGCAGCGTGATCGCGAGCGACCCGGCATTGACCGACCCTCCGACCGTGGACGTCCCGACGGCCTGGCCGAGATCCAGGTGGGCGTCGCCGGCATTGACCGACACGTCGACCGAGGACACGGTCATGCCGTCGAGGCGCATGTCAGCCGAGCCCGCATTCAGGGACAGGCCGACCGAGATCACCCCGCTCCTCGGCAGCGAAAGGTTCCACCGCCACGCCTCCGGCACCAGGTCAACGCCCTGGCGCGATGGCGTCCGCACCACCAGCCCGGAGGACGTGGTGGCGATCTCGGGCGCGTTGCCGTCGGTCGAGCGACCCTCGAGCCTCCATTCACTGTCGTCGGTGGCCGTGGCCGTCAGCTCCCCGCAGTTGAGGTCAAGGCGCACCTGGGTGTCCGCTCCGAGCGACCCGCCCTGGGCAGGGAACGGCTCGCCGCGGTCGGCGCTGCCGCTGAACCCACACGTCGTGAACCCCGCCGGCGACCCGATCCCGGTGGCGATCAGCGCGCCACCCATGAGGCCGAAGGTCACGCCCACGACCAGTGACCCGACGACGGCAAGCTGCGTCCGCTCCAGCACGAGGCCCAGGCCGATCCCCACGAGGATCAGCGGCCACAGCTCCCATGCCCGGCGGACCAGGTCCGGGTCCAGCACCCCGCCGCGCACGGCGAGGGGCACGCCGCCCAGCACGATGAAGAACACGCCCCAGCCCAGAATGCCTCGATTGATTCGCATCGCTCCCAAACCTCTCCGGCCGCGACGGCCAACCGACATCATCGGGTGTCTGGCCATCGGCGAACAGGCCCGATGTCAGGTTCGTGTCACGACGCGCGGCCCATACCGGGGGTTCTCGTCGGCAGGGCAGGGCGGGGTCGCCCGGTCGGAACGGCCCCCGGCGGTCGCGATTCGCTAGCCTGTGCACCAGATCCGGGCTCGTCCCCTGCGCGTCCGGCAGCCGGAGATGCCCGTGACCAGCGCCCGCCCATTCGACGCCGTGCTGTTCGACATGGACGGCGTCCTGGTCGACACCGAGCCCTGGTGGAACCAGGTCCGGATCGCGTTCGCCCGCGAGCACGGCCGGCCGTGGACCCCCGAGGACCAGGCGTTGTGCATGGGTGGCAACTCGAGGGAATGGGCCGAGGTGATGCAGGCACGCCTCGGCCTGCCGGACCTCCCGGTGGACGCGATCCTGCGGGCCGTCGTGGACGGCGTGGTGGGGATGTACCGCACGCACCCGGCCCCGATCATCGACGACGCGCCGGCTCACGTCCGCCGGATCGCCGCCGAGCTGCCTGCGGCGATCGCGTCCTCGTCGCACCCGGACGTGATCGAGGCGGCCATCGGCGCGCTCGGCCTGCGCGGGGACATGGGCGCGATCGTGTCGTCCGACGAGGTCCCGATGGGCAAGCCCGCCCCCGACGTCTACCTCCTCGCGGCGTCCCGCCTGCACGTGACGCCTGGGCGCTGCCTGGTGGTGGAGGATTCGATCAACGGCGTCCGGGCGGGCAAGGCCGCCGGCATGACGGTTGTCCTCGTCCCCAACGCGAGCGTGCCCCCGCCGGCCGAAGCCCACCTGATCGCCGACCATGTCGTCGCCAGCCTCGCCGAGCTCGTGCCCGGATCGCTGGTCCCGGCCTGACGGACGCGGGCACCAGTGCCCTGTCTCCCGCGGGCAGATCGCCCATACTCGCGGCAGTGACGTCGACTGCCCTCCCTGGCCCGATCTACCGGGCGTGGCGCGTGTGGCTGACCCGCGCGTTCTGCTACACGGTCGTCCGCTCGCTGTTCAGGCTGCGGATCGAGGGTCGGGACCGCTTCGCCCAGGGCCCGGCTCTCTACTGCTTCAACCACCTCAACTGGACCGATCCGTTCGTGCTCGTCGCGTCGCTGCCTGGCAGGCCGCGATACGCGCTGTTCGGCCCGAAGGAGGAGGACATGGCGGTGGGCGGTCGCAACCGCCTCATCTCCTGGACCGGGATGGCGATCCCATATCGACCCGCCAAGGACGACCTGATCGAGACGACCCGCCGGGTCACCGGGCTCCTGGCCGACGGCTGGGTCATCGGCGTGGCCGGGGAGGGGAGGATCCACCGCGGCGAGCGCGAGCTGCTCCCACTGGCGGAGGGGACGGCCTACTTCGCCCTCCGGGCGGGCGTGCCGATCATCCCGATCGCGCTCAATGGCACCAGCTGGCTGGGCCTCCGGCGCGCGATCCGGGTGCGCGTGGGCCAGCCGATCCACGGGACGGGCCGGCCGACGCGCGAGGCCGTGCGGACGATGACGGACGCCACAGCCGCGGCCCTGCGGGCGCTGGTGGCCGACTTCCCGGATCCTCCGGAGCCCGGACGGTTCGGCCGCTGGCTCACGGAGGCCTTCAACGACTGGCCGGAGGGGGCTCGACCGGAGCTCGGCGCGGGGGATGCGGCAGCCCTGGAGCGAGCCGCGTCGCGCGGGGACGAGGGCGCCAGCTGACCCCCGCCGCCCTCCCGGTTGTGGCATCCTCGTCTGTGATCAGCACAAGCCCGCCCTGGAGATCCCGTGGGAGCCACCGGCCTCTCAGCCGACGCCACTGAATACCGCGCCCGGCTCGCGGACCAGCCCGATGCCCAGATCGACGCCTGGGCCGCGGAGATGATGCGCGATGTCGCGATCCGTCGCGGTGTCGTCCGGGTGGTCGAGGGCTTTCGCGCCGCCGCCAAGCTGACCGAGAGTGAATTCGAACGGGTGTTCGCTTCCGGCGGTGGGCCTCCCGCCACCATCGGGCGCGACGCGCAGGGCCGCCAGATGGTGCCGGCGGTTGCGCTCTGGGCCCTGGTGCCCGGGATCCGGTCCCAGGTTGCCGACGGACGCGAGCGCCTGATCGAGTTCCTCGTGGCCAACTTCGACGAGCTCGTCTACGTCTGACGACAGCCCGACACCGCGCCCCACCACCGGGCCGGCGCCGGCTCGCAGCGTGGTGGACGACGTGCGCTCCGGCCGTGTCGAGCCCGCCCGCCTGATCGCCGCCTTCAGGCTCGTCCATCCCTTCCCGTCGGTGCTCGATGGCGTCGTCGTGGCGCTGATCGCCCTGGTCGCCGGCGGAGGACTGCTCACCGCGCTCCTGCTCGGTTGCTCCATGACCGCCCTCCAGTTCGCGATCGGCGCCGTCAACGATCTTGTCGATGCGCCCGCGGATGCCGGCCACAAGCCGGGCAAGCCGATCCCCGGCGGCCTCGTGACCCGTCGGCAGGCCGGGTTGGTCGCCGCGGGATGCGCGGCCGCCGGCCTCGCCCTGTCCCTGGTGGGGGGGCCTGCGATGCTGCTCCTGGCCGGCGCGATCCTTGCGATCGGCCTCGTCTACGACCTGTGGGCCAAGGGCACCACCCTGTCGTGGGCGCCGCTCGCGGTGGGGATCCCGCTGCTGCCGGTATACGGCTGGTTTGGGGCCACCGGGGCGCTCCCGGGCCTGTTCCTCGTGCTCGTGCCGGCGGCCGCCAATGCCGGCACCGCGCTTGCCATCGCCAACGCGATCGTGGACATGGAGCGCGACGCGTCGGCTGGGAGGCGCTCGATCGCCCTGGCCCTGGGAAGCTCGGGTGCGTCGGGGCTGGTGCTCGGTCTCCACGCGGTCGTGGCGCTCCTCGCGACTGCCACCGCGGCCTACGTCGGGGCGCCCACGGGCTGGGTGGTGGCCGTGCTGGCCGCGGCGGTCGTGCCGCTCGGTGGCGCCGTCGTCGGGATCGCGGCCGCCGGGAGGGCCGGCACTGGCCTCAGAGAGCTCGCGTGGGAGGTCCAGGCGATCGGGACCGGGCTCCTCGCGGTCGCATGGCTGGGCGCCCTGAGCGCCTCGAGGGGAGTCGCGGCCGCCTGACGGCAGCGCCGGGCGTGGTGCGTCCGTGAAACCCCATTGGTCCCGGGTGCCTCTGAACAGAGGTACGCCTAACGCTTCGGACGCCACCAGCGTTACTCTGGTTGTCGAAGCCAGCAAGACCCGAGGAGGGTTTTCACCCCGTGATCCAGCTGCTCCGCCGCTTCCGCGGCCTGGCCGTCGCCCTCGCCGTCCTGGCCATCTCCGCCGGGGCCGTGTTCGCCGGTGCGCCGCATTTCGCGCCGGCGACGGCGCCCGTCGCCCAGTCCGATCCCGCCGCCGAGCCCACCGCCTCTCCTGACGAGGACGGTGACGAGGACGGCGACGAGGACGGCGACGAGGACGCCGATCAGGACGAGGACGCCGGCGAGACGGTGGAGGCACCTGGGGAGCCCGAAGACGGGACCGGGACCGACACCCACGGTTTCATGGTCTCGACGGCCGCCCAGATGGAGACCCCGGAGGGCTTCAAGAACCACGGGGCCTTCGTGTCCTGCGTCGCGCACCTGACCGAGGTCGTTGATCCGGCCACGGTCACCCTCGAGCAGTGCCTCGCCGCCAGCGACGCGAAGGCTGCCGAGAAGGCCGCCAAGTGGGAGGCCAAGGCCGCCGAGAAGTCGGCCAAGGCCGCCGAGAAGGCAGCGAAGGCTGCCGCGAAGGCCGCGGCCGGCAAGGCTCACGGCCACGGCAGGCCCTCGGGGGGCTGACCACAGACAGTCCAGCCGCCTTTGCCCAGTTGGGCGGCCAGCACTCATGAAGCCGGCGCCGGTATCGGCGCCGGCTTCCTTCTTGGCCAGGCTGGGCGGGGGACGAGCGAGCTAGCGCTCCGGGTCCCCGGTCCGGACCACCGCGATCGCGTTCTCCAGGCGGAGCTTGGCGATCGTCAGGTACTTGGCGAGGTTCGACCGGTCCGTCGAGCCGATCGCCTCAAGCACCTCGGGGTTCCGGATCAGGTCGATCAGGTCCTCCACGGCGCTGTTGAGCTGCTGCTTCGCGACGACCAATGAGTCATCCTGCACCGGGCCGCTCGCGCCCTGGTGGGGCGACCAGTCCCCGGGCTCATCATCCCCGTCGGGAGTCACCGCCGCTGCCGGGCCACCGGTGCCGGGCTCCTCGGCGCTCGCCCGACGCGGTCGGCCTTCGATTCGCTCCCGGAGCTTGACCAGGGAGAGCTCGTTGCGGGCGACCTGCTCGGCGAGCTTCCGACGCTTCTTGGGGTCCTGGACCTTCATCAGCTCATACGCATGGGACACCGTGTCCTTGCGCAAAGACACGAGCTCGCGAACCTCGGGCGGGGCATCGGCGAGCCGCAGCCGGTTCTCGAGGTAGCCCTTGTCCTTGCCCAGCTTCTCCGCGAGCTTGCGGATGCTGTAGCCATGCTCCTTGACCATCCGGTCGAACATCACCGCTTCCTCGAGCGGCGAGATGTCCTCGCGCTGGAGGTTCTCGATGATGGAGATCTCGAGCGCGGTGTCGTCGTCGATGTCCTCGACGAGCGCGGGGATCGCGACCATGCCCGCCAGCACCGACGCTCGCCAGCGACGCTCGCCGGCGATCAGCTCGAAGCGGTTCTCGCCGAGCGGGCGGAGGAGGATCGGCTGGAGCACGCCGTGCTCCCGGATGCTGGCGGCCAACTCCTCGAGCGAGCCCTCCTCGAAGGACAGCCGCGGGTTCTGCGGATTCGGTTCGATGCGATCGAGGGGGACGACCTTGACGCCTGTTGAGCGATGGGTCGTTTCCGGCGACAGGAGGCTGACGATCGCGGGGGGAAGCTCACGATCCTCGGACAGTCTGCGGGCGGCAGCGGCGCGGAAGTCAGGCCTGGCCAAGTTCGATCACCTCCCGGGCGAGCTCACGATAGGACCGTGCGGCCTCGGTGCCGCCGGCATATGACGTGATGGGCCGGCCGACGAGGGGAGCCTCGCCAAGCTTCACGGTGTTGCGGATGATGGTGCGGAACACGTGGTGATCCCCGACCACGCGCAGCTCGTCGAGCATGTCCTTGGCGAGATTCGTCCGTCCGTCGTAGAAAGTGGGCAGCAGGCCCAGGACGCGAATGTCACGGTTGAGCTTGAGGCGGATCGCATTGATGACCTTCACCAGGTTGTTGAGGCCCTTCATCGCGTAGAACTGGGTCTGGACCGGGATGATCACGCTCTCGGAAGCGACCAGCCCATTGACCGTCAGCAGGCCCAGGTTGGGTGGACAATCGATGAGGACGTAGTCGTAGGGATCGATCGCCTCGCGCATCGCCTCGCGCAGGATCGACTCGCGGCCGAGCGCCGTGAACAGCTCACCCTCGGTGCTCGCGAGATCGATGTGGGCGGGCGCAACGTCGATCCCGCGCGTCTCCGTCGAGAGGATGGCCTCCGCAAGCGTCGAGCGGCCATCCGCGAGCACGTCGGCCATCGAGCGATCGACCGTGTTGAGGTTGATCCCGACACCCGCGGTGAGATTGGCCTGCGGATCCATGTCGATCAGGAGCACACGGAGTCCGTCCTCCGCGAGCGCGCCCGCGAGGTTGATCGCGGTCGTCGTCTTGCCGACGCCACCCTTCTGGTTGGCAATCGCGATCACGTGCGTCAAGGACACCACCTCGGAGGATCGGAGCGGCCCGGAGCCGCGTAGCTCACGGTGAGCCGCCTGCGAATGCTACAGCGCCGCGTCCACGGGCGGGCGGGTTTGTCCACACCCGGGGAGAGTTGTGCACCGTAATGTGGATAATCGACGGTCCGAGTGCATGGGTCGCGGAAACCGAAACATGGCTGCAACATTCCGCTGATGCCATCGGATCCGGGACCGGTGATGGAGCCCGGATCCTGCGGTCCGGAGGTGGCGGCGACCTCGAGGCCCTCTATGATGGATCCAGTCCCAGCGTCTTTGCGCAAGGACGGCACCGCCCACATGCGGAGGGAGCGCAGGTCGTGTCCAAGAACGCGGAACGCATTGCTCGCCTCGAGCGGATGCGCGACGAGGCGCGCCAGGGTGGGGGACCCGTCCGCGTCGAGCGCCAGCATGCCTGGGGGAAGCTGACCGCCCGCGAGCGGCTGGACCTGCTGCTGGACCCGGGATCCTTCGTCGAGCTCGATGCCTTCGTCACGCACCGCGCCACAGAGTTCGGCCTGGACCGACAGCACTTCCTCGGCGACGGCGTGGTCACCGGTCATGGCACGATCGCCGGACGCCTGGTGTTCGTCTTCTCACAGGACTTCACCGTCTTCGGTGGCTCGTTGTCCGAGGCCTACGCCGAGAAGATCTGCAAGGTGATGGATCTTGCGATGAAGGTCGGGGCGCCCGTCGTCGGCCTCAACGATTCGGGAGGTGCGCGAATCCAGGAAGGCGTGGTGTCGCTTGGCGGCTACGCCGACATCTTCCTGCGCAATGTCCTCGCGTCAGGCGTGATTCCCCAGATCTCGGTGATCCTCGGACCCTGTGCCGGTGGGGCGGTGTACTCACCAGCGATGACGGACTTCACCGTGATGGTGGATGGCACGAGCTACATGTTCGTCACCGGGCCGAACGTGGTGAAATCCGTGACCCACGAGGAAGTGGACGCCGACTCCCTGGGGGGGGCGGGGGTGCACACGGGGCGGAGTGGCGTTGCGCACCTCGCGGCGGCGGACGAGGCCGAGGCGATGGACCACGTCAAGCGGCTGCTTGCGCACCTGCCCCAGAACAACCTCGCGGACGCACCGATCCACGCGACCAGCGATCCGTCGGACCGCATGGATCCGGAGCTGGACGATGTGGTACCCGACGAGCCACATCGGCCGTACGACATGCACGACGTCCTCCATCGCGTCGTCGACGACGGCGAGTTCTTCGAGCTCCAGCCGGCCTGGGCCGCGAACATCCTGATCGGCTACGCGCGCCTCGGTGGGCGCCCGGTCGGGATCGTGTCCCAACAGCCGTCGGTACTGGCCGGGGCGCTGGATATCGACGCCTCGGTGAAGGCGGCGCGATTCGTGCGGACCTGCGACGCGTTCAACGTCCCGATCGTCACCTTCGTGGACGTGCCCGGCTTCCTGCCCGGTGTCGCGCAGGAGCATGGCGGGATCATCAGGCACGGCGCGAAGCTGCTGTACGCGTACTGCGAGGCCACCGTCCCCAAGGTGACCGTCATCACCCGCAAGGCCTACGGCGGCGCCTACGATGTCATGAGCAGCAAGCACATCCGTGGTGACATGAACTTCGCCTGGCCGACAGCGGAGATCGCGGTCATGGGGGCGGTGGGGGCCGTGAACATCATCTTCAAGGACGCGATCGCCGCCGCCGAGGATCCGGCCGCCGAGCGCGCTCGCCTCGTCGCGGAGTATGAGACCGAGTTCTCCAACCCCTACATCGCGGCTGCGCGCGGCTACATCGATGAGGTGATCCTGCCCCGCGAGACCCGGCCCCGTCTCATCCGGTCGCTCGAGGTCCTCGCGGACAAGCGCGACACGAACCCACGGAAGAAGCATGGCAACATCCCGCTCTGACCCGCAGGTGTCTTTGCGCAAGGACGCACCTCCCCGGAGCCGGAGGTGACGCGTCCCGACGCGCCGTTCGCGCGCGTGCTGGTCGCGAACCGCGGCGAGATCGCGGTCCGCATCATCCGCGCCTGCCACGAGCTGGGGATGGAGGCGGTCGCCGTCTACAGCGATGCTGACGCGCAGGCGGCCCACGTCCGCCTCGCTGACGTCGCGGTCCGTCTGGGCCCGTCGGCACCATCGGAGAGCTACCTGCGGATCGATGCGGTCGTGGACGCGGCGGTCAGGACCGGCGCCGACGCCATCCATCCGGGCTACGGGTTCCTCGCCGAGCGGGCCGCCTTCGCCCGGGCCGTCGAGGCTGCCGGCATCGCGTTCGTGGGGCCTGCCTCGGCGGCGATCGAGGCGCTGGGGGACAAGCTCAACGCGCGCCGGCTTGCCGCCAAGGTGGGCGTGCCCTCGGTCCCCGGGACCCTGGAGCCGGCGCCGGTGGATCGCCCGGACCAGATCGCCGAGATCACGGCCACCGCCCGCTCGATCGGGTTTCCGCTCCTGGTCAAGGCGGCCGCTGGTGGCGGCGGGCGCGGCATGCGCCGCGTGGCCCAGGAGGAGGAGCTGGCAGCCGCCCTGGTATCCGGCTCGCGCGAGGCCCAATCCGCGTTCGGCGACGGGTCGGTCTATCTCGAGCGCGAGATCCTTCCTGCCCGCCACATCGAGGTCCAGCTGCTCGCGGATGTGCACGGGAACGTGATCGCCCTCGGTGAGCGTGACTGCTCGCTGCAGCGCCGCCACCAGAAGCTCGTCGAAGAGGCGCCGGCGCCGGGACTCACGGAAGCGCAGCGCCGGGATCTTCACGGCATGGCCGTGCGCCTGGGCCAGGCGGCCGGGCTGCGCAACGCGGCGACGTGCGAGTTCCTGCACGATCCGGACGGCAGCTTCTGGTTCCTCGAGGTGAACACGAGGCTCCAGGTCGAGCATGGCGTCACGGAGCTGGTGGCCGGGGTGGACATCGTGCGCGAGCAGTTCCGGATCGCCGCCGGCCTGCCCCTGGGCGGCGAGGTGATCGCGGCAGGGGAGCGGGCCGCGGCGCCGACGAGCCACGCGATCGAGGTCCGGATCGCGGCCGAGGACCCGGCGCATGCGTTCGCGCCGACGCCCGGCCGGGTCGGGCGATGGGTGATGCCGGCGGGGCCCGGCGTGCGCGTCGACACGCACATCGAGCCCGGTGAGCGGATCCCCGCGGAGTACGACAACCTGATCGCGAAGGTGATGGTCCACGCCCATGACCGCGATGCCGCCATCGACCGCCTTCGACGCGCGCTCGACGAGACCGAGATCGGCGGGGTCCAGACCACGCTGCCCTTCCATCGTGCCGTCGCGCGAAGCGGCGCGTTCCGTGCGGGCGACCTGTCCACCGGCTGGGTGGAAGAGCACTGGGACGGTGAGGCCGCGCGATCCGCCGCCGCCCACGCCGCGCTGTTGGCCACCGGGCTGGCCGCGATCGCGGAGGCGCCGGCCCCGGCCGGCGCCGTGAGTGGATCGGACCCGGGCCACGACGGGGTCGCAGCCGGGGCTCGCAACGGCTGGCGTGCCTCGGGCCGCGGTGGGGGAGGCGATCGATGGCGGGCATGACCCCCGACGCGCGGGCCATCCGCGTCCGGCTGGCCCCCGCGACGTCGGCTCCCGACGACAGCCCGATGCGCGTGGCGCTCGCCGCTGCCGCCCTCCGGATGACCAACCCAAGCGTGGGTCGCGGACCGCTCGGCGGCGCCGCGATGGGCCCCGACGCACCGGCCGACGGTGATGTCCTTGCGCAAAGACAGGTGCTGCTTGACGACACGCCCACACAGGCGGAGCTCAGGCCGCTCGGCGGCGGTCACTACCGGCTTGTCGAGGCCGGCACGGAGACGCGACTCGTGCTGGAGGCCGCGACCTCCGGCGCCGGGGGAATTCGCTCCCGGGAGGTGCTCGTGGACGGCTTCCGCTTCCTGGTCGAGGCCGAGGACGAGCGACTGGCAGCGCTCCGAGAGCGGGCGAGCAAGGGCCGCGCGGGCGGAGGACAGGCCGGGCCGCTGCAGGTCAAGGCCATCATCCCGGGTAAGGTGGTCGCCGTCTCGGTGGCGGCCGGTGATGAGGTCACCGCCGGACAGCAGCTGCTGGTCGTGGAGGCCATGAAGATGCAGAACGAGCTGCGGGCGCCGAGGGACGGGACCATCGAGCGCGTGGATGTGGCTGCGGGCGTCAACATCGAGATCGGCGACCTGCTCGTCGTCATCAGCTGACGGAGGCGCAGTTGGGCAAGGACGCGAGGCGGGCACCGGGGGCGGCCGCCGACACCGGAAGCACCGGCGGGACCGGCCGTGAGGCGAGCCCCGCCCCCGACGTCGAGCGGTGGCGGACGACGACACGGGCACGGGCCGTCGCAGCCTCGGCCGAGCGTCGGGATGCCTTCGCCACGACCTCGGAGATCCCGGTCGCCGACGTCTACACCCCCTCCGACGTGGCCGGCCTGGACCCGGGCCGCGATCTCGGCCTGCCGGGCGAGTACCCGTTCACCCGCGGCGTCCAGGCGACGATGTACCGCTCCCGGTTCTGGACCATGCGCCAGTACGCGGGCTTCGCGACGGCCGCCGAGACCAACGAGCGGTTCCGATACCTGCTCGGGCAGGGACAGACGGGATTGTCCGTCGCGTTCGACCTGCCCACGCAGATGGGCTACGACTCCGACGCTCCCGAGTCGGAAGGGGAGGTGGGCCGGGTCGGCGTGCCGGTGTCGTCGCTGGCCGACATGGAGACCCTGTTCGCCGGGATCCCGCTCGGCGACGTCAGCACGTCGATGACCATCAACGCCACGGCACCCATCCTGCTCGCGCTCTACGTCTCCGCGGCGGAGCGACAGGGGGTCGAGCGGGCGAAGGTGTCCGGCACGACCCAGAACGACATCCTCAAGGAGTACATCGCCCGCGGCACCTGGATCTACCCGCCGCGGGCCTCCATGCGGCTGGTGACCGACGTGTTCGAGTTCGCCTCGCAGGAGCTGCCCCGCTGGAACACGATCAGCATCTCCGGCTATCACATGCGTGAGGCCGGGGCGACGGCGGCCCAGGAGCTGGCGTTCACCCTCGCGGACGGCATCGCCTACGTCGAGGCGGCTGTCGGTCGCGGGCTGGCGGTGGACGACTTCGCCCCCCGGCTGTCCTTCTTCTTCGCGGCCTGGTCGGAGCTGTTCGAGGAGGTGGCCAAGTTCCGGGCCGCCCGCCGGATGTGGGCACGGATCATGCGCGATCGGTTCGGCGCGCGGAACCCGAAGAGCCTGATGTGCCGGTTCCACACCCAGACAGCGGGCTCGAGCCTGACGGCGCAGTCGATCGACAACAACGTGGTCCGGACGACGCTCCAGGCGCTGGCCGCGGTGCTGGGCGGCACCCAGAGCCTGCACACGAATTCGCGCGACGAGGCGCTGGCCCTGCCGACCGTCGAGTCGGCCCGTCTCGCGCTGCGGACCCAGCAGATCATCGCCCACGAGGCCGGCGTCACCGAGACGCCCGACCCGCTCGCCGGGTCATGGTTCGTGGAGTCGCTCACCGACGAGCTCGAGGCGGCGGCCACCGCCTACCTGGCCGAGATCGATGCCATGGGTGGCACCCTGGCGGCCATCGAGGGTGGGTTCCAGCAGCGCCAGATCCAGGAGTCCGCCTACCGGGTCCAGCGGGAGATCGAGCGGGGTGACCGGGTCGTCGTGGGCGTCAACCAGTTCCGCGACGACGAGCCGGGCGTCCGTCCGGCCCTCCTCCGGATCGACCCGGAAGGGGAGCGTCGCCAGGTCGAGGGCGTCCGGCGCGTGCGCAGCGAGCGCGATCCGGCCGCATGGGAGGCGGCGATGCGCCGCCTCGAGGGGGAGGCGCGCGGGGATACGAACCTGCTGCCGGTGATCATCGAGGCTGTGGCGGCGTATGCCACGGTGGGGGAGATCGCGGACCGGCTGCGCGCCACCTGGGGCGTCCACCGCGAGCTCATCACCGTCTGAACGGGAGGCACCGCCATGAGCGATCCCACGCAACGCGCCGCTGGACTTCCCTCCCGCATCCGGCAGCTGGGCAAGATCCACCACATCGCCGTCATCGTCCGCAGCATCGACGAGTCGCTCGGCCTCTGGCGCGACATGCTCGGCCTGCCGGTGGAGCTGGTCCTGCCCATCGAACACGACCGGGTGACGATCGCCTTCCTGCCGGTGGGGGAGTCGAAGCTCGAGCTCGTCCAGCCCGACGACGACACGACCGGTGTGGCACGCTTCCTCGACAGCCGGGGTGAGGGCTTCCACCACGTGTGCTTCGAGGTGGACAACGTGGCCGAGACCCTGATGCGCCTCGAGATGGACGGGATCGAGCTGATCGATACCGTGGCTCGCAAGGGTGCCGAGGGGCCGGTCGCGTTCCTGCACCCGCGGTCCTGTCACGGGGTGCTCGTGGAGCTGATCGAGAAGCCCGGCGGGCCGGCCTGGGCGGCGCTCGGATACCCGAAGGACTAGGCTCGGGTCGCGGTCACCAGGAACAGCGGGTACGTCCGCCCGTCCTTCTCGAGCGCGCCGCCCGGCCCGAAGGCCACGTCCCGGAACCCCGCGGCCTCGGCCTGCACGCCGAGCGCCTCGCGATCGAACCCATGGAGCACGGCATCCGCAGGGTCCGAGTGGAACGTCCCATCCTCGGCTTCGAGGTCGACGAGGGCGATCCGGCCGCCCGGCGCCAGGAGGTGCGCCACCTGCCGGAGGGCGACCTCGGTGTCGAGGACGTGGTGGAGCGCCATCAGGCTGACCACGAGATCGAACCGATCGTCGGGCAGGGCATCGATCGTCAGCGCGAGGCGCATCGTCCGGGCGCCCGGATAGGCGCCCGTCGAGAGCTTCTCCTCGGCTTTCGCCAGCATCCCGGGTGACGCGTCGGCGAGCACGACCTCGCGCACGTGGGGCAGGAGGGCGAGGCCCAGCAGCCCCGTCCCGGCACCCAGCTCCAGGACGCGGGCTTCGCGGGCGGGTGCCACGGCATCGAGGATCACGGACGCGGCGTCCTGGGCACGCGCCGCGCGCTCTGGCGTGTCCCAGTCGGAGGCCCGCTCGTCGAAGGCGGTCATCGGCCCATTGTGCCCGGGCTGTTCGAGGCGTGACGCAGGGGTGCGGACCCGGTCAGCTCGTGCGGCGGGCGAGGCGGAGGAGGGCGGCGACACGGCGCTGGATGACGATCGACGCGGCGACGAGGAGCGCCTGGCGCCAGATCCACGCGTGTCCTCCGGGGTCGTCCGGGCCCGCGTCGAGCCGGCCGGTGTCCGCGTCGATGCGGAGCAGGGGAACGAACGCGAGCGACTCGAGCAGCCGGTCGACCGGGGTGTGCCAGGGATCGAGCCCCGCGAGCAGCGACGGGCCGGGAGTCGAACGGAGCAGCGCCGGGATGATCCGGCGGCGGACGGCGGGGGCCCGAACCTCCGTCGCCGTCCCCGTGATCCTCCGCCCGGGCAGGATCGCCTCCACGCGCCGATCGGCAACGAGGTTGCGATACCACTCCGTCCGCGGGCCAAAGCCCGCGATCACCCACAGGGACCCCTCCGCGATCACGTAGTTGAGCGGCGTCTCGCGCACGATCCCGCTCTTCCGGCCCCGGATCCGGAGAAGCACCATCGCACCGCCAACCGGGGTCGAGAGCCACGCTCCCATGCCGACGCGGGTCATGGGCGTCATCAGGTAGCGGTTGAGGAGCCGGAACGCATGGATCGAGAACGGGAGCGGATCCCCGGGCCGGCCGCCGGCAGGCGGCTCCGCGAGCTGCAGATCCGGACGGTCGATGAAGGCGGCGGGCGTGTTCACGTCCTCAGCATGCGTGCTTCGAGGGTTCTCGGGCAGGGCCGGAAGTCAGAACGCCCAGGCGAAAACGATGTCCCGGGCGCCCGCAGCAGCCCGGGAGAAGGTGACGATCCGGCCGGCCAGGTCGCGGATCCAGGGCTTCTCCTCGCGAGGCAGCAGCCCGAGCTCCTCCTCGAGGAGTTCGATCCAGCGGCCGGCGAGCGCCCCCAGCTGCTCATCAGGGAGCTGCGCCACGGCCTCGATCCAGTCGGGGTCGACCCGGTCCACGATCCACTCCGAGCTGGACGCCGCGCCCTCGATCTCCGTGCGGGCGTCGAGGAAGTCCATGAGGTCCTCGTTCTCGCTCACCGAGCGCACCGCCTCGCTGAACAGGTCCAGCCACGTGGGGTCGAGGCCGCCACCGAGCGGCAGGTGGGCGACGAACCGGCCCGCATCCGCGAATGCCGCGTTGTCGTCGACGGAGAGCGCCAGGACGATGTCACGGGCATCGCCCGCGACGAGGTCCATCAGACTGCTCATTTGCGCCTGAGCGCCGATCCTCCTTCCGTAGGGCGGGCAACCGCCACGACGGCGGCCCATGCCCGCTAGTCTACGGCCTCCGTGACCCTGGTTCGCGGGTCGGCCTGACCAAGGTCAGCCGCGGTAGCCGGCCTCCCGGAGCAGTGCTGGCAGCTCGGTGGGGGAGCCGGCCACCCGGAACCCGGCGGCCTCGAGCGCGGTGACCTTTGACGCGGCGGTCCCCTTGCCCCCGGAGATGATCGCGCCGGCATGGCCCATCCGCTTCCCCTCGGGAGCCGTGCGCCCGGCGATGAAGGCGACCTTCGGGACGTCCGCCATGTGCTCGGCTGCCCAGGCGGCGGCCTCCTCCTCGGCCGCGCCGCCGATCTCACCGATCAGGACCAGTGCCTCGGTCTCGGCATCGGCCGCGAACAACGCGAGGATGTCCACGAACTGGGTGCCGATGACCGGGTCACCGCCGATGCCCACGCACGTGGACTGGCCGAGACCGGCATCCGTCATGGCCTGGACCGCCTCGTAGGTGAGGGTCCCCGAGCGCGAGACCACGCCGACCCGTCCCTCGCGGTGGATCGAGCCCGGGATGATGCCCACCTTGGCCCGACCCGGGGATGTCGCCCCGGGGCAGTTGGGGCCGATCAGCCGGGCGCCCGCCAGCCGGACCTCCTCGACGACCGGGATCATGTCCAGCGCCGGGATGCCCTCGGTGATGCAGAACACGGTCTTGATGCCGGAAGCCACGGCTTCGAGCACCGCGTCGGGGGCGCCCCCCGCCGGCACGAAGATGCACGAGGTGTTGGCGCCGGTCTCGCGCACCGCTTCGGCCACGGTGTTGAACACCGGGACGGTCCCGTCGAGGGCTGTCTGCCCGCCCTTGCCAGGCGTCACGCCGGCCACGAGCGGGGTTCCGTACTCCTGCATGGCGCGGCTGTGGAACTCGCCCTCGCGCCCGGTGATGCCCTGGACCACCAGCCGGGTGTCGTGCCCGATCAGGATGCTCACGCTGCCGCTCCCTTCGCCGCCGCGACCGCCTTGGCCGCTGCCTCGTCCAGGCTGGCGGCAGTGACGAAGCTCGCTGCCTCGAGGAGTTCGGCCGCCTCCTCGGCGTTGGTGCCCACGATCCGGACCACCATGGGCACGGAGCGCTCCTGCTGGGCCCGGGCCTCGATCAGCCCCCGGGCGACCTCGTCGCCGCGGGTGATGCCGCCGAAGATGTTGACCAGGATCGCCTTGACGTTCGGGTCCTCGAGGATCAGCCGCATCGCCGCTGCGACCCGGTCCGCCTTGGCGCCGCCGCCGATGTCGAGGAAGTTGGCCGGCTCGCCGCCGGCCCGGTGCACGAGGTCCATCGTCGTCATCGCGAGGCCCGCGCCGTTGACCATGCAGCCGATGTTGCCATCGAGCTTGATGAAGGTGAGGTCGTAGCGGCGCGCCTCGACGTCCGCGGGATCCTCGGCATCGAGGTCGCGCAGCTCCTCGAGACCCGGGTGGCGGGCCAGCGCCGAATCGTCGAGGGTGATCTTGGCGTCGAGGCAGACGAGCCGCTCGACGGGTGCCCCACCGGCGCTGTGCTCGCGGATCACGGCGAGCGGGTTGATCTCCACGAGGTCGGCGTCGTTGGCGATCATCGTGCGCAGCAGGCCCTTGGCGATCGCCGCACCGGCCTTCCAGTGCGCCCCGAACCCGATCTTGAACGCCAGCTCGCGGGCCGCGTAGTCGGGGAGGCCGAGGAGCGGGTTCGTGTGCTGGTAGACGATCGCCTCGGGGTTGTCGACCGCGACCTGCTCGATCTCCACGCCGCCCTCTGCGGAGCCGATGAACATCAGCCGCCGGGTGGCCCGGTCGAGCAGCACCGAGAGGTAGTACTCCTTCACGATCTCGGCCGCCGGGCCGACGAGCACGCGCCGCACGGGCAGGCCCTTGATCTCGAGGGCCAGGATCTGGGCTGCCACGTCCTCGGCCTCGTCCGCGCTGGCGGCCAGCCTGACGCCGCCCGCCTTGCCCCGACCGCCCACCAGCACCTGGGCCTTGATCACGACCTTACCGGTCGCGTTCGCGGGATCCGCGAGATGGCGGACCGCGGCCTCGCGGGCCTGGGTCGGGGTGCGGGCGACGGTCCACGCGGGCACCGGCAGGCCCTGGGCAACGAGGAGCGATTTGGCGTCGGCTTCTTGGATCTTCACGCGACGAGCGAGACCTCCTGCGTGGGGAGCGGACGAGGGCTGGGGCGGACCCGATCATAGCCCGGCCTCGCGCGCCCGGACAGCGAACTCACCCTCTCCAGCCGGGAGCGTCGCGGCCCACGGCCGATTGGCCCCTGCTGCGACGACCTCCGGCCCGGCCGAAGACGGACCAGTCGGGAACCCGCGGGACAAGGGGCGCGGCTAGAATGGCGGCAGCCCCGAGCGACGCCAGCTCTCGGCTACGGCCCAGGGGCTCGAATCTGACCAACGCAAGCCCAATGCCCGGATCGGCTGATCGCCGGGCCACCATCATCGACCCGCCGGGGCGGGCCGCGAGTCACGGAGGCTCCATGCTCCTGAGGTATCGGGGCAGCGAGGGAATGCTCGCCTGGGCGTTCCACCGGATCTCGGGTGTCGCCATCTGGGCGTTCATCCTGCTCCACGTCCTCGACATCTGGCTCGTCGGGGTCAACCCGGAGCTCTACGACGAGGTGCTGGCGATCTACGCCAGCCCGTTCGGCCGGGTGGTGGAGTCCCTGCTCGGTGCGGCGCTCCTGTACCACGCGCTCAACGGCCTGCGGATCATCGTCATGGACTTCTGGCCGTCGATGACGCGCTACCACAAGCAGCTCTGGTACCTCAACTGGGTGCTGTTCGCGCTGATCGGCCTGCCCATCCTCGTCCAGATCATGGCCCCGGCCTTCGGGCTGGAGCCGCCCTTCAGGTTCGGCTCATGAGCACCTTCCGCGTCACGCGATCCGGCCGCGCCCGTCCGTCGGGCAGCGGCTGGGAGCTCGCCATCTGGTACCTGATGCGGCTCACCGGGTTGGGCCTGTTCGTGCTGGCGCTGGCCCACTACATCGTCGTCCACTTCGTGTTCGACCCGGCCGTCCAGGACGCCGCCTGGGTCACGGCCCGCTGGGCGAGCGTCGCCCAGCGCACGATCGACTGGACGATGCTGGTGTTCGTGCTCTTCCACGCGTTCATGGGCGTGCGAACCGTGATCGGTGACTACACCTCGGGCGGGCGGCGCGCGGGGCTCACGCTGGTCCTCTATCTCGTCGGCCTGGCCCTGCTCGCGATGGGCACGATGGTCGTGTTCACGCTGCCGATGCCCGCGGTGCCGGCATGATCCGCGACCACGAGGCCCTGGTCGTCGGCGCCGGGGGCGCCGGACTGTGGGCCGCCCTCGAGCTCGCCAGGGCCGGCGTGGACTCGGCGGTGCTGACCAAGCTCTACCCGACCCGCTCCCACACCGGCGCCGCCCAGGGCGGCGTGTGTGCCGCCCTGGGCAACCAGGAGGAGGACCACTGGGAGTGGCACATGTTCGACACCATCAAGGGCGGCGACTACCTGGTGGACCAGGACGCGGCCGAGGTGCTCGCCCGCGAGGCCATCGAGACGGTGATCGAGCTCGAGCACATGGGCCTGCCCTTCAACCGCACGGACGACGGGCGGATCGACCAGCGGCGGTTCGGCGGCCACACTCGCAACTACGGCGAGGGACCGGTCAAGCGGGCCTGCTACGCCGCCGACCGCACCGGCCACATGATCCTCCAGACGCTCTACCAGCAGTGCCTCAAGTACGGCGTCAAGTTCTACGACGAGTACCACGTGGTGGACCTCGTGACGGAGGGCGGCGAGCTGGGGGCCGGCGGCCGCGCCGCGGGCGTGGTTGCCTACCGGATCGCCGACGGCGAGCTGGTGACGCTGCGCTCCAAGGCCGTGCTGCTCGCCACGGGCGGGTTCGGGCGGATGTTCCGCGTCACCTCCAACGCCTGGAGCCTGACGGGGGATGGCGTCGCGCTGGCATACCGGCACGGCGTGCCGATGCAGGACATGGAGTTCTACCAGTTCCACCCGACCGGGATCGTGGGCATCGGCATCCTGCTGTCCGAGGCCGCCCGCGGCGAAGGCGCCTACCTGCTTGACAACGACGGCTTCCGGTTCATGGAGCGCTACGCGCCCAAGCTCATGGAGCTCGCCCCGCGCGACATGGTGAGCCGGGCGATCCACCAGGAGATCCGGGCCGGCCGCGGGATCGGCGGCAAGGACTTCGTCCACCTCGACGTCCGCCACCTGGGCCGCAAGGTGATCGACGAGAAGCTGCCGGACATCACGGACTTCGTGCGCGTGTACCAGGGGATCGAGCCGTACACGGATCCGATCCCGATCCAGCCGACCGCCCACTACGCGATGGGTGGCGTGCCCACCAACATGCTCACCCAGGCGACCCGCGACGCGGCCAACACGGTCGTGCCGGGGCTGTATGCCGCGGGCGAGGCGGCCTGCGTGTCGGTCCATGGGGCGAACCGCCTGGGCACCAACTCGCTGGTGGACCTGCTCGTCTTCGGCCGCCGCGCCGGCCGCCAGATGGCGCTCGACGTGAAGGGCGTGGGGATGCCGGAGATCGCACCCGACGTGATGGATCCCGTGCGGGCCGAGCTGGAGGCGATCCGGGGCCGCAAGAACGGCGAGCGCAAGGAGCGGATCCGCACGGAGCTCGCGGACGTGATGATGGACGACGCCGGCGTGTACCGCGACGCGGAGGGGCTCGAGCGCGCCCGGGCGAAGGTCGCCGAGCTCCGGCAGCGGTATGGCAACGTCGGCGTGGACGACCGGGGCAGCGTCTTCAACACGGACCTCCTCGAGGCCCGTGAGGTGGGCTACCTCCTCGACTGCGCCCAGACGATGGTCGCGGCGTGCATCGCCCGCAAGGAGAGTCGTGGCGCGCACAGCCGGGAGGACTACCCGGAGCGCGACGACGTCAACTTCCTGACCCATTCCCTGGCGACGAAGGGCACGGACGATCGGGTCGAGCTGGCCTACAAGCCGGTCACGATCACCTCGTTCCAGCCCAAGCCGCGTGTCTACTAGGGCGGGGGGCAGGCGATGAAGATCGAGCTGCGCGTCCTCCGCTACGACCCGGAGCGCGACACCAGGCCCCACGAGCAGCGGTACCAGGTGGAGGCGGATCCGATGGACCGCGTCCTGGACCTCCTCCACAAGGTCAAGCACGACCAGGACGGCACGCTGACGTTCCGGCGGTCGTGCGCGCACGGCGTCTGCGGGTCGGACGCGATGCTGATCAATGGGCGCAACCGCCTCGCCTGCAAGATCCGCGTCGACCAGCTCGGCGGCAAGCGGATCACGGTTGCCCCCCTGCCGGGCCTGCCGGTGATGAAGGACCTCGTGGTGGACATGGAGGACTTCTTCGCCAAGTTCCGGAGCGTCCAGCCGTACCTGCTGACCGAGTCGCCGCCCCCCGAGCGCGAGCGACGCCAGTCGGTGGAGGACCGGGCCCGCTACGACGACACGACCAAGTGCATCCTGTGCGCCGCGTGCACCTCGTCGTGCCCGTCGTTCTGGGCCAAGCCCGAGTACGTCGGCCCGGCCGCGATCGTCAACGCCCACCGGTTCATCTTCGACACCCGCGACGACCACGCCGAGGAGCGGCTGGAGATCCTCGCCGACCGTGACGGCGTGTGGCGCTGCCGCACGATCTTCAACTGCATGGACGCCTGTCCGCGGGGCATCCACATCACCCAGGCGATCCTGGACGTCACCGGGGCGATCACGGGGCGGCGAGTCTGAGCGAGCCGTCCCTCCCGGTCATCCCGCACCTGGTCATCCGCACCGACGGGGCGGCCCGCGGCAACCCGGGCCCGGCCTCGCTGGGCGCCGCGCTCATCGACGGTTCACGGTCCGACGCCCTCGACCCGGCGGCTCCCCCTGACGCCACGATCTCCGAGGCGCTCGGCGTCCAGACCAACAACGTCGCGGAATGGGTGGGCGTCGTCGAGGCGCTCAAGCTGGCGCAGCGGCTCGGCGCAGAACGGGTGGACCTGTTCCTGGACTCCAAGCTGATCGTGGAGCAGCTGCACGGGCGCTGGCGGGTCAAGGATGCCAAGCTCATCCCGCTCCACGCCGAGGCGAAGGCCATGCTCGCCGGGTTCCGGCGCTGGTCCGCGACCCACGTGCCGCGGGCCCAGAACGCGACGGCTGATCGGCTGGCCAACGAGGCTCTGGACCGGGTCGCCGCCGGCGGGCCGGACCGGATCGCCCGGGCCCGCCGGGTCGCCCCCGGCGCCTGAGAGGAGGGGACCGATGCCGGTGGTCGTGTGCTACGGCGACTCCAACACCTACGGGTATGACTTCGCGAGCGCCGGCCGGCTTCCCCGGCAGATCCGGTGGCCGGGGGCCGCGGCAGCCGCGCTCGGCGACGGATACGAGGTGATCGAGGAGGGTCTGAACGGCCGGATGACGATCTGGGACGACCCCATGCTCGACGGTCGCAACGGACGGGACTACCTGTTGCCGTGCCTCCGCTCCCATGCCCCGATCGACCTCGTGATCCTGATGCTCGGCACCAACGACACCAAGGGGTACCTGCGCCTGCGGGCGCCCGATATCGCCGCTGGTGCCGGCGCCCTGGTGGACCTCGTGCTGCTGTCGGGGACGGGACCGGCAGGCGGATCACCGCAGGTCCTGCTCGTGGCGCCGCCGCCGCTGGGCGAGCTCACCGCCGCTTCGGAGCTGTGGGGCTTCGGCGAGGCCCGGGCCAAGAGCGAGCAGTTCGCCCGGCTGTATCGCACGGTCGCCGAGCGTCGCGGGATCCCGTTCCTCGACGCGGGCCCGATCGCGGAGGTCGATCCGGCTGACGGCGTGCACCTCACCGCGGCGGGACATGGCGCCCTCGGCCGGGCCCTCGCGGTGGCGGTGCGGGAGCTCCTCGGGTGACGAGCCGCGGGCCCCTCGCCCGCATCGTCGTGCGGTCAGCCTTGCTCGTCGCCCTGGCGCTGGTCACCGGCGGCTGCCTCACGACCCGGGACGTGCTGGTGAGCCGGACATGGACGCTGGTCCAGGTGCACGGGACGCGGCCCGTCGCGGAAGCGTCGGTGTCGTTCGCGGGCGACGGGTCCTTCATCGTCCGGACCGGGTGCAACATCGTGGGCGGGTCCTACCACCTCGACGGCAACCGGATCCTGCTCGACACGGTGCACCAGAGCCTGGTGCTGTGCGAAGGCGAGTTCGCCACGCAGGAGGCCGCGGTCCTGGCGGTGGTCAAGAACAGGCCCGCGTACGCCATCGAGACCGGCACGGGCCGGCTCCAGCTCACGAGCGACGCGGACCAGGTCCTGCTGTTCGAACCCTGACGGCCGGATCGGCGGTCCGCCGGGCCGCGTACAATCCGCGAGCCAGCGAGGCGGCCGGATGGTCGCGCGCCGGCCGGGCGACCGGACGGCGTGAGGAAAGTCCGAGCTCCCCAGCGCAGGGTGGCGGGTAACGCCCGTCCGCCGTGAGGCGAGGACCAGTGCCACAGTGACGATGCCGGCCCTTCGGGACCGGAGTGAAACGCGGCAAACTCCACCCGGAGCAAGGCCAAATAGGAGGGCGCACCCCGGTTCGCCGGGGGGAAGAGGCGCGCTGCCCAGCCCTCGGGTCGGCCGCATGAGCCGTCGGGCAACCGGCGGCCCCAGATGGATGACCGTCCCCGCGGCGTGAGTCGCGGGACAGAACTCGGCTTACAGGCCGCCTCGCTGGCGGTCCCGCCGCCGATGGTGAGCGGGAGCCGTGCGCGCGCCCGAGCAGGCTGGCGGCTACGTGAGTTCGGCCGGTCTCGGCTACGCCCGATCGCGGGATGCCTGCGCGGCGACCCTGAGGTCCCGCCAGTCGATGACCGCGAGCCGGGCTGCTTCGATGAGCTGCTCGAGGCTTCCGTTGCTGAGCAGGAGGATGTCCTCGATCACGTCGTCGGGCGGGGAGATCTCCCCGTAGCAGTCATGCCAGGCGAGCTCGACGATCTCCAGGAGATCGAGGGCGGCAGATGCCAGCTCCTCGCCGAACACGGTCACGACACGATCGCGCCGATCCCTTCGCCTCTCTGCTCGACTCACGGCCACGGGCCCATTGTGCCACCGCGGCGGTCGTGCCCTGCCGGTAACCGATGGTGCCGAAGCTGTTCGGCTGCGGTGCCCGCGGCTATGGCGCCGGCGTGTCGGTTGGCAGGCCGCAGTCGGTGAACCACCGCACCATCCCCGCATCGACGGTCACGTGCAGGACGCGCCGGGCGGCCACGCCCTCGATCGTCATGTCGACGTTCACCGGGACGGCCTCGTTGATGGGAGTTGCCAGCCCATCGGTGTCGTACTCCCAGCGCTCCGGCTGGCCGACCTCCACCACGGCGATCGCGACGGTCGGGTCGGCGCGCTTGGAGAGCTCCTGCAGACATTGGACCGCTCCGTAGCGGGCGAGCGTGTCCGGATGCAGATGGGCGACTTGGAAGGCCGCGTCACCGGTGCGCAAGGCTTCGGCCAGCTCGGCCATGAACGCGGTGATCAGATCCGCCTGCGATGGCGTGGGGATCGGCGTCTCAACAGGCGCCAGCGTGGGCGTGGCGGTCGGCGGGGCGGCGGATGGAGAGGCCGCTGGCGTGGCGACGGACGTGGGCTCGACGACAGCGGGCGCGGCGGAGGTGGCGGCCGCGGTCGGCGGCGCGGAGGCCTCCGTGGCGCCCGGCGTGGCCATCGTCGCCAGCGCCACGCCGCTCAGCGCGGCGATGACAACTCCGGCGACCAGGAGCCCGGACCCGACGAGGCGGTCATTCATCACGCGGCCGCTCCCGCCTAGGGGCATTCCCGCTCGAAGTGGCCCATCTGCCGCTCGTTCTCGGCGGCGTCGGCGATCCCGTTCATGGCGTCTCCGTAGATCTCCTTCACGACCTTCAGGGTCACGTCCTTGCGACCCCTGCCGTACGCCTGCGGCGCCGGCGTCACGCCGAGCTCCACGACGCGGCAGACGCCGGTGGCGACCCACCGTCCATCCTGACACAGCCAGTGCTGCTCCTTCCGCAGCTGGCGGTTGACGAACGGGACCACGATCACCAGCTCCTGGTCATAGCGCAGGCCGGACGAGGCGTGCGTCGAGTCGAGATCCTTGAACAGGGTCGCGAGATCACCCTTCACCATCCGCATCGAGCGCTGGCTGACGCTCGGCGGGCCCTCGACCTCATTTCCCTGGTCGTCGACCTGGCGCGGCGCGAGCCAGTCGGCGAACAGGCTCCGCATCGGGAACACCTTCCACTCGATCCGGGCGTCCCGGGGCAGGAGCCTGAAGGCCCGTGTCCCGATGGGGCGCCACTGCTCGGCGCCGTCCGGGCATTCCGCCCTCTGCGGCTTGCCACCGCTGGGAGGTGGTGTCTCACCGCCGCCCGGCCCGCCACCGCCGCCCGGGCCGGGATCGGGACCGGCGGGCGGTCCATCAACTCCGCCGCCGCCGGGGCCGCCTCCATCCGGGCCGGGATCGGGAGCGCCGCCCGGCTGGCCGCCACCGCCGCTCGGCCGGCCGCCGCCGTCGTCCTGGACTCCGCCGGGATGCGCCGCCTCGCGCTCCAGGCAGGCTTCAAGCGCCCCACGGATGACCTGGGCCTGACGGCACAGGTGGTCCGCCTGCAGTTCGGCCGCATGCGCCGTTCCACGCGCGCGCTGCGCGGCCTGCTCCGCATCGGCGGCCTCGTCGAGCGCAGACCGCTCGGCGTCCTCGGCGGCAGCGAGCCTGGCCCGCGCCGCTCCAATTCGATCGCCTCGCGCCCGAGCCGCCTTCGCGCGAAGCGCCTCGATGGTCTCGGCCCGCTCGAGATCGAGCACCTCCTGCCGGTACCGCTCGCTGATGGCCGATCGTTCCCCGTCCGAGGCCGCGGCGCGGATCCGCGGCTCCCAGGCGGCTGCCAGCTCGACGCGGGCGTCCTCGATCAGGCGCAGGTCGTGCTCGGTGAGCGTGAGACCTCCCGACGAGATGCTCGACGTTCCCTGGTCGGGAGCCTCCAGCTCGAGGTCCAGCGCGCGTTGGGCGTCCTCACGCGCGCTCGTGGCGTCCCGCGCTCGCTGACGCGCCTGGGCTGCCCTCGCCGTCTCGGAATCGGCCACCGCTCGGGCCCGCTCCGCCGCCAGGCGCGCCTCCTCGCAGGCGCGGTCGGCGTCCGCCAGGGCTGCCGCGAGATCGTCGCAGGGACCCTTCGCCGTCGCGACCAGGAGATCCGGGTCGGCCGCCCCCACGGCAATGGCCTGGCCCGCCACACCGGGCCCACCCGGCCCGGGCTGGCGCCCGCGCACGAGCAGAACCAGCCCGATGATCGACAGCACCAGGCCGGCACCGAGGCCACCCAGGGGGATCGCGATGGAGCCCAGGTCGAACGCCGGCGTGCCCGGGGCGGTGGGGGCGGCCGAGGGCGCCGGTGTGCTGGTGGCCGCCGAGGTCGGACTCGTGCCTGGAGTCGGCGCGCTCGTGGCGGTTGGCGTAGCGGACGGTGCCGCAGTCGCGGTGGGCACGGGCGACGGCGTGGGCTTCGGGGCTGCGACGGGCTCGCGACCCGCGACAAAGGCCCCGTCGGTGCCCACCAGTGGCAGCCCCTCGAGCCCGCGGGCGACGAGCGTCCATCCGTCGGCAACCTCCGGGATCGACGAGAACGCCGTGGTCCCGGGCGCGAACTGGCCGGCCGCAGCCTCGCCCGCATAGACCCGCTGGCCGTCGAACGTGAACAGCTCGGAGGATGTCGGCCACCAGAGCTGGAGCAGGGTGCCGTCAAGGATCGCGAACCCGTGGCTCCGGGTCTGCGTCCAGGTGGCGGTGGCCGGCGCCCAGTACGCCGTTCGGGCGACCAGGCCAGCTTCGCCCGGAGCGTCGGCGATGCCGAAGTACCGGTTGCCGCCCTCGAGCGGATCGCCGCCCACGAGCTGGTCCCGGCCCGGCGCAACCGGCCCGAGGCGACCGTCGTGGATGACCAGCGAGACATCGGTGAAGTTGGGGCCATCGACCTCGATCTGGCGGTCCAGGAACATCGACGACACGAGCCATGTCGTGGGCAGCGGCGTGTCGAGACGGAAGCGCTCCGCCTGGCAGACGATGCCCGCCTCGGAACACCCCAGGGTTCCGGCGCGTAACGTCGAGATCTGCTCCGGGGCGAACTCGACCAGGTGCGCGAACTCCTGGCGGATGATGAACCCGGCCGGACGCGGGCCCGTCTCGCCGGCGGGGATCGGCCCAGCAAACGGGTCGAAGCGGGCGTCGCCGCCGGAGGCAACCAGCGGTCGGCTGCCCATCAGCTGGGTGGCGGCCTCGGCGGTCAGACCGCCGCGGGTGAGGACCGCCTCCCACTCGGCCTGGTCGGCAGGCGTCAGCGCGTCATCAACAGCCCGGGCGCTTGGCGACCACGGAGCGACCAGGGCCAGGACCAGGGACGCCCAGGCGGCGATGGCCGCGAGCGCGGCGGTCCGACGGGGTGGGACGCCCATCGAGAGAACCCCCGGAAACGGCACGCGTCGGCGTCACGCTGGGCGCAGGACACCTGGCGTGCGCGGATGATGCGCCTTCACCCGCGTCGTGACAACCCTCCACCGGACGCGACCCAGGCGACCGCGCGAGGGACCGGCTAGTCCTCGTCCGCGCGGAAGATGTGCGGCGCGATGCAGGCGTTGCAGATGGGTGTGCTGGTGTCGAGATCGCCAAGGGGAATGGGCACCTTGCGGTCCGGGTACAGGCACTCCACCTCGTAGATGCGCTCCTGCGGCCGCTCGATCGAGATCAGCCGGCGGTACGTGCAGCGCTTGATGCGGTGCGGCGCCAGGTGCGAGAGCTCAGCTTCGCGCGGGTGGAGCGGGGTCGGTTCGGTGAGCGGCAAGGCCATTTGACTGTGGCTCGATCTCTTCCCGGTACGTGGCCGCGGCCAACTGGACTGCTGCCCGCACCGAGTGCGGGAACGGCGGAGGCGCAGCCTAACACCGGCGATTCCAACCCGGCAAGGGTCCGGAGGTACTAGACTCGCGCCGTTCGGGGTGAGCATCGACCGCACCGGAGGGATTGAGCGCTGAGCGAGGAACCCGAGGGCGAGGGCGCGCGCGGCAACGGCAGACCGGATGAACCCGCAGGGGCTGGGCGGCCGTCGATGCGCCCTGCGCTCCCCGTGCTCGATGATGCCGCACGCTCAGCGGACCCGTCGGTGTGCCCGTTCCTCCGTCGCGACACCGGCGAAGCGCTGGTTGCGCCGTCGTCGAGCCCGGCCGATGACCAGGCATGCGTGGCGATCGGATCGGCCCGGCCGCAGTCACTTCGCCAGCAGGAGCTCGTGTGCCTGCGGGTCGCGCATGCCGATTGCCCGCGCTACCTGCGCGGCTCGATGGCGGCGGGCCCGATGCCGCTGATGCGGAAGGTCCCGACGGTTCCGACCATGCCGCGCGCGACGCTCGCCGCCGTCCTGATCCTGATCCTGAGCGCCGGGATCTCGTTCGGGTTCGTCGTCCAGCGCGGCGGCATCGCGATGCCGGTCGTCGGCGCCGACGAGAGCCCGACTGTGAGCGCGGCAACTCCGACGGCCCAGCCCACCGCGTCGCCGGCTCCCACCGAGGCGCCGCCGTCGGTTGCGGCGGAGCCCACGGCTTCGACCACCGCCGAGCCGAGCGCGTCGGCGGTCCCGACATCGACCCCCGTCCCGACGCTCGCCCCGACGCCCTCTCCCTCGCCCGTCCCGACGGTCGCTCCGACGCCAACCCCAAAGGCGACCGATAAGCCGAAGGGCGACCGCTACAAGCTGCTCACGGCGTGCCCGGACCGCAGCGACTGCTGGATCTACGTCGTCCGGTCGGGCGACAACCTGTACTCGATCGCCAACTACTTCGGGCATTCCCTGTCCACGATCTACGAGTGGAACCCGCAGTACCCGGACAAGCGGCTGCGGGTGGGCGCCGAGATCCGGATGCCGCCGCCCACCCGGTAGTCTCGGCACCGCCGCGGCCGGGGCTCATGATGACGCGGTCGAACCGGCCATCCAGCGGCTCTACGGGATCGTCGTCGTGGCTCATGTCCCCTCCGTGCGCGGGCTGTCACCTGGCTGCTGGCAGCGTCAGTCAGTACCCGTCGCCAGATAAGGTGCGGATGCCGCGTCAGCGCCCCACGGGCATGCCGTCGGCGCGTCATCCGCTCGTGATGCGCAGGTGGGTTCTGGTCATCGCGACCGCCGTGGTCGTCGCGGGCTGTCGCTACGCCCCATTCGGAGGCTGACATGACGAGCGCGACCCTCGCGCTGGAGACAATGCTGCCGACCCTCTCCGACCTCCAGGTCGCGACCTTTCGCGACCAGGACTGGTGCCACAACATCGAATACGGCGCGGGCTTCTACAGCAGCGAGCTCGGAGACGAGACTGCCTGCAACCTGAGCACGCGGCGACCCGCTCCCCTTCGACGACGAGGCGAACGTGGCTTGGCAGCGGGTGCACGACGCAACGAGCGCCTCGGGCTTCGAGGTGCCGTTCATCGACGCCATCGCCCTCGACGACAACGGGGGCGTCGTTCGCGCTCGCTTCTACATCGAAGCGGGACCGTTTGGCGGCAGCAACTTCGACCTGTATGACCCCTGGGGCACGTGGAGTCACGAATCCGATCCCGGCGAGCTGGAGTTCACCCAGGTCGATGACGCCTGGTGGCTCGGTTGGGAGGACTGGAACTGATCTGTTGTGCCCTGGCGCACGCCTCGTGGCGGAGGCCTCGCGGAGCGTGGTTGCACTCGCAACCGCCCCACACGTACAGGACCCCGTCGATCTGGTTCAGCGCACTCTGAAGGAGCTTGGGCAGTGAGATCTCCCGGGAGGAATTCGAGGCGATCCACGCGCGTGCCGATAGGCAACTCCCGCTGAAGGGGGCACCGACCGGCTGCGCTCTCGCCACCGCTCTGGCGGTCCCGTGCGCGAATGGCGGCTCTCGTCATCCCGCCCCCCCGTTCCCTGGCTGACGCCCAGCTCAGGTTGTTCGGCCGCTGGTCGTCCGGCTCGACTTGCCAGCCGATCCTGACCCACAAGTCGATCCAGGCTCCCTGACACGTGCCGGCAGACCCTCAGCCGTTCCGGCCGGTCTCGGGGCCCGCATCTTGCCTCCAGATATCACTCCCAGGTGCTATTGGCGCGAGCTCACGACACTTGCGGGGCCGTTGCATCACCCCATGGTGATATCTGGTGCTTCCGACGCCTGTCCTTCGTCCTTACATCAGCGCGGGGTGATATCTGGCACGTTGGCCGCCGCCGCGCGCCGCTGAGCGCCGGTCGCCGAGCCGCCGCCACTGCGCGGCCGCCGCGAGGCACCACAGGCCCGCCGCCGCGCGCCGTCGGCCGCGTCGCCGTCGTCGCGAGCCACTCCGCGAGCCGTGCCGTGGAGCCCCGCATGAGCACGACCCGGCCAGCACCCCGTTCGCCCGGGCGAGCGGGGTGCTCACGCCCTCCGGGGGACGGTTCCTGCCCGGGACCCGCCCGGCGTGCGATTTCGCCCATTGACGGCCCCCATTCGCGCGCTAGAATGCCCTTCAGTGGCGCAAAGTGGTGGAAAGTGGGGAATCCGGCGGGCGAACCGCCGCCAGGACCCAGGTTGATCACCCACCGCAGCGTCGCCCGATGTCAGGGAGTGACGGGACGCGGTGTTCACCGGCGAGTACCGGCATGCGGTCGACGAGAAGGGACGACTTGCCGTCCCTGCCCGATTCCGTGCCCAGCTCGAGGGCGGCTGCGTCGTCGCGAGGTGGCTCGACACCTGTCTCGCGATCTTCCCGATGCCGGCCTGGGAGGCGCTCTCGGCGAAGGTCGGGAGCCTGCCCATGACCGATCCCAACGCACGGCTGCTGCAGCGGCAGCTGTTCGCGGGGGCCCAGGAGATGGAGCTCGACCGGCAGGGCCGGGTGCTCGTTCCCCAGGGCCTGCGCGCGTTCGCCGGCCTCGAGGGCGAGGCGATGGTCCTGGGCAGCCGGGACCACGCCGAGATCTGGGCTCCGGCGCGCTGGGAGGAGTACAGCCGGGCACTCGAGGATCCGTCGGCCTTCGCCGCCGCCATCGCCGGCCTGGGCATCTGACGTCGTACCACATGTGCTTCCAGGGTCCGCTCGGGATCCGCTAGCCGAGTCCGTGGAGGAGAGATGCAGGAAGGGCACTTGCCCGTGATGCCGGCCGAGGTCCTCGTGACCCTGGCCCCGTCAGCGGGCAGCCTGCAGATCGACACGACGGTCGGCGGCGGTGGGCACACCGAGCGGATCCTGGAGGCCGCCAGCCCCGACGGCCGGGTGCTGGGCCTCGACGCGGACGGCGCGGCCATCGAGCGCGTCGGGCAGCGACTGGCCCGGTTCGGCGACCGCCTGGTCCTGCGCCGGGCGAACTTCCGGGAGCTGGCCAGGGTCGCGCCCGACGCCGGGTTCGGCGCTGTCGACGGAGCCCTGTTCGACCTCGGGCTCTCCTCGTTCCAGCTGGCGGACCGCGACCGCGGGTTCGGGTTCCGGGCGGGCGGACCCCTGGACATGCGCTTCGACACGGCGACCGGCATCCCGGCCGCGGAGCTGCTGGCGACCCTGACCGCCGACGAGCTGGCCGCGCTGTTCCGTCGCTACGGCGAGGAGCCGTCCGCGTGGCGGATCGCGAAGGCCATCGTCGCGGCGCGGGCGGCGGCGCCGATCGAGACGGCCGAGGAGCTGGCGGCGCTGGTGGAGCGGACGCTGCCGCCGAACCCCCGCCAGCCGAGACGCACTCATCCGGCGACCCGCGTGTTCCAGGCGCTCCGGATCGCCGTGAACGAGGAGCTGGACGCGCTCCAGGTCGGCCTCGCCGCGGCGGTCGACCTGCTGCAGCCCGGCGGCCGCCTCGTCGTCCTCTCGTACCACTCGCTCGAGGACCGCATCGTCAAGCGGTTCCTCGCCGCCGAGCGCCGGGGCTGCGTCTGCGCGCCCGAGGCGCCGGTCTGCGTGTGCGGCAGGGCGCCACGCCTCCGTCTCGTCACCCGCCCGTCATTGGTCCCGACAGCCGAGGAGATCACGGCCAACCCGAGAGCACGGAGTGCGCGACTGCGTGCTGCCGAGCGGCTCGCCGCGTAGCAGGGAGAGGAGGAGCACCCCAGCAGAACCGTGGCCCAACGCGCCCGACCCGCACCACCCGTCGAGCCGGCGATCCCGCCGGCCGAGCCCACGGAGGAGGAGTCCCGTGAGCAAGCGCCACCAGAACAACCGCCGCAGGTCCTACGGTCGCCGCCAGCACGAGCTGCACGAGCGGCGCCAGCGTGACCTGGTCCCCCTGACCGACAACGCCCTGTTCGACGATCTCGCGCCGGCCGGGATCGCCGACCGGCTGGGCCTCATCGATCCTCGCTCGCCGCGCGTGCACTACGCCCTGGGCGACTAGGGGTGGCCGTCTACGAGGGCGCCCGCCAGCGCACGATCGTCCTGCCGCGCCGGCCCCGGATCGGGCTGCAGGCACCGGTGCTCCCGCGCCGCCGGACGAGGGCGGCTGTCCGGGCGCGGCGAGGTCCGTCGCGGATCTCGATCGTGCTCGCGGTGATCGTGGTCGGGTTCTCGGGCGCCTTCTTCTCGCTGTCCCAGGATGTCCAGGTGTCGGCCACGAGCTACGAACTCGAGGGGCTGTCCACCGCGCACCGCCGCCTCGAGGCGCATGCCCAGGACCTGCGCAACGAGCTGAACCGCCTGGGCAAGGCGCCGGCCATCCGCAAGCAGGCGATCGACGCCGGCCTCGGGGCGCTGCCCGAGCCGCTGGTCATCCCGGCGCGCTAGCGCGACCCGTATCGCATGCTGGGCCGGACCGACTCCCGCACCCGGGCGCTGCTGCTGCTCCTCGCCTTCGTCGTCCTGGCGGGGAGCCTTGGCGCGCGCCTCGCGTACTGGCAGGTGGTCCGGGGGCCCGATCTTTCAGCCGCCGCGAAGAAGCAGTCGTCGATGGAGTACGAGATCCCGGCCCAGCGGGGCTCGATCTACGACCGGACGGGGACGGTCACCCTGGCCACGAGCATCGAGCGCGACCGCCTGGCTGCGAACCCGGTCAGGCTCACCTCCATCCAGCGACGCCTGGTGGCCGCGAGCCTGGTCAGGATCCTGGACCTGGAGGGCGAGGCCGCGGCCGGCCTGACCGTGAAGATGATCTCCGGGGCCGAGTACAAGGTCCTCGCGCGCGACCTCGAGCCGGCGACCTCTGATCTCATCCGCCGCCTGTCCGCTGGCAGCGCTCCCGAGCTCAGGGGGCTGGTGCTCGAACCCGAGAGCCTGCGGCTCTATCCGCAGCCGGGTGGCACGCCCCGGACCACGCTCGCGGCGCACCTGCTCGGCTTCGTCAATCGCGATGGAGGGGGCCAGTACGGCCTGGAGCAGTACTACCAGGATGCTCTGGCGGGGCTTCCGACGGTCGTTGCCGCGCAGAAGGACGCGACGGGCAAGGCCGTCCCCGACACCTCGGAGGTGCGCGAGGAGGGTGTGCCCGGCGAGGACCTCACCCTGACCATCGACGCCTCGCTCCAGGTTGCCGTCGAGCAGGAGCTGCTGGCCACCTGGATCGCCGACCGGGCCAAGCGGGTGTCGGCCGTCGTGATGGACCCCTACACGGGCGAGGTGTTCGCGTACGCGAGCTACCCCTCGTACGACGCGAACCAGTACGGGGCGATCGCCAGTGAGGACCCCGGGGTGTTCGTGGACCCGATCGTGTCCACCGTCTACGAGCCGGGCTCCGTGTTCAAGATGCTGACCGCCACCGCTGCGCTCGGCCTGGGCACGGTCACGCTCAAGACCAAGATCCAGGACCAGGGCACCCTCCGGCTCGATGGCGGGCGGTCACACGTGGACAACGCCGACCACCTCTCGAACGGGTTCAAGACGTTCGCCACCCAGATCGCCTTCTCGCGCAACGTGGTTGCCGCCAGGGTCGCGCTCGATCTCGGCCGCAACACCAGGGAGTCGAGCCAGCGTCTGTTCACCACCTGGCGCAACCTGGGCTTCGGGGCGCCGACCGGGATCGACGTCGCCAACGAGGTGCGCGGCATCATGCGTGACCCGACCCAGCACTCATGGCGCGAGATCGACCTTGCCAACGGCGCCTTCGGGCAGGGGGTCGCGGTCACGCCCATCCAGCTCGCCCAGGCGTACGGCGCGATGCTCAACGGCGGCGTGCTCGTGCAGCCACGGGTCGTCAAGTCGATCGGCGATCTCGAGACGACGCCGATCATCCGCGGCCGGGTGATGTCCCCCAAGGTCTCTCGCGAGCTCACCACGCTCATGCGCCAGGTCGTCAGCAAGGTGAGCTTCTACCGTGACCGGACCCAGATCAGGGGCTTCGAGGTCGGCGGCAAGACCGGCACCGCACAGATCTGGGACACGGAGACGGGCGCCTGGAAGGTCGACCTGTTCAACTACTCGTTCGTCGGCTACATCGCCCGCGAGCCGGGCAGGCCCGACGTGGTGGTCGCGGTGCGGATCGAGGAGGGGACGCCGACGGTGATCCGCCAGGGGCATCTCGAGATGCCGGTGATGAGCTTCGAGCTGTTCCGGCGCATCGCCCACGACGCGATCACCACGCCCGACCTCGTCCCCGAGGTGCATGCCGTCCCCGCCGTGACGGTCTACCCGTGACGCGGGCCTGTGCGACACTCGAGCCCGTGACGGACCCCGCCCGGATGCCCGCCCCGACGCCTGCGCTGACGGCTGGTGACCTGCTCACCGCAACGGGCGGGAGGCTCCTCCGCCGGAGCTCTAGACCGATCCGCGGCGGTGCCGTCGACTCGCGCCTGGTCCGGCCGGGCAACCTGTTCGTCGCCCTGCCCGGCGAACGCGCCGACGGACACCAGTTCCTGCGCGCCGCCGCGGACGCGGGCGCGTCCGCGCTGCTCGTGACCCGCGAGCCCGACCGACCCGCAGGCGAGGCGCCGCCGGACGTGCTGGGTGACGTCACCATCGTCCGCGTGCCGGACACCCTGCGTGGCCTGCACGCGATCGCCGCCGCCTGGCGGCTCCGCTTCTCACCGATCGTGGTGGGCATCACCGGCAGCATCGCGAAGACCTCCACCAAGGAGGCCGTCGCCGGGGTCCTGGCTCGCCGCTTCACCACCCTGCGTTCCGAGGGCAATCGCAACAACGAGATCGGCCTGCCGCTCACCGTGCTCGATCTCGGCCCCGAGCACGGTGCTGCGGTCCTCGAGATGGGGATGTACGCCGGCGGCGAGATCCGCGATCTCGCGGCAATCGGGCGGCCGTCGATCGGGATCGTGACCGCCGTGCAGCCGGTGCACCTGTCGCGCCTCGGCAGCCTCGACGCGATCGAGAACGCCAAGGCCGAGCTCGTGGAAGCCCTCCCGGACGCGGCCGACGGCGGCACGGCCATCCTCAACGCCGATGACGACCGGGTGGCCCGCATGGCCGGCCGGACCGCCGCCCGCGTCGTCACCTACGGGTTCACGGCCGGCTCGGACGTCACGGCCGGGGCGGTCGACTCGGCCGGCTTCGACGGCATGCGGTTCCAGCTCCGGACGCCCGCGGGCGTCCGGGACGTCTCGATCCCCGCGCTCGGCCGGCTCGCGGTCCACAACGCGCTGGCCGCCGCCGCAGCCGGTCTGGCCACCGGCATGACCCTCGACGAGATCGTGCCCGGCCTCGCCGCCGGGTCCACGGCTCCGCACCGGTCGGTGGTCGTGCGGGCGCCCGGGCTCACGATCATCGACGACACCTACAACGCCTCGCCGGGCTCGATGCGGGCGGCCCTCCAGTTGCTGGCCGGCCTGCCGGGGCGCCACGTCGCGGTGCTGGGCGAGATGCGCGAGCTGGGCGACGAGCATGACGCGGGCCACCGCGAGGTCGGCCGGGTGGCGGCGGCGCTCCTCGACCTGCTGATCGTCGTGGACGGCGGTCCGGGGGCGCCCGCGGAAGGGATCGCGGCCGGCGCGCGAGCCGCCGGCATGGAACCCGGGTCGGTGCTGGTCGCCGCGGACGCGGCGGAGGCAGCCGCGATCGTCCGCGCCGCCTGTTCCGAGCGCGACGTCGTCCTGGTGAAGGCCTCCCGCGGCGTGGAGCTGGAGCAGGTCGTGGATTCGCTGGCTCCGGGTGCCGTCCGCGAGGCGCGCCCATGACCCTCGAGCTGATCCAGGGCCTGCTGCTCGCCTTCGCCCTCGTCGTGATCCTGATGCCGCCGTACATCCGGCTGCTGCGCCACCTCGGCTACGCGAAGCAGATCCGCGAGGAGGGCCCGCAGAGCCACATGATCAAGTGGGGGACACCCACCATGGGCGGCCTCCTGATCATCAGCGTGGTGCTCGGGATCTTCCTGCTGCTGCGATGGCCCGAGGTCCAGGGCGGCATCATCGCCCCGCTCGCGACGCTCGCGCTGGTGGGGCTCCTGGGCGCGGTGGACGACTACCTCAACGCCCGCACCGGCGAGGGCATCCGGGCCCGCCACAAGCTGCTGTGGCAATCGGTCGTCGCGGTGTTCGTGGCCTGGCAGATCCAGAGCACGTACGAGATCACCCAGATCCGGGTGCCGTTCATCGGCGACGTGTTCATCGAGCCGTTCATCTACGTGCCGTTCGCGGCCTTCGCGATCGTGGCCGCGTCCAACGGCGTGAACATCACCGACGGCCTCGACGGCCTCGCCGGCGGCACCCTCGCGTTCGCGTTCGTGTCGTTCATGATCATCGCCCTGCTCAACGTGCCGGCCCAGCCGAACACGGCATTCCTGTGCGCCCTGATCATCGGGGCCCTGCTCGGGTTCCTGTGGTTCAACGTCCACCCCGCGCAGGTGTTCATGGGCGACTCCGGCTCCCTCAGCCTGGGGGCGACGCTGGCGGTCATCGCCCTGATCACCGGCCAGATCCTGGTGCTGCCCATCATCGGCCTGATCTTCGTGGTCGAGACGACCAGCGACATCATCCAGATCGGCTACTTCAAGCTCTCGGGCGGCAAGCGCGTGTTCCGCATGGCCCCCCTCCACCACCATTTCGAGCTCGGTGGCTGGGACGAGGAGAAGATCGCCATGCGGTTCTGGATCGTGGGCATCCTGGCCGGCCTGCTCGGCGTGACCCTGTTCATGGCCTCGATCAATGCGCTCGTCTGACATGACGCTCGACACGATCGACGTCGATGGCCTGACCCCCGACGGCATCCGGGCCGGGGCGTTCGCCGGGCAGCCGGTCACGGTGCTGGGGCTCGCCCGCAGCGGCATCGCGCTCGCCCGGTTCCTCCACGACGCCGGCGCCGAGGTCACGGTGTACGACCTTCGCCCGGAGACGGCCCTCGCGCCCGCGATCGAGCTGCTGGGCGGTCGCCCCGTGCGGCTTGCGCTGGGGCCCGAGGTGGATCCGGCATCGGTCCTCCGGGATGCGGCGCTGGTGGCCACCTCGCCGTCCATCACGCCCGCCTACCCGACGACCGAGCCCAGGCTGCGCGCGGCGCTGGCGGCCCTCGTGGCGGCGCGGGCGGCGGGGGACGCGTCGGCACCGGCCCTGGTGTCGGAGTCGGACCTGTTCCTGCGCCTGTGCCCGTCACCCACGATCGGCGTCACCGGCACCAAGGGCAAGACGACGACCTCGTCGCTGATCCACGCGATCCTGGCCGCCGACCCGCTCCACCCCGCGGTCCTGGGCGGCAACATCGGGCAGCCGCTGGTGGAGCAGGTCCTGGACCTCACGCCGGAGCACCGGGTGGTCGTGGAGCTCTCCGAGCTGCAGCTGCCGGCGCTGTCGCGCGGGACCACCGTCGCGGTCTACACGAACGTCACCTCGGACCACCTGGACCGCCACGGGACCGTGGACGCGTACCGGCGGGTCAAGCGCCGCCTGGCGGAGCTGGTGGATCCGGACGGAGCGCTGGTCCTCAATCTCGAGGATCCGGTCGTGGGCGGCTATGCCGGCCTCGGGACCGCCCCGGCGGTGCTGTACCGAAACGACCGGCCCGTGCCCGGTGGCGTCGGGGTCCTGGACGGCTGGGTCGTCGCCGCGGCGGTCGAGCGCCTGCCGCTCGCCGGTGGCGGGACGGCCGCGACGGGTCCCGGAGGCGGGATCATGCCCGTCGACGAGCTCGGCATCCCGGGGTCCCACAACGTGTCCAACGCGCTGGCGGCGGTGGCGGTGGGGCTCCTGTTCGGCGTCGCCCCCGATGCGATCCGGAGGGCGGCGGCCGCGTTCACGGGCGTGGAGCACCGCCTCCAGCCGGTGGGCCTCCTCGACGGCGTTCGCTTCGTCAACGACTCCCAGGGCACCCAGCCCGACGCGGTGATCGCCGCGCTGCGCGCGTTCCCCGCGCCGGTGGTCCTGATCGCCGGCGGCCGCGACAAGGGCGTCGACCTGGCCCGGCTCGCGACGGTGGTGGGCGAGACGGCCTTCGCCGCGGTCCTGATCGGGGAGAGCGGGCCAACGCTGGAGCGGCTGTTCCGGGAGGCCGGGCTGGCTCGCACGGCCCGCGCGGCGACGATGGACGAGGCAGTCGCCGCGGCGGATGCGCTCGCGCACCTCGCCCTGGCCGATGGGCCGGACGGAGCGATCGGGACGGTCCTCATGAGCCCCGCCGCAGCATCGTTCGACATGTTCGAGGACTACGCGGCCCGCGGCCGCGCGTTCGTCAACTCCGTGGGCCGGCTCGCCTCGGCGCGCCGCCCGACCCAGCCAGGCGACGGGAGATCCGGATGAGCACCGTACCCCTCACGGCTGTCCGGGCACCCGCTCGCGACCGCTCGCGCGCCAACACCCTGAACCGCGAGCGCCACGAGCCCGAGTACGGGATCCTGGTTGCGACCATCGCCCTCGCGGCGATCGGCATCCTGATGGTCTACAGCTCGTCCGCGATCAAGGCCTATCTCCAGCAGGACGATCCGTTCGCGATCGTCGGGCCGCAGATCCAGTGGGCGGTGCTTGGCCTCGTCGCCATGTTCGTGATGATGCGGATCGACTACCGCTGGCTGCGGGTCGCGTCCGTGCCCCTGTTCATCGCGGGGGTCATCGGCCTCCTGCTGGTGTTCATCCCGGCGATCAACATCGAGGTCGGCGGCTCGGCGCGCTGGCTCAAGATCGGCCCGCTGCCCGCGGTCCACCCGGCCGAGCTCATGAAGCTGGCGCTGGTGGTGTACCTCGCCCACTGGATCGCCAAGCGCGGCACGGCAGTCCACGGCCTGCGCGGCGGGACGCTGCCGTTCCTGGTCATCGCCGTCCCGGTGGTGGTGCTGGTGCTCCTGGAGCCCGACCTCGGGACGTCGACGGTGCTGGCGCTGACCGCGTTCACGATGTTCTTCCTCGCCGGCGCCAACGTTCTCCACCTGGCGGGCATGGCGGCGGTCGCGGTGCCCGCCGTGCTGCTCGTGTACATCCGCGGCTACCAGGTGGACCGCATCACCGCCTGGCTCGATCCCTGGAACGCTCCCCCGGACCTCGCGTTCCACAGCATCCAGGGCTATCTACGCGCTGGCCCAGGGCGGGATCTTCGGCGCCGGGCTTGGCGAGAGCCGGCTGGCGGGCGGGTTGTTCCTGCCCAACGCGTTCAACGACTTCATCTTCGCCATCGTCGGCCTGGAGTTCGGGCTCCTCGGTGGCGGTCTCGTCATCGTCCTGTTCCTCGCCATCGGGTACCTGGGGATCCGCACCTCGCTGGGCGCGCCCGACACCTTCGGGGCCATGCTTGCGGCGGGGATCACCGCCTGGATCTGCCTCCAGGCCTTCATCAACATCGGGGTCGTGGTGGGGATGATCCCGGTCACCGGCATCCCGTTGCCGTTCGTGTCGGCGGGCGGGTCCAGCCTCATCATCAGCTTCGCCGCCATCGGCATCCTGCTGTCGATCTCGCGCGAGACGGTCGAGAAAGGAACGTGGAACGATGCGCCTGCTGATCGCGGGCGGGGGGACGGGCGGTCACATCTACCCGGCTCTCGCCGTCGCCCGATCGCTCCGCGCCCGATCCGGCGCGCCTGACCTCGCCTGGGTCGGCGGGCACCGGGGCCTCGAGCGGGACATCGTCCCCCAAGCCGGGATCCCGCTGCGCCGGCTCCTGCTCCGCTCGCTGCGCTCGGCCGGCCGGGACCTGCACCTGGTCCTCGATCCGCTCCGTCTCGGCCTGTCGATTCCGCAGGCGCTGGTCATGCTGCTTGCCCGCCGCCCGGCCGCGATCCTCACGACCGGAGGCTACGTGGCCATCCCGGTCCTGCTCGTGGCCGCGCTCCTCCGGATCCCGAGCGTGCTGTGGGATGGCAACGTGGTACCGGGTCGCAGCGTTCGTCTCGTCGCGCGGCTCGCGACCGTCGTGGCGGTGAGCCACCCGGCGACGGCAGAGGCGCTCGGCCACGCGCGCACGTACGTGACCGGGACGCCCATCCGGGGGCTCGACACGGTCGACCCTGACGAGGCGCGCGAACGGCTCGGCGGCCGGCCGGGTGAGCGGATCCTGCTGGTCTTCGGCGGCTCACAGGCTGTGCGCCGGATCAACGACGCGGTGGCCGGGGCCCTGTCGAGGCTGGTCGAGCGGATCCGGGTGGTCCACGTGACCGGTGACGACGGATACGCGGCGGCCGTGGCCGCGGGCGCAGCGCTGCCGGCGGACCTGCGGGACCGCTACCGGCCGTTCGCGTTCCTCCACGGCGACGAGATGACGGCCGCCCTTGCCGCCGCGGATCTCGCGGTGGGCCGCGCCGGCGCCTCCACCCTCGCGGAATGCGCCGCGTTCGCCCTGCCCACCGCCATCGTCCCGTACCCCCATGCCGCGGGCCACCAGCGCCTCAATGCCGAGTCCTTCGCCGAGGCGGGGGCCGCGGTCATCGTCGAGGATGACGACCTCGACGCGGACCGGCTGGTCGAGGTCGCGGGGCTGCTCGCCGATCCGGCCCGTCACGCCGCCATGTCCGCGGCCGCCCGCGACCTTGCCCGACCGGGCGCGGCGACCGCGGTCGCGGACCTCGTGCTGGCCGTGGCCGCTCGCGGGCCGCTGCCCGAGGCCGCCGACGTCGAGGCCACCGCCCGAGGATCCCGCCGGTGAGCGAGGCCACCACGTTCGACGCGCTCCGGACCGGCACCGAGATCCAGCGCCGCCTCGGCGTGAAGACGGTCCGGGACGAGATCCTCGCCCGCCACACGACGATGCGGGTGGGTGGGCCCGCGGACCTGTTCGCGGTGGCCCACAACGCGTTCGAGCTGCGGGGGCTGGTCAGGTTCGCGCGGGCGCGCGGCATCCCGTTCCTCCTGCTCGGGCGAGGCAGCAACCTCGTCGTCGGTGACGGCGGGTTTCGCGGCCTCGTCATCCACGCCCGGGCGGAAGGATCACGGCTGGACGGGCCGCGCTATCTCGCGGATGCGGGTGTGCCCATGGCACGGGCCGCCACCGAGACCCAGCGGGCGGGCCTCACGGGGCTCGAGTACGGGCTGGCGATCCCCGGCACCGTGGGCGGCGCGATCTGGGCGAACGCCGGTGCCCACGGCTCCGACACCGCCTCGGTCCTGGAGTCGGCCACGGTCCTGTTCGCGGACGGCTCGGAGCGGGTGCTGCCGACCGCCGAGCTCGGCTTCGCCTACCGCGACAGCCGCTTCAAGGCGGCGGGCTCGTCGGCGGCCGGACCGGCCGAGATCGTGCTTGCCGCCGTGTTCAGCCTCGAGGCTGCCGACCAGGTCGAGATCAAGGCGCGCCTCGACGACATCCGCCGCTGGCGCCGGGAGCACCAGCCGATCGGGATCCCCTCCGCGGGGTCCGTGTTCCGCAACCCGCCGGGCGACTCGGCCGGGCGGCTGATCGACGCCCTGGGCCTCAAGGGATACCGTGTCGGCGGAGCCGTCGTGTCCGAGAAGCACGCCAACTTCATCGTCAACGATGCGCGCGGGACGGCCGCCGACGTGCGCCGGGTCGCGGAACACGTCCGCGCCGAGGTGCTCGCCCACGAGGGGATCGAGCTCGCCTACGAGGTCGAGTTTGTCGGCGACTGGCCGGCGACCGCCACCGAGCCCGGGGAGTCCGCATGATGGTGGCGCCGCCGCTCACCCACGAACCCGCGTCCACGCCGGTCGCCGTCGTCCTCGGCGGTCCGTCGGCCGAGCACGATGTCTCGATCGTCTCGGGGTCCGCGATCGTCGACGCCCTGGCCGCGTCGGGCTACCCGGTGGAGACGTGGCTCGTCGACCTCGACGGGGCGTGGTGGCAGCTGCCCGACGGCCATCGGCGAGACGGGCGCCCGCAGGCCGACTACGACGATCCAGCGGCCCTGGGGGGCGTGGGGCCGCTCACGGCCGGCCGCGCGCTGGAGCAGCTCGCCGATCGGGCGGCCAGGCCGGTCGTGTTCCTGGCCCTCCACGGCCCGTTCGGTGAGGACGGCACCGCCCAGGCGCTGTGCGAGGCCGCCGGCCTCGCCTACACCGGGTCCGGGGTCACCGCGAGCGCCGTGGGCATGGACAAGGCGCTGTTCAAGCGGCTGGCGCGGGGCATCGGGCTGCCGGTGACCGACTGGATCGAGGTGCGGGCGGCCCGCTGGCTCGCCGATCGGGCGGCGGTCCTCGCCGAGCTCGAGGCGTTCGTGGCCGCGAGCCCGGATGCCCGCCTGATGGTCAAGCCGGCGCGCCTGGGCAGCTCGGTCGGGATGACCATCGCCCATACCGCCCAGGAGCGGGGGCCGGCGGTCGACGAGGCGTTCCGCTTCGACGACCTGGCCGTCGTCGAGCGCTACCTCGCCGGCGCCCGCGACCTCGAGGTCTCCGTGCTCGGCAACGAGCCTTCCGAGATCGAGCTGTACGGTCCCGGCGAGATCATGTCCGGCCACGAGTTCTACGACTACCAGGCGAAGTACACGCCGGGCCTGTCCAACACCACCGTGACCGCCGAGGTGTCGCCCGCGCAGAAGGCGGCCATCCACAAGCTCGCCCGGGACACCTATCGCGTGGTCGGTGCCGAGGGATTCGCGCGGATCGACTTCCTGCTCGCGGGCGAGACGCTCGTCGTGTCCGAGATCAACACGATCCCGGGCTTCACCCCCATCAGCCTGTTCCCGGTCCTGTGCGCGGAGGGCGGCTACGACTTCGCCGGCGTCTGCCGGCGAGTGGTGGACCTCGCCCTGAGCCGCGACCGGTCCCGCCTCCGGCGCCGGCTCACGTCAGCGGACCTGCCCCGGTGAGCCACCGGTGCCGATGAGCCGCAGCCGGGGTCGCCAGGGCCCCGCCGTCCGACCGCTGCGGCCGTCGGCGCTCCGGCCCGGCGCGCGCCCGGGTGGCGGCGTCCGCCGCACGAAGCCGGTCCGCCGGGCGTCGGCAGGGGTCACCCCGGTCCGCGCCGGGGCCCTGCTCGCCATCCTGGCCGGTGTCGCGGCCACCTACGGTCTCGCCTCGTCGGACGCGTTCGTCGTCCGGCACACCACCATCACCGGGGTCGGCTGGACCAGCGAGGCGCAGGTCCTCGAGCGGCTCGCGATCGCGCCGGACGCCAACGTGTTCGCCATCCGGACCGGGGTGATGGAGCAGGCGCTCACCTCGATTCCCGCGGTCCTGGAGGCGACGGTCTCGGTCACGCTCCCCGACGAGGTCCGCGTTGCCGTCGTCGAGCGCACGGCGCTCATCGCGTGGCGTGTTGGCGAGCGCCGGTTCCTCGTCGACGCCGAGGGCCGGCTGTTCGGTGAGCTGCCGCCCGACCCGCCGGTGGCCGCCGCCAGCCTGCCGGTCGTGGACGATGGCCGCTTCGCCTCGCAGGCGTTCGGGGTCGGCTCCACCCTGGACGCGGTCACCCTGGACGCCGCCCTCCGCCTCGGCTCGCTGCACCCGGCCGATGTCGGCAGCGGGGCGCGCTCGCTGATCCTCCGGGTTGACGACGAGGACGGGTTCACGATGCGCACCCGGCCAGGCTCCTGGACCGCGGTGTTCGGCTTCTACACGCCGACCCTGCGCACGACGGAGCTCATCCCGGGCCAGGTCCGCCTGCTGCGCAGCCTGCTCGCGGGCCAGGAGACCGGCGTCCGGCGGGTGATCCTCGCCGACGACCGCAGCGGCACCTGGATCCCGATCGACGCGTCGCCGGAGGCCACCCCGGACCCGATCCCGGAGGCATCGCCGCCGCCGACATCCTCGCCTACGCCATGAGCCGCCGGCACCTCGCCCCGGTGGCGGACCCGCGCGCCCGACGGTCGGGTATCGTTAGGGCGACGTTCATCCGGACGGAGGCTGCCCGCCCTTGCTCCTGCCCATCGTGGGACTGCTCATCGGAATCGCGGCCGGGCTCCTGCTCAACGTCAACGTCAACTTCGAGTTCTCCCGCTACTCGGCGGTCGCGATCCTCGCGGCCCTCGACTCGGTCCTCGGAGCCGTTCGCGCGGAGCTCGATGGCGTCTATGACAATCGCGTCTTCATCAGCGGCTTCCTCTCCAATGCGATCGTGGCCGTGCTGCTGACGTTCATCGGTGACCGGCTGGGACTCGATCTCTACCTGGTTGCCCTCATCAACTTCGGGTTCCGGATCTTCAACAACGTCGCGTTGATCCGGCGCCACTTCATCTAGCACCGACAGCGAGGGACGACAGGCAGGTGGAACGGGAAGCGGTCCTTGTCGGCATCGACGTCGGCACGTCGAAGGTCTGTGCGCTGATCGGAGAGGTCAGCCGTGACGGCCGCCTGACCATCATGGGTCACGGCACCGTGCCCTCGACCGGGCTGCGCAAGGCCGTCGTCGTCAACATCGACCAGTCCGTCCGCTCGATCGCGGACGCCGTCGAGCGTGCCGAGCGGCTGTCCGGCTGGAAGATCGACCGGGCGTTCGTGGGCGTCGGCGGCCAGCACGTCGAGAGCCTCAACTCCACCGGCCAGGTCGCGGTCACCGCGCACCACCGGGAGGTCACCCGAGAGGACATCAGCCGGGCCATCGAGGTGGCGCGGGCGGTGTCCATCCCGTCCAATCGCGACGTGCTCCACGTCGAGCGCCGCGGGTTCACCGTCGACGGGCAGGAAGGCGTGAAGGACCCCCTGGGCATGAGCGCCCTGCGGCTGGAGGTCGAGGCCCACATCGTGTCCGCGTCCGCCACCGCGGTCCAGAACCTCACCAAGTGCGTCCAGCTCGCCGGGGTCAAGATCGACGAGCTGGTGGTCAACGGCCTCGCCTCGGCCGAGGCGGTCGTGACCGAGACCGAGAAGGAGCTGGGTGTTGCGGTCGCCGACATCGGCGCCGGCACGATCGACCTCACCCTGTTCGCCGACGGCTCGCCGTTCCACACCGCGGTCCTGCCGGTCGGCGGCAACAACGTCACCAACGACGTCGCGATCGGCGTCAAGACGACCCTCCAGGTCGCCGAGGAGCTCAAGGTCCGCCACGGCACCTGCGACCTGCGCGCGATCGAGGACGAGCACATCAGCGTGTCCGTGCTGGGCGAGGAGGCGGGCCGCACGGTGAGCCGCGAGGAGCTGTGCCGGATCATCGAGGCGCGGATGCGCGAGACGTTCGAGCTGCTCCGCTCCGAGATGGCGCGCAGCGGGCACGGCATGCTGCCCGCCGGGATCATCCTCACCGGCGGCGCCGCGCAGCTCGCCGGCACCGCGGAGCTTGGCCGCGAGGTGCTCCAGATGCCGGTCCGGGTCTCGGGCCCGTCGGGGATCAGCGGGCTCGTGGACACGATCCAGGATCCCTCCTACTCGACGGCCGTGGGCCTGCTCCGCTGGGGGGCGACCCAGATCGCGATGGGTGACCCGATGCACTACGAGTCGGCGCCCGGCGGCGGTGGGCTGAGCCGCATCCGGAGCGCCATCCGCTCGATCTTCCCGTAACGACATGCGCAGCGTGGTCCTCGAGGTCAGGACGGGGAGCGCGCGGGGGTTCACCGATCTCACCCCGGCCTGCGCCAGGTTCGCGGCCGAAGCGTCGGAGGGGGGCGACGGCCTGCTCCACGTGTTCGTGCCGCATGCCACCGCGGGCGTGGTGGTGATGGAGCTCGGGGCCGGCTCGGACGCCGACGCCCTGGCCGCGCTGGACCGGCTGCTGCCACGCGACGACCGGTGGCGCCACCGGCACGGCTCGCCGGGGCACGGCGCGGACCACGTCCTGCCGATGCTCGCCGCACCATCGCTGTCGGTGCCCGTGATCGCCGGGACGCTGGCGCTGGGGCAGTGGCAGTCGATCACCCTGCTCGATCCCAACGAGGACAATGCCAGCCGGCGGGTGCGGCTGTCGTTCCTGGCGGGGTAGGGGCACCCGCGACACCGGCTCCCAAACTGGAGCGATCGGATGCCGGACCGCGCGGGTATACTGCGGGTCCTGCACCCACCGTCCACCCGATTCCCACCCACGCGCCAGCCGCAACAACCCCCGGGAGAGCGCCGATGCCGCTGCGATCCGACTCCGAGAACTTCGCCCTGATCCGTGTCATCGGCGTGGGAGGCGGCGGCAGCAACGCCGTCAACCGGATGATCCGGGCCGAGATGATGGGCGTCGAGTTCATCGCCTGCAACACCGATGCCCAGGCGCTCCTCCAGTCGGACGCGCCGCACAAGATCCGCATCGGCGACAAGATCACCCGCGGCCTCGGCGCCGGCGGCGACGCCACGATCGGCGCCCGCGCGGCCGAGGAGGATCGCGACAAGATCGCGGACGCGCTGACCGATTCCGACATGGTGTTCATCACCGCCGGCCTGGGCGGCGGGACCGGCTCCGGCGCGGCCCCGGTCGTCGCCGAGATCGCCAAGGAGGCCGGCGCCCTGACGATCGGCGTCGTCACCAAGCCGTTCTCCTTCGAGGGCGCCCGGCGGAAGCTGATCGCGGAGAAGTCGGCCGAGGAGCTCAAGGCCAAGGTCGACACCCTGATCACCATCCCCAACGACCGGCTGCGGGACGTCGTGCAGAAGAACACCTCGATCGTGGATGCGTTCCGGGTCGTGGACGACGTGCTGCGCCAGGGTGTCGCGGGCATCAGCGACATCATCACGGTGCCGGGGCTGATCAACCTCGACTTCGCCGACGTGCGCACGATCATGAAGGACGCCGGCTCGGCGCTGATGGGCATCGGCCGGGCCGCGGGCGAGAACCGCGCCCTCGAGGCCGCCCGCCAGGCCGTGGCGAGCCCGCTGCTCGAGATCAACATCGCCGGCGCGCAGGGCATCCTGTTCAACATCACCGGCTCGTCCAACCTCACCCTGTGGGAGGTCACCGAGGCGGCCGAGGAGATCCGCGCCGCCGCCGATCCCGAGGCGAACATCATCTTCGGGACGAGCTTCAACGAGCGGCTGGGCGAAGAGGTGATGATCACCGTGATCGCGACCGGGTTCGACGCCCGGCGCCGCGTCGACGCCGGCCGCACCGCCGCCTCCGAGCGCATCGGCTCCGCGCACGGCGCCCAGTCCGTGCCGGCGGTTCCGCCCGCACGGGACTTCCTCGAGGAGCTCGAGCGCCAGCGCACGGAGATCGTGGATCCCGATGTCCCGCGGGTCCGCGACACGACGGCAGACCCGGTGGCCGTCCCGGTCCGTCCCGAGCGATCCGTCGGCGAGCCCCCGGTTCGCAAGGCCGCGGCCTACGACGCGGACGACCTCGAGATCCCGAGCTTCCTGCGCCGCCGCTAGCGACGGCCCGCGCACGCGGGCTGCAGCCCCATGGAGTCCGCCGCGCCCCTCGATCGCGATGAGGTCGAGGGGTTCCGCCGCGCCCGGGAGGACGTCCTGGGACGGATCGCGGACGCCGCCGCCCGGACCGGTCGCGATCCGGCCGGCGTGACGCTCGTCGCGGTGTCCAAGACCGTCCCCGCGGCGAGGGTCCGGGCGGCCGTCGCCGCGGGGCTGACCGTCCTCGGCGAGAACCGGGTCCAGGAGGGTGCGGCCAAGATCCCGGCGGTTCCAGGCGCCCGGTGGCACCTCATCGGCCCGCTCCAGTCGAACAAGGCCCGCCGCGCGGTCCAGCTGTTCGATGTGATCGAGTCCGTGCACTCCCTCGAGCTCGCCGCCCGGCTCGCCGACCTCGCCGACGAGCTCCGGCCCGGGCGCCCGCTGCCGGTGCTGCTCGAGGTGAACGTGGACCGGGACCCGGCCAAGGCGGGGTTCGATCCCGGCACGCTGGACGCGGTGGCCGAGGCGCTCGACCCGCTCGCCGCGCTCGAGATCCGGGGGCTGATGACGATCGGCCGGTTCGTGGCCACGCCGGCCGAGGCGCGCGCGACGTTCGTGGCGCTGCGCGACCTCTCGGAGCGGGCTCGCACCCGCTGGCCGCGGCTCGGCCCGGAGGCTGTCGATGGGCATGTCCGACGACTACCCGATCGCGGTGGAGGAGGGCGCGACGATCGTCCGGGTCGGCCGGGCCCTGTTCGGGGAGCGACCGCCCGCCCGTGGCACGCCGCCAGGCTGACTCGCAGGCGGCCACTGCGTGATTCGTTGCTAGACTCGCCCGATGGGCTTCATCCAGGTCTTCGGCGGCGTCCTCGTGTTCCTGCTCTGGGTGCTCGTCTTCGGGCGGGTGCTGTTGAGCTGGTTCGACCCGTCGGGCTCGTCGAGCCTGTCGCGGATGCTCATCCAGACCACGGAGCCGCTGCTCGCGCCGGTGCGCCGGCTGCTCCCGCCCGCAGGGATGTTCGACTTCTCGGCCCTGGTGGTGCTCGTGGTCCTTGGCCTGGTCTGGCGAACCCTCCTGCGCTGAGCGCCATGGAGGCGCGGTTCACCGTCCGGCTGACCCCACGCGGCGGTGCCACGCGCATCGACGGCGTGGCCGACGGCGTGCTCCGGGTGCGGGTTGCCGCGTCGCCGGTCGAAGGCGCCGCGAATGCGGCGCTCGTGCGTCTGCTGGCCGACGAGCTGGACGTGCCGCGGACCGACGTGCGGCTCGTGGCCGGCGTGACCGGGCGGCTCAAGCGGATCGTCGTCGACGGCCTCGGACAGGAGCGCGTCAGCGAGCGCTGGCCGGGCATCGAGTCGTGATGCGCGGAGCGCGGCGCCCGCGCTAGAATGCGAGTCCCCTCGGGGATCCGGGCGATTAGCTCAGTTGGTTAGAGCGCACGGTTCACATCCGTGAGGTCACTGGTTCGAGTCCAGTATCGCCCACCATCGCGACCCACCACGGCGGAGCCCTCGGCTCCGCTCGTTTCGTTCCATCGATCCTCACCGCGTCGCGTCACACCCGCTCGCGACCACCCGTCGGATCGAGGAGCGCGCGTCTCGCCGCCCGGCTCTTCTCCTCCCCGAGCCGCGGGACACCGGTCAAGGCAACGAGGCCCCCTGTCTTCGGCAGGGGGCCTCCTCGTTCGCGCCGGTCAGCCGGCCGCGAGCCGCCGCAGGACCGCCGGCAGGATGCCGCCCTGGCGGAGGTAGTCCACGTCGATCGGCCCGTCGAGCCGGGCGATGGCCTGGAAGGTCCGCTCGGCTGCCGTCGTCGGGTCGCGCGATGACCGTCACGCAGCTGGCGCGGCGCGATGTCGGCCAGGCCGGTGATCGAGAACGCCTCGCGCCCGCTGAGGCCGAGCGACGCCGCGCTCTCGCCCTCGAGGAACTGGAGCGGCAGCACGCCCATGCCCACGAGGTTCGAGCGGTGGATCCGCTCGTAGGTCTCGGCGATGACGGCGCGGACGCCGAGCAGCGTCGTGCCCTTGGCGGCCCAGTCGCGCGACGACCCGGAGCCGTACTCGCGGCCGGCGAGGATGACGCACGGCACGCCGTCGTCGCGGTAGCGCATCGCGGCCTCGTAGATGAACGCCTCCTCGCCGTCGGGCAGGTGGAGCGTGTACGGCCCCTCCTTGCCCTCGACGAGCCGGTTGCGCAGCCGGATGTTGCCGAACGTGCCGCGCATCATCACCTCGTGGTGGCCGCGGCGGGCGCCGTAGGAGTTGAAGTCGACGGGGGACACGTCGCTGGGCCTGCAGCCACTGGCCGGCGGGCGACCAGGCGGCGATCGAGCCGGCGGGGCTGATGTGGTCGGTGGTCACCGAATCGCCGAGGACCACGAGCGCCCGGGCATCCACGATGTCCGTGAGGGCCGCCGGCTCGGCCGTGAGCCCCTCGAAGAACGGCGGGTTGGCGATGTACGTGGACGCCGGATCCCACGCGTAGCGGTCACCCTCCGGGATCCGGATCGCGCGCCACTGCTCGTCGCCCTCGAACACGGTGGCGTAGGTGTCGCGGAACAGGGCGGGGTCGATCGCGTCGCCGATGACGGCCCTCACCTCGTCGGGTGCGGGCCAGATCTCGGACAGCATCACGGGCCGGCCGTCGCTGCCGGTGCCCAGCGGCTCCGTCGTGAGGTCGATGTCCACCCGGCCCGCGAGCGCGTAGGCGACGACGAGCGGCGGGCTGGCGAGGTACGCGGCCCGGACGAGCGGGTGGATGCGCCCCTCGAAGTTGCGGTTGCCCGAGAGGACCGCGGCGACCACGAGCTCATCGGCCTCGATCGCCTCGGCGATCGGCTCGTCGAGCGGTCCGCTGTTGCCGATGCAGGTGGTGCAGCCGTAGCCCGCCAGCGCGAACCCGAGCTCCGCGAGCGGGGCCATCAGCCCGGCCCGCTCGAGATACCCGGTGACCGCGCGCGAGCCGGGTGCGAGGGAGGTCTTGGCGACCGGCGACGACCGCAGGCCGCGGGCCACCGCGTTGCGGGCCAGGAGGCCGGCGCCGACCATCACGGTCGGGTTCGAGGTGTTGGTGCACGAGGTGATCGCGGCGATGGTCACCGAACCGTGGCCGATCTCGGCCGTCTGCCCGCGGGCCTCGATGGTCTTCGAGGCGACACCGGCGGTGGCCGGGTAGGCGGTCCGGAAGTTGTCGCGGACGTTGGGCAGGGCGACGCGGTCCTGCGGGCGGCGCGGGCCGGCCAGGGACGGCTCGACCGTGCCCAGGTCGAGCTCGAGGAGGGCGTTGAAGTCCGGGCCCGGGCCGGGCTCACGCCACAGGCCCTGCTCCTTCGCATAGCGCTCGACGAGGTCGACGCGCTCGGCCGGGCGCCCGGTCAGGCGCAGGTAGGCCAGGGTCTCGTCGTCGATCGGGAACAGCGTGGTCGTGGCCCCGAACTCGGGGCTCATGTTGCTGATCGTCGCCCGGTCGGTGAGCGTCAGGCCGGCGAGCCCGTCGCCCGCGAACTCCACGAACGCGCCGACCACGCCGAACGAGCGCAGCATCTCCGTGATGGTCAGGACGAGGTCGGTCGCAGTGGCCGCGGTCGGCAGCTCGCCGTGGAGCCGGACGCCCACGATCCGCGGCATCGGCTGGTAGAGGGGCTGGCCGAGCAGGACGGCCTCGGCCTCGATCCCGCCCACGCCGTAGCCGAGGACGCCGAGGCCGCTGATCATCGTGGTGTGGGAGTCCGTTCCGACCACGGTGTCGGGGAACGCCACCCGGCCGCCGTCGTCGGCGCGGTCCGCGACGACGGTGGCGAGGAACTCGAGGTTGACCTGGTGGATGATGCCCGTTCCGGGCGGCACCACGCGGAGGTCGCGGAACGCCGTCTGCGCCCAGCGGAGCAGCTGGTAGCGCTCGCCGTTGCGCTCGTACTCCCGCCCGACGTTGAAGGCGAAGGCGCCCTGGCCACCCCAGGCATCGATCTGGACCGAGTGGTCGATGACCAGGTCGGCGGGAACGAGGGGGTTGACCCGCGCGGGATCGCCACCCGAGCGCCGCCATCGCGTCTCGCATGGCCGCCAGGTCCACGACAGCCGGCACGCCGGTGAAGTCCTGGAGGACGACGCGGCTGGGCATGAACGGGACCTCGGCCTCGCCGGCGCCGCGGGGCTGCCACGCCGCGAGCGTGGCGACGTCCTCGTCGCGCACGATCCCGCCACCGGCATGGCGCAGGGCGTTCTCCAGCAGGATCTTGAGGGTGACCGGGGCACGGTCGAGCGACGATCCGAGCGGGAGCCCGGAGCCGGCGAGGGCGGACAGGCGGTACAGGTCCGGGAGGCCGGGGCCGAGGGTGGCACGGGCGCCGAAGGCGTTGGGCACGGGCATGCGCTGATCTCCGCAGGATGGGGACCGGGCGATGAGGGTGCGCCCTCGAACCGCTCGCTACACTCGTCGCGTGGAAGTGTACCGCGCGGACCGAACCCGCGGCTCGGGCCGCGTCCCGTGAAGGCCTGGGAGCGCGGCGAGGAGCTGCTGCGCGAGCGCGCCCAGCGTCGCGCCGAGGAGGAGGCCGCCCGGCTTGCCGAGCTGGAGGCCGAGGGAATCGACCTCGACCCAGCGGCCCGCGGCGCGCGCCCCCATCATCACGCCGAGCCGGGGGAGCGGCCGGTCGTGGGCATCGTCGGCGCGGGCGCCGTCGGGCTGGCGCTCGGCGTCGCGCTGGCCCGCGCCGGATGGCCGGTCGGAGCGGTCGCGTCGCGCGACGCCGGCCGCCGCGAGCGCTTCCGGGCCCAGGTGGGCAGCACCGTTCGCGCCTTCACCGAGGCGCCCGCGCTCGTGGACGACGTCGACCTGGTCATCCTCGCGGTGCCGGACGATGCCGTGGCGCCGCTCGCCGCCACGCTGCGGCTGTACGCCGGCCAGGCGATCGTGCACACCAGCGGGCTGCTCGGGGCCGAGGTGCTCGCCCCGGCGCTGGCCGCGGGCTCGCAGGCGGGCGCATTCCACCCGCTGGTCGCCTTCGCGGACCTCGACCGGGCCCTCGCGGCCCTGGACGGCGCGACGATCGCGATCGAGGGGGACGACGACCTCGCCGCCCACCTGGCCGAGATGGCCGAGGCCATCGGCGGACAGCCGGTGCGCCTCGCGGCGGGCTCCAAGGCCGCCTACCACGCCGCGGCCGTGCTCGCCGCCGGCGGCGTGACCGCGCTCCTGGACACGATCCGGGAGATCGCGGCCGTGTTGGGGCTGGATGAGGCGGGTGCCCTGCGGATCTACCTGCCGCTCCTCGAGCAGACGGTTGCCAACGCCCGGGCGCTCGGCGTCGCCGCCGCGCTGACCGGACCGGCGACCCGCGGCGACGCTGGAACCATCGCCGCGCACCACGCCGCGCTGGCGGCCGGGGCGCCAGATGCCCTACCCGGTCTACCGGGCGCTGATGGCGCGATCCGTCGCCGTCGCGGAGGCGCGGGGCTCGCTGGCACCAGAAGCTGGCGCGCGTCTCCGTGCCGCACTTGCAGCCGACCCATGACGCGGTACGATGCGGACATGCAGCACAGCATCGTGGCCCGGTATGCGGCGTGGCCCGCGTGCTTCGTCCACCCCACGACCCGGGCCCGCGAGCGGCACCTCGGGCTGCATTCCGGCCCCGCCTTCAGGTCGGCGCCCAGCCGGCGAACGGTCCTGCGCCGTCCCGACGTGGGGCCGCTGACAGCCCTCCGTGCCCCGTGGCGGACGATGGTGGTCGCGCCGACCCGCTCGGTCGCCGATGGGCGACCGCGGCCGGCCGCCGCGATGTCGTGGACAAGCTCCGGCCGGGGCAGCGGCCCACGACGCTCGTCGCTGGCCCCGGCGTGGCGCGCCTGAAGCAGGCCACCGCCACCTCCGCGGGTGGCATCGTCATCCGATTCCGGGAGGGAGCCCCCCAGCTCGTGGTCGGCCGCCGGAGCCGCGCCGGCGATGGCATGACCTGGACCCTGCCCAAGGGGACGCCGAATCCCAGCGAGACGCGCGAGGAGACGGCCGTGCGCGAGGTGCGCGAGGAGACGGGCCTCGACGTGCGGATCGTGCGCCCCTTCGATGGCATCGAGTACACCTTCGTCCAGCGCCGGACGCGGATCCACAAGACGGTGCACTACTTCCTGATGGTCCCGACGGGCGGGGACCTCGGGCGCCACGACCACGAGTTCGACGAGGTCCGCTGGATCGGGTTCGACGAGGCCGCGACGCTGCTCACCTTCGACACGGAGCGGGCCCTGGTGGCGCGTGCCGCCAGTGCTGCGACCGATGGCTCGTTCCCGGCCGCGGCAGATGCAGAGGGATCGATTCCATGACGGACGCCACCACACACGCTCCGATCCCGTCACCGCTGCTCGACCGGCACGAGGCGCTGGGCGCGAAGATCGTGGAGTTCGCCGGGTGGCTGATGCCCATCCAGTACGCCGGGATCCTCGACGAGCACCGGGCCGTGCGCTCCGGGGCCGGGCTGTTCGACCTGTCGCACATGGGCGAGCTCCTGGTGGAGGGACCGGAGGCGGGCAAGGCGCTCGCCGCCGCGCTCGTCACCGACCCTCCGGCCCTCGCCGTCGGCCGGGCCCAGTACTCGATGATCTGCGCCGCGGACGGCGGGATCCTCGACGACCTGATCGTGTACCGCTGCGCCGACGACCGGTTCATGGTCGTCGCCAACGCGTCCAACGCCCGGACGGTGTCGGACGCGCTCGCCGAGCGGATCGTCGGCTTCAACGCGATCCTCGATGACCAGAGCCTGGCCATGGGCCTGGTCGCGATCCAGGGTCCGCGGTCGCTCGAGATCCTCCAGCCGCTGGCCGACATCGACCTGGCCTCGATCCGCTACTACGGCATCGCGGACGGGAACGTGGCCGGGATCCCGGCCCAGGTCGCCCGCACCGGCTACACCGGCGAGGACGGCTTCGAGCTGTTCGTGGACGTCGACCGTGCCGGCGAAGCGTGGGATGCCGCCCTGGCGGCTGGACGGGAGCACGGTCTCGTCCCCGTGGGGCTCGGGGCTCGCGACACGCTGCGCCTCGAGGCGGGGATGCCGCTCTACGGCAACGAGCTCGACCGGGACACGATGCCGTTCGAGGCCGGCCTCGGCCGCGTCGTCAAGCTGTCCAAGCCCGGCGACTTCACCGGTCGTGCGGCGCTCGAGAAGGCGGCCGCCGCCGGGCCAGGCCGGAGCCTCGTCGGTCTCGTCCTGCGCGGACGGGGCATCGCCCGGCACGGGTACCCGGTGCTCGACGCCGACGGCCAGACCGGCGTCGTCACCTCGGGCACGATGTCGCCGACGCTGGGCATGGCCATCGCGATGGCGTACGTCGCCCCCAGGCACACCGAACCCGGTACGATGCTGGACGTGGAGATTCGCGGTTCCCGCGTCGCCGCCGAGGTTGTCCCGCTGCCGTTCTACAGGCGTCCCGCCTGACGTCTGGCACCGCGCCCGACGCGCCACCAGCCACCAGTTGTCCAATCGCGCTCGTTCGCGGCTCAGCGGCCGAGCGCCCCAGATCGGAGGAGTCCCATGGTCCCCGGCGACCTGCGCTACACCAAGGACCACGAGTGGGTCCGCGTCGACGGCGACGAGGCCATCGTGGGCATCACCCAGTTCGCGGCCGACCAGCTGGGCGACATCGTGTTCGTCGAGCTGCCGGATGCCGGCAGGGCGCTCGACCAGCACGCCACGTTCGGCGTCGTCGAATCCGTCAAGGCCGTCAGCGACCTCTTCGCTCCCGTGGCCGGCGAGGTGACCGGGATCGAACGACGCCCTGTCGGGCGCTCCGGAGCTCGTGAACTCGGATCCGTACGGCGAGGGCTGGATGCTGCGCGTGAAGCTCGCCGATCCCGCGCAGGTCGACAGCCTCCTCGACGCGGCGGCCTACGAGCAGATCGTCGCCGAGGCCTGACCGATGCCCTATGGCCCGCATGCGGCCGATGATCGAGCGAGGATGCTCGAGGCGATCGGCGTCGACTCGGTGGATGACCTGTTCGAGGACATCCCCGAAGCCCTCCGGTCCGGCCCCCTCGCGCTCGACGAGCCCGAGCCCGAGCTCCTGCTGACGGCCCGTCTCCGGGCCATGGCGGGGCGCAACCGGACGGAGCTCGCCTCCTTCCTGGGCGCGGGTGCCTACCGTCACTGGACGCCCGCGGTGGTGGACCAGATGCTCCTCCGCGGCGAGTGGTACACGGCCTACACGCCGTACCAGCCCGAGGTGTCCCAGGGCACGCTCCAGAGCATCTACGAGTACCAGAGCCTCCTGGCGGCGCTCACCGGGCTCGATGTCGTCTCGGCGTCCCACTACGACGGGGGAGCGGCCACGGCCGAGGCCGCGCTGATGACCTGCCGGGCGACCCGGCGCGAGCGGATCCTGATCTCGCGAGGGGTCCACCCCCACTACCGTGCGACGCTGGAGACCTACGCCGAGGGCGCCGGTCTCAGCGTGGACGAGGTGCCGCTGGTCGCCGGAGGCCCGACGGCAGGCACGACGGACCTGGACGCGCTCGCCCGGCTCCTGGGCGACACCGACCGGCCCGTCGCCGGCGTGGTGGCCGCGCAGCCCAACGTCCTGGGCCTGATCGAGGACATGCCGCGAGGTCGGGCGGCTTGCCCACGGCGCGGGCGCCCTGTTCGTGTCGGTGATCGAGCCCGTGAGCCTGGCGGTGCTCGCACCGCCGGCAGCCTACGGGGCGGACATCGCGGCCGGCGAGGGTCAGCCGCTGGGCATCCCGCCTCGGCTACGGCGGGCCGTACCTCGGGATCGTGTCCTGCACGGACGCCCTCGTGCGCCAGATCCCCGGCCGGCTCGTGGGCATGACCGCGGACCTGGACGGGAAGCGCGCGTTCGTGATGACGATGCGCGCCCGCGAGCAGGACATCCGGCGCGAGAAGGCGGCCAGCAACATCTGCACCAACCAGGCGCTGCTCGCGCTGGCGGCGTCGATCTACCTGTCCGCCATCGGACCGCACGGGCTGCGTGATGTCGCCGCCACCGGCGCCTCCCGCGCGGCCGAGCTGGCCGCGGCGCTCGAGGCAGCCGGGGCGCCCCGGATGCACGCGGGCCCCTACCTCAACGAGCTGGTGGTCCGGGTCCCGGATGCCCGAGCGGTCCACGCCCGGCTGCTCGACCACGGCATCCTCGCCGGGATCCCGACCGCGGACCTGCTGCCGGACGAGCCGTCACTCGCGGATGGCCTCCTGGTGTGCGCGACCGAGATCACCACCGGGGACGAGATCACCCGGTTTGCCGCGGCGCTCGAGCATGAGCTGCTCGGCGCGGCCGTGGCGGGAGGGACACGATGAGCGTCATCGGAGAGCGGCTCCAGCCGACGATCTTCGAGCGCAGCGCCCCGGGACGCGGAGGGGGCAAGATCCCGCACCCGCCCAAGGACGCCCTCGACCGGATCCCGACCGCGGCGCTGCGCACGGAGCCTGCCCAGCTGCCCGAGCTCGCCGAGCCCGAGGTCACGCGCCACTTCGTGAACCTGTCCCAGCTCAACTACTCGGTGGACACGGGCTTCTACCCGCTGGGCTCGTGCACGATGAAGTACAACCCCAAGCTCAACGAGTGGGCAGCCCGCCTGGGCGGGTTCGCGGACCTGCACCCGATGGCGCCCGATGCCACGGCCCAGGGCACGCTCGCCCTGCTGTGGGAGCTGGAGGGCATGCTGGCCGAGATCAGCGGCATGGACGCGGTCACCCTCCAGCCGGCGGCCGGCGCCCACGGCGAGCTGACCGGGCTGCTGATGATCCGCGCCTACCACCGTTCGCGTGGTGACACGGACCGGAACGAGGTCCTCGTCCCGGATTCCAGCCACGGCACCAACCCGGCGACCGCGACGATGGCCGGGTTCCGCACGATCACCATCCCGTCGTCCGCCGACGGGGGCGTGGACATCGAGGCCTTCCGGTCGGCCCTTGGCTCCCGCACGGCCGCGATCATGATCACCAACCCGTCCACGCTCGGCCTGTTCGAGCACCGGATCGGGGAGCTGCTCGATGCCACCCACGAGGCCGGCGCCCTCGCCTACATGGACGGCGCGAACCTCAACGCGATCATGGGCCGGTTCCGGCCCGGGGCCGCCGGGTTCGACGTCATGCACTTCAACACCCACAAGACGTTCAGCACGCCCCACGGCGGGGGAGGGCCGGGCTCCGGGCCGGTCGGCGTGCGACGGGTGCTGGAGCCGTACCTGCCGGCGCCCCGCGTCCGGCGCGAGGCGGATGGGACCTTCCGGCTCGAGCGGGCCGGCGAGCGCCCGACGTCCATCGGCCGGGTGCGCAGCTTCTTCGGCAGCACCGGCGTCCTCGTGCGCGCCTATGCCTATATCCGGGCCCACGGCGGCCCGCGGCCTGCGCGAGGTGAGCGACGACGCGGTTCTCGCGGCGAACTACCTCAAGCACCGGCTCCAGGGCGTCTACGACGTGCCCTTCGAGCGGGCGTGCAAGCACGAGTTCGTGGCCTCCGCCTCGGACCTCAAGCACCGGACCGGCGTCCGCACCCTGGACATCGCCAAGCGGCTGATCGACAAGGGCTACCACCCGCCGACGATCTACTTCCCGCTCAACGTCGACGAGGCGATGCTGATCGAGCCGACCGAGACGGAATCGCTCGAGACGCTGGACGCCTTTGCCGATGCCCTGATCGAGATCGCCCGCGAGGCCGAGACCGATCCCGAGCTCGTCCGGTCGGCGCCCCATGCCGCCCCGGTGCGCCGCCTGGACGAGGCGACGGCCGCCCGGCAGCCCAACCTCCGGTGGCGCGGGATGACGGGCGATCAGACCCCCTGTCCCGACTGACCCCGCGGGCCCGGCCCGACCCCCGCGCAGCACGGGCTTGACAGCCGAAACGATCTGTTATTCTCGCGGCCATGGTCGGCCGAAGCCTCAAGCAGATCATCTGGGCGCGCCTTCGAAGGGACCGCGTCGCGATGATCTGCCTCATCATCCTGACGCTGTTCTACCTGACGGCGATCTTCGGCCCGGTCGTGGCCGGCATGGTCGGCCTGGACCCCTACAAGTTCGACCCCGACGCCATCAGCAACCTCGGCGGGCGGCCAGTCGCAGATTGGGGCGGGATCAGTGCCGCGCACATCCTCGGCGTGGAGTGGGGCACCGGGCGTGACATCTTCGCCCAGATGCTCTACGGCCTGCGCATCTCGCTCGTGATCGCCACCAGCGCGATGCTGATCACGGTGTTCATCGGGACGGTCATCGGGATCGTTGCCGGCTACACCGGGGGCCTGACGGACACGCTCCTCGGCCGGTTCATGGACCTGATCCTCGCCTTCCCGCAGCTGCTGATCATCCTGGCGCTGTCGGGCGTGCTGACCCAGCGGCTCACCGCGATGGGCGTGCCCGAGGGCAACCCGTCACGCATCCTGTACCTGATCCTCGTGATGAGCGTCTTCGGCTGGCCGTATCTCGCGCGCATCGTGCGCGGCCAGGTCCTCAGCCTGCGCGAGCGCGAGTTCGTCGAGGCGGCAGTCGCCATGGGCTCCGGCAAGTCCCGGATCCTGTTCACGGAGATCCTGCCCAACCTCTGGGCGCCGATCCTCGTGTACGCCACGCTGGTGCTGCCCGCGTACATCGGGCTCGAGGCCGCGCTGTCCTTCCTGGGCGTGGGCGTCATCCCCCCGGACACGACGTTCGGGGCGATGCTCGCCAACTCGGTCTCCTACTTCAATGTCGTCCCCACCTACCTGTTCATCCCCGGCACCGTGCTCGTCATCCTGGTGGTCTCGTTCAACCTGTTCGGCGACTCCGTCCGGGATGCGCTTGACCCGAAGAGAGGCATCTAGACCGTCCATCCCGTTCAACGGTGGGCATGGACCCACCACCATGCCCGCGTGGACACGCGCCGTCCCGGCGCGTGTACTATCGGGTGAAGCCGGGTCATCCGGCAGACTTTGGAGGAGTGAGAGTGCTCAGATCAAACATGAGGTGGGTGCGCGCCGTCACGCTCGGCGCCGCGTTCACACTGGTGGTCGCCGCCTGTGGAGGCGCGACCCCCACCACCGCGCCCGCGACAGGGGCTCCCGGCAGCTCGGACCAGCCCACGACCGCGCCCGCGACCGATGCCCCGAAGACCGGCGGCACGATCTACCTGCTCAACCCCGGCGAGCAGTTCAACCGGGTTGACCCGCAGCGTGCCTACACCGGCGAGGATCTCGCCCTCTTCTCGGCCACGATCTTCCGATCGCTGACCTCGTACACCTATTCGCCGGACAACGCCGCCGCCTCGGCGCTGCTGCCCGACCTCGCGACCGACACCGGCACCCCGACCGAAGGCGGCAAGGTCTGGAGCTTCACGCTCCGTGACGGCGTCAGCTTCGAGGACGGCTCGCCGATCACCTGCGCGGATCTCGCCTACGGCGCGTCGCGCACGTTCGCGACCGACGTCATCAGCGAGGGCCCGACGTACGCCATCGCGTACCTCGACATCCCGACCGATGCCGACGGCAGCTCGGCCTACAAGGGCCCGTACACCGGCGTCGGCCAGGAGCTGTTCGACAAGGCCGTCACCTGCTCCGCCGACGGCAAGACGATCACGTACAACCTCAAGCAGCCGATCGCGGACTTCAACTACACCGTGACCCTCGGCTTCTCGCCGGTCCCCAAGGCCGCCGACACGGGCGAGTCCTATGACCTCAAGCCCGTCTCGTCAGGTCCCTACAAGATCGACAGCTACACCACCGGCAACGGCGGCAAGATGATCCTCGTTCGCAACGAGAACTGGGATCCCGCCAGCGACGATCTTCGGACCCCCTACCCCGACCGCTGGGAAGTCAACTTCGGGATCGATCCGCAGATCATGGACCAGCGGATGATCCAGAGCGCCGGCGCGGACGAGACCGCGCTGATGTACGGCACCATGCAGCCCGAGAACCTGGCAACGGTGTTCGCGGATCCGCAGACCGTGCTGCCCGCGTACGCAGGCCGCGCCGTCAGCGACTACGACATCTACTCCCGGTACTACTGGGTCAACGTCCAGAAGATCCCCGACGTCAAGGTCCGCATGGCCATGGCCGTGGCGCTTGACCGCAGCGCGCTCCGCCTCAACGCGGGCGGCGACTTCTACGGCGACTACGCCGACGGCACCGTCAAGCCGAACATCGGCCAGGACTACGCTCCCACCGGTATGTGGGAGACCCTGATGGGCAAGGCGATCCCGGACACCGGTGACCCCGAGTACGCGAAGCAGCTGCTCGCCGAGGCCGGTGTGACCAACCTCGCCATCCAGTACGACTACGCGCAGTCCCCGGTCGGCGACAAGTCGGCGGCGATCATCGTTTCGTCGCTCGGCCTCGCCGGCATCACCGTCACGCCCAACCCGATCGAGCGTGGCCAGTACTACAGCGTCGTCTTCGATCCCGAGCAGGCAGGTGACTTCGGCACCGGCGGCTGGGGCCCCGACTGGCCGAACGCGTCGACGGTCATCCCGCCGCTGTTCACCCAGGAAGGTGGCTGGGACCTGAGCCAGGTCGACGACGCCGACTTCAACGCTCGTGTCAAGGAGGCCCAGGTCGAGACCGATCGGGCCAAGCAGGCCGCCATGTGGCAGGCCCTGAACACGGAGACCATGCAGAACGTCTGGGTCATCCCCAGCTTCTTCGGGCTCCAGCAGTTCATGGCGGGCACCAAGCTCGCCACCGACAACGGGCCCGACGGCGCCTTCTACATGTGGGGACCGTACGGATCCAACCCGTACGGCGATCTCTACATCAAGCAGTAGCCATCGGCTAGCGGACACCCTGATCGTCCCCGGGGAGCGGCACCGCCGCTCCCCGGGGACGCATCACATCCGGAAGGCAGGAGGATCTGAGTGGGCGCCTATCTCGTTCGCCGCGTCCTCGGGATGCTCGCGCTCCTGTTCTTCCTGACCCTCACGGTCTTCTTCCTGTTCAACATGCTCCCGGGTGATCCGGCGCGGCTCACCTGCGGCAAGGCGTGCTCGCCCTCGATCATCGAGGCGAACCGCCATCGCCTCGGACTCGACGAGCCGCCCCTGACCCAGTACGCCAAGTTCGTCCAGGGGATCTTCTTCGGCCGGACGTTCTCCCCGGATTCCCCGCAGCCGATCGTCTGCAACGCCCCGTGCCTGGGCTACTCGTTCAACCGCAACGAGCAGGTGCTCACCCTGATCACGCGCGCCGCGCCGGTCACCTTCTGGCTGGCCATCGGCGCGTTTGTCCTGTGGCTTGCCGCGGGCCTGTCGCTGGGGATCTTCGCGGCGCTCAACCGTGGGCGATGGCCGGATCGGCTGGTGATGACGATCTCGCTGGTCGGCTACTCGCTGCCATCGTTCTTCATCGGCCTTGTCCTGGTCTTCTTCATCATCCTGAAACTTGGGTGGTTGCCGTTCCCGGCGTATATCTCGCCGTTCGAGAACCCTGTCCAGTTCCTGCAGACGATGATCCTGCCGTGGCTCGTCCTCGCGTCCCTCAATGCCGCCTTCTACATGCGCCTCACGCGCAACCAGGTGCTCGAGACGTTCGGCGAGGACTACGTGCGCACGGCCAGGGCCAAGGGACTGCCGCAGCGCACGGTGGTCGTCAAGCACGCGCTCCGAGCGGGGCTGACCCCGATCGTGACCGCCGCCGGGCTTGACCTCGCCTACCTGCTGGGCGGCGCCATCATCTCGGAGAACATCTTCAGCCTTCCCGGGCTCGGTTCGCTGGCGATCCGCTCGGTCCTCGACTCGGACCTGCCGGTGATCACGGGGATCACCCTGGTGACGGCGACGCTGATCATCGTGGCGAACCTGGTCGTCGACCTGCTGTACGCCGTGGTCGACCCGCGAGTGAGGATCGCCTGATGACGACGGCTGACCCGGCGGAGCGGCCGTTCCTGTCCGTCTCGAACCTCGCCGTCGCCTTTCCCACCGAGGATGGCCTCGTGCGCGCGGTCGACGGCGTCTCGTTCAACGTCGAGCGCGGCGAGACGCTTGCGATCGTGGGGGAGTCGGGCTCCGGCAAGAGCGTGACCGCGCAGGCGATCATGGGCCTGATCAACCGGAGCTCCTCGCAGATCTCGGGCGAGATCTGGCTCGATGGCGAGGAGCTTGTCAAGATGCCCGCGGAAGACGTCCAGGCGCTGCGCGGCGCCCAGGTCGCCATGATCTTCCAGGACCCGATGTCCAGCCTCCATCCGTTCTACCGGATCGGCGACCAGATCATGGAGGCCATCTCGGCCCATCGATCGATCGGCAAGTCGGCGGCGAGGCGCGAGACGATCGACATGCTCCGACGCGTCGGGATCCCGGCCGTCGAGCGGCGGGTTGACGACTATCCGCACCAGCTGTCGGGCGGCATGCGACAGCGGGTGATGATCGCGATGGCCCTGATCAACTCGCCCGCGCTCCTGATCGCGGACGAGCCGACGACGGCGCTCGACGTCACGGTCCAGGCCCAGATCCTGGACCTGATCAACAGCCTCCAGGACGAGTTCGGCATCACCGTCATCCTGATCACCCACGACCTGGGCATCGTCGCCGACGTCGCCGACCACGTCGCCGTCATGTATGGCGGCCGGGTCGTCGAGATCGCCCCGACGGGGCTGCTCTACGCCCGCCCCGAGATGCCGTACACGCTGGGGCTGCTGTCGTCGATCCCGCGCATGGACAAGGTGCTGCCCGATCGGCTGGATCCGATCCCGGGCAACCCGCCGTCGCCGATCAAGCTGCCGGCCGGCTGCGTGTTCCAGCCGAGGTGCGCCTACTCGGACCGGGTCAGGAGCGGCGCCTGCCTCACCGAGCGACCGGAGATCCTGTCGACGGCCCCGGACCACCTGGTCCGGTGCCACCTGCCGTCCGAGGAGCGCCAGCAGATCTCGCGCGACGTCTACAGTGTCCTGGCCGGAGGCTCCCAGTGACGAGCGAAACGAACGGGGCGAAGGAGATCCTGCGCGTCACCGACCTTCGGACCTACTTCCCGGTCAAGTCGCGAGGCCTGATCCGCCGCACCATCGGCCATGTCAAGGCCGTCGACGGCGTCGACTTCACGCTCGCCGCCGGCGAGACGCTGGGCCTCGTTGGCGAGAGCGGGTCGGGCAAGACCACGGCGGCCCGCTCGATTCTCATGCTCGTGCGACCAACGGGCGGCACGATCGAGATCGATGGCCAGGAGGTGACCGGCCTCACGACCAAGCAGCTGGTGCCGGTCCGCCGCAAGGCGCAGATGATCTTCCAGGATCCGTACAACGCGCTCAACCCGCGCCACACGGTCGGCGGGATCATCGGAGCGCCGTTCAAGGTCCAGGGCGTGACCCCGGACGGTGGCATCCGGGCCGCGGTCCAGGAGCTGATGGAGCGCGTCGGGCTCAACCCCGAGCACTACAACCGCTACCCGAACGAGTTCTCCGGCGGGCAGCGCCAGCGGATCGGGATCGCCCGGGCGATCGCGCTGCGTCCCAAGCTGATCGTGTGCGATGAGCCCGTCTCGGCGCTCGACGTCTCGATCCAGGCGCAGATCCTGAACCTGCTCAAGGACCTCCAGGCCGAGTACCAGGTCGGATACCTCTTCGTGGCCCACGACCTTGCCGTCGTCCGCCAGATCTCGCACCGGGTCGCGGTCATGTACCTCGGCCACATCGTGGAGACGGCTGAGCGGAGCGTCATCTACCAGAAGCCGCTCCACCCGTACACCCACTCGCTGCTCTCGGCGGTGCCGGTCCCGGATCCCCAGCGCCAGCGCGAGCGCGCCCGGATCATGCTCCAGGGCGACCTGCCGAGCCCGATCGATCCGCCGAGCGGCTGCGTGTTCCGGACCCGCTGCTTCCAGGCCGAGGAGCGCTGCGCCGTCGAGGTGCCGCCGCTGCTGGAGGTGGCGCCAGGACACCGGGTCGCCTGTCACTTCCCGATCGAGGTGCCACCGGCGAACGCCCACGCGCCGACGCCGGCGGCCACGGAACCGATCGGGCTCACCCAGACGCTCTGACGCCGGTCTCCTGCCCGCCTGCGGTCCGCGGACGGGAGGGATCCCTCAGCGCTGGTCCCGGTCGGCCGGCAGGAGCCCGCCGAACAGCTCCTCGATGACGCTCATGTCGCCCTCGGGGCGCGCCGCCCGCAGCGGGCTGCCGCCGTCCCATGCCGCGACATACGTGGCGAGCACGTCGCCGGCGTCGAGCCGCGCGCCATCGGTGAACGTCGCACCCCGGCGGAGGGCGCAGGTCCAGGTCGTCGTGTCGTCGCCGGGCACGCACTCCGTCGCCAGTCGCGGCTCGATCGCGAGCCCGCCCGGCGCCACCCCGTACAGGCCCTGCTGCACGAGGGCGCACAGGCGGAACGCGTCCGCCGCGCGCTGGTCGCCGCACCAGGCGCCGTCGGGCTCCGTCGCCTGCATGAACACGAGCTGGCGCCGGTCGCTCGGGGTGAACGCCCCGAGCGGGTCAATGCCGAGCGGCGACGCCACGACGTCGGCCACATCGGCCCGGAACGCGACCACCGATCCCGCGTTGACGAGGGGGACCAACGGAATCGTTGCCCGGACCGCGTCGCTGGCCTGCTCGAGCATCGCCGTTCGTGCTTCCCTGTCGGTGGTGCCGGCCGCGTTCGCCAGCAGCGCCCGCACGCCGTCGGCCCGCGCGGCGGGGGCGCCCGACACGCCGTTGCCGAACAGGGGCTCGAGGAACGCCGCGGGGTCAGGGATGCTGGACGAGATGCCCGCGAGATAGAGCCCGTCGAAGGTGCCCGCCGCGAGGGAGCGGTTGAAGTCATCGACACCCAGGACGTCGATCGTGATCCTGAGTCCGAGGCTGGCACCGAGCTGCGCCCTGACCTCCTCGGCAGCGGCGAGGGGCTGCGGCAGCCCGGCGATCGCCTGGTCCGGCACGTGCAGCGGATAGGTCGCGGCGAGGTCGAATGATGTTGCCGCCAGGGTTGCGGCGGCAGCCGGCGCGTTGAAGGCGAACCACCCCTGACCGTCGCACGCCCCCTCGATCGCGCACGGAACGACGTGGGTCGGGACGACGGAGCCCCGGGGGAAGGCGACGTCCGCGAGCGCCGCCCGGTCCAGCGCGCCGGCGATGGCACGACGCACGCGGGTGTCGTCGAACGCGGCTCCGGTCCCGAACGCGAGGTAGGCGGTCGAGAGGCCGACCCTGGGCGCCACGACGATCTCCGGCAGCGTGGCGATCCGCTCGAGGTCGACCGGGCCCGGCGCGTCGATGCCGTCAACGGTCGCCGCCTGGAGATCGTCCGTCCGGCGCTCGGCGTCCGCGGCCCAGCGGATGATCACCGTCGGGGAGCGCGCAGCGGCCGACCGCTTCTCGCTCGCGCGCACGAGGATGGCGGCGTCATCCGAGTCCCAGCGGTCGATCCGGTAGGGGCCGGTTCCCGCGACCGCCATGGCGGATCCTGGGTCCGAGGCAAGGCGCTCGATCGTCGCGGTGTCGAGGATCCCGAGCGCCGGGTGGGCGATCCGGGCCAGAAACGCCCCGTCCGGCTCGCACAGCGTGAAGCGGACGGTCCGGGCGCTGAGCGCCTCGATCCGCCCCAGCAGCCCGGTGTAGCCGCGCATCCCGCACGCCGAGCCGGACTCGGGCCAGGCGGCGGGTTCGAACTGGACCTCGTCGAGCGGGGCGACGGCAGTCGTCGTGGGGGTCGGAGTTGCCCCGGCCGGTGGCGCGGTGAGCGAAGGTCCAGGCCCGCACGAGGCGACGATGAGCACGCTGGACCCCAGTGCCAGCACGGACGCGAGGAGACGGGGCATGGCCAGGATCGACCGGTTGCGAGGAGGGCGGGGCATGTCGGGTGGCGGCTCCCGCGGATGGGTGACGAGTCCGGCCAGCCTAGCAAAGTGGCGGCGCGGATCGGCCCCGGGGACCTAGACTCATCCGCGTGCAGCCGCTCCGTATCGCCCTCGCCCAGATCGCCCCGCGGCTCGGGGACCTCGACGCCAACCTTGAGCGTCACCACGAGCTCATCGCCGAGGCGCGCGCGATGGGGGCGGGCCTGGTCGTGTTCCCGGAGCTCGGCCTGACCGGGTACCTGCTCCAGGACCTTGCGTCCGAGGTGGCGATGCGGCTCGATGACCCGCGCCTCAGCTCCCTGGCCGAGGCCACCCGCGACCTGTCCGCGGTCGTGTCGTTCGTGGAGGAGTCGGCGGACCACCGGCTGTTCATCTCGGCGGCCCTGCTCGAGGACGGGGACGTGCGCCATGTTCACCGCAAGATCCACCTGCCCACCTACGGCATGTTCGACGAGCGGCGGTTCTTCGCCACCGGCAGCGCGGTCCGGGCGGCGCCGTCGCGCCTGGGTGTCGGGATCGGGCTGGCGATCTGCGAGGACTTCTGGCACCTGGCCACGCCGCAGCTCCTCGCGCTCGACGGCGCCCAGATCCTGGTCAACGTCTCGTCCTCGCCGGGTCGGGACCTCGCGCGGAGCCACGAGGTGGGCCTGGGGACCGCAGCCTCGTGGCGCGGGCTGATGCGCACCTACGCGCAGCTGACGACCTCGTTCGTGGTGTTCTGCAACCGGGTCGGCGTGGACGAGAGCCTCTCGTTCTGGGGTGGCTCCGAGGTGATCGGCCCGACCGGGGCGCCACTGTTCGGGGCGCCGATGTTCGAGGAAGGGCTGTACAGCGTCGACGTGGACCTGGCGGAGGTCCGCCGCGAGCGGATCGCGCTGCCGCTGTTGCGAGACGAGCGACCGGAGCTGGTCGCTCGCGAGTGGCGGCGCCTGATCGCCGAACGTGCCGGGCTGGCGGTCGACACGACCGCGGAGGACGGGTCCGAGCCCGGCTTCGACGTGGCGGTCGACCGATGACCTTGGCGGCAGGCCGGTGAGCCGGCCGCCTGCCGGCGAGGGCCTGTTCGAGCTGCCGGACGAGCTCGCGATCGACACCGACATCGCCCGCCAGGCGATCGCCGCCTTCATCCGCGGCCAGCTGCGGCAGGCCGGGTTCGAGAACGCGGTCCTGGGCCTGTCAGGCGGGATCGATTCCGCGCTGGTCGCGTACCTGACCGCCGAGGCGATCGGCCCCGACCGGCTCCTGTGCGTGATGATGCCCTACCGGACCTCGTCGCCGGCCTCCCGCGGAGACGCGGAGACGGTCGTCGCAGACCTCGGCTGCGCCGGGGAGGTGGTCGAGATCACGGGCATGGTGGACGGCTACTTCGGGCGCGATGGGATCGCGGGTGAGGCCGGCGCCGAGGCTCTCGAGGCCGCGCCCCTGCGTCGCGGCAACTTCATGGCCCGGATGCGGATGGCGGTGCTCTACGACCGGTCCGTGACCTGGCGCGGGCTGGTGGTCGGGACGGGCAACAAGACGGAGTCGCTGATCGGGTACACGACGCTGTTCGGCGACTCGGCGTGCGCCTTCAACCCGATCGGCGACCTGTACAAGAGCCAGGTCCGGCAGCTGTCGGCGGCGATCGGGGTGCCCGAGGCGATCATCCGCAAGGCACCGTCCGCGGACCTGTGGCCGGGCCAGACCGACGAGAGCGAGGCCGGCTTCTCGTACCCGGAGCTCGACCGCCTGCTGTTCTGGCGGATCGACAAGCGACGCTCGATCGACGAGGTGGTCGCGCTCGGGTTCGAGCGGTCGATGGTGGACCGGGTGGACCGGATGGTCGCCACGTCCGAGTTCAAGCGCCAGGTGCCCCCGATCGCCAAGCTCGGCCCGCGCACGGCCGGCGTCGACTACCTGTACCCGAGGCGCCGGCCGGGCTCGGCGGCGCAGTAGTGGGAGCGGACCGGGCCGATCGCGCCGATCGCGCCGATCGCGCCGACCAGCCGGGCGGCACTGGCGGGACGCTGTTCGTCGTCGCCACGCCGATCGGGAACCTCGGGGACGTCACGCACCGGGCGCTGGAGGTGCTCGGGGCCGTCCCGCTGATTGCGGCCGAGGACACGCGGATCACGCGCCGGCTCCTCGATCGCTACCAGATCGCGACGCGGACCACGAGCTACCACGCGCGCAGCGCGCCCGGGCGGGAACGCGAGCTGCTCGCGCACCTCGCGTCGGGCGCGGACCTGGCGCTCGTCACCGACGCCGGGACACCGTTGGTCTCCGACCCTGGAGACGGGCTGGTCGCGACGTGGGCGGCGGCCGGCGGGCGGGTGATGGCGGTTCCAGGGGCGTCGTCCGTGCTTGCGGCGGTCGCCTCGGCGGGGATCGCCGGGCCGCGCTGGTCGTTCGAGGGGTTCCTGCCGCGGAGCGGGCGCGAGCGTCGCGAGCGGCTGATGGGACTGGCCGCCGACGAACGGGGGAGCGTGCTGTTCGAGGCTCCGGGCCGGATGGCCGCCACCCTGCGAGACCTCGCCGCCGTGTGCGGCGGCGACCGTCCTGCCGCGGTGTGCCGGGAGCTGACCAAGCTCCACGAGCAGATCGTGCGCGGCCCGGTCGGCGAGCTGGCGATGGCCGCCGCCGACGGAACGATCCCCCCGCGCGGCGAGGTGGTCATCATCGTCGGCTGGGCGCGGGGTGGGGGAGACCCCGCCGCGGCGGGCGGCGAAACCGGGGCCGACGCCGCTGCCCCGCACGTCGCGCGCGATGCCGTGGTCGGGACCGCCCGGGAGGCGGTGCAGCGGCTGGTCGACGCGGGAGTGGCGCGTGGCGAGGCCGCCCGCCGCGTCAGCGCCGAGACCGGGGTGCCGAGGCGGCAGCTGTATGTCACGAAGCCGCGCGATGACTGAGCGGCTGCCAGGTCCCGCCAGCCCTGACGGGTGAGCGGCGGCGGCGCAGGGGGGAGGCCACGCCGCCGCCGGAGGGAGGAGGCGATCAGGCCGCGACGGCCTCCTCGAGGAGCTCGTCCTCCTCCCCGTCCTCGTCGTCGCCAGCGGCGACCGAGAACCCGCTGTCGTCCGCCATCGGCTCCGTGGCATCGGGCGCGACGCCTGCGGCCTGCGCCTGCGCCTCGAGCGCCTGCGCCGCCGTCTCGGCCCGGTAGTCCTTGCGGCCCCGGCCGGAGAGCATCTCGACGCTCGCGGCCACGATCTCGGTCTTCCAGTGGCGCTTGCCGGCCTCGTCGTCCCAGGTACGGGTCTGGAGGCGGCCCTCGATCGCGACCTGCTGGCCCTTGCCCAGGTAGCGCCCGCAGGTCTCGGCGAGGCGATCCCAGGTCACGATGTTGTGGAACTCCGGCTTCTCCTTGCCGGCCACGAACTCGTGGGAGGCGATCGAGAACTGGGCCACCGCCTTGCCGCCGGCGGTGGTACGGAGCTCAGGGTCGCGCGTGAGGCGACCGGTGAGGAGGACCCTGTTCATCCTGCGTGTCTCCTTCTGACCGGTCCGCGCGCGCCCTCACGGGTGCGCTGGTCTGCGGCCGATCCTGCGTGCGGCGGGCATCGACGTCCGGCGGGCGGGGAAGATGCCGGCCCCAGCGAAGCGGGGGTCCAGGCGGGCCGACGGGTCGGCGGGGCCGGCTGGTTCGACGGGAACCGAACCCTAGCGGCCGCCGCTTTGCCGGCGCTTACGTGGGGCTCAACGGCGGCACAACTGGCCCTACACTCGCGCCGTGCGTCTTCCCTCGTCGCTGGGCGTGCTCCGGGAGCCGAGCGTCGCCCGCTATCTCGCCGCGGTCACCGTGACCGGCCTCGGTTCGGGCATGGCCACGGTGGCGCTCGCCTTCGCGGTGCTCGAGTTCGGGGGCGCCATCGATCTCGGGATCGTGCTCCTCGCGCGCGAGCTGCCGATGGTCGTGTTCGTGCTGCTCGGCGGCGTGTTCGCCGATCGCCTCCCTCGCCGCTGGATCCTCGTCGGCAGCGACCTCGTGAAGGGGGCGGCACAGGTCGCCACCGCCGTGCTGCTGGTCTCCGGCCTGGCCGACGTCTGGAACGTCGCCGTCCTGCAGACGGTGTTCGGCGTCGCAGCCGCCTTCTCGCGCCCGGCGACGATCGGGCTGATCCGTGAGGCGGTGAGCGACGCGCGACTCCAGGAGGCGAATGCGGTCGTCCAGCTCTCGTACAGCGTGATGTCGATCGCCGGCCCCGCGGCCGGGGCGCTGGTCGTCGCGATCGGTGGAACGGCGCTCGCGATCGCCATCGACGCGCTGACCTTCTTCACGTCCGCGGCCCTGACGGCCTCGATGCGCCTCGCCCCCGCGGCTCGGGCAGCCTCGGTGTCGATCGTGAGCGATCTGCGCGAGGGATGGCGCGAGTTCATCGCACGCCGCTGGGCCGTGGCGGTGATCGCCGCGTTCGGCCTGTTCCAGCTCACCTACTTTCCCGCCCTGCTGGTGCTCGGGCCGCTGGTCGCGAAGGAGGCCCTGGGCGGAGCGCCGGCGTGGGGCACGATCCTGGCCGTCGAATTGATCGGGGCGGTGGTCGGGGGCATGTTCGCCCTCCGGTTCCGGGTCAGGCATCCGCTCGTCGTCTGCCAGCTCCTCGTGCTGCCGGCGGGCCTGCTGCTGGCGGCGCTGGCGGTGCCGCTCCCCCTGATCGCGATCGCGGCCGTGAGCTTCGCGGTCGGCGTCGGCTTCGCGATCGGCAACATGCTGTGGATCACGGCGCTCCAGCGCAACGTGCCCCCGCACCTGCTCTCGAGGATCAGCTCGTTCGACTGGCTGGGATCGGTCGCGCTCAACCCGATCGGCTACGCGGTGGTCGGGCCGATTGCCGCTGCCATCGGCACCGGCGAGACGCTGCTCATCGCGGCCGGCCTCAACAGCGCTGTCATCATCGCCAGCGTCCTGTTCGTGCCGTCACTTCGCGACATCCGGCTGCAGGGTCCGGTGCCCGCGACGATGGCCGAGCCGGTCACGTAGGCGCTGCGTGGTCCGCCCGGCTGCGCGTTCGTACCCGATCCGCAACCCGGATTCCAGTCCCTGGGCCGGCCACCGTCGCGTATACTCGGCCGGTCCTCGAGGCCGGTGCCTGCCGGCCCCGCGATGGAGGAGAACGCCGTTGCTCGAGGAAGGCGTGGTGACCGTCCCGTGAGGCGGGCTCCCACCTTCGAGACCCCGGCCCGCCGGTCCAGCGGCGGGCACTCGCGGGAGATGTCTACCTGTGACCCCGGCCGCCGCCGGGGTCGGTTTGTTTCCGGAGATGTGCGATGCCCGCGACCGTGATCGTCGGCCTCCAGTGGGGCGATGAGGGCAAGGGGAAGACGACCGACTTCCTGGCCGAGCAGACGGCGATGGTCGTGCGCTACCAGGGCGGCGACAACGCGGGCCACACGGTCGTGGTGGGTGACGAGACGGTCAAGCTGCAGCTGTGCCCGTCGGGTGTCCTGTACCCGCACATCACGTCGGTCATCGGCAACGGGGTCGTGGTCAACCCGGCGACCCTGATCCGCGAGCTGGACATGCTGGCAGCCAGGGGCGTGGACGTGGCCAGGGTCCGGGTCAGCCGCAGCGCGCACGTGATCATGCCGTACCACGTGGCGCTCGACAAAGGCAACGAGAGCCGCCTTGCGGGTGCCAAGGTGGGCACCACGGGGCGCGGCATCGGGCCCACCTACGGCGACCGCGCCTGGCGCCTCGGCCTCCGGATGGAGGACCTGTGCGACGAGCCGGTCCTGCGCGAGCGGATCACGCGGGCGCTCGTGGACAAGAACCTGCTCCTGGAGCGCATGGGCCAGGAGACCTTCGAGGTGGAACCGCTCGTCGCGCAGGGCCTGGCCTGGGGCGAGCGCCTCGGCCCCCATCTCGACGACTCCACGTGGCTGGTCCAGGACGCCCTCCGACGCGGCGACCACGTGCTGCTCGAAGGTGCCCAGGGCACCCTGCTGGACCTCGACCATGGAAGCTACCCCTTCGTCACCAGCTCCAACCCGGTTGCCGGCGGTGCCTGCACGGGCGGCGGCATCGGACCGCTCCAGGTGGACGAGGTCATCGGGGTGATGAAGGCCTACGCGACCCGCGTCGGGTCCGGCCCGTTCCCCACGGAGCTCGTCGACGAGATCGGGCGCGGCATCGCCGACCGGGGCCGCGAGTTCGGCACCGTCACCGGCCGCGCCCGCCGGGTCGGCTGGTTCGACACCGTGCCGCTGCGCTACGCGGTCGCCGTCAACTCCAACTCCGCGATCGTCCTCAACAAGCTCGACATCCTGTCCGGGATCGAGACGATCAAGCTGTGCGTGGCCTACGAGATCGACGGCCGGCGCGTGGAGACCTGGCCCTCGTCCGGCTCCGCGCTCTCGCGAGCCGTCCCGATCTACGAGGACTTCGAGGGCTGGGAGGAGCCGATCCACGACATCCGGTCGCTGGCCGGGTTGCCCGAGGCGGCCCGCCGCTACGTGACCGCCCTGGAGGAGCACGCCGGGGTGCCGATCGTGTTCGTCTCCGTCGGGACCCGAGCGCACCCAGACCATCGAACGGGCCTGGCGGCCGATGCGGCACCGGCCGAGCACGCCCGCCTGAGGATCGAAGGACCCAGCGTGACCCTCCCCGTCCCGGCCCGCATCCTCGTCCTCGGTGGGGGCGGACGCGAGCACGCGCTCGCCTGGAAGCTCGCGGGCGAGGCGGGCGTGCGCGAGGTCATCGTCGCGCCCGGCAGCGCGGGGATCGCCGGGGAGCCGGGCGTCCGCTGCGCGCCGGTCGACCCACTCGACCCGGCGGCCGTGGTGGCGCTGGCGCGGGCGGAGGCCGCGGACCTCGTGGTGGTGGGACCCGAGGCGCCGCTGGGCGCGGGGGTGGCGGATGCGCTCGACGCCGCCGGGATCCCGGTGTTCGGTCCGCTCCAGGCCGCCGCGCGGATGGAGACCTCGAAGGCGTTCTGCCACGACGTGGCGGCGGCGGCCGGCGTTCGCATGGCCCGCGGGCGGGCGTTCGGCGGCGGCCAGGAGGTCGAGGCCGCCGCGCACATCGCCGAGCTCGCCGCGGACGGGGTGCTCGCGGTCCTCAAGGCGGACGGCCTCGCGGCGGGCAAGGGCGTCATCGTCACCGACTCGACCCCCCAGGCGCTGGCGCTGGTGCCCTCGTTCCTCGCGGGCCGGGAGCCCGGCACACCGGCGCTCGTCATCGAGGAGCGGCTCGAGGGTCGCGAGGCCAGCGTGATCGCGATCTGCGACGGAGCGCGGGCGGTTGCCCTGCCCGCCGCACGGGACCACAAGCGGCTGTGCGACGGCGATGCGGGCCCCAACACCGGCGGCATGGGCGCCTACTCGCCGCTGCCCGACCTCGACGACGCCGCCGTGGACGCCGTGATCCGGACCGTGCACCTCCCGATCCTCGCCGAGCTGGCACGCCGGGGCACGCCGTTCCGCGGCTTCCTCTACGCGGGCCTCATGCTGACCCCGACGGGACCCGTGCTGCTCGAGACCAACGTCCGGCTCGGCGATCCGGAGGCCCAGGCGATCCTGCCCCGCCTCGACGCCGACCTTGCCCCGCTGCTGGCCGGAGCGGCAGCGGGCGCCCTGCCGGCCGACGTCCCCTCCCGGCTGCCGACCCGGGCGCAGGCCGCGGTGACGATCGTGCTCGCGGCCAAGGGCTACCCGGGCGACCCGCGTCGGGGTGACCCGATCGCCGGGATCGAGGCGGCGATCGCGGGGGGCGCGCTGGTGTTCCACGCGGGCACGGTGGCGCGACAGCGACCCGAGGGAGGGTTCGGGACGAACGGCGGGCGCGTGCTCGCGGTCACGGGCGTGGGCTCCGACCTGCCGGCGGCGCGGGTGGCGGCCGAGCGCGCGGCCGATGCCGTGACCTGGGACGGCATGCAGCGCCGTCACGACATCGCGCGCGACCTGCCGCTCCCGGTTGCCGACGCGGTCGCGGGAGCCGCCCGATGATCCGTCGGTACACCCTGCCGGAGATGGGCGCCCTGTGGTCCGACGAAGCCCGGTTCGGGCGGATGCTGGAGGTGGAGATCGCCGTCTGCCGCGCCCAGGTGCGGCGGGGCATGGTCCCCTCGGCCGCCCTCGAGGCCATCGAGGCGAACGCCCGGGTGGACGTCGACCGGATCACCGAGATCGAGCGCACGACCGATCACGACGTCATCGCGTTCGTGAGCCAGGTCGCGGAGACCGTCGGAGCCCAGGGCCGCTTCCTCCATCTCGGGCTCACCAGCAGCGACGTCGTCGACACGGCGCTCGCCCTCCAGCTGCGCGCCGCGGGCGAGCGGCTCCTCGCGGGCGCGGACCGGCTGACGTCCGCCCTCGTCGCCCGTGCCCGCGGAGAGGCCCGGACCGTGATGATGGGCCGCACCCACAGCGTCCACGCCGAGCCCACCACGTTCGGCCTCAAGTGCGCCGGGTGGGCGTTCGAGGTCGCGCGCGGGCGGGAGCGGCTGGCGGCGGCCACGGCGGAGATCGCCACCGGCAAGATCAGCGGCCCTGTCGGGACGTACAGCCACCTGGCCCCGGATCTCGAGGCGGAGGTCCTCGCGGATCTCGGGCTGCGCACCGATCCTGTCAGCACCCAGATCGTCCAGCGCGACCGGCACGCCGCGTTCCTGGCCGCCATCGCGATCATCGGCGGCACCCTCGAGCGCCTCGCGACCGAGGTCCGCAACCTCCAGCACACCGAGATCGCCGAGGTCATGGAGCCGTTCAAGCGTGGCCAGAAGGGCAGCTCGGCGATGCCCCACAAGCGGAACCCGATCCTGTCCGAGCGGATCGCGGGCCTGGCCCGGCTGCTCCGCGGCTACGCCCAGACGGCGTTCGAGAACCAGCCGCTGTGGCACGAGCGCGACATCAGCCACAGCTCGGCCGAGCGCGTGATCCTGCCCGACGCGACGATCCTGCTCGACTACATGCTCGCGAAGACGACGGGACTGGTCGAGGGGCTGGTGGTCCGGCCCGAGCGGATGCGCGAGAACATCGAGCGCGGGCACGGCCTCCACGCATCGTCGCGGGTCCTCCTGGCACTGGTGGAGACGGCCGGCCTGTCGCGGGAGGACGCGTACGCGATCGTCCAGCGCAGCGCCCTGCGCGCCGCCGACGAGCGGGTGTCGCTGCGCGGCGTGCTGGCGACCGATCCGGCGGTTGCCGCCAGGCTGCCGCTCGCCGACCTCGACGCCTGCTTCGACGACGAGGCCGTCCTGCGCCACGTCCCCGAGGTCATCGCCCGGCTGGACGCCCTCGAGGCCGCGATCGCCGGCCGCACGCCGGTGGCCACGACCCCAGCAGGGGAGGCATCCGATGCCGCTGGCTGACGCCTTCGTCCGCTCGGGCAAGGTGCGTGACCTCTACCGGGTGGGGGAGGACCGGCTGCTGCTGGTCGCGTCCGATCGGCTGTCGGCGTTCGACGTCGTGCTGCCCACGGCGATCCCGGACAAGGGCCGGGTGCTCACCGGCCTGTCGCGCTTCTGGTTCGCGGAGACCGCCTCGCTCGTTCCCAACCACCTCCTGTCCACCGACCCGGCGGACGTTCCCGACGATGTCACCGGCGGCGACCCCGACGTCGTTGCCGACCTCCGCGGCCGGATGATGCTGGGCCGGCTGGCCGAGGTGCTGCCGGTCGAGTGCGTCGTCCGCGGGTACCTGAGCGGGTCGGGCTGGAAGGACTACCGGGCCACCGGCTCGGTGTGCGGCATCGCCATGCCCCCGGGATTGCGCGAGTCCGACCGACTGCCCGAGCCGGTGTTCACCCCGGCCTTCAAGGCGCCGTCCGGCGAGCACGACGAGAACATCTCGTTTGCCGACACGGAGGCGCTGGTGGGTCCGGCGCGGGCCGCGCACGTCCGGGACGCCAGCCTCGCCCTGTACGCGCACGGGGCCGCGGTCTGCGAACGGGCGGGGATCATCCTCGCCGACACCAAGTTCGAGTTCGGCGTCCTGGCTGACGGCAGGATCATCCTGATCGACGAGGTCATGACTCCCGGACTCGTCGCGCTTCTGGGAGGCGGCGGCCTGGGAGCCGGGCCGGGCCCAGGCGAGCTACGACAAGCAGTTCGTCCGCGACTGGCTGGAGCAGCAGCCATGGGCCAAGACGGCGCCGGGGCCGGAGCTCCCGGACGACGTGGTCGCGGGCACCCGCGCCCGCTACGTGGAAGCCTACGAGCGAATCACCGGGGCGAGCTTCGCCCGCTACCTGTCGGAGGACGTCATCGCCCGATGAGCGAGCACAACCGCACCTGGCGCTACGCCGTCAACGTCACCCCCAAGCCGGGCATCCTGGACCCGCAGGGCAAGGCCGTCGAGCGGAGCCTCCCGCACCTCGGGATCACCGGCGTGTCCGGCGTCCGCGTTGGGCGCCGGGTGGAGCTCTCCGTGGCCGCCACCGACGAGGCTGCAGCCCGCGCGATCGTCGACCACCTCGCCGGCGAGCTCCTGTCCAACCCCCTGATGGAGCAGTTCGCCGTCGAGGCCCTTGGCGAGGCCGCCGCGCCCGCCGCGACCGGGGCGGGTGGATGACGACACCTGTCGGCATCGTGCTGTTCCCCGGCTCCAACCGCGACATCGACGCGGTCAACGCGCTGACCGTCGCGGGTGCCGAGCCGCAGATCCTGTGGCACGAGTCGACCGATCTCGCCGGCGTCGCCGGCATCCTGATCCCGGGCGGGTTCGCCTACGGGGACTACCTGCGCGCCGGGGTGATCGCCCGCTTCTCGCCGGTCATGCGCGCGGTGGCGGACTTCGCCGAGCGGGGCGGGCCCGTCCTCGGGATCTGCAACGGGTTCCAGGTGCTCGCCGAGGCGCAGCTGGTGCCCGGGGTCCTGATGCGCAACCGCGGCCTGCGGTTCGTGTGCCGCCAGGTGACGCTCCTGCCCGAGGACCTCGGCTCGCCGTTCACGCGCGAGATCGGGGAGCGGCGGCCGCTCCGGATGCCGGTCGCGCACGGCGAGGGCTGCTACTACGCGGACGAAGCGGCGCTCGACGCGCTCGAGGCGGACGGCGGCGTCCTGTGGCGGTACGCGAACGAGGACGGCACCGTGGCCGGCCCGGACGACCCGGGCAACCCCAACGGGTCGCTGCGCGGGATCGCGGGCGTGCGCAACGCCGCGGGCAACGTGGCCGGGCTGATGCCGCACCCGAGACCGCGGTCGAGGCGATCCTCGGCTCCGACGACGGCCTGGGGATCATCCGCTCGCTCGTGGTCAGCGCGGCGGAATGGGCGAGCACGGGTCGCATCAGCGGCACGCGACCGGCGCCGATCGCCGGCGGCCGCCGGAGGCGCGGCATGACCACCGGTGCCGTCCCGCTCCACCGCGCCCTCGGGCTGACCGATCTCGAGCTCGAGGCCATCCGCGAGAAGCTCGACGGGCGCGAGCCCAACGACCTCGAGCTCGCGATGTTCTCCGTGATGTGGAGCGAGCATTGCTCGTACAAGAGCTCACGACCGCTGCTCCGGACCCTGCCCACCAAGGGCGAGGACGTCGTCGCGGGCATCGGCGAGCAGGCCGGCGTCATCGCGATCGGCGACGGGCTGGCGGTCGCGTTCAAGATCGAGAGCCACAACCACCCCTCGGCCGTGGAGCCGTACCAGGGCGCCGCGACCGGCGTGGGCGGCATCCTGCGCGACATCTTCGCCATGGGCGCCCGCCCGATCGCCGTCCTCGACGCCCTGCGCTTCGGCGACCCGTCAGACCCGCGGACCCGGCACCTGGTCGACGGCGTGGTTCGCGGGGTGGGCGGCTACGGCAACTGCGTCGGCGTGCCCACCGTCGGTGGTGAGCTCGTGTTCGACCCCTCCTACCAGGGCAACCCGCTGGTCAACGTGATGGCCATCGGGCTGCTCGAGGACGGCATGCTGACCCACGCCTCGGCCGACGGCCCCGGCAACCTGGTGGTGCTGTACGGCAGCGCGACCGGCCGGGACGGCATCGGCGGGGCATCCGTGCTCGCGAGCGCCACGTTCGGGGAGCAGGACCCCTCCAAGCGCCCCAGCGTCCAGGTCGGCGACCCGTTCGCGGAGAAGCTGCTCATCGAGGCCACCCTGGAGCTGATCGCCAAGGGTCTCGTGGTCGCCATCCAGGACCTGGGCGCCGCCGGCATCACCTGTGCCACGTGCGAGACCGCCGATCGTGGCGGGACCGGGATCCTCGTGGATCTCGACGCGATCCCGCGCCGGGAGCCGGGCCTCGAGCCGTTCGAGGTCATGATCAGCGAGTCCCAGGAGCGGATGGTCGCGATCGTCGAGCCGGCCCGCTGGGAGGCGGTGCGGGCGGTCTGCGAGCGATGGGACCTGCCGGTGGCGATCATCGGACGGGTCACCGAGGAGCCCGACATCGTGGTCCTGACGGCGCCCGACGGCTCGGGGGCCCTCGACGCCGCGGGACGCCCTGTCCCCGGGGCGATCGAGCTCGCCCGGATGCCGGCCCGGGCGCTCGCCAGCGAGGCGATCGTGTTCGACCGGGAGTCACGTGCCCCCGCCCGGCGCCGGCCCTCGCCGCCCGGCGCCCCCGCCGAGCCGGTGGACACCCTGCCGCTCCGGGGCCAGGACCCGGGTGCCGTGCTGCAGGCGCTGCTCGGCTCCGCCAACCTGAGCTCGCGCCATCCCGTCTACGAGCAGTACGACTCGAACGTCCAGTCGAACACGGTCGCGGCCCCGGGCCGAGGCGCGGCGGTCCTCCGGATCAAGGGCACCACCAAGGGCCTGGTCGCCACGACCGACGGCAACGCGCCGGTGGGCCAGATCGATCCCTGGCTGGGTGCCGCCCTGTCGGTCGCCGAGGCGTCCCGCAACGTGTCCATCACCGGTGCGCGGCCGCTGGGCGTCACCAACTGCCTCAACTACGGAGACCCCACCCGGCCCGAGGCGTTCTGGCAGCTGGCGGAAGGTGTCCGCGGGCTCGGCGATGCCTGTCGAGCCCTGGGCCTGCCGGTCACCGGCGGCAACGTCTCCCTGTACAACGAGGCCCCCGGCTCGTCGATCGCCCCCACGCCCGAGATCGGCATCGTCGGCCTGCTCACGGACGTGGCCCGTCGGGTGGGTCCGGCCCTCGCGACCGATGGTTCGCAGCTCCTGATGGTCGGCGAGCCCGGGCCGGGCCTCGCGGGCTCCGAGTACGAGCGCCTGGCCGGGGAGGCGCCGGAGGACCGGCCGCCCTCGCTGGACCTCGAGCGCGAGCGCGACCTCCAGTCCTTCATCCGCGAGGCCATCGACCGGGGGCTCGTCGCGAGCTGCCAGGACATCTCGGGTGGCGGCTTCGCGGTGGCCATCGCGGAGATGTGCATCTGGGGTGGTCGCGGCGCCCGGATCCGCCTGCCGGTGGGCGACTCGCCCGCGGTGGCCCTGTTCGGCGAGAGCCCGTCACGGATCCTGTGCGAGGTGCAGCCCGGGCACGCGGCGATCTTCGAGCAGCTGGCGGTCAGCCATCGCCTGCCGGTCGTGGCCCTGGGCACCACGGGTGGCAACCGCCTCCAGGTCGATCTCGCGGGCGAGGGCGCCACGGGTGCGGCCGAGGAGCGGGGGAGCCGGATCGCGGACGCCATCGACGTGGCCGTGGCCGACCTGCGCCATGCCTGGGAGCACGGCCTGCCGCGAGCGCTCGGATGGGAACGTGGGGGCGGGGTCGCACACCTGGCCGACGCAGCCCTGCCGGGCGTCGAGGTGGCCGGCTGATGTGCGGCGTCGTCGGGGTCGTCCTGCCCAACCGCGGGCACGAAGCCGCGGCCGTCGCGGCCACGGCGCTGTTCGCGCTCCAGCACCGCGGCCAGGAGTCGGCGGGCGTCGGCGTCTCGGATGGCACCCACCTGATGATCTACAAGGACCTGGGCATGGTCGGCCAGGTCCTCGATGAGCGCCGGATCCCGTCCCTTGCGGGCGACCTCGCGGTCGCGCACTGCCGCTACTCGACCACCGGCTCCACGGTCTGGGAGAACGCCCAGCCCACGCTCCGCCTGGGTCCCCGGCGGGCGCTCGCCATCGGGCACAACGGCAACCTCGTGAACACTCGCGAGCTCCTGGACCAGCTCCAGGGCGGGCGCGGCCGGCTCCCCGCCAGCACCGACACGGAGCTGCTGACCGCGCTCCTCGCGGACGAGCCGGCCGACGACACGGTCGACGCGCTGCTGCCGCGTCCTGCCCCGGGTCCGCGGCGCGTTCAGCCTCGTCATCCTCGACGCCGGGCGGGTCATCGGTGTCCGCGATCCCCACGGGTTCCGGCCCCTGGTCCTGGGCCGGCTGTCGCTCCCCGGCGATGCCGAGCCCGGACTCTGGGGCGACGACACCGGCGGCTGGATCCTCGCCTCGGAGACCGCCGCGCTCGACATCACCGGCGCCCGGTTCGTGCGCGACGTGGAGCCCGGCGAGATCGTCGTCCTCGAGCCGGGCTGCGACCCGGTGAGCGTCCGGTACGCGGAGGCGACGCCCGCGCTGTGCGTGTTCGAGCTCATCTACTTCGCCCGCCCCGACTCGTACATGGAGGGCGTGAACCTGTACGAGGCGCGCCGCCACATGGGCATGCGGCTGGCCGCCGAGCACCCGGTCGCGGCCGACCTGGTGATGCCCGTCCCCGACACGGGCGCGCCGGCGGCTGCCGGGTTCGCCGAGGCGTCGGGGATCCCGTACCGGGAGGGCCTCGTCCGCAACCGGTACTCGGGGCGGACGTTCATCCAGCCGTCGCAGGCCATGCGCCAGCGTGGTGTCAACGTCAAGCTCAGCCCGCTGCGCGAGACGGTCCGCGGCCAGCGGCTGATCGTCGTCGACGATTCGATCGTGCGCGGCAACACGACCAAGCAGATCGTGGGGCTGCTGCGTCGCGCCGGGGCGGCCGAGGTCCACGTCCGGATCAGCGCGCCGCCGATCTACCACCCCTGCTTCTACGGGATCGACACGGCGATCGAGACCGAGCTCATCGCGGCCACCCTCTCGGTGGACGAGATCCGCGAGTTCATCGGGGCGGACTCGCTGGGCTACCTCTCGGTGCAGGGGGTCCTGGCGGCGCTGGACCTGCCGTACGACCGGTTCTGCTTCGCCTGCTTCGACGGCAACTACCCGGAGCCCGTCCCGTACGACGCATCGGAGCGGAAGCTGATGCTCGAGATGGTGGCGCCCGCATCGTGAGCGAGACGCGGCGGGCGTATGCGCGCTCCGGCGTGGACGTGGAGGCCGGCGAGCGCGCCGTGGAGCTGATGCGCGCGTCGGTGGCGAGCACGCGCCGGCCCGAGGTGCTCGGCGGGCTCGGCGGGTTCGGCTCCGCGGTGGCGATCCCCGCCGGGTACCGGGAGCCGGTGATCGTCTCGTCCACCGATGGCGTGGGCACGAAGACCGCGATCGCGCAGGCGATGGGCCGCCTGGACACGATCGGCATCGATCTCGTGGCCATGTGCGCCGACGACGTCGCCTGCAGCGGGGCGGAGCCGCTGGCGTTCCTCGACTACATCGCGATCGGGCGGTTGGACCCGGAACGGGTGGCGGCGCTCGTGAGCGGCATCGCCGATGGCTGTCGCCAGGCCGGCGCCGCGCTCACCGGCGGCGAGACCGCGGAGCACCCGGGGCTGATGGAGCCCGATGAGTTCGACCTGGCCGGGTTCTGCATCGGGGTGGGGGAGCGGTCGCGGCTGCTCGACGGGTCCGCCGCACAGGCTGGTGACGCGATCGTGGGGCTGGCGTCGAGCGGGCTCCACGCCAACGGGTACTCGCTGGTCCGGGCGCTGGTCGCGGAGCACGGGCTGGATCTCGACATGACGTATGGCGGGCTGGTCAGGCGGGTGCTGGGTGCGGCGGCTGTGGTCGAACCGGGGCATGCCGATGCGACGCTTGGTGACGTGCTCCTGACGCCCACGCGCATCTACGCGAAGGATCTGCTGGCGATGCGCGCCGATCTGGAGCACGGCCGGCCACGAGGTGCGGGGCATGGCGCACATCACCGGCGGCGGGCTGCCGGGCAACGTGCCACGGGCACTGCCGGACGCACCTCGGCGCCCGGATCGACCCGTCCACGTGGCCGATGCCGTCGGTGATGCGCGTGCTGGGGGGCCTGCGGGTCCATCGGCGACGCGGAGCTGCGCGCGACGTTCAACGGCGGCCTCGGCATGGTGCTCGTGGTCCCGGCGGAGGCCGCGGCGCAGACCGTGGAGCTGGCCGTGGCGCGCGGGATCCAGAGCTGGATCGTGGGCGAGGTGGTCGAGGCGGCCGCGATCGGCGGCCGATACGTGGAGGAGGCGATCGGCGGGCGATATGCGGAAGCCTTCCCGGCATGAGCGGCAGGATCGCGGTCGGGGTGTCGGGGACCGGGTCGAACCTGCGGGCGCTCGTGGCGGCAGCCGGACCGTGGCGAGCTCGGCGGCGACGTGGTCCTGGTGTTCGCGGACCGTGCGTGCCCTGGGCTCGACTGGGCCGCGGAGCAGGGGATCGACACGATCCTGATCCCCGGCGGCGACGACGCGACGCTCGCGGAGACGCTGGCTGCCGTCGAGCCCGACGTGGTCGTCCTGGCCGGCTACCTGCGGCTGGTCGGGCCGGCGGTGCTGGCGGCATTCGGCGGCCGGATCCTCAACGTCCACCCGTCGCTGCTGCCGTCGTTCCCGGGCCTCCACGGGGCGCGCGACGCGCTGGCGGCCGGCGTGGCGGTGACGGGCGTGACGGTGCACCTCGTGGACGCGACGCTCGACGGCGGACCGATCGTGGCTCAGGAGGCGGTGCCGGTCCTGCCGGGCGACACCGAGGAGACGCTGCTGGCGCGGATCCACCCCGTCGAGCACCGGCTGCTCCCGACCGCGGTCGCGTCGCTGCTCGCCGGCGCCCTGACCGTGGCCGACGGCGCCCGCCGTGCCACCCTCGACCCGGCCATCGCCGACGCCGAGATGCCGGTCCCGCGCCGGGCTCTGCTGTCCGTCTCCGACAAGACCGGCCTGGCCGAGCTGGGCCGCGGCCTCGTCGTCCGCGGCTGGGAGCTGGTGTCCACCGGCGGCACCGCGCGGGCGCTGCGCGAGGCGGGCCTGCCGGTGACCGATGTCGCCGCCGTCACGGGCTTCCCCGAGATGCTCGACGGGCGGGTCAAGACGCTCCACCCGCGGGTCCACGGCGGGCTCCTGGCGGACCGCCGCCGCGCCGACCACCGCGAGGCGCTGCTCGCCGCCGGGATCGCCCCGTTCGATCTCGTCGTGGTCAACCTCTACCCGTTCGCCGCCGCCGCCCGCAAGCCCGGGCTCTCGTTCGACGAGCTGGTGGAGGAGATCGACATCGGTGGGCCGTCGATGGTCCGCGCCGCGGCCAAGAACCACGCGAGCGTGGCCATCGTGACCGCGCCGGCCCGGTACGAGGAGGTCCTCTCGGCGCTGGACGAGCACGGCGCGATCCCACTGGGCCTGCGGTCCGCTCTCGCCGTCGAGGCCTTCCGCCACACCGCGGCCTACGACGCGCGGATCGCCGCGGAGCTGCCGTGCCGCATGGCCGAGGCGGGCGTAGAGCTGCCCGCGGAGCCCGGCCTGCCCGGCGCGGAGGACCCGTACCCGCCGGTCCTCACGATCTCGATGGACAAGGTCGAGACGCTGCGCTACGGAGAGAACCCGCACCAGCCCGCTGCCCGCTACCGCCGGACCGATCGCGAGCCTCGCGCCGGCGAGGGCCCCTTCGCCACGGGCGCCCCGCCGCTCCAGGGCAAGGCGCTGTCCTACAACAACGTGCTCGACGCATCGGCCGCGGCCGCCCTTGCCCGCCTGATGCGCGGGCCGGCCGTCGTCATCTGCAAGCACACCAACCCGTGCGGCGCCGCGGAGCGCCCGACCCTCCTCGAGGCGTGGGAGGCGGCGCTCGCCGGCGACCCCGTGTCGGCGTTCGGGGGCGTGGTCGCGATCACCGGGGCCGTGGACCGGGCCCTGGCCGAGCGCCTGGTGTCGATCTTCCTGGAGGTCGTGGTGGCGCCGGCGTTCGACGCGGGCGCCCTCGAGGTCCTGGCGGCGAAGCCGAACCTGCGCCTGGTGGTGGACCCGTCGCTCGATGCCGCCGCGCCGCGCGCCTCAGCCACCGCGGTGGACTGGCTGGGCTCGTTCCGGACCGGCGGGTGGCAGCGTGCTGGTGACGGCGCCGGACACCCTGCCCGACGACCCGGCCGAGTGGGCCTGTACCACCTCGCGCCAGCCGACGGAGCGGGAGCGGCAGGACCTGGACCTCGCCTGGCGGCTGTGCCGGGGCGTGGTCTCCAACGCCATCCTGCTCGTCCGCGACGGGATGCTGGTGGGCCTCGGCTCCGGCCAGGTCAGCCGCGTGGACGCGTGCCGCGGTGCCGTGGACAAGGCCCGCCAGTTCCAGGGCGAGGCCGGGGCCACGGGCGCCGTGGCGGCCTCGGACGCCTTCTTCCCGTTCGCCGGACGGGCCGGCGGTGCTGCTCGAGGCCGGGGTCACCGCGATCGTCCAGCCGGGCGGCTCGATGCGCGACGCCGAGGTCCTCGAGCTGGTCGAGGATGCCGGCGCCGCGATGCTGGTCACGGGTCGCCGCCACTTCCGGCACTGAGCCGCCGTCGTCGGCACCCCGGTTCGACTCGCCCGCCCGGCCTTGACCGGGTCCCCACCCCACCCCGACCCCGACCTTGACTGCGGGTCAGCGTTTCGGAGTCGAAGCGATCGCGACCCCCTGGTTCGCCGCTCGACCTTGACGCTGCGTCAAGATCAGGGGCGGTGGGGGCGTCAGCATGGCCCGGACGGCCGCTTGGCGCACAGAAGCGTGACTGAGCGTCAAGGCATCGTTCGCGCCGAGGTCGCCCGGCCCGGCCGCGGTCTGCGACCGGTCCGCGGCCCACGGGCGACCGGTCCGCGGCCCACGCGCGCCTCGTCCGCCACGCACATCCGCGCTGCTACCATCGCCGGGCCATGTCCGACCGCCCGCGCTTCTACCTCACGACCGCGATCGCGTACGCCAACAACGCGCCCGGCCTGCACACCGTGTACGAGGTCATCGGCGCCGACGCCATCGCGCGCTGGCATCGGATGCAGGGCCACGAGACGCGGTTCCTGACCGGCACCGACGAGCACAGCGTCAACATCGCCCAGTCGGCCGAGGCGGCGGGCCAGACCCCCCGCGAGTTCGTGGACGAGAAGGTGGCCCTGTTCAAGGCGGCCGAGGACGCGCTGCTCATCAGCCCCGACCGGTTCATCCGCACCACGGACCCCGATCACTACCGGTCCGCGCAGGAGATGGTGCGCCGCGCCTACGACAACGGCGACATCTACCTCGGCAGCTACGATGGCTGGTACTGCCCGTCCGAGGGGTTCAAGGCGCCGTCGGACCTGCACGAGACCGCGACCGGGATGCAGTGCCCCAACCACCCCGGCGTGCCGCTCCAGTGGCTCTCGGAGCGCAACTGGTTCTTCCGGCTCTCCAACTACCAGCAGCGGTTGCTGGACCACTACGAGGCCAACCCGGACTTCGTCCAGCCCGACTACCGGCGCAACGAGATGCTCGGGTTCATCCGCCAGGGTCTCGAGGACTTCTCGATCAGCCGCGCCGGGGCGACGTGGGGCATCCCGTTCCCGATCCGCGAGCACGGGCAGTCCGCCCAGCGCGCCGACGGGTCCTGGGACGCCGACGCCGGCACGATCTACGTCTGGTACGACGCCCTGATCAACTACATCACCGGTGCCGGCTTCCCCGACGACCTCGAGTCGTTCCACCGCTGGTGGCCGGCCGACCTCCACGTCATCGGCAAGGACATCGCCCGGTTCCACACGATCTACTGGCCGGCGATGCTGTGGTCGGCGGGGATCGACGCGCCCGCCCACGTCTGGGTCCACGGCTGGCTCCTGGTCCAGGGCGGCGAGCGGATGAGCAAGAGCCGCGGCAACTTCCTCGACCCGCATGCGGTGGTCGCGGCCTTCGGCGCCGACGGGGCCCGCTACGTGACCCTGCGCGAGGTGGCCTTCGACCGTGACACCGAGGTCTCGTGGGACTCGTTCGTCCGGCGCTACAACGCGGACCTCGCCAACGACTTCGGCAACCTCGTCAACCGCACGGTGTCGATGGTCAACCGGTACCTGGGCGGTGAACGGCCGGCACCCCGCCCGGCAGGGGAGTCGCCACTCGCCGAGGGCTGGACGGACACGCTCCGCCTGTACCGTCGGCAGCTCGACGGCTACCTCCTCCACGACGCCCTCGCCGAGCTGTGGGAGTTCGTGGGCGGCGCCAACAAGACCGTCGACGCCGAGCAGCCGTGGACGCTCAACAAGCAGGCGAATGCGGGAGACGAGGGATCCGCCGTGCGGCTGCGCGCCGTGCTGGGTGATCTCGTGGAGGCCTGCCGGCTGGTCGGGCTGGCGGTCGCCCCGTTCATGCCCGCGATGGCGCCGCGGATCCTGGAGCAGCTCGGCTATGGGTGGGAATACGGGCCTGACGGCAACGACGGACCGGACGTGCTGGAGCTGCTCGAGTGGGGCGCCGTCGCCGACGCGGGTCGCGTGACGGATACGCCCACGCCGCTGTTCCCCCGGATCGAGAGCGAAGCCGCGGAGCCGGAGGATGCGAGGTGACTGACCGGACATTCGTCGACGCGAACGCGCGGGCGACCGAGCGGCTGCGAGCGCTGGCGGCCGGGCTCACCGGCGAGGACCTCGAGGCTGACGTGGGCGGCGGCTGGACGGTGTCGATGGCGCTGGCCCACCTCGCGTTCTGGGACCGCTGGCATCTCGTGCGCTGGGAGCACGCGATCGCCGCGGGGGACCCGGCCCCGGTCGCGGTTCCCGACGAGGTCTCCGACCGAGCCAACGATGCGCTCGAGCCCCTGTGGCGGGCGCTGGCGCCGGAGCGGGCGCTGTCGCTCGCCCTGGAGGCAGCCGCGGCCATCGATGCCGCGGCGGCCAATCTGTCGGATGGCTCAGTCGAGGCGGCCCGCGCGCGGGGCGGCCCCAACTGGGTCGAGCGATCGCCCCACCGGATGGATCACGTCGAGCAGATCCGCCGCGCGCTGGGCCGGGACTAGCCCCCGGGGACATTAGCCGCCCAGATGCGCCTCGTCGACTCCCACGCACACCTCAACGCCGATCGGTTCGACGACGATCTCGACGCCGTGCTCGGGGCCGCGCGCGAGGCCGGCGTCGCGCGGATCCTCGTGCCCGGCTGGAACGTGCGCAGCTCGGAGCGCGCCCTCAGCGTCGTCACGGCGCACCCGTGGGTGGACGCTGCCGTGGGGATTCACCCTCACGACGCGGCGAAGACTGACGACGCCGGTTGGGCGACGATCGAGGCCTGGGCGCGCGACGAGCGCGTCGTGGCGATCGGGGAGACGGGGCTCGACGCGGACCGGATGTTCTCCCCGTGGGAGGCGCAGCTCGACAACCTGCGCCGGAACCTCGCGCTGGCGCTCGCGACCGGCAAGCCGGCCATCCTCCACTGCCGATCGCGGGCCGGCGAGCGCGACGCGCAGGACGCGCTGGTCGCGGAGCTGCGGGCGGCCGGGTTCGACAAGGCGGCGGCGCGGGCCGCGTTCGGTGATCGGCCGCCCGCGATCGTGCACAGCTTCTCGGGACCGGTGGACTATGCCGAGGAGATGCTGGCGATGGGCCTCGCGATCGCGTTCGGCGGCCTGGTGTTCCGGCGGGGCGAGGAGGCGTCCGCCGAGGTGGCCGCGCTGGTCCCGCCCGAACGGCTGCTGCTGGAAACGGACTCGCCGTTCCTGTCGCCGCCCGGGGCACCGCGCGGTCGGAACGCCCCAGGGCATGTGGCGATCACGGCGCGCTGGGTCGCGGAGCAGCGAGGGGTTCCGGTCGAGTCCCTGGGCGACGAGCTGGTGGCCACCTACGACACCACGTTCCCAAGGCCGCGGACCCGCTGAGGCGCCAGCCCGGAGGCCAGGTGGGAGCCAGGCATGGGTGCCCGCCCGCCTGGCGGCCCAACCATCCGCCCGGACCGACGGGCGGACCGCCCGCCGGCATGAACGTTCGTCTGGCGAGCCCCCGGTCCGACGTCCCGGCCGCCCGGCGGCTCGTTCATCGGCCGCGCCGGACCGTTGATCCGCCCGCCGGACGACGCCCAGCCGCCAACGCCCCACCGGCACCGCCCGCAAGAACTCCTCGGGGAGCGCCGCCGCGGTCGGCGCGGATCGCGCAGCCGGTTGACAACTCCCGGCAGCCTCCGGTAGTTTGTTGGCACTCTCAACGTGAGAGTGCCAAACCGAGCGAGACGCGACTCCGCAGGGCACCGAACAACCGGACACAGGCTCGTCCGGCAGGCATCCGGCTCCGCGTCGCGACCGCTGGCGCGGCACTCACCAGGAGGATCGCCGGACAGCCGTGGGCGCCCAGCGCGCCCCGGTCGTTCCGGAGCCACGCCACCAGGCCATCGGCGGCCCAGACCGGCTGCCACAGGAGGGAACGAACCTTGGCCAGCGCCTCTTCGACGAAGCTCCGCCCGCTGGGCGACCGCGTCGTCATCAAGCCGACGCCCCGCGAGGAGATGACCAAGTCGGGCATCGTCCTGCCGGACACCGCGAAGGAGAAGCCCCAGGAGGGCGAGATCCTGTCGGTCGGCCCCGGCAAGGTCCTCGACGACGGCACGCGCAGCGCGATGGACGTCTCCGCGGGCCAGAAGGTCCTGTACGCCAAGTACGCCGGGACCGAGTTCAAGGTTGACGGCGAGGAGCTCCTCATCGTCAGCGAGAAGGACATCCTCGCGATCGTCGAGGACTGACAAACCCTCGCGCCGATGGCGCGCGGGAGCGTCGCCTCGGCGCCTGGAGCGCGAACGGCGACTCACCCGCTGACGTCGCCTACCACCCTGCACACCACCCCGGAGGGATCCTGACTTGGCCAAGCAGCTCATCTTTGACGAGACCGCTCGTCGTTCGCTCAAGCGGGGCATCGACCGCCTCGCCGATGCGGTCCGCGTGACGATCGGCCCCAAGGGCCGCAACGTCGTCCTGGACAAGAAGTTCGGCGCTCCCACGATCACCAACGACGGCGTCACCATCGCTCGCGACATCGAGCTCGAGGACCCGTTCGAGAACATGGGCGCGCAGCTCCTCAAGGAGGTCGCGACCAAGACCGACGACGTCGCCGGCGACGGCACCACCACCGCGGTGGTCCTGGGCCAGGCGATGGTCGCCGAGGGCCTGCGGGTCGTCACCGCCGGCGCCAACCCGATGGTCGTCAAGCGCGGCATCGAGAGCCGCCGTCGCGGCCGTCGTCGACGAGATCAAGCGCACCGCCCGCCCCGTCGAGACCCGCGAGCAGATCGCGGCCGTCGCGGCCATCTCCGCGGCGGACCCCGAGGTCGGCGAGATCATCGCCGAGGTGATGGACAAGGTCGGCAAGGACGGCGTCATCACCGTGGAGGAGGGCCAGTCCCTCGGCCTCGAGAAGGAGTACACCGAGGGCATGCAGTTCGACCGGGGCTATCTCTCGGCGTACTTCGTGACCAACCCCGACCGGATGGAGGCCGTCCTCGAGAACCCGGTCATCCTGATCACCGACAAGAAGATCAGCGCCGTCCCGGACCTCCTGCCCGGCCTCGAGAAGGCCGTCCAGCAGAGCCGCCCGATGCTGATCATCGCGGAGGACATCGACGGCGAGGCCCTGGCCACGCTGGTCGTGAACAAGCTCCGCGGCACCGTGTCCGTCCTGGCCGTCAAGGCCCCGGGCTTCGGTGATCGCCGCAAGGAGATGCTGCGCGACATCGCGACCCTCACCGGCGGCACCGTGATCTCCGAGGAGATCGGCCGCAAGCTCGACTCGGTCGCGTTCGAGGACCTGGGCAAGGCTCGCCGTGTCGTCGCCACCAAGGACGACACGACGATCATCGACGGCGAGGGATCGCCGGAGCAGATCAAGGCGCGCATGACGCAGATCAAGGCGCAGATCGAGGACACCACCTCGGACTACGACCGCGAGAAGCTCCAGGAGCGCCTCGCCAAGCTGGCCGGCGGCGTGGCCGTCATCAAGGTCGGCGCGGCCACCGAGGTCGAGCTCAAGGAGAAGAAGCACCGCATCGAGGATGCGCTCTCGACGACCCGCGCGGCCGTCGAGGAGGGCCTCGTCGCCGGCGGCGGCACCACGCTCCTGCAGGCCATCCCCGCGCTCGACAAGATCAAGCTCGATGGCGACGCCCAGGTCGGCGTGGACATCGTCCGCAAGGCCCTCGAGGCCCCGGCCCGCCAGATCGCCGACAACGCCGGCCAGTCCGGCGAGGTCGTCGTGAACGCGGTCCGCGGCATGAAGCTCGGCGAGGGCTACGACGCCCTGGCCGGCGAGTACGGCGACATGTTCACCAAGGGCATCGTCGACGCCGCCAAGGTCACCCGCTCCGCGCTCCAGAACGCTGCTTCCATCGCCGCGATGGTCCTGACGACGGAGACGTTGATCACGGACCTCCCGGAGAAGGACAAGGCCGGCGCCGGCGGCGGCCACGAGCACGGCGGCGGGGGCATGGACTTCTAGTCCCTTCCCGCTCCTTCGCAACCTGCACACCCCCGGCGGCCTCGGCCGCCGGGGGTGTCTTCGTGCCCGGGCGACGAGCGCCCGCGGGCTCAGGGCACGCCCGGGAAGTCGCCTTCGCCGACCCACGTGGTCGGGGCATTCCCGCCGCCCTGGGCCTGCAGCGTCAACGTCCAGGTGACGTAGCGGATCTGGGTCGAGGTGCGGGTCGTGCGGAAGCGCAGCGTGTCCTGGAACCGGCGCTGCTCGCGCGACGCGGTGAATGCCTTCCCATAGGCGTCCCACCGCTTGCCGGCCGAGTAGAACACGGCGTACGTGCCGTCCCTGATGCCCGTGACGGTCGAGCTCTTGCCGGCCCGCACGTAGACCGCCAGGAGGGCCTTCTTCGGCGCCGACGGCTTGGTGAACACGAGCACGGCGTCGAGATCACCGCGGTTCCTGACCGTCAGCTTCCCGTAGCCGCCCCGCACCTTGTTGACCAGCACCTTGCCGTTGGGCTGCCGGGCGATCTTCCATACGACCAGGCGGGTCTCCAGGTCGCCCACCGACACCGTGTGGCGGCCGGCCCCGGGCGCCGGCACGGAAAACTCGACGGTCTCCTGGCCGCTGCCCGGCACGCTTGCCTGCCGGGTGCGGACGACCTTGCCGTCGATCCGCAGCTGGACGGTGTGCGCCCCGGTCTCGCCGCCCGTGTTCGCGACGGTCACGCGGACCGTGACGCGGTCACCGGTTTCGGCAGGGTTCGGCGCGACCTCCAGGGTGCCCAGGGTGAACGCCGCGGGGGACGCGGCCGGGGCCGCCGGGGAAGCCGCCGGAGAGGTCGCCGGGGCCGCCACCAGCAGGGCGAGCTGCTGATCGCCCATGCGGAGGTCGTAGCGACCGCCACCCTGGATCTGGACCGGCATCCGCACCAGGACCGACTGGCGGGCCGCCAGGTCGACGGCGCGTCGGCCGGTCAGCGAGCCGTTCACCGTGAGCACGGCGTCGAACGTGCCGGCCGCGGAGCCGGTGTTCTGGACCCACGCCGTCACTGTCACGACGTCGCCCGGCCGGATCGTGCCTGGGTCAGTCTCGATCGTGAGGTCGCTCACCTCGAACGTGGCTGTGGAGGCGGGGGTCGCGGCTGGGGCTGGTGGACGGGCACTGGGGCCTGCCCCCTGCGCGGCGGGCTCGGAGACGCGCTCGGGGGCGCGTTGGCGGCCTGGTCAGCAGGAGAGCAGCCGGTGGCGGGAAGCGCCAGCGCGGCAGCCATGGTCCAGGCGCAGAGCACCCGGGAGCGGGACGGCAGTCGGACGCGTGCCACGGACGCGCCTCCTTTCGGTCGAGCGCCGGAGGGTGCGCCACCGGCGCCCGCTACGTACGTGCCGTGTGACAGGATGCGGGCCGCCGGGTGAGGGTGGACAGGGCCATCGGGCTCGACCGGCGCGGGAGGCCAAGCCGTAGACTCGCATCAACCACCGAACCGCAGGGAGGATACGGATGAACCGGGTCACGATCCGCCGCTTCGACGTCGTCAGGACCGCGAACATCGCCGCCGCGCTGTACCTCGTGATCACGCTGGTGATCAGCCTCGTCTTCTTCCTGCCGATCATGCTGCTGGTCAGCGTGGCCGGGACGCAGTACGGCGGCGACGGGATGGGGGCCATCATGGGGGCAGGAGTGGTCGGGGTCCTGATCTTTGCGGTCATCGGCGGGCTCGCCTATGCCGTGATGGGCTGGATCATCACGGCGATCATGGTTGCGCTCTACAACTTCGTCGCCGGGCGGATCGGCGGCCTCCAGGTCGACGTGACCATCGAGGGGCCGATGCCCGGATACGGGGCCCCGACCGGGTACGGGTACCCCGCGGGGTATGGCGCGCAGCCCGCCCCGCCCCAGGGCCCCGCGAGCGGCCAGCCGCCGGTCCCGCCGACCGGGTGGGGCCCGCCGCAGGCCTGACCCCCGGTTTCGGGCTTCCGCACGGGTCCGAACCCGGCCGCACCCTAGAATGACCGGGTGAGTCCCAACCCTGCAGGCGTGCCGCCGAAGCGTCGCCGAACCCGACGCGAGCCGCCGGTGGCGCAGGGCACCTGGATCGCGCCCGACGACGAGCCGGCGCCCGGCGGCACGTCGGTGTCCGACGAGGGGCCGTCTCCCGATGCGCCGCCCGCGGAGCCCGCCTGGATGCGCGACCTCCCGCCCGAGCCGGACCTGTCCGCAGGCCCGGCGCTGGCGCCCGAGGAGATCGCCGCCGCGATCGCCGCCCGCCGCGAGGCCCGCGCGCAGGAGATCACCGGCAACCTCAACCTCGAGCAGGCACGGGCCGTCACGACGACCGACGGCCCGCTGCTGATCCTCGCCGGCGCGGGTTCCGGCAAGACGCGCGTCGTCGCGCATCGGATCGCCTATCTCATCGGCGTCAAGGCGGTCCAGCCCCGCCGGATCCTGGCGGTGACGTTCACCAACCGCGCGGCGGGCGAGCTCCGCGAGCGGATCGCCGCCCTCGCCGGCGACGCCGGCCGGGACGTGGACGCCGGCACCTTCCACGCGCTGTGCGCCCGCGTGCTCCGGCGGGACGGCGAGGCGATCGGCATCGACCGGCGGTTCGTCATCTACGACACCGACGACCAGCAGCAGCTGATGAAGCGGATCCTCGCCGAGCAGGACCTGCCGGCGACTGGCGAGTTCCGGCCGGCCGCGATCCTCGGCGCGATCAGCCGGGCCAAGAACGACATGCTCGACGCCGACGTTCCTGGCCCAGAACGCCGTCAACCACCGCGAGCGGGTCATCGCGCGGCTGGCCGCCCGCTACGAGGAGCGGCTGCGCCAGGTGGGCGGCCTCGACTTCGACGACCTGCTGCTCAAGGCGGTGGAGCTGTTCGAGCAGGCCCCCGAGGCGCTGGCGAGGTACCAGGCAGCGCTGGCTGTACCTCCACGTGGACGAGTACCAGGACACGAACCGGCCGCAGTACCTGTGGGTCAAGGCGCTCGCGGCGGCCACACCGGAACCTGTGCGTGGTGGGTGACGACGACCAGTCGATCTACGGCTGGCGCGGCGCGAACATCCAGAACATCCTGGACTTCGAGCGCGACTACCCCGAGGTCACGGTCGTCAAGCTGGAGCAGAACTACCGGTCCACGCAGCTCATCCTCGACGCCGCGCACTCGGTGGTCTCGCGCAACGAGCGGCGGACGGACAAGAAGCTCTGGACGCAGAACCAGGGCGGGGTGCCGATCCAGCGCTTCGAGGCCTTCAACGAGGAGGAGGAGGCGGAGTGGATCGCGCGCCAGGTCGAGGGGCTGGTGGGCGCGACCGGCCGCGGTGCCTGGCTGACGAGGCGGGCCGACGACGACGAGTCGACCCGGTTCCGCCCCCGGGACGTGGCCGTCATGTACCGGATGAACTCCCAGTCACGAGCCATCGAGGAGGCGTTCCTCCGGTACGGGATCCGCTACCAGCTCGTGGGCGGGACCCGGTTCTACCAGCGCCGCGAGGTCAAGGATGCGCTGGCGTACCTCCGGGTCCTGCGATCCGACACGGACGCCGTCAGCTACGAGCGGGTGATCAACGTCCCGGCGCGGGGCATCGGCGACAAGAGCGTCGAGGGGCTGCGGCGCTGGGCGGACACGCATGCGAACTCGATGTACGCGGCGATCGAGGCGGCCGGCAAGGGCGAGGTCGAGGGGCTGACAACTCGGGCGAGGACCGCGATCGGCGAGTTCTTCGCGCTGGTTGCCCGCCTGCGGCGCCGGATCGGGGTGCTGCCGCTCCCCGAGCTGCTCGACGAGGTCCTCGAGCAGTCCGGCTACCGGGCGATGCTTGCCGACGGATCCGAGGAGGGCGAGGACCGCTGGGCCAACCTGCTCGAGCTGCGCGCTGTCACGACCCGCTACGACGACCTGTCCCCCGAGGACGCCCTCGACCGGCTGCTCGAGGAGACCGCGCTGGTCGCGGACCAGGATTCCTACGAGGGGGAGAAGGACGCGGTCACGCTGATCACGCTCCACGCCGCCAAGGGCCTCGAGTTCCCGGTCGTGTTCATCGGGGGCCTCGAGGAGGGCGTGTTCCCGCACAAC